>JAVRBO020000001.1:0-48345 GCA_034531195.2 Nostoc sp. ChiSLP01
GATCGTTTTCATGAACAAACAGATCGTTTTCATGGACAAACAGATCGTTTTCATGGACAAACAGATCGTTTTCATGGACAAAGCGATCGCTTTCATGACCAACATCGTTATTTTGGTCACGACAAGGCGGTTATTTACAAGTGCAAATGTCTACAACGGGCTACACCTACGCAACATTTACAGCATTGTTCTATCCTAGAAACAAAAAGGAGCAGAAGTATGCAAGCCTATAAGCTCAACGCCACAATTGATGAATCAGGTCACTTAATTATTGACGAACCTCTCAACATTGCTCCTGGTAAAGTGGAAGTGATTATTTTGCAGCCAGTTCCATCCTTGGAAAGTTCTACAGAAACTTCTACTGAGTCACAGCCAGAAAAGCTGAGAAGAAAGTTTAAAGTGAAAGCTTTTGAAGGTTTATTTGAAAATGGCCCACCCACACCACCAGACTTTGACCCAGATCAAGCCCGATGCGAAGCCTTAAAAGAGAAACATAATCTGTGAAATTGTCTGAAATATTATTTAATTATATATAAATGAGGAAAACCAATATGCAAGCCTATAAGCTAAACGCAACAATTGATGAATTAGGTCATTTGATTATTGATGAACCTTTAAATATTGCTCCAGGAACGGTAGAAGTGATTATTTTGCAGCCAGTTCCATCTGTGGAAAGTTCTACAGAGACTCAAATTCATTCCCAGCCAGCAAAGCAAAAAAGAATAGTGGAATGCTCTATACCCATTTTAAAAGAGTGGTTGGAAAGTACAGAACCGACTCCTTCAGATTTTGACCCCGACCAAGCCAAATGGGAATATTTGAAGGAGAAACATAATCTTTGAGAGTCTTACTAGACACTAATATAATTTTGGATTTTGCTTTTGAACGCCATCCTTTTTACACCAATACTATACAAGTCTTCTCATTTATTTATCAAAAACAAATAGAAGGTTACCTTTCTGCTTCTACTTTTAGTGACCTCTACTACATCATTCGGAAAGATAAAGGCCGAGCATCTGCTTTATCCCTTTTAAATAGAATTGTAACTTTATGTCAAGTCGCCACAGTAGATAGTGGCACAATCAACATGGCATTAACTACTAACTTTGCAGATTTTGAAGACGCTATTCAATACAGCACTGCGGTACTCAATCATTTAGATGCTATCATTACTCGTAACCCTGGAGATTTTCCAGTTACTACTCCCCGAATTCTCACACCTGAACAGTTGATTCGGGAAGTAATAAACAGTCAATAAATAACTAAGTTAAATATATATTAATCTCCAATTAATACCTGGCGAAATCCAAGAATTTCAGCAACTTCTGGCAAACGACACACCACAATTGTCGTGTTATATATTCTAAAAATCGGCATCAACGTTTTCTGCAAATACACCCAACCAGATACTCAGAACCAACAAAACGATAATAAATAACTTCTCCCCCATTCTCCTCGTCCCGCGTCCCCTTCAAGTTCCTGGCAAATTTCGCAAACGTTCATCTAAATGAGTACGGTCTGCCAAAAATTTTAACAACGGGCCGTGTGACGAAAATTCTACTACGCTGACCGACCCCACAGGACATCCCAAACGAAACCGGAAGCGTCCGACATCAATTCCTAATAAATTGCACAAAATAATTCTGATAGTTGCTTTGTGGGAAACTACTAAAACATTGCCACTACTGTAATTTTGCTTGATTTCTTCAATTACTTGCATGGCGCGAGAAGCAATTGTAACTGCCATTTCTCCGCCGTTTGGCGCATTCCAAGCCGGATCTGCTGACCAGCGAATATAATCATCGTGATATTCACGGCTAATTACTTCTGGGGTTTTTCCTTCCCACTCGCCATAATTAATTTCCTTCAAACCATCCCTAAGTTGTGGTTCTATCCCTATGGCTTGATATAAAGGTTTTGCTGTGTCTAAAGTTCGCTGCATTGGACTACAAAAGATTGCTGTCCAAGGTGTAGAACTGTATGCAGCAGCAAAAGCTTTTGCCATTTCTAAGCCTTCTGGGGTAAGTTCTGAGTTTAGAGAACCACAAAAGGAATTATTACGACTACATTCTGTTTGTCCGTGACGGAGGAAATAAAGAGTTAGGCTCATAATATATTTTCAGTAATTATGAATTCGATATCGCTAACAATCATGAATAATTGGAGATAGTTAATGCCTGTGGTATATTACTATAATTCTTGGATATATAACAAAATTCAAAAAATAAATTAGGCAAAAAAAAGTGGGCTATGCCCACCATACTTTGTTACGCAACACAACAGATTACTCCCTTGAGCTATCAAATTACCTATCTTTTCCTTTGCATCCTTTACGGTACTCGGCGGCCAAGCGCTACGAGTCTAAATTAAACAATTTAGGTATTCTTTTAGCAGGAAGAAAGTAAGAATTCAGAATTTATTTGCGACTACCTAGCCATTTAGCAGCTGCAATTCCAAGAATACCTGCCACTACAGGATTACTGAGAAATTTAATCAAAGCTGGTTGATCTGCTAATACTTCGCGGAAAATATCTGGATGGTTGTGATAAACAAAGGACGCGAGTTTGCTAACATCATCAGCACTCATGCGGCTAGCGTGATGTGTAGAAAGACCCAACTGTTGTTCTAGATGTCGTTCATCTAGTCCTCTTTCTTTTAAGTGTTTGAAAAAACCCCTTGCTACATCATCGCGTTCGTTGGGTTTAATTTGGGCGATCGCCTGTTGTAATTCCGGCTCCATTTGGCTAGTAGGGATTTTATCTGGATGTAGCGATCGACCAAACAAATGCTTACGCTGATCTGGTGTTGTGCGTTGGGCAAAATCATCAAAATTTTGATATTCGGTTGTTGAATTGGCTGTAGGTTCATCCAGAGATTCTACATTTCCTTCAGCCAAATCTTTCATAATTTGGCGTCTATATTCTTGGTTACTTGTCATTTTTTTAATCTCCTTTTTTATAGTTCAATTTACCCATCTCTCCACTGCCTATTTTCTCGATGGCATCAGCAATTAGGTATACTTGACTTGGTTAGTCTGAACGTCATATTCAGTAGTCAAAATTAATTGCTTGTCAGGGCTATAAACCAAAACTTTCAAATCTTGATTTGGGAAATTCTTACGAAAACCTTGAACTAAAGATTTTGCTAACGGTCGAACTTCGTTAGGACGCACTTGAGGAGAAATCACAATGCCTAATTTGTTGTTATCGCGAACATAGGCATCTTTAATTAATCCTTGAGATGTTTGCACAACCCAGTTACCAAAAGTTTGCCCTCCTGGAGTATTGCCACGCTCTAACTGTGCATAAGCTACATCTCGACTAGCGGCTGGTGCGGTTGTTGTACGGTCAACTTGTGACACTGTACCACCAGCACAAGCAGTAGTTATCATCAAAACTACAGTTAAAACTAAAGCCGCCAATATTTTGCGACTTTGTTGAAGTAGGATCATTTTTTCCTCCTAAAAAAACACCTTGAATAACAATGTAAATAGCTAGTAAATCCCAGCTAATCAAAGTTGTAAAATTTCAAGATTTCCAGACAAGTCTCTATTTAAAAAAAGCTGATTTAAAGAGTGTAGAGACGCGATTACTTACGTCTCTACATAATTTTCGTTAGCGTCAGCTAATACCCTTATTTATCCTTTATTTAGGAACTGTAAAAAGAGTTTAGCTTAGCTAGCTCCTAGACATTTCATATCTGTTTCGCAAAAATTGGATACACCTTGATAACTTTGATATGTTTTGCAAAAAAATATGAAATCTAGTCAATTTTCCGCTTGATATTTTCTTTTACGTCTTCAATGCCGTGACGCACTTCACTTTCAGCTTGCTTTGCTTTACCTTCAGTTTTATCTTCTGGATCGCCAGTAACATTTCCTGCTACTTCTTGGGCTTTTCCTTCAATGTTCTTAGCAGCAGCTTTAGCCCGATCTTCTAAGCTCATTTTGATACTCCTGTTTATTTTATCTAAGTTTATTTCAAAGCTATAAACTAACTTTGAAATCCTTTGTTATTACCCTTACACACTAACTTAAGGTTTTCGATAGAGCCTTCCACCACAAGGTATATTAAATAATTTAGAATTATGAATTTAGAATTCAGAATTCAGAAAAGTAATTAGAATAAGCATCGTAGCTATTGTTTAAACTTAAATTAAAAGAATTAAAGCTTAGTTACCTATGCTAAAAGACATAGAAGAAATACAAACACAGGAATCGGCTTTGATTTTTGAAATTATTTATCTGATGCGCTTGGCACAGCACAAGCGTTATATAAGACTGCTATTTGATTTTTGAATAAAATTCTGTAACCTTCAATCTTCTATAACCCTCTTGCTTCTTGCCTACCCACATAGATAAGTTCAGAAATAAAACCGGATTCCTATCTATATAAGTAGGTAGACATAATTAAATGTAAAATACAAAAGTTTAAAACCGCGATCGACACTGGCTTTTCCCTTGTGCGTCCTGTCTTCTCCTTATTTGGCCTGTTGAAAGTAAAAAACCCAGTTCCCTAAGGAAACTGGGTTAATAAAGTTATGGGGATATTTTTTTTGTCTAATCTAGAAAACCCATGAGGTTTGCAGAATCGTCTATATCATTTGATGCTACTGGACGGTTACCAAATACTGAATAGCTTTCGGCTACTACTAATGAACTTGAGCTAACTGGACGAACACCAGAGAGATTGATACTTTCAACTACTTTGAATGTATTAGCACCAATTGGACGAATACCCATTGCATTATAGGTTTCTACAACTTCCAAGTTACTGGTACTAACAGGACGCACTCCAGAAATTGAAAGTTGTTCAGCAACTTGCAAGTCGCTGCTACCTATGGGACGAACTCCAGCAATGGTCAATGTTCCACGAGTTTCTGGTGCTGACTCTTCGCTAGCTTGCTCGACTCGATCTTTATCCACGCTCTCGCCTTGGTGATTTTCAACTTCCACTGTAGTTTCCCCTTTCAGTTTTGCGTACTTCTGCCGAGGATTGATCGCTTTAGCACCACTGCTAATAGCCATAACTAAACACCTCTGGTTTATTAATTGAATTTTACAATAATTAAGGAAAGATGAATTTTTCCTATGTATCAAAGTTTAACCTTAAAAATCCTCACATAGATATAAAAATCTTTAAAACTTACACATAAGTAAATCGGAATAGTAAAACTTTGTAAAGGATTATTACTATTTTGTGGCTTAATTACCGAGCTACAATATATAGGGCGTGAAATCGTCACAATCAGGCAGGGTATTTTCAGCAAAACTGTATGACAGAATTTTGTCTTCAAGCTCCCTTTAGTCCGACAGGCGATCAACCGCAAGCGATCGCCCAACTCAATGCTAGTATCAAAGCTGGCAATCGTTACCAAACTTTACTAGGTGCCACGGGAACAGGCAAGACATTTTCAGTAGCAGCAGTAATTGAAAAAATTGGCAAGCCTACTTTAGTCTTGGCGCACAACAAAACCTTAGCTGCACAACTTTGTAACGAACTACGAGACTTCTTTCCCAACAATGCAGTCGAGTATTTCGTCAGCTACTACGATTACTATCAGCCGGAAGCATATATTCCAGTTACCGATACTTATATTGAAAAAACAGCGGCAATTAATGATGAAATAGATATGTTGCGGCATTCAGCGACGCGATCGCTTTTTGAACGCCGTGATGTCATCGTCGTCGCTTCCATCAGTTGCATCTACGGTTTAGGAATCCCATCAGAATATCTCAAAGCTGCCATCCCTCTCCAGATAGGTATGGAAGTAAATCAACGTCAAATTTTACGGGATTTGACAAATGTTCAATATAGCCGTAACGACATAGAAATGGGACGGGGAAAATTTCGCGTCCGGGGTGATGTTTTAGAAATTGGCCCAGCTTATGAAGACCGGATTATTCGCGTCGAATTTTTTGGTGATGAAATAGATGCGATTCGTTATATCGACCCAGTAACCGGGGAAATTCTTAAAAGTTTAGAAGCCGTAAATGTTTATCCCGCGCGTCACTTTGTCACCCCAGAAGAACGCTTAGAAATAGCTTGTCAAGACATCGGCGCCGAATTAAAAGAGCAAAAAGCTTACTTAGAACAAGCCGGAAAATTATTAGAAGCGCAACGCATAGATCAGCGGACACGTTACGATTTAGAAATGTTGCGGGAAGTTGGTTATTGTAATGGCGTCGAGAACTATTCCCGTCACTTAGCAGGAAGACAAGCTGGAGAACCACCAGAATGTTTAATTGATTATTTTCCCAAAGATTGGCTATTAGTTATTGACGAATCTCACGTGACTGTCCCCCAAATTCGGGGTATGTATAACGGCGACCAAGCGAGAAAAAAAGTTTTAATCGAACATGGATTTCGCCTTCCTAGTGCTGCTGATAATCGTCCTTTGAAAGCAGAAGAATTCTGGCAAAAAGTAAACCAGTGTATCTTTGTCTCAGCAACGCCAGGAAATTGGGAATTAGAAGTTTCTGAAGGTCATATAGTAGAACAAGTAATTCGACCAACTGGGGTAATTGACCCAGAAATTTCTGTACGTCCCACAGAAGGACAAATTGATGATTTATTAGGAGAAATTAAAGACAGAGTAGACCGCCACGAACGAGTTTTAGTTACCACATTAACTAAGCGCATGGCAGAAGATTTAACTGAATATCTGGAAGACCACAGTATTCGAGTCCGGTATTTACATTCTGAGATTAATTCAATTGAACGAATTGAAATTTTGCAGAACTTACGCGAAGGTAACTTTGATGTCTTGGTGGGAGTAAACTTGCTGCGGGAAGGTTTGGATTTACCCGAAGTTTCCTTAGTAGTAATTATGGACGCAGACAAAGAAGGTTTTTTGCGAGCCGAACGTTCTCTAATTCAAACTATTGGTAGAGCTGCGCGTCACGTCAAAGGACAAGCAATTTTATATGCTGATAATCTCACCGATAGCATGATTAAAGCCATTGACGAAACAGACAGACGGCGTGGGATTCAGACGGCATATAACAAACTGCATGGAATTACACCACAGCCGATTGTGAAAAAATCGAGTAATGCGATTTTGTCATTTTTAGATATATCTCGGCGGTTAAATTCAAATGATTTAAAAGCTGTAGACGAACATATAGATGAACTGCCTTTGGAACAGATTCCAGAATTGATTACTTTGTTAGAAACACAGATGAAAGAAGCGGCGAAAAAACTGGAATTTGAAGAAGCGGCAAAACTGCGCGATCGCATTAAACATTTACGGGATAAAATGCTGGGACGTTAACGTAATTCTTATGCTGACCAATATTCGCCTAATTAGTGTCCAAGAATATCACAAAATGGCGGAAACGGGAATTTTTCATCCTGAAGAACGCTTAGAATTAATAGCTGGACAAATTATCAAAATGTCAGCAAAAGGAACTGCTCACGAATCAGCAATTACCCGCACAGAAAGATTATTACGTCAACATTTGGGTGACAAAGTTTTATTAAGAATTCAGTCACCAGTGCAACTTGATGATTATTCGGAACCAGAACCAGATATTTCAGTGGTGAAGCCAAATTCATTAGATTATGAAGACCACCATCCCAATGCTTCTGAAGTGTTTTTACTGATTGAAATAGCTGATTCTAGTCTTAAATACGATCGCGAAGTCAAAGCGATGGCATATTCTAAATCAGGTATTATTGAGTACTGGATTTTAGATGTCAATGGGCGCAAATTGTATATGTATCGCCTTCCCAGTCCAGACGGCTATCGCAGTGAGAGCATATTTGCAGAGGATGTGACAATTTCGCCTTTAGCTTTTGGTGACTGTGCGATCGTAATTCGGGAATTATTGGGGAAAATGTAGGGAGCGATCGCATTAAACATTTGCGAGATAAAATGCTGGGACGCTAGTACTTAGTCAGGATAGCAATAAAGAGAACCCTCTTTTTTCGCTATCCTAAATAAAGTAAATTATTCCCCGATCGCCCCAATGGTTGCTTTACCCGATCGCATTTTGATGAGTGCTGAAGAATATCTCGTTTGGGAACCCACCCAAGAGCAACGCTACGAATATTGGGATGGCGAAGTTGTAGCGATGAGTGGTGGTACGCGCAACCATAATCGAGTTTCTTTCAATTTCTCGAAGCTCTTAGATGATGCCTTAGTTGACCGCTCTTGTGAAGTATACATTGTAGATGTGAAGGTGCAGGTAGAACCGGGGCAAAAGTATTTTTATCCAGATGTAGTGGTGACTTGCGATGAGCGCGATCGCGATCCACAATTAATACAATTTCCCTGTTTAATTATCGAAGTGTTATCACCTTCAACAGAAGCAGTTGATAGAGGCAAAAAGTTTGCCAAATATCGCCAATTTCCAACTTTGCAAGAATATGTCTTAGTACAAGTAGAGCAACCGGGTGTGGAAGTGTTTCGGCGCAACGAGCAGGGAAAATGGGTGCTGTCTGAGTATAATTTGGATGAAATATTGCGGCTAGAATCGGTGGATGTGGAAATAGCGATCGCCGATTTGTACCGTCAAGTGCAGTTTGAAACTGAAGCCAGCAAAAATTGAATAGATGAGCACATTTCTCAAATTATTCCTCAAGTTGAGAATTAGTTTAATAAAGGCGATTGCACATTTATACTGACAAGTGCAAGAGCTAAGAGCCAAGCTAAACAGGTATATTTAAAAGAAAATCAAATTAATGGAGATCGGTATGCATACTTATGCATCTAAGTACTCGAATGAACTAAATGATGAGTGGATATTTGAGTTCGACTATAATGCTCTAGCTGGAACTTTAACTGGTTCAGATGTTGACTGGGCAATATACCAAGTAATCAATGGAGAAGTTATTGAGCTAAACTTCTATACTGATGAAATACGTTGGTTAAAATCAGTTTGGAAAGAAGCAATTAAGCAAGTGCCTAAATCTCGGCGATATTTGACATCCCTTACTGTTCATGATGGAAGACCATTTTCACCTAACGATCTTCGTGATTTATTTACAAGTCCTATACTCGCAGGTATTGGGCCATTTAGCAAAGTTATTGATGGTGAAGTTGTCACTTTTGAACAGACAGAAAATCTTTGTAATGATGAAGAATGGATACAACTTCAGAAGAAGCTTATTCAAGAAGATGGAATTCGGATTGTCCTTCAAAGAATTAGAGGAACGTTGCGTAAGAATTTAGGATTCAGAGTAGAAGAGATTTATTATGATGGTTGGTTAGAAGACTCAATCCATGCTGTAGAGATAGAGGGTGCTGATCTTTTCTTCAAACGGTTGCTTGCTACCCTTCGCCCTGATAAAAAACCACTTAACCTAGATAGTACACGGGTTTATTTTCAAGATATCACTCCAGATTTACTAAATTCTTTATTGCACGATCCTCAAGAAATTTATAGAATTTCCCCAATAGTATTTGAACAGCTTATCTGTGAACGTTTAGATAAAATGGGTTTTGAAGTTAAAAGAGTAGGAAGACATACATATCATAAAGATGGAGGTATTGATATTGTTGCATGGCCAAAAATAACAACTTTTCCTTTCTTGATGGCAGTTCAAGCAAAGCATCATCAAACTCCTAAGAAAAAAACTGGTTCTAAAGATGTTAGAGATTTCTATGGAGCGATCCAGCAATATCCTTTTAATGTAGGTTTATTAGTCACAAATACTACCTTTACTCCTGACGCACAATGGTACGCTCAAAATAGCAAGAATTTACTGCGACTTAAAGATACAAGTAACATTCAAGCTTGGTTAGAGGGAAGATATCTAGAAAAATTTGAGATGCGAAATATGCCTGATGAGATTGAAGTTTGTCCAGGAGTATCAATAACTATTCCTAAGTTTAGATGATGCTTTTGTAGCATTAGAAGAAAAACCAAGCTTTCTAAGATTTCCGATTCCTGAAGATTCTCAAAGTCATAAATTATTGACTATTGAGCAAATCAAGACCATCCTCGCAGTGTTTTATGTACCTGCGCTAAATACCACATATAATCATCGATTTTGTAATTATCGGCAGCTTTAACTATATATTCTTGAGCCAAATCAAGATTATTTTCAGCTTCGTAATATAATCCCAAATAAAGATGACTGTAAAAATTTCCATTTATCCCTTGCGATCGCCCAACATTTAAAACATCATCTGGCGTACAATCTTTTGCATATAAATCATATACGCGCTGCATCACACGGCGAGGATCGTTTTTCACAGTTAGCAAAGAATTACGTGCCTCTTCAACACCTGACAAACGAGCTATGCAGAGATATCGCCATACTGTCTCTTCCACATCTTGAGCATTCACAGTCAAATCTATTTCAAACTGTTGAGCGCCCTGGGCAAATCTTTCTGCATAATAGTACGATAATCCACGTTGCCAAAGGTAGGGTTTGACACGGGTATCCAATTGCTCTGCCTTATCAAAATCTTGAATAGATTCATCAATTTTGGCCAATTGAAACTTAACCATGCCTCGGCGAATATAAGCATTCGGATTTTGAGGTTGATTGCGAACAGTTTCGTTCCACCGCTGGAGTTGATTTTCTAGAGAATTTGAAAAAAACATAAATTGCCAAGCCTTATGCATTAATTAGCATATTTTCAGCTTTCGGGAGAGTACGTCAATACTTTTTGCAATTTTCCAAATATTAGGCATTGTTGATTTGATTAAACATTAATTTGAAAAAACTATTTCATGTCATACTAAATTTGGGTGCTATCTATTCATTTTCTTATGACCAGCATTATCAAATGTCCTTGGCAGCAAGAAGCAATTATTCGCCACAGTCAATGCCTGATAAATAGCTTTCGTCATTGGACGAGAAATTCTTTGTTGGATGTAAATGGTATACCGCAGGAGATAGCGAAGGTATTATTTGAAGCACCTTTTGTCTTAGTTTCTCACGGCACTGAGCCAGATCCAATTTTTAACTATGGTAATCGCAAAGCATTAGAACTTTGGGAGCTTTCTTGGGAAGAATTTACCACAATGCCTTCGCGAAAATCTGCTGAAGAAGTAGTGCAACAAGAACGCGATCGCCTATTATCAGAAGCAGCAACTAAAGGCTTTAGTCATTTTTCTGGTGTGCGGATTACCAGCACTGGTAAGCGCTTTGAAATCCAAGACGGTATCCTCTGGAATCTTTTAGATGAACAGAATCAGTATTGCGGTCAAGCAGCGGTTTACTCTCAATGTACGTTTGTTACATAACCTCTGCGCGATCTATATATTAAATATTACTTATTCACTTAGTTAAAGCGAGAACTATCCAAGAGGTAGAAGAAACTACTTGCACAATTCAGTAATGTAGAGTTTGTGTCTTCAAGTCAGGAAAAACGCCCGTGGTTCCAATTAGAGATAATAATCCTACAAAAATTACCCCTTATGTGACTTATGCCCTGGTTGCTGCCAACGTCCTCGCATTTATTTATGAATCAAGTCTTCCCCCACGAGCATTAGATGGGTTTTTACACCTTGCAGCTGTAGTTCCTCGCGAACTCACCTTGAGTTTTGCTGGTATCTCTGTACATCAACCAGTACCAGAGTGGGCAACTTTGATTACCTCACAATTTTTGCACGGCGGTTTGTTGCACTTAGCCGGCAATATGTTGTTTCTCTGGATTTTTGGTAATAACGTTGAAGATAAATTAGGTCATGCCAAATTTTTATTGTTCTATTTATCTTGCGGCGTTTTGGCATCATTAACTCAGTGGTACTTCGGGCAAGATTCTAGCATTCCTTCATTGGGTGCGAGTGGTGCGATCGCAGGTGTCATGGGAGCGTACATTCTCCGTTTTCCCAAAGCTGAAGTTATTGGCGTTGTACCCTTAGGATTTTTCTTCCCGACTTTCCGCGTTCCAGCATACTTCTTTTTGGGATTTTGGTTTCTCGAACAAGCCTTCTACGGACTTGTCAGCCTCGAAACACCCACCAACATCGGTATGGAAAGCGGCGGTATTGCCTACTGGGCCCATGCAGGCGGCTTTATCTTCGGCGCAATTCTTGGGCCACTCTTGGGTTTATTTAGCGATAAATCCCCAGAAGAGTCTTGGTTATAGTAAGTTTACAAGAATTTATTTTTAAGCCCATCCCACTCTTTAAAGGGTGGGATTTTGCAGTATTTATCATTAGTGATTTGGGGTTAATGCCGAGATATTTTTGCCAAATTAAGCTATTGGACTTTTAAATTTTATAGTTATTCATACTGTTGCCAATTAACAGTCAACAGTCAACACAAAAACATGTGTTGCGTTAGATGTAAGACAGTTTACTTTGAGTTAAAATACCTAAACTCAACAACTGTGGGTAATACAAGCTATATTGCAGTTAGTCAATAATTTAGGAAAAACACCTGTGTTTCCTCTCTACGATGAAAATCCCACGCGTATTACCCCATATTTCACCTATGGGTTAATTGGCATGAATATTTTAGTTTTTCTTCACGAGGTGACCCTGCCAAATGCACAATTGAATCAATTTTTAAGTCAGTATGCAGTAGTGCCTCAACAGTTAACCACCAATTTATCTGGGGAATGGATAACTTTATTTACGTCACAATTCTTACACGGCGGATGGTGGCACTTAATCTCAAATATGGTGTTTCTCTGGGTTTTTGGCAACAATATTGAAGATCGTTTAGGTCATTTTAAATATTTAATTTTTTATTTGACATGTGGTGCTTTAGCTGCATTGTGCCAATGGTTTATTAGTATCAATTCTGATATTCCTTCATTGGGCGCAAGTGGTTCAATTTCGGGAGTTTTAGGTGCGTACATTATTCGCTTTCCCCAAGCGAGAGTGATGACTTTAGTCTTTTTAGGGATTTTTATCACCACCATCCGAGTTCCAGCATTAGTAATAATTGGACTTTTCTTTGTACAAAACGTGATATCCGGCCTTGCAAGCCTGCAAACAGCCGCTAACATGAGCGTACAAACTGGTGGAGTTGCCTACTGGGCACACATCGGTGGTTTTGTTTTTGGAATGATTCTTGCTCCCCTATTTGGGCTGTTTAGACGCGATTAAATTGGCATGGGGCAAGCAGGAAGTGTGGGAGGGGTGGGAGGTGTGAGAGGATGGGGAAGCATTAATTCTCTTTCCCCCTATACTCCCCACACTCCCCACACTTCGCCATCTCCCCATTCAACTCGCACCCGCTGAAACTTCTTCTGATTCTTCAACCTTTTCTGGTTCTACTTCAGATGAAAACGTTGGGGGAGGTAGAGGAACGATGATATCAGCACCGTTAATAATTGCTCCTAATAACCCCAGTTCCGATTCAACCAATTGATCGATCGCCTCACCTAACATGTTCTCTTCTGTATAATGTGGCCGCGCCACTAGTACCATGCCATCGCTGTAGGGTTGGATTAACAATGGGTCATTGGATAAACTCAAGGGGCTAGTATCTAAAATCACTAAATCAAAGCGTTCGCGGACATCATCCATCAGCCGCCGCATTTCGCTAGATTCAAGAATAGCAGCAGATTGCCGCACGGGGCCGGGGCTGGGAAGAATGTATAAATTTTCTATATCAGGAACTAAACGAATACATTCACTCAAGTCAGCGTAATAACGCAGGGGTTCAATGGTGGCCTCAGGATCGGGAATTACTTTCAGCGAGGTACAACGAGAAGGCGATCGCAAATCTGTTTCAATAATCAAAGTTCTTTTTCCAGCACGGGCAGAAGCAATGCCCAAGTTATAAGCACTTGCTGTTTTACCTTCTAAGCTACTGGTACTAGTAATCAACACTACCTTTAAGTTTTTACCACCAATACGCCGTAGATTACTACGGAACTTTTCATAAAATTCTAAGTAGGGAGATTCTGTAGAAAGCACCACTGGCACTGCTTCTCGATCCAAATCATCAACTAGCATTAAAGGCAACTCTCCCAACAGTGCCACTTCCCGTTGCTTGAGGCTCTCGCGGATATCTTCTCTGGTTTTGAAAGTTCCTTCCAGCGATCCCAATAAGAATATCACCCCACCACCAACTAACACACCCAAGACACCACCCACAGCCAAGGTAATAGGTACACTCTTAGGAGGTTTGATATCGGGAGTAACTGTCGGGCGTCTGGCAACGCTAAGGCTGCTAGTTGTTTCTGCCTCTGCGGTTTTAGCATCTGTTAGCTTTGCCTGCATTTGGTCATAGATGGCTTTTTTAAGTCCAACCTCCTGTTCTAAACGCGATCGCTCTAATTGCTTATTAGGTATCAAAGAATACTCTTGTCGCAGCCGTGCTTCTTGTTGGATTTCTTGAGCTAGTTGCTGTTGGAGTGTCTCCCGTTGGGTTTGCAAAGACACCATTTGGTTTGCCAGCTGTTGGCGTGCTGGGTCTAAACTGCTCTGAGTACGAATACCAGCAATATCGCCCCGGAGTGGAGCCGCCACTCCATTACCGCCTAACACTTCAGCTGCACGTTGTTGGAGTAATTCTTCAGCAGCTTGTTTTTGACGCAGCAGCTGAATCATGGTTGGGTGTTCAAGTCGTAAATCTTTCCTTAATAAAGCGATTTGCGACTCACTTTGATAAATTTGCGATCGCAAATTAGCAATAATTGGATCGGCACTCAAAGCTGAAGAAATATAAGCCTGTCCAACTGTTAAACCTAACTTATTTTGTAAACTGCGAATTTGGCCATCAACCCCAGAAATAGTTAATTGAATTTGCCGTTGGAGATTTTGGCTGGCAGTAACAGCGGTGAGCAAACTACCATTTTCAGCTGCTAATATTGCTGTGCGCTCAATGCGATCGTACTGTTCGAGCCTCTTTTCAGCAATTTGCAATTCGCGTTTAGCCTGTGGTAGGCGCTCGTTAATTTTTTGAATAATTGCTTGTAATCGTCCAGTATTGATGTCACTGCTCAACTTGACCATTGATTGCATCAATTCCGCCAAGACTTCTATAGCTCGTTTGGGGTCAGTATCTACATATTTGAGTTCAAAAGTAGTAGTTTCAAAATCCCCAGTCCTGGGATTTTTCTTAGGTAGAGAAAGGACAATACTTGCACCGAGTTGTTTCGGTTTGAGATCCACTTTCTCTGCCACTGCCGCAATTATCTGATTTGATAGTAAAACTTCTTCATTTAGTTCTTTTCCTTGCTGTTGGATTTCACTACCAGTTGCAGAGAAAGAAACAGGTGGGCCGCTATATGTAAGTGCGGCGGATGCTATATAGCTAGGAGGTGGATCTGGTTGCATAGCCACCACCGTTGACCCCACTACAACTAAACCAAAACTAGCTAGTCCAATCCACTTATATTTTTCAAAAGCAATAAGATAGCGCTTAACAATTGGTGGGGTCATAGTAGGGGCATATAGTTAGTCATTTATCATCAGTCATTGGAAGTGGCGTTAGCGGTAGCGGGGCATTGAGCCAGTGCTGAGTTAGGAGTTAAGAGTTAGCAATTAGGAATTATCCCCTCTGCTCCCTGCTCCCTGCTTCTTCCTCATCTTCCTTTCTCCACTCTACACTCCCTAATTAGAACCGCCGCCACCGAAGTTATCAAAAAATCGAAGAAAAGATTGCACATTAAAGAAGGGTTGGGTAATGGTACTCAGTAAATTAGTAATTCTACCGACGAGGTTTCGACCAACAACAATAACATCATTATCTTGAAGTGGCACGTTTTGAGATGCATCGCCCCCTAGAGCTTTTTTAGCATCTAGTTTTTGGGTAATGGCTTTACCTCGTTCGGGATCGAACCTAACTAAGGCGATACTTCGGAGATTAGCAGTGTCGAGATTTACTCCTCCCAAAGCATCTACAAATGTACTGCCATTAGGCAGCGCTTGAGTAGAAATACCTCCGGCAGCGTAGTTTAAAACTCGGACTCTAATCTGTGGTGTAGCTAAGGATGAACGTGCTACCAAATTGCGGTCATAACCATCTTCATTGCCGACTTCACGACGAGGCACAACGATCGCATCTCCGTCTTGTAAGCGTAAATTAGGGATCGATCCACCATTTTGCAGCGCTGCATACAAGTCAATAGTTTGCGAAACCACTGAGCCATCCACTAACTTGCGGCGTATTTGCACTTGTCTGAGGTCTGCATTCAGCGTTGAACCACCAGAGATTAACAAAGCATCAGCAACGCGAGGCGTCGGTGAATTTATCGGATAAATTCCTGGTCGAAATATTTCTCCGCTAATGGTCACTTGGACTGGTCGCGTTCCTGTCAAAGATACCACCACAATCGGATCTGGGAAAATTCGACTCAAACCCAAGCGAATTTTTTCTTGAGCTTCTTCCAAAGTTAAACCTTGTAATGACACAGTTCCCACTTGTGGCACTACAACGTTGCCTTCTGGACTGATGATAGCTTGAAAAACAAAGTCTTGACGCTGGCTTGCTAGGGCTAAAACTATTACTGGATCGACAACATAACGATTTAAACCCAAGCGAATTTTTTCTTGAGCTTCTTCCAGAGTTAAACCTTGCAAGGAAACTGTTCCTAGCAGCGGCACTACAATGTTACCTTCTGGATTAATTACAGCTTGAAAGCTTAACTCTGGAAAGCGCTGAACGGAAACGCTAATTCCATCTCCGATTCCTAAACGATAGGGCCCAGGAGGACGCTGAAGCACAACGCCAATACTATCTCCTGGCCCCAAAAGGTAGCGGCTGAGTTGAGGCGAAATTTCGTCATTTGTACTTGGAGGTACAACGTCCTCAGTACCTGGTACGGGGGAGGGGGGTTGCCCTTTATATGGGAAAGGCTGAGCTGGGAAAGGCTGAGCAATAACAAGCTGAATAGGTGCTGTTAAAAAAACCCCTACTTGAAGACTGACAAAACACAGGGCGCTGAATGCACGCATATAAGAACTGGGAGTTATCAACATCGGTGCAGGAAAACTTATGTAAGAATTAGTCGCGCCGACTCGTTATTTTACCCTAAAAATGTCCTTGATGTCTCATCGATCTACAAGTATTTACCAGGAAAAAGCCGAAAAATTGTGCCGATTCTAATCCTAACTTCATATTTTGAAGATCTTTTAACTGAGTTTCAGCCACAGAGCGATCGCACAAATACTTTGCTAAATCTCTGTACAAATGTATATTTAACATAGTCTACAGAGGCCCAGCCATCAATGCAGCTTGTACTGTTTCCCCAATAGACTGGGCTAGAGGCCAGGATTTTTCTACTTGTCCCAAGGGTTCCATTGGAATCAAAATGCTAACGCCTACCCAAGGAGTGCGTTGCTTACGCCACTGTGCCAACTGATCTGCCACGAACCAATTGAATGGCGATGGATTTCCGCCGTTTGGCATAGCGTACCATTGCAAGACAGCAAAGGTTTGTTGTCGTGTCGAGCCGCGAAAGAACCTAGCTTCTACTTTCGTTTCAACATTAGAAGCTAACTTTGCAGATGGTTTGACAGTAAATTCAGCACTACGAAATTGAGCTACATCCCATTTTCCCCAGCGCGACCTTCCCCAGCCGTTAACCTCTGTCCACTCTACCTCTGGTTGATCCATAGGCCCATTTTGCGGTAGCAAAAGTAAAATAGCCTGAGTATCCTGGGAGCCTTCTTTTTTAATCACCTGCACAGACCATTTATGTTCGCCAATTTGCTGTTCTCCTTGTTCAGTAGTTTGCCAACCAGGAACAATTAACCCAGTCTTGCGGATTTGTCTTAATTCTTTAAGACTAGCCACAGGTGGTGGCTGTTTCCATTGCCAGTGTCCTGTGAGGTATCCAGGAACCCCTCCCATCGCTAACAGCAGTAGCAATAACAAAAGTGCTGCTACCTGACTTAATTGATTTTCTTTGAAAAACTTAGAGAAGGAAATCATCAGTAAAATTTTCAATACTTACGCAAAATTTTACTTTAAAAAATAACACCATGAGTTCAGTGATATTTAGGACTTAGATGGGAAATGGGGAGATAGGGAAGTGTGGGGAGTGTGGGGAGAAAGAGAATTTATGCCCCCGTCTCTTCCCAAACCTCCCACCCCTCCTTCTCCCTCTTCCTACTCCTCCCACACCTCCCCCTCCTCCCACACTTCCTGTTTGCCCTATGCCTCATCCCCAACTTCCTGAGATGCAGAAAAATAGTTATTAATCCAATTCAGCAAGGGCACTAGTGACACGAGCATCAAAGCAGAGTAGAGGTCACCACCCCAACTATCATGGAGCCATTTAAAAGCTCCTTCTTGACCTGTGCCGTGAAAGAAAGTTAGTAAAGTGTTACGAATAATATTGGCAGTAGTACTAATTATCACAGCAATAGATAAAAACGATATGGTTGTGCCGCGTGAAGATAATGCGCCTGTCCAATAAAGCAGCATCAAACCAACGTAGAGGGTAGTGAACAACATTTTCAGCCCTGCACAATAGGGAGCGACTTCGACAATCCGTCCTCCCACGTAGAGATTTATCTCATCGACAGTTACTTCCATACCAAATTGATTCAGTATAAAGCCTGCGCTACCAGCAATGAAGCTTTGAAGAGGCAAGGTATAGGGAGCGATCAAGTAGGGTACTGATGTTGGAGTTGCTAAAAATACCAATAACAAAGGAAATGCTTGCGATCGCAAACCTGATATTCCCTTAAACCACAAGCACAGCCCCGCTAGTATAACTGGTAGCGAAAGGTTAACCCACTCTGTAACACCGCTAAGATAAAATACTCCTCCTAATAACAATAAGACAGCACCCAAAGGATGGATACTATCTGGCAAACGTACCCACTGTTTCCGGTTCAACCACCCCAAATAAGCAGCAAATGGCAGACCAATAATGCCGTGACTGAAATATTCGTGTTCTGTACTAATATTTTTGTGCAGCCAACCATCCAGCCAATGTAGCAATATAGGAGCATAAAGCAGCAGTAGAATGCCTAAAATAGCTAAATTTAACAAACCTGACACGTTTCTGTTTTTAATCTGTTGCTGGAGTGCCATGATTTTAATTATTGGGCATTTGGTATTGGGTATGGAGCATTGGGCATTCGTTTTAGACTAATGACTAATGACTAATGACCAATGACTAATAACTAATGACTAACGACTAATGACTCCTGAGAATTTGTTGAAACTGCATTGGCGATCGCTGCTACAACTTCTTTGATTTGGCTACTGCTCAAACCAGGATACATAGGTAATGATAATATTTGCTTTGATAATTTTTCTGCTTGGGGAAAATCTCCTGGCTGATACCCTAAGTAGGTAAGTGCAGGCTGGAGATGACAAGGAATTGGGTAATGAATACCAGTTTGAATTCCCGCTGCTGTTAGCTGTTCTTGGAGTTGCTGACGTTCTATGGGGCAAGAATCATCAACTCTAATTACATAAAGATGATAGACATGTCCTGCACCACTTTGGTTTTCGATGGGGATAATGCCAGCAGTCGCTAAAAGCGCTAGTTCTTTATCATATTCTTGGGCTATAGTCAAGCGATCGCGGTTCCATTCTGGTAAATGTGGTAGTTTCTGGTGCAAGATAGCTGCTTGTAAGGTATCTAAGCGGCTATTCGTACCTGGTTCAGTGTGAAAATATTTTTGCGATGCGCCATAATTTCGCAAGCGCACCATCTTTTGGGCGACATCAGAATTTCGTGTCAGTACCATCCCCCCATCCCCAAATGCTCCTAAATTTTTGCTGGGATAGAAACTAAAAGCTGCTGCTATTCCTACTGAACCAGCGTGATATCCGTCTCTTTGGGCCAGGTGTGCTTGTGCTGCATCTTCAAAAATTAGTAGTTTGTAGGTATCAGCAAAGTCAAATAACTTCTGTGGCGATACCATTTGACCATAGAGATGCACAGGAATAATTGCTTTAGTTTGAGGCGTAATTGCCTTTGCTGCTGCTTCTAAGTCAATTAAAGCTGTCTGGCGATCGCAATCTACTAAAATGGGCTTGGCACCAGCACGTAAAACTCCAATTAATGTGGCGATAAAAGTGTTTGCTGGTAAAATCACTTCATCCCCAGCACCAATATTACACGCTTGCAATCCCAAGGCGATCGCATCTGTTCCTGATGCCACACCAACTCCATATTCTGCCCCAGACACAGCCGCAAATGCCGCTTCAAAATCTGAAAGTGCTTGACCTAAAACAAAATCCCCTTGTTCCAAAACAGATTGGATTGCACTTTGCAATTGCGCTTGAATTGGTTGGTGTTGTAACTTCAGGTCTACAAAAGGAACTCTAGTACCCATTTTATTCATTATCAGTTATCCTCAGATTCTCCATTTATTTGTGTTTATTTGTGGCTTGTTCCAAAATAAATTTAAAATTTTTCATGTAGTTTGCTGCTGTTGTTTGCCAAGGCAACAAATTATTTTTATGGAAAAAATTAAAATGACGCAGAGTTTTCCCCGTTAAATTGTAATAGGTTTAATGTATTTCTATAAACTATTTTGTATTGTTTGCTAGAAATCAACTCTCTATCAGCCAGAAAGCGTCAGATTTTGGAAATTTGCAGAAAGCCTGTAGCTTGTTGAAAGTAAGGTAGTTTCTCAATATCAGATGCCATTTGTTTTGAGCTAAAAAGCCGGATGTCAGTCGTTACTGTGTGGAACCCAAAAAACTTTGCTGGTTCTCCTATACAGCCCCTCAACTTCCCCGCATAAATTTTGAATTTTGAATTCGGTGCAGTCGTAGTAGCTGTTATCAGTAATTTTTGCTAACAAAAATTACATTTATTTAGTTGTTTTTAAGTAAAATTACGTTAAACATGGTAACAGAAATTTCCCTTCAGTACATCAAGAATCATAGACTCTTTGTTGTATCCTTAAGGTTAGGTTACCCTAGCTGAATCAAAATCTAACGCAGTCTGATTGCGAAATCTCAAGTAATAGAGACTACAACAGCGATCGATAGAGAATATTCAGTACCAGTAAATAGTAACTGGCAGAGACTCCGTAGCCGACTTAATCGAAGAGGTAAAAAATTTTTGCCTCAAACTTGTTTGTCAGAGGCAAAATTAGGGAATGCTTAAAAATAGCAATTGATAACCCAGAAATAGGGCATATATCAATTTACAGTATCGAGAAATTATTAAGGTAGCAGTGGCAATGGTAGAGCCTGAAAACAAATTATTTGCCTTAAAGGATGGTTGGACTTCTCAAGAAACAAGAGAACAGCAACGTCTTAAAGCTTTGTCAGATCTAGGTTTACGGCAACCAGAAACAATTCCGGTTTTTGAAGAAGCCACTCAAACTGCTGCCCACTTTTTGGAAGCACCAATTTCCATTTTGGGATTTGTAGATCAAGAACGTCACTGGTTTAAGTCGGCAGTTGGTTTATCTAGACTGGGATTAATGAATCATTTGGCACAAAGTCGCCAACTCTCACGCAGAGAATCTTTTTGCAGCCAAGTAGTGGAGAGTTATCAAATATTTGTCATTAATGATACGCACAAAATTACAGATACAGCATTGATTAACAGTAAGTTAGTGCAGGAATATGGTATCCGTGCTTACTTGGGAGCGCCCCTGATTGATGCTTCAGGAAATTGTTTAGGTGCATTGGCGGTGATGGATTTAGTACCGCGCAATTTTACAAACCGAGATATTGAGTTTTTACAAATCATAGCTCGTTGGAGCATGAGTGAATTTGAGCGTAACCGACTCCTGCAAGGAAAACTCGAATCAAGCACTCCTGTGGCTCCTATATTTTCACTCAGCGACGAACGTAACACTGAGATTAAAATCGCTGCATCTAGTTTAGAAAGTGATGTTTCTACCAAGCAACTGAAACTGCAACTTTTAGAACAGCTAACTCAGGAGTTACGCACCCCCTTAACTTCAGTACTTGGCATGGCTAGCGTTCTGGGACGTGAAATTTACGGGCCTTTAACGAGTAAACAGAGAGAATATTTGGAAATTATCCAACACAGCGGTCGGTATTTACTTTCTCTAGTAAACGAAATTACCGAACTAGGAACCATCGATGACAACTCTGCTGTGCTAAATTTAGCTCCTGTGGATATTGAAATGCTCTGTCAACAGGCTATCAATACTCTAGAAGAAGCGGCTAATCGCCGAGACCAAGATATTCGCCTGTCTATCGAGCCGGGACGCAATCGTATTTGGCCTTTAGATAAAGACAAGGTGCGGCAAATCCTGTATCACCTGATTTTTAGTGTGATTCAACTTTCGGCTACAGGTAGTGTTGTTCGCATTCATGTCTCTTATAAAGAAGATAGCCTCAATGTTACTATTTGGGTGTCCCATCCTTGGCTGGGAGATGGTATTACTGAAGTCGATCCCTACTTCCGCTTGAATTCTTTATCATTACTGGAACTGACAGGTGAAGTAGCAAGCTACAATACCCGCAAAGAAAGTCAGGAGCAACCAGATATTTCGCCAGTAGCAGTGGACAAGTTAAAAAACTTGAGTGATTCCCACTCAAATTTATTTGCTCCTAATTCAGATATAAATTTAGCTAAAAGCAGTGGAAGTCTTTCTCGTGAAAGCTTGGGTCTGTTGCTAAGCTGTCAGCTTGCAGAGTTGCATAGCGGACAAATTTTAGTTCAAGGTTCACCAGAATCAGGATATCGTTACGTACTTTCTTTACCATTACAACTAGCAACTTCTCCACAAGCAATTAGCGATGTTTGATTGCAAGCCATAATAATTTAGAACTGGAAATTAGCAGAAAATATTTCCAATAATTAATTGTGCATGAAATAGATGAAGGGTTAATCAACAGTTGTCTTTTTTAGTATTAATTGAAAGGTTTTGGAATTAAAGATGAAACTGATGGCGATGAATAAAAGTGCCATCACTAACTTGTAATCTACGTTATTACCTTTTTATCGCTATACGCATTATGATCGATTCCAAGTTCTGCATAGGCAGGCTAATCGATCGCAATGTTTTTTATGAATTTAGTCTGGCAACGATTTACCTTATCATCTTTACCCGTCAAAGAATATCTCGCTAGCAGTTACGTACACCGTATGGTGGGACTGTTGAGTTCTTGGCGGCAAACCAGCGTCTTGATACAGTGGGGAGATGCGATAGCAGCTGCTTTACTGTCTTTGGTGTATGCCCTTGCACCATTTACTTCGAGTACGTTAATCGGTTTGTTGCTGGTGGCTTGTGCAGGATTCTGGCTGCTGTTGACTTTATCAGATGAATCAACAACTAATGTCTCGTTAGTTACTCCCATTCACTTGTTGATATTGCTCTACTGGGCAATTGCCGCAGCAGCAACAGCGTTATCACCAGTCAAAAAGGCTGCCCTTAATGATTTAGCAACCTTGAGCCTGTATTTGCTCTTATTTACCCTTTGTGCCAGGGTATTGAGGTCGCCTCGCCTCCGGTCTTGGATTATCACCCTTTACTTGCACGTCTCGTTAATTGTCGGCGTGTATGGTTTGCGCCAATGGTTTTTTGGAGCCACAGCATTAGCAACTTGGGTTGACCCTGAATCTCCTTTGTCTAAGACTACAAGAGTCTACAGTTATTTGGGCAATCCCAATTTATTGGCTGGATACCTCCTACCAGCAGTCATTTTTAGCTTAGTGGCAATTTTCGCATGGCAAGGCTGGCTCAAAAAAGCCTTAGCATTAACCATGTTTATTGTCAATACTTCTTGCTTGGTTCTGACTTTTAGTCGTGGCGGTTGGATTGGACTGGTGGTGTCAATTCTAGTTGCGATGGCATTGCTGGTTTATTGGAAAAGTATAGAAATGCCACCTTTTTGGCGTACTTGGTCGCTACCGATCGTTTTAGGAGGCTTAATAGGTGTATTGCTGCTGGCAGTAATATTTGTAGAGCCAGTGCGCCTGCGGGTATTTAGTATTTTTGCCGATCGCCAAGATAGCAGTAATAATTTTCGCCGCAATGTCTGGGATGCTGTTTTTGAGATGATTGCCGATCGCCCGATTCTCGGTATTGGCCCTGGTCACAACTCTTTTAATAAAGTTTACCCCCTCTACCAACACCCTCGTTACACTGCTTTGAGTGCTTATTCAATTTTGCTTGAGGTGGCTGTAGAAACTGGATTTGTTGGTTTAGCCTGTTTTCTCTGGCTGATAATTGTGGCATTTAATACAGCATTTTTGCAAATGCGAAGATTGCGACAACTCAGAAATGTAGAGGGATTTTGGTTAATTGGAGCGATCGCTATTTTGTTGGGTATGCTAGCTCATGGCACTGTAGATACTGTCTGGTATCGTCCTGAAGTCAATACCCTCTGGTGGCTGGTAGTTGCCTTAATTGCTAGCTATTGGACACCCTTAGCTCAAAACCAGACAAATTCATCTAACTCAGAATTCGCTGCAAGCTAAAGATTAATAAATTGTCAGTTGTTTTCTTCATGACAACTGACAATTTTGGAATTTTAGAAATGATTCCCAACACAAAATTCTATTAGTCTCTGTAGGTAGTAGCCCCTGTAGCATTGGGGTCGCGATAACGGGTTGCCTCATCGTCACGCTTTTTACCGGCCAAACCACCTAGGCCAAATAGACCAAGTAATCCCAACCAACCCCAATCAAAACCATTATCATTGCGATCGTAGGTGGTTGTAGTCGTTGGAGCACTAGTAGCTCCAGTATCGGTATTTGTTTGAGCTTGTGCAGATAGAGTTAACGGCAAAATTCCCATACTCAAACTGAGAACGCCAGCGCCAACAGTTGTAATGAAATTACTTTTCATCGTTTAAAGAATCCCTGATGCTATCCAAAGTTACCAACTAATGTATCGACTTTCAACATTTGCTAAATCAATCTGCGGCTAGAAACTAAGGATTTTCACAAATCACGCTGTAGATATACAAAATGCCTGTTGCAGCAATGAATTTTTTACTCTGATGAGAGAATTTTACCAAACCTATCAAGCTCTACCCTGGGCCAAAGGTGCACCAACCCGGCCGAAATAGGGAACAGGGATAGAATTAACCCTGTATCCAAGGGTAAAGACGATTATTTATTTCTGAACAAAAATCCAAATATTTAAAACCAGATTGCGTAAGCCACGAAGTTCAATTAATTTTAGTTATGGAGATTTCCCTGTTCCCCCTTAATCTTAATAGTTCTTCATCGCCCGTTGTATGTCGCGCTGGTCTTGGCGTCGTTTGAGGTCTTCTCGCTTATCATGCAACTTTTTACCCTTGCCAAGCGCTATACTCACTTTTACCCAGCCTCGTTTGAGATACATTTTCAAAGGGACTAAAGTTAAACCTTGCTGTTCTACTTTACCAATTAGCTTGCGGAGTTCTTGGCGATGCAGCAACAACTTGCGTGTACGCCGTGGTTCATGATTAAAATATTGCCCACTAGCTGTATAAGGAGAAATATGCACGTTGATTAACCATGCTTCACCATCGCGAAGCAAAGCATAGCCATCTTGGAGATTGACCTTGCCCGCACGAATCGACTTGACCTCAGTTCCTGTCAACTGAATTCCAGCTTCGTAAGTTTCCAGAATTTCATACAAATAACGGGCTTGACGATTGTCGCTAATAACTTTGTAACCTTCGTTCTTGTCGCTCATTGATAATTTCTGTACTTGAAATGTACCTAAAAAATTGTTTGGATTAGTTTATAAATTATAAGGTGTATTTTATAACCTCTATAAATGCTAAACTGTATATTAATAATTTAGCTTTTCTAATTTTGTAATTAAAATTTTCCAGTTACTTTAAATTACTTAGATTTTACTCATTAATCATTGGTCATTGGACAAAAGACAAACACTAGAAGTCTAAGCTGAGGCTTCCTGGGTGCGGAACTCTAGAGAGACGCTCCTGCTAGCTTGCTTCCCGATAGGGGTAGGGTGACAAAGGAGAAAGGATATTTATGGCGATCGCTACTGAAAAATTATTGTTGGAATCAATATTAATTTACATAATGGTGAGCATTTACTCTAGCTTATTAATGACTTGTTACAAATTACAAAGCTGTGTATGCCTCCTAAATATTGGGAAATCGAAGCTGAGTTACATTTCGTTAACCCTGACTAAGCTTTAATACTTTCTTTATAAATCAACCCTGAGGCAGTCATTAGCTGGTAATCCTGTCATAGTATGAAACATAAGAACACTATTACTGCCTGTGTTCACTGATGGAGCTGTAAAAGCAAATTTCTGAGTAAAAAAATGTTAGGGGTGTACTGTCCATGCCCTTGAAGATCCTTGTAGTGGATGATGATCTGGGCACTCGTCTGTCTGTTAGCGACTATCTTGAACTGTCTGGCTACTCTGTGATTACGGCTAATGACGGTCAAGAAGCTTTGCTTATGGTGGATGAGTATCATCCTGACTTGATTGTTACGGATATCGTCATGCCACAGATGAACGGCTATGAACTAGTGCGCCGGGTGCGTCAACAACCTATGTTCCGTCTATTGCCTGTAATTTTGTTAACAGCACGAACTAAGACCCAAGAAAGAATTTTGGGCTATCAGTCGGGGTGCGATTTATATTTGCCCAAGCCTTTTGAACTAGAAGAGTTAGCAGCAGCAATCCGCAATCTCTTGGAGCGATCGCAAATTATTCAATCGGAGTACCGCTTTTCTCATAAAGACAGTTTGGAAATGTCCCCTTCTACAAAAACAGTGGACACTCATAATTCTCTGTCCATTCAAATTCAGAAACCCCACTTACACTCATCCCTAACTCATAGAGAACAGGAAGTTTTAGAACTATTAACTCATGGTCTTTCTAATGCCGAAATGGGTCATCAGCTACATCTGAGTCCTCGAACAGTGGAAAAGTACGTTAGTAGTTTATTGAGAAAAACTTCAACCAGTAACCGAGCAGAACTAGTCCGTTTTGCAATTAAGCACGGTCTAGTCGAATAAAAGTGAGGAGTTAAGAGTGAGGAGTTAGAAGTGATAAATTAGAAGTAAAGAGTCAAAAAGTAGTAGTGAGTAGTGAAAAACTTAACTCCCAACTTCCAACTCCTAACTCCCAACTCCCAACTCCTAACTCCTAACTCCTAACTCCTAACTCCTAACTCATAACTTTAAATGATTTGTTTTTGGCTGGTAACGTAGTTGAGCAGACCTTCACAAGCATCAATCAATAAATCAATCACCTGATTAAATCCCTCTTGGCCTCCATAATAGGGGTCTGGAACTTCCTTGAGGCTGTGTCGAGAGCAAAAATTGCACATCAAACGCACTTTGTGATGATACTGCCCAGTTGGATCGAGAGTCAGAATATCGTCATAATTCTCTCGATCCATCGCCAAAATTAAATCAAAGTCTTGAAAGTCTGATTTTTGAAATTGGCGTGCGCGACCACGCAGCTTAATCCCCAGCTTTGTAGCAGCCGCAGCACTCATGCGTCTATCAGGTGGACTACCAATGTGATAACTAGATGTCCCAGCAGAGTCACAAAGGATGTGTTTGCTCAAGTCAGCCTGCTCAATGAGATGATTCATGATATTTTCTGCCGATGGCGATCGGCAGATGTTACCTAAGCAGACAAACAAAAGTTTGTAAGACATAAATATTTGTTGTCCTTTGTCAATAGTCATTTGTCGTTTACCCTTTATCTTTGTCATTTGCCGTGTCTCAAATTAATGACCAATGACTAATGACCAATGATTAATGACCAATGACTAATGACTAATGACCACTGACTATTGAAATCCAGGAAGCTCAAGTCCACTGGTCAAGTCTTCCATGCGTTCCCGCATCGTTGTTGTGGACTTGTTATAGGCTTCTTTCATTGCTGCGGTTACGAGATCGGAGAGTACCTCTGCACCTTCTCCTAAAGCATCTGGAGAAATTTCCACTCGCTTGGGTTCTTGGTTACCACTAACAATTACCTTAACCAGACCACCGCCAGACTCTCCTTGAATTTCCATTTGCTCCAATTCTTCTTGGAGTCGCTTTGCGCCTTCTTGAACTTGCTGTGCTTTCTTAAAAGCTTCAGCTAATTCCTTCATTTTTCCTAAGCCAAAGCCGAATCCTTGTCCTTTACCTGTCATAATTGGTTTTACGCGTGTGCGTTGAATAACAAATCAAATTCAATTATAGATGCGGTAAGTAATTTGCCTATTTTTTTACCAATAATTAATGCATTTTGCAATAGGGAGTGGGCAGTAGCCAATAAGCAAGGGGCATAGGGTTATGGGCATGGGGCATGGGGTGTGGGAGTAGAGGGAAGCATAAATTCTCTATTTCCCCACAGTTCCCACGCTCCTCCATCTCCCCATCTCCACACTCCCTATCCACAAGCAGCTTGAAACTCTCCGAGCATTTTCACTTCTGGCTCTAACCGAATAGACCAACGCTCTTGTACTTGATGTTGGATGTGGCGAATTAGACAAAAGATATCACTAGCTTTTGCCCCACCACGGTTAACGATGAAGTTAGCATGGAGTTGTGCTACTTGCGCTCCACCAATTTGGTAGCCTTTAAGACCGGTTTGTTCAATTAACCAGCCAGCGCTGTAAGGTTTGGGATTGCGGAATACACTACCACAACTGGGGAAGTTGTATGGTTGGGTGTTTAGCCGATGTTTTTTGTGTTCCTTGGTGATTGCTACAACTTGTGCTGGATCTGCACCTGGTGTGAGCTGTAAGGTAGCTTGGGTGACTATGCGATCGCCACCTTGTAATAATGAAGTCCGGTAGCTATAACCTAGTCGATCGGGGGTGAGAGTTTCCAGCGTTCCGTCAGGTGAAAGAACCTCAGCGCTAACTAACATATCTGCGATACAGCTATTATGTGCCCCTGCATTCATCACCACAGCCCCTCCGACTGTGCCAGGAATGCCAACAGCCCATTCTAATCCTTGCCATCCCAATGATGCGGCTTCCCATGCTAAGCTGGGAATTGATTCTCCAGCAGCAACGGTTAATTGCCCTGTTTCACGATCAAAGTGGCTGAAGCGGAGATGACGGGTAGCAATCACTAACCCTGATATGCCGCCATCGCTCACCAGCAAGTTAGAACCTGCCCCCAATGTTGTCACTCTCAAATCGCGTTCTTTTGCGTATTTAAGGCTTGCTTGCAGTGCTTCTATATTTCGAGGGGCAACATACCATTGGGCTGCTCCCCCAACCCTATAAGAAGTAAATGCCGACAAGTAAGCCTGGGACTTGATCGCACAATCAGTATTGGGTAAGTAAATTACCTCGTTCTCCACCGAATTAGCTGTTTGTTGTTTCTTTGTATTCAAAGCAGAAGCTGTGCAGACGTTTCCAACTGCCTGGGAAATGGTCATTTTTACTTTTTATTGGTAAATTTTTTACATTTATTTACCGTAAAACTACGGTATTAGACTTAACATCAAACCGTTACGAAAGGGGTGCTTTGGTCAGAAATGGAACTTCACAAAGTCCCCGCTTAGGATGTGGCTTTAGCAGGCTCACGCAGCGTTGCAATCATTTCAGGAATGACTTGATTTAAGTTCCCAGCGCCCAAAAACAGCGCCAAGTCTCCCGGACGCAGTGTTTGTAGCAGGAAATCACGTACTGAGGATAAAGATGGTTGATAAACTACCTGGGAGTGTTGCTTAGCAATTTCCGCTGTTAGATGCTCGCCAGTGATTTGCCCTAAATTAGGTTCGCCTGCACTGTAAATATCAGTCAGCACAACCAAATCAGCATGGCTAAAGGACTGGGCAAATTCTTCTAAAAAGGTAAGTGTACGGCTATAGCGATGGGGCTGGAAGATGGCAACTACTCTTTGTCCTGGTCTTGCCTGTAAACGTGCGGCCGCCAGAGTAGCACGAATTTCTGTAGGATGATGAGCATAGTCATCGATGAAGGTAATACCATCAACTTCACCCCGAAACTCAAAGCGGCGTCTCGATCCTTCAAAGGTGGCGATCCCTTTGGCAATTTCTCCAAATTCTAAGCCCAGGACACGACCAACAGCCACTGCTGCTAGGGCATTACTGAGATTGTGCCGACTCAACAGGCGCAAGTTCAAAACGCCTAGAGCTTTGCCTCTCTCCCAAACTAAAGCTGTGGTGCCATCAGCACGATAGTCAATATTAGTAACAGTGTAGTCGGCGTCAGTATCTGAGTGTAAGCTGTAGCTGATTGTTGGTTGCAAGCGATCGCGAACTGTAGCACAGTCAATGCTACCTACCAAAGTTTTGCAACCTTTGGCAAATGTCTGGAAGATGTCAACTACTTCTTCTAATGTATCGTAGTGGTCGGGATGATCGAGTTCAATATTGGTAATGATGCCAATTTCTGGAGCGTGTTTTACTAAAGAACCATCTGATTCATCTGCTTCGGCTACCAAATATTGGCTTTGTCCCAGTCGAGCATTACCTTCCCAAGCATTGACTTCACCACCAACTAAAATCGTTGGGTCTAGACCTGCTTGCAGTAACATATAACCAATCATACTACTGGTTGTAGTTTTCCCGTGGGTTCCTGCCACTGCAATACTATAATAATCAGCAATCAAGGCTGCTAGTACATCTGAGCGATGTAAAATTGGACAACCTAATTCCAGAGCTGCTTTGTATTCTAAATTATTCGTGTTAATTGCTGTTGAACAAATGACTTGAGGCAGTTTTGAGTTAGTAGTAGCAGCTAATTTTTCTGGTGAATTTAATGCTACGGTCTGGGATTCCTGGGGGCGAAAGAATTCGAGATTACTTGCCTCTTGTTTACCAAAAATATGAGCGCCGATAGATTCCAACTTGTGCGTAATATGGTTTGGACGTAAATCCGAACCTGATACTGGAAATTGACGTTTGGCGAGAACGTATGCCAGAGCAGACATACCTATACCGCCGATGCCAATGAAATGAAATGGTCTACCACTAAAGTCTACAGAATTACTCATTTATTGCTCCTCTTACACCACACCACACCATAAATCACAAATGACACGCGTATCATAACAGGAATTTGTTATTTACCATAATTACTCCTGCGTTATATTCATGCCTGATGCTTGGATGAGTTTTCTGCTCTGGTTTTGCGAGTTCAGAATGATTTTACCTTGGTTGGAGGTTTTTGCTATTTCTGAACTGTTCTTAAGATTATTCGCAAAATTTTGGTCGCATCGGGACAGAAATTCTTGTAATGACAAATACATATTTTTAGCTACCTTACTGTAATTGACTACGATAGTACATTGTTAGTGAAACTGATTTTAAATTGCATCAAGTCTACTTTGAGAATTGAGTACAATAGTACATTGGTAATGAAACTATTTTTCAATTGCATAAAACCCAAGCGTAACTGGATGCAGCAACTAGCAATTTTTGGTGGCACATTCGATCCAATTCATTGGGGACACCTACTCCTAGCCGAGACAGCTTTGCATCAAGTATCCCTTGAAAAGGTAATTTGGGTACCATCTTTAAATCCTCCTCACAAAGAAGCAGCTTTGTTTGAGCATCGCGTAGAAATGCTGCAATTAGCTACAAAAGATAACCCAGCGTTTACTGTCTCACTAGTGGAGGCAAAACGCTCTGGGACTTCCTATGCTATTAACACCCTGATCGACTTATCTACTTGTTACCCAAATACTCACTGGTACTGGATTGTAGGCTTGGATACTTTCCAAACTTTACCTCATTGGTACCGTGGACACGAACTAGCACAAATGTGTAATTGGTTAATTGCACCCCGACTGCTAGGTGGTGAGACTATAACTCAAAGCGAGTTAATCTGCAAGCAAGTCGAAGAACAATTAAACAAAGACTCACATATAATTGATTGGCAATTCCTGGATATACCTTTAGTAGGAGTTTCGTCAAGTCTAATTCGGAAGTTTTGCCGAGAACGCCACTCAATTCGCTATCTAGTCCCGGAATCGGTCAGATCTTATATTGCCAACAATAATCTTTACTTCAAATAAATCTGAATAAATTATGTGTTTTTTTATTGATCTGGCACTTTATGGTTATGAGCGATCCCCCCCTTTGCGATATGATTGGGGTCAACGATATCAACATATAGGCATAAATACAGAGGGCAAGACACTGTGATTAGAGTTGCAATCAACGGTTTCGGACGTATTGGACGTAACTTTGCGCGTTGCTGGGTAGGTAGAGAGAATAGCAAGATTGACCTTGTGGCCATCAATGACACATCAGATCCTAGAACCAATGCTCACCTGCTAAAGTACGACTCAATGCTAGGGAAGTTAAAGGATGTTGACATTACTGCCGATGATAATTCCATCATCATTAACGGTAAGACCGTTAAGTGCGTATCCGATCGCAACCCAGAAAACTTGCCCTGGAAAGATTGGGAAATAGACCTAATTATCGAAGCAACGGGGGTATTTACCAGCAAAGAAGGAGCGCTCAAGCATGTGAATGCTGGAGCCAAAAAGGTTCTGATCACCGCTCCTGGCAAAAATGAGGATGGCACCTTTGTGATTGGTGTGAATCATCATGACTACGATCACAACGTACACCACATTATCAGTAACGCCAGCTGTACTACCAACTGCTTGGCTCCCATTGCCAAAGTATTGAACGATAAATTCAGCATCATCAAAGGCTCGATGACTACTACCCATAGCTACACAGGTGACCAGCGCTTACTAGACGCTTCTCACCGTGATTTGCGACGGGCGAGAGCCGCAGCCATCAACATTGTACCCACCTCTACTGGTGCGGCCAAAGCAGTGGCCCTGGTAATCCCAGAACTTAAAGGCAAGCTGAATGGCGTTGCCTTACGCGTACCGACCCCGAACGTTTCAATGGTAGATTTCGTAGTTCAAGTTGAGAAGCGTACTATTACTGAAGAAGTTAATCAAGCCCTTAAAGATGCCTCAGAAGGGCCACTCAAAGGCATTTTAGACTACAGCGAACTACAACTAGTTTCGTCAGATTATCAAGGTACTGACGCTTCATCAATTGTTGATGCTAGCTTAACTTTGGTTATGGGCAATGACTTAGTAAAAGTTATGGCTTGGTATGACAACGAGTGGGGTTACAGCCAACGAGTCTTGGATTTAGCCGAATTGGTAGCCGAGAAGTGGCAATAAATTTAGTCATTAGTCATTGGTTATTAGTAATTAGTCATTAGTCATTGGTTTTAGACAAATAACTAAAGACAAAAAACTAATCACCAAAATGTTGAAATCCCCGGCTAAGAGTGAGAATTTGGTCGGGGAATTTTTTTTGTTCGTCGTGCAATAGTATTGTTGAACCTGGTGTAATTGTGCCAACGATCGCAGCACCTTCACCAAGATGTTTGACTAAAGCTGATGCTGACTCTTGTGGTAAGCACAGTACTAATTCAAAGTCTTCGCCGCCGTAGAGAGCATATTGGAGAGCTTGCTCTGGTGTAAGCCAATGGTTAAAAGCTGTTGGTAAGGAAATTTGTCTGAGTTCTAAGACCGCGCCAACGCCGCTGGCGCGACAAATTTGGATTACAGCATCTGCTAAACCGTCGCTGCTATCCATACCAGCGACAGGAATTTTGGATTTTAAATTTTGGACTTCGGCTTCGCTCAGTCGAAGGATTTTGGATTGGGAATTTAAGATTTTTTCGAGGATGGGTAAGACATCTAATCGTGCCTGGGGACGCTGGTGTGCGCCGATTAAAACCGTCTTTTGTTCATCGCTGAGGTTTTGCCCTAATTCGGGATGTAAAAGCAGTTGTAAGCCAGCGTGAGAAGCTCCGTGAACACCTGTAACGACGATCGCATCTCCCACAACAGCAGTAGAACGACGGATAATTCGACTGGGGTGAACTTGACCAAACGCTGTAATTGCTAAAGTTGTCACAGGCGATCGCACCACATCACCACCAACAATTGGGGTATTGTACTTTTGCAGGCATTGTGTCATTCCTTGGTATAAGCTTTCAACCCAATTCACGCTCAAATCTCCAGGAAGCCCCAATCCGACAGCGATCCCCAATGGAAAAGCACCCATCGCTGCTAAATCTGACAAGTTAGCAGCCGCAGCACGCCAACCTGCATCTTCTGGGGAAGTGGTGAGCTCGCTAAAATGCACGCCGTCAACTAGCACATCTGTGGTGACGATTAAAGATTGCTCTGGTGCTGTGACCAATACTGCTGCATCATCGCCAATAATTTCTGGGGGACAGAAACGGTGTAATCTTTCTAAAAGGCCTTGTTCGCCAATATCTTTGACTTTAGTCATTGGTTATGGGGCATTGGGCATAGTGACTGTTGAGTGAGGAGTTATTATTCTGCCCCTGCCCCCCCTGCTCCCTCATCTCCCCACTTCCTCAAGTTAGGATAAACTTATCGTCTAGGGGGATGTTGGAATGGTCTCTACACCAGTAACAAAGCTCACATTTGAAGAGTACTTAGCTTATGATGATGGCAGTGGTTTTCACTACGAGCTAGTAGATGGCAGACTAGAATTAATGAATCCCCCTACAATTCAACATTTCTTGATTGTCGCTTTTTTAGATACTGCATTTATAGCGGAAATTCAGCGCTTGAGTTTACCTTGGTTAACTTTTCGGGAAACTGGGACGAGGACGGGGAAAAATAAGTCTAGGTTAACTGACTTGTCTGTGGTAACCCAGCAGCAAGCAAGAGAATTGCTCAATGCATCAGCAGTCTTTGAATCACCACCATTACTAATTGTAGAGGTAGTCAGTCCAGATTCTATCAACCGGGACTATCGTTATAAGCGGTCTGAGTATGCGGCAGTTGAAGTGCCAGAATATTGGATTGTAGACCCCTTAAACGAAAAGATTTCTGTGCTGTTGCTGGAAGAAGGATTTTATGAAGAGACTGTGTTTGCTGGCGACCAGCAAATTGTATCGCGGACTTTTCCAGAAATAGCGATCGCAGTCGATCGGATATTTACCGCTGGGAATCTCTGTTAGGGGACTGGGCATAGAGTATGGGGCAAGCAGGAAGTGTGGAAGGTGTGGGAGGATGGGGAAGAAATCCTTCCCCCCACACTCCCTCATCTTTACGCTGCTTGCGGTTCAACCAGATTTTCTATACCTTGGACTACTGTTGCTGATTCAATTTTGTCACCAGCCTTCAGTTTATCCAAAATTTCTTTGCCCTCAGTGAGATACCCAAAAACGGCGTAGCGGCCATCCAATAGGTTCCGTCCGGCGGGAGTAAGTTCTGGTTCAAACAGAAAGAAGAAAAATTGCGAAGAACCTCCATTCACTTCACTTTCGGGACGAGCCATAACAACTGCACCAAAAGCGGAAAAAGGTAGAACTGGCATATCAATGTAACGACCAGCTTCTTCTAGGGTAATGCCATAGGTAGGTTCTTTGTCACCTTCGACCAAGATTTCTAAAGGAATAGCGCGGTATTTGTTTGTTTTCGGGTCAATGAAGCCGACTTCTTTTCCTGGTGGATCTCCAGTTTGCAGAAAGTAAGATTCTTCAGAACGGGTAAATTCTAAGCCATTATAAAAACCCTTCTGCACTAAATCTATAAAATTACCAGCAGTCACAGGGGCGCTGTAACCATCGACTACAAGGGTGAGGTTGCCTTTGTTGGTTTTTAATTCCACAGTGGCGCGACCTTTAAGTTGTGGCAGGTTACTGTACTCAGCGGGAACTTCAAAGGGAAATTCTTTCACCATTGACTCTTCTAGCTGAGCAATGAGATTCAACAGTTTAGTTCTCTGTTCCAAAATTTGTTGTTTATCTTTGGTATTCGCCAATTCTTGCAAGTTAAGCACGCCAGATTTTAATTCGTTAATCCAAGCTTCTGCTTGGGGTTGGCGTTCTTCGGGAACACTTGCTAGGATTTGGGAGGGTTTATCGAGAATGCGAGATGCTTGGCTGATGTCTTTGGAAACAGCACCCCAGCGCCGATTTGCCCGCAGTTGGCTAGAAATGTCCTCTAAACTGGCTTGTAGTTGCCGCACAGGTTTGTTATCTATCGGGAGTGCATACCGCAACAAAGCATTACCGTCTGTAATTGCGTTGCCAGCTGGCAGCGCGGCGCTACTAGAGGGAGTCCACCCAGCTGTAGTTATGCCTAAAAATATTGTTACCAGCAGTATTGCCATTAGGCTGTTCTTCAGCCAGGATTTTAATAAGTTAAGCATGGAATAACTCAAATGCAGCATTGATATTGTTGACTGGACGTAACCCATCAATAATCTTCCCACAGTAGGAGTGCCCAGTGCAGAGTGTTGACTGGGGATTGGGGACTGGGGACTGGGGAGATGAGGGAGTGTGGGGAGTATTGGGGGAAAGATTTCTTCCCTATCCTCCCACACCTCCCACCCCTCCCACACTTCCTGCTTGCCCAATGCCCAAAATGAATAACTAATTACTCCGCTTGAAGGGTACAATAAATGCCGATTGTCTTCCAAAACTTGAAAGTTTCATGATCTCCAGCAACGACTTTCGACCTGGTGTCTCAATTGTATTAGATGGATCTGTATGGCGAGTGGTGGAATTCCTCCACGTTAAGCCAGGAAAAGGTTCTGCCTTTGTACGAACCAAGCTGAAAAATGTTCAGAATGGGAGTGTGGTGGAAAAAACCTTCCGGGCAGGGGAAACAGTACCCCAAGCCACTTTAGAAAAAAGGACAATGCAGCATACCTATAAAGAGGGTGATGAGTTTGTCTTTATGGATATGGAAACCTATGAAGAAGGCAGATTGAGCGCATCACAAATTGGCGATCGCGTAAAATATCTCAAGGAAGGTATGGAAGCTAACGTCATTCGTTGGGGCGAACAAGTCCTAGAAGTGGAACTGCCCAACTCTGTGGTTCTAGAAGTTGTGCAAACAGATCCCGGTGTAAAAGGTGACACCGCTACAGGTGGTACTAAGCCAGCTACTCTCGAAACTGGTGCAACTGTGATGGTTCCCTTGTTTATTTCCCAAGGTGAGCGTATCAAAATTGATACCCGTGACGATAAATATTTAGGCAGGGAATAAGTTTGGATTCCAATCCTAAACAAATCCTGATTTCAATCCCTATTTAGGGATTAAATCCCTGCCACACTTAAAAATGCTAATTTACGGATAGGTCGAGGTAATAAAAACTGTGCCATTGGACTTTAATGAAATCCGCCAACTACTGGCAACTATCGCACAAACAGACATTGCAGAAGTCACGCTCAAAAGCGATGACTTTGAACTAACAGTTCGTAAGGCTGTAAGCATTGGCAATCATATGTTGTCGGTAGGTCAAACGACCTTAAGCGGTGTGGTAGGTTCGGGCTTGTCATCGGGTTTACCTACGGCAAACCAGGTGGCTACAAGTCAGGTAACAGAGGTGGCGACAGGTCGCCTGTTTGATAATGCTGCAACTGGAGGGCAATTACAGTTGTCAGTCAATCCCCCCTCAACCATTGACCAGAGATTAGTAGAGGTGCCTTCTCCTATGGTGGGAACATTTTATCGCGCTCCTGCACCGGGTGAAGCACCATTCGTAGAAGTGGGCGATCGCGTCCGCAAAGGTCAAGCAGTCTGTATCATTGAGGCCATGAAGCTGATGAATGAAATCGAAGCCGAAGTCTCCGGGCAAGTGATGGAAATTCTTCTCCAAAATGGTGAACCAGTAGAATATGGTCAACCTTTAATGCGAATTAACCCTGATTAAGTATTAATCTATATTATGAAGTGAGTCATTGTTAAAACTTTCAATCCTTGCGGGTTAATCCTGATGAAACAAACGTTGCCTTTACCACCAGAAGTGGTGCAACAAGTAGCTGAATACTTCGGCCTGTTAAGTGAGCCAATGCGCCTACGGCTGCTACACTTGCTGCGGGATGAAGAAAAATGCGTGCAAGAGTTGGTAGAGGCAACACAGACTTCTCAGGCAAATGTGTCAAAGCACCTGAAGATAATGTGGCAAGCAGGAATCCTTAGCCGCCGCAGTGAAGGAACTTGCGCCTATTACAGGGTAGAAGATCAAATGATTTTTGAGTTGTGTAATCGGGTTTGCGATCGCCTCGCCACAAGGTTAGAACAGCAAGCCCGTAATTTTCGCGTTTTGAATAGCAAACGATAAGTCTAAGAAAGTTATGAGTTATGAGTTATGAGTTATGAGTTAAAACTCCTCACTCCTCACTCCTAACTTCTTAACTCCTAACTTTTTTAAAGCGGATAGTTTTTGTCAAAGTTTTCACGAGTTAGTGGTTGTTGTAACTCTATACCTTCACCGCCCAAAATATCCAAGGGTTTACCGTTCACGTCAATGTAAACTTGGGCTTTTGGATTTAAACTTGTCGCAGTATAAACAACTTGTCCCACACGACCTATCATTGAAGCACTACCACCACCGCTAGTAAATTCTTCAGATAAATTAACGCGAACTTCATCATTATCCGCTTTCAGACCCAATAATTTGGTTCCCTTGGGGATAGTTGTAGAATCTGTCCCTTCTGTTGGGCCTGCTAACAAGCTTTCAAAAGCTGCTTCTAAAGCTTGGTTAGGTCGTACAGCAGCTACTCTAGCTACTCTTACAGGCTGGGGAACCAAAGCAATATTTTTATCTTTTGGTCTAAGCCAGTAAACGTTAGCAGTTTGCTCATTACTTGGCTGCCTAGTTGATGGGTTTGCTGGCTGGTCAGTACCTTGAGAGGGTTTTGATGGTGTGGGAGTATTATTAGATTGTGAAGTTAACCAAGCCACACCGCCACCTACCGCTACAACTGCTGCTGCGACAGCTGCTATTACGCCTGAAGAAATACGATTAGATCCTTGTTGGTCTTTCATGTTCAAAACCTTCCTGACTGAGGGCTGAGATGGTAGTTATGTGAGGAGCAGCCTGGTTAAAGACGATACTGACAAGTGGAGAGTTTCCCACAATTTAGAGGAGGCTTCGTGCCTCTACAGAGGATTATTTTTTAATCCTGCAAGTTCCTAATTCAATTTTAGAATTTGCACTTGTAGTCCGTCACTGTCGAATTGTTTAAATTTTGGGGACTGGGGACATGGCAACGCTTTGGGAAAAGGGTAAAGGTTAAAGGGAAAACAGAGATCTTTCCTTTCCTCCTTCTCCTATACCCTATGCCCTATGCCCTATGCCCTATGCCTATTGCCTCTTGAACCCACTGTTTGAGTGTAGTTATCACTTCATCAATGGGAATTTCTTGGGATTTACGGGTTGCTCTTTCTACAACTTCGACTTTGCCATTGGCGATCGCTCGTCCGGTTACAATTCTGTATGGGATGCCTATCAAGTCTGCATCTTTGAATTTGACTCCGGCTCGTTCATCGCGGTCATCGAGTAAGGTTTCAATTCCCGCTTGATTGAGTTGCGCGTACAGTTTTTGGGCGATTTCCACTTGTTGAGCATCATTAATATTAGGAATTGTGACGATGGCGTGATAAGGTGCGATCGCTACTGGCCAAATAATCCCGTCTTTGTCGTATGATTGCTCTACGGCAGCTTGGGCTAAACGCGATACACCGACACCAAAACAACCCATCACTAGCGGCTTTTCTTCACCTTGTTCGTTGGTATAAGTTGCTCCCATTGCTAGGGAATATTTAGTGCCTAATTGGAAGATGTGACCTGCTTCAATTCCCCTGGCGCTTTGTAGGAGTTGTTCTGGATTGTGGATAGCGCGATCGCCTGGTCTAGCTTTCCGCACATCTACTACTAATTCTGGTAATTTAAATTGCTCGTTCCAGTTAGCACCAACAACGTGATAGCCAGTTTCATTCGCCCCTGTAACAAAGTTTTTTAAATCAACGGCTGTTCGATCCACCAAGCGCAAAAATTTAGGATGAATTTGTTTATTTGCGGCAATATACTCATCTGCGATGTCTGGCGCAATATAACCTAAAGGCAGAGATTTCGCTGCCCATGTTTGCTGTGCTTCAGAATTTGGTACGCTCAAATTGAGAATACTTTGAGCGCCATAGTTAGAAGCTAATTTGGTCAATTCATTTTGCAACTTGACTTCATTAACTTCTTGGTCGCCTCGGATGCTCGCCAAAACCAACACCGTCATACCATTGTTATAAACTGTTTGGTAAAGGACGTTTTTCACTACTTGGGTGGGAGAACATTTGAGGAATCTCGAAACTGTTTCAATCGTCTCTGTTCCAGGTGTATCGCGTTTTTCGTAGGTTGTAAACCGTGAGGGTTCGATATCGGCTGGTAAAGAAACTGCCTTTTCTACGTTAGCAGCGTATTTACCATCCTCAGTGTAGAGAACTTCGTCTTCGCCAGCTTCCGCCAACACCATAAATTCTGTGGAACCAGAACCACCAATTGCCCCAGAATCAGCTTCCACTGCGCGATAAGCCAAACCGCAACGCCGCAACATATTGCTGTAGGCTTTATACATATCGTCGTAAGTTTTTTTGAGGCTGGCTTCATCAACGTGGAAGGAGTAACCGTCTTTCATAATGAATTCGCGTCCGCGCATCAAACCAAAGCGGGGACGAATTTCATCGCGGAATTTGGTTTGAATTTGGTAGAGATGCAGAGGTAATTGGCGGTAGGAACGAATCATATCACGAGCGATCGCTGTGATGACTTCTTCATGAGTCGGCCCTAATCCTAATTGTTGTTCGCGGCGGTCAATTAGGGAAAACATAATTCCCTCAGCTTTGGTGTAAGTATCCCAACGTCCCGATTCCTTCCATAACTCAGCAGGTTGTAACTGCGGCAAAAGACATTCTTGTGCGCCTGTAGCGTTCATTTCTTCGCGCACAATTTGAGAAACTTTTTGCAGTACCCGCCACATCAAGGGGAGATAAGCATAGATACCGCTACCGATGCGACGAATGTAACCTGCACGCAGTAATAATTTATGGCTAGGAATCTCAGCATCAGCTGGATCGTCCCGCAGTGTAACGAATAACATTTGTGATAGTCGCATCGTTTATTACCTTTCCAAAATCGCTAATTTCTATGTCAACTAAGAGTATGAATTATCAAGGATAAAGTACAAAGGGACTGGTGAGTGGAGACTGGTGATTGGTGATTGGTGATTGGGAATTGGGTACTGAGTATTGAGAGTTCAAAAAAATTATTACTTCTCAATCCCTAGTCACCAGTCCCCAGTCCTTAGTCCCCAGTCACCAGTCCCCAGTCGCCACTCCCCAATCACTTCAGGAGAAAACAACCTTGTCTAATGTAATTTATCAAGCACAGCCACCTTTAGAATTTATTCCTCCAGCATTCAACCCCTTATTTTTAAGAGTTGTTCATCTGTTGTTACCAAGTTTCATCAAATGGCAAACGCCTATTACCAAAATTGAAGCAGACAACGTGGAAGTTATAGTAGATCTCTATCGCCAGTTTCAGGAGGGTAAAATCCGGTTTTTGCTGGCTTTTCGCCATCCTAAAACCGACGATCCCTTTGGTTTGGGCTACTTGCTGTCTCAACTCGTGCCAAAGGTAGCACGATCGCAAGGCACAGCGTTACAACTTCCGATTCACGCTCATTTTATCTACGATCGCGGTATTCCTCTATGGGCTGGTTCTCATATTGGCTGGGTGATGTCTCAGTTGGGTGGTACTCCGATTCAGCGGGGTAAGGCCGACTGGACGGGGTTACGTTCGGCGCGTGACTTGTTTGCTAATGGAAAATTCCCAATGGCTGCGTCACCAGAAGGTGCTACCAATGGATTATCAGAGATTATCAGCCCTTTGGAACCTGGTATTGCCCAGTTAGGCTTTTGGTGTGCTGAGGATTTGCAAAAAGCTGGACGCCCCGAACAGGTTTTAATTGTACCAGTTGGGATTAAATATAGTTACGTTGATGCTCCTTGGGATGCGATCGCTAATCTTTTAAGTGAATTGGAAGCGGCTAGTGGTTTACCTGTGAATTCACCACAATCAGGTAATGTTGCTTCTGTAGAAACGCTTTATCCCCGATTATTAACTTTGGCAGAACATTTACTTTCGTTGATGGAAATATTTTACACGCGTTTCTATCATCAAAAACTACCAGATGCCAAGACTGTTGCAGAGCAAATTCCAGATAGAAATCAAGCATTGGCAGTTCGGTTACAAGCTTTATTAAATGCTGCGCTGTTAATATCAGAACAGTATTTTGATTTGCAGTCCAAAGGTTCTTTAACTGACCGCTGTCGGCGAGTAGAACAAGCTGGTTGGAATTATATTTTTAGAGAAGAATTTAAGGATGTTAAAGGAGTATCTACTGTCGAAAAATCTTTAGGCGATCGCGTTGCCGAAGAAGCGAATGCACGGATGTGGCACATGCGTTTAGTAGAAAGCTTTGTAGCGGTTTCTGGTAATTATATTAAAGAAAAACCAACAGTAGAAAGATTTGCGGAAACAACTCTAATTTTATGGAAAATGATTGCCAGGATTCAAGGCAATAAAGCTCTCTCGCGTCCAGAATTAGGAAAAGAACAAGTCAAAATAACTATAGGTGAACCTATATCTATTTCTGAACGTTACCCAGCATATAAAGAGAATCGTTTGGGCGCTAGGCAAGCTGTTGCTGATGTGACGAATGATTTGCAACATGCGATGGAAGGATTGATTTGAAAAGGAAGATCGTGAGATACCAGTTGGACGTGCATGATGTTGTTATGAGGTACAGCAACTGAATCAAATTCAAAGTTTAAAAAGCATCCCTAAAATTGGTGTACCTCACTTGTCTCAAAAGTGCTGTAACATCTCTGTACCTCATTAACCCAGATAATTATTTTGGAAATACTTTGGATAAATCCAAAACTAAATCAGGGAAAGCTGGCAGATTAACTGATTCATTTGGGAGATAAATAAACTTACGACGATAACCGAATTTACCTTGTAAATCTTGATAATGTTCACTATAACATTCGAGATAATTATCTACTAAATTAAATATCCAATAGTCAGAAATACCTGCTTGTGAATAAATAGGTAGCTTTTCCTCTTGGTCATATTTTAAGGAGGAATCAGCAATCTCAATTAAAAGTAAAATATCAGATGGGCTGGGATGATTTGCTAGATAATCATCATCTCTATTTTTTGCAATTACTCTATCTGGTTCAGGCTCACTGTAATTAGATAAAGTAATTGGCTGTTGTCCTCGCAAAGTTGCGCGATCGCCCACTAGCTTATATAATTCTCGCTCAAGGCGTGTTTCACAAACAGAGTGCGGTTTACCTTTTGCTGACATCTGGATTATTTCACCATTAATTAGCTCAACTCGGTCATTCTCTTTAAAGAAGCCGAGTTCAGCTAGACGGTGATATTCAGCTATGGTAAAGCGTTTAGCAGTGGTGAGGCTCATGACAGCTATGAGAATGCAGAGTTATTTTTATCTTAATGTAGTTTGACAAGGAAGCAAAAAAAAACAATACCAACGACAAATAGGGATAAAATTTTTACCCCTACAAAGTTGTGTATTTTTGGAAAAATAGCTAGAGAAAGCCTAGTTATCTTCTGTTAAATGAGTTTCTAACAAAGATGCGATCGCCTCTGGATGAATGTTCTTGTATTTCTTTTTACCAAGTTGTAAAACACAGTTGGGGGCGCTGCTGCAACATTTTTGGCAACTGGTATGTTCGATGGTAACTTTGTCTAATAAACCGCGATCGCACAAAGTTTTTTCTAATTCTGATAATAAGCCTTTACCGCCACGCTTGAGGCAACCCGACTTTTGACACACCATAATTTTGGCTTTGGGTGGAAGTGCCAAATTTTGAATTGGACAAGTACCAATTGGCGTGACTTGACAGGCTTTGATTTGAATTTCACCTGTATGTGAGTCTAACTCACTATAAGCAAAAACGCGGATTTCTTCACCAGGAACTAACAACAAACTCAAAGAACGACGCAACTCTTTTGGCAATTTGATTTCCATAGTTCCATCTGAAACTGCCAGTTGCAAATATTTATATTTCTTGGGTTCTGCACCAACAAAACCTAAAAACTGTCCTTCAAGTTTCAATTCTGATAACGTAAAATACTTCTTACCCATGATTGATTAAAAATGAAGAGTTAGGAGGTAAAAGTTAGGACTTAAGAGTTGGGAGTGAGTAGTTAAAAATGAAAAATTAGGAGTCGGGAGTTGGGAGTTAGGAATAATAAGTTATGAGTTATGAACCTTAAGCCACTCACACCTGATAATTGATAACTCCTATTTCTTAACTATTAACTCCTAACTCCTAACTCCTAACTTTTTTTTACGCGAGGCGTTTTGCTTCCACAGTTTGCGGTAAATTGGCTACGTCTGGTAATTCACGAAATTCTAATTCCCAGCCATTTGCTAAGGTCAAAATCTTACCATCGCTGCCATCAGTTTGTTTGACTACTTCTTCTTCCAAGTCTTTTTTCGCAACGTAGACTACTAAAGTGCCGGCATCATTCACGCGTAGCATTACTTTCATGAGACTCCTCAACAGATTCTAGTTCTTTTTTCTTACAGCCGACGACAATTCCTGTTTCTAAAAAATGCACAGCATATATATAGGAACTCTGCAAATATGTGCCTATACTTGCTATGTAGCCAATATCTCCTTTTTTAGCTAAAACTTGGCCGATTTCTTTACCAGGAAAGGTACCATCGTTTTTAATTAGTTTGCGAAGCCTGACTTTTTCACCAATTTCAAAAGCGGGTGGTAAGTCTAGTTCTAATTCATCGCGTTGCATGAGAATACCTCTGTTCTCTGGCCAAATTCAACACTTCTTCTGTGGTGAGGCTACGTTTTTTCTTGACTGACTGATGGCGCACTGCGTCTAAAACTGACTGGGTTTCTTGTGAGTTTAAGAAAATTCCATGTTGTTCTAGTAAGTTTGAAACTGAATGCCGTCCAGAATGTTTACCTACTACTAAGCGGCGTTCGCAACCCACTTCTTCGGGGGCAAATGGTTCGTAGGTGAGGGGATTTTGCAGGACGCCGTGGGCGTGAATTCCGGATTCGTGGGCGAAGGTGTTTTCACCAACGATCGCTTTCCAAGGTGGTACTTGGGCGCCTGATGCAGAAGCAACTAGTTGAGACAGTCCCAGTAAATGAGATGTGTCAATTCCCAAATTAACCCCGTAGATGCGTTTGATGGCCATGACAACTTCTTCTAGGGCTGCATTTCCCGCCCTTTCACCCAAGCCGTTGACTGTGGTATTCACAGATGTGGCTCCAGCTTTAATCCCAGCAAGGGCGTTGGCGGTTGCTAGACCAAAATCATTGTGGGTGTGAATTTCTAAAGGAATCGTCAAAGCCGAAACCAGATGCTTGACCTTTGTGTAGGTGCTAAAGGGGTCGAGAACTCCTACGGTGTCGCAGAAGCGGAAGCGGGATGCACCCCATTCTTGGGCCCAAAGTGCTACATCTAAAAGGAAGCTTTCATCGGCTCTAGAAGAATCTTCTCCCCCGACTGCTACCCAAAGCCCGCTATCGACTGCGAAGCTGATGGAGTCCTTGAGTTTTTGTAGACTTACCCGCCACTGACCGTGAAATTTAGTGGCAATTTGAATACCAGAGACGGGGATGGCGATATGCACTCGGTTGAGACCGCAGGCGATGGAAGCTTTAATATCTGAGATGACAGCGCGGTTCCACCCCAAGAGTTTTGCTTGCAAACCCAAGTCAGAAATTGCGGCGATCGCCTGTGTTTCTTCACCACCCATTGCTGGTATCCCAACTTCTAATTCGGGGATACCAATGGCATCGAGAAACTTGGCGATCGCTACTTTTTCTTTTAAGTTGAAAGCAACGCCCGCCGCTTGTTCGCCATCACGCAATGTAGTGTCATTAATTATGATTTGATTCATTGCAAATATCCCTCTCTTGGAAGTATTCTCAATATCCTTTCTCTCTACTATTCCCAGTGATGGTAAATGCTAAAAATATCACAATACATAAACAGGATACATGATCCTAAATTATTGCTCATTTAGCAACATCACATCTGTATGACAAAGAACCAAAAATTGGTATAATTTACTAATCTTTTTTACCGAGGTCGCTTGTAATTTGTTCGAGTAGCAAATAACTAATATAGCTATTAGCAAATCCGGAAAAAATTAAAAGACAGAATCCAGCGATTAATGTAGTAATCATCTCAGAAACCTCAGATTTTGTATAGTATTGGTGTGTAGTTTAGTCTCGGTACAAATGCAAGAATTCAGAAGTCAGAATTGCGGTAAAATTACTGGAGTGAAGCAGCTTGACTTTCTTGAAATTAAGAGCTTAAGGCCATGCAAGCCTTAGAAATTCTGGATTCTGAATTCTGAATTCTAAATTCTCAGTTACAAATTAGCTAACTTTGTTCTGCTAACCAGTCAAAAATCCTTTCTAACTGGTCTAAGTTAACTAAACCATACTGCCAGAGAAGCATCGGTAACGGGCCATTTTGTAATTCACGGTGTCGTAGCGCTACAGCAATATCCGCATTTGAAAGTTCAAGTTCATGGTGCAAGAATTTGATGAGTTGAATATCTCTGTTACGAGTTGGCATAGTTGAACTTTCAATTTCTTCAGTTGGAAAAGAATTAAAAATCAGAAATTCCTGTCTATTTTCGGATTGGGTATGGAGTATAGGGTAGAGGAAAGAAAATAACTCCTAACTCCTAACTCCTAACTTCTAACTTCTGAATTCTTCTCAGTTTGCAATAGAATTTGCTAGCAGACAGTAACTTCAACTTCTAAATCTCTTCAATATTTATGCATCAGAGCAAAGAGCTATGCTTGTGTGATGAATTCAAGATTAATATTGTCTAAATTAGGTTTTTCAACAATATTTATGACTTAAAACTCACCACTAGATTGCCAGCAACGCTCTAGCCATTCGACTAATTCATGACGAGAAGCGAGAAATTGCATAACCGTACTCCGAATTAGAATTGCTTCTAGCAAATTGTTGACTTGCACCCGTAAAGAACCATCGGGAAGACAGGAACTCTTAATTTTTAATTCTTGCAAACGGTGATGGATTCGCCAGCGATCGCTCAAAGGAATCTGCAAAACTTGTTCGCCTAAAGTATCATTTGTCATTTGTGGTTTGTCCTTTGTCATTTGTTATTTGTCAGTTGTTCTTGAATGACTAATGACCAATAACTACTTAGTCTTGACTCCTGATTCCTGAGTGCTGACTTCTAAAGCTTGCAGTTGTTTTTCGAGTTGTTCGATGCGCGTGAGTAAAGAACGAATCACCGTTGCTTCTACATCGGGTAGCTTTCCATGTTCTAAAGGAGAAAGGCTGGCGCCTCGATCGCGAGAAATAATTCGACCGGGAACTCCCACCACAGTACAATCATTGGGGACATTCCGCAAAACAATGGAACCCGCGCCAATGCGAACGCGATCGCCAATTTGCAGATTACCCAAAACTTTCGCACCCGCACCCACCACAACATTTTTACCGACTGTAGGATGACGCTTACCGCTTTCTTTACCAGTTCCGCCAAGGGTGACGCCTTGATAAATCAGCGTATAGTCTCCCACGATCGCAGTTTCGCCAATCACTACTCCCATTCCGTGGTCGATAAATACACCCTTCCCAATCTCTGCACCTGGGTGAATCTCAATTCCGGTTAAAAATCTTCCCAAGTGAGAAATTAAGCGGGGAATAAAAGCCACCCCTCGACAATGTAACCAGTGAGCAACACGATGCAAACACAGTGCGTGCAATCCAGGATAGCAAAACACAACTTCTAGCCAATTGCGTGCAGCTGGGTCGCGCTCAAAGATAATGCGAAAATCACTCAATAATGGCTCAAAAAAATCTCCAGAGAGTAATGTCTTGAGCAAGGATTTCTGTTTTGAATCCTGTATTTTCAGAGTTTGAGGATTCGTAATTCTGTCTAAGGAGTGTTGCATCGCTACTGTCTATCTGGTTAAAAGAGCCATCTGCTATTTTTATGCTTATATCAGGCCACTTCCAACTCCATAGCGAACCCAATGTTGATTGGATTTATTGGATTTATTAAGGTTGTACTCAAACGCCAAAACCCCCACCTTAAATAAATTCAAAATTTCTTTTGGGGTGGGGGTACTAGTATTTAATGATAGGGGTACTGGTATTTTTAGGGCAGGGTTTAAGAATTTCTGTACTCGCTACAAGAAACTTTACCTGTAAGACTTTGCAAAGATTTATTCACTATATTTTGAGATTTATTAAGCTGTACTCAAATGCACTCAAACATGGATTAGATAAGGATAAAAGTGCAATTTCTGTATATTGGATTACTATTAGTATCTTAATATTGGACTCGGCAAAAAACAAGTTTCTTTATTTTCTTTTATGATTTACTGTCTGTATGTATATATACGTTTTTAAATATCGCTATAGCTCATGAGAGATGTTTTCTTATTATATAGATGTGTGGGAATAACCAACAAAAAATTTCCCCGCAGCATAATAGGTAGATATTCTTATAGCAATTGAATAATCGCTGATTGCTGTAGGAGCGTAAAGCTATGCTACTCTACCCACTAAATTTGTAGAGAGTGATTAACGGAGTTCAAATACTCGTTAATCCAGTTCAGAAGTGGATTCATCCAGTTCAAATACTCGTTAATCCAGTTCAGAGGTGGATGAATCCAGTTCAAATACTCGTTAATCCAGTTCAGAGGTGGATGAATCCAGTTCAAATACTCGTTAATCCAGTTCA
>JAVRBO020000002.1:0-22842 GCA_034531195.2 Nostoc sp. ChiSLP01
GGGAGGGGATTAAGGGGTGGGGTAAAACGCATGTGGGATAAACGTTTGAGCTTAAATTGACACGTGTGAGCAATGCTGTACCCCTACGACAGATGTGCTTTTTAAAGCACTCATATTTAGTCTTTACTGTCAATGCGTAAGTACTAAATAAGTTGATTAAAGAACCAAATCCAACGCCAAAATCATCTTTCATCTAGAGTTTGAAGTTAGTTATTGAACCCAACTCAGAAATTATTTATCGAGTATTTATCTGAAGTATCGATATATATCTTATGGTAGATGACAAAAAAACAGAAATAGATAATTTACTCAAATTACTTAATAAGCTTTGAAGTCATAAAACTCTGGGTACGCTACAACAGAAAAAAGTCTCTGCAAAACCTGTGAAAAAAAGAGTAACCCTCACCTTCCCCAAACGCGCCGTACAAATGCCAGTAACTTATGTACTGGCTAAAGAGTTCAACGTCGCTGCCAATATTATCCGCGCCCAAGTTGCCCCAAATCAAATTGGCAAATTGGTATTAGAACTATCGGGAGATATCGATCAATTGGATGCGGCCATCGAGTGGATGCGATCGCGCCATGTTAACGTTTCTCATACTTTAGGCGAAATTGCCATCGATCCAGATGTGTGTGTCCACTGTGGTTTGTGTACTGGGGTTTGTCCTACAGAAGCCCTCACTCTCAACCCAGAGACATCTAAGTTAACATTCACGCGATCGCGTTGTATTGTTTGCGAACAATGTATTCCCACCTGTCCTGTACAAGCAATCTCTACCAATCTTTAAAATCCAAAATTAACATCATCGCAACTCAAACACATCTGCTATCACACCGCCATCACCCACCAACCTAGTTTTTGCTGGAGAGTCATAAACTACTAATACCGAAGGTATGCCAATGACATCTTGAAAAAGTGTAATTCCTTCAGCGCGATCTTCCCGATTTCCATAGTAAATATCTTGTACAAAATCTGGATTAATAAAGCTATTTTCTGGTAAATCTACACTATTTTTCCAGCGATAAAGTTGCACCGAACCATTTAAATCCATTGTTGGCCCGGCTAAAATTAACAAGTTTGGCCCATCCACACACAAATCCCGAATTCCCAAACCATTTAACCAGATAAAATGCTTTTTATATAGCTCCTTTGCTTCGCCTATTTCTTTCAATTTCAAAAGTCCAGGGTTAGAGTCTTCTAACTCTATTTCTAGCGCCATAGCCCAACCCCGCAATACAGGGCCGCGCAAACCAAGAAAAATCCGATCTCCAAGGATGGCTATGCCTTCAATATCAAAGCCATTATCTTTTCCCGGAATTGCTGCTTTAATAAATGAGCCTAAATGAGAGTCTTCTGTCAAAGCTGCCATCAGTAAATTACCCTGATTGGTGACCTCTAACTTAGCAGCATTTAACTGCACATCTGGTTTTTGGGGGTGCGGGCAAGATGAGAATAATTTCCCGTCTATTAAAGGAATCCGTCCTAAGAGGTAACGGTTGGGTTCTGATTCAACTTTTGCTAGCCTTTTAAGGTTTTTTGTCTCGGTTTTGTCGGGTTTTGGTTTTTTGCGTTTGTAGCTGTGAGAACCAACAAACCATAAGTAATAATCGCTGTAAGCGAGTCCTTCTATATCAATTTCTTGGTCTTCTGGCGCAGGTAAGCTGATAAATTCTGCTACTCTAAATTGTTGATGATCTGTAAATTTATCAGCATCAACTAAAGACAAACGTTCAATTGTTGAACTTTCATCTGACCCCAACCATAAATACTTCTGGTGTGTTAGTAGCACCGCTGATAATTGTTGTCTATGCTCTTTAAAATTATCGACAAAAGTCAATAAAACTTGATTAAGCCGCTGTGAGTTTGACATTTTGAACGCTCTCGATAGTTGCAAAAATATCTATCGTGCTGCTATAATGCTTAATTCAACATCTCTTCTCTATGAAATAGAGAAAAACTATTATTAATATCAAATCATAAGGATAATTTACTACTTATACCTTTGATAGATATTTGTATAATTGATAGAAATACTTACTTTATATCAAAAGTATAATAATAATTTACTAGTATTTATTTAATAATAATATCAAAAATAAGTGCAATTTTTTAACTAATGCTATTATGCAATAACCTGATTAGGTATTTAATTAAGATTAATTATGAAATTAGCCACACAACCCACGGTAAAAACTCTAGGGGACTACGCCTACCAAGCGATTCAAAAACACTTTAAGAAAAGCTTGAAGTGGGAAAAATCAGTGAAGAAAGATGAAGATCCAGAAGCACTTCACCAAATGCGAGTCGGAATGCGTCGTCTACGCACAGCTGTAACCAGGTTTGGCATAGCGGTAGATTTGCCCAAACCAGTAAGCGATCGCAGTATCGGAAAAATAGCTCGTCGTCTTGGTAGTCTCAGAGATTTAGACGTACTGAAAGAAAGTTTGGAAAATAATTATAAACCAAATTTACCTCGTAAGGAGCAAAGAGCGCTGGAAACAGCTTTTGCAGCCTTGGCCAAACAACGTGAAGACGTACTCTCAAGCGTGCAGAAAACGTTAAAGGATGAACCTTACAAGTCTTTGAAAGAATCATTAGAAAACTGGTTGGAGAAACCTAATTATCAACCTTTAGCATCAGTTACTATCCAGCAAGTACTACCAGATTTACTTTTACCGGAAGTGAGTAATTTTTTATTGCATCCGGGTTGGCTAATTGGCACGGAATTTGTGGAATTAGAGGTAAAAATTCAGAAAAACTGGGAACGAGAAAAGATAGAACAACAATTGACAACTGAAGGCGAAGTTCTACATAGTTTGCGAAAAGAAGCTAAACGTATACGCTACCAAATGGAGTTATTTACTGACTTATATGGTGAGTCTTACGCGGCTTACATCACAGAAGTCAAAAATATGCAAGAAATTTTGGGTACGATGCAAGATAGCGTGGTATTAGGTGAGTGGCTTGAAGATATTTTCAAGTCAGAAATTCAAACTCAGCTACCTACCCTTACTAGTTTGCTAACTGAAAATCGTTATCAATCCTGGCAGCAGTGGCAACCCTTACAAGAAAGATATCTGAAAACTGAAACTAGGCATAGCTTTCATTTAACAATACTGCACCCGCTTTCGGGAGTAATAAGTTAAAAGTTACAGCAGGGAACAGGAAATTTAATTGAAACTTTTCTGGCGCTACAACATTAGACTTCTTGCAGAAGTCGGGAAAAGGGGAAGGGGAAAAGGGGTGCATGTTTGGTATTTTCCCTTTTCCCTTTCCCCTTAACCTTTTCCCACAAAAGTGCTTTTTGGACTTTTGTAAGAGGTCTATTACCTAGACTATCTTGAATGGGGCTAGCTAAAGGAACAGTAAGCGGATAATCCTTTTTTTGCCTGTTATAAATTCTTCAGTAGAGTACTCGTATTTTCCACAAATTTGGTGTATTGTATTTATTCTGTGCAATTTTTCAGTACTCAACTCTATCACAGTATCCTATAGATCTGGCTGAACCTTGTTGAAAGGCTACATCAGCCTCTTAAAGAATCAACGTCCAGATTCTGTTTTTTTATGACCACTTTTCCAAACCTTTAGCATATATGAAAATCATCAAAAAATCTGAAAAGCTAACCCTGAAGAAGATGAAGGAAATGGAAGAAGCCGAAGACCAGATTCTTCAAGGTGAGAGCGTTAATTTTTCCGAACCTGTGGTTGAGGAGAAACCACTCATCACTCCAGAGTATCCAGTTTTCAGTGAGCCTAATTATATTCCAGTACGTGACAATCCTTTGGTTCAATCTGTTGGTAACTCAGGCTGGCAACCTTCTGATATTTGGCGAGAGATGAGAGTAGATAGTTTTTATGATGGATAGTTAACAATTCAAAATTCAAAACTTGTACTGAGCTTGTCCTGAGCGTAGTCGAAAGGCGCAGTGGAAGGATTCAAAATTCACGCATTAAAGACAATTTCAGACGGGGATTTAAACCCCGACTGAAACTTGGGCTACCTGTAGAGTTAGAGGTCTTATTTGCTATGGAACTGAAAAAAAAGAAAAAATTTTTGTAATTATAGGGCTAAATACTAATATTTACTATTCTCTCAAACCTTGATTTTATCGTAAATATCCCGACTCAAATTACCTCAGTTAAATTAAGTGCTAGTTTTTAAAATGGCGATCGCTTAACCATCATTATCTAGCAAAAGCCAAGTCGCTTTCAATTAACTTAGTACCTGTTAGATTAGCCCCACTTAAATTGCAGAGGTGAAAATTTGCCCTTCTTAAATCTGATAGTGCTAAATTAGCTCCAGTTAAATCTGCACCAGTAAGATTCACTTCAGTTAAGTTAGCGCTGCTTAGGTTAGCTCCTCTGAGTGAAGCTTGTTGCAAGTCTGCCCCAGTTAGGTTTGCTCTCATTAGGTATGCCTTATTTAGGTCAGTTCCACTTAAATTAGCTTGACTTAGGTCTGCTGCTGTTAAATCAGCTTTACTGAGATTAGCTTGACTTAAATCTGCCCAACTTAATTTTGCATAACTGAGGTTAATTTCACTCAGTTTTACCGATGTTAGTACTGCACATCTCAAATTAGCATTAACAAAATATCTTTCTCCTATTGCATAACGGCGTAAAATTTCATTAGTTGTTACTCTGTGTAAAACAGCTTTTGATGCACCTTGATAACACCATGTAGCTCTGTGAAGTTTGGCAGCAGTGTTAACAGCTACTTCATCGCATTTAGGAACGATCGCACCATTACAGCCATCCCATTGACCGTTAAGCATAAGCGCAATGTCACTAGCCGCAGCAATTGAATCAAATAGTAAAACAGACTCTTTTTGCGGTTTTAACCAGTTATTCAAAACAATTGAGATAATATTTTTCATTTTTAAAATTTGGGCTGCTATTTTGTGACAGAGTGCTGTACAAAGACCCCAGTAATGATGCAGCCGATGTACAGCACCCAGTCACAAAGGAGTTACAATCAGCTTCAGTACAACTGTCTGCAAGAACTAAGTTCTATACAGTTGTATCTGAACGTTCTATTTGCTGGCGAATGGTATCAATAGAAGCATTAAGACCGGCGAGCTTAGACTCTAAATCATCTCGCATCCAAATCAAGAATTTTAATTTCCGCTCTAAGCTAGCTTTGTGCGAAATGGGTTCGCTTCCATAACAGGTACTACCCCAAAAAGGAAACATAATTTACCTCTGTATTTAGCTTTTGTAAGAGTGCAATATATTGCACTACTATATTTTGACTAATAACAATCAGACTGGTGTGTGTGACAACCGACCATTTTTGTACGGGCTTAACGAATATTTGCTAAACTAACTACTGTTAAATGCTTATTTTGTCCCAGGTAGGGTATCAACTTGCTCGTTGAGTTCTCGAAGTTGTTGATTTAATTCCCTCTGTCGTTTGAGCAAAATTTCCAAATCTTGCTTTGTTGCTAAATCTGGCCTAGCGGGAATAATTTGATTTACCTGATTTAGGCAACTATTCAAGCCAGCAGCAAATTCATAACGCGTAACTGGACGCGAACCCCCATACGTACCATCGGGATACCCAGATAGACAACCTGTTTGGGGAACAGTGTTGCGCTCGTTGCTTGGTGTTTGTGAAAAACTTTTTGATGGATAGAAAATAATTGTTGCCAGTGCCAAGGTAGTTGTAAGGGTGGCAAATGGAAGCAAGCTAATTGATGAGATCTTAAACATTGGTCGCAGCTACAAGACATTTACTCCTTCACCTTATCAAATTAATATTTGGCTTTCAAAATTTAGCTTAATTATTAAAATAGAGGCGCACAGGTAACGATCGATGCCTCTACCACAATTACAAGCAATGGATTTATCGCGATACTAAATTGTTTGTGAACGCCTTCTTTCTTATCTCTCTTTGCGTACTTAGCGTACTTTGCGGTTCGTTATCATCATTTTTGTTCGCAACCTATCTGGGATGGCTGTATAAGCCTTTAGTCTTAGACGTACTAGAAGATTTTTCTCAGTTTATTATCCATTGGAATTAGGCGAGTCGATCGTCAGAAGTAAGAGTAATTCATCCTTATGGGTATTAAGAATTGGTTCTGTTGGGAGAGTGAATGTCAATGTTGGGATTGTTATTGTGTATTTGTCGGTGAGAAACGTTTATCAGGTAAATAACAATGAATATTCTTGCTTGGATTGTTTTAGGTCTAATTGCTGGTGCCATTGCGAAAGCCATCTATCCTGGTCATCAAGGCGGCGGAATCTTAGGAACGATATTATTAGGAATCATTGGTGCTTTCGTTGGTGGCAGTCTGGGCGTATTTTTCAGTACGGGAACCTTAGCTCTAGCAGCTCCAACTCTCAGCTTAACCGGAGTTATAGTAGCAGTTCTTGGTGCAATTGTGGCAGTTTTCTTGTGGAACTTACTAACTCGCCGCAGTGCAGTCTAGTAAGTCACATTGGATTAAATTTTAATTAATTAATAGTAAAACTCAGGGAATCGATTCAATTATATATTCTCCCTGAATTTAATTAAAAGAGTAGCGCTTACTTGACTATAGGTAAGCGCTATTATTATTTTTATAAATTCATTATCTGCCCTTTGGGCAAGGCAGCTATGCTGAGGGCAGAGGTGATAAGTGAAGAAAAAGTTTTAAGGTATGCCTTTAAGCCGCAGCCCAAACTGTGATTTAGTGCAAAACAATTAGTGTGGTGCTGCGCCTTACTAATTGCCTTCTGCCTCCTGCCTCCTGCCTTCTTCAATTGAGGATATTCTGGTGTTAATGAAGCGTTATTTACGTTTTATTGGAATTCCCCAAATTTTGATTTTTTGATCGAATCCACCACTGGCTAATATTCGCCCATTTGGACTAAAAGCGATCGCACTTACCCAGTCTGTATGTCCATTTAATGTATTTATTAACTCACCTGAAGCGATATTCCACAACCTAATGCCATCTCTGCCAGCACTAGCAAGGGTTTGTCCATCTGGGTTGATGGCGATCGCATTTACCCAGTTATTATGTCCTGTAAGGGTGCGGAATAATTCTCCACTATTAACATTCCACACTTTAACGGTGCGATCGCGGCTAGCACTAATTAATGTTTGTCCGTCTGGTGTAAAGGCGACGGCAGTCACAGAATTAGTGTGAGCTACTGATTCACTAATTAATTTACCACTACTCAGACTCCACAGCTTAATCACACCTTTATTGTCGCCACTAGCCAACGTTTGCCCATCGGGACTAATAGCCACCGTATAAATCAAATTGTTAAAGCGTGCTAAACTACCGAGTGGCCGCTGCTGTAGCAAATCCCACAAGCGAATCCCATCTAAAGCCCCACTAATCAAAACTTTACTATCAGGAGATACCGCTAAAGATAATACGTTACTGGTATGTCCTACAAAAGAGCGGCTAAACTTAAATTTAAAATTTTTTACGTTCCAGAGGTTAATCGTGTTGTCAGTACTACAACTAACGAGGGTTCGACCATCTGGCGAAATTACTAAAGATTCTACGGCAGTTTTGTGGGCTTTGCTAACATTCCCCAATTTTTTGCCGTTTGCTGGATTCCAAAGGCGAATTATACCTTCGTTTTCTGCACCTCCACTGATCAGAATTCTGCTATCTGGAGTGAAAGCTAAAGATTTAACAGTTCCGCTATGTCCTTTGAGGGTATAAAGTAACTGAAAATTCGCAAAGTTATTTGTAGTTTCGGAATTTGGTGCAAATTCAATGGCAGCATCAGCCTGATGATTATAAAACCCTTCCCAGGTCATTACTGGAAGGGCAACAGCTACGATAAATGCCAGGATAATATACCGACGCCGGAAATTACCCCTACATCTTCCCTCACTCCTCACTACTTTTCCTCACTTTTTGAGTAGGTATAAAAAAACATATACAAATAAGTTTTCTAGAGTTATGAATTATCGCTCATAACTCTTGGAAAGACTTGGGCTAATGGCGTCTCTACTCACCACTCCCTAAAGAGGTGGTTTTTTCTTAGAAACACTTAGCATTGGTAAAGATGGACTAGAGGAACGAGAAGGCAAGTAATGTTGTACTATCGGCTCCTCTGGTAGAGGACGACGCTGCTGGATACGCCACAACTTTAAGCCTAGCGCTATCCCTGCCATTCCCAAACCAAAAGCAAACAACGACCAGCTATCATCCAATCCGCCAATCAGGGCATCTACCAGTCCCATCGTAATCAATATAGCGATCAGTGGTTCTTTGCGGTAGGTTGACTTCAAAAAACGAGGTAATACAGCATTCATCACAGGTTGATTGGTTCCAGTTCGCCTTTTGTGTATATTATTGACCGAGAATACCTCACCCATATTTTGCCTTTTTCATCGAAGGCATAAACTAATTTAATTATGACTTTCTGGAGTAGGGGAGGAAATCTACTCATTAACGCTCTTATCATGTGCTAATTGCAACTTTTTACATATTTGAGTCAGTAATAGATATTTAGATTCTTCTGTTGGTTACATTCTACGGCAACAATTTACAAATAAATCTAATTAAAGTCTTGAGAGTGAAGTACTTCGCTATCAATCTTTGAAGTCAAAACCAACTGGTTGTTCCAGCTGGTTGAAACTCCTCTAAATACTAGCTTACAATTTGCGTGCTTGTTGGTGGCACTACTTCAAACCCAGCCATGATAGCACTCCTTGATTGGTGACGTATTCGATCGCCAACATCAAGGCAAAGCCAATCATTGCAGCTCGACCATTCAACCGCTCAGCATATTCGTTAAAGCCAAACTTCGGCTCCTCTAGTTTAGGTGTAATTGTCGGTTGTGGTTGTGTCATTTTTTAGAAACCTCTTTTCGGCAAACGGGACTTAATATCAGATTTTGTGGTATTGGTTGGGTAAGGAGTAATGCCATGCCCAGTTGAAGATTTGTCATTAAGACTGATACAGCGACACGGGTACACGAGGATGTACAGAGATTTTAACGATCGCTGATTCACCGGACTTGGCATAAAAGGTAAAGGAATAAACTTTTCCTTAGCCTTAGCTTATTTTGGCAGCTGATGAGCGATCGCAATGCTTGAATGGCAAGAAGACTTGATAAATTCAGCTAGCAACCGCTTTTTTAATAAATTGTTACTATTCTTTATATATTGTATAAATACTGAGGCAATAGTCAAGAGTAAGAGTTTGCAGCCATTTGGATTAAATTTACAGGCTCAAGATAGAGAATAGCAATTTCTAATACAGCTATGCCTAATAGATCGGTAGCAAGCTTGAGATTGGCAGGCTAGAGTTAAACAAAAAAAATTATCAGAGGCGATATATGGAAATCGGCGTTCCGAAGGAAACTAAAGATCTAGAATTTCGGGTAGGTTTGAGTCCTTCGAGTGTGCGGGTGCTGCGAGAAAATGGTCATCACATCTTCGTTCAAACACAAGCAGGTGATGGTGCTGGATTTACAGATGATGACTACATAAGTGCTGGAGCAGAGATTGTCCCCACAGCAGAAGCGGCTTGGAATCGGGAATTGGTTGTAAAAGTCAAAGAACCATTAAAAACAGAGTATAACTTTTTGCAAAAAGGGCAAATATTATTTACTTATTTACACTTAGCAGCCGATCGCCAATTAACAGAGCATTTAATTGATTGTGGCACTTGTGCGATCGCCTACGAAACTGTAGAACAACCGGGTGCTAACAGGCTACCTCTGCTGACTCCCATGAGCGTAATTGCCGGTCGGCTTGCAGTACAATTTGGGGCGAGATTTCTAGAACGTCAGCAAGGCGGTAGAGGTGTACTTTTGGGTGGTGTACCTGGAGTTAAACCAGGTAAAGTAGTAATTCTCGGTGGCGGCGTCGTTGGCACAGAAGCAGCTAAAATTGCCGTGGGGATGGGTGCTAGCGTCCAGATTTTAGATGTGAGTGTCGAGCGGTTATCTTACCTAGAAACTTTATTTGGCTCTAGAGTCGAATTCCTTTACAGCAACTCGGCTCATATTGAAGCCGCAGTTAAAGAAGCTAACTTACTCATCGGTGCAGTTTTAGTCCTGGGACGTAGGGCACCAACCTTAGTATCCCGCGAATTAGTCAAACAAATGCATCCCGGTTCGGTAATAGTTGATGTTGCTGTTGACCAAGGGGGTTGCGTAGAAACCTTACATGCCACATCTCACACAAATCCTGTGTACATCGAAGAAGGTGTGGTGCATTATGGCGTTCCCAATATGCCAGGAGCCGTACCTTGGACAGCAACTCAAGCACTCAATAACAGTACATTACCTTATGTTGTGCAGTTGGCAAATTTGGGAATTAAGGCATTGGAAGTTAACCCAGCCTTAGCTAAAGGCGTGAATGTGCAGAATCATAAATTAGTACATCCCGCTGTGCAAGAGGTTTTTCCTGATTTGGTAAGTTAGACGTTGCACAGGCGAGGGTTAGAAGTTGTGCAAGTGTTAGGCGATCGCCTATCCTAATAGTGGTAATCTTCATCAATTAGACTAATTTCGTTGCCAAATGCGCGGATGGGCAGCTGTAGAAAATCAAATGAAGCAAAAAATGGCTGCATCTTAATGCGTACAAGCTTTTGAGGACTATAGAACTTGTAAACCATCCGCGCACCTTACGGAGACTGAGTTTCAGCGATTTGCATCTGGTGTTACTACCATCTCCTGTGTTATGATTCACTCATCCGCGCAACTGCACCTTGAAAACCCAATACAGCAAGCCTTTCAAGTATCGGCTAATTGCAATTAATCAAACTCCCTATTAGGGATTGAAACCTTCAAGATCTAAAGACAAACCGGGAGAAAATAATTGCAATTAATCAAACTCCCTATTAGGGATTGAAACTCTTCGCTTTTTACGCTTTCTGAAGGAGAAGATAAAATTGCAATTAATCAAACTCCCTATTAGGGATTGAAACCTCCCAATAATAAAGTTTGAATCCAATCGATAAAATTGCAATTAATCAAACTCCCTATTAGGGATTGAAACTTGATTGTAATTACAGGGAACTAAAGGCTGATTGCGATTAGCGATTGCAATTAATCAAACTCCCTATTAGGGATTGAAACGAGTGGATAACAAACCTCACTCGGTAGCCCTAAAAATTGCAATTAATCAAACTCCCTATTAGGGATTGAAACTTGCAAACTTCAAGCGATCGCCTCTTGCCCACACATTGCAATTAATCAAACTCCCTATTAGGGATTGAAACCTATTGATTGGGGAATTTGAGTTATGGGAACAGAATTGCAATTAATCAAACTCCCTATTAGGGATTGAAACGGTGATGGGCAAAACAAGATTAATGGAATTGGTAAAAATTGCAATTAATCAAACTCCCTATTAGGGATTGAAACTAGCGGTTTCAGAAAATTGGAACTTGCATTGAGGGAATTGCAATTAATCAAACTCCCTATTAGGGATTGAAACCGTTGATTTTAGCTTCAACACTGATTTTATTTTGACAATTGCAATTAATCAAACTCCCTATTAGGGATTGAAACGCGGTCTGGAGTCCAACCCAGACGTACAGCACTAAATTGCAATTAATCAAACTCCCTATTAGGGATTGAAACCCAATTGCTTATAAAATTTCTTAAATCATCAACCATAATTGCAATTAATCAAACTCCCTATTAGGGATTGAAACGCTCGCTCGCCCCCTCCCTGCTATACCATCCCTACAATTGCAATTAATCAAACTCCCTATTAGGGATTGAAACAATATTCATGGAACTGGGGAAGCTAGCAATGTTTCATTGCAATTAATCAAACTCCCTATTAGGGATTGAAACCAATGTACCGCGAAGGCAAAATGGCACAAACCATTGCAATTAATCAAACTCCCTATTAGGGATTGAAACGTTTCCTGCAATTGAATTGCCGAACAACCTTTATTGCAATTAATCAAACTCCCTATTAGGGATTGAAACTTGAATGTGCTGTCGGTGATTCATGTATTTAGTTCATTGCAATTAATCAAACTCCCTATTAGGGATTGAAACCAGCTAAATCGATATATCCATCTCCATCTCCAAAATTGCAATTAATCAAACTCCCTATTAGGGATTGAAACCTTGTTTTGTAAGGATTAAAGTATCTTCAGTAAAGCAGGGATATTGCAATTAATCAAACTCCCTATTAGGGATTGAAACACATGACCGTAAAAGAATCCATTTTCATACAAGTAGAATTGCAATTAATCAAACTCCCTATTAGGGATTGAAACTCAATTACTTTAGGCACTGGCTCAACTTTCAAATCTATTGCAATTAATGAAACTCCCTATTAGGGATTGAAACAAGCATATTAATCAGATTGAATCTGAGATTGCGATTGCATTGCAATCAATGAAACTCCCTATTAGGGATTGAAACAAAAAGGAATATCCATTATGCTTTCTTCGATGAAATATTGCAATTAATGAAACTCCCTATTAGGGATTGAAACGAGAAGAAGTAAAAAGTTCGATTTTTAACTCTTCATTGCAATTAATGAAACTCCCTATTAGGGATTGAAACATCGGCTAAGACATCGCTGGCAATTACTTCTAAATTGCAATTAATCAAACTCCCTATTAGGGATTGAAACAAATTGCCAAAAACTTTGAAGCGTGAAAAATATAGATAAGGAAACGAACCGCCAAGGACGCCAAGGACGCAAAGGTAAGAAAGAAGAAAGAGATTAGGACTTACCCACTGTACAAATTAATCATGGTGTGAATTACATGCATAGGTCGTTTCAGGCTTTTATTAATGATTATTCCATCGCAAATCGACCCTCGATGTAGGGAACAGTGCTCATTGGTGTCAACTTAAGCTCAAACCTTATCCCTCAAGCGTTTTACCCCACCCCCAACCCCTCCCCTTGGCAAGGGGAGGGGCGGTTTTGGCTTTAGACAAAACCGGGGTGGGGTAGTGCGGATCTTCATGGTAAGTGAGTAAATCCAAATGCAGCAACAAATTTTAACAGCAGTTGGAGAGGGTTAATTGGGGAGTGCGGGGATGAGAAAGATGGGATTTGGAAGAAGTATTTAGAAAAAATTGTAAAAATTAATCCCAGTAGTTTGCTGTTGTCAGACCAAAATATTGCGGCATTTGCTGGCATTGGTATCAGGTATTTTGCTTAAAACCCTGACTACAAAGGATTTTTTAGAAAAATTGGTGCAAAATTTAGCATGAATTAACGTAGATTTACAGAATTTGGCTGCAAGTAGAGATTTTTTTCTCTATGTTTTTGTTACAATTATTGAAATTTTTCCCTAAAAATACCACTATGGCTTTATACGCAGAATTACATAGACATCTGGGCGGTTCGGTCGTACCCAGAGTATTGTGGCGATATTTCGAGCGACATTCTTCGGAATTGATTTCCCGCTTTGCTGACTATTCAGAATTTGAAGATTTTTACACCCGCCCACGCAATACTCTAGATGAGTACTTAGAATTGCACACCTTGGTAGAAAGTGTACAAACTGTAGAGACTTTGCCTTACTTTATCTATCGCTTGCTTCGGGGTGCTTACATTTTTGAAAATTTGGCTTATCTGGAACTGCGTTACACTCCGTATTTACGGACACCTGAGCATCTGAGTCAATCAAACAGAATTGACAAGATGGCAGAAATTGTGCAAGTCGTCGGACAAGCTAGCCATTTGCCAGAATATCCGATTGTTACTAGCCAAATTCTTTGTATGCACACGCGTTTACCTTATGAGGTGAACAAAGCGATTATTGATTTGGCGGCGCAAAATAAGCAGTATGTCTGTGGAGTAGATGTAGCTGGGGGTGATAGCTATTATGCCGATCGCCTCCAAGAATGGATTAGTCTATATGATTATGCGCGATCGCAGGGCGTTAACACCACCGGACATTTATTTGAAACTACCGCTGGTTGTTACCCCCAACTGTTACCCTACCTAATGCGAATTGGTCACGGCATTCAAATTCCCTTATTGTATCCAGAATTACTTAACGATGTAGCTAGACGCGGGCAGTGTTTGGAGGTTTGCCCGACAACTTACTTGAAAACTGGTACTTTACAGGATATACGTCAACTCAAAATCGTTTTTGACCGTTGTTTTGATGCTGGGGTCGATATTGCTATTTGTACTGATAATGCTGGTTTACACAATGTACGTTTGCCTTGGGAATATGAAAATCTCTTAACTTACGACATTATTAGTTTCCAACAACTCCAAGCTTGTCAGGATGCAGCTTTTCGTCATGCTTTTGCTTGGCCTTACACGCAACGTCCGGCCTCGTTATTGAATGGGTTGCTGAAACTTGAATCACCTAAAGTTTTGGCACTGAGCGAAAATAATTAGAAAAGAAGTCAGAAGTCAGAATTCAGCAATGTTTTAAATGTGGATTAACACCTGCCAGTGATTGTTCACCTTTGACGTTGCAGCAGGATGTAACACTTTCACTATTTATCCGCCATTCGTACAGAATTTATGCTCAATTCTGACTCCGGACTCCTGAATTCTTTGTTGATAAATCTGGGCGCTTTTTAATTGACGTTTCTTTACAATTAACAACAATTTCTATTAAATTTACTCTCCTACTCCCTCTGTCGCCAGAAGCTATAAACTATAACTTATGGCATCTACTATTCAAGCTCTACCAAAAGAAGTTGTATTTCTAATTACAGCGGGAGAGGTCATCGACTCTTTAGCCTCTGTAGTACGGGAATTGGTGGAAAATTCCCTAGACGCGGGTGCGACGCGAATTGTAGTTTCTTTATGGCCGCAGCAATGGCGAATTCGCGTCGCTGACAATGGTTGCGGAATGAACTTAGATGATTTACAACAAGCAGCCACAGCCTACAGCACCAGTAAAATTCGTTCTAGTGCCGATTTGTGGAAAATTAATAGCTTGGGTTTTCGTGGTGAAGCGTTACATAGTTTAACGAATCTGGCAGATTTGGAAATTTTGAGTCGTCCTGGGGATGGAAAATTAGGATGGCGAGTTCTGTACGGCTATGGCGGCGAAGTTCTGGAAGTAGAAGTAACTGCGATCGCACCTGGTACAGTAGTCACAGTTTCTAATCTTTTCGGTAACTGTTCATCTCGTCGTCAAGGACTACCCCCAATAGCACAGCAAATGAAAGCCGTGCAAGCAACAATTTATCAAATCGCCCTATGTCATCCCCGCGTCACCTGGCAGATTTGTCAAAATGACCGCCAATGGTTCACAATTTCCCCAGCTGCCACAACCGGGCAACTACTACCGCAGATTTTACCCCAAGTGCGACAAGGCGATTTGCAAGAAGTCAAACTCGAAGTACCCAACCCTCCAAATTCCTCTACAGACGCGATGACCTCTACAGACGCGATGAATCGCGTCTCTACTGACTCTTGTACAGACGCGATTCATCGCGTCTCTCAACTAAACTTAGTAGTAGGATTACCCGATCGCTGCCATCGTCATCGTCCAGATTGGGTGCGTGTAGCGATTAACGGACGGATGGTGAAGTCAGCCGAACTAGAGCAAACAATATTATCAGCGTTTCACAAAACATTACCACGCGATCGCTATCCAATTTGTTTTCTCCATCTTGCCATTTCGCCAGATCGAATTAACTGGAATCGTAATCCTGCAAAAACAGAAATTTATCTTAATGAAATAACTTATTGGCAAGAGCAAATTACTCAAGGAATTAACCAAGCACTCTGCATTTCTTCTGCCAATCTCAAAGAAACTGTCCACACAACACGAGTTAGTAAATTACTCAAAGCCGCAGAAGCTAAAGGCGGTTACAACTTCAATCCTCAAAATCCCAACGGTGATAACAAAACAGACGCGATTCATCGCGTCTCTACTACTCACTCTCTAAAAGCTGTAGCGCAGGTGAGTAATACTTATATTGTTGCCGAACATCCTGGGGGGATGTGGTTAGTAGAACAGCACATCGCCCATGAGCGGTTTTTGTACGAACAATTATGCGATAATTGGCAACTAATTTCCGTTGAACCGCCAATTATTCTTTATCAATTGTCACCAGCGCAAGTATCGCAATTGCAACGCATCGGTTTAGATATAGAACCCTTTGGCGAACAACTTTGGGTAGTTCGTAACCTACCCGCAATGTTGCAGCAGCGCGAAGATTGTGCCGAAGCAATTTTAGAATTGAGTTTGGGAGGTGACTTACAAACAGCCCAAGTAGCTGTCGCTTGTCGCAGTGCAATTCGTAACGGTACGCCAATGAATTTACAAGAAATGCAGACACTTTTAGATAATTGGCAACGCACTCGCAACCCCCGCACCTGTCCCCACGGACGCCCAATTTATTTATCGCTCGAAGAATCAGCATTAGCTAGATTTTTTCGACGTAATTGGGTAATTGGGAAAAGTCACGGAATTTGAATTATTTTACGATTTCAGAATTAAAGATATTGCATTCTAGATTGTTAGATACAACAACTCGGATTTTTCCAGAAGTCTTTACAAAAATATGAAGTTATATCAAGTTCGGATAAGTAGTTATGATTGCAGTCCTCGCCTTAGCAAGGCGAGGATGCCGGCGGGTGGAGTATTCCAGAATTTATAAGTAATTAAGCGAACTTGATATTAAATATCGGAATTACTCTTATCTTTTTCAAGAGTTACAGAAACTCAAACATGATATAGGTAAAGTAATTCCATCAAATTTAACACTAGAAGATATCGAGCAAATATTTAATTTTGTCCAGAAATTTTCTTTTGTTGGCGATATCGGCTATGACGCTGATTATCAAGTACGCCAAAACTAGTAAAAGGGGCATAAATTTTAATTGGTGTGGATGCTTGTACCAATTCTCTTATGACAAGTAGCTCAGAGCCATTAACCTACCAAAACTATATTAAGTCGATATACCTAGAGAATGATTTTTTTTCTAACTATAGATAGTAATAACTTCATTCTACAGGTTGATGTATGCCTTACGGTCTGCAAAGTAAAAATAAAGTCAGTTCGACATTCAATGAAGAACTTGCCAAGAGTACTTGCTCGTTAACCATATTCTAAGTTAATGCACAAATACGAGGGTAACTTCTTCAGGTTGATTTTTCAGTAACTTGAAGATTAAAGCATCGCTTAGTAGTTTTATTGCTAATACCAAATAAGACCATAAGCTTTGCCGATAGAGTAGATGTCTTGCGTAGTTAACGCTGTTATCGAGGATTTCAAATGAAAGTTATTGCTTCTGTTTTATCTATTTTGCGCCCAGTACGTTTTGTAGTTGTGGCTTTTACTTGCGCTTTACTATTGTTATCTAGTGCTTTCCCTGCTTTTGCCATCGATAGCTACCAAAGCAAGCCTACCGAAGGGGAAACACAACTACTTGAGATTCAGCGCGAAACTGACGAAGCCGGTAAAAAACCACCAATTGGACTTCAAGAGACTCAAGAGAAGACTCAGGGAGGACTCAATGAAGTTCAAGGAACTGCTGACATTGACAAACAAAAGCGTCCTGAAAATTCGCAGGGTTCAACTTCAGTAGAAGAAAGTATCAAAAATGTGTTAGACAAAGTTACAGGTAAGTAAGATAATTAATACTTAACTTTGGTAATTTTTCAGTAGTCATAAGTGATTGCGTAAAAAATCACTTATGACTAATTATTTATGCTAAAAAAAATAATTTTATTCAAGCGATCGACTATTATTTTAAATTTTATCTTCTTAAGGCTTAAACAAAAAAACAATAAATCTAACTAAATTAGGATACTACCTACTAAGACATAGGCATAATTCTAAATATAGTAACTAATTTAAACTGACAATGCACCCTTTGGTTGATGTAGATCGTGTTGAAAATTTGGGATGTTAATAATTAATAAGTTTGTCTAGGGATGAAAAACAATGCGTGCGATTAATATTGGTTTGACACAAGAACAGCGTGAAGGTGTGATTAATCTGTTGAATCAAGATTTGGCAGATGCCTATTTACTGTTAGTAAAAACCAAAAAGTACCATTGGGACGTTGTTGGGCCTCAATTCCGCTCTTTGCACCAGCTTTGGGAAGAACACTACGAAAAACTGACTGTAAATATCGATGCGTTAGCAGAGCGGGTTCGTGCTTTGGGTGGTTATCCAGTTGGTACGCTGGAAGGATTTCTCAAAATTGCTACCCTTAAGGAACATGCTGGTAGCGTTCCTAGTGCAACAGGGATGGTAGCTAATTTAGTGCAAGATCACGAACAAGTAATTCGCAACCTCAGAGATCATGTAGATCAGTCTGGCGAACAATTTCACGATCAAGGAACTGCGGATTTTCTGACTGGATTGATGGAACAACATGAGGAAATGGCTTGGATGTTGCGCTCATTTATCGAAGGGCAAGCACTTGAGGGAGACGGTAGAGAGCCTGCAACAGAAACTAAAACTCCTGTAGGTGTGTAAGGAATTTTAGATTTTGGATTTTGAATTTTTCATTCAAAGCTTAAAGCCTAGAAAAGTCTTTTTGTGTAATCTGTGCTGGAATTCTCTGCAATTTTATTGGGGAACGAATCCAAAATCTACAATCCTTTCTTCAACCCCATACTAGAAAGTATGGGGTTAATCTAAAATCCAAAATCAAAAATTGTTTGGGTGTATCTACACAAAAATAACAGAATCCCAGGAGTATCTAAATGCCAGAAGTGTATCAGGCGGAACGTACTATTTCTGCTGTATTTAAAGAACAAAAACAAGTTGATGATGTTATTAGGCGTTTATTAGACAGAGGTGTGCCTAGAGATCACATTTCCGTCATGGGCAGAAATTTTGAGTCGGAAACTCGAATTTCTGGCTTTATTAGTAAAAAGGATGTGATTCTAGGAGGCTTGAGAACAGGGGCAGTTTTTGGTTCCTTGTTTGGTTCCTTTCTCAGCTTGCTCACGGGTGTGGGTGTATTATTTATTCCTTTTGTTGGCTCAATTGTGGCAGCCGGGCCTATTGGTGCAGTGTTGTTAGGGGCTGCTAGTGGAGCGATCGCAGGTAGCGCAGGTGCCGGTCTAGTATCGGTTCTGACTACTTTGGGAATGCCAGAAGATAAGGCTGCTATCTACCAAACCCGCTTACAAGCTGGTGAGTTCTTGTTGATGGCAGAAGTTCCAAGCGATCGCACCGGCGAATTCCAATTGCTCCTCGAAAGTGCTGGCGGTGAAGAAACTCAGGTAATTGAAAAAACCCTGGCTCGTCCTTGTCCGGGATTGTGCAACAGTCCAGACGACTTGTCACCTGAAGTTCGCGCTCACCTTTCTAGTGAGGCTCAACGTACATTCATTGACCGCTATAACGCTGTAATCAATGAAAAAAATGACGAGTTTAACGCTGAACAAGCTGCTTGGGAAGCTATTCACCAGCAATATGATGAAGATGAAAATGGTGTCTGGTCAAAAACTAAGGTGAAAGCTTAATAAGCCTCAAGGGTTAGCAGCATCACTAATTGTGCAATTTCAAAGCGTAATAGATTAGCAATTTGTAAAAATTCTTTTTTTGGGGCACAGCAATGCTGTGCCCCAAAGTATTTAATGGCCAATGTTTCTATAACTCGCAATAAATCTTCATAAAACTCCATTCCGATATATCGGAATATATCGCGATATATCGTATAGTAGAGAAAGTTGATTAGAAATTGAATTATGTTTAGACACTTTCGATCGCACTTTGGCGTACCTGCATGGGCAGGAGTTAGCGAAGATGATTTTTTGTTTGTCAAGTCTCGGTTTGAGCATCGCAAGGAGCGTGGCGGACATCATGGCAAACACTTTCGTGATGAAGTATTTGGTCGTGGTTGGCCAGATGAATATCGGACTCGTCGGGGTGACATCAAGTTCATCTTGTTGGAGTTGTTATCCGAGCATCCCAGTCATGGTTACGACCTGATTAAAGAGATGGAAGCTCGTTATGGTGGTTTTCGTCGTCTCAGCCCTGGCTCAGTGTATCCAACACTCCAATTACTGGAAGAGGGTGGTTATTTAACTAGCTCGCAGGAAGGGGGTAAGCGGATTTACACGATTACAGATGAGGGTAGACAACTTTTGGCAGAACGTACCCAACAAGAAACTTCAGACTCTCCTTGGGATACCTTCAAAAGTTTCGTCACAGGTAAACCCCAAGAGTTGATTGAGTTGCGGAATGCTGCAACAGAATTAGCTGGTGTGGTCGTGCAGGTTGCCCGCAGCGGCAATGTGGAGCGGATAAATCGCGTGCGCGAGCTTTTAGAGCAAGTTAAACGGGAAATTTACGGTATTTTGGCTGAAAAATAAATAGAGACACCAAATAATACCAATTCAAAATTAAGAATGGTATTAGGCGTCTCTAGTGTAAAAATTCTGGGTTTTGGACTTAAAAATTAGAAGCGATCGCGGTTAAATCTGGTTCGATAAGCGAGTTGAGCAATGTCCACAACTGGAAATCAGTAAAATCTGGAATCGCCATAAATGCGCCGACTTCCTGTAAGAGTTGGGGATTGTGGGTAGATGCTATACCGATGGTGCGAATATTTGCGCCCACAGCAGCGCGAATTCCAGAAGGAGAATCTTCTAGAGCGATCGCTTCGTGTGCATGAATTCCCAAGTTGTTTAAAGCAACTTGGTAGGGTGCGGGGTCGGGTTTACCTGCAATACAATCATCTGCTAAAACGATTGTATGAAAAGCTTCTTTTATCCCTAAAACTTCTAGCATATATTCTGCATTTAATCTTGGGGCATTAGTCACTAATGCACGTTTTAACTGATGTGTCTGTGTCCATGCTAGTAGTTCCGAAAATCCACTCACAGGTTGTAAATCGGAGGCAAGTTTGCGAAAAAGTGCCTCTTTTTCATCTGCAAATTCTTCCCTTTCTGTTAGTGATAATTGTGGCAGAATGTCTCGAACAATTTCTGGATTTAACCGCCCGCTAATTTTCGATTTATAAAATCTTTCATCAATTTCTATGCTGAAACTTAGCAGCATTTCTTTCCAAGCTCGGTAGTGTATGGGATCGCTGTTGACAATAGTGCCGTCTAAGTCAAAAAGAATTGCAGCCAGCATAATTGTTAGTGATTATGTAAATAAATGTTAACTTTATTTACATAGTTTACATTGCTTTTGTCTTTTAGTGATTATTCTTTTGTGAATACAAGGGACTGGGGATTAAGGACTGGGGAATAAATTTGCTTAGAAAGTGTAGTATCTTAACCTAACCTTAAGAGCCGCCAATTAATTTTTTAAATCTCAAAATATATCCTCTATAACTAAATAAGGGATTTAAGTTCATCCCACCCCTAAAAGTCGATGGAATTTCACGTTAAACAGTAGACCTCTTGCATAAATCGAAAATAAAAACCCCAGCCAAAGCTACGCTTTGTCTACCCTCCCCTTAGCAACTACGGTGTACAGACATCTCTGTAGGAAACCAAAATCCTCGTAGATCCTCCTAAATCCTCCTTAAAAAGGAGGACTTTGAGAGGTTTTTGCCCCCCTGCTTTTTAAGGGGGGTTGGGGGGATCGAAAGTCTACGGCGCAACTCTAGAAAACTTGTGTGTACACCGTAGCCCCTTAGCAAGGTGAGGGGTTGAGGGTGGGGTGTTAGGGACTTTTGCAAGAGGTCTAGTCAACACTATTAATAACCTTCTGTGTAACCAAATGGTAGCCGCTACAAAGTTTTTTCGCGTTGATGATTTATTAGTGCAGATTTACAACTCTGAAGCCGAAATGGCGTTCTCAGTTGCAGAAATCACCCAGCAATATTTACTGCAAATTCTCAACGAACAGGATACGGCGGCTATATTATTAGCCACTGGTAATTCCCAGCTAAAATTTCTTGATGCATTGATTCAATTAGGTGGTGTAGATTGGTCGCGGATTACTCTGTTGCATTTAGATGAATATTTAGGAATTAGTGCCGATCATTGTGCAAGTTTCCGGCGTTATATGCGAGAACGTGTAGAGAAAAAAGTTGCTCCTAAGCAATTTCACTATATAGAAGGTGATGCGCTGCAACCAGTAGCAGAATGCGATCGCTACACCAAATTATTGCAAGCACAACCAATTGACTTGTGCTGTCTTGGTGTTGGCGAAAATGGACATTTGGCTTTTAACGATCCAGCAGTAGCAAATTTTAAAGATCCATACAGTGTAAAACTAGTAAAACTAGATAAAGTCAACCGTCAGCAACAAGTAAACACAGGTCATTTTCCAAATATCGAAACTGTCCCACAATACGCTTTTACTGTTACTCTGCCAACGATTTGTTCAGCCAAAAAAATTATTTGTCTCGCTCCAGAAACACGTAAAGCAAATGTGGTAAAACAGATGTTGCAAGGAGCCATAACTACAGAATGTCCGGCTTCTATTCTCCGCCAGCAACCCCAAGCAACGTTATTTTTGGATGTGAACTCTGCTAGTTTGCTACAAAATGGTTAGAGACGTTGCATTGCAACGTCTCTACATTTGTTGGAAGAGGAAAAAATCGTGGGGGTGTAGCCCGTAATTAGCTTATTTATAGCGAGAACTTGTTACTTCATTAGGATCTTGATAAGCTCTGGCTTTTTCCCGGTTACGAGCCAGACCTGCTAAACCAGCTAGACCAAGCAAACCTAGCCAACCCCAATTGGAACCGCGATCGTTATTTTCTTGGTAAGTGGTGACACCTGTATTTCTGTTAGTACCTGTGGTACCAGTACCATCTGTAGTAGTGCCAGTACCATCACTACCTGTAATACCAGAACCTGTACCATCTGTGGTTGTCCCAGTACCAGTACCAGTTGTGCCAGTGCCTGTTCCGGTTGTGCCAGTTGTATCAGTACCGCTTGTACCTGTTCCGGTTGTACCTGTTGTATCAGTACCGGTTGTACCTGTTCCAGTTCCAGTTGTGCCTGTACCTATACCACTTCCATTACCAGTTGTGCCTGTTCCAGTTCCGG
>JAVRBO020000003.1:0-9895 GCA_034531195.2 Nostoc sp. ChiSLP01
GCAAGGCGATGCAACAAAGGTGCAAGGCGATGCAACAAAGGTGCAAGGCGATGCATCAAAGGTGCAAGGCGATGCAACAAAGAATCCCCATCTGAAAATGTCTTGAATTTTGAATGCAGGAATACTTCTCTACGAGAGGCTGCGCCAACGACAAGCTCAGTACAAGTTTTGAATTGTTAATTATGGGGATTATAATGCGTGAATTTGGAATGCGTGAATTCGGAGCGAAGCGACGTGACTCCAGTAGATATTCTCATTCTCTCCAACGGCCCAGGCGAAGTAAGCACTTGGGTGCGTCCAGTGGTCAAGGCATTGCGGGAACAACTAGGGGATGACCGTTCTGTTGTGAGGATTTCTGTAGTTTTATCCCCTTGTCCCAATGCTACTGGTAAAGAAGGTGCGATCGCTCTTTCTTATCCAGAAGTAGACAGAGTTCAGCCAGCAGAGCATTTTTGGCAGTTTCTCCTCTGGGGTAAAACATTTGAAAATTGGGAGTGGAGAAGCCGCGGTGTGGTGGTTTTTCTCGGGGGCGATCAAATTTTCCCTGTGGTCATTGGCAAAAAATTAGGATATCGCACTGTTGTTTACGCCGAATGGGAAGCCCGTTGGCATAACTTGATAGACCGCTTTGCAGTTATGAAACCTCAAGTTGCTGCCCGCGTTTCCCCAAAATATGCCCACAAATTTACCGTTGTGGGAGATTTGATGCTAGAAGCTAGTAGTGATTCGTCATTAGTCATTAGTCATTCGTTATTAACAAATGACCAAGGACAAGTGACTAACTTAATTGGTCTGTTACCAGGTTCAAAAGCGGCAAAATTAACCCAAGGGATACCTTTAATGTTGGCTATTGCCGAACATATCCACGCCAGCAGACCCCAAACCAAATTTGCGATTCCTGTTGCTCCAACAGTGGATTTGCAAACCTTAGCTAGTTTTGGCGATTCCCAAAAAAACCCTTTTGTGGAAACTTTTGGCATTAGTACTGTTTCTTTAATAATTCCAGAGGATGGAAAAAGCAAGCCATCACTCAAAACACAGACAGGTTTAACTATAGAATTATGTCAAGAAAACCCTGCATATAACTTGTTATCACAGTGCTGCATCTGCCTGACTACAGTGGGGGCAAACACCGCTGAACTCGGTGCTTTAGGAGTACCGATGATTGTTTTGCTACCTACCCAACAATTAGATGCTATGCGCTCTTGGGATGGTTTACCGGGTTTATTGGCGAATCTGCCAGGAGTTGGTTCTACCTTTGCCAAGGTGATTAACTGGGTATTTCTCAGACGCAAAGGTTTATTAGCATGGCCAAATATCTGGGCACAGGAAGAAATCGTCCCAGAACTTGTAGGCAAACTCCAACCGCGAAAAGTTGGAGACATGGTATTAGATTTTTTAGCTCATCCAGAAAAATTGGACGATATCCGGGACAAGCTACGTCAGGTTCGTGGTGAAAGCGGAGCAGCCCAGAAGATAGCACAGATTGTTATTGAGGAAATTGGGAAGTAGGGGGTATGGGGCAAAGAGGGAGTGTGGGGAGTGTGGGGAGTGTGGGGAGTGTGGGGAGAGAGGGGGGATAGGGGAGTGTGGGGAGTGTGGGGGGAAAGATTTCTTCTCCATCTTCCCACACCTCCCACACCTCCCACACCTCCCACACTTCCCACACCTCCCTCTCTTCCCACACCTCCCACACCCTCATCCCCCTGCCTAATCCGAAGACCCACCACTACGTCTTCCCAGTTCAAAAATGCCACAACTAATACAAGCAAGTATGCCTAAGCTGATTCCCCAGCTACGTCCTAAACTGATTTCTACACCCCAATTGAACAAAGCGCCGGCTACCAAGAAAGGCACAATACTAAATAGTGAAGCGTAGAAAGCGTTTTGAGATTCTCTAGCTTTACGAGTTTTTTCAAATTCTGACTGGCTGGTATAAAGCGATCGCTCGGCAAAGTTAAACCAGCGGTTGAGTTGCTCAATCACCCATTCAGTGGCTTTTGAAAAACCCAGATATAACGCTAATGACCACAAACTCGCTCCAGCGATCGCGATCGTGTCTAATTCAAAGCGGAAAGGCAAAATTTCAGTCAGCATGTCTTGGGGGAGTCCTGCAAGGGTCAACTTTAGCTTTTAGTAGATGCTAAAAAAACCTCTTGTGCAATTTTAAGCATAAACGTTAACAATATTTCAACTGCTTCACAACTCTCTGACTGCTAAACCTACTCCAGCCCTGTCAGCTAACTTCGTGCAAAATTTTATTGTTTGAGACTTTTCTCACAACTACTATGTATCTATTTTACTTTAGTAACAAAAATCATAATTATTCAATACTCAAAATAAGTAATAACCATTAACTAAATAGAAGATATAATTTATACTTTGGTTTTAAATATATTAGAAATTTATATTAATATCTAATTTTTAATTTTTTTATTTAAATATAAAATAATCCAAATTTGGCAAACAAAAAAAAGTGCTATTATTATTGAGATTAATTTAATTTGCTATATCTTAAACTAAAATATATAAATTCAATAATAAAAAAAATAATTAATTTGCTATCTTACAAAAGTTGAAAGATTTTTGATATTTAATCATGATTTAAAATTGTTGAATCAGAAAATTAGTAAACAAGCAATAATTTTGTTAAATTTAGGAATCAAAAAAATGATTAATAGGCAACAAAGAGTAATACTTTCTGGAGCCACAGTGTTGATATTAGGATTTTGTTTTGGAAGTTTAATTACTCTATTGCCTAAGCCAGAAATAGTTACAGCCAAAGAAGTGCAGCCCAAGAAAGTAGCCAGAGCTAACAGTTGGAAAGCAGCTTCTTTTCCTGTAGAGAACTTTCAAACTTACACATCTGGTTTTGGTTACCGTCCCTCAGCTACTGGTGGTTCTAATTGGGAATTTCATGGCGGTTTAGACATGGCTGCTCCCCAAGGTAGTTATGTTCGTAATTGGTGGGTAGGTACAGTAACTAAAGTTGGTGCTGGCGACGCTTGCGGTTCTCATATAGTAATTAGATCGGGTGAATGGCAACACACTTATTGCCATATGGAAGGAAACGTCGAAACTGCATCTGGCCGCCGTTATTTCATTGACCGTGCAGGTGGAATTCTCATTGCGGAAGGTCAGCAAATACCAACTGGAGCCAGAATTGGTAGGGTAGGAATGACTGGACGCACCACTGGGCCGCACCTCCATTGGGGACTAAAATATAGCAATAATTATGTAGACCCTGCACTTGTTTTGCAAGCAATGTTTTCTCAGCAAAAAGTTTCCAGAAGAAGAAGCTGAAGGGGCAGGGGAAAGGGGAAAGGGTAAGGGGGAAAGGGGAAAGATTAAATTTATTCCTTTTCCCTTTAACCTTTAACCTTTTCCCCTGGCTCAAGAGCCTATAACGATGGGGAGTCTGTCAAGGTCTATCGGCTTTGAGAGTTCTGGCGGCCAGCAAAAGGTCGCTTTCGGTAATGCTATCAAATACGGATGTAGGCCAGCGATCGACTACTTTGCCTAGAACTGACATTTCTTGAACTAAACGGTCAAACTTTTCAGGGGTTAGAGATTGGGGCCCATCAGATAAAGCCTTAGCTGGATTGGGGTGAACTTCAATCATTAAAGCATCTGTACCAGCAGCGATCGCTGCCATTGCCATAGGTGGAACATATTCAGATCTACCCGTACCGTGACTGGGGTCGATGGCGATTGGTAGATGAGTGAGCGATCGCAACACCGGAATCACGGACAAATCTAAAGTATTGCGGGCATATTTGCCATCAAAAGTTCTAATTCCCCGTTCGCAAAGAATCACATTTGGATTTCCCGATGCCAGAATATATTCTGCCGCCATCAGCCATTCGTCAATTGTGGCAGACATTCCTCGCTTCAGCAGCACCGGCTTATCTTGAGCGCCTACTTTTTTGAGCAACGAGAAATTGTGCATATTTCTCGCTCCAATTTGGATTATGTCAGCTATTCGCGCCACTGCTGGTAAATCCGCAGCATCCATCAGTTCCGTAACAATGCCCAAACCCGTGGCTTCGCGAGCTGCTGCTAACAAATCTAAGGCACTTTCACCATAACCTTGAAAAGCATAAGGTGAAGTGCGGGGTTTGTAGGCTCCACCACGTAGAAACTGCGCTCCTGCGGCTTTGACTCGCTTTGCCGTTTCCACGATCATCGCTTCATTTTCAACAGAACAAGGCCCGGCGATCGTGACGATGGGATGATGTTCTCCGAAAAAGACACGACCGTTAGGCGTGGGTACAATAACCTCGCTGGATTCTCCATTTCTGAATTCCCGACTAACCCGCTTGAAAGGTTGTTGCACTCGTACCACTTGCTCAATCCAAGGACTGGTTTCTTGAATTTGCAATTTATCGATGGTAGAAGTATCGCCAATGATCCCCAGCACAACTTTATGAGTGCCGATGCTTTTTTCTACTGTGACTTTCCAAGTATCGCTGAGTTCTTGGCTGATACGAGTAATTTCCTCAGCAGGCGTACCGGTTTTAAGTACTATAATCATCTGTTTTTCCTTCCGTATAATTTGTGTAATGCGATCGCTTCTTTCCTAGTACCGTTCGATGCAATTAAGGTGCAAGTCGATGCAACAAAGGTGCAGGTCGATGCAATAAAGGTGCAAGTCGATGCAACAAAGGTGCAAGTCGATGCAACAAAGGTGCAAGTCGATGCAACAAAGGTGCAGGTCGATGCAATAAAGGTGCAGGTCGATGCAATAAAGGTGCAGGTCGATGCAACAAAGGTGCAGGTCAAGAGAGTTGTATGTAAACTGGAGGTTATGAGCAAAGGGAGGCTAGATAAGAGAAGTTTGTCTAGCGCAAAAATTGTGCGAGTTGTTCTAACTTTGTCCAAGCAGCACCGCTTTGCAAAATTTCTTTGGCAAGGGCAATACCTTTGACACAACCTGCTAAAATTTCAGTTTCTCCATCAATGGCTTCACCAACTTGCAGTGCTAGTGCTGTATTTAAAGCCACCACATCTTGCTGCGCTTGAGTGCCTTTACCTTGCAAAACTGCCTTCAAGATTTCGGCATTTTCTCGGACATCTCCACCCTGCAACGCTGTAGTTGGTGCAAAACTTAAGCCCAATTCTTGAGGATTGAGTGTTAGGCAATATACTTCTTTATCTTGGAGTACGGCTAAATCAGTGACATCTGCTAAACCAGCTTCATCTAAACGTTCGCGTCCGTAAAGGGCGATCGCTTGCTGACATCCCAATTGTGATAAAGCTTGAGCAATTTCCTCTAACAAAAGCGGGTCATTCACACCAATAATTTGCCCCGTCGGTCGCATAGGATTTACTAAAGGCCCGAGCAAGTTAAAAATAGTCCGCACTTTCAAAGTTTTCCGCAAAGTTGCAACTGCTTTGAGTGCAGGATGCCAACCTGGAGCAAACAAAAAGGTGATTCCCACTTCACCCACCGCCGCATGTACTTTTTCTGGGCTGGCATTGAGGTTTATACCCAAAGCTTCCAACACATCAGCAGAACCAGTCTTGCTAGATGCAGAACGATTGCCATGCTTGGCAACTTTTACCCCCGCCGCTGCAGCAACAAAAGCAACAGCAGTGGAAATATTGAAAGTTGAAGCACCATCTCCACCTGTTCCACAGGTATCAATTAGAGGAAAGGACGCGGGGACGGGGAGAAGGGGGGACGCGGAGAGTTCTGTAGACACATCCCCGCGTCCCCCGAAGTTCAGATCGCCGGAAGCCGGCGCTCCGACTTCTCTCCGCGTCCCCGTGTCCCCGTGTCCACCTGATTGGGATTGTAAAACGCTGGCCATGCCTACTAATTCTTCGGCAGATATGCCTTTAGCTTGAATTGCAATTAAAATCGCTCCAGATAGTACGTGAGGAATGGCATCTGTGAGCCAACCCTGCATTAAATCGGCAGCTTGAGAAACTGTTAGCGATCGCCGATTGAGCAATTGTTGTAATAAAGCCGGCCAGTTGTAGAATTCAGCAGCGACGGAAATATTGTCGTGTGGAATTTGGGTTACAGATATCATATTTTTTATTGGGCATAGGGTATGGGAAGAGGCAGGGGAGGCAGGGGGAGAAATAACCAATGACTAATGACCAATGACCAATGACCAATGACCAATGACTAATGACCAATGACCAATGACTAATGACCAATGACTTTAGAAACAGTTTGCACGTCTTTGTCGCCTCTGCCAGAACAATTGATGACGATGCGGGGATTGCCTGTTAGCTGAGGGCAAAGAATTTCTAAATAGGCGATCGCATGAGCTGTTTCTAAGGCTGGGATAATTCCTTCTAGTTGCGAAAGTCTTTGAAATGCTTCTAGTGCCTGTTTATCGGTAATACTGTAATATTCGGCGCGACTAATATCTTTGAGATAACTATGCTCAGGGCCAACGCCAGGATAGTCCAACCCAGCACTAATTGAATGGGCTTCGATTACTTGACCGTCATCATCTTGCAGTAAATAGCTCATTGCACCGTGCAATACACCTATTTTTCCTTTTGTCAAGGTGGCAGCGTGCTTTTCTGTATTTACGCCTTCACCCGCCGCCTCGACTCCGATGAGGCGTACAGAATATTCAGGCACAAACTCATGAAAAAGTCCGATGGCGTTGGAACCTCCGCCCACGCAAGCCAGTAAAATATCTGGTAATCCTCCCCATTTTTCCTGGCATTGAGCGCGAGTTTCTTTGCCGATTACAGTGTGAAAGTCACGCACAATCATCGGGTAAGGATGAGGGCCAGCAACAGAACCCAGGATGTAATGGGTTGTTTCTACATTCGTCACCCAATCTCGAATTGCTTCGGAGGTTGCATCCTTGAGAGTTCCGGTACCTGCTTCGACTGGACGAACTTCTGCACCCATTAATTTCATGCGGAACACATTCAAGGCTTGGCGTTCCATATCGTGGATGCCCATGTAAATTACACATTCCAAGCCAAACCGCGCACACACGGTTGCAGTTGCTACGCCATGTTGACCTGCACCGGTCTCTGCAATAATCCTTTGCTTACCCATGCGTTTGGCTAACAACACTTGAGCTAAAGCATTATTAATTTTATGAGCGCCTGTATGATTTAAATCTTCGCGCTTTAAATAAATTTGCGCCCCCGTGCCGTCTGGTCTAGCGTAGTTTGCTGTGAGGCGTTCGGCAAAATATAATGGGCTGGGTCGTCCTACGTAGTCATGCAGCAAGTTTTGTAGTTCGGCTTGGAAACTCGCATCGTTGCAATATTGATGAAATGCAGTTTCTAGTTCGCTTAATGCAGGCATTAAGGTTTCGGGAACGTACTTGCCGCCGAATTTTCCAAATCTGCCTAAAAAATCTGGTTGTGCGATCGCACTTTTGATGTCTTGTATACTTACCACTGTTTAAAGTCCTTTGATGTTCAAGTATTTTTTACTCTCGTTCTAAGTTTTTAGAACTTATAGCGATTTTCTATGAAGATGCACTTATTTATTAAACGAACCGCCTTCTCTACGAGAGGCTTCCGCCAACGCGCAGCGTCTCGTTAGAGAAGGACGCCAAGGACGCCAAGGAAGAAGGAATTATCATTAAGTGCAAGTTCACAGAGAATTGGCATTAGTTTCGTAGGTATAGCCGAGTTTTCTGTGATTCAAAACGTCTATAGGGCGCACCAAATCGCTAGGGTCAAACTTTGGTAGCAGAGATAGTAAATTTCCTAACGCTGTAGCTTTGGGGGCAGACATACCGCCGTCCCAAGGCCACATTCGGTCTTTTAGATTGTGCCCGTAAGGTTGGCCTTCAGCAGGATAAAAATTGCTACCTTGATGACCGTTTTCTTGCCATTCAGCCCAGAGGCGGTCTGCGTTAGCATGATGCAACCAAAACACTGGATCGTAGGGCGAACTTGGTATATTGCTCATGGTACCCAAACCCTTAAAGGTTACAGGCCTTGTAGTTGCGTCTATCTGCACCCCGCCGACTAAGCCATGAATATAGTTGTGCAGGAATCCTCCTGGGGTGACTTTACCCTGCTCGTCTACAGAAATGAATCCTTCCAAAGCAGGACGAAATAGAGAGTAGTCATTAAGACTAAGGACACGCTCAACATCTTTTTTGGGCAAGGGGTAATCGGTGGCAGGTGGTAGTTTTAGAAAGCGTACAAGTGATGTACCTAAGGATGTTTCGCTATCTGGGTCAATGTTTAATACTGGATTCATAACCCAGCCATTTGCAGGAGAAAAAGCCCCAGGCACAGGGCCGCCTGTAAAATTTCCCCGGTCTGGAATTTTGATGGTTACTCCTTGACCGTTAGAGCCAAGAAAGTCATCATTAAAAATTACATCAAGTGCTTTGGGGTCAGTCCAATCCCAGTATGGCAGACTAACAGTTGGGTCTACTGCTTGCAGAGCTTGTTCAAATCTGCGAATGTATTCTCGATGCCAAGGGAAAAATGCGGCATTTTCATGAGCGAGTTCTTGGACGGAACCATCGGAATGTCCTTTATGGTTATGAATCAAGCGTGTTGCCCCTAGATGTATGGCAACGAATTGGTCGTAAATACTGAGCTTGCTACCTGGGGGTATTGTAGTTTTTAAGGTTTTGATAGCTTTGACAAAAGCTGTTTTCTCTGCTTGTGTCAGGTCAGTTACGTTCTTTCTGACAACTGGGTGAGCGTATTGTCCTGGAAGATTAAGATCCCAATGATATTTGTATTGTTTGTGGTCAATGCGATCGTGAGCGAAGACTGTAAGCGCACAGGCAATAACTAGAAGTACGCTATAAATTAATATTTTGGTAGATTTTAGCAGAAGTTTCATTGTCTTAACACAAGCAGAGGAACTCTAGATTTCTTAATTGCGTTAGCGCAGCGTTAGCGACGTAGAAGCGTCGGTACGAGCTTCATTGCGAATTGGTGTAATTACTGCTTTGAGTTCCTGACACAGTTGTGCAATAGCTTGGAGTCCTTGAATTGGGGGATTTTCGGCTAGGCGTTTGACAAAGGCGCTACCAACAATTACTGCATCTGCTCCCCATTCTCTGACTTGATGGGCTTGTTCTGGCGTTGAGATGCCAAAACCAACGCCGATGGGTTTATCGGTGACGTTTCGCAAATTTGTAATTAAATTTTCTACACGATTTTGGAGTTGAGAACGTACACCTGTAACACCTGTAACGCTCACAAGGTAGATAAAACCTTGAGATTGATTGGCGATCGCTGTAATTCTATCTTGAGAACTGGTAGGAGCTACGAGTAAAATTACTTCTATTCCGAAAAAGCCAGCAGTTTGGATTAATTCTTCTGCCTCTTCTAAGGGTAAGTCTGGCACTACCAAGCCTCGCACTCCAGCAACGGCAATTTCTCCTAAAAAGGTTTTAATACCCCGGTGCAAAATGGGATTGTAGTAAGTAAATAGAATTATCGGCGCTTTTAAGGTAGGAATAACAGTTTGCAACATCTCTAATACTTGCTCTAATTTCGTGCCATTTTGCAAGGCGCGAGTTGCTGCTGCTTGAATCACAGGCCCATCTGCCAGAGGATCGGAGTAGGGAACGCCCAATTCGATGAAGTCAGCACCGTTGCGATCTAAGATCCGTAAAGCCTCGGCAGTGGTTTCTAAGTTGGGATCGCCGGCTGTAATAAAGGGGATTAAAGCACACTCTTGGCGATCGCGTAAAGTTTGAAAGTCAGCGGAGATAGAATTCATCTTGAAATATACTTAATGATTGGTTAATAATTCTGCAATAATCAACACTTAGCAATTAGCGATAACTACGCTCAAATTCTTGTTGTCGAGTCTTTGATATTCGTGAGCGAGTCTTTGATATTCGTGAACGAGTCTTTGATACTCGTGGACGAGTCTTTGATATTCGTGAACGAGTCTTTGATACTCGTGGACGAGTCTTTGATA
>JAVRBO020000004.1:0-26545 GCA_034531195.2 Nostoc sp. ChiSLP01
ATTGTAAGTCGATGCAATGCGATTGTAAGTCGATGCAATGCGATTGTAAGTCGATGCAATGCGATTGTAAGTCGATACAATGCGATTGTAAGTCGATGCAATGCGATTGCAGGTCGATACAATGCAATTGCAGGTCGATGCAATGCAATACCATTGACTACAGTAGGGCGGCACAGCTGTAATACCCTCAAAGTACAAGGGTAGGGTAGTACAGCTGTCATTGGTGTCAACTTAAGCCCAAACGGTTATCCCACATACGTTTTACCCCACCCCGATTTTGGCTTTAGACAAAATCGGGGTGGGGTAGAGCGGATCTTGATAGTAAGTGAGTAGAACTCGCCATCAGCTTTTCGTACTTAAAGGACTTCCAAATAAGTAGGTGGACACAATTATTTAGAAGACGCATTTCGACTCCCTTCTCTACGAGAGGCTGCGCCAACGACTCCGCTTAGGGCAAGTCCCTCAATGCTCGGTAAGCTTATTCCAAGAGGGTTGAGCGCAGTCGAAACCCGGCGAGATCGGGTTAGGTTTAATTTAGTCCTTCTACTTAAAATATTTCTCACTGTTCACAGTCAACAGTCCTCATCCCCTAATTCTTAATCCCTGTGGTGGCAATACCTTGAATAAACTGACGCTGACCAATCAAAAATAATACCATCACTGGAACTGTGGCTATTGTTACCGCTGCCATCATCAAAGGCCAACTATTCGTAAATTGCTCCTGAAATTCAGCTAACGCTAACTGTACAGTCCTTAATTCCGGTCGTGTGGTAAATACCAAAGGCTTAAACAAATCATTCCATTCGCCGATGAAGGTGAACAAAAATAGTGTTACCAACGCCGGACGGGCTAAAGGTAACATCACTCGCCACAAAATTTGCAGTCTGTTAGCCCCGTCTATGGCTGCGGCTTCTTCTAACTCCAGGGGAATTGTCTGGAAATACTGACGTAGCAAGAAAATACCGAAGCCGTTAACCGCAGTGGGTAAAATTAGCGCTCCATAGGTATTTATCAGGTGTCCCCACTTCAACACCAAAAAAATTGGAATTACCAACAACTGAAAGGGAATCACCAAAGTTGCCAAGACAACCAACAGCAGTGCTTGGCGTCCGCGGAACTTCAGCCGTGCAAGGGCGTAACCAGCTAAAGCCGAAGTGAGAATCTGAAAGGCTGTCACAGCGATCGCTACCAAGGTAGAATTAGCAAACGCCAGTAAAAATTTACCTTGCTGCCATGCAGCCTGGTAATTTGCTAAAGACCAGTTATTTTTGGACAAATCTTTTGCAGTGGCGATAGACGGTGCAAAGGAGGTGAGAAAGACCACAAACAGCGGTAGTAGAACGATAAATGCTCCTAGCAATAACACTACTAGGCTCAAAAAATCGCCAGATTTGAAATTCCAGTTTGGTTTTGACATGAGTTGCAAAGCATTGCATTTGTTTCTCTAGTACTAGAGCATCGACCCCAGCAACAGCTAATCTATAAACATAGTTATTTGTTAAGTTAAATTAAACCACAATCATTATTACCCTCTGTTCTTAGGGTAAATTGAATCCTGGTGTCAAATAATTCTTTTACAGGAGAAAACATACCATGCAGCAGCTTACAGACCAATCTCATGAAATTGATTTCCACAGCGAAAAATACAAAGACGCCTATAGCCGGATTAATGCCATCGTCATTGAAGGCGAACAAGAAGCCCATGAGAATTACATCCAACTAGCTCAACTGCTGCCAGAGTCTGAAAAAGAATTGATTCGTTTATCTAAGATGGAAAGTCGCCACAAGAAAGGATTTGAAGCTTGTGGACGCAATTTACAGGTGACTCCAGATTTGCAATTTGCCAAAGAATTTTTCTCTGGATTACACCAAAACTTCCAAACAGCCGCCGCCCAAGGAAAAGTCGTCACGTGTTTATTGATTCAATCTTTGATTATTGAATGTTTTGCGATCGCAGCATACAACATCTACATCCCCGTTGCTGATGACTTTGCCCGTAAAATCACAGAGGGAGTAGTAAAAGATGAGTATAGCCATCTCAACTTTGGAGAAGTTTGGCTCAAAGAAAACTTTGCCGAATCAAAGGCGGAATTAGAAGAAGCAAATCGTCAAAACCTCCCACTTGTTTGGAAAATGCTCAACCAAGTAGCCGATGATGCCAAAACTTTAGCAATGGAAAAAGAAGCTTTAATAGAAGACTTTATGATTCAGTACGGTGAAGCATTAGGTAACATAGGTTTCAAAACTTTCGAGATTATGCGTCTGTCAGCCCACGGACTCGCAGCCGCTTAAAAAATTGAGGAGTTAGGAGTTAAGAGTGAGGAGTTAGGAGTTGGGAGTTAAGTGTTAGAAAGCTTGAATTGATAAAATTATCAATCTTGAACTTTAAACTGCTAACTCACACCTGATTCTGATGTGAATTAAAAAATCACATTGTCTCATAAGGGTTTACAAGCTGGAACAAAACCGTCATTTTGGAATCATCAACAAAATTGAAAGCTTTTCAACTCTTAATTCACATTAAACTTAACTCCTAACTCTCAACTCCTCACTCCTAACTCCTAACTCCTAACTATCAACTTCCAACTCATTTCACGCGCTCAAGACAGCACAAGGCTAATAATCACTACATGTTTGGTCTAATTGGACATCTGACTAGTTTAGAACACGCTCAAGCGGTAGCTCAAGAATTGGGATACCCAGAATATGCCGATCAAGGGCTAGACTTTTGGTGCAGCGCCCCGCCACAAATTGTCGATAATATCACTGTTACCAGTGTTACTGGACAGAAAATTGAAGGACGCTATGTAGAATCTTGCTTTTTGCCAGAGATGCTAGCTACCCGTCGCATCAAAGCAGCAACCCGCAAAGTGCTTAACGCTATGGCACACGCACAAAAGCATGGCATTAATATCACGGCCTTGGGCGGATTTTCCTCGATTATTTTTGAAAATTTTAAATTGGAACAATTTAGCCAAGTCCGCAACATCAAACTAGAGTTTGAACGCTTTACTACAGGAAATACCCATACTGCCTATATTATTAGTCGGCAGGTAGAAGAAGCATCAAAACAGCTAGGAATTGAACTCTCAAAAGCAACAGTCGCCATCTGTGGCGCAACTGGCGATATTGGGAGTGCGGTTACGCGCTGGCTAGATGCGAAAACAGATGTCCAAGAACTTCTGCTAATAGCCCGCGACCAAGAACGTCTTAAGGAGTTGCAAGGTCAACTAGGACGAGGAAAAGTCATGAGTTTGACTGAAGCACTACCCCAAGCTGATATTGTAGTTTGGGTTGCTAGTATGCCCAAAGGCGTGGAAATTGAACCTACCGTTTTAAAACGACCATGTTTGTTGATTGATGGTGGTTATCCTAAAAATTTAGCAACAAAAATTCAACATCCCGACGTACACGTGTTAAATGGTGGAATTGTAGAGCATTCCCTGGATATTGACTGGAAAATTATGAAAATCGTCAATATGGACGTACCAGCACGCCAGTTGTTTGCTTGTTTTGCAGAATCCATGCTGTTGGAATTTGAGAAGTTGTACACGAACTTTTCATGGGGGCGCAATCAGATTACCGTAGACAAAATGGAGCAGATTGGTAGGGTGTCAGTGAAACACGGATTTAGACCGTTGTTGGTTTAGTCATTAGTCATTGGTCATTAGTCATTAGTCATTGGTCATTTGCTTTAAACAAAGGACAAATGACAAATGACAAAAGACAAATGACGAAAAATAGATAGTTCTTAACTCATAACTCCTAACGATGGCAACTACTGAACGTAAACCGCTACTGTTGGATTTTGAAAAGCCTCTAGCTGAACTTGCAACTCGAATAGATCAAATTCGGCAACTTGCTGAAGAAAATGGCGTCGATGTTTCTGGTCAAATTCGTCAACTAGAAACACGTGCCATGCAACTGCGTGAGGAAATTTTTAGTAGTTTATCCCCATCCCAGCGATTACAAGTCGCTCGTCATCCGCGCCGTCCTAGTACTCTAGATTACATCCAGGCAATTAGTGATGAATGGATGGAGTTGCATGGCGATCGCACTGGTGGTGACGATCCGGCTTTAGTTGGTGGTGTCGGGCGTCTTGGCGGACAACCCGTGGTGATGTTGGGTCATCAAAAGGGTCGCGATACCAAGGACAATATTGCCCGCAATTTTGGTATGCCTTACCCTGGCGGCTATCGTAAAGCATTGCGGTTGATGGAACACGCCAACAAGTTTGGGATGCCGATTTTAACTTTTATCGACACTCCGGGGGCTTGGTCTGGGGTGGAAGCGGAACACCAAGGTCAAGGGGAAGCGATCGCTTATAACTTGCGGGAAATGTTTTGCTTAGATGTGCCAATTATTTGCACAGTCATCGGTGAAGGTGGTTCCGGTGGCGCACTCGGTATTGGTGTCGGCGATCGCCTACTGATGTTTGAACACTCAGTTTATACCGTCGCTACTCCCGAAGCCTGTGCTGCTATTTTGTGGAAAGATGCTGCCAAAGCACCCCAAGCCGCTGTCGCTCTCAAAATTATTTCCCACGACTTGAAAAATTTAGGAATTATCGACCAGATTTTGCCTGAACCAATCGGTGGCGCTCATGCTGACCCCTTGAAAGCCGCTACCACTCTCAAGCAAGTACTGTTGGAAAATTTGGAAGAACTCAACCGTTTAACAGCTCCCGAACGCCGACAACTGCGTTACGAAAAATTCCGCAAAATTGGTGTTTTTACAGAGGTTGCACATTAACAGCAGTGCATAATTATTATTTAGCCTAGTAGCAATGCTATAATTGCCTATGGCGCTTAAAGATTTTTAACAATCTCACGAGCCATAGGCATTCGCATGTTTGGCAAATCTACTCAATATAATTGAGTGGCTCTTGTATTATTAAGTAATTTAGTTTGAGTCTACAGGGTGAATTCTCAGGCGATGATTTGTAGTCTTTACTGGGAAAACCCACAATATACTAGCTATTGCACTGCATAGTAGCAGTTGCTCTATGACAATCATCGGATTTTTAGATTCCTTTAATCTATCAAAGCTCAAAGTTCAGAATAATTGGGTGGTAATAGGCTTTGGGAATTGCCAAAAAATTGGGAGACACCATGAGTGCTGAACAAAAACGACGCGCCTTAATTACTGGCGCAAGTAGTGGGATTGGGAAAGCAACGGCTTTAGCCTTTGCAAAGGCAGGAATAGATGTAGCCTTAGTCAGCCGCTCTTTAGAGAAATTGGAGGCAGTTAAAGAAGCCTTAGAGCATACTGGGGTGGAAGCGAAAGCTTACGCTTTAGATTTAGGGCAAATCTCCCAAGTACAAGAAAAGATCCAAGCGATCGCCCTTGACTTTGGTGATATAGATATTTTGGTAAACAATGCTGGCATAGGATATACAGGCAGCTTGAGTGAAACTCCTCTCTCAGATTGGCAGCAAGTAATTGACCTTAATCTCACCAGTGTGTTTCAGTGTATTACGGGAATATTGCCATCAATGCGCGATCGTGGCAGAGGCACAATTATCAACGTCGCCTCCATTGCCGCCAAGCAAGCATTTCCCTATTGGGGAGCATACACCGTCAGCAAAGTCGGTTTGTTAGCCCTCTCTCAAACCTTGGCACAAGAAGAACGCACCCACGGCATTCGCGTCACAGCCATTTGTCCTGGTGCAGTCAATACCGAAATTTGGGACACACAAACAGTCAAGGTCGATTTCGACCGTTCCAAAATGTTAAACCCGGAAACTGTAGCCGAGTCAATTCTCCACACAGTTTTGTTACCACAACAGGCAGTTATCGATGAATTAACCATAATGCCTAGTGCAGGCGCACTCTAATTGCTTTCGTTAGGAGTTAAGAGTTAAGAGTTAGAAGTTCTTGCCCAATCAAAGTATGAAAACGATTTTGTTTGATATCAAACCTTATTTAGGACGCGAACTGTAGGCTCTTAGCACGTAGATTCATACTGCAATTGACAAGCCCAAATTTTTCAACTCTTAACTCATAACTCTTAACTCATAACTAAATTCAAACCATAACCCAAACTCAATCATGACTATCGCTAGTTCCAACGGTTCTAATTACTCTCAATCGCCTTTAATTTCCGACTTAGCAGAAGCCATCACTCCAAGACCAGATCGCAACACCCACAATGGAAGACAACCAGATGTGTTCCCACCAAAAGAGGAACAGATGGAGCAAATGATGGATGCCGTGCGGACATTAATATTGGGCGTTGGAGAAGACCCAGAACGCGAAGGACTCCTGAAAACTCCCAAACGAGCAGCCGAAGCAATGCGGTTTCTCACCAGCGGCTACAACCAATCCCTCGAAGAACTCGTGAACGATGCCATCTTTGACGAAGGACATAACGAGATGGTATTAGTCCGAGATATTAATTTCTTTAGCCTGTGCGAACATCACATGCTCCCATTTATGGGTAGAGCGCACGTTGCTTATATTCCCAATCAAAAAGTTGTGGGACTGAGTAAGCTAGCCCGGATTGTCGAGATGTACTCCCGCCGCTTGCAAGTACAGGAGAGACTAACCCGCCAAATTGCCGAAGCAATTCAGACCATTCTCGAACCTCAAGGCGTCGCCGTTGTCATGGAAGCCACCCATATGTGCATGGTGATGCGAGGAGTTCAGAAACCAGGTTCTTGGACTGTTACTAGCGCAATGGTTGGTGTATTTCAAGAAGAACACAAAACCCGCGAAGAACTCTTTAACTTGATTCGTCACCAAGCAACGTTTATTTAGGGAATGGGGCATTGAGAGGCAGGAGGCAGAGGGCAGGAGGCAGAGGGCAGGAGGCAGGAGGCAGGAGGATGAATTCTTCATTTTGAATTTTGAATTTTGAATTGTTTGTCTCCTTGTCTCTCTCATTTCCCCATTCCTTACTCCCTACTCCCTAGCCGCTCAAATAAGAGTGCTACCTTATCTAAATCCTTATCTCCAGGTGCGCGTTCCACGCCACTAGATAGGTCAATGCCGCTAGGATTTACCTGACTCAAAGCTTGGACAATATTATCTGTTGTTAGTCCCCCAGCTAAAAACCAAGGGCGATTGGGACTATATTGCTGTAGCATTGTCCAATCTAAGGTTTTGCCTGTACCACCCAGTTGTTGAGGATGGTAAGCATCAAGTAGTAAAGTATCTACGTAATTTGTGTAATCAGCCGTTGTCTCAAGATGCTCAAGACTACGAATTCTGAATGCTTTGAGGATTTCGATGTTGGGCAAGGCTTGGCGTAATTGGTCGCAAAATTCTGGCGATTCATCACCGTGTAACTGAACGCCAGTTAACCCAGAATCAACAACTATTTGCTTGATTTCGCCAATGCTAACGTTGGCAAAAACGCCAATCTTGTCAATATTTTCTGGTAATTGGGCGATCGCTGCTTGAATTTGGGATGTAGTCACATAGCGAGGTGAAGTAGGCACACAAATAAATCCTAGTGCCGTTGCGCCAAGAGAGGCGATCGCTATAGATTGCTCTGGTTGAGTAATACCGCAAATCTTAACGCGCATCAAAATTTCACAAATTTAAAACAATCATCAGAAAAGTCTAAACTATCTCAAAAACTTTTGCCCCTGCTAACTTTATAATCTTGTAGGTCTACATTAACCTTTTATTTAGGAGACAAAAGCTTGATTTCATCTACTTTATTAGCAGTGGCGGCATCCGTTCCTCCAACACCCGGTTGGACTCCCACAGTAGGAATCATCATCAGCGTTAGTAGCTTAGTAGTTCTTTTGCTAAGTACTAGGATTGAAAAACCCTTAGTTGGCCCCAAATTCCCCATTCTGCCGGTCAGTATTCCAACATTCATCGCTGCGATGGCTTTTGGTCATATTATTGGCGTTGGCATTGTTTTAGGGCTAACTAACATCGGCCGTCTGTAGGTTTGACATTACAGAAGCCTTGCTTCTAACGTTGCATTAACAATTCTGGTTCTTTCTCCAGCAAGAGAAACGAGTGAGCATCAGCTAGTCAGCCTTGGTGTAGTTGCTTTAACTCAAGAAGGAAATACTAAACCTTTCATTAGAGAGGATTCAACTACTTTACCAGCCGAGGATTTACGTAGCTTGAGGGACGGGATTATTCCCCGATCTCGGACTCAATGAGTTAATTCATGCAGGAGAAAGAACCACAATCTCATCAATACTATTAGCAGTCCAAGTTACTGTACGCAGAACTTCCACACAATGGAACTGAAATATAGTCCTGATGATGGTTGGCCGTTGTCTACTGTGTATTTTGATTATTCCTCGGACAATTCGCTATCCTCGTGTGGGGCCTAAGATGCCTTTGCCTTTCCCATCGCTGTTCAATAATTCCAGTGTCCCTACATTCCTGGTAGCGAGCGATGAGCGAAAGCCACTTGATTGGTATTGGTACGATTTTGCCATTGGCTAAGTATCGGCATTATTTAAATTTGATTTTTCCATCTGATTGGTGAAGATAAGGGGAGTGGAGAGTGGGAAGATGGGGAGGTGTAGAGGAAGCTCCAGGGGGCAAAGGAAGGACGAAAGACAACTTATAAATGCCCAACGTCCCATACCCCATTCACCCACTCTCTACTTTTGCTCGCAGGCATTAATTGTCTATTCTAGAAATTGGAGCATTTGATAACTGAGCATCAATTCAATGATGCTTAGAAGATATATAGCTAAAAAGCCTTTCAAACCTATTGCCTGTTGCCTGTTATATTTACCAAAATTTACGAAAAATTACGGTGTAGGAGCTATTGAAAATATTTAGTTTTAGGACAATGTAATGCAAACAAATTGGAAAATAGGGTCTTTATTTGGAATTCCTCTGTTTTTAGACCCGCTGTGGTTTGTGATTTTAGGGTTGGCAACTCTGAATTTTGGGGTAGCTTACCAAGAATGGGGGAATGTTATAGCTTGGAGTGCAGGAATAGTTATGGCACTGCTGCTATTTGGTTCGGTGTTGTTACATGAATTGGGTCACAGCTTGGTAGCCCGATCGCAAGGGATTAAAGTTAACTCTATTACCCTGTTTTTGTTTGGCGGCATCGCTGCCATTGAAGAAGAATCTAAAACTCCAGCACAAGCCTTTCAAGTAGCGATCGCTGGCCCTGTGGTGAGTATCGTACTATTTTTCCTGTTACGTTTGGCAGCCACTCTTTTACCTGATACTAGTACGCTCAGTATGATGGTGGAAGATTTGGCAAGAATTAACTTAGTGTTGGCGCTATTTAACATGATTCCTGGTTTACCTCTAGATGGAGGGCAAGTGTTAAAAGCAGCACTATGGCAAGTAACAGGTAATCGTTTCCAAGCCGTACACTGGGCTGCAAGAGCCGGGCAAATTTTGGGTTACAGTGCGATCGCTTTAGGATTTGTTATAGATTTCTTTACCAGAGAGCTAGTACTTGGTTTGTGGGTTGCGCTGTTGGGTTGGTTTGCTGTCCGCAACGCTAACAGCTATGACAACGTGACCACATTGCAAGAAAGCTTGTTAAAGGTCGTGGCGGCCGATGCCATGACCCGCGATTATCGAGTAGTTGATGCCGACCAGACATTGCGTTCCTTTGCCGATTTATACCTATTGGAAACAGCCCCCTTACAAGTTTATTTTGCTGCTTCTGATGGACGTTACCGCGGTTTGGTTTCCATCGACGATTTGCGTTTAATTGAAAGAAGTCAATGGGAAACCCAAACTGTACGCAACATTGCCCGTCCCTTGACAGAAATACCTAATGTTAACGAGTCTACCTCTCTAGCTGAGGTAATTAACAAACTAGAAAATCAGCAATTACCTTGGATTACCGTACTTTCTCCTGCTCGTGCTGTCGCTGGTGTAATTGATAGGGGAGATATTGTACGAGCGCTAGCACAAAAATTAAATTTGCGGATAACGGATGCTGAAATCAAGCGTACCAAACAAGAAGGTAGTTATCCGCCTGGGTTACAACTTGGGTCAATTGCGAAATCCACCGAAAATTAAGTGTCACAGCTTCGTCATAGTTTTGCAATGGATTTGTCAAAAGCCTGTGTGATATTTGATCTGGTATTTGGTTACAAAATGCTTTTTTTGGGTTCGAGGTAGGGTGACCTACCTTTTTTTATTGGTAGGGGAAAAGGGGAAAGGGGAAAAGAGTAATGTCGTAATATCAATATCTGTATAATCTCGCAACAGCCAAATCTTTGCCTACCTGCATCATTATCTGTAGTCATCTTTTGGAAAATTCGTATAAAGCTTAAAGAATAAAAGCTTTTGTGTCCATTCCCCTTCGCTTTCCCCTTCCCGTTTTCCCTTTCCCCCTTCCCCTTTCCCCATTCCCCCTTCCCCCTCCCTAATATAATAGTAAGTATGTGATATACTACGTCTCTCACTTACCCTGGTTTTATGGGACTGCCAATTGTTGCTATTATCGGACGCCCAAATGTGGGCAAATCAACCCTGGTTAATCGTCTCGCCGGGGAACAAACGGCGATTGTCCATGATGAACCGGGGGTGACACGCGATCGCACTTATATGGATGCTTACTGGCGCGATCGGGAATTTTTAGTGGTAGACACCGGTGGTTTAGTTTTTAATGATGACACGGAATTTTTACCACTGATTCGCCAACAGGCAATGACAGCGCTCTCTGAAGCCAGTGCTGCTATTTTTGTAGTCGATGGTCAAACCGGCCCCACATCGGCAGACCAAGAAATCGCTACTTGGTTGCGCCAGCAACCCGTACCCGTGCTGTTAGCTGTCAATAAATGTGAATCTCCAGAACAAGGCTTAATCCAAGCTGCTGAATTTTGGGAATTGGGATTGGGCGAACCTTATGCCATCTCAGCCATTCATGGCAGCGGCACTGGAGAGTTACTCGATGAGTTAATTAATCACATACCTCTTGTTGGAGAAATACCAGAAAGTAACGAAATCAAAGTTGCAATTGTGGGACGCCCAAACGTGGGCAAATCTAGTTTACTCAATGCTTTTGTGGGCGAAGAAAGAGCAATTGTCAGCCCGATTTCCGGTACAACCCGCGATGCAATTGATACAGTTGTTGAGCGAGACGGGCAAACCTATCGCTTGATTGACACCGCCGGCATTCGCAAAAAGAAACAAATAGAATACGGTACAGAATTTTTTAGTATTAACCGCGCTTTCAAAGCAATTCGTCGCGCTGACGTGGTTTTATTAGTACTAGATGCCTTGGATGGAGTTACAGAGCAAGACCAAAAATTAGCCGGGCGGATTATTGATGAAGGTCGAGCTTGCATCATCGTAGTTAATAAGTGGGATGCTGTGGAGAAAGACTCTTACACAATCTACGACTACGAAAAAAGTCTGCAAGCGCGGTTACATTTTACCGAATGGGCAGAAACAATTTTTGTGAGTGCCTTGTCAGGGCAACGGGTAGAAAAGATTCTAGATTTAGTAAACACGGCGGCGGAATCTCACAAACGCCGAGTCAGTACCTCAGTTATTAACGAAGTATTAACAGACGCTGTGAGTTGGCATTCACCGCCAGCATCCCGCAGTGGGCGTCAGGGCAAGATTTATTATGGTACACAAGTCAGTAGCCAACCGCCAACCATCGCCTTATTTGTCAACGATGCCAAACGCTTTAACGATAACTACCGCCGCTACATTGAGCGCCAATTCCGCGAACAGCTAGGATTTAAAGGTAGCCCCATTCGTTTGCTTTGGCGGAGTAAAAAAGTTCGTGATGTTGAAAGTGGTAGTGTGAATCGAGCAACACGCGTTTAATCAAGTTAGGAGTTATGAGTTAGGAGTTGTGAGTTAAAGCAAAATTGCTAACTATACAACCCTATCGACTTGAGTTTGATAGCGGCAGAAGGCGAGATCTATGAGTTAAAGTCAAAACTCGTAACTCCTCACTTTTAATTCTTAATTCCTAACTTTAAAATGGATTTACTGCGATCGCTACCACTTGGACTTTATTTAGAACAACCCCAAACTTGGTTGCATAAAATCGATCCGCGAGTCAAGTTTGCCTGGTTGATGAGCTTTTTAACCAGCTATGTATTAGCAAACAACTTATGGCGGGTGCTGTTGGTGGTAATATTAATTATTGCTACCTTATTTGCAAAAATTCCCCGACGAGTATGGCGGCAGCAAATGGGTTGGCTGTTAATGCTATCATTTTTCGTCTTAGCGATCGCAGCCGTTAGCCCCGATGCAATGGGCGTAGATTATCAGCCACGCCTACCAGCAAACGAACAAATATTAACCCAGCCAGCAAACTCCAATAATATAGCTCAAGAAGAAACAAGCGAAGGGCAAAAATACAGCTACGTGCTATTTCATAAAGGCCCAGTCAGGGTAACTCGGCGTTCTTTGGAATTAGGAGTTAGTCTGAGTTCAATTATATTTACCGTGATTTACAGCACCAACCTGTATCTACTGACAACCGCACCAGAAGAAATCACATCTGGTATAGAAAGCTTAATGCAGCCCCTACGGCGTTTGAAGTTGCCTGTTACAGAAATTGCTTTAACTTTAACTTTATCTTTGCGCTTTATCCCCTTAGTTTTAGAAGAAGTACAAAACTTATTTCGTTCTGTAATGACAAGGGCAATCAATTGGAAAAAGCTGGGATTAAAAGGAGCATTTAAGGTTTGGATGACAGTGGCAGAAAGATTGTTAGATAATCTCCTCTTGCGAGCCGAACAAATGGCGAATGCAATGATGGTACGGGGTTTTACCAGTCCCAACGAACATCGAGTCCAGTGGCACGACTTACGATTAAAAGGTCTTGACTGGCTTGCTATTGCAACTTTAGTCTTATTCTGGGGAATACGGCTAGCTGTAGGAACTAAAGTCTAATTTGCCACCCTTAAAAATAGAAAGCTTCTAAATAGTATGACCAAGGCTTGGTATTGGCGATCGCTACCCTTAGAAAAGCGCACAGGTTCCGAAGTTTTTGCTGCCTTGTTTCGCCCCACCACGGTAACGGGAATTGCTACCTTACTGGAAAGTCCCTACCCAACGCCAATCGAACATCCCCAACTGAGTCGATATTCTATCTGTGCAGGCGCTCCTCGTCTAGTCGATGGCATCCCACAAATGTGGACACCAGCGCTAGGGCAGGTTTTCCCCTTTCTACAACAATTGTTGCAACAAGGGTTAGAGGGAGATGGGGAGAATAACCAATGCCCTATCTTCAATGCTCCACCTCACCTCCCCTTCCTCGGTGGTTGGTTGGGTTGGCTGGGCTATGATGTCGTATGGGAAATTGAACAGCTACCCGCTAAAAAAATTGATCCCCTGCCATTTCCCGTGGCTTTTTGGTACGAACCAGATTGTTTTGCCGTTTTAGATCACGCCGAACAAATTCTTTGGTTAGCCGCAGGCGATCGCACTGGACTTGATGATTTACAAGAAAAATTGCACAACAGACAAATGGATGAAAAAGAGGCAGAGGGCACAGAAGAAAATCCTCCCCCCTGCTCCACTTCGGCTACGCTCAGCGATCGCTTGCCCCCTGCTCCCCCTCCTCTTTTTTTGACATCACAGGCAGATTATGAAACGTCTGTCAACCAAGCGAAAAAATATATTCAAGCTGGAGATATCTTTCAGACAAACCTTTCTTTGCGATTTCAAGCATCCACAGCGGCTTCTGGTTGGGAAATTTACCAAGCCTTGCAAAAAATCAATCCTTCTCCCTTTGCCAGCTATTGGCAAACGCCTTGGGGGGAAGTGATGAGTTGTTCGCCAGAGCGGTTGGTATTGTTGGAAAATCGACAAGCGCAAACCAGACCGATCGCCGGGACGCGATCGCGTGGCACAACCCCAGAACAAGATATGCAACTGGCACAAGATTTACTCAGCAACACCAAAGAACGTGCAGAACACATCATGCTCGTGGACTTGGAACGCAACGATTTAGGGCGAGTTTGTGAATGGGGAAGTGTTGTTGTAGACGAATTGCTGACAATTGAGCGATATAGCCATGTGATGCATCTTGTCAGCAACATCAAAGGTACTTTAAAAAGCGAATCTACCAGCATTGATTTGATTCGTGCTACCTTCCCAGGTGGCACAATTACAGGTTGTCCCAAAATCCGCTGCATGGAAATTATCGAAGAACTAGAACCCGTGCGGCGCAGCTTATTCTACGGTTCCTGCGGCTATTTAGATTGGCGCGGTAATTTAGACTTAAATATTTTAATCCGCACCCTGCTACTAGCACCTGTGAATCAAGCAGGGGAAGCAGGGGAGGCAGGGGAAGAAATTACTTGTTCATCTCCCTCATCTCCCCACCCCCCACTTAACATTGTCTGGGGACAAGTTGGCGCGGGAATCGTTGCAGACAGCGATCCTGAAAGAGAATGGTATGAATCTCTGCACAAAGCTCAAGCACAATTGACAGCACTGAAAATGCTGAATAATCAATAAACGAATGGGCATCCCTTCTGGAGCGAGACGCTACGCGTAGCTTGCTTCCCCGTAGAGGTACGGCTTCGCTCAGGGTAAGTGAGCATTGGGCATCGAGCATCGAGCATTGGAAGAGAACAAGGAGAAAGACTTATTCAAATTTGTCTCCCCTGCTTCCCCTGCCTCAAGAGCCTCAAGAGCCTCCCCTGCCTCCCCTACTCTCTCATCTTCCCCAGTCCCCATTCACGTCAAGTTATTTTGCTCCATTAGGCGACAGTTGTGGCAGTATGGAAAGAAGTTAGAAAGTTGGCCTGGTAGCCGTTGGGAAGTTTATCGGGTGTTTTCCCTGCCAGTCCAAGCTTTTAACAACTTCCGCCTCACTACCGCTAGCTTCAGAAGCTGATTAAAAACTAGATCAAGGTCTTCAAAACCATAGTTTCGCATTTTAAGAAAATATTCTGACGAATGTTGGTATTATCGTCTGAATGTTTGGAATGAACTGCGAAAGCACATACATATCTCCCACCTTGACTATTCAATGAATCCAGAAAACGCAGAAACTTACATAAATCATCCAACTTGGGGTTTACTTTACAAGATCTGTATGGTTGATGAGAGCCAGGATCTATTCACCACACTTTATGCTCAGCGTTTATTTTTTTTGGTGGCAAATGACATTAAAGGTGTTAAGTTCCAGCCTATAGGACGGACTGAAGCTAGAATGATGTTGGAAAATCGCTTACGTACCCTGCGTCGCACTGGGCAATCTCAGGAGTACGATCAGCTTCAGAGTGTTTTCCAACGCACCTTCCAATGAGCAGTTCGATTCACGAACGTATTGTTTCCATTCGCTCCTCGCTGCCAACTTCAGTCAGATTGATTGGTGTTAGCAAGCAAATTCCTGCTGAGGCGATTCGCTGTGCCTATGCCGCAGGAATTCGTGATTTTGGGGAGAGTCGTATCCAAGAAGCCAGCATTAAACAAGTCCAGTTGCAAGACTTACCGGATATTACTTGGCACTTTATTGGACATTTGCAAAGCAATAAAGCTAAAAAAGCCATTGAACAATTCCACTGGATTCACTCCGTAGATAATTTAAAGCTGGCAGTGCGCTTAGAACAATTGGCGCAACAGCTAGGAGTGAGTCCCCAAGTTTGCTTGCAAGTAAAAATTCTTCCCGATGCTAACAAGTCGGGTTGGACTGTACCAGAACTTTTATCCGATCTACCCGCTCTCAATCAATGTAAAACTTTACAAATTCAAGGTTTGATGACAATTCCGCCTTCAGGATTGGACGATGCCGAAATTCTGAGCGTGTTTAATCGATGTCGCGAACTGGCAAAAGAAATCCAAGAGCAACAATGGCCGCACATAAAAATGCAGCAGTTGTCTATGGGTATGTCAGGCGACTACGAACTGGCAGTGCAAGCAGGCGCAACGATGGTACGATTGGGAACCATCTTATTTGGCGATCGCCTCTAGCATACTAGTGTCAAGCTTGTTCTTGAGTATTAATTAAAAGATCGGGATTTGATGACAACAATTTTGTAACAGACTGGTGCAATTGGAAACAAAGGATATAGTATTGACAAGAGCAATCGCCAAGTAAAATTCGGGTAAAAGAACTTTCCTTTGGACAAACCTTAGGATATAATCTTGACTCATTATTATGTTTAGGCGATGTACAGGCCTTGCTAAAAGTGCCCGTTCATCGCCAAAGCCCGTAGTATAGGCTACAAATAGCAATATATTTGCTGAAGTATCCACCTATGTAGCGATCGCAAATGGCTAAATTAATCCTTTAAGCCAAGTCAATAACGGCTATTCGCACCAGGAGAGTACAAAATGAACAACATTTTTTCCAAACTCAGGGACTTCGTAGGTCTAAATGAGCAAGTGGAATACGAGTATTACGAAGAAGAACCAGATACAGACAATAATTACCAAAATCTGTATCAGCAAGAAAATCCCCAACCAGTGCCACAAGAAGCCCCAGCAACTCAAAATCGACGTTGGCGGGAACCAGTGCCTACAATGGGAGAAGAGATAGCAGCAGCAGGTTCAAAGCCAATGGGGAATGTGATTGGTATGCCAGGAGCAATTAACGGAATTTCGGAAGTTTTAGTACTCGAACCACGCACCTTTGAAGAAATGCCTCAGGCAATTCAAGCGCTGCGCGAACGCAAGTCAGTGGTATTAAACCTGACAATCATGGATCCAGATCAAGCTCAACGAGCAGTAGATTTTGTAGCAGGTGGTACTTACGCTTTAGATGGACATCAAGAGCGCATCGGTGAGAGCATCTTTTTGTTTACGCCAAGCTGCGTACAAGTTAGTACCCAAGGTGGAGTTCTTCATGAAGTACCACAACCACCAGCCCGTCCTTCCCGCCCCGCAAGTTCTTCATCTACAAATCAAACTTGGGGCAACGAACCTAACCGGATGGCACAATAAAATAAAGTTAAATTAGTCTTTTGTCCTCTCTACAAAGTTAAGCCGCTGCCTTAAACGGGACTCCCAGTTCAAAGCAAGTGGCCTCTGATTGTCGCAAACCTCCACCGAGACTTTGCGCTTTGTCCTTTGTTAGTTAACAATAAACTAATGACGATGACAAATGACCGATGACAAATGACTAATGACAAATGACTAATGACTAATGACTATTAAATTTGGCTTAATTGGTGGTGGGGTAATGGGAGAATCGCTGTTATCCCGCCTTATCGCGCTTGGAATTTATCAATCCTCAGAAGTCATAGTTAGCGAACCGCTACCCTCACGCCAGGAATTTTTAAAACAGCACTACAATGTCGCTGTCACAACTGATAGTAGCCAGGTTTTCACCCAAGCAAAAGAAGTAGTGTTTTTGGCAGTGAAACCCCAGGTATTCAGTACTATCGCTCAAGAATTAGCTGATATTGATATTCTGAATATAGAACACCCGCCATTGATTATTTCGATCTTAGCGGGTGTTCCTTTAGGTCAGCTAGAAGCAGCATTTGTGCAATTGCCAGTAATCAGAGCAATGCCCAACACTCCAGCAACGGTAGGAGCAGGAGTTACCGCGATTTGTTCGGGTGCATATACCAACCAGAAGCATTACCAAATAGCACATAAAGTTTTTTCTGCTGTGGGTGAAGTCGTAGAAGTTTCAGAAGTTTTGATGGACGCAGTTACAGGGCTATCTGGTAGCGGCCCGGCTTACGTAGCGCTGTTGGTAGAAGCGCTGGCTGATGGGGGAGTAGCCGCAGGTTTACCCAGAGTCATTGCCAATCAGCTAGCCTTGCAAACTGTACTGGGAACAGCAAAACTGTTACAAGAAACCAAAATGCACCCAGCAGAACTCAAAGATCGCGTTACCAGTCCAGGTGGTACGACAATCGCCGGGATTGCCCAACTAGAAAAGGCAGGATTTCGCTCAGCTTTAATTGAAGCAGTAAAAGCTGCCACACAGCGATCGCAAGAACTGGGAAAATGAATAAAGTTAGGAGTTAGGAGTTATGAGTTAAGAGTTATGAGTTATGAGTTATAAGTTATGAATTTTTACTTCTAACTCCTAATTCTCAACTCCTAACTCCTAACTCCTCACTCCCAACTCTTGTTAACCTAACGAAGTTGACAAAAGACCCGTTAGTATAGTAAACAGTCTGGTTGCAAATGTGATTGAGTGAATTATCCCGCGCCATCTCCTGAACTTGACCTGAGGTCGATATTTCCCTTTGAACTGGATCGGTTCCAGAAAGATGCGATCGCATCCCTTAACGCTGGACGTTCCGTAGTTGTATGTGCGCCTACAGGTTCGGGCAAAACATTAGTAGGGGAATACGCCATTTATCGCGCCTTGTCGCGAGGAAAACGTGTGTTTTACACTACTCCCCTGAAGGCGCTGTCGAATCAAAAATTACGTGATTTTCGAGAAAAATTCGGGTTCGATCTGGTGGGACTGTTAACTGGAGATGCTTCCATTAACAGGGATGCGCCCATTTTAGTGATGACCACAGAAATTTTCCGAAATATGCTTTATGGTACGCCCATTGGGCAAGTTGGAATTTCGTTAGTGGACGTTGACGCAGTGGTGCTGGATGAGTGCCACTACATGAACGATCGCCAACGCGGTACAGTATGGGAAGAATCAATCATTTACTGTCCCCGTGAAGTTCAACTGGCAGCCCTTTCCGCAACGGTAGCCAATAGCGATCAACTTACCGATTGGCTCAATCGCGTCCACGGGCCAACAGACCTGATTTACTCGGATTTTCGCCCAGTACCTTTGGAATTCCACTTTTGTAATGCCAAAGGCTTGTTTCCGCTGTTGAATGACAGCAAAACCAAAATTAACCCCCGTTTGGCTAATCGCGGCAAAAGAAGACAAGGCGATCGCCCAAAAGCTGGTAGACCAGAGGCTCCTGGTATAATTTATACCTTAAACCACTTGCAGCAACGGGATATGCTACCAGCCATTTACTTTATCTTCAGCCGTCGGGGATGTGATAAAGCAGTGGCAGAAGTGGGCGATTTATGGCTGGTAAATAATGAAGAGTCCCAAATTTTGCGCGAACAAATCGATGAGTTTTTAAACCGCAATCCGGAGGCAGGACGTTCCGGACAAATTGCTCCCCTGTACCGAGGAATCGCCGCCCACCACGCCGGAATTCTACCTGCATGGAAAGCATTGGTAGAAGAATTATTTCAGCAAGGGCTGATTAAAGTTGTATTCGCCACCGAGACGCTGGCAGCGGGAATTAATATGCCCGCCCGAACAACGGTAATTTCCACCCTTTCCAAGCGTACTGATACTGGACACCGCCTGCTGAACGCTTCGGAATTTCTGCAAATGGCGGGACGGGCAGGCCGCCGGGGGATGGATAAACAAGGGCATGTGGTGACAGTGCAAACTCCCTTTGAAGGAGCCAAAGAAGCTGCGTATTTGGCCACATCCAAGCCAGATCCGCTAGTCAGCCAGTTTACGCCGAGTTACGGTATGGTACTCAACTTGCTGCAAACTCATACCTTAGAGCAAGCCAGGGAACTGATAGAACGCAGTTTTGGGCAGTACATGGCGACTTTGCATTTAAGGCCAGAATACGATGAAATTGCCGAATTGCAAGGGCAATTAGCCCAATTGCAGGAGCAAATCGCCGCCGTTGATGAAAATGAACTGGCTGTTTATGAGAAATTGCGGCAACGGTTAAAAGTAGAACGCCAGATATTGAAAACCCTGCAAGAACAAGCGCTTTTAGATAGGCAAGAACAATTGGCCATGATGTTGGGCTTTGCAGTGTCAGGAACTCTGTTGAGTCTCAAAGGTAAAAATATCCCAGCGTCTACACCTGTAACCGCAGTGTTAGTGGGAAAAACCCCTGGTGGTGACACTCCTTACTTGGTATGCTTGGGACACGATAACCGTTGGTATGTGGCAACTACAGCAGATGTAGTGGATTTGTATGCCGAACTGCCGCGAGTTGAAGTGCCACCAGAAGTTCTACCACCAACAGAAATGTCGTTAAAGCCGGGACAGCCAGTGCTTGGCGGTCAAGAAACATTTGCGATCGCCACCCAAATCCCCAATCCGGTAGAGTCTTTGTATATGGCACCAGAGGTAGCCGAACAACTCAGTCGCGTTACCGCCATCCAAGAGCAAATAGAAGCTCATCCCGTACATCAATCAGGCAATGCCGGAACGATTTTCAAACGCCGGGCCCGCTATGTCGAGCTAGAAGCCGAACTCGAAGAGTTGCAAGGAGTAGTAGAGCAACAGTCCCAACGTCATTGGGAAGAGTTTCTCAATTTAATTGCAATTCTCCAGCACTTTGGCGCATTGGATAACCTAGTACCCACACAACTAGGGCAAATTGCTGCTGCCATTCGTGGGGAAAATGAATTGTGGCTGGGTTTAGTATTCGCTAGCGGTGAACTGGACAACTTAGATCCGCACCATTTAGCAGCGGCGGCGGCAGCTTTGGTAACAGAAACTCCACGTCCAGATAGTAAGGTTAACTTTGACCTCAGTAATGAAGTCACAGAAGCCTTAGCAAAATTGCGGGGAATTCGTCGTCAAATGTTTCAAATGCAACGACGTTATAACGTAGCATTACCTATATGGTTGGAGTTTGAATTAATTGCCCTAGTGGAGCAATGGGCGCTGGGTATGGAGTGGACAGAACTGTGTAATAACACCAGTTTGGATGAAGGTGATGTGGTGAGAATTTTACGGCGGACGTTGGATTTATTATCGCAGATACCCCATGTTCCCAATTTACCAAACTCTTTCCAGCGTAATGCTTATCGAGCAATGCAATTGATTGATAGATTCCCTGTGAATGAAGTGATTGAGTGAAGTGGACGCGGGAACGCGGAAACGCGGGGACATAGCAACGCCGAAAAATTAATCTCTTCATCTTTGTATATCTCCGTCCCCGCGTCTTTGTGTCTCCCCTCCCCGTGTCTTCTTCTGTGTGATTATAATTAAAAATGCTTTTTTGGTTTGTATACTTTTTACCAAATTTAGGATAAGCAGTCTTGTTTGAAACTCTGGAATAGCTTTGTAATTGAGACTTTTAAGCCGAAGTCCAAAATCTCAAATCCCAAATTGGTACACTTATCCAAACTATTGGGATGTTGTTAACAGTTTAATAGAAGTTATTGCGATCGCCATCAAAACTCTTCAAGTCTAATACACCAAGTTTCCAGTGCCCTGCAACTGACGTAAAGAATTTATGCAATACGGACAGTCGCAACCAAATAATTTAATTGCTGCATCGCTTTCCTCTTCGGTAAAGTTCAACATAGCAATATTCTCATCTGACATTGATGTGACAATGCTTGTGGAACGTTGTTGAGAGGTATAAGGGAGCTTTCTGTCAGAATCTCGAATGCAGATAAAATCTTTTCCACCATGTGGGTTGGTGATACAGGTACGGCCGTCTTGTGTGTGCATTAATCGCTGAGTAATACTAGCATGGGCGGGATGAAATACTCCCAGGGTGGACATCAGCGAAGCAAAAATTGTGGAACTGGAAAGCAAATTAAGTATTAGTTTTCTGTTCATCGGTTTCCTAATAAAATGTTTCTGAACGCTAAGGCTATCCGATTAATAGTTAGAGGTCAAGTGACCTTTTATCTATTTTTATCTCTACAATCAAAAATTTATCAGATCTTTAAGTCCAACCTGTAAGAACAGTGGACTAGGGACTGTAGAGAAGTATTTTTGCTTACCATTGAGCAATTTCAAGTTAGACGATATAAAGATGGTGCGGTACTTGGCGACAACTCACTCTATATACTGTTTAATCTTAAATTAGGTTGGGCTGTTTAGCCGAACCTATTTTGTATTTTATTATTCCCAGCTTTTGTACTTTTCTATTTATAAAATGCGTAATTTGATACAAAAAATGGGTATTACAAATAAGTGTTTGAAATTAGATAGGTTTGTAATTATGATTTTAGGTTTTAGAAAAATTAGCGCTGTGTGTGCTGTGTTTTTATTAGTTAGCCCTAGCAGCTTTCCCAAGTCAGCAGTAGCCACTGTTAACAATCAAACTCATCTGATAGCGCAAGGACAGGCTAAAATCCAATCACATCCAGTTTTTAAGTCTATTTTGCCTAAACTAAAGCAAAAAACTAAAATCAACATTCTATTACCGAAGTTTATTCCTGAGTCGGATGGGGAAAACCCGATTTACGCAATTATAGAAACTGCTAGTCAAAAAAAGTACGATATCTTACTTGGTTTTAGTCCTGACTGTAATGGTGGAACTGCTTGCCGTTTGGGTGTGCTTTCTGCTGAAGCGGTAACCCAGAAAACGCCTCGCCTCACCGGCAAACGCGTGTCTTTAGCTAAAGGTATCACTGGCTATTTTGTGGATTTTAGTTGTGGTGCTAATTGTTCGGATGCTACCTTGACTTGGCGACAACAAAGCGTGCAATATACTGTGGGATTGAAAGCAGGCGATCGCGCTTCTTTAGTTAAAATGGCTAATTCTGCGATTAATCCCTAAATCGTTAAGGGAACTCCAAAAAATCAACAATAGCTTCAGGTAGTTGACTGTTGACTGTGAACTTTCAACGGTCACAATCTCCAAAAACCTGCTTCAATTATTTCAATATTTTAAACTAGCACAGTTATCAAGAAAGGCAGAGGCAGGAGGCAGAAGGCAGAAGGGAATTCTGAATCCTGCCCTCTGCCCGTGACCGGAGGGAACAAGGGTTTAAGACCCCCACCAAATTTTCAATTTGGTGGCTCTTGTTCAGGAGGGGTCTGAATCCCCTTCTGAACAAAACCTTCTGCCCTCTGCCCTCTGCCTTCTGCCTTCTTCAATGATTGAACAGCGATGCCTTCTCCTGTCGGAGACGCTCCGCGAACGGCAACGTCTTCTCTTCGAGACGCTACGCGAACGACGAACGCCTATGACGGGCTATGTCTACGCACTTTCGTTGATGAGAGAATAGCGATCGCTTTTTGTTATTTGTGGTACAAATATTTGCTACTTTTAAACTAAAAAGGATGTCCAGCCATGTCTAACGTTGAGAAAATTAGTGTTGCTCTGACACCAGAAATGGCTGCTTTTGTGCGTGATGTGTTGGAATCTGGCGAATATGCCAGCAGCAGTGAAATTATCCGCGAAGCACTACAAGACTGGAAGCAAAAACGCCTGTTGCAGTTGCAGAATATTGATGAAGTACGTCGTCTTTGGCAAGAAGGAATTGACAGTGGTATTGGGCAGTATACAGATATTGAAGCTATTAAACAAGAAGCCCGTAGGCGTTTAGGTGAAGTTTCTCAAAAGGATGCATGATTCGTGGGACGTTTCATCCGCACTGCTAAAGCCGAAGAAGACCTAATTGAAATATGGATTTACATTGCGGCTGATAATCCAATAGCAGCTGACAGATTGCTTGACCAGATTGATACAAAATGTCAAAGGCTGGCTGATAACCCAGAACTTGGTCAAGCCCGTCCTGATATTGCACCAAAGTTAAGATATTTTCCTGTTGGTCGCTACTTAATTCTTTACCGAAATATCAGCGAAGGCATTGAAGTCGTGCGCGTTGTGCATGGTGCAAGACATTTGCCCGATATTATTTACTGAAAAACTAATTGCTTTCTACACTCTCAATCGCGCAAAGCCAATCTTTTAATTACGAATTAATTTTTTAGCCAATCGCCATAGTAGGGAAAACGGTAGAATTGATATCGCTAACAAGATTTGCACAAGATAACCTAACCGACGCATCCAAATGGCAAGGGGAGTTAACTGCTGTTGCAGGATTGCCAAATTTTTTTGAACTGTCACTGTAGAAGGATGATTAACGCCTAATACCCGTTGACACATTGCCAGGGCATCAATGTAGAGAGGTTCGGCATCGCTGTACCGCCCAAGGCTTTTGTAGAGTAAAGCTAAATTGTTTAAGCTACTAGCCACATCAGGATGGTCGCCAGCAAACAGGCGCTTTCTCATTGCCAGGGCATCAATATAGAGAGGTTCGGCATCGCTGTACCGCCCAAGGTTTTCGTACAGTAAAGCTAAATTGTTCAAGCTAGTAGCCACATCGGGATGGTCGCCAGCAAACAGGCGCTTTGTCATTGCCAGGGCATCAATGTAGAGAGGTTCGGCATCGCTGTAACGTCCTTGGCTATCGTAGAGACCAGCTAAATTGTTCAAGCTACCAGCCGCATCGGGATGGTCGCCAGCAAACAGGCGCTTTGTCATTGCCAGGGCATCAATGTAGAGAGGTTCGGCATCGCTGTACCGCCCAAGGCTTTTGTAGAGGTAAGCTAAATTGTTCAAGCTAGTAGCCACATAGGGATGGTCGCCAGCAAACAGGCGCTTTGTTATTGCCAGGGCTTCAATTAAGAAAGGTTCGGCATTGCTGTACCGCCCAAGGCTTTTGTAAAGTGCTGCTAAATTGTTCAAGCTAGTAGCCACATAGGGATGGTCGCCAGCAAACAGGCGCTTTGTCATTGCCAGGGCTTCAATTAAGAGAGGTTCGGCATCGCTGTACCGCCCTTGGCTATTATAGAGTAAAGCTAAATTGTTCAAGCTACCAGCCACATCGGGATGGTCGCCAGTAAATAGAGCTTGGCAAACATTTATGCATTCTTCACCCCAAGGTTCTGCTAATTTATATAGTCCTTGTCCCTCGTAAAATCTTCCTATCCCCTCAAATATCCAGATTACTTCATCATTGGGGACTGATGCTGGAGAAATTATCTGTGCCTTTTTTACTTCTTTTATCTCTGCAATTAAACGGTTTCCCAGGTCTTCAAGATGGGGAACGACATCTCTAAAGAATTCAATCTGCTCGGAAGTGGGTGAATCAGGAAGGATTTGGGCAACGGCTATCATGGCAGTGGCGAAGGTTATTTCCAAAACTGATTTCATCTCGCCCGCCTCGGCTAGCTGCCCTTGCAAAAACCACCGCACTAAGGCATGAATTTTATAATGTCCTTCGCTGTCTTCTACTAGTTGCAGCAAGTTGCGTTTGTAGAGTTGCTTTTTCGCTGCGTTTAATTCTTCTTCTGACCAAGTTAGCTGTCTTTGTTCCTGATTTTCTGTTTCCCCTCTACCCGCTACCCAAAGAACCAAATCCCAAAGAATCTGTACGGGAGAAAATAAACTCAAAAAGATTCCTAGTTGTTGCGCCAGTGAATCGAGTTCTGACCAAGTTAAAGCAAAGGCGGCTTTGACTCCCAGTTGAGTTGAGGTGAGAGTTTCCCGGTTTTGTAAAGCCTCCTCTGCTAATTTACGTTCTTGCAATCGCCCAAACATCATATCTAAAGATATTTGCGGGTCGCCTAGCAAATAGCCTCCCACTAATTCTATGCCCAAGGGCAAATATTCTAGACATTCACATATTTGTGTTGCGGCTTGCGGTTGATTTTCAACTCGCTTATCTTTTTCCCCCAAAAGTCGTTTTAACAGTTCTAAGGCTTTGCCTGGTTCTTTTTGCGGCGAGAGAACATCTAAGGAAATCTCTTGAATAAAATTCGCGTCTAAATGCCGCAGTCGAGTTGTAATTAAGACTCGGAAGCGGTTATCCTTGGGAACGACTTGGCGGAGGTTGTCTAAATCAGTTACGTCATCGAAGACAATTAAAATCGGCAAGTTAAAGTTAGGATATCTAGACCAACACCAGGCGACTTGTTCTTTCAGGCTTAAAAGTCTGTCTTCTGATTCCTGGGGAATTTCCAAACCAAGCTGCAATGAGAAAAACTCTAAAACTTCGGCGGCGAGATTGCTTTCTCTATCGTTAAACCAGGCAATTCCCCCATAATCTTGTTCATGTTTTTTGGCGTATTGGGTAGCTAATTCAGTTTTGCCCACGCCACCCATGCCGGCTATTGCTACATAATTTCCGCGCTGTAAGTCTTCATGCACCATTGTCAGTTCCGTTTCTCGCCCGACAAAATGCACGGAACCCCGATAACGAATAGATTTTGTGGGAGTTAACTTTGTCCGTTCCCGGTCAGACGGCTTCAGTCAAATATTGATGTTTTGCGTTTCTACATTAATATCTCTCTGAGCAAAATTAACAATTTTTTCGATTGTCTCAATTCTAATTTGATTGGCTGGAGATTGTGATTTAAGTCCTTCTGCTATATTTTGGAGAACTTCAGCCAAATTGGGTAGCGGTTCCGCTTTCGCTGCTTGTGCCAATTCTTCTACAGCTTTAGCCACTTCCGGGTTAGCCTTAGCCGCAGATTCCACTTCTAATACAGCTTTGCCATAATCGAGTGGTTGGTCTGGTGCTTTCTCTATCGCCACTACAGTCTGGGGAGAGTGTTTTTTCAGGGTGACGAGAAACTTACCAGTCTTATCTAATAAGTTTTCTGTGACCTTTTCGGTTGTTTTTTCTAAGGCTTTAGTGGCAATTATAGTGCCAACAGCGATCGCCACAGTTGTTAAAGGTTCCATGTCTTATTTTAGACTATGTATATGCTATCTAAATTAACACAGCGCTTTTGCTCTAAATTCCGCAATTAAGTTCAAAAATTTAGATATTTCAAGATTATAGTTTTGCTTTTTTGCACGCTGCGTGCCATCTCTTCTCTTTTTGACTGTTTTGCGGTGCGTTAGGCTAAAGCCGTAACGCACCCTACTGGCTTTAACTATAAAAACATGCGTTTCATCAACAAAAACATGTGTTTCATCAACAAAAACATGTGTTTCATCAACAA
>JAVRBO020000005.1:0-57343 GCA_034531195.2 Nostoc sp. ChiSLP01
TCCGAGTTCAAAGTCTCAACGTTCCAGCAAAAAGCTGCAATTTCCGAGTTCAAAGTCTCAACGTTCCAGCAAAAAGCTGCAATTTCCGAGTTCAAAGCCTCAACGTTCCAGCAAAAAGCTGCAATTTCCGAGTTCAAAGCCTCAACGTTCCAGCAAAAAGCTGCAATTTTTGAGTTCAAAAGCTCAACGTTTGAGTAAAGAGCTGCAACTTCCGAGTTCAAAGCCTCAACGTTTGAGTAAAAAGGCTTAACGTTGAGCTTCATCTCGGCATTATCCTCATCCCTTGCATACTCAATTCAAAAAGCCTGAATCCATTCTTGGACAGAATATTCTGTCCAGATGCCATTTTTCCAATAGGGATCGTTTTCAATTAAGTCGCAGACGGTGGTTTCGTCTTCGGCTTCGTAAATTCCAAAAACTTTTGTGACATCTTTGGTGGGGCCGATGGTAATCAGCACGCCGGATTCTTTCTGTTTTGCTAATCCGTCTAAATGAGCTTGACGGTGAGGGGCGCGTTTTTCAAGAACGTCTTCGCAATAAGTTCCCCAGAGTACATATTTAGGCATAACCGAGACTATTTTGGATTTTGGATTTTAAATTTTAGAGCAAGTGCGTTGGGGATTACCAAGAAATAAATTATTCATTCTTGTGGGGTGGACATCTTGTCCGCCCTAATCATTGGGCGGGCGAGACGCTCCGAAGTTCCGTTCGTCGTTCGCGGAGCGTCTCGTAGAGAAGACGTTGGCGTTCGCGCAGCGTCTCCGACAGGAGAAGCCATCGCCGGAAGCCGGCGCTCAGACTTCTCTCCACCCCACAAGAAAAATTGAATGTTTTTTTCTTTGGAAGTCCTTTGAGGAGTGAGGAATTATTAATTCATAACTCCTAACTCCTAATTTCTAACTTCTGAGGTTGACGCCGAATTTTTCCACTAAGGCTTCGCGGACTTTATTGTGTACTGGTTCGACTTCAGCTTCGGTGAGGGTACGATCGCTTGCCCGATAAATTAGGCGGAATGCTAGACTCCGCTGGCCTTCGGGGACGTTTTCGCCACGATATTCATCAAACAATTCCACTGATTCGAGTAAATCTTTACCAGCTTTGGTAATTGCTTTTTCGAGTTCGACGACTGAGACTTTCACGGGTGCGAAAAAGGCAATGTCGCGATCGCTTGCTGGATAGGTGGAATAGGATTTAAATGTCGGGTTGAGAGTTTCGTCTTCCTCTAGAGAATTTAAAAGTACATCTAAATTTAACTGGAAAACGTAGGCTGAATCTGGTAAGCCTTTTTCGCGGCGCAGTTGGGGGTGAATTTGCCCAAAAATACCCAGTCTACTACCTCTAATCCATAAGGAAGCGGTGCGCCCTGGATGCAAGCGTTCATCTCGGCAATCGGGTTGATATTCTACTTCCAAGCTCAGTTGACGAAATACACTTTCTAAAATGCCTTTGGCTTCAAACCAAGTCAAGGGTTGTTCTCGACCGCCTTTTGACCATTTGCCAATAAAGCGATCGCCTCCCACGATCCCAGCGAGGACTTCTGTTTCTTGCAAACCGTCTTCTTCTTGCCAGAAAATTTGCCCGATTTCAAAGCCGTTGAGGACGCCGTTACCCTGCTCTACATTATATTGATAGGCGTCAATTAACCCGGATATTAAATCGGTTCGCAGGGCTGAATATTCTACAAATAATGGGTTTGTTAATACTATTTGTCTGTCTTCTCCTGGTTTAACTAAAGAATAATGAATTAATTCTGTTAATCCTTCTGCCCGCAGATAAGCTCGTAATTTGCGAATCAATTCCTGGTCTAAAGGCAAATAACCAGGTTCGCTTTTTTCTGGTAAAGTATCGCAAAATCTGTTGTATCCATAGAGACGGGCGATTTCTTCAATTAAATCAATTTCCCGTTCTAAGTCGCGGTAACGATAAGGCGGTACGGAAACAGACCATGTAGGTTGGGGCGTGTTGTCTTGTCCTAAAGCATTACCTGAAGGAGTCAGCTGACATCCTAATGCAGTGAGAATCCTTTCAACGTCTTGTTCTTGGAGTTCTGCTGTGTCTTCTCCCAAATCGATTGGCCCTAGTACCTGATTCACTCTATCCAAACGCAGGGCAATGGAACGACTCCAGGTAGACGGATCTGGGCGAGTGTCGGTGATTTCTTGGTGAGTAATAACTCCACTAGCTAATTCGCTAATCAATGACAAGGCGCGGCGATTTGCAACTTCTAATTCGGCGCGGTTAACTCCTCTTTCGTATCTTCCAGAAGCTTCACTTCTTAAGCCAACGCTGCGAGAAGAACGGCGAATTGCGACGGAATCAAATAAAGCGGCTTCTAAAACTAGGCTTTGAGTTCCTTGATGGACTTCGGTTTCTTCTCCACCCATGACTCCCGCCAGTGCAACGGGTTTGTCGTTGGCGGTAATTAATAAATTTTGGGATGCTAAAGTGCGGGTTTGTCCGTCCAGGGTTTTTAAGGATTCTCCAGCAGTGGCGAAGCGAACGCCGATGGTTAAATTTTCGCTACTTGCAACTGATTTTAGGCGATCGCCGTCAAAGGCGTGCAGTGGTTGTCCCCATTCCAACAATACGTAGTTAGTAATGTCCACAACATTATTTATGGGACGTACTCCCGCAGCCCGCAAACGCTGTTGCAACCAATCAGGAGATGGCGCAATTTTAATTTGTTCGATTACCGTACCAATATAAGCAGGACAAGCTTGGGTATCGGCAATTTTTAAAGCTAGCTTTCCTGTATTCTTGGCAATTGACACTTCAGTTGGTACGGGAATGCTCAGTTTTCCATCAGTCAAGGCTGCTACTTCCCGTGCAACACCTACCATACTCAAAGCATCAGCGCGATTAGCGGTTGCTGTGAGGTCTAAAATTACATCATCTAAACCCAACAAAGGACGCACATCGCTACCCAAGGTTAAATTTTCCTGGGGAAAAATATGAATTCCGTCTACATCAGTTGGCAAACCGAGTTCTTTTAAAGAACAAATCATGCCCTGAGAGGGGACACCACGCAGTTTTGCAGGTTTAATTTTTAAATCGATGTTGGGTAAGTAAGTTCCCGTAGTTGCTACTGGCACATAGATATCTGCTTTGACATTGGCAGCGCCACAGACAATATTTAAAGTTTCATCTGCGCCAATATCCACTTGACAAACACTTAATTTATCAGCATTGGGGTGTGGTTGACGCTCAAGGACTCTCCCCACAACTACGCCATTTGCCCAAGTGCGGCGGTCTTCAATATCTTCTACTTCAAACCCCGCCATTGTCAGGGTTTCGGCTAATTCTTCCGGACTAAGTTTTATCTCTACTAGTTCGCGCAGCCAGTTTAAAGAAATACGCATGGAGTGTGCTGGTTTTAGGAATCGTCTTTTGCTCTCATTTTAGAGTGTCTGTTAGCGAGCGATCGCATTCACTCTGCAAGTCATAGCCTTGCACTTGAACAATCCTACTACGTTAGACTAGCAGAACAATCTCCCATGCTAATGTTTTCTTGCGGTTTTCCACGTACATCATAAACGGAACCGACAATTGAACGCTTAAGTCTGCGAGTCAGTAAGCTATTACAAATAATTGAGCTAACTAAGTAGGCTTCAAAGGGAACTCTGAAAGTTTTAGACCGACTATCCTAATAAGTTGATTTCAGCAACAAGAAAATAAATTGCGGAAATCGTCTTCGAGAAGTTGGATTTATTAAAGTTATAGATTCTAAAAGATTAAGTTCCCAGGAGCCAATAATGGAAGTTAAGTATAACGAACTGAAAAAATGGATTTTACATCCAATAATGATGGGTTTGCTAGCAGTAGTAACAATCGCTTGCAAAACAGAGATGAATTTTTATTTGATAAACCCAGCTACAGCAGAAGTTGTTTCATTAGAAAAGTCTACACCCAAGCCTGCACGTAAAGAGCATGGTATTTATCGGAGCGATCGCTTTCGTTTTGAGTTTAGTTACTCGCTCCGAGATTTTGCGATCGATAACAAAATAACCACTCCCAACAATAACGTTAATTCTCCATTGGCTGCTGTTGATATCTGGACTCGCCAACACGCCGAGAAAATCCGCGCTGGAGAATATGAAGGCGGTACAGAATACCCGGCTAATGTACGCGTATCTGTATATAACAATCGTAGTAAATTACCTTTGCAGAAGTGGATTAAACAAAATAACGAATTTTCTGCACCCCGTGAATTCAAAACTGTGAAAATTGCAGGTCAAAGTGGATTGAAATTTAAATCGAGTGGCTTATACGAAAACGAACATGTCGCTTTTATTAACCCTAAAGACTCTCGAATTATTGCCATCACAATATCCAAAACTGGTTATGGCAATAATGACGCTATTTACGAGAGAGCGTATCAGCAGGTAATTAACTCCTTCACCTTACTAAATAGATAGCAAGCACAGACTTAGTTCATGTTAAGCAGCATACATGAACGAGTCAGTAACGTAAATAATTATTCCTAGACGATATTACTTATACGCAGGATAAAAAATTAATAAAATAACAGTAAAAATACTGTGTCCTTCTTGTTTGACACAGTTTAGTCTATAGCAAACAGATTTGGAACCAGCAAATTAAGACAAATAGTAAGTAAAATTACTAAAATTAATTGTAGGCCAAATCAAAATTTGATTTTAATAGGTGTTCCTAATGATTCGCGAAACCAACGATCGCTCTATGCAAGAGCAAGACAGCAATAGCTCACAATTAAGTGAGGATGTCTCTGCTAGAACCTCATTTCTTCCTCCAAATATTAAGTCAGCCATTGATTGGGAAAAACCAGATTTTGATGAGCTTGACTTGTGTATGGAAATTACGACATACATCCTCAATGGGCAATAATTGTCAAAACTAAGCCTAATTGCTCAATGAAAACCTCTACCTGCTTTTTGTTTTTATGTTCCTGAAAATTCTTGGTACTGCCGCAGGTGGCGGTTTTCCTCAATGGAATTGTAACTGTCCCAATTGCCAAGCAGTCCGCACAAGTCATGCAGGTGTCAATTGGCTCAACCAGTCATCAATTGCAGTGAGGAAAAACAATCAGCCTTGGTTTTTAGTCAATGCCTCCCCAGATATACGTCCGCAGTTAGAGAAATTGCGGGAAGGAGAACCATCTACAATTCGGTCAAGTCCGATCGCCGGTGTTCTGTTAACTGATGCAGAGATTGACCATACTACCGGCCTGGTTATCCTCAGAGAATCTACGGAAAAACTACGTGTCTACGGTACGCAAACAGTACGTATGGCTCTGACAGAAGGTTATCCCCTGCTGTCTACGTTAGCAAACTATTGTGGTGTGGAATGGTCTGTACTCGAACCTCACGTACCTATAAACCTGGGGTCAGATGGTTTGGAAGTGGAGGTATTTCCACTAGCAGCCAAACCACCAAAATATATGCGCCACAAGCCAAATTTAGATGGAGTTTGGGTTATAGGTTTGACATTTCGCGATCGCACAACTGGCAAAGTTGCTACTTATGCTCCAGGTTTAGCCGAACTTGATGACAAAATTCTAGAACGGTTTGAGTCTAGTGACTGCATTTTAGTAGACGGCACTTGCTGGGAAAATGATGAGTTATTGGCTTTAGGAATATCAAAGCTGCAAGCCCGCGATATGGGACACTTACCCCTGAGCGTTAGTTTAAAAAGCCTTGCTAATTTGAGCCGTCCTCGGAAAATTCTCGTTCACATCAACAACACAAACCCAATCCTTTTACCTGATTCAGAAGAACGCAAAATTGTAGAAGCCGCAGGAGTAGAAGTTGGTTACGATGGCTTGACCATCGAATTGTAATTTTGAGGTGCAAGAAAAAACCGTGTTGGAATTAGTTAAAGAACCTCTCCCTTGGACTCAGACAGAACTAGAGGCAGTATTGCGATCGCAACATCGCCGCTATCATCATCTGCATCCATTTCATGCAAGGATGAACAGCGGTGATTTAACGCCAACAGAAGTCCGACGCTGGGTAGCAAATAGATTTTACTATCAAAAAAGTATTCCCCTCAAAGATGCTGCCATCTTGTCAAACTGCCCCGATTTAGAAGTACGGCGGGAATGGATTCAACGCATCATCGATCATGACGGTCAAGGTGAGGACAAAGGTGGTATTGAGGCATGGTTAAAACTCGGTAAAGCTGTAGGATTGTCTCGTCAGGAACTCTTAGAAGACAAGCACGTTCTTCCAGGAGTTCAATATGCTGTGGATGCCTACGTTAACTTTTGTCGCACTCGACCCTGGATTGAGGCGGTGGCTGCATCCCTAACCGAACTATTTGGCCCGGATGCAATTCGAGTCCGCTTAGCTGCATTAGAAGAGCATTACCCCTGGATCGATCCTGCGGGATTTGACTACTTCCGGGCGCGTCTTTACCAAGCCCCCAGAGATGCCCAATATGCTCTCAAGCTAGTCCTCAAACACTGTAAAACTTGTGAGTCTCAGGAAAAAGCAGTACAAGCTTTAGTATTTAAGTGCAATTTATTGTGGAGCCAATTAGAGGCCATTGAACGGGGCGATACTAGACCTCAAGAAGAGTAGGGCATTGGGCATGGGGCATGGGGCATTGGGTTTTGATTTTCCTAATTACGAATTACGTAGCTTGCTTCTCGCCAAAGGCGAGTATTACGAATTAAATGAGTACTATAGACAATCATGCCCGACCGCGGTTAGTTCGTGGGGTGCGTTTGCGCTGGGATGACGTGAGAAAGCAGCATTGGCTTTTGGTTCCAGAAGGGGCACTACAATTAAATTCCACAGCAGCGGCAATTTTAGCACTTTGTAATGGCGAGCGAACTCTAAATGCGATCGCGGCAGAGTTAGCGAAACACTACCAGGGCGAAAACCTGCTAGAGGACGTGCGCCATCTGCTGTCTCGAATTAGCCAACGAGGACTATTAATTATAGAAGGCAATAGCCAGGAGGTAAAAGTTAGTTTATGAAGAGATTTTACTCCTTGTATTAATTACGGACATTCTTAAATTGCGGTATGAATCCAGATGTAGAGACGTTGCATTGCAACGTCTCTACAAGGATTTTGATATCATGCACAATCGTTTTGATACATGAAATCAGCAACCCCTAATTACGAATTACGAATTAATATGACAATTTATAGACCTTTAAGCTTAATTGCAGAATTGACGTATCGCTGCCCACTGCGTTGTCCGTACTGCTCGAATCCGCTTAATTATGGCGATAACCAGTATCGTCAGGAACTTTCTACCGAGGATTGGTTGCGAGTAATTCACCAAGCCTCAAACTTGGGTGTGTTACAGCTTGGCTTGACCGGCGGCGAACCATTGTTAAGAAAAGATTTAGAATTACTTGTGGCAGCAGCAGCCAAAGCGGAACTATATACCACTTTGATTACTGCTGCTACGCTGTTAACTCCAGAACGAGCTACACAGCTGCGCGATGCCGGACTCGATCACGTACAAATTAGTATCCAAGATAGTCGTGCTGCTGAGTCGGACTATATTGCTGGAACTCCCTGTTTTCAGCAAAAACTAGAGGCAGCAAGATTAGTAAAAGCTTTGGGTTTCCCGCTGACGCTTAATTTTGTCCTGCATCGCCAAAACCTAGACAGGATTGAGGAGATTTTAGAGCTGTGTGAGGTTTTAAAAGCAGACCGAGTTGAATTAGCGAACACTCAGTATTATGGCTGGGCATATCGCAACCGTGATGTTTTGCTACCCACCCACGAACAGCTAAAACGAGCAGATGCCGCAGTGGCAGCAGCTAGAGAGCGTAACATTTGCCCAATGGGCATCTTATACGTGCTGCCTGACTATTATGAAGATTATCCTAAAGCATGTATGGGTGGCTGGGGTCATCGAGCTGTAGTTGTCGCTCCCAATGGCGATGTGTTACCTTGCCAAGCCGCCACTTCTATTCCAGAATTAGAATTTGCTAACGTCCGCAACCATTCCTTAGATTGGATTTGGTTTGAATCGCCTGCTTTTAATTCCTTCCGGGGAACAGAATGGATGCCTGAGCCTTGCCAAAGTTGCGATCGCCGCCAGGTGGATTTCGGTGGTTGCCGTTGCCAAGCGTTACTTCTGACGAACAATGCTGCTGCCACCGATCCTGTGTGTCATCTGTCACCACACCACCACTTGATTACCACAGTCACAAAGCAGGCAAATCAGGAAAACTTGGATTCACCCCCACCTTTGGTTTATCGCTCCATCCCAAAGCCTCAATTTACAGCAGGCAACAGCCAATAGGCTAGAACTGGGGACTGGGCATTGGGAAAGGGAAAGGGGTAAGGGGAAAAATTAAATTTATTCCTTTTCCCTTTAACCTTTAACCTTTCCCCCCACACTCCCCACACTCCCCACACTCCCCCATCTCCCCATGCCCTATTCCCCTCCGTCCACAAGAGATTTAACTGCATGTAGTAATTGCTGTTTAGTAAAAGGTTTAGCTAAATAAACGGCTGCACCTTGCCGCATTCCCCAAATTCTATCAATCGGCTGATTTTTAGAACTACAAATAATAATAGGTACTTTTTTAGTTGCTGGATTTCTTTTCAGTTGGCGACAAAATTCAAACCCGCTAACTTCTGGCATTACCACATCAGTAATTATGGCATCGGGCTGATGATTAATAGCTTTACTCATACCATCTTTGGCATCGTAAGCTTTAATCACCGTATGTCCACTTTCTCTTAAAAAACTATTGATTAACTCCAACTGAGAAGGAGTATCTTCCACAACTAAAACTTTGGCCATATTTATCCCTACTAGTTAAAACTCCGTATATTCATGAATTTAAGTTAAATGCATGAAAACTATTTTCAGTAAATCCGCGCGAGTAAATGGTTTCGTTAAATACCCAGATGCTCCGACTAATCTCGCCTTTACTTTGTCTACAATTCCTTTGTTACCAGTGACAAAGATAATGGGAGTCTGCTTAAACATTGAATTATTACGTATAATTCTACACAATTCATAACCGTCAATTCCTGCCATGTTTAGATCCAACAAAATTAAGTCCGGTTTGTGCCTGATAATTGACAAAACGGCTTTTAATGGATCGTTGATAGTGACTACAGAAAAATTCTCGTTTTCTAAGAAATGGCTAATTTCTTTAAGAATTGTCGGACTATCATCTACAGAAACAATTTTGTGGATTTTTTGTGCAGTTACAGTAGCGGCGGTTACTCTTTCGGAAGCAGAATTTATGTTATTTGATATTGTTGGTTCTTGAAAGTTAGGTTTTGCAGGAGTGGAAATTTGTGGTACTTGCTCAACAGTATCAGTATTCTCTTGGGCAATATATAGAGGAGTATTGACTTCTTCTTTGGTATCAAATAAATTTGTAGTCAATTTTGGTAAAAGCGATTTTTCTTCAAATATTTTTGGTAATTTATCAAATGGCGGATCTGGTTCGTGCAAGATAATTCCCCCTTGAACGATGTAAGGATATAATTGCTGAGCCAGTTTGATTTCATCCTGATTCAAAATTGCAGCCAAATGACAAATGCTAAAACCTTTCATCCAATTAGTTAAATTCGGCTGGAGGTTCGGTAAATTTTTTTGCTCAAATTGCTTGTTAGCCAAGAGATATGGACGTTGATATGGAGAAGAAATTTGCGGCCCAAATGACTGCCAACTCTCTAATCTTGCTTGGCAGCGGTCTAAAATTTTTTCTATATCGAATCGGCAAATTTTTGGCATTCTACTAAAAGGTTCAGTTAATTCATAAGTGCCTTCTTTGATGAGCAAAAATGATTCAATCGTCTCTTTGACTAGTTCTTGAATCAGTGCTGCTGCTTGCGTAGAATGTAGATGTTGTTGACTAACAAGCCAGTATATAGCCTGGTATTCAGGAGGCTGGCTTTTCAATTGAGTTTCATCCTCCGTTAACTGACTGTGTGAGTCAGGTTCAAACATCAAACGAACTTGAACGCGAACCTCATTAGTAAGTAGTGGAATTTGATGGCCCAAGCGACGCAGATGACGTTCTAGTCGGTCGAAGGGTTCTACTGAATGGGTGGCGTAAGTTATTTTGCCATGTTCTAAGTAAATCGACCACGAAACTGAGTTACTTAATGCTTGTAAACAAGTAGTGTCGGAGCAATTAGATAACTGTCTTAACAAACTTAAAGGACGTAATTTGGAGAACACACCTGAATTATTCATACTTTTTCTACTTTTTTGCGGAATCAGCAACCTAACATTTGTAAATTACAAATATCAGCGATGAAGTATTTTATTCTTTGTAATATTTCTTTATGCACAAATTATTTATTTCAAATATGTAAATATATTAAAATTTATAAATACTTAAATATTTAGTTATATTTTATACTTTTTGTAGGGGGGTCTGAAAAATAAATACTTGTCTTTAATTATGTTTCCAGCTTTTTTAACTGAGGTAGATACAAATAAATAAATGTAAAGACCAATTGTAAATAGAATAACAGTAGATGTTAACCATTTTTAACTTTACTTACTACTGATAAATCTTGACTCCAGACCGCAATTATCTACATCTTTAGTTATGCTAGTTCCCTTAAAAGGTAAATTTGACTCTAAGTTTTCACAATTACACAGACACACTTGTAAAGTAACCGAACTTAATTATGCTTAATTACTTTTATATTAAGGATCGATTCTCCTACATAAAATCTTTAAAAACTTATGTAGGAAATTCTACGTATTTATTGTACTGTAGGTTTGATAGATATAAATTTTTGGTAGATACACTACAACAGGTAATGCTGAGTTTTGAGAAACTCTATTTTGCAAAACTAGATGCTGCTGAATATCTCCTGAGATATGTAGAGAAGTTGGTGAAAATAATTCGTTTGATGACAACTAGGCTATCTACCACTAGATACTATATCTGTAGTCGCGTCAGTGACTAGCAAACATATATATTGAAAACAGGGAAATAAAACTTTGAATTTTAACATAACACAAAAAGTTATGCATGACACATTAAGACTTGATGAAGTTGTAGAATTTGCAGAAAACCCAGAACCGCGTTGTCCGTGTGTCCTCTTACTAGATACATCTGGCTCGATGCAAGGAGATCCGATTGAGGCTTTGAATCAGGGTTTACTCAGTTTAAAGGATGAATTAATCAAAAATCCCTTGGCAGCTAGACGAGTGGAAGTGGCGATCGTTACGTTTGACAGTAATATTAATGTAGTACAAGACTTTGTAACCGCCGATCAATTCAATCCGCCGATATTAACAGCTCAAGGATTGACGACGATGGGTGCGGGAATTCATAAAGCTTTAGATATCATTCAAGAAAGAAAGTCTCAGTATCGTGCCAATGGGATTGCTTACTACCGTCCTTGGGTATTTATGATTACCGACGGAGAGCCGCAAGGTGAGTTAGATCGTGAAGTAGAGCAAGCAGCCCAGCGCTTACAAGGTGATGAAGCCAGTAAGCGAGTAGCATTTTTTACTGTCGGGGTAGAAAATGCGAATATGACGCGCTTAAGTCAAATAGCTGTGCGTACTCCGCTGAAACTCAAAGGGCTAAACTTTATCGAGATGTTTGTTTGGCTCTCAGCTAGTATGTCAGCTGTTTCGCATTCTCAGGTAGACGAACAGGTAGCACTACCGCCAATTGGTTGGGGGACTGTTTAATTACAAAGGTGGCAGCTAGCTGTTGGAACAAAATCTTATGAACATATCAAAACAGATTGCTCAATGGCGGATAGTAGCTGCGTCAGTATGCGGTACAAGTCACTTAAGAAACAAGCAATTATGTCAGGATGCTCATCACTGGCAGATATTGTCAGATAACATTTTAGTGGCAGCGGCGGCAGATGGCGCGGGTTCTGCAAGTCTGGGGAAAGTGGGAGCGATGCTGGCTGTGGAGACAGCCATCGAAAACCTTTCTAGTAAAGGACTGACCCGAAGCAGTTTGACTAATGATGCTAATGTGCGATCGCTCTTAAATGATGCCATACTAGCTGCCAAAAAAGCTGTCGAAGATGAGGCGGTTGCTTGTGAGAAACAACTTACTGACTTAGCAACTACCTTAATTATCATGGTTGCCACACCAGACGTTGTGGCTGTAGCCCAAATAGGTGATGGTTTGGCTGTGGCCAAAGACCGACTGGGCAACCTTTTAGCACTGACTATGCCTGATAGCGGCGAATACATCAACGAAACCACCTTTTTGACTTCGCCCACTGCCTTAGATACAGCACAGATGAGATTATGGCGTACAGACATAGTAAATGTTGGTATAATTACTGACGGGTTACAAATGCTGGCTTTAAATATGGTTGTTGGGGAACCTCATAAACCGTTCTTTTTTCCGCTGTTTGAATTTGTAGCCAATGCCGAGGATAAGACAGCAGCAAAAGAGCAGTTAGTAAAATTTTTACGCTCAGAGCGCATCGCCCAACGCACTGATGATGATTTGACACTGATAATAGCTGCATTCAACAACTCATAAGCATTAACTTTAAAAGTTTGAAATTTTAAATACTCCCGTTAGCGGTAATTGACTATGCAGGTACTACGTTGTTCTCCTAAAAAAGAAATCCTCAATTTGAGTATCAGTTTGGGGCGTGGCGGTGAAGCTTGTGTTTATGCACTGCCATCCGATGGCAACTTGGTGGCCAAGATATACCATAAGCCAACCAGCGCCCATGCCGAAAAACTCCAAGCCATGCTGGCTAACCCGCCAGAAAACCCCACAGCTAGTTTGGGGCATATTTCCATTGCTTGGCCTGAGGATTTATTGCACGCAGTAGATGGTAGCAACGGCATCCTGGGGTTTTTGATGCCACGCATTCAGGGAATGCGGCCAATCATTGACTTTTATAACCCCAGAACCCGTCGCCAACACTGCCCTTTATTCAACTATCAGTACCTGCTCCGCACGGCTCGTAACCTAGCGGCGGCTTTTGCGGCTTTGCACGCTAGCGGATATTGCATTGGGGATGTGAATGAGTCAAACATCCTCGTCAGTGACACAGCGCTGGTAACCTTGATTGACACTGACTCCTTCCAAGTACGTAACCCCAACACCAACCTTGTTTACCGTTGTGCAGTGGGTAAACCAGAGTTTACACCACCAGAACTCCAAAATAAAACTTTTGCGGAACACGATCGCGAAATTTCTCACGACTTATTCGGGTTAGCGGTACTGGTATTCCAACTATTAATGGAAGGTACTCACCCATTTTCGGGGATTTTTCAAGGCGCCATCGAGCCACCGCCCTACGAAGCCCGCATCGCAGCCGGTCATTTCACCTACAGCCAAAAGCGACGCGTACCTTACCTACCTACACCCATCGCACCTCCTTGGGAAATTCTGCATCCCAGCTTACAAGAACTTTTTGTGCGTTGTTTTGAAGAAGGTCACAGCAACCCACAACTGCGTCCCAGCGCCCAAACTTGGCTCTCAGCAATAGCCGAAGCCGAAGATTCCCTGATTACTTGCACTACTAATCCTCAACATCGTTACAACAACCACCTAAATCTTTGTCCTTGGTGCGAACGTAGCGTGCGATTAGGTGGACGCGATCCTTTCCCATCGCATCGGGCCATAGAAGCCAGAGAACATCTACAACCGCGAATCAAACCCAAAAAGCGCCACACCCAAACACCACGTTTACCACAGCGAACCATGTCATCGCACCTAGCGAATTATTGGCAACCCATGACGCCAACCGGTTCGCATTATAAACGTTCCAAAAAATCAAATTTGTATCCCATTGGTTTTTGCTTGTTGGGTTTAGTTTTATTGGGATCTGCGGACTTAATGATTAAATTTACTGAGCCGTTAGTTTCCCACAATGCTTACACTCAACAAACATTGAAATCTGGCCAGGCAATTAATAAACTCAGCTTCGCCGATTATTATCAACAAGGTCATACTGCTTACAAACAGCGAGATTATGAAAAAGCAGTTGCAAATTATAGTCAAGCGATTGAACAAGAACCAAAACATGCCAGAGCGCTCGTAAATCGTGGCAATGCCCGTTATAATCTCAAAGATTATGAAGGAGCAGTTTCAGATTATACCCAAGCTCTGAAAATCAAGCCTAGCGAAATTAAAGCTTTGGTGAATCGGGGAAATGCTCGGTTTATGCTTGCTGAATATAGCAACGACCCCGATACAGAATATAATCTAGCCCTGACTGATTATAATCGCGCCGTCGGACTCGAACCCAATGAAGTTGAAGCTTATATTAGACGCGGTATTGTCCGCGCCCAAATGGCTAAATATAGCGGTGAGTCTCAACAAGTTTACAAAAGAGCGATCGCAGATTTTACTCAAGCAATCAAACTGAATTTATCGAAAGCAGAAGCTTATTTTCAACGCGGTGTTGTTTACTATCAAATTGCCCAATATAGCAGCAGTTATGAGGAAGAATATAAACAAGCGATCGCTGACTTTAACCAAGCTTTAATCATCAGCCCCAAACTAGCAAAAGCCTTCCTCAAACGAGGCATGGTTCGTTATGAGTTAGCCCAATATGGTGGTAGTGAATCCAACCAAAACCAAACAAGAGCGATCGCAGATTTACAGACAGCTGCTAAAATCTTTCTTGAGCAAAATGATATGGATAATTATCAGCAAGCACTCAGTAATATGTGTGTAGTTGTTGAAAACAAATGCGACCCTTTATTCCAAGGCTCAAGTAGTGGAGAAAAAATCAACTAAATTCAGAATTCAGTAGTCAGAATTATAATCATCTCTGTGCTTAGCTATCAGACTTAGATTGTGTACTTCAGGATTATTGAAAGCTGCTGTATTAGTTGAATATTATTGGTTTTGATTGATTGAAGGAGGCAGGAGGCAGAAGATTTTTTTCACTTATGGGATTCAAACCCCTCCTGAAAAAGAGCCACCTTTGTTGAAAATTGGTGTTCTTGTCTTAAACCGCAAGTTCGCTTTGGTCGCGGCAGGAAACAGTTTTCCTCCTGCCTTCTGCCTTCTTTGATAAATCAAATATCACTAACATTCGCTAGCGTTAATTTCATAGCAATTTGTTGTAGGGACGCACAGCTGTGCGTCCCTACAATAATTTAATACCTACGCAAATAAATTCAAAAATTAAAGCAGATTACTATAGCAGTCCTAAATCATTTGTGAAAATTATATATCTCTTTCTTCTTTCTTACCTTTGCGTCCTTGGCGTCCTTCTCTTCGAGACGCTTCGCGTTGGCGGAAGCCTCTCGTAGAGAAGGTGGTTCGTTTTCTTATCCATATTTTTCACGACTCATTTAGGATTGCTATATAGTGATATGTGTAACATTTTTATTTAATTAAATAATTTATTAAAAAAGAATAAAAGAGTAATTTTATACTTACTTAATTTATTCTGAATTCTGCTCTATAGATATTCTTTATATAGAAAAGATTTTAATTTATATCTCCTTCATAATTTTATCAAAAAATACAGTTAGATTATTGACTGAGAAAAACAAATCAGAAATCAAATTTTCTCCATAAAAGTGCATCCTCTTCATGTCAAGAAAGACAAATAATATCCCTACAAATCTTTGAGGTAATTGCATGAAAGCGGTGATTTTGGCCGGAGGGCTTGGTACGCGCCTCAGTGAAGAAACTAGTATCAGACCCAAGCCGATGGTTGAGATTGGTGGTAAGCCAATTCTGTGGCACATAATGAAGACTTACTCTGCCCACGGCATTAATGACTTTATCATTTGTTGTGGTTACAAAGGTTACATAATTAAAGAGTATTTCGCTAACTACTTTTTACACATGTCAGATGTTACTTTTGACATGAGATTTAACCAAATGAATGTGCATTCTGGATATGCTGAACCCTGGCGTGTCACCCTAGTAAATACAGGCGACAATACAATGACAGGTGGACGTTTAAAACGAATCAGCGAACATCTGGGAAATGAAACTTTTTGCTTTACTTATGGTGATGGTGTCAGTGATATTAATATCACCGAGCTAGTTAAATTTCATCAACAACAAAACACCTTAGCGACACTTACAGCCGTGCAACCAGCAGGACGTTTTGGTGCCATTTCCTTAGGATACGAGCAAACTAAAATCACTAACTTTCGGGAAAAACCTGAAGGCGATGGTGCTTGGATTAATGGCGGCTATTTCGTATTAGAACCAGAAGTGATAAACTTAATTGCTGATGATTCTACCGTGTGGGAGCAAGAGCCATTAGAAAAGTTAGCTTATATGGAACAACTATCTGCTTTCAAGCACTATGGTTTTTGGCAACCAATGGATACTTTACGCGATAAAAACCACCTAGAGGAGCTATGGAAAAGTACTCAAGCTCCTTGGAAGGTGTGGTAAAAAAGAGTTAGGAGTTAGGAGTTAGGAGTTAGGAGTTAAATAACAAATGACAAATAACAAATAACAAATAACAAATGACAAATGACCTTATAGATTTAGTGTAACTACAAGTACGATAATACTAATGTATGATTTTGCAATTATAGGTGGGGGAATAGTTGGACTTTCTACAGCTTTGGCTTTAGGAAAACGCTATCCCAATGCAGGTATTTTAGTAGTAGAAAAAGAGAGTCAATGGGCATTTCACCAAACCGGCAATAATAGCGGGGTGATTCATTCTGGTATTTACTACAAGCCAGGAAGTTTTAAAGCTAAATTTTGTCGTGATGGTTCTCGTTCAATGGTGGATTTCTGTCAAGAACATGGAATTGACCATGAAGTTTGTGGTAAAGTAATTGTTGCGACTGAAGAACAAGAGCTACCACGCCTAGAAAATCTCTACCAACGGGGCTTGGAAAATGGCATAAAAGTCCAAAGAATTAGCCCAGAAGAAGTCAAGGAAATTGAACCTCATGTTAGTTGCGTAGGTGGAATTCGGGTATTTTCAACTGGCATTGTTAATTACAAGCAAGTTTGTTTGAAATATGCCCAGCTGATTCAACAGCAGGGGGGACATTTACACCTAAATACAAAAGTACTGAAAATTCTAACAAGGGGTAAAAGTCAGGTACTAGAAACAAACAAAGGTAGCTTTGAAACCAGGTTCGTAATAAATTGTAGTGGATTGCATAGCGATCGCACTGCCAGATTAAATCAAGTTGAACCCCAAGCCAAAATTGTTCCATTCCGGGGAGAATACTACGAACTCACCCCAGAAAAACGCTATCTAGTCAAGACTTTAATTTATCCAGTACCCAACCCAGATTTTCCCTTCCTGGGCGTCCACTTTACCCGGATGATTGATGGTAGCGTTCATGCAGGGCCAAACGCAGTTTTATCTCTCAAACGCGAAGGTTACAAAAAAACCGACTTTGATTTGGGCGATTTTCTGGAGGTTATGACTTATCCCGGTTTCTGGAAATTGGCAGCCAAACACGCGCCTGAAGGTATCCAAGAAATTATTCGTTCCTTCAGTAAAGCAGCCTTCGTTAAAAGTTTGCAAAAACTAATTCCTGAAGTCCAAGCAGAAGATTTAGTTCCCACCCATGCAGGAGTCCGCGCTCAAGCCTTAATGAACGATGGCAAGCTTGTAGACGACTTTTTGATTGTTTCCGGTGAAAACTCCATCCATGTTTGCAATGCTCCTTCTCCTGCTGCTACTTCTTCTCTAGAAATTGGCAAAGCCATAGTGGCGCAAATTCCCCAACTCTCCCATCTAGATAGTGTAGTAACTGCATAGATAGCATATTTGCCTAGGTGTTACTGAATTCAGGGATAAATCTTGTGGGGTGGGCATCTTGCCCGCCCAAGAACACCCAAGGACGGGCGAGACGCCCATCCCACAAGAAATACAGCAGATTTTAAACAAGCGTGAAGTATACCATCTAAGTTTCAAAGGCAGAGAAACTAATTCAGAATTCAGACTCCTAAATTCTGAATAAGGATTTTACTTACTACGCAATAACTCTCAAGCCAGTCATATAGCGGTTGTCTGATGCAACACGCTGTAGAGGCCCATAGCTTGGCGCCCTTACAAAACGAAACCGAACTCTTCAATACAAAGGCATTAACCACAATGAAAATATTAGTAACCGGCACAGAAGGCTATCTGGGTTCATTATTGCCATCTCTGTTAATCGAACGCGGACATGAAGTTATCGGTATAGATACTGGTTACTATAAAGTTGGTTGGCTCTACAACGGTACGGTTGTCACAGCCAAAACCCTCAACAAAGATATCCGCAACATCACCCCTGAAGATTTGGAAGGTGTGGAAGCAGTTGTTCACATGGCGGAACTCTCCAACGACCCAGCCGGACAATTGGCACCGAATATTACCTACCAAATTAATCATGTAGGTTCAGTTCGTCTGGCTAGCTTAGCTAAGGCTATGGGTGTGCGTCGTTTTGTATATATGTCTTCGTGCAGTGTCTACGGTGTTGCTACCGAAGGTGATGTTACAGAAGAATCTCCAGTTAATCCTCAAACGGCCTACGCAGAGTGTAAAACACTGGTAGAAAGAGACGTTGCACCATTAGCTGACGATGACTTTTCGCCTACCTTTATGCGGAATGCAACTGCTTTTGGTGCTTCTCCCAGGATGCGTTTTGATATTGTTTTAAACAACTTGGCAGGGTTAGCTTGGACTAGCAAACAAATCAAAATGACTAGTGATGGTACACCTTGGCGTCCATTAGTTCACGCATTAGATATTTGCAAAGCAATAGTCTGTGCTTTGGAAGCACCACGGGATATCATACATAACCAAATCTTTAATGTTGGAGATACAGCCAACAATTATCGGGTGAAAGAAATCGCTGAAATTATTGCTGATGTTTTCCCTGACTGTAAATTGTTCTTTGGCAATAACGGCGCAGATAACCGCAGCTATCGGGTATCCTTCGAGAAAATCAACAGCATTCTACCCGGATTTAAGTGTGATTGGAATGCTCGACTTGGTGCCGAACAATTACTTAATTTATTCAGTCAAATCGATATGGCTGAAGATACTTTCTTGTTTAGAGGATTTACCCGTTTAAAACAGCTAGAGTATCTGATTCGTACCGAGCAAATCGACAAAGATTTCTTCTGGAAGAAGTAGAAAATGTTTGTAGTTTGTGCTTTAGCGCTAAAGTGCAAACTACGAATATATATTCTTTTTTACACAGTACTTTGTTCACTATTAATAGGGCTTGAAATTATGGCGATCGCAAAATGTCGTTTTAGTGGTCAACCTTTACACAAAAGCTTTGTTGACTTAGGAATGTCACCTTTAGCCAATGCTTATCTCAGACCAGAGCAACTAAATAAAGCCGAAAAATTTTATCCTCTTCACGCTTATATTTCTGAAGACACTCTCTTAGTTCAATTAGAACAATTTGAAACTCCAGATCAAATTTTTAGTGACTATGCTTACTTTTCTTCTTATTCAACAAGTTGGCTAAAACACGCCAAAGCTTACACCGATATGATGGTAGATAAGTTTAAATTTAATCATCATACCCAAGTTATTGAAATCGCTAGTAACGACGGTTACTTACTACAATATTTTTTAGAGAAAGGCATTCCAGTTTTAGGAATAGAACCAGCAGCGAATATAGCTAAGGTTGCTCAAGATAGAGGTATTGCAACTATTAACAAGTTTTTTGGAGTTGAAACTGCCAAAGAACTGGTTATGCAAGGAAAATTAGCTGACTTGTTAATAGGTAACAATGTTTTAGCTCATGTACCAGATCTAAACGATTTTATCGCCGGTATGAAAGCCATCCTCAAATCAAATGGCATCTTGACGATGGAGTTTCCTCACATTTTGCAACTAATTGACCAAAATCAATTTGATACTATTTATCACGAGCATTTTTCTTATTTCTCATTTCTGACAATCGAAAAAATATTTGCAGCACACAAATTGCAAATTTTTGATGTGGAGGAATTACCAACTCATGGCGGTTCTCTGAGAATTTATGCCAGACACGATGATGCTGATTATCCAAGCATTAGGGAACGAGTTCGGCATTTGAAAGAAAAAGAAATTGCCGCTGAACTACATAAAATAGAAACTTACGTCACATTTGGAGATAAAGTTAAAGCAACAAAGCACAAGCTATTAAGTTTTCTCTTAGCAGCTAAAGCAGAAGGAAAATCAATTGTCGGTTATGGCGCACCTGCTAAAGGTAATACCTTGCTCAATTACTGTGGTATTGGTAAAGATTTTATTGATTACACAGTAGATAGCAATCCCTACAAACAAGGTTTATTTTTACCTGGAACCCATATCCCTATCTTTCACCCAGATAAAATTCGGGAAAGTCAGCCAGATTATGTCCTTATTTTACCCTGGAATCTCAAGGAAGAAATTATGGAACAAATGGCATTTATTGGCGAATGGGGCGGACAATTTGTAGTGCCAATTCCTGAAGTAAAAGTTTACCCATGTCCTGTTCCTGATAGGGTTCTAATAAGGTTGTAGTTAGTAATATAAGTCTTTCGGGAGTCAGAAATCAGAATTTAGAATCAATTAGTGTGGCGAAGTACTGCTAACAGTTATAATTATTAAGTTTTGAGTAAAAGTTACACGAAAGATTTAATGTTGTGTTTGATAATTGGCTCCTGAATTACTTTTCTAAAAAGGCATATTCGCCATAAAAATATTTGCTATCAAACCACCAGTAGGCTATTTACTAATTTCATTAATCTGCTATGCCTAAATTACTGACTATTGCCATTCCTACTTATAATCGTGCTGTATTACTCGACAAACAATTAGCATGGCTGGCTCAAGCTATCAAAGGTTTTGAAGATGACTGCGAAATTTTAGTTTCTGATAATTGTTCGACAGACAATACTCAGGCAGTGATAGAAAAATGGCAAACAACACTTAGTAATATAACATTCAAATCAAATAAAAATTTCCAAAATTTAGGCGTAGTTAAAAATATTATGTATTGCCTAAATTCTGCAACAACAAAATACGTTTGGACAATTGGTGATGATGACCCAATTCAGGATAGAGCCATTGCTTATGTAATTAGCAAACTCAGATTACATGAAGATTTATCATTATTGTTCCTGAATTTTTCTGGCCGCAATCAAATTACTGGCGAAGCAGTTCATCCACCCACAATTGTTGGTAATCGCTGGTTTGATATAGATAGTGAAAATGGTGATGGTGACGCTAAAGCCATATTTGAGCATTGTTTTTCAAAAAGCGTCGGTGCAGTTATTTTCTTAACAGCTACAATCTATCGTACTGATTTAGTAAAACGCGCTTTACAAATCTGGCCAGACGCTGAAACCAACTGGATATCTTTAGCTTATTTAGGCGGTTATTGTGCTGCAAATGGTAGTGTAATTGTCACCAAGGAAACTTATTTAGAATGTGTTGTTGGCGTGAGCTATTGGCAGAAAGAACCAAAATCTGCACTGTTAATGCAATACAAACACATACCAGAAGTGATTTTGAAATTGCAAGAAAATGGATATTCTAAGCAGTTTTGTAGACGAATGGTTTTGCAAAACGGTAAAGAAGTCAACTGGAAAGTTTTCTTAGGTGCTTTGAGAAGATGGCCGATGTCTGCCATCAAAACAGTAGTTCCATTTTTAGCTTTAGTCAGCTTGTGTGCTTTTGATGTGATGGTTTCTAAAGAATTCAAGTTAGCAGAATCGAGCGAAATATCTGGTCGAGAAATGCGGAGTTATGAACCATAAGCTATTTAGTTGATGAAAATATATCAGAAAATATGAGGCTTTTTTTATCATGTTGAGCGCAATTAAACGTAAAATATCTACATTGTCTTCTGACTTTGAATATTACCTAGCCCGTTGGAAGCATAGCAGAAAATTGCCAGAATTAGGAGTAGGCGATCGCCAGATCCTAAATGCTCTCAAAAAAGACGGTGTTTATGTCACAACACTTGCAGATTTAGGCTTAGATTCTAGCTCAGAACTCCTCAAGGGTGCTTACGAGCAATTGTCTTTGATGGAAGATCCAAATAACAGCCATCTAGATGAAAGATTGCCCCAAATTTATACAGTCACAGGTATACCAGAAATTTCTAATTGGGGAAAAGAAACAAGACTACTCAATATCATCGAAAATTATATTGGTCTTCCCGTTGCTTTTCATGGCGTACATTTACGCAAAGATTTTCCTAGCAAACATCAATTTGGGACGCTGTTATGGCATAGCGATGCTGAAGACCGCCGGATTATAAAAATCTTCATTTACTTGAATGATGTAGAACAAAAAACCGGGCCATTTGAATATATTCCCCATTCTTTAGCTCCTGTATTCAGTTGGAAATATATTCAGCTTTACTACAAGCTTTTCAAGTCAAATTATATGGGTATTGACGATGAAGATGTTAAACCAATCATTCCTAAATCAGCTTGGAAATCCTGCCCAGGCCCAGCAGGTACGGTGATTATTGTAGATACGAAAAATGCTTTACATCACGGCACAGTCCGCACAGAAGAACGGTCAACATTATTCTTTTGTTACACTGCAAACCCTCCAGAAAGACCAGACCTTTGTACCCAATATTGGGATGATACCTATTACAGAGTAGAGTTACGTTCTGTATCGGATGGGGTTAAGGTTTCCGCTTAGATAAATATATCTCACGCAAAGGCGCAGAGGCGCAGAGAGAAGAGTGAGTAAGTCAACATTTATCTTAGAGGAATTAGTATGATTTTTACTGAAACTGAACTCAAAGACGCATTCATTATTGACTTAGAAGAAAAGCCAGACCATCGTGGTTTTTTTGCTCGGACTTTCTGCGCTCAAGAATTTGAAGCACACGGTTTGAAGCCGACAGTTGCCCAATGTAACCTGTCTTTTAATTACAAAAAAGGCACGATTCGAGGAATGCATTATCAAATTTTGCCAGCAGCAGAAACAAAATTAATTCGCTGCACAAAAGGCGCTATCTATGACGTAATTATTGATATGCGTCCCGAATCTCCTACCTTTTTATCACACATTGGTGTAGAACTAACTCCAGAAAATCGCCGCGCTTTGTACGTTCCAGAAATGTTTGCTCACGGTTATCAAGCACTCACAGATAAAACCGAAGTTGTTTATCAAGTAGGTGAATTTTACACACCTGGATACGAACGCGGTCTACGCTACGACGACCCATTTTTTAACATTGATTGGCCTCTAAATGTAACTGAAATCTCCGAAAAAGATTTAAATTGGCCGCTATTAAGAATGATGACCGTCGGCGCCACAATTTCCTAACAATCTCACCTCCTCCTCTCTGCGCCTCCGCGCCTCTGCGTGAAAAAAATAAATAATTTAGGTAGAAATAAATGCTAAATAATATTCTATCTCCCATCAGCAACCCCATCTCTCTAATCTCCAAAAAAATCCAAGCCCGCATCAATTACGCCAAAACCTTACAAGTTGTTTCCCTCAAACCCAAACAACCTTCTAAAGGCAACGTACTCCTTTCTTATCGAATTGAACCATTCTTATTAAAACCAGGTCAGCCAATGCCTAACGATCATACTTGGTACTGGGAAGTTTGGCAAATAGCGCAAACTTTTTTAGATATGCGCTACAACGTTGATGTCATCCAATTTCACAATGATAAATTCGTTCCCCAAAAAAATTACGCATTTTTCATTGATATTCGTCATCGAATGGAAGCACTTGCACCAAAACTAAATAAAGATTGCATCAAAATTTTTCACGTTGACATTGCGAATATGGTGTTTCGCAATGCAGCTGAATGTAACAGGCTTCTAGAACTCCAACAGCGAAGAGGAATTACCTTAACTCCACAGCGATTTGAAACACCCAATTTAGGCATCGAATATGCCGATTGTGCAACCGTTTTGGGCAACGATTTCACAGTTGGTACATTCCAATATGCCAACAAACCAATGTATCGCATTCCGATTTCTACGCCTATTATTTATCCCTATCCCGAACAGAAAGATTTTGCAGTAGTTAGAAAAAACTTTCTCTGGTTTGGTGGCAGTGCTTTAGTTTTGAAAGGACTAGATTTAGTTTTAGATGCCTTTGCTCAAATGCCAGAATACCATTTAACGGTTTGCGGGCCAATTAGTAACGATAAAGAATTTGAGAAGGCTTTCTATAAAGAACTCTACGAAACACCAAACATTCATACCTATGGGTGGATAGATGTTAGTAGCCCTGAGTTTATAGAGGTAACAAATAATTGCCTCGCACTTGTTTATCCCTCCGTTTCTGAGGGACAGTCAGGAGCAGTAATCAGCTGCTTGCACGCTGGATTAGTTCCGATTTTAAGCTACGAATCTGGTGTGGATGTCCACGATTTTGGTGTGATTTTTGATAACCTTTCCCTGGAAGAAATTAAAGCAAAAGTTAGAAGTATTGCCAATTTGCCTGTAGAAGACCTGAAAGTTATGTCTCGAAAAGCATGGGAATACGCAAGAGCAAATCATACCAGAGAAAAGTTTGCTCAAGCATACCGCAATGCTGTGGAGCAAATGCTCGATCGCCAAAAATCTAAAAAACAGAGTTATTTCACAGAGTCTAGCCAGCAATTAGTTAGTACTTAATACTAATTGCAACTGAAAATGTACTTAATAGGTAATTGTAATAAATTATTAGGTGCAAAATTATTGGAAATTTGTAACGCAACAAACAGTTCTAAAAAGGAGTTTAGTTCATGATTATTATCGATCGCGCCTTACAAGCCAGAGCAGCAGCAGGCAATCCGATTAAAGTTGGGATGATTGGTGCTGGTTTTATGGGTCGAGGAATTGCCAACCAAATTGTCAATTCAGTCCCAGGAATGGAGTTAGTTGCTATCTTTAATCGCAAGATTGATGCAGCTAAACAAGCTTATTCAGAAGCAGGAATTGAAGATATTCAAGTTGTTGCAACTGTCGGCGAATTAGAAGATGCGATCGCCAACGGGAAATATGCAGTCACAGATGACGCTAAGTTACTGTGTCAGGCCGAGAGTATCGATGCACTCATCGAAGTTACCGGTGCAATTGAATTTGGCGCTCAAATCGTCATGGAAGCGATCGCTCATCGCAAACATGTGATTATGATGAATGCCGAACTCGACGGTACCATTGGCCCCATCCTGAAAGTCTATGCCGACAAAGCAGGCGTTATCCTCAGTGCTTGTGATGGCGATCAGCCTGGGGTGCAAATGAACCTCTACAGATTTGTCGAAAGCATTGGTTTAACTCCACTTTTGTGCGGTAACATCAAAGGACTTCAAGACCCCTATCGCAACCCTACCACCCAGGAAGGATTTGCAAAACGTTGGGGTCAAAAGCCCCACATGGTAGCTAGCTTTGCCGACGGAACCAAAATTTCCTTCGAGCAAGCGATTGTCGCCAATGCCACAGGTATGAAAGTCGCCAAACGCGGAATGCTCGGATATGACTTTACCGGCTACGTCGATGAAATGACCCAACTATATGATGTCGAACAACTCAAAGAACTGGGTGGTATCGTCGATTATGTAGTTGGAGCCAAACCCGGCCCTGGCGTATATGTATTTGCCACTCACGACGACCCCAAACAACGCCACTATCTCAACTTATACAAATTAGGTGAAGGCCCTCTTTACAGCTTCTACACTCCTTATCACCTCTGTCATTTTGAAGTTCCCCTATCCGTAGCGCGTGTAGTTTTGTTCGGTGATGCCGTCATGTCTCCCCTAGCAGGCCCCTTGGTAGATGTTGTCACCACCGCCAAAATCGACCTCAAAGCTGGAGAAACCCTTGATGGCATCGGCTACTACATGACCTACGGACAATGCGAAAATTCTGATATCGTCCAACAGCAAAATCTTTTACCAATCGGTTTAGCCGAAGGATGTCGCCTCAAACGAGACATTCCTAAAGATGGAGTCCTCACATACGACGATGTAGAATTACCCGAAGGTAGACTTTGCGATCGCCTACGAGCCGAGCAAAACAACTATTTCGCTCCAGATAAAATCTTGGCGGCAGTTGGGTATTAGGGTTTCAATATAGACGCGGGGACACGGGGACGCGGGGACGCGGAGAATAATTAATGACTAACCATCCATGCCCCATGCCCTATGCCCCATACCCCATTCCCTATTTTTTTAGGTAAAATTCATGAAAATTGCTCTAGTCCACGATTATTTAACTCAGCGGGGTGGGGCAGAGCGTGTATTTGAACTGCTTTGTAAGCGTTATCCACAAGCAGACATTTTCACATCTCTGTACGATCCGCAAAAAACTATCGACCTTGGCGATCGCATAGTTAACACAACATTCTTACAAAAAATTCCCTGTGCAGCAAAGTATTTTCGGTCAATGGCACCTTTATACTTTCCTGCTTTTCGTGCCTTAGATTTGCAAGACTACGATTTAATTATTAGTAGTAGCACTAGCTTTGCTAAAGCAGTGCGAAAAAATCCCAATGCTCGACACATTTGCTTTTGCCATAACGTGACTCGTTTCTTATGGGATACGGCAACTTATTTAAAGGAGTATGGAGACTATAAATATTTTGCTCCTCTAATCGAGCAAGTCTTCCAAGTCATGAGAAAGGTAGACTTGAAATATTCACAAGAACCTGATATTTATATTGCTAATTCTAGTGTTGTTGCCCGCCGAATTGAGAATATTTATGGCAAACAGGCAATGATGGTTAACTATCCAATTGATACTAGTAAATTTGTTTTTTCTGATATTAAAGATGAATATTATCTCGCCTCTGCTCGAATGATTAGTTATAAGCGTCTTGATGTAATAGTCGAAGCTTTTAATTGGTTAGGCTGGCGGTTGTTAATATCAGGTGATGGCCCAGAACTAGAACGGTTAAAATCCAAAGCATTACAAAATATTCAGTTTTTAGGGCACGTAAGTGATAAAACCCGTAAAGACTTATTTTCTAAAGCAAAGTCCATTATTGTGGCAGCTTTAGAAGACTACGGATTAGTTCCAGTAGAGGCTAACGCTAGCGGCACACCAGTTATTGCTTATGGAGCAGGTGGAGTATTAGATACTCAAATACCTGGTGAAACCGGAGTCTTTTTCAAAAGACAAACACCCGATTCTTTGCAAATTGCATTACAAGAAGCCAAGGGAATTTCTTGGGATTACGATCGCATTCGTAATCATGCAGTCACAAACTTTTCTGAAAACGCATTTTTCAGTAAAGTTGAGCAAATTATTAACCAAGCTTGCAGCGTGCATCTTTAAAAGAATTCAGTAGTCAGAATTCAGAAGCCAGAATAAACTATGTAAATCTTGCAAACTAACTATTTTAAGTCCCTGAGTAAATCCAAGATTTACTAACAAACAGTAAAAAAATGAATTATCTACTGATTATATTCTGAATTCCGGCTTCTGAATTCTGAATTCTTTTTATCTCTTAGCGTAAATTCTGGGAAGGATAATAAAAGTGGTTCAAACTAGTCTAAATTCTCATATAACTACAGTTTCGGAAACTGAACCAAGCTATGGACAAATGTTTACTGTCTTGCTGCGGAGATTTCCTTGGTTTTTAATAGTATTGTTTGGTTCAGTTACTATTGCAGGCATATTAACATTAAAGACCAAACCAACTTTTAGAAGTTCTATGCAGCTGCTAGTAGAACCGAACTATCAAGGTAAGAAAGAAGCAGGAGGAGTAGAAAATGAGTTTACAGACTCGAATGTGGTGATAGACACTGCAACCCAACTTAACTTGATGCAAAGTTCGGGCTTGATTCAAAAAGCAGTTGATAAACTTGAGTCTGAATATCCAGATATCACTACAGGTGAAATTAAAGGTTCTTTGGCCTTAACTCAATTAAGAAGCAAAGAAGATAACGTTGCTACTAAAATTTTTCAAGTTGAATACACCGATAAAGATCCCCAAAAAACCCAAAAAGTTTTAAGTGCGATTCGGCAGGTTTATGTTGAATACAACAAACAACAACAGGATTCGCGTTTGCAAAAAGGTCTGCAAATTATTAGGGAACAGTTAGCTAAAGCCAGCGAAGAAGTGAAAGCGGCTGAGACAAACCTCCAAAGATTTCGCAGAAACCAAAATTTAATCGACCCAGAATCACAGGCTAAAGCAATTGAAACAGCTTTAAATAATATTGCTCAAGAACGCCAAACAACTCGCGCTCAATATGGCGAAGCTTTAGCACGGCAAAAATCTTTAGAAGAACAACTTAACCGTTCTCCACAGAATGCTTTAGTAGCTTCCCGTCTGAGTCAGTCTACTCGCTATCAAGGCTTACTCAACGAAATCCAAAAAACAGAACTAGCTTTAGCACAAGAACGCTTACGCTTTACAGATGCAACTCCCAGCGTCCAAAAGCTCAAAGAACAGCTTCAAAGTCAAAAGGAATTATTGCAACAAGAAGTAGGAAGAACTTTAGGCGGAAAGTCTGCTAGTGCATTTATTTCTGGAGACTCTCTTCTCGAAAAAGGACAACTCGGTGAAATCGATCTCAACCTTGCTAGTCAGTTAGTAGAAACCCAAACAAATTTAGTTGCTTTAAGCGCCCGCGACCAAACTTTAGCTAAGAAAGAAAACGAACTGCGTTTTGAAATCAAACGCTTTCCACCTTTGTTAGCTTATTACAATCGAATGCTACCGCAGCTACAATTTAGCCGTGAAAGATTAGAGCAGCTTTTAAGGGCAGAACAACAATTACGGCAAGAACTTGCTAAGGGTGGATTTAATTGGGAAGTTGTAGAAGAACCCCAACAAGGCGCACAATTGGGCCCCAATCTTCAGCAAAATTTGATGTTAGGTGCAGTAGTTGGGTTAATGTTAGGAGGAATTGCTGTCTTTATTCGCGAATCTATTGATGATTCAGTTCACACTACTGCTGAGTTAGAGAAGCAAGTACCCCTACCATTGTTAGGAACAACTCCCAAATTACCGCCAGCCAAACCGAGAGAATCAATGATTAAATTGCCTTTTGGCAAGCCAGAAGTTCTCGCACCTTGGACAATTCAAGTATTGCAATCTCCACCGCGTTGGGAATCGCTGGATCTGATTTACAAAAATATTGAACTTTTAAATGCTGTTTCCAATTTGAAATCTTTGATGGTCACCTCGGCTTTGCCGGATGAGGGGAAATCAGCTTTAGCGTTGGGTTTGGCCATGAGTGCTGCACGTTTACATAAAAGAGTATTGCTCATTGATGCCAATTTACGCGATCCTAGTCTGCACGAACAGCTGAATCTTCCCAATGAACAAGGGCTTTCAACTCTGTTGGCTAGCGATGCAACTTTACCCAACCAAATTAGTATTCAGTACACAGGTTCAGCCTACATCGATATTTTGACCGCTGGGCCAAAACCTGCTGACCCCGCTAATCTCTTGAGTTCCCCTCGGATGATGCAATTGATGGCAGCATTTGAGGAAAACTACGATTTGGTACTTATAGATGCTTCGCCAGTTCTCGGTATGGTGGATGCCATGCTCACTGCATCATCTTCTCGTAGTGTGGTCATGGTGGCAAGCATTGGTATTGTCACTCGAAGCCAACTGACTCAAGCTACAGCCATGTTGAGCAAGTTAAATTTGATTGGGGTTGTGGCAAATGGGGTATCAAATAGCAGTAGTTACGTACCTTATGTCAAACAACAGCAATTAGCTCTGCGCCAAGCTGTGGAAAAATAAATAAATTGGCCATTTGTTGTTATAAATCCAGATGTAGAGACGTTGCAATGCAACGTCTCTACAAGGATTTTTATATCATGCACAATCGTTATTTTTGCAATTGAATTTCAGCAACACACGTAGGGTAGCACAGCTGTGCTACCCTAAAAATGTATCAAAAGCTATTAAAATTTAGATTTATTACTATCAGGAAAAATCCAGTATATTTATGCTATCTTTATCAGTTTTAAGAAAAATCACTGAGTAATTAAAGTCTAAATAAAGAATTGATTTGAGCGATCGCCATTTTTTCAAACTCTTATATTCTAGAGATTAAAGCACTTTTGCAAAGATAAAACACAAGAGTAAACTAGTTTTGTTAAATTTCTCGACATCAGAAACATCTCAGCATAATTAAACAAAGTTTTCGACCGTTATCTCTACAGGTGACTTTGTTTTAAATATAGGTAAATTGTAATAATTCAGAAGACTTTGATAATTCAACAATTCCTATCACAATGAATTTTCTAAATATTCTGGATTTTGACTTCTGACTCCTGAATTATTACATATAAATTACGAATTAGCTTGATAGTTTTTGATAGCGCCTCGCCTCAGCAATTCACTCTTGTATAAACCCAAAGACATCATGACAACTTCAATAATTCCAAGTCTAGAGAATTTATATGATATAACTCAGCAAAACCAAAATCATTACTCTAGATCCTGCACATTAATGTGGCGACGGGGTAAACTGTTGGTGAAGCCGCTAGGACGAGTTAAATTACCATATTTGCCTTCATTAAATAATCAGCGATCGCTAGTAGAATGCTTAAAACATTCTCCTATAAATTTAGTGAGCATAGATGCCAAACTGGGTGAAGATTTGCTACAGTTTTGGGCAGATGCCTGCGAACAAGCTCATAAACCAATATTCTTACGCGTATCCCCTAGCAATAAACAGCTAAAACAAAGCAATCAAATCTTGAAATGGTTACAGCGAATAATTGATTGGATTGTTGCTTTTTCATTGCTGTTATTCCTCAGTCCAGTTATCCTGGGATTGATTGTATTGCTGCAATTTTATTCGCCAGAGTCACTTTTTTGTCATGAATGGCGCGTTGGAGAAAAAGGTAGACTTTTTCGAGCTGTTAAATTTTCCACGACACCAAACCAGAACATCACACTGCTAGGGCGTTGGATGCATAAATACAGCCTCAACAATCTGCCATTGTTATTTAATGTAGTGCGCGGTGATATGAGTTTGATGGGATCTCGTTCTTCGACATTAGCAGATGCAATACAACTAGTTGAAGAAGAATTCAGAATTCAGAATACAGAATTCAGAAATTTATCTGTACGGTAATTGATAGTTTAATCGTCAGGATTCAGAAGAATTTGATATCTGAGTTAAATAATGTTATCCCTTCTTAACTTACTAATCATTCTGAATTCTGACTACTGTTTATATGCCAAATTCTCGTTAAAAAAATCCATGCTTTTGAAACTTCCTCAAACAATCAGCAATCTGCTCAAAGCTACCAACTTTTGGCAGGACAATTATTTGATATTACGAGAAGTTGCAAACTTCCGCAAAATTGCAATTTCCGCTTTGGTTTTTTCAATTTTGGCAGCAGTATTTGAAGGTGTAAGTATTGGCTTCTTACTTTCATTTTTACAAAGCCTAACTAGCCCTAACGCTCAACCTGTTCAGACAGGAATAGATTTGTTTGATGTTTGGATTTTGGGAACTAAGACATCAGCAATTAATCGACTGTATCGTGTATCTCTATTAATTTTGTTGAGTACTTGGTTACGTGCTACCTTTAATTATTTTTCCCAAGTCTACACAGAATTATCTCAAGTACATCTTGCAGACCGCTTACGCAAGCAAATCTTTGAGCAGTTACAAGCCTTATCCCTAAGCTACTTTGCCAAATCTCGTGCTGGGGAATTAATTAACACAATTACCACAGAAATTGACAGAATTAGACAAGGTTTTAGCGCTGCAGCTTTCTTATTTACTAGAGGAATAACAACTTTTGTTTACTTAATCTCAATGTTTCTAATTTCATGGCAACTAACTTTGATTTCAGCATTACTATTTACACTTTTAGGTGTAGGGTTATCGAATTTAAATGCCAGAGTTAGAGAATCAAGTTTTGGCGTCACAAATGCTAATTCTAATTTTACATCGACAGCCGTAGAATTTATTAATGGCATTCGCACTGTTCACTCCTATGGCACTCAAGAATTTGAGCGTCAACGTTACTATAAAGCTAGCGATAAAGTAGTAAGTACTACAACTAAAGTTGTCTTCACTTGGACACTTGTTAAACCAATTGCTGAAGGAGTAGCTACTACGGTATTGGTGGGAATGATTATTTTGGCATTCACTAGCCTAGTTAGTAATGGAACGCTACAAGTAGCTTCTTTACTAACATTTTTCTTTGTGCTATTTCGTTTTATCCCATTTGTTCAAGATATTAATGGGACGAGAGCATTCCTCAGTACTTTACATGGCTCCGCCAACAACATTAAAAATCTTCTGAAAACTGATGATAAAAATTATTTTCAGAATGGACATATTAAATTTAAAGGTTTAAAAACGTCAATTAATTTAGTATGTGTAGATTTTGGTTACGACGATGAAAATCTAGTATTGCATAATATTACCTTAACCATTGAAAAGGGGAAAATGACAGCATTAGTCGGAGCTTCTGGGGCTGGTAAAACAACCCTTGCTGATTTAATTCCCCGATTTTATAATGCTATAGAGGGAAATATTTACATCGATGAAACTGATATACGACTGTTTGAAATTAATTCTCTACGTTCCAAGATAGCAGTTGTTAGTCAGGACACTTTTATTTTCAATACTAGTGTTTGGCAAAATATTGCTTATGGAACTCCAGAAGCTACCAATGATGAAATTCAAGAAGCTGCTAAATTAGCGAATGCATTAGAATTTATTTTAGAAATGCCTCAAGGTTTTAATACCCAATTAGGAGATAGGGGTGTTAGATTATCTGGAGGACAAAGACAGCGAATTGCTATTGCACGTGCGTTACTACGGAACCCAGAAATTTTGATTTTGGATGAAGCAACCAGCGCCTTAGATTCTCTATCGGAACGCTTGATTCAAGACTCACTAGAAAAGCTATCCGTTGGCAGAACAGTAATTGCGATCGCTCACCGTCTTTCTACTATTTCTAAAGCCGATAAAGTCGTGGTATTGGAAGCAGGACGAATAGTAGAACAAGGCAAATATGAAGAATTGCTCGGACGCCAAGGCAAGCTTTGGGAATATCACCAGATGCAATACTATAATTCCTAATTCGTAATACTCGCTTCCAGCGAGAAGCAAGCTATGTAATTCGTAATTTATGAATTACGAATTTACAAGATTGCTTAATTATCTAAATCTAGTTATTGGTAGATTCTTCTGACTTCTGACTTCTATTTATAGTTTTAAAAAGGAAAAATCAATGGTAAATCTAGGCTACCACACCGCTAAAATGCAGGGAAAATTTATTCGTTCTTTATATAAAGCGGCTCTTTCTCCAATTGTCAGAATCCCGATAAAGCAAACTCGGCAAGCTCCCATAAATATTTATGCTTTATCATGCGAACGCGATTTGCCAGAACAAGTGGCAAGTATTCGCTCATTTATTCGCCATGTGGGTATTCCAGATACATTCACAGTGGTTTCTGATGGGAGTTATAGTGACTCTAGTTGTAATTTACTCCGCCGCATTCATCCTTGCGTTGAGGTAATACTTTTAAAAAACTTCGTGAGAACAGATTTACCTCAATGCGTTCTTGATTATGCTCAACTGCATCCAATGGGCAAAAAATTATCAGCATTAATGTCAATTCCTATTAATGGAACTACGATTTACACTGATTCAGATATTTTATTTTTTCCTGGCGGTATAGACTTAATAAATTTGAGTGAATCGAACAACAAATACTCTCTTTATCTACCTGATTGTTCTATGTCACTAGATGAACGAATTATCTACGATGATTCTGAGAAGTTAAATCCGGTGAATGGTGGATTTATCTTATTTAGGCATGAATTTGACTGGACTTTTGCTATTGAACGTTTAGCAAATCTTCAAGAACATCCTAGCTATTTTACCGAACAAACAATTGTACATCTGACAATGCATCACAATCATGGTCAGCCTCTATGCTCAAAAAAATATGTTCTGAATGTAGAAGATCAGTTCATTTATCCAGATAAGTCTGCAAGTAAAGACATTGCTCTCAGGCATTATGTTAGCGATGTCAGACACAAGTTTTGGTTTAATGTCGGTAGATAATTTTATGAACTAAAAGCTATAGATAAACAAGCAATAAAATTAGTAGTAACGCAGTAATTAATGCCTAAAATAATTAATCATTTGAAACAGAAAACGAAACAACTGCACAGGGAGAGGTTTGCAGAAAACCTGATTTACCAATGCTCCAATTTTGAAGTTGGTGAGGGTGGAGGTGTTGAAACTTATTTAGCTTCTCTATTTGAACATCGTTCGCCTGATATTAGCGATCGCGTGATAAAATCCCTTAAGAATGTTGAGCAAAGCCAGTTTAAATTACTACATCTCCACAGCCCAGATTTACTATTGCACCTTACAGGTGAATGTCCTACAATCTTCAGCGTTCATAATCACTCATTGTATTGTCCTAGCGGTACAAAGTATTTAGCTGGAGAGCGAACAATCTGCGATCGCAACTTTTCTTACTTAGGATGTACCTGGGGTAAATTAGTAGATAAATGTGGTAGCCGTAAACCATTAAGAACTGTCAGGGAGATTCAAACTACTCAGCAGTTTTTAGATGTTTTAAAAAAGATAAAAGTTACTTTTATTGCTAATAGCGAATATGTGCGTCAACAGTTAATTAAAAACGGTATACCAGCCGAACAAACTGTAACAGTACATTGTGGTATTTCTCTGCCCCAAACACCAGCTGCACTCCTAAGTTTAGAAGTACATCAAAATCAGAGAATTTTGTTTGTTGGTCGGATTGTTTCTGATAAAGGTTTGGAATGGTTGATTAAAACCTTAATACATACAAACCCACAAATTCAACTTGATATTGCAGGTGAAGGATGGGAACGGCCGCGGTTAGAAAAGTTAGCAACTACCTTGGGATTGAATCACCGAATTACTTGGCATGGTTGGTGCGATCGCCATAAAATAAATCAACTATATCAACAGTGTTTTGCAGTCATTTTTCCCAGTGTTTGGCCTGAACCTGCCGGTCTTGTAACCCTCGAAGCTTATGCTCGTTATCGTCCTGTAATTGGTAGTGCAGTGGGAGGAATACCCGAACATTTACGAGATGGACAAACGGGTATTCTTGTTCCTGGTAATGATATTAAAAAATTGTCCCAAGCTATTAATTTTCTGTCTACAGATTATCAAAAAAGTAGAGACATGGGCGCACAAGGTCATGCTTTATTGATGAGAGAATTTACAATGAATTGCCATGTAAATAATCTTAGAACAATTTATGCAAAAACAATAGCTGAATTTGATTATCCAGGAAAAAAGTTATATCAAATCCCTCAATAAACTAATAGATAAAAATATGTCATTGCATCAACAACGATTAGTCAGCGTTATTATCCCTACTTATAATAGAGCAGAGTATCTTAAGCAAGCGATCGCTAGCGCTGTTCAACAAACTTATCAAAATATTGAAATTATTGTTTCTGATAATTGCAGCCCAGAAAATCCACAAGCTATTGTTGAATCTTTTAATGATTCACGCATTCGATTTTGGCGACACGAGCAAAATGTCGGTATGCTTGCTAATCAGCAACACGCTTTCAAAATGGCGCAAGGTAAATATCTTGCTAGCCTTCATGACGATGATATGTGGAATCAAGACTTTTTAGCAAAGCTCGTACTACCATTAGAAGAAAATCCTGACTTAATTCTTGCTTTTTGCGACCAATATATCATAGATGCGAACGGCATAATTAATGATATTGGAACTGAAGAAAATACACGCGGTTTCAAACGCGACAAACTAACACCAGGAATTCATGAATCCTTCTCTAAAATTGGATTAATAGATAAAAGTATACCCACTGCTGCATCTTGTGTAATTCGCAAGAATTTTATTAATTGGGATAGTATTCCCTCAGAAGTTGGCGGAATGTGGGATTTATATTTAACTTACCTTTGCTGTATCTCTGGTCGTGGTGCTTATTATTATCCAGAAAGATTGACACGATATCGCGCCCACGAACAAACTGATACCATGCTCAGTGGTAGTCGAAATGTACAGGCAAAAATTCGCAAAGCTAAAAGTGAAATGTTTTGCTATGAAATCTTTATGAAAGACACTCGTTTACAAGAATTTAGGACACACTTTCAACAAAAATGGTTGGAAGCAAATACGACATTGGGAATTGGTTTGCTACGAAGCGAAGAAGTAGCCGCAGCACGTCCTTATTTTTGGCAGGCTTTGAAAAAACAAAAATTTAATCTGCGAACTCTTGCAGCGCTGACTCTCAGCTTCACTCCCCGATTTTTCGCAAATAAGTTAATAGGAGTATCGAAATAGTATAGCTCTACATGTGATTTGTATAAATCATTTTTTAACGAACCGCCAAGGACGCAAAGAAAAGAAAACTCTCCTAAACTCTCTCTGCGCCTCTGCGCCTCTGCGTGAGCTTTTATTCCTAAAAAATCCAGTGTATGAAACTTTGCATTGTTACTCATAAAATCAAAAAAGGTGATGGTCAAGGCCGAGTAAACTACGAAGTTACTAACGAAGCAATCCGTCGCGGTCATCACCTAATATTATTAGCAAGTGAAATCGCAACAGAACTAGAACAAAATACTCAAGTTAATTGGATAAAAATTCCAGTTCAAGGCTATCCCACTGAATTTATACGTAATTTCATCTTTTCCCAAAAAAGTGCAAATTGGTTGCGCCAACATCGCTCAGACATTGATTTAATCAAAATTAATGGCGCAATTAATATGGCTGCCGCTGACGTAAATGCTGTACATTTTGTGCATAGTTCGTGGTTGCGATCGCCAGTTCATATTTCTCGCAACCGTCGAGATTTATATGGTTTATATCAGTGGCTATTTACTGCTTTTAATGCCCGTTGGGAAAAACAAGCTTTTCAAAAAGCTCAGGTCGTTGTAGCAGTATCCGAAAAGGTAGCCCAGGAATTAATTAACATTGGTGTACCCCGTTCTCGCATCCGCGTAATTGTCAATGGAGTAGACCTAGAAGAGTTTACACCTGGTGAAAGCGACCGCCAAAAATTAGGTTTACCAGAAAATGTCACCCTAGCATTGTTCGCCGGTGACATCCGCACACCCAGGAAGAACTTAGATACAGTCCTACACGCCTTAACCAAAGTTCCCGATTTACATCTAGTAGTGGTAGGTCACATTGAAGGTAGCCCTTTCCCTCAATTAGCAACTTCCTTAGGGTTAAACGATCGCGTGCATTTTGTCGGATTTCGTCGTGATATCCCCGAAATTATGCGATCGGTAAATTTATTTATTTTTCCTTCCCGATATGAAGCTTGCAGCTTGGTATTGTTAGAAGCACTGGCTTCAGGACTGCCAGTAATTACTGCCACAGCTACCGGGGGTGCAGAGTTAGTAACACCAGAATGTGGCATCGTCTTACCCGACTCAGATGATATCGATGCATTGGCAACAGCATTGATGTCCTTAGTCAGCGAACAATTGCTGATGCAACAAATGAGCCAAGCTGCTCGTTCTGTGGCAGAACAACACAGCTGGACTACTATGGCACAAACTTATGTGGATCTATTCGAGGAGTTAAGCAAGAATGCTCAACACCGTTCTCATACCGACTTATCGCCGTCCACAAGACCTATCACGCTGCCTTTTGGCGCTACAGAAGCAAACTAAACCAGTCCATCAGGTGATAGTGGTTGTCCGGGATACGGATGTAGAAACTTGGGAATTTCTCACCCAATTCAAAGCACACAACCTGCCACTACAAATTGTGAAAGTTACACAACCAGGGGTAGTAGCAGCCCTCAACGCCGGACTCTCACGGGTGCAGGGCGATATTCTTTCCATCACTGATGATGATGCTGCACCCCATCCCGATTGGTTAGAACGTATCGCCGCTTACTTTGCCTGTGACAGTCGTCTTGGCGGTCTTGGTGGACGTGATTGGATACATCACGGCAAAAAATTAGAAGACGAATCTCGCTTGATAGTTGGTCGATTGCAGTGGTTTGGGCGAGTAATTGGCAACCATCATCTGGGAGTAGGAGAACCCCGCGAAGTCGATGTTCTTAAAGGTGTAAACATGAGTTTCCGTAAAGAGGCAATTGGGCAGTTGCGTTTTGACGAACGGATGCGAGGTACAGGAGCGCAAGTACACTTTGAAATGGCATTCACTCTGGCATTAAAGCGAGCTGGTTGGAAGATAATTTACGACCCTAACATTGCTGTAGAACACTACCCAGCACAACGTTTTGATGAAGATCGGCGAAATAATTTTAATGAAATTGCCTTGATTAATTTAGTTCATAATGAAACCTTAGTTTTATTAGAACACCTATCATTTAGCCGCCGAATTGTATTTTTATTCTGGTCAATATTAGTTGGAACATGCGATAGTTTCGGCTTAATCCAATGGCTAAGATTTTTACCCAGTCAAGGAGACTTGGCAAGTAAAAAGCTGTTGGCATCTTGGCGCGGACGTTGGCAAGGATATAAATCAATTCAAAATTCAAAATTCAAAATTCAAAATTAAATACAGCCAAGCAACTTGCGGGCGAAGTTTTCAACCCTTACTTTTTTCATTAAGTATTTATTTGATTCTGAATTCTGACTCCTAAATTCTGTTATATAAATCCAAGATTGAATGATTTCCAAACAGATACTTTACAATAGTTTTTCACAAGAAAGCTATTCTCCTCAGGAGCGATCGCCACAGGGGTGGATGGCGATCGCTGGCTTTCTCCTATTAACTATAGTTTGCTATTTTGCTGGTGCTACTGCTGCATTGCGCCTAATTTATCCGGTGACAGCTTTATTAGTAGCCGTGTTTTTATACTTGCGCCATCCCATTCTCTACATCGGTTTTACTTGGTGGATATGCTTTCTCACACCCTTAGCTACCCGCTTAGTTGATTATCGAGTCGGTTGGGATCCTACCCGTCAAATGCTAATAGCGCCATACTTAGTGGTGTTTGTCACCATTGCAACTTTCTTAAGACGCTTTAAAAGCGCCTATTATCAGGGGGGTTTGCCGTTTATTTTGGCTTTTATTGGAGTCTTTTACGGCTTTTTAGTAGGTTTAATTTACAACGCGCCAGTTCCCGTAGCCCGCGGTTTATTGGATTGGCTAGGCCCAATTATTTTTGCTTTTCACTTATTTATTAACTGGCGAGATTATCCTACTTATCGCCAAAATTTTCAGCGAACATTCCTCTGGTGTGTATTAATTTTAGGAGCTTATGGCGTATACCAATTTGTTGTCGCTCCTGAGTGGGATAGATACTGGCTGATACAATCAAAACTATTCATGAGTGCTGGAAATCCCGTGCCTTTTGGGATGCGCGTCTGGAGTACGTTGCACTCAGTCGGCCCCTTTGGTTCTGTGATGCAAGCTGGGTTATTGTTATTATTTACCAGTTCCGGAAGTTTAATTTTTCCGGCTTCAGCCGTTGGTTATTTATCCTTTTTATTAACACAAGCGCGTACAAATTGGGGTGGCTGGTTATTGGGAATAATTATGATTGTGGGTTCAGTTAAAACCCGGATTCAAATGCGCTTAATAACCATAATTGTGGTAATGGCAATTTGTGTTGTGCCATTAACAACTATCGAGCCAATTTCTAAAGTTGTATCAGCTAGGTTAGAAACTTTTTCTAATTTGGAAGAAGATAATAGTTTTAGAGATAGATCTCAAAGCTATGACAAAAACCTGAGTTTAGCTCTTTCCAATGCTTTAGGTAACGGATTAGGAAATATTTGGAAAGTCAACGAAAAAACCGGTCAAATCGAAGTAGTGGTAATTGACAGCGGCATTCTAGATATGTTTTTTACCCTTGGTTGGTTTGGAGCCAGCTTTTACATGGGTGGATTAATCTTGTTAATTATTAGTGTTAGCAAATATGGTGAAGGTCGTTTTGATAGTTTTATCAGTGCTGCCCGCGCCATTGGTATTAGCTCTGCAACACAACTAGTTATTGGTAGTGGCATGTTGAGTGTAGCAGGTATGATTCTTTGGGGATTTTTAGCGATGGCTATGGCAGGGCATAAGTATTATTTGCATCACGCAGAAAGGAAGAATTGAGAATACATTACTAAACATCTTAAAAAACTCTCAATTCTCTCTGCGACTCTGCGCCTCTGCGTGAGAAAAATATCTTTACTAAACAGGTTAAAAAATTATGAAAGCAATTATTGTAATGCCACTAGCCGAACAACGAGGCGGCGGTGAAATGATGCTCTGGGATTTGATGCAGCAGGGACGTAATGCTGGCGTTGAGTGGCTAGTGATATTTTTAGAAAACGGCCCGATGGTAGAGCAAGTAAAGTCTTTGGGTATTGAGACGCGAGTTGTGGAAAGTGGACGTTTGCGCCAAATTCACCGTTTTATTGCTGCTGTTTTACGGATAGCTGCGATCGCCCGCCAGGAAAATGCAGATATAATTGTCAATTGGATGTGGATAACGCACATATCCGGAGGCTTGGCGGCGATGTTGGCGGGATTACCTGCTGTGTGGTATCAGCTAGAAGTACCTAGCGATAAAACTTGGTTAGTACAACTTGCTACATTAATCCCAGCGCGGACAATTATTACCCTCTCCCAAGATGGCAAGCAAGCACAAGCCGAGATTTGGCCGCACAGACCAACACCTCTGGTCTATCCTGGTGTCGCACTAGACCGATTTGAACCTGGCGCTTTACCTTCTCCTGAAGAAGCACGGCGAAAGTTGGGCTTACCTTTGCAGGGGCCATTGATTGGAATCGTCGGACGATTGCAACGATGGAAGGGAATGCACGTATTAGTACAAGCAATGCCCAAAATTTTACAACAGTATCCCGATGCCCATTGTGTAATAGTTGGCGGTAAGCACGATTTGGAACCAGATTACGAGGATTTTTTAAAAGCAGAAATCGCCGCTTTAGGCTTAAAAGAGCAAGTAATTATGGCTGGGTTACAGCGCAATATTCCAGAGTGGGTACAGGCAATGGATGTATTTGTTCATGCATCCGATAAAGAACCCTTTGGTATTGTGATTATTGAAGCGATGGCGCTGGGCAAACCTGTAATTGCTGGCGATGCAGGCGGGCCGACAGAAATTATCACAGATGGGATTAATGGACTATTAACACCTTACGGCGATGCGGATAAATTAGCGATCGCTATTCTCCGTTATCTTGACGAGCAAGAATTTGCCCAAAGTACAGGAATAGCTGCTAGGCAACGTGCCCTCGATTTTTCAACGCATAATTATGCTCAAAATTTTATCAACACTGTTCGCTCTGTAATACCAAGCGTTTCCTAGATATACAGCGTTTTTCAGGTAAATGAAGTACACGGGTAGGGGCACAACAATGTTCATTGGTGTCAACTTAAGGTAAAACCCTTGTCAAAACTCGATTTTGGATTTATTCATTTTCCATGAAGATCCGCTCTACCCCACCCCGGTTTTGTCTAAAGCCAAAACCGCCCCTCCCCGATGCCTTGGGGAGGGGATTAAGGGGTGGGGTAAAACGCATGTGGGATAAACGTTTGAGCTTAAGTTGACACGTATGAACAATGTTGTGCCCTTACAACGATCTGTACTCATAGAGCGCAGTAGTCTAAATTGTATCTGGGTCAATATTTAACTCTCGCAATTTTGCTGCCAAACGTTGCGCCTTTTGTTCTGCTTGTTCTAGTCTTTGTTCTGTCTGTTCTGTTATTTGTTCTGCCTGTTGTGCTGTTTCTTCAGGTGTTGGTACGAGTTGGCTATCTGGTGTAAAAAAGCGCAATAGTCCTTGATGAATTCCTAAATACAACCCTAATTGTTGACTCCACAAATGTCCTTGCTCATTTAGTTGCAGCGGTTGATATTCTCCATCTACTAAATGAAATCCTGCAAATTCTGATGTGTATGGGTCGAACCAAAAATAATCAGGGGTGCGGAAAGTATCTTGATAAATTTCTTTTTTTAAACCTCTGTCTGTCTTGGCTGTTGAGTTTGACAAAATTTCTAGAATTAAATTCGGATATTTACCATCTTCTTCCCACACAACCCAACTCTTACGCGTTTTGCGTTGGGTTCCCAACACTACAAAAAAGTCTGGGCCTCGAAAGAATTCTGATTTGAGTTGGCGCGGACTGTAGTAGATAGTCAAGTTTCCAGCCGCATAGAAATCATTTCTATCTCGCCACAGCCATTCTAGACAAGTCAAAAGCAAAATTATTTGTCGTAGATGCAGTTCGGTTTCCAAGGGAGGTTCATCACTATATAAATCACCAGGGGGAAATATAACATCAGCAGGGATGCCTTCTTGAGAATCTAATTCTTGAGCTATGGTCATAGAATGGATGGGCATCAAATATTTATGGATTTATTTTAGCAGCGTTATAGCTGGCGATCGCTAGAATCTAGAGTGCAATGTCACTGATATCCTGGGGGCAAAGCATAATACTAAACCTCTACAGTATGGTCTATTTATTTAAAAATGGCTTGGCTTTAAGTGACATTCAGCCCTAGAACCAGATAAAGCGAAGCACACAAAAAATTTATTTTTATAACTCAAAATTTTATTTTCTTTCTCTATTAAGTAACTTTCACTATTTTATATGTATAATCTATCATTCACCGTTAATTTATAAATGTATAATCTATCATTCAGTTTTATTTATTATTGCCCTCTATTACTTATTTATCCGTTGGCATTTTGGTAATCAAGTATCTATTTTTAAGACACAAGTAACTATTCACCTAGTAGTCATTTATTGACAAAATTTGAGAACTTAGATAGGCCTACTCTATCCTAAACATTGCCTGAGCTTTTGCTACAAAAATGATGAGGCATTATATGAATAGTTAGGACTTTTACGGCACAATCTAATGTCTCAAGAATTATTAAACTCTTTTCAGTCAGCATACAGTAATCTCGAACTATTTCCGTTAATGGAACGGAACGAAATGGAAAGATTTAGAGTCGAATATGGTGATGATTTGATTGCAGACCTCAATCAATTAGTTGAAGACAGTCCCAATAAAGATGGCAAAATTGTCTTTACAGGACATCGGGGTTGTGGTAAGTCAACTTTGTTGGCTGAGTTTAGCAGGCAAATTCAAAATAAGTATTTTGTAGTTTTATTTTCTATTGCTGACAAAATTGAAATGTCAGCGGTTAACCATATTAATATTCTCTTTGCCATTGCAGTTAATTTGATGGCAGAAGCGGAAGCACGCCAAGTTGATATTCCTCAAAGTACTAAAGAGGCTCTTTATAAATGGTTTGCTACCCGCACCCGCACTGAAGAATTAAATTTGCAGATAGAGGCTGAGATAGGTTTTGATTTGCTGAAATTGATTAGCTCTAAATTAAAAGCTGATGCTAGCGTCCGCGATGAGATTAAACAAGAATTTGAGCGCAAAATTTCCGATTTAGTCGCTAGAATTAACGAAATTGCTGCTTTGATTCAAGCTGTTACTAAACAAGATGTTTTAGTCATTATTGATGATTTGGATAAACTCGATTTAGGCAGGGTGAATGAGATTTATAAGGATAATATTAAAGCTCTTTGCCAACCAAATTTTAGGATTATTTACACCATCCCGATCGCAGTTTTGCGAGAAACATTTATCAGTACAATAATTGCTACAGAAACTAACGACCAAATTGTAGCAATGCCTGTCCTCAAAATCTTTGATAAAGGAAAAAATCGCTTTCCTAATGCTCAACCACGCTCGGAAGCAACAAAGATTCTCGGTGAAGTTTTACGCAAGCGTATTGCCAGGGAATTAATAGCACCAGAAACTGCTGAAAAAATTGTAATTTACAGTGGGGGTGTATTGCGAGAACTAATTCGCATTTCTAAAGAGTGCTGCCGTATTTGTTTGCGGATGATTCGACGAAATCCCAACGCCGAAGTTATCATTGACGATCGAATTCTTGCCCAAGCAATCAATAAAATTCGCAATGATTTTTCTATTCGGTTAGGAAAAACTGATATCGATATCTTGCAAAGTGTTTACGAACAATTTATGCCCAATGACCCCAAACAAGCTGAGTTTTTAGATTTGCTACATGGTTTATACGTCTTAGAATATCGCACTGAAGAAACATGGTACGATGTTCATCCAATTATTATAGAAAGCTTGAAAAGGCAGGGAGCTATTAATGTTCAATGAAGATTTTCTAGATGATGAGGGGGAAAATCAAGATGCGTATGATGATTTAATTGTTTCTATTGAAGCTCAAACCCAAGGATTAAATTTACTAATTGCTGTTTGTGACGATCCTAACTTTCGCGATGAAATTATTGCTAGATATGAAGCCGAATTAAAACCTAATTTTCGTGCATATCGAGCGATGTTAGCGCGTCACGAACCAAGTTTAAAAGCTGCTCTCAACCAACTTGTAGAACAAGAAGAATATCTCCGTCAACATCAACCTGCAATAATTACTGTAACGGGTGCCGAACAACTTTATTTTCTGAGATTAGGACACGAACAATCCGAACAGGAGAAATTTTTTGGTTACTTACAGTGGACAAGGGAAGGATTGCGTGATTTTCCTTTTGGAATTGTGCTTTGGGTAACTAATCAAATTTTAATTAATTTGAGCAAAAAAGCTCCTGATTTTTGGAGTTGGCGCAACGGCGTATTTCGGTTTGTATCTAAAAAAACTAATGCTATTGCTGGTAAAGAATTAGAACCTATACGCTTTGTTTTTCGAGACACGGAATTAGCCAGCACAGATACTAATGAAAATAATACTTTTTTCTTGCCTATCCAAGATTTACAAAGGCTGATTGATAATATCGAACACGAACGAGGAACTAAAGATCCCAGCTTGGCTACTTTATATTCAAGATTGGGTGATATTTACCGCAGCAGATTAGAACGTGGTGAGTCTCAGAATTATCAAGAAGAACAAGAACTAGCAATCAAGTATTGGCGTCACGCGATTGAATTGCAAAATGAATTAGGTTTGCAAATAGATTTAGCTACTAACTTCAACAATTTAGCCAATTCATATCGTGCAACAGGACGCTACAGCGAAGCAGAACCACTATATCAACAAGCTTTACAATTAAGGAAACGCTTATTAGGTGAAAACCATCCTGCTTATGCTACAAGCTTGAATAATTTGGCAGGAATTTACAAATCTACGGGACAATATAGCAAAGCAGAACTTCTTTATCAACAAGCTTTGGAACTGAGACAACGTTTATTGGGAGAAAATCATGCTGATGTTGTCGCTAATTTGAATAATTTGGCATTATTATATGACGAACAAGGACGTTATGATGAAGCTGAACCTTTGTATCTGCGATCGCTAGAAATTGCCAAAAGTTTACTAGGCGAAAATCATCCTTCTCTTGCTCTGATATTGAATAATTTAGCTCTACTTTATTATCATCAAGGACGCTACAGTGAAGCTGAACCTTTGTCGCAACAAGCTATAGAATTAGACAAGCAATTTTTAGGAGAAGAAAATCCTGATGTCGCTACAGATTTACACAATTTAGGTTTAATCTACCGCGCTCAAGGACGCTACAATGAGGCGGAATCTTTGTTTTTGCAATCTTTGGAACTGAAGCAGCGCGTATTACAAAAGGCGCATCCCCTTTTAGCAGATACTATTTATGCATTGGGTTATTTATATAGAGAACAGGGACGCTATCAGGAAGCGGAACCTTTATGCATACAAGCATTAGAACTCGATAAGCTTTTGTTGGGAGAAAATCATCCCAATGTTGCAGAAAGTCTCAATAATTTAGCTGAAATTTATCGAGCAACGGGGCGTTATAGTGAAGCAGAATCTCTTTATTTGGAAGCTTTAGAAATTTGTGAAAGAGTCTGGGGTGTAAATCATGTTCGTTGTGCGGCTATGCGGCAGAATTTAGAAAAGGTTAGGGTGGAAATGGGGAAGAATTAATAATATATGAATGAGTGGTACAAAGAAGACCTAGCTTTTATTCATGATGTCGGTTTCCGTGACTTTGCTCTCAAGTCTGCTCCTGGCATACTAAAAATCCTAGCCGAAAACAAAATATATGATGGATTAGTGGTTGATTTGGGTTGCGGTAGCGGCTTATGGGCGCAAGAACTTATCGAGGCTAATTATCGTGTTTTAGGAGTCGATATTTCTGAGTCGATGATTAATATTGCCCGAAGTAGAGTCCCAAATACTGAGTTTCGCATCGCATCGCTATTTAAAACTGAGATTCCGCCGTGTAATGCTGTGACATCAATTGGTGAATGTCTCAGCTATGTATTTGACGAAGATAGCGATCTCGTTCAACTGTTCCACCGCATATATAATGCCTTAACTCCTGGCGGTGTATTCATCTTCGACATTTCACAGACGGGACAAGTTACACCAGGAACCGTAACCAAAGGGTTCACTGAAGGAGAAGATTGGATAGTACTGGTTGAAAAGTACGAGGATATAGAACAAAAAAATTTGACTCGTCGAATTATCACCTTTCGCAAAATAGGCGATCGCTATAGACGAGATGACGAAGTACACCACCAGCGATTATACGACACAGCAACCATTAGAAATGAACTACAGCAGATAGGCTTCGAGGTTCAAACCACCCGTAGTTATGTTGAATATGAACTATCGCCAGGTCATGCAGTTTTTATTGCACGGAAAGCCAGATAATAAAGGCTGACGCGACGACGCAAAGAAAAGAAGACGCGATTTATCGCGTCTGTTACCTTAACCGAACAGTATTGACAGCTGTGCTACCCTACAATAATTTAATTTTCAAAGGGTGTATTTCATTAAATTGAAAACCGCTGTATCGTATCAAGTTCGGATAATCACTTCTTATTCAAAACTCCCTGCGTCCCCGCGTCATTCTTAACGAAAATCAACTTAATATTATTTATTAGGTTGAGCAACACGCGCTTCAATATCTTCTAATGTTTGTAACAATAAACGCCTTGCTTGCAATTGCCAACCCCATTTCTGAATTCTGTAAGCTGATACAGTTCCAGCTACGGCGGCTAATAAGCCTATAGGTTGATTTAAAGAAATTCCTAGCAACAAACCTAACCCAGCAATTCCCCAAAATGGTAAGGCTACGGTTTGTCTTTGTTCTTCGACAATTTGAGTAATTATATTAGATTTATTTGTAGCTAATAATGCTTCTTTAACTTGCCGCTGTTCGGCTGCCGACACAGATAAACCTATTTTACGGCGTAGTTTTTCCATTTTGCGAGCATCAGTACTGTACTCAGTTAGCTCATCTTCTGCCATGAGCAGCAGTCTTTCTAATTGCGCCATTGTGGATTGTATCTAGTATTGCGATACAACCATTATCTCGAATAATTGTTATTTATAGACTATAGTTAGGCATTTAATTCCACAATCTCAAATTATGCCACTCTGACGGGACTGGCTGCAATATTTACAATTAAATATGGGAAAAATATACTACTAGTCGGAAAAGCCGCCATAGATTAGAAATATACCGCTAATAGCCAAAGTCCTCTCAAGAGGAGCAAACCCTGTTGGTGTTATATTTCTCAATAAACTTCAGTGGGATCAAACTAAAAGTCTGTAAAATTTATTTTTGGCGGTAAATTAGATAGTAATAATTAGGGACTTTAAACACGTAAAATTAAGAGGTAATACATATGGCTATAGTATCTACAAGCACCTTGTCTCAATCTTCTAAAGAGCGATCGCTCATCCTCTGGTTTGATGAAGTTGGTATTAGTGATATTCCCTTAGTTGGTGGGAAAAATGCATCACTAGGTGAAATGATTCAACAATTAATACCCAAAGGCATTAATGTTCCTACAGGATTTGCTACCACTGCTTATGCTTATCGTTATTTCATCGAATCAGCTGGGTTAGAAACAAAGCTACGGAAATTATTTGCTGACTTGGATGTTGAGGATGTGAAAAATTTACGAGAACGGGGAAAAAAAGCGCGATCGCTCTTAATCCACACGCCATTTCCTGTAGAATTGCGACAAGCGATCGCCGCAGCTTATGAAAGTCTTTGCGATCGATATAATGCAGATACAGATGTGGCAGTCCGTTCTAGCGCCACCGCCGAAGACCTCCCCGACGCGAGTTTTGCCGGACAGCAAGAAACTTACCTCAATGTCGTCGGTGTGGAAGGAGTTTTAGCAGCTTGTCATAAATGCTTTGCTTCCATATTTACCGATCGCGCCATTTCCTATCGCCATACTAAAGGGTTTGATGACTTTAGCATAGCCCTTGCCGTTGGCGTACAAAAAATGGTGCGTTCTGATTTAGCAACCTCTGGGGTAATGTTCTCCATTGACACAGAAACCGGCTTTAAAGATGCAGCGCTAATTACAGCCGCCTACGGTTTAGGTGAAAATGTTGTCCAAGGGTCAGTAAATCCAGATGAATATTATGTTTTTAAACCAACTTTAAAAGCAGGTTTTCGCCCAATCATCGACAAAAAATTGGGCAGTAAAGAACTAAAAATGATTTATGATGACGGCTCAAAATTTACAAAAAATGTCTCTGTTCCTTTCAGAGAAAGAGGCAAATTTGCCCTCAACGATGAAGAAATTTTACAATTAGCAAGTTGGGCATGTTTAATTGAAGACCATTATTCTCAAGTTCACGGTATTTACACACCAATGGATATCGAATGGGCAAAAGATGGAATTACTAAACAACTTTTTATTGTCCAAGCGCGTCCCGAAACTGTCCAATCGCAGAAGAAAGGAAATGTGTTGCGGACTTATCGTTTATTAGGGAATAGGGAATCGGGAGTAGGGAATGGGGAAAAATCTTCTCACTCTCCCCATCCTCTTGTCACCGGACGCGCAATTGGAGAAGCAATTAGTCAAGGAAAAGCACGTTTAATTTTAGATGTTCAAAAATTAGAACAATTTCAACCAGGGGAAGTTTTGGTAACAGAAAGAACTGACCCAGATTGGGAACCAATTATGAAACGTGCCAGCGCAATTGTGACTAACTCTGGTGGTAGGACATGTCACGCCGCGATTATTGCGCGAGAATTGGGTGTACCTGCGATCGTGGGATGTGGCAATGCTACAGATGTCTTAAAAAATGGGCAAGAAATCACAATTTCTTGTGCTGAAGGCGAAGAAGGAAAAGTTTATGCAGATTTATTACCTTTTGAAGTTAAAGAAGTTGCCTTAGAAAACTTACCCCGCACCCGCACGCAAATTTTAATGAATGTGGGTAATCCCCAAGAAGCATTAAGTTTATCGGCAATTCCCAACGATGGAGTCGGTTTAGCGCGGACAGAATTTATTATTGCTAACCAAATCCAAGTTCATCCAATGGCATTGATTCATTATGATTTATTAAAAGATGAATTTGTCAAAGATAAAATTGCTAAACTTACCACACTTTATGAAGACAAACCTCAATATTTTGTGGATAAATTAGCTCAAGGCATCGGCAGAATTGCCGCAGCATTTTATCCCAAAACAGTGATTGTGCGAATGTCAGATTTTAAGAGTAATGAATATGCAAATCTGTTAGGTGGCCAACAATTTGAACCCGATGAAGAAAACCCCATGCTTGGTTGGCGGGGGGCGGCGCGTTACTATGATGAAGGTTACAGACAAGCTTTTGCCTTAGAATGTCAAGCCCTAAAGCGGGTACGCGAAGAAATGGGTTTGACGAATGTTATCCCAATGATTCCTTTTTGCCGCACCCCCGATGAAGGGCGGTTAGTGTTAGCAGAAATGGCAAAAAATGGTTTAAAGCAAGGTGTGAATAACTTGCAAGTTTATGTGATGTGCGAATTGCCCAGCAATGTGATTATGGCACAAGAATTTGCCGAGGTATTTGATGGCTTTTCCATTGGTTCCAACGACCTAACTCAGTTGACATTGGGGTTAGATAGAGATTCGGCTTTAGTGGCGCGATTGTTTGACGAACGGAGTGAAGGCGTAAAGCGGATGGTGAAAATGGCCATAGAAACCGCGAAAAAATGCGATCGCAAAATCGGCATCTGTGGACAAGCACCCAGCGATTACCCAGAATTTGCCCAGTTTCTAGTCGAACAGGGAATCGATTCTATTAGTTTAAATCCAGATTCGGTATTAAAGACAATGTTAGAAGTAGCAAAAGTTGAGGGTACTAATTTGTAATTCGAGTAAGTTTATGCTAGTTAGAGACCGCTATCATCAACACTTAAAGAATGCCCTAATTAAAGATGGCTGGACGATTACTGACGATCCTTTTCATTTAAAGTGGGGAAAAAGGGATATGTACGTCGATCTCGGTGCAGAGAAATTGATTGCTGCTGAAAAAGAAGGACAGCGGATAGCCGTTGAGATTAAAACATTTCGCAGTGTATCGGATATGACCGATCTCGAACACGCGCTGGGGCAGTATCTTGCATACCGTTCTGTGATGATTAGAACCAATCCCGATCGCGTCCTCTATCTCGCTGTTCGTGACGAAGTATACGCCGATATCTTTGATGAACCAATTGCTAAACTTTTGGTAGAAGATTACAAAGTTAATGTCGTTGTATTTCAGCTAGAGCAAGAGGTTATTTTCAGATGGATACCTTGGAGCAATACAGGCAATTAATTCGGAATATTCTGATTGAACATACAAAAATCCCGTTCAGTACTGGCAAGATTCAATTTGAAACAGTTTTCGACAGCGAACAAGACCGCTATCTGTTAATGATTTTGGGAAGAGAACCAGCCTATGATTTGTCTCCTACTGTGACTCGTCGCGTGCATGGCTGTCTGATTCATGTTGATATTATTGATGGTAAAATTTGGATTCAGCGTGATGGTACCGAAGAGGGAATTGCCACAGAACTTGTCAGTGCAGGTGTACCAAAGGATCGGATTGTATTAGGATTTCGGTCTGATAAACTCAGGAAAGATTCAGAATTTGCTGTTGCATAACCAATTTTATGACCAGCAATAATGTATTATGCTTGTGTAATTGTGCCCATTGCTTTTGACTGCTCAACCATAACTATCCTAGAGGATGTTTAGTAAACTTTACCGTTGTATCGATATCCACTACAACAAGCCTTAAAAACGGGTAAATAACCTTCTTAAAGTCCTCCTTTTTAAGGAGGATAATGACCTATCTCAAAGTTTTGGTTACCTCAGCCACCATTTTTAAAACATCCTCTTAATATCTTGCAAAATAGTAGATTTGTTTAGTCAAAGGTAAGATGACAAACTTGTTAGAAACCGATCGGTTAATAATTCGCAGTTGGATACCCGAACGCGATGCCGAACAAGCGTTTGCTATTTATAGCGACCCCGAAGTTACCTATTTTCTTGGTAATGGTTCTCGTGTGACGAGCATTGAGTCACAGCGTCAGCGGTTGGTGGACAATCTAGAGCGATCGCAACGACGTAAAAATAGTACCGGATCTTGGGCAATTGTCGAAAAGGAAACCACAACAATTGTCGGAACAATCCTTCTCAAACCATTGCCCGACAAAGACGGCTTAGCCACTCAAGATTATGAAGTAGGCTGGCATCTACGGCGAGCATCTTGGGGTAAAGGATATGCAACCGAAGCAGGACGAAGTATGCTCGAATACGGATTTAATGTCTTGAATTTCCCAGTGATTTATGCAGTAGTGAAGCCAGAAAATCATGCCTCAGTCCGTGTAACTCAAAGATTGGGTATGAAGCCAATGGGGCGAACAAAAAAGTATTACGGTATTGAACTGCTACTATTTGAACAAAATGCACCGGAAGTTAAGGAGTAGAGGGGCAGAGGGGCAGAGGGGCAGAGGGGCAGAGGGGCAGGGGAGGCAGGGGAAAAGGTTAAAGGGAAAAGGGAAAAGGAATAAATTTAACCTTTCCCCCTTACCCCTTTCCCTTTCCCCATTCCTATGCCCAATGCCCAATGACTAATGACTAATGACCAATGACTAATGACTAATAACTAATGACTAAAAAATGGTTCCGAATTGGAATAGCGGGTGTATTTCTGATGTCACTTGCCTTACGGTTTTGGGGACTGGAAAGATTTAACACCTTGGTATTTGATGAAGTTTATTTTGCCAAATTTGGTAATAATTATCTGACGCATACGCCATTTTTTAATGCTCATCCGCCGCTGAGTCAATATATGATTGGTATTGGCATTTGGCTTGGCAGTCACATTCCTTTTTGGCACGATACGGTAAATGGGCTGACAGGTTCATTGCGATCGCCTTGGACTTATCGGTGGTTCAATGCCCTGACTGGCTCATTTATTCCTGTAGTTGTAACTGCGATCGCTTATCAATTAAGTTATCGTCGCACCTTTGCTTTACTTGCAGGTTTTTTCACCGCTTGTGATGGCTTATTTCTTGTTGAATCTCGCTATGCCTTAAGTAATATTTATATCATCATATTTGGTTTATTAGGGCACTGGTTTTTATTATTAGCATTGGATAACAAAAATCAACGTCGTTGGTTTTGGTTAGTTCTTGCTGGCATTAATTTTGGTGCTTCAGTCGGCACTAAATGGAATGGTTTATGGTTTCTTTTCGGCGCTTATCTCCTTTGGATAACAGCCTGGATAATTCAGGGAATTTATTCTTTTTCTAACTCTAAACTTATCCCATCATTGGGCATAGCGTATGGGGGATTGGGCATAGGAAGAGATAGAAGGGCACAGGAGATGGGGGGCACAGGGGAAACACTTACTGCAACTTACCCTCTACCCCTGTCTCCGTCTGCGCCTGTGCCTGTTGACCCATCATCTCAGACACCACTGCAAAATTTAACTCAATTAAATGTTTTCCAGATGTTTTTTTATCTGGGAATAATTCCAGCTTTTATTTATAGTATTATCTGGATTCCTCACCTTCAATTGGATAAAACATATGGATTTATCGCAGTACATCAGCAAATTTTGAAATTTCATTTGCATTTAGGTGGTAATAGTTCGGACGTGCATCCTTATTGTGCCCCCTGGTACAAATGGCCTTTGATGACTCGACCAATGGCATATTATTATCAAACTGCTGGAAGTATCAACGAACCGTTACCTGTAATAGGGCCGCCTTTGCCTGCTGGGACTGAAAAAGTTATTTATGATGTCCATGCAATGGGCAATCCATTTTTGTGGTGGTTTGGTGTTGCGGCGATTTTATTTTTAATGGGAATGCTGATGTCGCAAGCCTTAATTCCTTGGGTGAAGGGAGAGCGTTTTTCTGTAGCTGCAACTCTTAGCGTTGATACTTGGATCGCCTTGTATTTAGTAATAAATTATGCCGCTAATTTATTACCTTGGGTAAAAGTTACAAGGTGCGTTTTCATTTATCATTATATGTGTGCGCTGGTCTTTGTATTTATAGCGATCGCTTGGTTTGTCGATCAATGCCTTCGTAGTTATTATCAACAACTCCGTGTAGTAGGCGTCACCATCACTTTTATCATCTTAGCTGCTTTTATTTTCTGGATGCCCGTTTATTTAGGTTTACCCCTCTCCCCTAAAGGCTATTGGCTGCGGATGTGGTTCAAGTCTTGGGTTTAAGTGAGATAAAGCAGAATTCAGAATTCAGAACTCAGGAGTTATTATTTTTCCTCATCCTCCTCATGTCCCTCATCTCCTCACTCCCTATTCCAGTCAAACTATGAATTCTCCCTTTCCCGGAATGAATCCTTATTTAGAAAATCCTGTGTTTTGGGCAGAAGTACATCATCGATTGATTACAGCCTTAGCAGATACTATTGAGGAAAATATTCCGCCAGAATATAGAGTTGCAATTGAACAACGTACTTATTTAAGTGAAGATTCAGATTCTGTATTAGTTGGCATACCTGATGTTTCTGTTTTTACTAAACAAACATCATCTCAGCAATATTCAGTAACTAATAACCAATCAACATCAGACGGTATCACAGTGATGATACCGTTACCAGAACATATTACAGAAAATTATTTAGAAATTCGAGAAGTTTCTACAGGTTTTGTGCTCACTTCTATCGAGGTTTTATCTCCTAAAAATAAACGCCACGGTGAAGGGAGAAAAGCGTATGAACTTAAACGCAAACAAGTTTTAGCTAGTCTTTCTAATTTAGTTGAAATTGATTTTCTCAGAGTAGGAAAACCAATGTTAGTTTTTGGAGAAATTCCGGCAACAGATTATCAAATAATTGTTAGCAGAAGTCTCATGCGTCCTCAAGCTAAATTATATGGTTTTAGTATTAGAGAAGCAATTCCTCTATTCTCATTACCTTTACAGTCAGAAGATACAGAACCAATTTTAAATTTGCAATCTTTGTTGCATGGTATTTACAATCGTGCCAGATATCATTTAGCAATTGATTATAATCAAGAACCAGTACCACCCCTAAAACCAGAAGATGCTCTATGGTCTGATATGCTTTTACGCGAACAAGGGTTAAGGACAAATTCAGATATTTAGTCATTGGTCATTGGTCATTAGTCATTAGCTATTAGTCAAATACATCAATGTGGTTTAATGACTAAAGACGATATTCGTCGAAAAACTTATAAATTAATTTTTATACTTAACACAACTACATATATAGAGAATTTTTTAATCACATCATTTTCATATTTCTTATCAGTATCAAACTTTCTTCGCTGTTAGACTTTTAAAGCGCAAGCAGATAGTAAAAAAGCTGCAATACGCAATACAAGGGCATGAAAAATTAGATACTAAGTAAAAATGATGAATTAAAATTACAAAAATTTTCAAGCTCATCATTTTAGGTGATTATAGATACTCTAGTTTTGATGCTCCCGAACCGCACCAGGAGGATCGTTATGGAAATGAACATACAGTTGCCGGGTATTAATTTAATCAGCTTAAAAGAAGCGCCAATTCATATTTCTAGTCAAATTCAGCCTCATGGTGTTCTGTTGGTATTGGAAGAGCCAGAGCTAAAAATATTACAAGTTAGCACTAATACATCAAAACTTTTGGGAATTTCTCCCGAAAATATGTTACAAAAAAAACTCGAAGATTTACTCGATTCGTTCCAAATAGAAAGAATTAAAAAAGGACTATCTGAGGAAAATCTCGATTTTATCAATCCGACAAAAGTTTGGGTAAGAAAAAAAGGTGATGAATATATAGTATTTGATGCGGTTTTTCACCGGAATCTAGAAGGATTTCTCATTCTGGAATTAGAACCTGCCATTACTCAAGAAAATATCCCATTTTTAAGCTTTTATCATCTAGCTAGAGCCTCCATTAATCAGCTGGAAAAAACAGCAAGTCTCCATGATTTTTGTCAAATTATCGTTCAAGAAATCCGAAAACTAACGGAATTTGACAGGGTAATGTTATATAAATTTGATGATGATGGTCATGGATGTGTTGTTGCTGAAGAAAAATTAGAAAGCTTAGAACCATACCTGGGGCTGCATTACCCGGAGTCGGATATTCCTAAACCAGCAAGAAAGTTATTCGCTTCCAATTCCATCAGAATTATCCCGGATGCTTCTTCAGAGCCAGTAAAACTTTTTCCGGTGAATAATCCGATTAGCGATCGCCCCATTAATTTAACCAACTCTATCCTCAGAAGTGCTGCTTCCTGCCATACAGAATATTTGCACAATATGGGTGTTGGTGCTTCGCTTACTATCTCGTTAATTAAAGACGAAAAACTCTGGGGACTAATTGCTTGTCATCATCTGTCACCGAAATTTGTTTCTTACGAATTGCGTAAAGCTTGCGAATTTTTAGGGCGAGTCATATTCACAGAAATTTCAGCCAGAGAAGAAACAGAAGACTATTATCACCGGATAAATTTGACACATATTCAATCACTGTTGATTGAATATATGTCCCAAGAAGAAAACTTTATTGATGGTTTAGTTAAAAGTCCCCAAAGCCTCCTAGATTTAGCCAGCGCCCAAGGTGCAGCCGTATGTTTTGGCGGCAATTGTCGGGTAGTAGGTGAAACCCCCAAAGAAGAAGAACTGAATTTCTTAGTGCAATGGCTGAAAAATAATGTTGAGCAAGAAGTATTTTATACTGATTCTTTGCCACAGATTTATCCAGATGCGGAAACATTTAAAAATGTCGCCAGCGGCTTATTAGCTATTCCCATCGCCAAGCGCAATTATGTTTTGTGGTTCCGACCAGAAGTAATTCAAACTGTAAATTGGGGCGGCGATCCGAATAAAGCATTTGAAGTCAGCCAGTCAGAAGGAAATGTGCGTCTGTGTCCGCGCAAATCATTTGAACTGTGGAAAGAAACCGTTCGCTTAACTTCTTTACCTTGGAAAGAAGTAGAAATCAAAGCAGCACTAGAATTGCGAAAAGCAATTGTGAATATTGTGCTGCGTCAAGCCGATGAACTCGCCCAGTTAGCGCAAGATTTAGAACGTTCCAATGCGGAATTGAAAAAATTTGCCTACGTCGCGTCCCATGACTTGCAAGAACCACTCAATCAAGTCGTGAATTACGTGCAGCTTTTAGAGATGCGCTATTACGAAGAACTCGACGAAGATGCCCAGGAATTTATCAGTTATGCTGTACAGGGAGTTAGCCTGATGCAGACATTGATTGATGATGTGCTGGCATACTCAAAAGTCGATATGCAAGCGATCGCATTTCAAATGAACGAGGTAGAAACAGCCTTAAATCGAGCTTTGGGCCATTTGCGTCAACGCATTCAGGAAACTGGGGCTACCATTACCCACGATCCCTTACCAATAGTTATGGCTGACAGCACCCAACTGATGCAGCTATTCCAGAACCTCATCGGTAACGCCATTAAATTCCATAGTAAAGAGCCACCACAAATCCATGTGGGAGCAGAAAGAATAGAAGATGCATGGCTATTCTCAGTTCGGGATAACGGAATTGGTATCGATCCCCAATTTAGCGATCGCATTTTCGTTATCTTTCAGCGGCTACATACACGTGATGAATATACTGGTACGGGTATGGGCTTAGCAATATGTAAGAAGATTGTCGAATGCCATCGGGGACGAATCTGGGTAGAATCAGAACTGGGTAAAGGCGCAACCTTCTACTTTACGATTCCAGTTGGAGGACGCGAACTTGAGCGTAGAAACGGGAGAAAAACACAAAACCATCTTTTTGGTCGAGGACAATAAAGCCGACATTCGCTTAATTCAAGAAGCATTGAAAAATAGTTCGGTGCCACACGAGGTGGTAACGGTCAGGGATGGCATAGATGCTATGGCTTATTTACGCCAAGAAGGTGAATATGCCAACGCACCGCGCCCTGACCTTATCTTGCTGGATTTGAACTTGCCCAAAAAAGATGGTCGAGAAGTGCTGGCGGAAATTAAAGCTGACCCAGTACTAAAACGTATTCCAGTTGTTGTGCTAACAACCTCAAAAAATGAAGATGATATTTATCACAGCTACGATTTGCATGTGAATTGCTACATTACTAAATCCCGCAACCTCAACCAGCTATTCCAAATCGTCAAGAGTATTGAAGACTTTTGGCTCTCTACTGTGACGCTACCATCGGATTGAGGGGAGTGGGGAGGTGGGAGGTGTGGGGAGTGTGGGGAGTGTGGGAAGAGAGGGGGGAGATGACGAGATGGAGGAGTGTGGAGAGTGTGGGGGAAATGAGGAGATAGGGGAGATAGGGGAGTGTGGAGCGAAAGATTTCTTCCCCATCCTCCCACACCTCCCACACCTCCCACACCTCCCACAC
>JAVRBO020000006.1:0-24226 GCA_034531195.2 Nostoc sp. ChiSLP01
GAGGCTCAACTTTGACCTTCTGAGGCTCAACTTTGACCTTCTGAGGCTCGACGTTAACCTTCTGAGGCTCGACGTTGACCTTCTGAGGCTCAAACATAAATAACTTTGTAATATTATTAACAAAAATTTTCGCAATACATAAATTGATTGTAGGGGCGTACAGCTGTACGCCCCTACTTTTCAGTATTTTTGACCAGGGTACAAAAAGCAACTTTTGATAAACTAAGAGCGCATTTTGTGTCAAATTTGCTTTTACTCACCGCATTGATTTGAAGTTCTGTTTGCAAAAGCCGACGCTGGTGACATCTATCTTTACTTGACCTCTTACTTTCATTGCTTTTTGTACTCGTGTGGGAAAAGGTTAAAGGGGAAAGGGAAAATACCAAACCTTTCCCCCTTCCCCTTTTCCCGACTTCTGCAAGAAGTCTACTGTGTTCTTACTCAGTCACAGACGCGATGAATCGCGTCTCTACCTACTCCCTAGCTAATTCAAGAGCGAGTTATACCATGACTGCCACACCTAAATTAAAATACTCTAACTGGGTTAAGCGAGTATTTCACCAGCTGAGTATTCGGCAAAAAATTGTTTGTGGGTACGGACTAGCTTTAGGAATTGCGGTTTTGGGAACAACAGCAGGATTGGTAATAGGCGATCGCTATTTCCAACAAGCTAGACAAAAAATGGTCTTGGCAGATGAGGAAGGAAGCTTGTTAAGTAGTTTGCAAGGAGAACTGTTAGAAATACAGATTCACCAGCAAGAAATAGTGCCTTTTTTACAGCAGCCACAAGCTTTGCTAAGAGGAATATCTAGTTTTAAGACCGATTTGGCCGAAGCTGAAACATTGCTTTCTCAGGTAGAAGAATTTAGTCAGACCCATTTCCAAAGAGATTTACACCTGCTGCTGCTCAAGCATGACAACTCAATAAATGTATATTTTGAGCAACTGAGGTCGCTAATTCGACAAATTTTGCCATTAAGTTCGCAGCCACAGGGAGCATTAAAAGCGCAGCAATTAATCTCGAAATTCAGCCAAAGTCAGGATGCTTTGAAGTTTTATCAATTTGCCCATGAATTAACTGAGTTTGCTAAAACAGTTCAAGAAGATCAAGAACACGCTGACATAGCTAGAGAAAAGGCTGCGTTAATACAAGCTCAGATTATCATTGGTAGTATGCTGTTGTCAGTGGCGATCGCAGCTATCCTTGCTTTGTATACAAGTAATATCATCGCCCGTCCCATTAACGCAGTTACAAATATTGCCCAAAGAGTTACCCAAGAAGGCAATTTTGATTTGCAAGCCCCTATAACTACAGAAGATGAAGTTGGTGCGTTAACTAACTCTCTTAATCAGTTGATTCAACAGGTAAAGCACCTGTTAGCAGAACAACAAGCAGAGAATCAAGCACGGCTAATTCAAAGTGAGAAAATGTCTAGTTTAGGACGGATGTTGGCTGGTGTCGCTCACGAAATTAATAATCCCATAAATTTCATTTCTGGCAATCTCCTACACGCAAAAACTTATACTGACGATTTATTAGCACTACTGCAAACATATCAAGCTGAAGTAGCTCAACCTTCACCAACTTTGCAAACTTTAGCAGAAGAAATTGATTTAGAGTTTCTATTAGAAGATTTACCAAAACTCTTTAACTCCATGAAAGTTGGCGCTGAACGCACGCGAGAAATTGTTCGTAGTTTAAAAGATTTCTCTCGCTTAGATGAAGGCGAAGCACAGTTATTAGATTTACACGCTTGTCTAGATAGTACATTATTAATTTTGAACAATCGCCTGAAAAATGATATTAGCCTTGTTCGTAACTATGGAGAAATTCCAACAATTCCAGGCTATACAGGTTTACTTTATCAGGTATTTATGAATCTTTTAAGCAATGCCATCGATGCTGTGGAGGAAAGAGCAGCCCAGAATCCACAATTTTTACCTGAAATTACTATTATCACAGAACGCTGTCAAAATAATTGGGCGATCGTCAGAATTGCAGACAACGGTTCTGGTATTTCACCAGAAAATTTGCACAAAATATTTGAAACCTTTTTCACCACTAAACCACGAGGGATTGGTACTGGTTTGGGGCTAGCGATCGCATATCAAATCGTGGTAGAAAAACATCAAGGTAAAATTAGCTGCGAGTCTGAGTTGGAAATAGGTACAGAGTTTGCTATTACTCTGCCAATTTCTCGCACCTAATACCAATTCTCTGTGAACTTGCACTGAATGATAATTCCTTCTTCCTTGGCGTCCTTCTCTACGAGACGCTTTGCGTTGGCGGAAGCCTCTCGTAGAGAAGGCGTCCTTGGCGGTAGCCTGCGGCAAGCCGCTGCGCGTCTACGTTTAATAAATATTAAATTTTTCCACCTTGGGGTACTAGCATTTAAAAGTTGGTTTTTTCATAATAATGAACAACAAGTAGAGACGTAGCAGTGCTACGTCTCTAGCTTTTTGAGAACAAAGGGAAAAACAAACTTATGGGACTTTTCGATCAAATTCTCGGTGCTGTCGCTAATCCCAATCAACAGGGCAGCTTAGGCCAACTAGGAAGTATTGTTAACACTGTAAATCAACTGAGCGATCGCACTGGCACAGATCCTTCTACCATTCAATCAGTTTTGTCAATTGTGGGCGGTCAAGTTCGTTCGGCTTTACAAAACAAGCAAGCCACAGATGGTAATGAAGCCGCACAAACTCTAGTCAATCAATATGCTGGTACTTCTCCCAACCCCCAAGCAGTCGATTCGTTATTTTCTGCTGGTATACAACAGCAAGTAGCTGAAATTGCTGCCCAGCGCACAGGGTTAGATGCTGGTATGGTTCGACAATTACTGCCTTTGGCAGTACCTTTAGTGCTGAATTTTCTCAAATCCGGCGCAAATGCTCAAAATCCCCAAACAGGGGGTAATCCCGTACTCAATTCCTTCTTAGATGCTGACGGCGATGGTGACGTGGATATCGCCGACGCCCTGCAAATGGCCAGTCGTTACATAAAATAATAATACTTCTCCCCACTCCCCACTTCCCTTATCCCCCCCTACTCCCCACTCCCTACAGACGCGATTAATCGAGTCTCTACCCACTCCCTACTCCCCACTTGCCTTATCCCCCACCCTGTGGAAGCTAAAGCTACATCTTCCCACTCCCACAATAACTCCCTTATCATCAGATATTGGCAAATAGGCCTTGCTAGATTCTTAGCTTGGACATAGGCTGAGAACATGAGGAATTTGCAAATAGAAATCACACATTCTATGGCTAAATTTTTTGAGTGTATTACTGAAGAACTGCAAGACTTCATTAGCGCCCAACACATTTTTTTTGTTGGTTCTGCACCGCTAAGTCCTACAGGTCATGTTAACCTCTCTCCTAAAGGTTTGGATTGCTTTCGTATCCTTTCTCCGAAGCGAGTAGCATATATAGATCTTACAGGCAGTAGTAACGAAACTTCCGCGCATTTAGAAGAAAATGGGCGAATTACTTTCATGTTTTGCGCTTTTGAAGAACCTGCTTGTATTTTGCGCCTTTACGGTCAAGGAAAGACAATTTTACCGAATTATCCTGACTGGAACTCGCTGTATTGTCTATTTCCAGAAATACCTGGAACTCGTCAAATTATCGTTGCCGATATTCAACGAATACAGACCTCTTGTGGTTTTGGTGTACCACTGTATGACTATCGAGGCCAGCGCCAAACTCTAGTAAACTGGGCTAGTAAAAAAGGCGAAGAGGGAATTAGAGAATATCAACAACAAAAAAATCTCATCAGTCTTGATGGTTTATCGGCTCCACTGAGTAAAATATTTTAATGTTGGTAAAAGCAGGTTTGAAGCAGGATTTGATACCAGGTTAACTAAGCTAATATTATTTATTTTGTAAGCACTAATACCATTTTGGATTTTGGATTTTGGATTTTGAAAAATGTACAGGGCAAGCTTTTGGGATTGTAATCATTATTCAAATTGGTATTATGTGGCTGCTTTTGTTGTAAATTAAATTATTTTGGCAACTTGGTACGATAAGAGATGATGAATTATTCTATTTGCCCACTTACAAAAAAAGATGAGTCTTTTCTGTGGCAAATGCTTTACGAAGCAGCGCATCTGAGGAAGGAAAGTAATTTGACAAGTGCAGGATGCAATGAATCATCCCGATTTAGCAAAATATGTGAAAAATTGGGGAGAGAAAGATGATAGTGGCTTTGTTGCTATTTTAGAAAATACTAATCAGCCAGTAGGAGCAGCATGGCTGCGTTTATTTACAGATGAAAATAAAGGATATGGTTATATTAGCGATCGCATTCCCGAATTAGCAATAGCAGTTCTCTGTGAATATCGCAATCAAGGCATAGGAACACAGTTACTCAAGCATGTATTATCAGCAGCCAAAACATGTTACCCATCAGTATCTCTCAGCATTAGAGCGACAAATCCCGCCTTGGCATTATATAAAAGATTAGGTTTTGAAGTCGTCCCTAACAGCGAGATAATTAACCGAGTTGGCGAAATCTCTTTCAAAATGAAAATTGATTTTTGAAAACAGAATTCAGAATCCTTTCTTAATTTTTAATTTTTAATTTTTAATTTTGAATTGATATTAGAGGTTGTTGGGCTAAATTTTCTAAACCTACTGACTTGAGCAAACTTGTCCAGTCAGCCATCACAGATGCATCTTTTGGCTTGTCCAAACGAAGTTTTGCCACAAGATTTAAAGCATCGTGCCAAATGCCATTTTCTGCATACAGCGCTACTTGCTGCTGAGGTGTTGCCTGCTTGATAGCTTCTGCAAGACTAGAAGTAGGCTTAACTCTTTCCACCCAACCCTCAACATATTCTAATTCTGCTGGTTGTTGGTTATTGCAGTTGACTTTCACTTTGAAGAACCAGTGGTACATTTTGCCTGCTTCTAAAGCTGTAGTGGTTTCTGGCAAACTAACACTAATAATTCCTGGATTCGATGGGGAATTTATCGCCGTTCGGTATATAGTTTGACTCGGTTTATTAGACTCATCTTTAATGACAAACTCCATCGCTGCGATCGATGATTTGTCATAGGGAACAAAAAACCAAAATGTCGGATGTGTAACAGTTGTTAAACCCCAAACTTTGGTAACAGAAATTGCTTGTTTTTGCTCTTGTTTTACAGCCTGCTCGTAAACGGGAACTAGTGCCATAAGAGATTCATTGCCGCTAGCGCATCCACGACTAGCTGCTCCTCCGCGATCGCCTGCTGCTCCTCGGTCGGGTGGTGGCGGTGGTGAAGTAAACTGGATCGAGGCGGTGTTTAAGCCAGCTGGCAATGCCCAAAGCGCTGGACAATAGACGATGCTACTCCAGAAAGTTACACCCAATGCAGCAGTTAATTGGATTTTTTGCCAATAGTTTTTCATTTGTCAAAAGTCAATAATAAGTAGGAGGCAGGAGGCAGGAGGCAGGAGGTAGAAGGCAGGAGGCAGAAGGCAGGAGGCAGGAGGCAGGAGGCAGAAGGCAGGAGGCAGGAGGTAGAAGGCAGGAGGCAGAAGGCAGGAGGCAGAAGGCAGAAGGTAAAACACTCAACAGTAACAGGTTTTGCTGGTTTGGATTTTACATTTAATTATGTCTGCTTACTTAGTTAAAACATTTCCTAAGTTGGAATTTCCTGAAAATTCTGTAGATGTTTCTGCGGCTTTTACCCTCTTCACTCCTGCCTCCTGCCTCCTGCCTCTTCACTCCTGCCTCCTGCCTCTTCACTCCTGCCTCCTGCCTCCTGCCTCCTGCCTCTTGCCTTCTTCACTTCTCCTTAAGTTAGGATTTAAAAAAACTACTACACTAACAGCACTACTTCCTAAGGCTAAACCTGCTGGAACTAGAGGAATCCAACCGCTAAATAAAATTAACAATATTAGGCAACTACTATACAAAACAACGAATGCAATTAGCACTGTCACAACTAAATAACCTACTCTTGGAATATACCAGGCAAGCAAACACCCAATTACAGACCAAAGCCAAATCCAAATCGCCTCGCCCCATATTGACCAACTCCAAAGTAGAGGTCGCCCGTCTATGGCTGCACTTAGTAGTTGGCTGACCATTTGCGCTTGCAGAATAACTCCTGAGATAACTTGCGAGTTTCCTTGCAAGATGAAAGGAGTTTGCCACTCGTCATGGAAACTTTCTGCTGTTGTACCAATGAGGACTATTTTGCCTTTTACTGCTGCGGCATTGAGTTTACCTGCGATCGCATCTTGTAATGTTATCTGCGGTGCGATGGTGTTTACTGATGGAGATGAGCGGTAATTGAGTAAAATTTGGTGTCCTAAGGCATCAATCCCCTGGTAGCCTCCGGTGTGTGCTTCTAAAGGCTTAAATCTCAGCTTTCCTAATTGCCACATCCCATCTGGAGTAAATTCCAATTTCATGCCTTTGTTATATAGATAGCGCAATGCTAGCTGTACGCTTAAGGAATAAGATGCCTGACAAGGAGATACAGGAGGAGGAGTTAAGGCGAGATAATGGCGACGCACTATATTATCTGCATCTGTGAGTGTATTGCTAAATCCCAAATTTTTGAGCGGGACTTGTTTGGGCGGTGCAATGCCAGATTTTCCGGTTTGGGGATCGCTAACTCGACAAACATTCACAAAGCGATCGCTTTGAACCATCCATTTCTGCAACTGGGGATAATCTTTATTTACCCCATAGTCGCGGTATATATCTAAACCAATAGCTTGGGGTTGATAAACTGCTAATTTTTCTAATAATTGAGCGAGTGATTTGTCTGATAAAGAACCACGCCGTTCTAAGGCGGACTGTGCCTCCACATCTTCTTCTGTAATAGTTATAACTAATAGACGTGAATCAGGTTTTTCTGGAGGGCGCGATCGCAATAATTGGTCAAAGGCACTAAGTTCTAAAGGTTGCAGTAGGCCGAGATAGCGCACTCCGATGGACAGTCCAGCGATCGCTATGCTCAAAAATAGCATGAGTGAGAAACCCTGACGATGGGTTACAGTTCTCACAGGCTTAGGGACATTAGCTGGATTTCTCAAAAATTCATGCCAAGTTAACGGCATTTCCGCCGGATTTTGGCAAATCACAGGTAACCAAGTCGCACAGGGAAATTGATTTTCTAGTGCTTGTAACCTTTCCCGTGCCTGTCTGACAGCCAAATACAAAGATTCCCCTTGTGCGAAGGCTGCCAAAAAATACTTTAAAAACTGCTCTGCTACCCGATCTGGTACTGGTTCTCGCATGACAATAATTTGCGGAATCTGCAAATCTGCAAACTCCCAAGCCAATCCCAAGCCATCGCAGGAATTAAAAATCGCTAATTGTAGACCTCGTTGTACTGCTTTTTTCAAGGCATACTTTAACTGACTAACCGTTAAACTCTCGGTTTGATTGATGTAGATTTTCCCTGTGAGATTGGCTTCCACCGTCGAACTATGTCCGGCAAAAAATAGAATCTGCCAATGCTGCTCCCATAATCGATCCGTCAGGTCTTGGGATTGCGGCTCTACTAAAAAAGTGATGTCTGCATTGGGTAACAACTCCAGCAATTTTTTGTCAGCTTGGGTATCTATTCCTTGACTGTTACCTAATATTGCTAAGATTTTAACGCGATCGCTTGTACTTGTGACTCGGTTTACCTGTTCGTAAGCGGGCGCACTCAAAGCTATTTCCGCATCAGGATAACGCTCTAATAAATCCCAAAGATGCCAAGGAAGTTTTTGTAATCGCAAATCTTTGGTTTGTAAAAGCACGCGAATTTTATCCGTAGATATGAGTTTTTCTAGGCATTTTTCGCGGATGGGACGAAAACCATCGGAGGATAGCCAAGTATTAAAACTGGCTTTTAATTCCTCCGTAACCTGTTGACAATCTTCTAGGCTAGGGGCTGGGATGATTTGTTTTGGTAAAGCAATAGGGCGAGATGGCAACTTTAAATTACGATAAATCGATTGCCATCTGTGGTAGTTACGAGGGATTTCGGGACTAGGAGGAAGTTCGCCTGTTATTTCCACAATTGGCCTGGCATTTTCGTCACCAATTTGCATAGTGACAGGAAATCCCTGCTCAAAACTTCCTTCTCCTATCTTTAAAACGACTAATTTACCTACCATTTTGATACCGAGTTGCGTTCAAAAATATTAGTTTTGGCAGGCAGGGGGAGAAATATTACACATGATTGTAACTGAGTATGAATTTGAGATTTTAGATTAGGAATCACCTTGTACATCTTGGTTGTGTATAGCAGGGAAGAGGCTTGAAAGCGTTTTAGTGTCTATATTTAAAATCTATGCGGCAAGTGCTATATTTTCTACGATCGCTTTTAGCTTTTATGCAAATACCGATCAATTATTGACTACAGAACATGGGAGAGGGGCTGGAATAATTAGTTTGTGGAGCTTGAGCCACAAGCATGATATCACCGCGATCGCTTTTTATCCATCCTTGAGCTTCTACAATTGGTTGAGGTTCTGGTATTTGCTCGGTAATTTTATTTGTTGTAGTTACTGGCAAATTTACCCAATTTGTAATCACTGCACGCCCCCGCAATGGTTCATCAGGACTTAAGGGTAATCCACCCCGTCCTGTGGCGATAAAACGGCCGGCTGTTTGTCCTCTGGCAGAACAGCTTTGGGTTATTTTTTGAGAAGCATCAACTAAGTTCGCAGGTAACTCTACTAAGCCACGACTAGGATCTACATCTGGTGTGTTAATAGTTACAAATCCTTGAATACCAAATCGGGAACTGGCAGTGATATCGCTTAGTAATGTTGTGCTTTGTTGAGGTAGAATCCCGAAAACACCGTTAGCTGTAATGTCCACTCTGCCACCGCTACCAGTAAAGGCATTGGCGGTGATGTCACTATCTTCTTGAAAAACAGCAGCAATAAATGGACTGTTGATAATAATGTTACCGCCATCGCCACCAAAGCGATCGTTACCTGCATTAGTGGAAATTCGGCTTTTCTGGCGTAGTAATAATAATTCTTGCAACTGTAATCTAATATCCCCACCCTGCCCGGAGAAGCTAGCTGCACTAATTTGTCCCTCGTTATCCAGAAAGATATTTCGGGCTGTAATATCTAACTCACCTGCACCTTGAGCGTTGGGAGATTCACTTCTACTAGTCACAGTGACTGTTGCACCATTTGTGACACTCAGCTGCCCAGCAGTGATGTTCAGGTTTCCCCCTTTCCCTGTGGGCACTATAGACTCACCATTACGGCTGATTTCTCTAGAATTAGCCCCGACTTCAGCCACTATTCTGCTAACCAACTCACCATTTCGACTTCTACCAATTAGTTTCACTCCATTTAAGGCATTGATTTCAATTTCTCCGCCATTGCCAGCCCCAAAGGTAGAAGCAGATAACTCGGCTCCATCTTGGATAGTCAAATTTTGAGTATTAATTGTCAATTTGCCAGCATTTCCTCTGCCTCTAGTTTGCACAGATAATCCACTAGAACGTAGCCCTCCCATTGCGGTGAAAGTGCCAATCAATTCTACAGAATCAGAGGCGTTAACAGTAATATTTCCTCCCACCCCATTAATAGAACTAGCTGATATTCGTCCGCCATCACGGACAATTAATCGCTGAGTATTAATTGTGAGTTCTCCAGGTATATTTCCTGTTGCTCGATTGTCAGTAGCAAAAGAAGTGGGATTTCGACGGTTATCTTGAGGATTATCTGCTGTGGTTCCACTTAATTCCACCAATTCGGAAGCTGTTACTGTCAACTTTCCCCCTGGTGCAGTATTCAAGCTAGTGGTTTCAATTTGAGAGCCACCCTGTAGCGTTATTCGTTTGCCTCTGATTTGAATTTCACCACCACTCGAACCACTTGCATCTATGGTTGTCGCTTTCAATAGCTGGATATCTTGAAAGTTGCTAATACTTTCATAACCCAACGAAAAGCCTTTAGGTACCGGATTTAAGCTCACTGTACCAGCTGCAACGCTACCTACTTCAATTCTGCCGCCAGCTGTCTTGAGTGTCCCACCCTCAAAGGTGACATCGCCACCAACCAAGGCCAAGGTTTGATTAGTTGGGACGCGCAAAGCTTCATTAGTATCAATTACAGGAGAGTCTTGATTTCTTATACCCCTACCATTTCCTTGCACTAAAATTTTTCCTGGAGAATCTGCTAATTGCAATCCAATTGGTGCAGTAATAGTTAATAGTGGTGTGGTGTTAGATGCATTTGTAGCGAAGCGAGTATTATCAGCAAAAGTGACGCTATTAGCAGTACTAGCGACAAACGATCCTGCAATATCTAATCTGGCGTTCCGCCCAAAAATTATGCCATTGGGATTGATAAAAAATAGATTTGCTGAACCATCGACTCCCAAAGTACCGAGAATTTGAGAAATATTATTGCCTGTAACTCTGGTGAAAATATTAGTAATTCCTGCGGGATTGGCAAAATAAACTCGCCCAGATTCCTTGACATTAAATTCTTGGAAACTGTGAAATAAATTAGCATCGCGAATTGCGCCGCCATCAATGCGGTCTGCGGGAAGTCCTTTAATATTGACATTGGGAGTAATAGTTGAAGGGGATTCGCCTAATGTGCGATCGGGGATAATCTGAGCAGATGCATGATTTCCGCAATAAAATATGGCAGAGGCAAACACTCCAGCAAGACTGAAAACACCTACGAACCTTAAAAATCGAATTTTATCTCCTCTAATTGTCATATCAAAGCCAACCTCACCAGTTTTTGATTTACACGCCCAGCAGTGTTCCAACAGCTGAGTCAACTTGATATCTGGTTAATTTACAGCAAAATTCAGGAGTCAGAAATAGAATAGGTTTTAGGACTAAGTACCAGACTAACTTGGAATATGCTGTAATTTCCTCACAGATGCTATCTAAATAGAAGTTAAATTTTATAATCTTAAAACAATTGCCATGTTTTCTATGCTAAGAACTGTTAAACAAAAATTTTAATATTGGTCGCTATATAAAAATCCGATTTTATGAGTAAAAAATTAAGACAACCGTAGTTCGTATAATTGCAAACGCCATTACTTTTACAACTTGAAAACTAATACCAATTCTGTATGAAGATGCATTTAATTTTTTCAACGAACCGCCTTCTCTACGAGAGGCTTCCGCCAACGCGCAGCGTCTCGTTAGAGAAGAACGCCAAGAGCGCCAAGGTAAGAGTTTGAGGGAGTTTGGCGCAGCTTCACAAAGAAACGGTATAACTTCCCTGCTACTACAGTGCAATAGTGTAGGTTGGGTTGAGGAACGTAGACGCCGGAGGCGGCTTCCCGCAGGGTAACCCAACACTTCAACAAATGTTGGGTAACGCGAAAGCTCAACCCAACCTACAAAATCTAATACTCGTAAAGAAAAGTGCGTTAGCGTTTCGCGTAACGCACCCTACAAAGACTTAATGGGTTCCAAAATCAAACTGGATTATTAGAAGTCCTGTTTTAAACTAAATTGATGTCAAGACTAGGAATAAATCCGATTCCTAAGTTGGATTGGAGAGTGGCAAATTGTACCGCTCCGACACCATCATATGGAGATTGGTCAAAAGACAAAGCACCCGTGCTGTTGTTATAACTAAACTGATTGGTAGAACTGGCACCAAATCCAAGTTTAGAAATCTGAATTTTATCTCCTTCAAAGTACTTAAAGTCTGCAATGGAATCAAGTCCATCATACAAAGTGTCGAAGACAAATGTATCGGCTCCAGTTCCTCCTACAAGGTGATCGTAATCTTTACGACCATTTAAAATATCATTGCCATCTCCTCCGTAGAGAGCGTCATTCCCCTCGCCGCCATTGAGCAAATCATTGCCACTGTCGCCGAAAAGAATATCGTTATCACCCTGACCGAAGAGATAATCATTGTCACTACCACCAAAAATGTTATCTCTGCCGGTGCCTCCTAATAGAGAGTCATTGCCAGTACCACCATTTAGATAGTCATCGAAAGCTCCTGCATTCAACGTATCGTTGCCACCATTACCGTATAGGGTGTCAGTGGTGTTGTTGAAGACAAAATTATCGGCGCTGTTACTGCCTTTGAAGGAAACTTTTTCGATGTTAGTGTAGGAAAAGCTGTAGGCGCTGGTGGCGTTAGAGTAGTCGGCTACGAGTAAATCGACACCGTTGCCGCCATCTATATAATCATTAACTCCAGACCCAGGATTTAGGGTATCGTTACCATCTCCTCCGTAGAGAACGTCGCTACCACTACCACCGTTGAGATAGTCATCCAAAGAGCCTGCATTCAAAGTATCGTTGCCACCATTACCGTATAAGGTATCATAAGTGTTGTTTAAGGTAATCTTATCGGCGCTGTTACTGCCTTTGAACAAAACTTGTTCGATATTAGCGATGGAAAAGCTGTAGGGAGTGGTGACATTGGTGTAGTCAGCTACGAGTAAGTCGAATCCTGTACCGCCATCTATATAATCATTAAGTCCAGATCCAGGATTTAGGGTATCGTTTCCTGCTAGTCCATAGATGCTATCAGTATAAGGAGTACCAATAATGTTGTCATTCCAGTTAGTTCCAGTGAACTTAGGCATTTGAGTTATTCCTTTGAGTAAAAGTTAAAGATTTTCGTTGTTTGGTTTTAGCAAGTTATATCTGGTGTAATATTTCATCAGATAAAGATCGATTAGAAGTCTGCTTTTAGACTTGAGCTAAGTGCCTCTCTCTCCCTGCTGAGCGTATGTACGATGGGTTTTGTTTTTTATGCACGCCAAGCAGAAATTTTTTTTATTGGAAATGGGAGAAGCGATGAATCCCGTCTCTACAAAGGATCGATCGCCTGAACGTAAAAATCACTTATGCTTAGATAGGTAGTTTTAACGCTCAACAACAGCAAGTATTCCATGCAACCGCGTCAGGGCATTGTTGAAATTTTTTCTACGTTTGTGCAATTTGATGTAGAGCAATTTAGTGGTTGGGTAACAGATGCTAAACTGCGACGCAGTATTAAAAATTGCCTGGAACAGTCTTCAAAACAAGAATCAGATAGGTTTTGGGCAATTTATTGGTATAATATTTGGCAAAATAAACCCAGTTCTCTAGCTGTGGGACATCTTTCTGCTTATTTACAAGAGGTGTGTTACTGGGGTGCGAGAAAATTAGCCCTCAATTTTACGACGCAGTTATCTGTAAGTGACTGCTTCCAGGTGGCGATCGCTAATGTGCCAAAAATTTTGAAAAGTTTCAATCCTGAATATAGTTCGCATTTAAAGAACTATGCACAACTAGCTTTTGAGCGGATTCTCAAGGATGCAATTCGTTTGCGCCACGAAGCAGACATTTGCTCGGACTGGGCACTGTTACATAAACTCAGTCGCAAACGACTAGTAAATTCATTACAAAATTCCGGCTTTAACCCTCAAAACATCGAGAGTTATGTTTTAGCTTGGGAATGTTTTAAGGAATTTCACACTGCTGCAAACACAAAAATTCGCCAGCTTAACCAACCAAACGCTGTAACTTGGCAAGCGATCGCTAAGCTTTACAATGCCGAACGTTTGAAGCAATTGAGTTCGCCCACTCCCGCAGTCAACGAGCAAACTATTGAAAAATGGCTATTATCCTCTGCCAAAGCTGCCCGCGCCTTCCTTTACCCCAAGATGGTTTCCGCAGACGCTCCTTTCAAGGAGTCAGAGGATAGTAATTTATTAGATATATTATCTAAGGATGAGCAAACAACCGTACTTACAGAACTTCTGGAACAGGAAGAAGCTGCAAATGTACGATCGCAGCAAAATCAATTAAACCAAGTTTTACAGCAAGCGATCGCTGCACTGGATACTCAATCACAAAAATTACTCGCAGGTTACTACATTCAGCAACTCACGCAACAAGAAATTGCCACACAGCTAAATATCAAGCAATACAATGTTTCCCGGAAATTAAGCAGCATTAAAAAATCATTACTGCTGACTCTTACCCAGTGGAGTCAAAATACTTTGCATATTTCCCTGAAATCTGACGTAATGGATGCCATAAATACAGGCTTGGAGGAATGGCTCAAAGTTGAGTGGGGGAAGACGGGACAAGGGGACAAGGAGACAAGGAGAATAATTCCTAACTCCTAACTCCTAACTCCTAACTCCTAACTCCTAACTCCAAACGCCTAACGGTTCTTGATTAATTACCCATTATGTTCTACGCATCTGATTCATTGACCATTGACTCACACCAGTTGTACCTAGAAATTCCCGAATCTTCACAGGTACAAGAGCAGCTGTACTCGACGGCTGGTGGTTGCGAACGCGCTAGAATTAATCAACTTTGTCTGCAAGCATTTTTACCTTGGTTTTGCGAAGAAATCGCACCCCAAGCAAAAATTTATCCTAACTCTGCTGCATTACCCAGTTTTTGGGAAGTAGTTAATGGGAGTACGATCGCTTTTGGTGGTGCGCGTCTTGTATTGATTCCTACTTTAGCGATGGATGATGATGAGTTGCGGGTGCAGCAAGAATGGGTAGATATTCCAGAGTGGGCTGCTGACTACTACGTAGGAATACAGGTAAATCCTGATGATGGTTGGATAAAAGTTGTTGGCTACACCACTCATCACAATCTGAAAACCAAAGGAGTGTATGATACTGCTGACCGGACTTACAGCCTGGATGTGGAAGATTTAATTTCCGATTTGAATGTGCTGTGGGTTAGCCGTCAAGTTAATTGTGACGAAGTTTTACGGGCAGATATTACACCTCTAGCATCTATTCCCACAACTCAAGCAGAAAACTTATTAGAACGGTTAGGCAATCCTGAGGTGAAATTCCCTCGTTTAGCTGTACCATTTTCAGTTTGGGGTGCATTTTTGGCAAATGGAGGCTGGCGACAAAGATTATGCGATCGCCGTCAAGGTTTACCGGAACAACAATCAATTCCCCAATGGTTCCAAACCCAAGTAGCAAATTTAGCTCAGCAGTTGGGATGGGTCAAAAAGGAATTTATTTTGGCATCAGCAGGAATGAGGAGTGGAACAGAAGTTATTGGTTTGTCTCGCCAACTAAGTATTGCTGGGAATACATACGAGTTACGTATTTTACCGCAAGGAGCGTCTGAAGATAGGATTTGGCGCTTTGAATTACGCAGTACAATTCCTGGTGGAGAAATTCCGGCTGGCTTGGCACTGCGACTGCTAACCGAAGACTTACAAAATTTTGAAAATAATGAAGATCGGGCGACAAATCCTGTAGATGTATTGTATGTGGAAGTAATTTTGGAACCTGGAGAAGGATTGATTTGGGAAACACAACCTTTACCTGAAGATTATGACCGAGAAATTTTACGGTTTTAAACGCAGCAAAATGTATCGGGGGCGATTCGGTTTTATAGTAGACCTCTTTTTTTTATCACGCAGAGGCGCAGAGAGAAGTCGGAGCGGCGGCTTCCGCCGTTGGCGCAGCCCGCCGCAGGCATCTGAACTTCGGTGGGCGCAGAGAAGAGAACGCAAAGTAAGGGCTTCTGCGAGAGGTCTAATCTCTGGCTGGATTTTTATTTTACTGGTGTTGGTGACAGCATTTGTCTGTGTTATTGGTAGTCCTGTGACTGCTAAAATGCCGATGCTAGAGTCTGCCAAATCTGAGAATGTCCAAAGGGCTGATTTGCTTGAACAAGGCAAAATGCTGTATGATGCTGGGCGGTTTGCGGAATCTGTGGAGATATTGCAACAAGCAGCGATCGCTTTTCGCAACCAAGGCGATGGACTCCGGCAAGCTGTGGCATTAAGTAATTTGGCGTTGGCATATCAACAATTGGGCAAGTTGAAACCAGCACAACAGGTAATTACTGAGAGTATGAAATTGCTGGATAAAAGTCCAGAAAAGGCAAAGCAGGTTTTTGCACCGATTCTAGATATTCAAGGAAGTATTGAATTAGATTTAGGACAAACTCAACAGGCTTTGCAAACTTGGCAACGTGCGGAAGGAATTTATCAGCAATTAGGCGATCGCAATGGTATTATCCTGACTCGCATCAACCAAGCACAAGCATGGCAAGTTTTGGGGTTTTATCGCCGCAGTTTGGCATTATTGACACAGTTGCAGGAGGAGTTACGAGGGCAACCAGACTCGACTACCAAAGTTGTAGAATTGCGATCGCTTGGGGATGCATTGCAATTAGCTGGAAATTTACAGCAATCTCGTCAAGTATTGCAGCAAAGTTTAGAAATTGCTCAAAAATTAAAGTCTTCAGAAAATGTGAGTGCTGCTTTGTTCAGTTTAGGCAATGGGGCGCGAGTACAGCAAGATTTAGCAAGTGCGATCGCTTTTTATCAACAAGCTGCTACTGTAGCACCTAACCCAATTATTAAAATTCAAGCTCAAATTAATCAATTAAGTTTGCTTGTTAACAAAGGACAAATCACAACTGCACAACAATTATTTCCGCAGATTCAAACTCAACTTGCCAATTTACCACCGTCGAGTGCAACTATTTATGCCCGAATTTATCTAGTTCAAAGCTTGCTGAAATTAAAGGAACCTACTCCTTTAGTAATTGCCCAAATCTCCGCCACCGCCGTCCAACAAGCTAGAGATATCGGAGATGAACGAGCTTTGAGTTTTGCTTTGGGTACTTTGGGCAGTGTTTACGAACAAACTCAGCAATGGTCAACGGCTCAGGAGGTTACCCAGCAAGCACTTGATGTAGCTCAAGCTATCGATGCCCCAGATATTACTTATCGTTGGCATTGGCAGTTAGGACGCTTATTAAAACAGCAGGGAAATATTGCAAGTGCGATCGCTGCTTACGATCTCGCAGTTGATGAGTTGCAGACTCTCCGTGGCGACTTGGTAGCTGTAAATCGCGATGTGCAATTTTCCTTTAAAGAAAGTGTAGAACCCGTTTATCGACAATCAGTAGAATTATTATTGCAGTCCTATCAAACTAATAAAAGCGAACAAAATTTAGACAAAGCTAGGCAGAGGATGGAAGCACTGCAACTAGCAGAATTAGACGACTTCTTTAGAGAAGCTTGCCTACAAGCGAAAACAGTTCTGCTGGACACCGTGGTAGACCAAGAAAATCCCACGACAGCGATTATTTATCCTATTATTCTGCCCCAGCAATTACACGTAATTGTCAAAATTCCCAAACAACCCCTGCACCATTATGCAATTGAGAAATCACAAGCTGAAGTAGAAGATATTCTCAAGCAAATCCGAGAGTATATCCTCGAACCTGACAGAACCGAGGAAGTAGACTTGCTGTCTCAACAAGTATATAACTGGTTAATTAAACCTGTTGAATCCGATTTAAAAAATAGTAAAGTCGATACTTTAGTATTTGTATTGGATGGAGCATTACGGAATGTGCCGATAGCTGCTCTCTATGATGGTCAGCAATATTTAGTAGAAAAGTATGCAGTCGCTCTGAGTTTGGGATTGCAATTGATTGAATCCAAACCCATAACCCAAACAAAACTCAACGTCCTAGCTGCTGGATTAGTAGAACCGCCACCAGCCTTTCAACAGCAATTTCCCCCACTACCAGAAATTAAATCAGAATTCAATTTTATTTCCCAAGCAGGAGTGACTACCACCGAATTATTAGACCGACAATTTAATAGTAAGAATCTAGAAACTAAGGTGAATGCCACGCCGTTTAACATCTTACATCTGGCAACTCACGGTCAATTTAGTTCTCGTCCAGAAGATACTTTTATACTTGCTGCCGATGGGCCGATTAACGTTACCCAGTTTGATAGTTTGTTGCGTCGTCGAGATGAAACTCGAACACAAAGCTTAGAAATGTTGGTTTTGAGTGCTTGCCAAACTGCCGTTGGTGATAATCGCGCTACGCTAGGACTGGCAGGTGCATCCGTAAAGGCAGGAGCGCGTAGTACTTTAGCTTCGCTGTGGCATATTAATGATAAATCCACTGCTATTTTAATTGGTGAGTTCTACCGTGAGTTAGCTAAAACTAAAGTAACAAAAGCAGAAGCTTTGCGTCGCGCTCAGGTGGCTTTGTTGAAAAATTATCCTAATTACAATCGTCCAATTTTTTGGGCACCTTATGTATTAATTGGACAGTGGCGTTGATATAGGATAATCTAAGATTTTTAACGCAAAGGTACGCAAAGCTGAACGCAAAGGTACGCGGAGGTTTTTAAAGATAATTGGCTATGTTCCAGAATAATTAGGTGCATTTTCAAAGAGAATTGGTATGGCTTGTGAATTGTGATTATCTAAGCGGCACAATCTGACATTGTTCCTAATTTTTGCACCTATTCTTTGATAAAATTTGATTCCGCGATCGTTGGATACAGCTACAGTCCAATCTATTCTGGCACAACCTTTTTCTTGAGCTATCTGGCGCAAGCGTAGCATCAGCGCCTCACCAATTTTGTGATTTCGATGTTCAGCTTTTAGATATAAATCATCAAGCCAAATTCCAGGTTGGGCTAAAAAAGTTGAATAAATAAAATGATAAGTCGCCAAGCCAATAGCATCGCCATCAACCTCAGCTAAAAGAACAAAAGCAAGGGGGTTTTCTCCAAATAAATCAAGTTCTAAGTTTTTAGGTGTTGCTTCTACAGATTCAGGACAACCATCAAATTCGGTTTTCAAATAAATTAATTCCATGATGGCAGGAATATCTTGTTGGTTCGCATGGCGAATTAAAATATTTTTACCTGCCATTTCCTGAATACTCGAATTGGGGAAGAATTTCTGTTTCATTCTTTGCTGCATTTATCCATTCTTGCATTGCGTTTAGTACCAAAATTGTCTCTACGTAATCTTTAGAATCTGCATCTAGCTGCACATCATAAGCTACAAAGCGTATGACAACTGGTGCAAAAAACGCATCAGCAATTGTGAAATTGCTAAATAAAAAATTCCCAGCACTTCCAAATTTTTGACGTGATTCTTTCCAGATACTTATAATACGGTCAATATCTTGTTGTACGCCAGATGCTAAACCTTTGCCAGGGTATTTAGTCCGGCAGTTCATCGGCATATTCTGACGCAAATTTTGAAAGCCTGAGTGCATTTCGGCTGTAATAGAACGAGCAAATGCTCTTGCTGTTTTATCTTCTGGCCACCATTGCATCGGAAATGTTTCAGCTAAATATTCACAAATAGCAAGAGAATCCCAAATAGTTAGCGTATCGTGTAAGAGTACAGGTACTTTTCCTGAGGACGAATATTGCCGAGTTTTTGATGCAGAATCCGAACCGTAAAGCGGAATTCTAATTTCATCAAATTCTAAGCCAAATTGTTTCATAGCTAACCAAGGACGAAGCGACCAAGATGAATAATTTTTATTGCCAATTACTAAAGTTAGTTGTGCCATGTTTTTAGTATCTGTAAAGCTGTTCTATCCACATAGATACGTCAGTTTCGGAACCGGAAGCAAAAGATTTTCCGGTTACAGGATCGTAAGCTTGCCAATAAATATTACCGTAGCGGTCAACTTTTTGCGTAACTTGCAATTCGTTAGGATCTGCTAAAAGTTGATGGACAAAATTTTCCCAAATATTATGCAGAGATTTCCAAAAGTTGAAGTTTGCTTTTTTGGAGAATGAGGAGCTAGAAGTTATGTTTATTTTTTCTGCTTCTAGACATTTTGTATGATTATTCATAAAATTATTCCTGACAATTGCTCTATAAATAAACACTAGCAACGTCGTAGTGAGGAATCAAATCATGGCTTGCATAGCTTCTATAAATATGATTTATAGATACGAGAAATCATTGATACAAGCTTTTTGTCACAATTAAGTCAGGATGCGTATACTGTTGTTCTTATGAATTGACCATGAAACTCTCCCAACTTCGAGCCATAGTTGCAGTAGCAGAACGTGGTAACTTTAGTGAAGCAGCCTTAGAATTGCAGCTTTCTCAACCTGCAATTAGTCATGCGATCGCCACTTTAGAAGAAGAATTAGGTGTGCCTTTATTTGCCAGAGGTCGTCACGGTGCAGTGCTGACACCTGCTGGCGAGCGTATACTATATCACGCACGTCAGGCAATGCAACATCTAGGGATGATGCAAAAAGAAGCAAATCTACATAAAGGTTTACATGGCGGTCATGTGAGAATTGCGGCTTTTCGCAGCGTAGCTACTCATTTATTACCAAAAGCGATCGCTCAGTTTCACGACCAGTTTCCAGAAGTTGCTGTCACCATTATAGAGTGTAGTGCTTTCACCGATGTAGAACAATGTTTGCGTGACGGACGCGCTGATATTGGTATTACCTGTCTGCCAACTAGTGATGAGTTTGAGACTTGGGAAATTTTTCGGGATGAATATCTAGCTTTGCTCCCACCACAAGCCAAAATTAACGGCAAAGCAATTACTTGGGAAGACATCGCAGCCTATCCCCCAGTTATGCTTCCTTGTACGCCCTGTGGACGTATTCTTCACAACCACCTCAAGAATTTAGCAATACCCATAAATACTGCTACCGACATTCAAGAAGATTCCACAGTTGTAAGTATGGTAAACCAAGGACTCAGGGCTGCTATTATGCCTCTTTTAGCAGCTGTACCCATTCCACCAAAAGTACAAATATACAGTTTACCCGCACCCCTTGAAAGAGTAATTGCAACAGCAATTTTATCTAATGGCTTGCAAGTACCTGCGGTGTTTACATTTTTGGATATGTTGAAAAAATTTGATTTTTATACTTTAGCTAAATCGGCTTATTAACAAATATTCGTAGGGGCTTTACAGCTGTGCGCCCCTACCCAGTACCCATACAGTTTTAACCCAGTCTGCGTTTAACCTCCTCTGCCAAATTTTCCAACAACACTTCTACTTGTTCGCCTGTTTTCAAATCTTTCAAAGAAGATTTATTTGCTGCTGCTTCCTCAGAACCAATAATTACACAGAATTGAATTCCCTGTTTATCTGCTAACTGAAATTGTTTGCCTAAAGGACGCTTATCAAAGTTAGTGATAACGTTAATTCCCGCTTGACGCAGTTGTTGAGAAACCTTTAAATAAGTCGGCATTAAATCATCTTGCATATTCACTACCATTACCTGTGCGGGTGTAGCAGCTAAGGTACTCAAAATACCTGCTTTCAACAATCTACTAATTAAGCGAGTTAAGCCAATAGAAATGCCAACACCGGGCATTTTTTCGCCTAAAAATACTCCGACTAATTCTTCATATCTACCGCCAGAACAAATACTACCTAAGGCTTCATGTCCTAATAAAGTTGTTTCGTAAACTGTACCAGTATAGTAATCAAGTCCACGAGCAATAGATAAATCAATACAGAAACGATTTTCGGCAACGCCAAGATTACGCACGCCTGTAATTACCGTTTCTAGTTCGCTAACACCCAAGCTTAATTGTTCGGTTTCTGGAAGATTGTTTGCTAGATGTTTGAGCTTATCTAATACTTCATCAACTGAGCCATCTATTTTAATAAATTCAATGATTTTTTCAGCTTGCTCTGCGGAAATACCCTCTTTTTCTAAATCTTGTTTGACTTTATTTTGTCCAACTTTTTCTAGGGTATCAACAACACTGATGCAAGATTTAATTTGGTTTTCGGCAATTCCTACTGATTTAAAGAAACCTGTTAAAACTTTGCGGTTATTGATGCGGATAAGGAAATCACCAATGTTAATTGCTTCAAATATTTCCGCGATAATTGCAGGCATTTGAGCATCATAAAGCAAGCTTAGTTCGCGACGAGCAACTACATCAATATCGCATTGGCGAAACTGGCGAAAACGTCCATCTTTTGCGCGTTCTCCGCGAAAGACTACATCCATTTGGTAGCGGGCAAAGGGAAAGGTTAACTCATTGAGGTGACGGGCAATGTAAGCTGCTAATGGCACTGTTTGGTCAAACTTTAATGCCCTTGCTTCCGAACCAGTTTCGCCAGATTTATCTTTTTCGGCTTGGCGATTTGGTGGCAAGATGGGGTCAATTCCATAAATGATATTATCGCCTTGGTTTCCTTTAGCTTGTAGGACTTCTAAACGTTCTACTGCTGGGGTTTCAATGGGGGTAAATCCATAGCTTTCAAAAACTCTACGGATGGTATCTAATAAATATAATTCTAGGCGCTTTTCGCTAGGCAGAAATTCTGGGAAACCGCTAGGAGTAGAAAAGTTTATTTTGTCACCTTTTGCCATACTTGATACACTTTTAGATTTTAGTTTTTAGTAGGGTGTGTTATGCCGTAGGCTAACGCACCATTCAAGATTTTCGGTGCGTTAGGACTTACGTCCATAACGCACCCTACTAAATTTTGAATTCTGAATTCTAATGAATTGTTTTATTTTAGCCGTTGTTCTTGAATGAGGGTGCGTTGAAATAGTTGACCGTTTTTAAACCAATGCCAAGTACGGGCGCGATTGTTATTGTCTGGACTAATGTAAATCATTTCATATAAGCTCATTTCTGGGTTTGTTTTATAAGCAAACCACAAAATTACAATAGAATCGTCGGCTTCCCAGGCTTTGCCGTCAATGCGGTCGGTGTCAAACCAAAGTTTATTATCTTTATAGATTCCGGGAAATTCATATTCTTCTTTTTTACCGTTCGCCCATGTGTAGCGGTTGATTTGGTAGTAAGGATGAGGGCCGTTTTCTGGAAATTGACAAGTTAAGTGAGACTCGTAGCTGTCAATAATTTTTCCGGCTGTATCAACTAATGTATAAGTGCCTACCCAATCTCCTTCATGACGGGCAAGGACGGGCATTCCTTCTTTGATATTAGACATGGCTATTTACCTTTATTGTTCTAACATTTTGAAAAATCGGGTAAAGTAATCTGGAAAAGTTTTTGCCGTACAACCTGGGTCTTTAATTACAATCCCTGGAACTTTTAAGCCTGTAACAGCAAATGCCATTGCCATGCGATGATCGTGATAGGTTTCAATTGCTGCTGGGGTAATCGGGCCTGGTTCAATCTTCAGTCTATCGGGAAATTCTTCAACCTGAACTCCCAGGCGGCGCAATTCGGTAACTACGGCGTGAATGCGGTCGGTTTCTTTGTAGCGAATATGTTCGACGTTGCGAATGGTAACAGGTGAGGTGGCAAAGGGAGCGATCGCTCCTAAGGTTTGCACCAAATCTGAGATATCATTCATGTCAATATCGATACCCTGTAATTGCTCTGGGCCTGTAACTTCCGTGTAATCATCAGCTTCACGTACCTGGCAACCCATCTGTTCTAAGACGTTGAGCCAAAGAATATCGCCCTGATAAGATTGTTTAGTCAAATGTTTTACCCGCACTCGTCCACCAGTGACGGCGGCGGCGGCAAAAAAGTAAGAAGCATTTGACGCATCTGGTTCTATTGTGTAATGTCGAGGCTGGTAACGCTGACCTGCTTGAATTTGAAATTGATTTTCGCCAATTTGATTGACCTCTACGCCAAAATCTGCCATCAGGCGACAGGTCATTTGGATGTAGGACTGAGAAACCAGTATCCCCTCAACTTCAAAAGTTGTATCCTGTTGAGCATAAGGCGCAACCATCAGTAATGCTGAAAGTTGCTGACTTGTTTGGTTAGCTTTCAAACGAAAATGTCCCCCGGAAAACTGCCCACCATAGATGGTGTAGGGCGTAAACCCAGGATTTCCCTCAAAATTAACAGTTACTCCACTTGCTTGCAGCACGTTTAGCAAGTCGCCCATCGGTCTTTCTCGCATCCTGGGAACGCCATCTAGGCGGTATTCGCCCTTACCGAGTGCCACTAGCGCCGAAATAAACCGTACTGTAGTACCCGATAACCCTACAAATAAATCTGCCTGTTTAGCTGGAATTTCCCCACCCCTTCCTGTAATCTGAATCTGAGCCAGACTAGGATTTAGAGTAATGGGAATACCCAAATTCTCTAAACATTTAGCAAAATAATCACTGTCTTCACTAAATAAGGCATTTTCTAAAATCGAGTCACCTTGCGCCAAGGCTGCGACAAGTAATGCCCGATTAGTAATACTTTTAGAACCAGGAATTTCTACCGTGGCATCTATTGGGCGATTCAGAGCAGGGATGGCAATGGTATCCACTTTTAACCTCAGTGCAGGCGATCGGCTACAACTTAATTATGTTCGCATATTATGGATGGGCATGGGGCATTGGGTATGGGGCATTGGGGCTGGGAAATAAGATCGGTCAATTTTTGCGAGTCGATGCAACTCAATTGTGAGTCGATGCAACTCAATTGCGACTCGATGCAATTCAATTGCGACTCGATGCAATTCAATTGCGACTCGATACAATTCAATTGCGACTCGATACAATTCAATTGCG
>JAVRBO020000007.1:0-63443 GCA_034531195.2 Nostoc sp. ChiSLP01
TTAGGTCATTTTCAAAAATACAGCATTTACGAGCGCACCTGCGGAATCTAGGTACGAACACTTGGTATCAATGGAAGTAAATCAGGCATACGATTACTAGACGCTACGAGAACAACTAGAACTTACTTGTCAATGCGTAAGTTCTAACTTAAACACCCTCTGCAACGGCTTGAGCGATCGCGTGTCTGTAGGTCATGGCGTAAATTGGGTAGATTTTGCCAGCTACGGCTATAGCTACAGCGAGATACATGATTTGTTGTTTAACCTTGGTTTGTGGGGTGTTATCTATTCAGAAATCTGCCTATACTTAATCACTTATTCCCAACCGTTTTTTTAGTTCGGATTTTACTTGTTCGCTTGTGCTTACTACCACACCTGGTTTTTTTCTCATTTCATTTAAAAAATATTGAAAGGCTTCTTCATCCTGGGGATGAGCTTTGATGTATTCTTTCAATTCTTGATAGGAAAGACTCAAATAATCGCTCATCTAATTAATACCTCGCCACTACTAAGAATTTCTACTTCGATTGCTTGACCTACTAATATAGCTATTCGATTGTTTCTCTTATCGTATCTGGTTAGTTCAATTGTCTGTAGCAATTCGCTTACCCTGACACAGAAATCAAAGAATGCTTTAAGTTGTTCCGTTGTTGGTTCCATCTTAAATTCTTATTACATAGTCATTTTACTTTTATTTGTTTTAAACAGATGTCGTCTAACTCATATTTCCCCACATCTCCCCCAACTGGAGACAACATCGACAACGCCGCTGCCCCCAACACTTGCTCATCGCTCACTTCCAAAAATACCTACTTGCTGACAAGCTCTTCTCAGTATCCTAGTGGCTGAGTCTTCGCTGATATGCCCATCACTGCGACCAGGGAACAGATAATCATCTCCTGCCAGCGTGTAGTATTCAGCCAGCAATCGCTGTTAGTCTTCAATCACTGGTATGCTACGAGTCGCTAACTTTCCTTTGGTGTTAGCTTTTCTGATAATTAGTCGGGGTCTAACATTTCCCTTGGGTTTTTAAATGTCTGTAGTCAACAGAGTGCAATATTCACGTATACGGCAAGCACTGAACAGAAAGACGCCGAACAAGGTGCGATCGCGGTCATTGTCCAAACCATGACTGAAGATTAACTGTATCTCTGCCTGCATTTTCTTTATGCACTTTTTGTCTTACTTGTCAATTGACATTCAACAGGATTGTTAAATTGTTACATTCCCTTTGACTGCAATTGTCCAATAATGAAATGTTTTAGAACCAATCTGATTGCTATCTTCTTGGTAAATTTGTCGCAAGCACTCATAAAACCCTTGGGCTTCATTCTCTAATCCCAAAGTCATCAAGCATTTTAAAATCCGGGTGATGCGAAGATAGTTGTGGTTAAACATACAAATCCATTCGCCTTTGCGGTTCCCATAGTCTTCTGACTTGCTGATAATTATTTTTTTGCCCTTACTTTCGTGGCGTTGCAACCCATAAAACTCAAGCATGACTGTGAAGGAACGCAGCAAATTTTGACGTAGGCTTAGGTTGCTATGAAATGATTGAATTACTTGCTCATCAATAATGGGAGCATGAAGATTAAATGCGCTTGGCTCAGTTAAAGGAAACAACCACTGAATATAATCGTGGACGTACTCCAATTCTTCAAAATCCCAAGCCCATATTTCGGTAATCTTCCGACCTTCTGAGTCTGGTTGTTCACCTAAATAGAATGGGATAATCATTACCAACTACCTCGATAACTCAATATCTCAATTTTGAGTGCGATCGCTTTACCAAAAATGGCAAATCACAACAAAAAGTTAGTAATATTTTCCCATCAATAACACCACGTTAAGCAGCCCAATTATTAATGTAATAGTTTATTCAATTTTCTTTTTTACATAAAATTTGTCTAAATAATTTACACTTTTGACTTAACTGCTTGCTGTGATGTTTGTAAAGGCTGTGGTAAGCTCCAGTCGGGACGCAAGCTAGCGGCATTACGTAAATAAATATGATGAATTGAGGCGGAAGCTGGCAGGTTGGCGTGGATTAAGAAGCGGATACAGCGCTTTAAACTGCCTTCAACGTGCATTTGTTGGACATCTAACATTGCCACATTATCCCAGCCGGGACGCGATCTAGCGATCGCAGCCGGAAAAATAGCATCTAAATCGCGTGTCACTGAAAAAGTGACACTAATAATGTCACTCGGCTGGAATTGATTCCGGTTTTCTAGTTCATTCAGTAATTCTGTAACCACTTCTCGCATTGCTTCAACAGTATTTTCGGCAACTGTTGTTGCCCCGCGAATAGCCCGCATTTGCCACTCCACGCCAAAATCCTCCTTAAAACATAAAAGTTAGGAGTTAGGAGTTAGGAGTTAGGAGTTAAGAGCTAAAACTCTTAACTTCTGTCTCTTAACTTCCAACTCACGTTAGGGTCGATACAACCACAAGGGTAACCCACTAGTAGACATTTCAAATTCAAGCCAATCAATTCCAGATCGAATTCCAGATGAAACCTGGCGACTCCCTGGTAAAACGCGACTCAATAAAGGTTTACGTTCTTCTAGGGTATAGCAGAGAGTTTTTTCTGGATCGAGGCCGACTAATTCTGCTGTCCAACGACGGGCATCTTCTTCAGTACCCAGGCGGTCTACAATACCTAATTCTAGGGCTTGCTGTCCAGTAAAAATCCGTCCATCGGCGAAACTTCTGACGCTTTCTACTGCCAAAGAACGTGCATCAGCTACTGTTTGAACAAATTGCTGATAACTTGTGTCAATCAATTCTTGGAGAATGTTTGCTTCTGGTTGAGTCAGTTCTCGGTCAAAAGCCAAAATATCTTTGTAAGGGCCGGACTTAATTACCTTGAAAGAAACGCCAATTTTTTCTAATAAGCGTTCCAAATTATTCCCACGCAGAATCACACCAATACTACCTGTAATGGTACCTGGGTTAGCCATGATGTGTTCGGCTCCCATACCGATGTAGACACCTCCAGAAGCGGAAATATTGCCAAAGCTGGCAACGATTTTAATTTTTTCGCGCAAACGCTTGAGGGCACTGTAGATTTCTTGAGAATCTCCCACTGTACCGCCAGGGCTATCGATACGCAGTAATAAAGCCGGAAACTTTTTTTCTTCTACAGTTTTCAGGGCTTCTAAGACGCGTTTGCGAGTAGCACCGGCGATAGCACCAGTAATTTCAATCCGCGCAATTTGTTTCTTAAACTTGGGCTTAAACGGCCAAACCATGAGCTGTCAACATACCTCGTAATAAACTTAATATAAGATGCCCAGCGGTCAAACGACCTCCTTTGTTCTGTTAAAAAACATAAGCAGGCACTATTTTCTGGATAATTTTAAGAAATTTTTTATATTTTGCAGAGACTTTTATGTGGCATTTTCGCTGGATGCTGATGGAGTTGCTGTAGATTGTGGCTAATATAAAATACCAAACTCTAGTCTAGCGTCCAGCGCGATCGTTGATAAAGACTATTTTGGCTATTCTCTCAGCTTGAAAATTCCGAAATATTTGGTGTTATATTTTTTTAGCCCTGAGGAATCCGTTTGTTAGGGTCGCACATATGCACTAGTTATTAGTAATGAATAACTAATAACTAAGAAGTATTTAATCAATAATTTTGGCAGTAATTTTAACTAATAAAAAATTCATTGAGCAAAACCGATCGCTATCGAGGATTCTTCCATAGGACTTTTACTCTAAGAAAGAGGGCTTTTTAGTTTTGTATACCTATGAGTATGTGAATCCAAGCTATTTTCACTATTTAAGAATCGATTCGTAAAATTTGACACCGATAACAAACATAAATGTCAAACAGTGTGCCGACAAAACTACAGGTCAAACTGATTACAAATAATCCGCGTAGAGGAGTACCACTGCCAAAAGTGGCGAGAAAATGGACAATCTCAGTAGCGATCGCCTCTGTTAACTCTTGTAAACCAGGCAAGTGACCGATTAGGAACAAAAACAGCAATCCTGTGCCAACTAGAAAAATAGGAGCGACAAAACTAAAAACGATTGTTAGTGCCAGGGAGCGGAGAAAGTTAGTGAAAATGGTCATTGAACACAAACTCCGTGAGTGAAGATGACAATAGCTAAATAGAGGTTTGTCATTTTCTACAATACGTGCGATCGCTTGCAAGCAGGCAATCTGTCAAAAATCTTAAGTTTTCATTAAAAGAAACTGCTATCAGTCACACCACATGCTGGAGATGTTAAAAACTATTTACATTTACAAAACACTTGTCTAGTCAAGGTTACAGCCAAAGTTAGCAGCTATTCATTTCTAAGCAACACGTCTAATCCCAGCTTTATTTTCTGAGAACATCTTTAAAGTAAGTTAATGTTCAGGCGGTTTGGGGAGTAGGGAGTGGGGAGGTGAGGAGATGAGGGAGTGTGGGGAGTGTGGGGGGAAAGAGAATTAATGCTTCCCCATCCTCCCACACCTCCCACACCTCCCACACCTCCCACACCTCCCACCCCTACCACCCCTCCCACACTTCGTGCTTGCCCCATTCCCCATTCCCCATGACTTCCGCTATTCTTAAGGCAGTTACCGAGTTAGCTACAGAACATTGAACCAGACTACATCCAAATCTAGTTTAGGAGAGTGGAGTCAGCGTTTGCTGGCAGCGATTTTTTTGGGTGGGCAAGTGCTAGTTCACCTAGTAAGGGGTAAAATCCATCGGCGCAACACCCTAGAGCAAATGGCGGCAGTTGGGCCAGATTCCCTATTTATTGCTTTATTAACGGCTATTTTTGTCGGCGCGGTGTTTACCATTCAGGTAGCACGAGAATTTATCAATTTTGGTGCGGGAAACATTATTGGGGGAGTGCTTTCCGTGGCTTTGACACGAGAACTTTCTCCCGTGTTAACAGCAGTGATTTTAGCCGGGCGAGTGGGTTCTGCATTTGCAGCAGAAATAGGTACTATGCGGGTAACAGAACAAATCGATGCTATGTTGATGCTCAGAACAGATCCAATCGATTATCTAGTTGTCCCCCGCGTCCTTGCTTGTTTGTTGATGTTACCAATTTTAACCTTGCTGTCTTTGGTCACAGGGATGTTAGGGGGGTTTATAGTTGCGACAAATATTTACAACCTATCCGATACAGTCTTTCTAGACTCAGCCCGTAACTTTCTTGGTGTTTGGGATATTTGTAGCGCCACGATCAAAGCGTGCTGCTTTGGTATTCTAATCGCTGTAATTGGTTGCAGTTGGGGCTTGACAACAACAGGAGGAGCTAAAGGCGTAGGACAGTCAACCACAACTGCTGTTGTAACTGCCTTGCTAATTATCTTTGTTAGCAACTTCTTTCTTTCTTGGTTAATGTTTCAGGGAACTGGCAGTGCATTCGTGCAAGGATTTTAAGAGTTAAGAGTTGAGAGTGAGGAGTTATCAGCGATGGCAGGGAACAGGCAATAAGCAACAGGCAACAGGCTTGCGAAAGTCTCATCGGGTTGGGTTTTAGGAGCAGTTTATGTCCTTAACTACGTTTTTTCAACCGCTATATGAGTTAAAACTCCTTACTTCTCACTCTTAACTCCTCACTCCTAACTGCTAAATGCTAACTTCTCACTCCTAAAATAAGAGAGATAAATACTAACAAAGCAGGATTTAAGACGTGACCAGTTCATTTGCCCCTAACTCCACTGCAACTGTGGAACTCAAGCCTAGTTACAATATACCTGTGGTGTTGGCGATCGCTGCTATTCCACTAATATTGGTACAAACGTGGATAGGCTTTACTGTAATGCTATTTGGCTTATTTCTGATGTTTCAGACCTTAACGCTGCGCTTGCAATTTACCGCGACCGATTTAGATCTTTACAGAGGCGAAAAATTGATTCGACGTTTTCCGTACCAAGAATGGCAAAATTGGCGTATCTTCTGGAATAGAGTCCCCATCCTGTTTTACTTTAAAGAAGTTAAAAGCATTCACTTTTTGCCGATTTTATTTGACCCGAACACCTTGAAAACTTGCTTGGAAGAACGTTGTCCGCGTATTTAGTGCTAAGTCTTTACTCGCCCAAGATTTGAGCAAAGCCGCCGCTCCAATTTATCCAGAAATGGCAAATAGTTCTAATCTATACTCAAAGCCCAAAATTGAGTACCTCTCAAAACTTAGAACTTTCAAAGCTTGTTAATTGTAATATTTTTGCAAGTTATTTATTCGCATCATAGGGATTACAGTATCGTTTATGAACCCAGAGGCATCTCAAACCCCAGAACCAACAGATGAATGGTTGACAGAAGAAGAACAAACCAATGTAGTTGAAAATCCAACAAACCCATCTGTTGATTCACTGGTAGAAACAGCACCTATTAGCTCATCAGAAGATCGCGCAATTGATTCAACTATCTTCAATGCAGCAGAGGTAAATTCTACAGTTAAGCCAACAGAAAATTCCAATGGCGAATCTGTACAGCAGTTGGAAGCGGAAACTGCCGCACTGGGGTCAGACACATCAAAATCAGAAAACAGTTTTTTATACGTTGCAACACAGCGAGTGGCAGAGTTGCAAAGTAGCGAAGCAGCATTGAAAGAAGAAATAGCGAACTTGCAAGCTTCGTACAAAATCCTTCAGGCACAATTGAGTGAAACTCAAACTTCTCTGGGACGACTCGTACAAGAGTCGCTAGTGCAGTTAGAACAACGCAAACAAGCCCTGCAAATTTCCATAGAACAGCTAGAACGCCGTCAAGAACGTATCCGCAACGAGATGCGAACCACTTTTGCAGGAGCATCCCAAGACTTGGCAATTCGAGTGCAGGGTTTTAAAGATTATCTCACGGGTAGCTTACAGGATTTGGCTGCTGCTGCTGAGCAGCTGCAACTGACGCCAACTGTGGTAGAAAGAGAAAAACCCGATGTCAAAGAGGTTAAACCAGCTGAACCTCAGCCGGGAATACCGCAATTTGCCCAACAACAGTTTCAAGATACTACAAAGCAAATTCGCCGTCTAATTGACCAATACCGGAATAAGCCAGATTATTATGGCCCAGCTTGGCAATTGCGCCGGACGTTTGAGCCAGTCCACGCAGAACGAGTTTCCAACTGGTTTTTCAGCCAAGGAGGACGGGGTGCTTTGCGGACGATGGGTAGTCGCTTACAAAATATCCTAATTGCCTCAGCTGCAATTTCGATATTACACAAGTTGTATGGCGATCGCGTCCGTACTTTAGTTTTAGCTAATACACCAGAACGATTAGGTGAATGGCGTCGTGGCTTGCAAGACTGTCTAGGTATTGGTCGCCCAGATTTTGGCCCAGACCGAGGCGTGGTATTATTTGAGGCACCTGAGGCTGTAGCTCAAAAAGCAGACCGATTGGTAAAAGCCAATCAATTGCCTTTGATTATTATTGATGATTCAGAAGATCAAATCAGTTTGTCGCTGCTGCAATTTCCTTTATGGTTGGCCTTTGCCCCCGACCCCAAAACAGTGAGAAACTATGATGATGACTTTTAATTTAGTCATTAGTCATTGGTCATACCAATTCTATGTGAGGCTGTGCTTTATTAACGTAGGGGCAATTGATGAATTGCCTCTCTAGCGTGCAGTTTTGTGTAATTCCTCTGAGGGTATCTTCAAAAAGAAAAGAAATTGTATCGAGAGGTTTTCTCTAGATTTTTGAATTTTATTTTTGAATTTTGAATTTTGAATTTTGAATTGTTCTTATGGCTATCTGGTTCACTCTGTGCGGGGTAACTGTACTTGTAGCTTACCTGCTGGGTTCCTTTCCCACTGGATACATTGCTGTCAAGCAGTTAAAAGGTATTGATATTCGAGAAGTTGGTTCGGGTTCCACTGGGGCTACAAATGTGCTGAGAACCTTGGGGAAAGGGCCAGGAGCATTCGTTTTAATGCTTGATTCCTTGAAGGGAGTATTAGCGATCGCTCTTGTTTATTGGTTGTTCAATTTTGCCGCTAGTCAAAATATTATCCCCCCAACGGTAGATGTAAAATTATGGCAACCGTGGATATCAATTTTAGTTGGTCTAGCTGCCATCCTTGGACATAGTAAATCAATTTTTTTGGGCTTCAGTGGTGGTAAATCCGTCGCTACCAGCTTGGGGATTTTGTTGGCAATGAATTGGCAGGTAGGTTTAGCAACAGCAGGGGTATTTGCTGTTGTTGTGGCGATATCGCGGATTGTTTCTTTGAGTTCAATTGCAGGTGCGATCGCTGTTTCTATTTTTATGTTGCTTTTGCATCAACCTTTACCATATATTCTGTTTGGGATTGCTGGTGGGTTGTATGTGATTTTCCGCCATCGCAGTAATATCGAACGACTAATTGCTGGTACTGAGCCTAAAATTGGCCAAAATTTGACCACAGAACCAAAACAAACTGCATAATTAGCCAACTGCTAAGACATATAACAGGCAACAGGCAATAGGAAATAGCTTTAAAATTACCTTGGTGTAAGGATTTCATCCTCAGTTGATGTCTTAATCTACCTGACCGCTAATATACAGCAGTTTGCAACTAAATGAGGTACAGAACCAAGGATTCACAAATCAAATTATTTTTCTCCCTCCTGCCTCCTGCCTCCTGCCTTCTGCCTCAAAACCAGTGACTTTGTACCTCATGCAAAAGAAAACTGCTGTATATTTTAATAGCGAACAATCATAATAGTTGAAGCATAGTTTGGGGCATAAACCCATCGTAAAACCCCGACACTAATAGCCTTTCGCAAGCCTGTTGCCTTTTGCCTGCTAACTAAAGAATTTGCAAAACAACTAGTGTCATATCATCGGTATTTTGCTTATCAGCACCGATAAATTTCTGAACTTGGTCAAATAAATAATCGACAATTTCCTGCGGCCCATTACAATATTTACAAGCCGTATTGAAATCAGCAATAAAGTTTTCTTCGTCAAAGCGATCGCCACTAGCAGCCGCAGCATCCGTCAGCCCATCTGTATAGTAAATAATTGTATCTCCAGGTTCTAGCTGTGCCTGGGCATCTTCATATTGACTGTTGGCATCCAAACCAATCAGCATTCCTAAAGTATCTAAACGGCTAACAGTTTTTGTCGCGGCGTGCCACCACAAAGGAGGATTGTGTGCCGCATTGCTATAAGACAAAATTCGATTATGGGGATTATATTCAGAGTAAAAAAGCGTTACAAAGCGATGAGAATTTTCCAAATCCGCATACATAACTCGATTTAAGTTTTGCAGAATTCCGGCCGGAGAATTACCATGTAAAACTTCTCCTCGCAGCATTCCCCGCATCATCGTCATAATCAGCCCAGCGGGAACGCCTTTGCCCATAACATCTCCAATCACCAAACCCCAGCGACCACTTCCTGCTCCATTTTTAGCGTTTAGCTGAATTTGATTGTTATTGGTGGCGATAAAGTCGTAATAGTCTCCACCCACGCGATTGGCAGGTTTACAGCGTGCCGCTAAGACTGCACCAGGAATTGTGGGACATTGCCGTGGCAGAAGACGCCGCTGAATTTCTGCGCCAATTTCTAGTTCTTGGTCTAAACGTTCTTTTTTTCTCAGTTCTACAGCTAGTTCATCGTTTTCAATCGCTACTGCTGTTTGATCTGCCACTAACCTAACTAACTTTTGCCTAGTTTCTGTCCAACTATATTCAGGATCGCGGCTCAAAACATACAGCCAACCCCGTTCTGTATGCTTTACCAAAATCGCAGTACCAAAAATTTGCACATCTGGCCCCAAATAGCGATGCATTTGGTCATCCAAAATCCCTGTAGCACTTGCTAGAGGGGCAGCATTGGGCATAAGTGTGATTTGACTGCTAGCTATTTCTAGCGCCTTGCGGATATTCTTACGCTGGTGGCTATCTTGCCAGTGTAGTTGCTCTAACCTGACTTGACCATTGGGTTTGTAGAGAAACAAAGCACTGCCATCGGCATCTGTTACTCTGGTTGCCATCAGGGGAATCAGTTCCAAAAACTGATTCAAATTATTGAAGCTTCTAAGTGCGAAACCTAAAGAACTGAGTAAATCTTGAATTTTATTCTGTTCCCGGTGCAACCTTGCCACGAGTTCTTTCAGTGCCACGACTGGTGTGACATCAGTCGTGGCACTACTATTGTTGTCAGTGGGTTGAGAGGGCAGTTGAGACACAGGCACAGGTTTTATTACACTTTTATATTTTGGTAGGTTTGAGATTACTTATAAATTTTGTGGCTTTGACATTGCTAAACCATATTTAGACAAGACATGTCATTTTAGCAAGAGTATAAAGACGTAGCAGCTAACTTTTATGAGTATTTTATTTGCTTATTACATTCTTGATTAAATATTACTCAGTTCAAATTCTCCATTTTGAATAAATATATAACCTTTTAAACTACTGATTTTGGATGACAGTTGACGAAGTTTTTCATTTTTTCATAACTTCATTGTCAAAGCATATCTCTGAAGTCGTAAAAATACTTTAATAAAAGAATAATTACTTAGACCTTTAGAGAAAGTGTTGGTTTTGTCCTTTATCATTTCTTTATAATGACCAATGACTAACAACCAAACACTTTAAATTTTGAGATTTACTCCAGAAAATATTGGTGGATACTTTCGGAAGTATTAGGTGGGAAGAGGCTTGAGAGTGTCGAGGCATTTGACTTGCAGAAGTTAATGATTTTAGGACTTAAGCTGTTTCCAGAATTTTGTTTATGGTTAATTCAAGTGATAATACCAGATTAAGTGACTCCTAAATGTATCAATTTGTCAACCAAAATTTCTTACCTCAACTTTTAAAGTAGTCATCGGCAAAACTAACTTTGCAGAATTTAAAACTCTCCATGTCCCGTATCCCCTCAAGTTGTTAATTTTCCCTTAATGAATTACTAACCGCTTAACAGTGCTTCGACAAACTCGTAGCTAGAAAATGGGCGGAGGTCTTCGATTCCTTCGCCAGCACCAATAAAGCGAATAGGTAAACCTAGTTGTTGCACGACGGCAAGGGCAACACCGCCTTTGGCAGTACCATCAAGCTTGGTTAAGACAACGCCACTCAGTTGGGCAGCTTGGGAGAAAACTTCAGCTTGCCGCAGTCCATTTTGACCTAAAGTGGCATCTAGAACCAACAGTGATTCTACTTTTGCGTTTGGGGCTTTTTTGTCGATAATTCGCCGAATTTTACTGAGTTCGTCCATTAAATTTTTCTTGTTTTGCAGTCGCCCAGCAGTATCTACCAAAAGTAATTCTGTTTGACGCGCTTCGGCGGCAGCGATCGCATCAAATACAACTGCTGCTGGATCTGTATTCTTTCCGGGATTGGCAATGACTTCTACACCGCTTCTACTACCCCAAACCTTCACTTGTTCTACAGCAGCAGCACGGAAAGTATCTGCTGCCCCAATCAAGCATTTATAACCAGATTTTTGCCCCAGGTGGGCAATTTTGCCAATGGTTGTGGTTTTGCCAGCACCGTTTACTCCAGTGATTAACCAAATGTTTAAAGTTTCTTTTTCTGGAGCAAAGCTAGATTTGTGGGATGTTTTGCTTGGTGCATCCAGCATATCCCGGAGGATTTTTTTCAAATAAGCGATCGCTTCTTCTGGTGGAGTGATTTCTTGGAGCAATTTTTTCTGTAAGGCATCGATAATCAAATCTGTCGCCTCTACCCCCACATCAGCTTGCAGCAGCAACGACTCTATTTCTGATACCGCAGCTTGGTTAAGCGGCCCTTGACCAACGATCGCTTTTAATTGGTTGAGAATGTTACGGCGAGTTTTGTCTAAACCTTGCCGCAGCTTTTTCAACCAGGTAATTTCTTCTATAGAAACGTCTTGGGCGCGTCTACCTTGGGCTGCTAAGACTTCCGCTGACCAGACAAATCCATCATCAAATACCAGTTCGGGGATTTCCTCTTCTGTCTTTGATACTGTCTGTAGTACCTCTGGTTCTGGGACTTCAATAGCACTGGCTATAAGTTGTTCCAGCTTTGCTTGCCGTTCCGCCGCCGCGCGTTCTAAGAAGGATGGTGCTGTTGGCTGTCTTGCCTCTGGCGTAGTTAGCGGTTCGACGGGTGTTGTCTGTGGTTCACTCGTGGTTAATTCTGAGCTTTGGACATCTGGCTCATCAGTAATTGCAACCACTAAAGAATCTTCTGTAGTTTCTTCATCTGTAGTAGATTCTTCTGTAGTTGTTTGGATAGCTTCTGTTTGGGTTGTTGCTGGGCTTGCGACAGCAGGTTCCTCAGTTACTTGAGTTTCTACAGTTTCTACATGAGAAGTTGTCGTTTCAGTAGTTTCAGCTAGTTCTGATGACTCTGGGGCATCTGCTGAATCAGGCGTGGTTTCCACTGCCTGAGATTGTTTTTGTTGAATATTTTTGTAAGCAGCTTTAGCAAACGCTAACAAGTCTGCTGTTGTATCTGACGAAGTTTCGGCTGTCTCTGGTTGGGGTTCTTGTACAGGAGAAGTTTCTTCCTGCTTCTGGTCAGAGGAGGTGTCAGAGGAATCATTATATTGGCGGCGGAACCAGTTAAAAACCATTGCAGCAATATTAGTTGTTGTTATAAGTTACGAATTATGAGTTTAATTTAACTTGGGGCATTGGGGATGAGGTACTAGGTATTGCGTAGTCTGCAAGTATTTCTACTCCCCAGCCCTAGTCCCTCACGTTACGAAGTAAATATAAAACACTATGCACTTTTTTTCTGCTCGCTAACTCGGCGTAAAACACCGTTAATAAACCGATGACCTTCGTCTCCACTGTACCGTTTCGCTAGCTCCACTGCTTCGTTAATGGCGATGCTGTCTGGAACTCCTAAAAATTTCATTTCAGCTACAGCGATTTGCAAGATATCTCGGTCAATTTGAGCGAGGCGAGTTACTTGCCAATCTACCAGGGCATTGGATATGAGTTCATCTAAAATTTGTCGATTTTCATTGACTGTAATTACAAGCTCTTTAGCGTAATTGCGAACTCCCTTGTCCTGATTAGCTAGCTGAATTAATTCTGGAAAATCAACAGCGGTACCCAACTGATTAATTGCTGTCTGGGTAGATGCGATCGCCTCTTGCAGCATTGTTCTAGCAGTATTCAGGTCGGAGGCGCGAGTTTGGCTACTTAAAAGGCGATCGTTACTGCGTTGCAGTTCACCTGCGGCGTTGTTTAAAGTATCTTGCACTTCTGAAGTCAAGGTGCGTACTGCTCCTAGCACCAACTTTGATACTAGTTGCTCGTCTTCCAATTTATCTAATTTTTTTGGGCTGACTGGCAGTTGGCTAAGGCTTAAAAGTGCCAATTCACGAGCAATTTGCTGGGGTTTACGAGGTTGCATAAAAGTGAGGGTGATTGTGCTTTGATTGATTAACCAGGCGTGACAAGCTTATAAGTCTATCAATTTTGGCACAGTCAAACAACAAAATTACGCATTTGCTTGTGACTTTGCCAGATAGAGTTTAAGTTTCTTCTACGTGAATAACTTGCTGTCTGATTTGGTCGTGTTTCATTTCCAGTGTGGACTCTTTGGGTAAAATCAACGGCGTATTAGGGGCAACAATTCCACCTGACACAACTATTTTAAAAGCATCTTCAATGGACATGGAGAGGTTCAGCACCTCATCCTCAGGAACCGCTGCATACCATCCAGTAGTCGGATTTGGGGTGGTGGGAATAAAAACACTCAGCATCGGGCGAGACATTTGAGCTTGGATATCACCGCTGATTGCACCAGTTACAAAACCGATCGCCCAAATTCCTCGGCGGGGATACTCTACTAAAACTACACGCCGAAACTTGCCATTGGAATCTTTTAGTATTGTTTCTAAAAGTTGCTTGAGTGTTTTGTATACCTGTCCCGCTAGCGGAATTGCCTGTAATAAACGCTCACCAAAATCTAACAACCAACGCCCAGCAATATTCCTAGCCATCAATCCAATCACGAGAATACTCAGCAATGGGACGGCTAGCCCTACTAATAAATTAAGTATATTTACTAAAATTGGGTGTAATCCGTCAAAGGGATTCAGTTGCTTAGGAATTTGCGTGAGAAAGTTGATTACCCAAGTAGCAATGGTAATTGTTAGCCAGATGGTAGTTGCTAGGGGAATTACTACCAACAAACCAGCAATCAGGTCATTTTTTAAGTCCTGCTTTAGGCGATCGATTACCAAGCGTCGATTCTCCTGTTTTAAGCTATTTTCCTACAAGCATACACACAGACATCAACTAACCGAATAACGACTGGCTATTCTGAGAGGATGTTACTTTTGTTTGTAAAACTTGTAAATGATTGTTACAAGTCTCTCAAGTTATTACTAATTTACCGCGTTGAATGAAAAGTTGCTCATGATTGTGAAAGCACCACGAGGTAAGCTGAAGAATTATTTTATTTGGTGAGTTGCTGACATATTCACAGGAGCAGCTTTTCTGAAAAAGCTTCGTTAAAAATATTAATTTATTATAAATAAAGCACGCGTAGGGGCGCACAGCTAGCTATGCGCCCCTACAAATGGCTATTCAGTTGTCAATTCTGATAAATGCAATACCTACGGCAAGGGCTTTGTCCAATGCAGCAGCTTCAGGCTTTACGCTGCATCAGCGCGTGTGGTTTCTGAAGTCGCACATTGCACCTGTTGTGTACTTTCCTGAACCAGAGTTGCTGTTGCATTTTCAGGTTTTGGTAGATACTTCATTTCCCAAACTTTGAGCAAAATCAAGTATTCATAAAATGCTTGCAATGTACACCAAGCAAGACCGGCGCTTCCGTCTAAGCAGCCGCCCAAGAGAAAATACATATACATAAAGCGTAACAAGGGTCTAGCAGGTAGACGCAAAGACAAATCTTTCAGCGCACGGCGTCTTTCGACTTCTGACTTGCCAAAAAATAACTCTCGCCAGTTTATCTTTCCTTGTTCTAATTGATATAAAGTTTCTTGAGCTTCGTCAGTGGAATAACGGTTATGTTTTTCAATCCAGCGACTTAAGCCTTTACTACAAGTGTAGTGGGGGTATGTTTCTTTTAAAAAGCCAGTTGCACCGTCACAAACTTCTCTTTCAGTGTGGCCATAGTCAGTAAACCAAACTTTACCATGACGAAACAGGCGCATTTGGTAACGGGGATACTGCGTGCTGTAGCGAATCCAACGATTCATAAACATGACGCGTTCAGCGACATAGTAACCGATGTAGTCTGGACTCTGACTTGCCTTTTGACATTCAGCGAACAGTTCCGGTGTCATCCGTTCATCAGCTTCAAGAATGTAAACCCATTCATGCTTTGGAGGAATAGACTCTAACATCCAGGTGCGTTGGCGTCCGTGGCTTTCAAAGGCGTGTTGAACAACGCGGATGGGATAGCGATTAGCGATTTCTACAGTGCGATCGCTACTGCATGAGTCTACAACAATGATGTCATCAGATAGCATCGCCGATTCGATACAAGCAGCAATATCTAGTTCTTCGTTATATGTCAGTATGTAAATTGAGAACATTCCCCAGGTTTTATAGTTAAAAGTTAAAAGTTAGGAGTTAGGAGTTAGGAGTTAGGAGTTAGGAGTTAGGAGTTGGGAGTCATTAGTTATTCTTCCCCTACTCCCCCATCTCCCCATCTCCCCATCTCCCGAAAAAATTAGCGTGCAGTAGCTTTGGGTTTACCACCTTGTAAAGCACCCCTGCTTCTTAGGCCTGTCCAGCCGATGATAATGTAACCAATAGACAAGAGCAAACTGCTAATACCAATCCGCAATCCAGACTTCCATGCACTATCTTTAGCTTGTTTCTCAGTTTCATCCCTGCGTTGGCGAATTTGGCTTAATTGTTGAGTTCTCAGGGTCTGAATATCTGTTTGTTGTTCGATCGCTTTGTCAAGTGCTTGGGGATCTGTTTTAGCCTTTTTTAGTAAATCCTTAATGGCTGGAGGTACTTGGGCGCTTTCAAGTGCTTGCTTGTATCTTTGCTCATCGCTGAGTAGTTCGGTAAACTGAGCTTTGGTTTGACTCCGCAGCTGTTCTAGCTGAGCTTTTCCTTGTTCAGTATTTAGTTGTGCTTGCAATTGCGATAAGCGATTGTTGAGTTGATTTTCTGCCTGATCTGCTTCTTGGATAATTCGGTTAACTGTTTGAGTTTTGGCTTGATTCACATTATTCAGATGCAGAGGAAAAATCAGCAAGAACATCAAGCCTAAGATACTTGAGAGAATTAGAGCCGGAAATCTTAAATCAACACCTTGGGGGCGATCGCTTCCTGCATCAGCGCTATCAATCCAATGGCCAGCGAACAAAAGCCCCAAGCCTACCAAAGGAACAATTCCCCGATCCACTAGCGCTGTTGCCAAATTTATTTGCCATCCGCGATCGGTTGGTTGAAAGGGCAACAAGAGAATCAAAAAGTCAACAAAAAACGACAAAATGCAGATTATTCCAACTACCTTAACAGTGAGGGCAGTACTCACGGAAGTAAAACGGTTAACCATAGTTTTTCAAACTTGCAGTAAATACGAATGATTTTCATATTTCAAGTTACTCGAATATTGTGCTCATGACCGTAACTGTTCTATAGAAACACAAACTACATTCAATAATTGTGAACTCTCTGGCCTCTTGGTTTTCAACTAGGCCAGAGTAACATTTGTTATGTCCCGTGTCTTCAGGAAATTCCTAGTGTTTGAAGATACGAAGCTTATGCGGGGCTGGAAATTCAGATTCTCGACTTCTGCAAGAAGTCGGTAATCTAGACACTCAAAGAGACGGAACTACTAAATTTAGGCAGCTATGGCAACTTCAACTAAGTAATACCTAAAACTTTAACTTCTTCACCGCGTCGCCGTGTCTTCTTCTTGCCTCATTCTTCTCCTACAAAGTTCTGTTCCCAAATTGACAGATCCTCTGGTCGGTCAACGTCGGCTAAAGAAACCAAATCCATATGTGATAAATTAAGTTTCTGAGCAATCTCCACAGTTCTCTGGAATACTTGAGCACTTCCCCACTCGATATTAGCGAATAATTCTGGAATGGGTTGCCGCAAACCAATTAAGTAATATCCACCGTCCATCGCTGGGCCAAGTACAAGGTCAAAGGCGCGTAACTTATCAAAGGCTATTGCTAAAATTTGGGCATTTAGTCCAGGACAATCTGTACCGATGATAATTGCTTTTTCTGCACCAGATTGAAAAGCCTGGAGGAGCGATCGCGCCATCCGCAAACCTAGATCCCCTTCGCCTTGAGGCTGGTAAACTAAATCCAACCCCAGCCATTTTTGCATAAGTCGCAAATCACCACCTGCATACCACACTGTTACAGATATATCAATTACTTTTTGCAATTGTTTAACCTGCAATATTGTATGTTCAGCCATTTGGTGTTGAAGATTAGCAGCACCAACAGATCCTAAAACAGGTATTAGTCGGGTTTTCGTCTTCCCTGGTTCAGGGTAGCGAGTGAAAATAATCAAGCGTTGTTTTTGTTTTGGGCTTGCTGGAAAGTTCAGCACGCAATACCTTATTTGAATAAACTAAGAATATCTTAATAGCAATAATCACCCTCATTGTTGGCTGTAGGGCGCTCTTTTGCCATTCGCATTGCCCCTAAAATCGTAGAAATGTAGACGCAACGCTTAGCTTTACCACCAGACTTACTCGATATCGTTATACTTCGCGGTAGCGAAACAATGTTACCTCTATAATCAAATTTAATTTGCCTAACACCATTTGAAATTTGTAAGGTCGTTTCTGCATCTAAGCGTATATTGGCATCTAAATTATTCCAGTTAGCATTAGATGGGTTTACTGTAGTAGGATGAACAGCCCATTGAACGATGCCGTTTTGCTCGCGAAAACTAGCTTGCCAAGTCAATTTTTGTTTGGTTGCTTGCGTTTGAGCTTGGCGCATTGCATAGTAAACTTCGTTTTGAGCAGCGTTAAGCTGGCGAGTAGCCACAAAAGTCATCCAGTTTGGTATTCCCAATGCTACTAATATGCCAATTAATAAAAGAATTACTAAAGTTTCAAGTACCGTAAAACCATTACTAGAGTAATGATTTAAAAATTTTTGTTGCATTAACTAGAGATGGTAAATGCGCCTGGATATTCATTTTTACTTTCTGGAGTTTTTTCAACTACCCAGGTGTTTAATAATATTTCCGTTTTTTGACTTTTTAATTGACGCTGATTAGTAATACTTTGAAGTAAGGCAGGCAGCATCATAATTATGAGAATTTTTAATAAGAGCTTTGAGCTAAAATTTATATTTTGAAATCTTGAAGAATCATTAATAAAATACCTCCATAAAAATTTAGCCGCAGTTAAACCTTTTTTCCGATTGAAGGGTTTTTGTAAAGCTTTACAGGTAAGGTATTTATATAAATTTGCAATGCTTGTATTCCAAGTTTGGTTAAGTACTGATGGTCTTTCTTGATATGCTCTCTCAAGTAACTGTAAGCAAGCTTTTTCTTGCCTGACAAGATTGGAAGAAACTGAGTTAGCGCTAATTCGGTATAATATTTGCACAGATGGTACACATACGAATTCAAATTTAGATGCTAATCGCAGCCACATATCCCAATCCTGAGCCGCAGCTAGAGATTCATCAAAGCCACCTAATGTAATTAAAGCTGTTCTATAAATTAAGGGATTAGAGCCATTTTCCAAAAAGTTACTTACCAATAAACTTTCATAAACATCTCCATTTACATTAATGCGCTTACCTGAAAGGAGAAATTCACCATTCGCATCAATATAATCAGTCCAACTGTAAGCAACTTTAGCAGTCAAGTTTTCTTCGAGAGCTTTTAATTGAAATTCAAGTTTATTAGGTGTCCAAAGATCGTCAGCATCTAGGAAACTAACAAATTCTCCATCTGCAAGGTTTAGCCCTCTGTTACGACTGACGTTTCCACCTGCATTTGCATAAGAAAATACTTTGATTCGTGGGTCTTGAATTTGCTTAACAATATCCAGAGTAGAATCTTGCGAACCATCATTAATTACTATTAATTCAAAATCAGTAAAAGTTTGATTTATAACAGAATTAATTGTATAAATAATAGTATTTTCGCTATTATAGGCAGGTATGATTACAGAGACTTTTGGTATTTTTTGGTTATAATTAATCATTTTATATGGCTGCTTTGTTTTTGAATAGTTTCCCTAAATTACATTTAAAGTAATAAAAAGGACTCATCATACTAGCCAAGTAAAATTCCATTTCAAAAAGTGCAATTAGATTATTTTTAAATTGCCCTTTATATTGAACAAGGTACTGTAGTACTCGCCGTAAATTTCCTAAAACAGTTTTCACAAACACTATTGGTTTTTGCCAATTTTTAGTATTTATCAACCGGAGTTGGAAAATACACAAGCCACAGCCGCGTGCCAGATTTAGTAAGTAATCTCTTTCAAATCTCCACTTTGGTATTTGATGGTAAGTATGCATGGTAGGATTATACCAAATTTCCCACCCTGCATTATGTATAAAAAGTAATGGTTCATAGTCTTCACCTTGCACCAAAAGACCAGGTACTTTTCCACTCAAAATCGGTCGTTGTGGTACATTTTCACACCAGGCTTGTTTACGTACAACAAGCGCTGCACCAGGAGGAAGCCTTAAATTATCTGCATCAAATAAATGTGGCTTTGAACCATGTTCTCTGATAGCTAAAAAACCTTGAATTTTTTCAAAATTTTCTGGCGGCTTTACTTCAAAATCACCATGAATTTGTCCACTCCAAACACCTGCTTGAGGATATTGCAACCCAAAAGCATATCCTTCTGCTAACCAATCAGGTGCAGGTAAATTATCATCATCTAAAAATGCAATTAGCTCGCCTCTTGCTTCACGCACTGCCCGCAATCGTGCAAAAGCAGCTCCTTGTTCTTTTTCAAAGGAATACCTTAAATTACAGTTTCCATTATATAGTTTTTGGTAATTCTGGATTACCTCAAATGTATTATCAGAACTATTATTATCAATGATAAGAAGCTCCCATTTAAGGTTTTCTACTCCTGTCTGAGTTAACAACTTATCCAAAATAGTAGGTAAACGGTTTGCTCCGTTATATGTAGGAATAGCTACAGTAACATCTAATTTCTCAACTATTAATTCAGTCATAATACCTAATATTCTGATAATTTATTTTTCAAATAACCATTTTTCCAAAGATAAAACGGACTCATTAAACTACTTAAAAAAAGTTGCATTTCGCAAGCAGCCACCAAATCCTGTTTTAACTTAGTTCGATATTTAAGTAAATGTAAAGTGATTTTACGCAGGTCATTGAGCGTGTAAGCTAAAAAAGCGATCGGTCTATACCAAGGTTGTATATTTACCATTCTAGTTACATAACGGCTAAGTCCAATACCTCGGAAGAATGGAATTAAATAGTCTTTTTGTAATCTAGAGCTTGGTATTTTGTGAGAAATTTCCATTTCTGGGTTATACCAAATTTCCCATCCTGCTTTTTGAATGTGAGACAACATTTCTAAATCTTCACTGGTAAGCATATTACCTTTAACTCTGCCAGTTAAAATGCACTTATCTGGTACACTTTCTAACCAAGCTTGTTTTCGGACAACCAGTCCAGCAGAAGGAGGTAGTAATCTATTTTTTGCTTCATACAGCAACGGTATATTTCCTCGTTCCGTAATTGCTAAAAATGGAGCGATTCGCTGAAAATTTTCTGGTGGTTCTACTTCCCAGTCAGGATGAATTTGGCTACCATAAGCTCCTGCTTTTGGATATTTTTTCGCAAAACTATAAGCTGCTGCTACCCACTTTGATATAGGGTAATTATCATCATCTAGAAAACCTATTAATCTACCTTTAGCTTCTGCTATAGCTTTTTTTCGGGCATAAGCCGCACCTTGCTTTGCTTCAAAGCAATACTTCAAAGGGTAAGGACATTGCCAATTTGTTTGATAAGCTTGAACAACTTTAGCTGTGTTATCAGTGCTGTTGTTATCTACAACTATAATTTCCCAAGATAAATTTTCCGTGTGAAGTTGATTTTTTAGTCGCTCTAGTAGTTCAGGCAAACGACTTTCACCGTTGTAAGTTGGGATAGCTACAGTAAAATCTAAACAATCAGTCATTTTGTGAAAATTATATTTTGATATTTTGATACGTAGGTAGGCATGATTAAATATTAAATAAAATCTTAGTTTGTAGTAAAGCGATTTATTTTTGATTCAGGATTCACATGACTTTAGTCATGACTACAAACTTGATTTTTTTATCTCTAGCTAATTACTCGTTCAGCCACTTCCTAATTTGTGACCTAGTAATCAAGAAATCTATCAAATAAAAAAACTACACCTGATGCTTCAATTTTGCTATCAATGTGCAGTTTTATGTTCAGTATTATTTCGTATTTTTATAAATTTATGCTATGAAAATTACTTAATTACAGTCAGAGTCTTTTTTTGTGGCTGTTGAGCCTAAGAGAGTTTTCACAATTATGCATCGCTTTACACTACCAGCTGATGAAGGATTTTGAGGGCTTGGGATTGCTACTACTATTTTTATGCCAGATGGCTCTGTTGCAGGGGGTGTAACTGTTCCAAAGTTTGCATTTGTTAGAGTTCCCATGTAATCGAAGGTCATTTTTGCTGATGTACTTAAAGTGTAAGATACAGATGAACCAGCACTGTTTTCACTACTAAGATTTGTACCGAGTAGAAATTTATCAGAACTAACTCCAACATCTACCCCTAAAGGTTTCCATGTGCTGATGTCAGCAAAAGCCAAGTTGCTACCATCACTCTTTTTTGTAGGATAAATAGCAACCTCTACATTTTGGGTTGTACTATTTTTCTGGAAGCTAACACTATAGCTAAGTTTTTTCTTTAGGGCTTCTCGTTGTGCTTCCTGTAGGGTAGCTAAAACAGCGTCATTAGCTTTATTAAGCTGCTGTCGGTTGACGAAGGCAAGCCACCCAGGAGCTGCGATCGCTGCTAAAATTCCTGCTAACAGCAATACTACAATTAATTCTATCAGGGTAAATCCTGCATCTTGTTGATTGTCTCTGTTTGCTAAATATTGCTGCTTTAGTTTTGTTGTAGAGCTATGTAACTGAAAGTAATCTAATAATTTCAAAGTAGTAATATTCCGCATACTATCCTGCTTTTATTAATCTTTGTCAAAGATACAAGCTATTTATTAAAGATGAAACTACGTCCTTGTACTTTAATGTTCGCACTTGGAAAATAACTAGCTTTGCTCTGGGTGTAACGTATTTTCGTTTCATCATTTTCTATTAGACGAGCTTGTGCGTTACCCCTTAAATAAACTTCAACAGTACTTCTGTTATCTGTGCCAACTGAATTTACACAGGTGTAGAAACCTGTCCTGGTAATGCTTGCTGGAATTTGTCTAAAGCCGGTAGAGCAAACTGCTCCTGGTGCTCCTGTTGTTGTTTGATCTATAAAATCAACAAGAACTACGGGACTTTGATTATAAGTTCCTCCAGTTCCCAAACTATTTGTCCAACTATTCATTTTTTCTTGTAATGTTTTGCCTTTGTCTGACAAGTCAAATTGTTTAAAACCTTTATCTGGACATAAGCTATATTTTTCAGTAGTAAATCCAGGACAATCAGTCCTACCAGTAGTATTTAGAACGCCATCTTTAATTTGCCATCTGGCAATGCGGGCAGCTTGAGACCAGTTAGAATTAGTATCTTTAATTAAATAGTAAGCTACCAGCGAATATACAAAAGAATCGTCTCGAAATAGAACTGTGCCGCCATTTTTAGTCTCAAGAGCATCTTTCGTCAATTCTCGTTTCCAAAAGACTAAAATTGGAACCCCATTTGTTACTGTGGGAATTTGGGAATTAATAGCTGCGATTCCTGTATCATCGTATATGTATAGTGCTTGTTGAAGATCGCGAGCGATATAATCAAGCGCTGCTTTGATTTCTTGCTCAGAGTTAGCTTTAGCTTGTTCCTGGCGATCGGTGTTTAGAACCCCGATCATAAAACCTAGTAACGGGGTAATTACTAGGAATGCAATGAGCATAGCTACCAGTAATTCAATGAGGGTGAAGCCACTATTTTTGTTCTGCTTCTGAGAGAGTTTTAGCTGAGTACTTAACAGCCACCTCAGTATATTCATTTTGCTACAGTTTCTCCTTAGTGACGCATACTGAGTCATGAAATCATTTATTTTTGTTGGGTTAATTTTGACAACCACCAAGACGCTCACACAAAGCGTTATAAGAGGGTTGACCTCTGACAATTTCAGTTGTAATTTCTACTAAGGGTGCTTTGCGATCGCCTAGCCCCCCACTGAATGTTGCTGCTTTTTTTCCACCGCTATCACTACTTTTTTTCAAGCTACCAGAATCGATGAAGGCATCTGAACGATATACCCGAACTCCCAAACGATAGCTTTGACCATTATCAATTTGAGCAGTAGTTGTACTGATAGTTCCAACATTATTACCAAAAGCCTGAATGTAAAACTGAACTGGGCTGGTTGTTTTGTAAGTTGTACAGTCAGCAGGTAGAGTGATTTTGCCATTCTTGTGAAAGCAATACAAATTAGTTGCGTCTGTGGGAACAGCTTTGTCTGGCAAATAGCGCTGTAATTCGCTACTGCTTGTTGCATTTGCGAGTTTTGTGGTACTGGTTGCAGCAGTAAGTACTGGAGACATTGCATCTGTGATGCTGTTTTCTGAAATTGTTTTAGACTTAATAGCATCAATGAAGGCTTGGGCTGCTTCTGTTGCTAGTTCCACCCGTCTAGCTTGCACGCGAGTCGCGGTTGAGATGACTAGGACAGGTGCGATAGCTACCAGCAAAATGCTAACCAAGAGGATCGCTACTAGCGACTCAATGATCGTAAAACCAGACTGGCTAGATGATTCTTGTAGTTGGTGTGGGTTCATAGTCAGTTCCTCAATTGGGCTATGTTTTGGAGCAATTGGCGATCGAGTGTAATGCACTCCTGACCCCTCCCCTTTTACGCGAGGGTTAGGGAAAGGGTAGGAGGCTAAGGGTTTTTAATGCGATCTATTCACCTCAGAAGTGCTGCAAAAAGTGTTATTCAGACACTTCAAGATGCTTAGAGCTTACAGTCAATCGTCGGACGTTCACTTTCAGGTAGCGCAAATTTTAAACCGTTGCCAAAGTAGGCGCTAGGTGCATCATCAAACCCATTCGCTGTTTGAGTTTGGACGGCACACAACAGAGTTTGCACCCAAAGGTCATCTCGACCTACTTCTCTGTAGTATTCATTTGGAGGATCTGCCGCTGGAACTACGAAGCGCTGGGCAAACAAGTCTGGATTTTGTGCCAGTAAAGCTACATCAAAACCCCAGTTACGGTTAGGAGCCATATAATAAGGCGCTTCCCCAGCAGGAGCAGTACCTACATAAGTAACATCTGATGTGTAACCTGGTCTATCAACATTCAGAGCTCTCATAAAGATACTGTTAACATTGGCAGCATTGACAGAAGTTGAATCAGAAATGTCAGAAGCGGTTGCAGCAACAGTCCCCGATCCTGGTCTGACAAGAACTTGGAATGGTGCAGTAGCATAGATACTGCGTTTAAATTGGATGAACGAACCGCTAATATTGGCATTAACGTCATTCCAGTTTTCTAAGAAGCGCACAAAGTTATGCAAACCTCCATTTATTTCGTAAGCACTTGAACCCACACGAACAGGAGTATCACCAGCTGCAAATGCTAGATTAAAAGTTGTTTCACTTGCCTTAGGCAACCATCTAGTATTTTTAACCACACTAGATGAACTGGCTAAACTCGCATAACTTTCATTGTGTTTAGGTACTTCGGTTGTTACCTGTAATTGCAACACAGGTTCTAATAGTGGCTGCAAATACTCATTTCTTGGGAATGGTGTCGTGGTGAATGGCGTCGTGTCTCCAGGAAAATCTTTCTCAGAATAGGCATTAGGTGATGCAAGTGGTATTCGGGGATACCTGAAGAATAGACGATAAGTCTCACTACTACCATTAGTGTAGTTGTATTGCATATTGTTGAGTGCGAAGCTCGGTGGTGCGCCATAGTTATTATCTTTTGTGGTTGTAAACCATAGAGCATTATTGGTTACTTCTGGTATATCACCGTTACGAAAATGGCCTACTACCTTCACGGGAGTTCCTGATGATGAATCTGTTTTGATACCTAGTACGATCGGAGTAGCAGAAGCAAAGTTTATGGGAGCATTGGAGGTATCAACCAGCTGACCAGAACTATTTCGTTTGTAGGCAACTCGACGGGGAAATCGTTCAAAACCAGCTCTTGCCTCTTGAGCAGTAGTACCAGCTAATAGTCTGCTTCTTGGAGCATTTAGTACGTCAGTGTCACTAGATTTTTTTTGGATATATGCTAGCGTCAAACCATTGGTTGCATCTGTATCATTGGTTTGGACATCATCATTATCTAAACCAACATACCAATCAGTTTCTCCACATTCAGAAACTACTATTTTTAAGCACATCTCCATGACATACTCTGGGAAAGTACCTCGGCGCTGAATGGGTGTGACGAAGTTGTTAAAGTAAGAACTGTTATAGTCTCTTAAGTCAGTACCAGTGGGAGTACCCTTGTAGTAAGCATCGCCACCAGAGTTAGTAAAGAATCTAGATGAAGTGACGAAGTTGTTATTCCAGAAACCTGCTTTTAATCGTTTAAGTACAACGTTAGGGTCACTCCCTTGATTATTTCGCAAATCGTAATCACCCTCATTGCGGAAGCCTTCGCGGAAGTTACCAGACAACAAGGTGACAGCATCGGCAATCACTGATGCCGGTCGCCAGGTTTCGCCTGTTGTGCAATTAGGTAGTCTAGGGTCATTAGGCCGACAAGCAAAGTCACGATCGCGATTTGCCGCAGCACGAGCGTAAAATTTACTATCGTAGGCTGTATTACTCGCGGCATCAGTCGGTGTAACTAAAAGATCGGGAGTTTTGAATTCTTGTTTACTGTGCAGATTAAAATTGCCTTGAACATACACTGGTAACTCAGTTGCTAAAATTAAACCTTTTTCCTCTGCTCTGTAATCATTCATACGACTCAAGTTACTGCCATTAATCAACATAATGGCGTTGGGTCGCCTTTCTGGGTCTAGCTTGTAGTCACTAGCACTAACGCTTTCACTGCTTGTGTCACTCCGGTCTTTTTGAGCATCATCACGAGAGGCATAGATAATACCGCTATTGGGGAATAGATATTCGTTAGCCCAATTTTTACTAGCGTCTGGATTGGTGTTGGTTTTTGCGCGAAGCAAACCTAAATCTATGACAGTGGCACGAATTTCTAGAGGCTGACGCTGTTCGACTTCCAGATTGTATTTTCCAGTTAATGCAGGGCCTTTATCTATGGCCTTAATTTGTCGGGCATCAAGAAATGCAGTTTCTTTGATTGCGCCATCAGGAATGTAGGTAGTACTGCGAGTCAGAGAACCATCGGCAATCTTGATTGCACAGATGGTAGAGTCAATTGCTGATTGCTCAGAGAGAGTAAGTTTGCTGGTTGTTGCTTTGGCCAGTGCTTGCCGCAGTAGAGGATTAACAAGACGACCATTGGGAAATACCAAGTTGGCTTGATATTTTAAGCGGTCTAGCAAAGCTACGCTGGTGTTAGTAACATCATCATCGTTAGTTGCAGCTGCAAAAAAACCATCGGTATTTACTGCCTGTCCTCTAGTTATACCTGCGGCTGTAGTGCTGGGAGCTTCGTAAACAACCCCATTGTTAGATGCTGCTACTGTTGTCAAATCAAGTGGATCGTAGGTATTTGTAGTTGCTGTTGTCTGATTTGTAGGATTGTAGTAGCTACTTACACAGGCCATAGGTGTTTGATAATCGTCTGCTGTGCTGGCCGTAGGAGCATAGGAATCAAAATTGTAGTGATACACTGCTGTAGCACGCATTACCAAATCACCACGTTTTTGTTTACTTGCATTCAGAGGATCGGTGGGATCGGGTACAAGCATAGGCATAGTATCAGGCCAGACTACTGTGCCAGTACTTTCGTTGACTGCCGATGTGGTTGCATCGTCAGGCACTGTTGTTGGACGAGTAGGTAGTCCAGAACCTGTAGGTCTATATATTCCCGCACCTGTAATTACCCTCAGTCCACCGATTACATCAAGGATGTTAGCTCTGGGTGAAGCGGCTGAAATTTCCCAAAAACCATCACGCCCAGTCACTCCCAAATCTGATAATTGTTTGACGCGAGTGGTACGAGTACGGTCTTTAGTAGTGCTACCTGTCCACTTCACACCGGTAATGGTTTCTGAACTCTCCTCTCCTACAAACTTTCCATTTGTGTTATCCCATACAAGTTCAGGCAGGTTGTTACCTACTACAATGCGATCGCCTAACTCTGTTTCTATTACCGGAGTGTTATCTACAATCTCTGGATCTCTAGTAGGTAGTTGAGCTGTATTTAGTGTAAGTTTTGTATTTGCGTCTGTTGGATAAATCCAGGCATCCATTGGACGTAGCGTATTACCAGAAGAACTGTTCAATAAAGTTGTTGCATCTGCTGTGGTGTAATTTACACCAGCAGATTTTTCAATGCCAGAAGTACCATAAGGAACTTCTCTAAATGGTACGCGCCGAGTACGTTTACGGAACCAAGTTTCCAATTCTTCTTTACGTACTTTATTTGCGTCTAAGCTTGGATCGTTTGCAATTCGTTTGCTTGTATTAGTTTGAACTTCTGTAGGATCGGCACTACTCGCTTTAGCTAATTGTACATTCACTAATAAGTCTATGCGTTGAGCATAAGCTTGAGTGTTATAAGCAACCTCATTCGAGCCATTTGAGGTAGTTTTATTATCAGAAGCTAAAGTTTTATTTGTATCAGGTGTATTGTTTTCTTTAAATAAATCTACACGCGTTCCATTTTTATCAGTTGCACTGATTGGGCTACTAACTCCAATATTACCGCCAATAACTATCTTGCCATTTTCTCGTTCGTAATAACAAGAATCTTTGCTACTGACTTGAAATAGGGTTATATCTTTATCACTTTTAGCAGTAAATAAGTTACTGTTGGTAAAAATACGTCCATTGAGGCGGAATCTAGGGCCAGGTGTAATATCTAAGTCATCTTCATATACAACAGCATTATTAGTAATAGAAATTTGGCTACGATCTTGTTGCATTTCTAAAGCCGAGAAGCCTTTATTACCTCGATATGTTTCATATGGGCCGCTAGGAGGAGTACCAGTAATGGGAACTGTTACTGTATATACGAAAAAGCTTTTTTTCAATTCGCCACTTGGAAGCTTATACCAACCTGAATTACCTACTAAGCTGGCACTCGTCTCACCAGCTACATCACAAGCTCCACCTGCTTTAGCAGGTAGCATGGGAGGGGTTCTAGCATCTAGTGGGCTTCTCTTCCTGGTTTGGCTTGTACCGCTTTGGGGAGGAGTGCGGAAGTAGATGCCATAGAGAATAAAGCTATCAAATTTTCCGTTATTATCTGTATCGGCAGGAAATTTCCAGGCTGTTTGTATGTTTTCTTTATCCTCTAAAATCATAGTACTGGTTGCTTCGATTGTACTGTTCCTATTGATGTTGTAAGGCACAGTAATGGGAGTTTCGTCACCAAATGTATAGGCAGGAAGTTTATTGGTTAAGGTATTGTATAGTGTTACGTTTGATGGGACAGAACGTGGCAAAGTGGGGTCGGTAAACAAGGCAGTTATTTTTGCTTTTGCTCTCTCTAATGCAGGAGTAGCAGCTTGCATTGTCGCCTCATTTACCCGAACATTACTAGCGTTTTTGGCTCGCTCAAATGAGCGAAACAAAATTGCAGTTGTTAACAGCACGACTACCAAAGTTACCATTGCCACTGTTGGTAACACAAAGCCTGCATTTGCTGGAGTGCGTCTTCTTCTTGTGAGAAAGATAGTCCGTAATAGCCAAATAATTCGCTTGTTGATTGCGGATAAAAAATTCTTGCCAATTAGTTTGAAGGTTTTTTGAATTGCCTTGACTAGCTTATTTTTTCCAGACATAGCTGCTTTCCTGTCAAGTGGTTTTTACCAGATTTTTGATTGTTACCAAATTTTTCATTAAAGCTGAAAAATAAATTATTTTTCAGGCAAAGGATGAGACTGTATTTATATAACGAGTGCCTCTTTTTTACAAACTTCAAGGTCAAGGGCTACACAAAAAAGACAATTTATTAAAGTTATATCATTCATGAATTGTTCATTTGATCCGGTAAATACTGATTTTTTCAGAATTATTTCAATTGATTCTGAGGAAAAATAAGAGCAGAATTTGACGGTAAATTTGCGGAAATGTATTTTATTGGCAGGCAAGTTTATAAAGATGATGTTAGGAAAACAAGCTTATAATACCCACTTATAAAGGAAAGATATCAGTTCGATATAAAATAACGTGAATTCGAGTGTCCGTCTAATTAGCTGAAAAAGACTTATCCCTGGTTTTAATAGGCAAAACCGTTCTTCTGGAAGTCGGAAAGATAAAGTTCAAGGCAGGCAGAGGTTTGTGGGACTCGCATTAAAATAATCAGAGTTTGCCCCAGATTTTTGGCTTACTAGAGAAGTTGTGAATCTTGTGATTTAAAATTACTAATTATCAATAGCCAGTAGGGTAGCACAGCTAGCTGTGCTACCCTACGAAAGGCTTATAAGTTTAACTGAGAATCGCTTAGGGTATGGAACTACGCGCTAAAGTATTTTGCTACTGGGTGGTAAGTAATAATCGCTGTTGTAGACTGTTCTGGATAAAGCTGTTCGCTTTCATCCATATATAAGTTAATTCTGTCAGTCTGCAATAACTCCAGTTGCTTGTACTGATCTTGAATATTTGGACAAGCGGGATAGCCAAAACTATACCGCGAACCACGATAGCGTTGTGCCAACATATCCCGAATATTATCTGGTTCCTCAGCACCAAAGCCTAATTCGCGGCGAATTCTAGCGTGTGTCCACTCTGCCAATGCCTCTGCCATCTGCACAGCCATACCGTGGAAATACAGATAATCTGTGTATTGATTATCTGCAAACAGTTTTTGAGCGAATTCTGTAGCAATTTCACCTACTGTCACCGCCTGCATGGGAAAGACATCAATAATTCCCGACTCTTTGGGTGCAAAGAAATCTGCTATGCACAGCCGCCTTAATGACTTTTGTCTGGGAAACTCGAAAGTTGCAATTTGTTGCGATCGCTCCTCTGGATTATATATATGTAGAGAATTACCCTCGGCTTGACAGGGAAAATAACCATAAATCACTTGTGGATGCAAGAGATTTTCCTCAATAATCCGCTGTTTCCAAGTTTCTAAGACTGGGTAGACTTTCTCAGTTAAGAAAGCTTGATATTCTTCTTTAGATTGGTCTTTTGGTTTGCGGAATTGCCATTGTCCAGCTATCAATGCTTGCAAATCTAAGTGCCAGAATATTTCTTGGAGAGGAATATCACTAGGCTGCAATAATTTTGTTCCCCAGAAAGGCGGTGTTGGACGTTCAATATCTATGGCTACTGCCTCAGAACGCCGAGTATCTATCTCTTTTGGTTCTGTAGATGCTACTTCGCGAGTTGCTGTGGCTGCTGATTCTTTATGACCATTTGTCGAAACTTCAGCAGTTTCAATTTCGTTCAAAAATCCCTGGAAATCATCCCAGCTACCAGTGGTCTTCGCTGGCATTAATTTATCCATGAAGTGTAAGTCAGAAAAGGCATCTTTGCCATAAACTACTTTACCTTTGTAGGTGTTTTGGCAATCTTCATGCACAAATTTTGGAGTCAAGGCCGCACCGCCTAAAATCACGGGTACGGTAATTCCCTTTTCGTTAAATACCTCCAAGTTCTCTTTCATGAAGGCGGTGGATTTCACCAGCAAACCACTCATGGCTATACAATCAGCTTTGTGCTGTTCGTAAGCGTTGATGATGTTTTCTACTGGTTGTTTAATTCCCAGGTTAATTACCTTGTAGCCGTTGTTGGACAAGATGATATCCACCAAGTTTTTACCAATGTCGTGGACATCGCCTTTAACTGTGGCAATGATAAAGGTTCCTTTGGCGTTGTTGCCTGATTCTGATTTTTCCATGAAGGGTTCTAGAAACGCTACCGCTGCTTTCATGGTTTCGGCAGACTGTAACACGAAGGGTAGTTGCATTTGTCCAGAACCGAATAATTCCCCGACAACTTTCATGCCATCCAGCAGGAAGGTGTTGATAATTTCTAGGGGAGGATATTCTTCTAAGGCTTTTTTGAGGTGTTCTTCTAAGCCAATGCGTTCGCCGTCGATGATGTGGCGTTTGAGGCGTTCTGGGATGGGGAGACTTTCATCTAAGGAGCGATCGCGTTTTGTCGTCACTCCTGCAAACACTGTGGTAAGCTCTCCCAAGGGATCGTAAACGCAAACATCACCTTCAAATTTCCGCTGGTCGTAAATCAACTGGCGACAGATTTCTTGATGGCGTTCGTCAATCTTCGAGAGCGGTAAAATTTTGTTAGCGCTGACAATGGCTGCATCCATTCCCGCCGTTGTCGCTTCGTGCAAAAATACTGAGTTCAGCACCATCCGCGAGGCTGGATTTAAACCAAAGGATATATTAGAGACACCCAAAACTACATGACATCCAGGCAATTCTTGGCGAATGCGGCGAATGGCTTCAATTGTGGCTTTACCGTTTTCTCTGTCCTCTTCAATCCCAGTGGAAATTGGTAGAGCTAGGGTATCAAAGAATATTTCTGTGGCAGGTATGCCGTACTCTACAGCTTGGCGGTATGCGCGTTGGGCAATTTGAAACTTTTTCTCGGCTGTCCGCGCCATGCCTTCTTCGTCGATAGTACCAATGACGACCCCAGCACCGTACTTTTTCGCTAATTCCAACACTTTTAAAAAGCGCGGTTCGCCGTCTTCGTAGTTGGTGGAGTTGAGCAAACATTTACCGCCGGCTATCTTTAAACCCGCCTCCATTTTTTCCCATTCGGTGGAGTCAAGCATTAAAGGCAATGTGACATTATTGACAATGCGCGAAACGAGTTCGTGCATATCTCGCACACCATCACGTCCCACATAATCGACGTTGACATCGAGGATGTGTGCGCCTTCTTTGACTTGCGCCCTGGCCATTGAGACGAGTCCATCCCAATCTTCAGAATTTAGCAAATCGCGGCACTTCTTGGAACCACTAGCGTTGAGACGTTCGCCGATAATCAAGAAGGAATTATCTTGGTCGTAGGGCTGAGTGGTGTAAATTGATGCTGCTGCTGGTTCTAAACTTGGTTGTCTAACTTTTGGCTTCAAGTCTTTGGCCATTTCTGCCAATTGTTGAATGTGTTCTGGACGCGTCCCACAGCAACCCCCGATCACTTGGACACCCAAATCTTCAACAAAATGCATCAGCGACATCCGTAATTCCAACGGTGTCAGGCGGTAGTGTGCTTGACCGCCGACGTTCTCAGGTAAACCCGCGTTGGGAATACAGGAGACGATGAAAGGTGAATGTTCTGCCAGATACTTGATATGTGGTTTCATCAAGTCTGGGCCTGTGGCGCAGTTCAAACCGAGAATGTCTATTGGGTATGGTGACAAAATTGTCAGCACTGCGCTGATTTCTGAACCTACCAACATTGTGCCCATGCTTTCCATTGTCACAGACACCATCAACGGACGGCGATCGCCCTTTTTCGCAAACACTTCTTCAATACCATTCAGCGCGGCTTTGATTTGCAGCACATCTTGGCAAGTTTCCACAATGAATAAATCCACGCCACCATCCCACAGCGCTTCGGCTTGTTCGGCGAAAGACGCTTTCATGGTGTCAAAGTCAATGTGTCCCAAGGTGGGTAGTTTGGTTGTCGGGCCGATGGAACCAGCCACAAACCGGGGTTTTTCCGGAGTGGAAAATTCTGCTGCGACACGCTTGGCGAGTTCTGCGGCTGTTTTGCTGAGGTAATAGGCTTGGTCTGCTAAGTCATATTCTGCCAGCACAATGGACGTACTACCAAAGGTATCCGTTTCAATGACATCAGCACCAGCAGCAAGAAAGTCGCGGTGAACTTTAGCCACGGCTTCGGGTTTAGTGTGGACTAAGTATTCGTTACAACCTTCGTATTGTGCGCCGCCAAAGTCTTCTGCTGTCAGGTTTTGGGTTTGCAGGTTAGTTCCCATTGCACCGTCAAAGACGAGGACTGGGCTATCTGGACTACGCAGGCGTTCAAGGAAAGGATGAGTCATATTTTCCTAGAAGAAATGATGAAATCAAGTGAGTCTTGTGATACTCGACTTACTTTATTATTTTCCAAAATTGTGATATTTTTGGCATCTTTTAATAAAGTCTGTTTTGCTAAAACTCACCATTCGCTCATTTTGACCTGATTTATCAAGGTTGGCGACGATAGGATTGAGATTTCAGTATGCTATCTCAGACTTGAGGTAACTGGTATTAAAAGTTTTGAGTTGGTTAACTGGCGTGCGAACGCTCTTCGCCATTGTTCAAATTGACATAGGTGGAATTTCACTGAGTCTACACATAGTCAGATGAAATATTTTCATCAAGTTTCTTATCTTGGGATCGTAACTGAGAGTTGTCACTCCGTTCAGCTCAAAGATCGAAAAAACACCAGGTGTATAACTTGAGTTCAACTATGGATTTAAATTCTTTGTTCAATGTCAATACATTTATTGAATTATTACTGGGGATTAGTTTGAGCGCGGCGGCTGGCTTCAGAGTATTTGTACCACTGCTAGCATTGAGTATCGCTTCAGTTTTTGGACATTTTGATTTGCCGACTAACTTTGATTGGGTGGAAACACCTCAAGCTGTAATTGTTTTTGCAGTCGCTTGTTCGCTGGAAATTATCGGTTATTACATTCCTTGGTTGGATCATCTGCTGGATATTGTTGCTACACCTGCGGCATTTATCGCCGGGACAATCGTAACAGCATCTGTAGCACCAGACATGAATCCACTGGTGCAATGGACGTTAGCTTTAGTTGCAGGTGGTGGAACCGCAGGATTAACTCAGGGATTAACGAATATATTGCGGATAAGTTCTACTGGCGTTTCGGGTGGATTAACCAATCCAGTTGTGTCAACCATTGAGTTGTTCGTTGCAATCGCGCTGTCTGTGCTGGCGCTAGCTTTACCAGCGGTAGCAGGAATAATTGTAATTGGTTTTCTAATAGTAGCTATTCAAAGAATCTGGAGTTTCTTGTTCAATAAACTGTCTTCTCAAACTAACGAAACTGTCTCGGCATCAAGAGAATTGGGATAAGTATAGTAGGAGGCAGGAGGCAGGAGGCAGAGGGCAGGAGGCAAAACTATTACTATGTATGCCATAAGACGATCGCCTGTAGCGTTGGTAGTGGGTAGGCGTAGCCCGTCGTAGACATCGCAATTATAAAGCGATCGCAGTCATAGCGGTGTGTTAGCGCAAAAGCGTAATACACCTTTGATATTCGTGAACGAGTCTTTAATACTCAGTGACGAGTCTTTAATACTCGGCGACGAGTCTTTGATACTCGCCGAAGAGTCTTTGATACTCGCCGAAGAGTCTTTGATACTCATGAACGAGTCTTTGATACTCGGCGACGAGTCTTTGATACTCGCCAACGAGTCTTTGATACTCGCCGAGGAGTCTTTGATACTCATGAACGAGTCTTTGATACTCGGCGACGAGTCTTTGATACTCGCCAACGAGTCTTTGAGCTTTATTGAGGAGTGAATATTTAAAGGAAGTTAGGCGTCGCACCCAACTAATTTAAACATTAAACCAGTTTTCATCTATGAAAAGACTAATCTACTGCCACTCTCCATTCTTTGCGATACACTATTCTGGTAAATATTGCTACAAAGTTGGTGAGGTTTGCTGGTGACAAATGAAGAACTGTTGCAAATTATTGAACAAGCTGCCAAGGAAAAAGTGACAGAACTAGACCTCTCTGACAATCAACTTAGCAGCGTGCCTAGAGAAATTGGACAACTCACTAAGCTGCAAATGCTTAACCTCTGTAACAATCAACTGAGCAGTCTGCCACCAGAAATTGCCCTACTTTCCAACCTTACACAGCTAAATCTTGGCGACAATTTATTGAAGGTGCTGCCAACAGAGATTACTGAACTCTCCAATCTGACAAACCTATCTATTTGGAGAAATCAATTAAAGGTGCTGCCAACAGAAATTACCTGCCTCAGTAAGCTGACACAGCTATATGTTGGTGGCAATCAACTAAAGGTACTTCCAGTAGAAATCACTGAACTTTCCAACCTGATAGAGCTATCTATTTGGGGGCATCAACTCAAGGTGCTGCCAGTAGAAATTACCAAACTCACCCAACTAGAAAAGTTATACCTTGGCGACAATCAACTGAAGGTACTGCCGAAAGAAATTACCCAACTCTATAACCTCACACATCTATCTATTTGGGGTAATCAACTGAAAATGCTGCCAGTAGAAATCATTGAACTCTCTAAGCTTACATATCTAGCCCTTAGCGATAATAAACTGACTGAACTACCGAAAGAAATTACCAAACTCTCTAACCTTACATATCTAGACCTTAGCAATAATGAACTGACCGAACTACCAAAAGAAATTACCAAACTCTCTAACCTTACATATCTAGACCTTAGCAATAATGAACTGACCGAACTACCAAAAGAAATCACCAAAGTTTCCGAACTAACAAAGCTATACCTCAAATCCAATCAACTGAAGGTACTGCCAGTATACATAACTCAACTCTCTAACTTAATAGAGCTAGACCTGAGAGGAAATCAACTGAAGATGCTACCTGTTGAAATTGCTCAACTCTCTAATCTGCAAAGTTTAGAAGTTAATAATAATCTACACCTAACGTCACCACCACCTGAAATTGTCGAGCAAGGAACACAGGCGATTTTCACCTATCTGCGAGAGAGGTTACAGGGTAGCCAACAGCAGTGGGTTTCTAAGTTGCTAGTCGTTGGTGAAGGAGGTGTGGGTAAGACATCTTTATTAAGAGCTTTGCGCGGTGAAGAGTTTGACACCCAGGAATCTACCACCCACGGCATTGAAATTAAATCCCTGGAATTAACCCATCCGACGCAAGCAAATAAAAGGATGGAGCTAAACACCTGGGACTTTGGGGGACAAGAAATCTATCACGCTACCCATCAATTCTTCCTCACCAACCGTTCACTATTCTTACTCGCCTGGAATGCCCGACTGGGATTTGAGCAAGGTAAACTCTACTACTGGCTAGATACCATCAAAGCTTTAGCCCCGGAATCTACGATTTTACTAGTTGCTACCCACATCGATGAGCGAGATGCTGACCTTCCCCTAAAAGAGTTACGCGACAAGTACCCCCAGATTATCGAACACTATAAAATTAGCTCTAAAAAAGGTGATGGCATTGAACAACTGCGGCAAGCAATTGCAGAAGCAGCCGCTAAGTTACCTTTAATGGGGGAAATCTGGCCTACCACCTGGCTAAATGCCGCCAATGCCATCCGCAGCGAGGCAAAAAAACAAATCACACCGCAGCAATTGTGGGATATTATGGCTGATTCCAAAGTTGCTGACATCAGCAAGGAAGTGCTGGCGCAATGGCTTCATGAATTAGGCGAAATTCTCTATTTCCAAGACAGCGAAGAACTTAACGATACTGTTATTCTCAAGCCCCAGTGGGTAACTGAATATATCAGCAAAGTCTTGGAAAGCAAAGATGTAAGCGATCGCTTTGGCATTTTCACCCGTCAGGAAATGGATCGACTTTGGCGGGACTTGGAGCGATCTATGCGCGACCACTTCCTACGCCTGATGGAGCGTTTTGACCTTTCCTACCGGACTTTAGAAAACCGAGATATCAGTTTAGTTGTGGAATGTTTGCCCCTAGACGCGCCTAATTACGAGCAGAAATGGCAGCAAATTAAACAAACTGACAACTGCAAAGAAATTTCCATGAAATTTCAACTCGATACCATTCCTGCGGGTATTCCCACTTGGTTTATTGCGCGTCAACACCGCTTCACAACTAAGATTCATTGGCGTAACGGTGTTTTATTTGCTGATTATGAGCAAAAACATTTAGCTTTAGTGCAAGCATTTCCTCGCGATCGCTATTTGCAATTAACTGTCCGAGGAGCATACCCCCAAAATTTCTTTGCATTACTCAAAGATGGCATTGAGCTAACTCTGGCAAGGTTTCCCGGATTGGAGATTCAACGCTTTATTCCCTGTCCCGGTCATGATGGGGAAAAGTGTATTCACCTGTTCAATTATGCAAATTTAGAGAAAGCGATCGCTAAAAAAACAATTCCAGAAATGCAATGCCAGGAGAGTTTTGAATTTGTCTCGGTATCAACTTTGCTTTTCGGTTTGGATTGGCGCACCCAGGATCGAGTGCTGTTACGTATCGACCAGTTAGAAAAAACAGTTGTTGACGGACAGGAAGCAATTTTTGATGAGCTAAAAGATATGCGGGAACATACACAACGGGAATTTACCAATATATTCCGCCGCGAACAAGCAAGCATTGATGCTCATTGTCCCAATGTATTTGTCTTGCGTCCCCATGATGCTAAAGCTTGGAAGAAAAATCTAGTCGGACAAAAGCTAAATTTACAACTCTATTGCCAAGCACCAGGCTGTTGGCATCCCACCCAAGAAGGCGGTTTATATGAAATAAATGAACCAGCGAAATGGCTGAGAGTAACAGCACCTTATATTAGTAGATTATTTCGCGTCTTGAAATATGCTGCGCCCATAGTAGGCCCATTTGTAGGTTTGGTAAACGAACAAGAATATGAAAAAGTATTTAAGAACGATCTCGAATTTACCAAAGAACTGGCAGCAAAATTACCTGAACTCAAAGAATCTGAAGATCTAGATTTAGCAGGCAAAATTGCTAGGGGTGAGGATTTAGATCCAGAACGCGCTGATGGTGCTGCTTTGCGTAGTTTGCGCCAACTATTAGAAGAAAAAGATCCCCAGCAGCACTGGGGTGGATTAAAAAAAGTCTTGACTCCAGAGGGACATTACTTGTGGTTGTGCGAACACCACGCAGGAAATTATAAAAGCTAATAACAATTTTGGGTTTTGATACTTCGACAGGCTCAGTACAAGTTTTGGATTAAAAGGTTTTGTGATAAAGCTGTTCCAAGAATTTTAAACAATACATCTATCGAAATTTGGTAGAAAGTGCATGACATTAAAATCGTTGTAGAGACGTTGCAATGCAACGTCTCTACATCTGGATTCATACCGAAATTTAGCCACGCTTGATTTTTAGTTAGTCCGCCTTTGCGGACTTTACCTGTGTAGCCACCAGTTCCATTCGCCTGACTTACTACGTAACAATCTGTGTTACTGACACTTTCACTGGCACTTTTTTACTAAAAGATAGACCGTTTTCACTTTTGTCAATAACAATTGTGTCTCCAGAGATAAAAGTATTTTCCAATAACTTGGTGGCAAGGGGGTTTTCTACTTCTCGTTGAATCGCTCGTTTGAGTGGGCGGGCACCATAAACTGGGTCATAGCCTGCTTCTACCAGATAATCACATGCAGCTTGGGAGATTTCAAAGGAGATTTTTTGATCTCGGAGCAGATTTTCTACCCGTTTGAGTTGAATGCGGATAATATGGCGCATTTCTGAACGGCTGAGGGTATGGAAGAGAATTGGCTCGTCAATACGGTTGAGAAATTCTGGGCGAAAATGCGATCGCAAGTTGTCCATTACCCGCTTCTGCATGGTTTCATACTTGGAATCATCACCAGAGACATCCAATATATGTTCGCTACCAATGTTACTGGTCATGACAATAACGGTGTTGCGAAAATCTACCGTTCTCCCTTGGGAATCAGTAATTCTGCCGTCATCTAATACCTGCAATAAAATATTAAACACATCGGGGTGTGCTTTTTCTACTTCGTCCAGCAACACCACTGAGTAGGGACGGCGGCGAACTGTCTCGGAAAGTTGACCGCCTTCTTCGTAGCCAATGTATCCAGGAGGCGCTCCCACCAGCCGAGAAACTGAGTGTTTTTCCATATACTCGGACATATCCAGGCGGATTAATGCATCGTCAGAATCAAAGAGAAATTGAGCTAAAGCGCGGGCGAGTTCGGTTTTACCTACACCTGTCGGCCCCATGAACAAAAATGAACCAATGGGACGCGAGGGGTCTTTCATTCCCGCACGGGCGCGACGAATTGCGGCTGCTACAGCTGCTACAGCTTCTTCTTGACCAATGACTCGTTGATGCAAGTGACTTTCTAGTTGCAGTAATTTTTGGCGTTCGGATTCCAACAGGCGATTGACGGGAATTCCTGTCCACTTGGCGACGATTTCGGCAATATCGGCTTCGGTGACTTGTTCTCGCAATAAGGTGGAACCTTGGCTTTGAATTTCTAAAAGTTTGGTTTCTTTGGCTTCGCGATCGCGTTGTACTCCTTCCAATTTGCCATACTTCAATTGAGCAGCTTTGTTTAAGTCATAAGCGCGTTCGGCCTGTTCGATTTGCACTCGCAAGGCATCTTCTTCTTTCTTTAAAGCACTTATCGCTTCTAATAACTGCTTTTCACCTTGCCATTGATCGTTAAATATATGCTGCTTTTGGGTTAAATTGGTGATTTCTTCCTCAATTCGCTGCAAACGTTCTCTGGTTTGGGGAATACCTTTTTCTTCACCAGCTAATGACAGCTTTTCCATTTCTAACTGCATGAGGCGGCGGTCAATGGTTTCTAGTTCGGCTGGTTTGGAGGTAATCTCCATTTTCAGCTGTGCGGCTGCTTCATCTACCAAGTCAATGGCTTTATCTGGTAAAAAGCGATCGCTAATATAACGCGCTGACAAAGTTGCTGCTGCTACCAAAGCTGAGTCAGAAATTTTGACGTTGTGATGCACTTCGTAGCGTTCTTTCAACCCCCGAAGAATGGAAATAGTATTTTCTACAGTTGGCTGATCGACAAATACTTGCTGAAAGCGGCGTTCTAAAGCAGCGTCTTTTTCGATGTGTTTGCGGAATTCATCTAAGGTAGTAGCGCCAATGCAACGCAATTCTCCCCGCGCCAGCATGGGTTTGAGTAAATTTCCCGCATCCATCGCGCCTTGCTGATTGGAACCTGTGCCGACTACGGTGTGCAATTCGTCAATAAATAGGACGATTTGACCGTTTGATTCCATTACTTCTCGGAGAACGGATTTTAAGCGGTCTTCAAACTCACCCCGGTATTTTGCTCCAGCAATCAAGCTACCCATGTCTAAAGAAATCAACTGGCGATTTTTCAGGGATTCGGGAACATCACCGTTAACCATGCGTTGTGCTAAAGCTTCAGCGATCGCAGTTTTACCTACTCCAGGTTCGCCAATCAACACCGGATTATTCTTGCTGCGGCGAGACAATACTTGAATTACCCGACGAATTTCGTCGTCCCGCCCAATTACCGGGTCGAGCTTTCCAGATTTTGCCTGTTCTGTCAAGTCTCGCCCAAATTTTTGTAAAGCTTCGTAGCGGGATTCTGGGTTTTGGTCTGTTACTTTTTGGCTACCGCGAACGCTTTTGATTGCAGCTTCTAACTTCGCTGCATCTACATTAAAGCCTTTGAGTATGCGCCGTCCAACGCGTTCATCTTCAGCAAAAGCCAGCAGAATGTGTTCCACAGAAATGTAGGAATCTTTCATCCTGGCTCTAATTTCCTCGGCTTGGTCTAGTAAAACATCTAAACCGCGACCAAGGTAAAGCTGATCGCTTTTACCAACTTTTGGCTGACGTTGGGTAAAGGCTTCTAGCTGTTGCTGTAAGCGAATTGGATCGACTTCAGATCGAGCCAGAATACGTATTGCTAAACTAGTAGGTTCTTCTAGAAGGGCAATTATTAAATGTTCAACATCTAGTTGCTGTTGTTGATAAGCACGAACTATATCCTGAGATTTAACAATCCCTTCCCAGGCTTTATCTGTAAATTTATTAGGATCTGTAGGTTGCATCTTTAAAATTTTCGATTTGAGATTTTTAGTTTAGGACATGGGGTATTCGGCATGGGGTATTCGGCATTAGGTATTGGCTACTGAGAAAGTATTCTTAAAATATTTATTTTTTATTCCCCAGTCCCTAGTTTCCAAACCCCATGCCCCAGTCCCCACCTATTCCCTAATTTAAAACGAAAACATGGTTATGAGCGTGGTTTGCCAGATGGTGCTATTGGAGCGATGTCTGTCTTGAAAAGTTCAGATGCCTTCGGCAACGCCAAGGGCGAACGGCACAAGCCGCCGCTCCGACTTTTCGCTACGACGGGCTACACCTACGCTGTTGACGTTGCCCATCATTGACAGTATATAGATTATTACTGTGAGAATTACTGGCTTACAAGTTGCTCTTGTGGTTCCTGTTTAATGGCAGAACCTTGAGTACCCAGTTGAATTAGTTCAATTTTATACCCATCTGGATCTTCTACAAAAGCGATAACTGTTGAACCATTTTTCATTGGCCCTGGTTCTCGCACTATTTTAGCGCCCTGATTGCGGATTTCTTCACACTTGGTGTAAATATCATCAACTCCAAGAGCAATATGACCGTAAGCATTACCCAATTCGTATTTTTCTACTCCCCAGTTGTAAGTTAATTCAATTACTGTATTATCGCTTTCATCACCATAGCCGACAAAAGCTAGGGTAAATTCTCCTCCTGGATAATCTTTTCGCCGCAGTAATTTCATACCCAGAACTTCACAATAAAATTTTAACGACTCTTCAAGGTTACCCACCCGCAACATTGTATGTAGTAATCGCATATTGACCTTAGTGTGTTGAGTTTTGCTTTCTGCCAACATTTTACAGAACTTGCTAACAAAGCCCATCCATTGAAAGTGTATGATTGGCAAAAAGCTGAAATTCTCAAGCTAGTAATATTTTTGGGGTAGGGAATGGGGAGATGGGGAGATGGGGAGAATAATAACTCCTCAGTTAACAGTCAACAGTCAGCACCCCCAATCCCCTTACTTTAATATCATGACAACTCAAACACTAGGACTCGAACAAAATTTATATAACTATTTACTGTCAATTTCTCTTCGAGAACCGGAAATTTTAACTCAACTGAGCCGAGAAACAGCCCAGTATCCAGTAGGTAGAATGCAGATTGCTCCCGAACAAGGCCAGTTTATCGCATTGCTGGTGCAGTTGTTGGGAGCAAAGAAAACTTTAGAAATTGGTGTTTTTACAGGCTATAGTGCTTTAGTGGTGGCATTGGCATTACCGAAGGACGGTAAGATAGTAGCCTGTGAGATTAGTGAAGAATTTACAGCGATCGCTCGGCGTTATTGGCAGCAAGCAGGAGTAGCAAATAAAATTCAGCTGCACATAGCTCCAGCTTTGCATACTTTAGATTGGCTATTGGCAACAGGAGAAGCAGAAACTTTTGACTTTGCTTTCATTGATGCAGATAAAAGCAATTATGATGGCTATTATGAGCGATCGCTGCAATTAGTACGTCCGGGGGGATTGATTGCGATCGATAATGTCCTGTGGTCAGGCAAAGTTGCTAACCCCGAAGTGCAGGATAATAGAACTAAAAGAATTCGTGCTTTTAATCAGAAGTTGCATCAAGACGAGCGAGTTAGTTTGAGTGTAATTGCGATCGCAGATGGATTGACTCTAGCGCTTAAAAAGTAATGTTTTTGAAGAATTCTCAAATCGAGAATTTAGAAATAGATTATAGCGGTTCCCAATCAAATGAGGTACAGAAATTTTTAGGGGCGCAAAGCTTTGCGCCCCTACCTTGTACCTCACTAGAACGGGAAATGCTATAGACGCGTAAGTCCTAATAGAAACGTTGTACTGGTTTTATTTGAATCACAAAAGCAATTGTCGGCGTTGGAGTAGTAGGTGTTGATGTCGGCGTCTGAGTAGGAGCAGGGATTTGTCGATCTGCTAAAAAATCAGAACATAGTGCTACAACAGATGCGGTAGACATCAATGCAAGTAAGCGATCTATGTTAGACGATTCATACACTCGCCTTCATAGAGAGTATAGCTACTTAATTATGAAAGCTTATGAAAATTAACCCTCTAACAAAAGTTAGATAATTCGTTTAATAAATTCAAATGTCATTCAGCCAATGCTTTGTTCTTCGGCTCAAAAATAATACTTTAAGCAGATTTTTTCAGGTTTACGATAGCTTACAAAAGAACTAATTTCACATCAAATCAACGGCTACATCAAGTTTAAATAATTACTCACTAATCACAACTCCCCGCTTTCGTGCTTCAGTCTGAATGATAAGTCTTTAACTGAAGCTGATGTTAACGAGGTTAATTGCGATTGTTCAATATTATTATTCAATTTAATCAATTTTATTTATTAATTTAAAAACTAAAAATATTTGTTTTTTTTTAAAATATTTTCTAATATATTTTTATGGAAATCTAATTAGCTAAAAGCAAGTAAAATTTTAGCTATTGATTCACACAAAAAAGCTGAAAAATATCATAATTCCAAATACAGCAGGCTTCAAGAAGTGTCGATAAGAGGCTCTAGGTGTGAAAACTAGATCGGAAGCTGTTCTGGTTGTGAATCATGACGCCTTAAAGAAGCGTCTTGGCTTTTTAATTCTGAATTTATGGTATCAAATCCATAAAGTCTAAATATATTTTTATTAGGAGTTTGTGAAATGCTAAAAATTCCTAGAGCTTTGCCAAACCAAAATAACAACGATAAAACCTCGATCGAGACAGGTGTCAGCTCTCAAACTTGGCCTAAACATTCTTCAAACATTAATTGCTTCAAACCTTTTGATACTGCTTTTATTGCATATTACATGATGGGTTTGGGTAATTTTTAAGCTGTTCGATCGCCTAAATTATTTCCTGACATCTTCTTTGCTTTTTTATCTAGCTATAAAAGCCATATCGAGAATTTCTTCTAATTTATGAATTCTGATAAGTAGGTGGACACAATTATTTAGAAGAAGCATTTCGACTTCGCTCAATGCTCGAACCCTGAGAAGACGAGGGTTGAGCGGAGTCGAAACCCGGCAACCTCTTTTTTAGTTTAATTTAGTGTTTCTACTTAGAAGTTAAAACCGAGTGAATTTTTATATCTAGGATTGCTGTCAATACTTTCGTGCGAATAAAAAACTTTCTGATGAGGATAAATTTATGAAATTTAGAGCTTTAATAAATTCTGCCCTGATTATTGCCTCTATTAGTTTTATGCCTAGAATTGCTGGCGCTCAAACAGTTAATAATAATAACGGCAGTTATCTCCAACCCTTCAATATTGTCTTTCTGGCTTATCAAGGATATTTGGAAGGACAGGGTATTCCGAGTATGGGCACTTTGTTATATGAATACCAAATCGGAAAGGTGAGTGCAAAAGATGTAGTTGAGGCTGGTGTGAAAGCTAAAAGGTTACCAGCAGAAGCTATAAATGATAAATATTACCTCAGCGCAGTTGAGTTACAATTATCATCATTGGGCAATGCTAATACGATATTCGACTATGAACGCGAGTAAATCTAATCACTTACGCATACAAAGCCAAGGCATTTTGGCGTAAAATTGCAAATGCGATCGCCTCTGCTTCACTGGCTGTAATATCAGAATCTTGAATTGCTTCTTCTAGCACTTCTGCCAACAGCTGACGCCCCCATCTTGCTGCCAAGTAATATAACTCTGGAATTGAGTGTGCATCTGAGGAATACATCAATTTACTCGTAGGAGTTAATTCTAATAATTGGCGTATAGTCTGGCGCATTCCAGATACACTTAAAAATGGTATTGCTAAACCAAAATCCAAATAAACTTGAGGGTAAACAGAGGCAAGATATCCAGCTTCTCGCATATAAGGATAAGAAGCGTGTAGCAGTACAATGGGGGCATTGCGATATTGGGGCGATTCTAAGAGCGATCGCAAATGCAAAGGATTCGCCAATCGTAAATCTAAATCGGGATCGCCGTAACCAGTATGCAATTGCACTGGTAGCCGATATTTAGCAGCAATTAATAACGCTTGTTGTAAGAGAAAATCAATCAGCGGTTTATTTACAAGCCGTAGAGGTTGATTTTGTGGCTGTTGTTTGATGCGATAAAAGTTAGTAGCAGCGACATCCATAGGAACAGGTTGAATGTCTAGACCAGTGCGGTAACAAACAATGCTTTTAAAAGCTACAACTCCATTTGGTGGCGGGTCAAGTTGGCTGTTAAATGTTTGCACAAAAGTATCAAAATTTTCTATTTGAGGAATTAGCTGTTCTGCCAATACTTCTAAACGCAAAATTCTTTGCACCGGAATAAATCTTTCATGCCATGATATTGGCAAAATATTTTCTGACTGCAATCCATCATCTAAATAAATTGCTTGCAAGTTGGCAGCGGTGAAATATAATTGTGTTAAATTTTCTAGTCCTAAGCTTTCGCGACGTGCCAAAATTGCTGCTTCCTGGGCTTCACATTCTAATAAAGTAGCAATCTCTCGCAGGCTGCGCCGATAAAAGAAAGTTTGGCGGGCATGATAATTAACAATCTCTGAATCATAACCTTCCGTAAAAGCAGCAGCATAAGGATAACGGGCAGCTACTTCAGGTCGTAACAAGTTGTGCGCGTGTTGGTCAATTAGGGGAACGTCAGCAAGATTCATTGATATAGTGAGAGGCAGGAGGCAGGAGGCAGAAGACAGCACTTCGACTTCGCTCAGTGACCAGGCAGAAGGCAGAAGGCAGAAGACAGCACTTCGACTTCGCTCAGTGACCAGGCAGGAGGCAGCACTTCGACTTGGCGGAAATCGAGCGTACCTTGAGGGGAAGCAAGCTACGCGTAGCGTCTCGTAGAGAAGTCGAGATTCAGCGATCGGGCAGGAGGTAGGAGGCAAAACTATTACCATTCCTAGCATTCACGCGATTTAATTCTTAATTGGACTCAAGCGACGCTTAGTTAGTTTCAGCAATTTGATAGGCTTCTAGGAGCCTAGCATGATCGAGAGTAAATCCTACTTGCATGGCTATCTGAGCAAATAAATCAATCTCAGGCTGTTGCCAGTCGCGGGGGGCAGAACACTGATGTCCAATTAACAAGCCAAATAGCTGCTCATCTTTGATAATGGGTGCGACTAAATTTGCTTTCACACTAAAGGATTCCAACAGGTTAATGTGACACTCAGCCAAACCTGCTTGATAAATGTTGTTTATTGCTACAACCTGACCAGATTGGTACTTTTCCACATAGGTTTGAGTGAAACAGGGGTCATGGATTTTAGACCGTAAAACTTTGGGATAACCCGGAACCACTGATTCGGCAATTATAATTCCGAAGGAATTGGCATAAAAGCTATAAATCAACACTCGGTCAATATTAAGTGCTTTGCGAACCTCTTCCACAGTGGTTTTGAGGATATCCTCTTCTTTGAGCGATTGGCGAATGCTGCGGGTAATATCCATCAGTAACTGACTTCGCGTACTTTCAGCGTTGATTCGTTGCAGCAGCCTAGCATGGTCAAGAGCAAATCCGACTTGGATGGCTATTTGGGCAAATAAATCTATCTCAGACTGTTGCCAATTACGGGGTCTGGAACACTGATGTGCAATTAATAACCCGAATAGCTGCTCATCTTTGATAATGGGTGCAACCAAATTTGCTTTCACACCAAAGGATTCCAGCAGGCTAATGTCAGAATCATCTAAACCGAGTTCATAAATGTTGTTTATAGCTAGAACGCGACCGGATTGATAGTCTTCTACATAGGCTTCACCAAAAGATAAGTCTTGGATTTCAGCTCGTAAAATTTTTGGGTAGGTGAGAACAACTGATTCGGCAATTACGGTTCCAGACCAATTACTATTAAAGCTATAAATCAGCACTCGGTCAGCGCTAAGTAGTTTACGAACTTCTTCTACGGTGGTTTTGAGGACATCCTCTTCGTTAAGTGATTGGCGAATGCTACGGATAATATCCGCAAGCAACTGACTTTGCACACCTTCAGCCTCGATTCGTTGCAACAGTCTAGCATGGTCGAGAGCAAACCCCACTTGCATGGCTATTTGGGAAAATAAATCAATCTCAGGCTGTTGCCAATCACGGGGTCTGGAGCATTGATGTGCAATTAATAAGCCAAATAGCTGCTCATCTTTGATAATGGGTGCGACTAAATTTGCTTTCACACCAAAGGATTCCAGCAGGTTGATGTGACAATCAGTCAAACCTGCTTGGTAAATGTTGTTTGTGGCTTGAACGCGCCCAGACTGATACTTTTGTACGTAACCGTTACCAAAACATGGGTCTTCAATTTCAGAACGCAAAACTTTTGGATAACCTGGAACCACTGATTCGGCAATTATAATTCCAGACCAATCAGTATTAAATGTATAAATTAGCACTCTATCAGTGCTAAATACTTTGCGGACTTCTTCTACGGTGGTTTTGAGGACATCTTCCTCGTTGAGCGATTGGCGAATTGAGCGGGTAATTTCTATAAATAGCTCAGCTCTATTGGCTTTGGTATCTACGTGTTCTAGAACTGTGGCATAGTCAAGGGCAAATCCGACTTGCATACCTATTTGAGCGAACAAATCAATCTCAGATTGCTGCCAAAAGCGGATTCTCGAACACTGATGTGCAATTAATAAAGCAAATAGCTGTTTATCTTTGAAAATAGGTGCTACTAAACTAGATTTGACAGCAAATTGCTCCAGCAACTCAATATCAGCATCTGTAAGATCGGATTTATGAATATTATCAATGGCGCGGATAGCACCATTCTCGTATTTTTCTATGTAGGTTGTCTCGAAGCCAGCATCGGAGACTGTAACCCCCAATATTTTTGGTACACCAGGTGCTACTGATTCTGTGATAAAGCTTCCATTAAAGTTGGAATTGAAGGAAAAAATGGTTACGCGATCGAGGCTTAAAGCTCTACGAATTTCTTCTGAGGTAGTTTTAAGAACGTCTTCCTCGTTGAATGATTCTCGAACCCAGCGGGTAATTTTGATCGATAGTTGAGAGTAATCAGTTTCGGCTTCTTTCTCTTCTCGCAAAACTGAAAGTAACTCTGTGAATAAGCTGATGTTTCTCTCTAACATCACTAATTCATCTTTATTGGCGATGTAAACTTGAGTAAACTCGCTATCTGGACGCAAATTATTTTTGATGCTGTTAGTAGTTTCAGCAACGTTTTTGATTCTATTAATAGTTCGATTAACTACAGAAGTTGCGATCGCACCTGCCAAAACTGCTGTTACTCCCGCAGCAGTTAACAAAAGTGATAGTTGTTTTTCTAAAGCGATTTGAATTTCTACTAAACTTTTCCCACTTTCTTGTTTGACTTGCGGTATTTTTTTGTTAATTACATCAATGCCATAGTAGTAAGTAGCTGTTCCAATTGCAACCACAGGTAGGACACTGATGCTGAGTGCCCAAATTATTGCTTTAGTCTTTAAACTCCATTTTTGTTGCCACAGGTTTTGTTGACGATTTCGTCTTGCTCGGTTTTGAAAAAAAGACTTACTCATAAATGAAACCTGGATGCGTTGCAATTTGGCAGGTCAAGTAAATAACCTCTTATTATCATTACCTAAAAATTCCTGTGAAAACCACTACAAGTTTAGTATTTCTCTAATAAAAGTTTGACTTCTGCTTGCAATTCCCAATCTTTCATCGCTTCCCACTCAGTTTGACGCACTGCTAAAAAGGCTCGTGACAAGTATGGGTTTAAAGCATTTAAAAGCATATTATCTCGCTTTAAGCATTCTAAAGCTTCCCCTAAGTTTTGTGGTAAAAAGTCAATACCATTGGCTTGACGTTCTTCAATTGGCAAATGTCCGGGGTCTTGTGTAACGGGATTGCCTGGTTTGAGGGTTCGTTGCACGCCGTCGAGTCCGGCTGCAATTACAGCACCTAAAGCGAGGTAAGGATTGGCTGATGCATCAACGGTTTTTAACTCGAAATGAGTGGAACCATTGAATGCAGGATTGCTTGGTACTCTCACAGCGGCTTCACGGTTGTCTAGTCCCCAACAACGAAAAGCACCACTCCAACAGTGGGGACGGATGCGGCGGTAAGAGTTAGTACTAGGGGTAGTCAAAGCCATCAGTGCAGGCAAACGCTCTAGTATGCCAGCGATAAATGCTTCACCTATTTGGGAAACCCCGCAGACGCCTTGGGGGTCTGGTAAGAGATTTTGACCGTTACGCCAAAGGCTAAGATGGATGTGGCAACCGCTACCGGCTGCATCGGCAAAAATTTTCGGTAAGAAAGAGGCTGTGAGATTGTGTTGATGAGCGATCGCTCTGACAGTTTCTCTAAAAGTAATCTGCCAGTCTGCTGCCCGTAAAGCATCAGTATACCGTATGGAGATTTCCTGTTGACCTGGGCCAGATTCTGGATAATACTGCTCTACAGGAATGCCTTGGTCAATGAGTGCTTGGGCAATTTCATCAATTACTACTCGATTTCTATCCATTGCTTGGGTAGAAGCAAAAACCGTAGATGCGGTTACAATTCCCTGTGATGTTTGCTGCAACAGGTAAAATTCATTTTCAAATGCAGCACGAATTTCCAACCCCTCACGTCTGGCTGCTTCAATCATTCGTACCAGAAAATTACGCGGACACAACGCCCAGGGATTCCCATCAAGTACCATGTTTCCCATAACACGAGCATGACCGCGAGCGTAGGGTAAAGGAGTAAAGCTAAACCAATCTGGTACTAAGCGGATTTCGCCTACTGGAGTTAGACCAGTTTCGGGAATCACAGCATCGTACATTACAGGTACTCCCTGTTGTCCCGCAGAAATGCCTACGCCATAGTCAAAGTAGTGAGATAACATTTCCACATGAACGGCTTTAGCGCGAATGATGTTGGCGTTATCACACCAAAGAATACGGACAAACTTGATTCCGGCTTGTTGAAGAGATTTTTTGACTTTCTTAAACGTTTTATTTGCTGCCATTTTTGTAAAGAACGCGAAGATTTGGTGAAAATTATCGTGTTTTTAATTTTAGGACTTACGCAAACTCTACGAAATCTTCTCTACGAGACGCTGCGCCTTGGCGGAAGCCTCTCGTAGAGAAGGCGTCTTGGCGGTAGCCTACGGCAAGCCGCAAAGCGTCTACGATAAATTAAGCGAAGTTGGCTATTTTTGCGTAAGTCCTAAATTGGATTTGACAATTTTTTTACTTCAATTCGCTTATGTCTGAGGAAACACGCAACTTACTATAGTGATTTTTGTGCTTATAAATACAAAATGAAGTACTTCCCTGTTGGCTTTAACAAGTTAAAATAACTAAAAATTATGAGAGTAAGAAAAGTTTGTGGCGAACACATCGCATATCCCCAAATTACCTGTACCACCACCGCTAGTAGGGTCAGAAATTGGTTCTTTTACTGAGTTTACAGTTACTGAGCGAATGCCTGCGATCGCCCGCCGAGTTATCGTAGAAAATAACTTTTCATCAGAGATTAATACCAGTTTGGAAAATCTCGCTACAGAATTGCCAGCGGGATATGTGCGACCTCTGGGAAATGATAATGGTATAGATTTTGATGCTTGGAATACATATTTAGAATCTTACAAAAATCAGCGTTGGGTAGATATTTCTTGGTTCTTTGCCGAAACTTATTTCTATCGGTTAATTCTTGATATTACCAATTATTTTCGTCCTGGTGAATGGCAAGGTATCGATCCCTTTGGATTGCAAAAATCTCAAGGTTTGGAAGCATCTATTGACTCGATTATTCTATTGTGCGATCGCGTAAATTATTGGTTAGAAAGTTCACAGCTAGATGAAGAATCAAAGCAAACCGCTTTTATCGCACTTTTACATTTTGCTTTGTGGGGAAATCGAGTGGATTTGAGTTTATGGTCAGCATTCGAGGATGACCGCAGTCGTTTTGATATTCAAAGTCAACTAGCTCACATCTTAGTAGATGATGCTCCCCAAGTTGCAAAATTATTAACTAATGCTCAGGGAGGACGGATTGATTTTGTTGTCGATAATGCTGGCTTTGAACTAGTTTGCGATTTATGCCTGGTAGATTTCCTCTTAAATAGCGGCGCGATTAATCGAGTTTATTTACACTTAAAGCCACATCCAACTTTTGTATCTGATGCCACGATTAAGGATGTACATTCTACAATAAACTTTTTAGCCGCTACTAGCCATCAACAAGTGATATCCTTCGCCCAAAGATTGCAACAAAATATAGCATCAGGGCGTTTGGTTCTAGCTGAAGATTATTTTTGGACATCACCTTTAGCATTTTGGCAAATACCCGACTCTCTGAAAAATGAGTTAGCCAAAGCCAATTTGATTATAATTAAAGGAGATGCAAATTATCGTCGGTTATTAGGCGATCGCCATTGGGATTTTACCACGAATATTGCAGATATAGTCAGTTACTTACCAGTATCAATGGTAGCTCTACGCACTCTAAAATCAGAAGTAGCAGCCGGTTTAAAATCAGAAGTTATCGAGCAAGTAGCAAAATCTGATTCTTCTTGGTTGACAAATGGACAATGGGGTGTCGTTCAGTTAGTACCTTAGGCAATAAAAAATTAAGATTTTATAGCAACACCGAAGCTAATCTATTTCATATTTCTGTTTATGACGAGCCATAAGCTGGAGGTATTTCTCATTTGTTTTTGCTTGTATCCATTTAGTTTTAAATATAGCTGCTGATTCAGCTTTTATCGGGTCTACTTCATAGGGTAAAATCTCTTTTGGCGAATCTTTTTTGTATTTTCTACCGCTTTTATGATTGGCATAACGGCGGGAGCGAGTATAACCCATTTGAATAAACTTTCGTGCCATATCTGCTCCTACAAAATCATCTTGTTCGAGATAAGCAAGAAACATCTCGTAGATTTTTTCGCTTGATTGTTTAGCAATTTCAGGAGTTTTGAATCGCCAGTAAGGAAGAATTTCTGATTTGTATGGTTCTACCAAAAGTACACCTTGCTCGCCCTTACCAACGCGATAAAGTTCGGGATGTTGCCGAAAATCAATATTTGGAAAGTCTAAAGAATAATCAAAAGGCATGGTAAAACAGAATTCAGAATTCAGGAGTTAGAATAAATGAGGTTATATATTAAACCCTTATATTTATCCATTAGCCGGACAAAATCTTTTGTAAATGCTGACTCTTTTATTGATAGATTCTTATTGGAAATAGTAAACTTGAAGAAAAAAGTTCGACTTCTATCTGTGTACGTAAATTTTGTTTACTATGCTATCTAACACCCAATCTGCAAACAGCGTCCTTGCTCCAGGGAATTTGCGTAGAGTGCATCATATTGCGCTCAACGTCAAAGATATGCAAGCCTCCAGACATTTTTATGGGACTATCCTGGGTTTGCACGAACTTACAGGCGACGAAGTACCCGCAACTCTAGTGGAACTCGTTGCATCTGGAAAAGTAGCCAATTTCATCACCCCAGATGGTACGATATTAGATTTATTTGGGGAACCAGAGTTATCACCAGCAGATCCCAATCCAGAAAAGACATTCACTAGAGCCTATCATTTGGCTTTTGACATCGAGCCGCAGTTATTCGATCGCGCGGTGACAGTAATCAGGGAAAATAAAATAGCGATCGCTCACGGCCCAGTCACTCGTCCTACTGGTAGAGGTGTCTACTTCTACGACCCAGATGGCTTTATGATTGAAATTCGTTGCGATCCAGAAGCTAGTTAACTTACAAACAATAGCAAAACTATCTCCTATGCCCGCAAACCTGACACAAATTTTTAAAGTAATTGAAGACACAATAACCAAACCGCCAATTCCCCACGAACCATACAAACAATCATTAAAAGCCTGGGCAATGTATTGTTTGCGAGATAAAGGCTTTAAAGTTGTTTACGCCCAAAACGCTGACTTTGCCATTGAAACAAAAGGCATGGAAAAGCTATATTTTCAAGTTTCCAATAGTCCCGATAATTTAGATAACTCTATTAACTGGATAGTTTGGGATAGTACAACCAAAACCGCCACTCTCATTCAACAAAATAAAGAATGATACCAAAATATCGATGAAGGTTTTCCGATTCTTTAACTATTCTGACTTGTGAAGTCTAACTAGATAATTGTTCTACGAAGAGTTGATGTTCTGGCGAATTTAACCCCAACTGCAACACAGCCAAAACTTGCTGCATATTGCCAGCAAGCAAATCTGGCATCGACAACCACAAACCAGGAAAGGCTTGACTTTTTATAATTCCATCTGCATCCACTTTTAAGGATACATATTCTCCTTGTTGTAGCCGAAACCAATCTAATTTATTTTCAAATATTTGCCAAATAATATATTCTTTGACCCCATTGCGACAATAGACTTTTTTCTTGTCATATAAATCAATAGCAGCACTGCTAGCTGCTATTTCTACAACAAGTTCTGGCGCACCTTCTATATAATCATCATCGCCCAAACGAGATTGTCCTTTAGCTGTAGGTGTGATTAATAGCACCCCATCTGGTTGCGGTTCATTATCTGAATCTAAGCGGACTGTTGGCTCAATTCCCAATCTCACACCAGGGGTTGATGCAGCATAAACTCCTAACCAAGTGATTGTATAACTATGTGGTTCAGCATGACTTTCAAAACGTAATGGGGATGCCAAGTATACAACTCCTTCAATTAATTCTGCCTTTTGATGGCGGGACATTGCTTGATAGCGTCGCTCAAATTCGTAGCGAGTGAGGCGATCGCCATTTTCTAAAAAAGGAATTCTCTGCTTAAGTTTTAACTTTACCATAATTTATTACTCTGTAATGAGTTTTACTTTATTATGGCATGACAGCTTAATTACGAATTACGAATTAGTGTAAGTTGGGTTTCTCAAATATCATTAAATGCTGCTGAGGTAACAAATTTTTAGTTTCACGCCAAACTAAACCAACAGCTTGCATTTCTTTACGGACTTGTTTTTGAGTCATTTTGTGCAAGCCCTTTATCATAATAAAAGGATTTTCACCCCGATACTCAACTAGCACCACCCTACCTCCCGGCTTCAATGCTTTCACAGTTTTTTGCATTACTTCTTGGGGATATTCCAGTTCGTGATAAGCATCTACCATTAACGCCAAATCAATACTTTCAGTTGGTAAATTTGGGTCAGTAAGAGTTGCTAAAACAGGCTCAATATTAGTAATATTTTTCTCTTGTTTAAATAATTCAATAATCTCCAACATTTCTGGCTGAACATCTACAGCCAATACTTTGCCTGTTGTTAATAGCGGCGCAATGCGAAAGCTTAAATAACCAGTACCAGCACCAATATCTGCTACTACATCATCCGGTTTCAGATTCAAGACGCTGACTATTTTACTTGGTTGTTCCTGTTGTTCTCGGTTCCCTCGTTCTAGCCAACCAGCGCCAGTGTATCCCATAACTTTGGCAATTTCTCGCCCCATGTAATATTTGCCAATACCATCTGGACTATGAATTACACGTTGTTCGTATGTTGTAGAAGGTGAATCTGCTTTTGCTATGGCAATTGGATTCAGCAGTAAGCACCCCAACATCACTACAAAAATGAGTATAAAAGGTAAAAAATTAGATTTAGAGCTATGACACATATTAAGTGTAGTTAATCGCTTAATTGATAGGTTGTCAATTTTGAAATTGGTTTTGTTAATTATCGATCGCCAAATTATTGTATTAGCTCAAAATTTACTTACAGCTGTAACCATACATTGAGCGATCGCCGATCGTAATCAAGCCTTTAAGAATCAAAAATTAATCTTCTAGAGCGATGTGGAAGTAAACACTAACATTATTTACTGAAAACGGCTCTTTAAAAATTCGTTATCTCACCTTTAGACGCTGATATGCAAAACCTATCCCTAATGTTACTGCCCGTACTAGCTGTACAGAAAGGAGCAGGTGCTAGTCTGATAAAACCTCTCGGCCATCACGAACTGCTTTTGGTGCTGGTACAACTGTCGCTGTTGCTTTTAGTAGCGCGGGGATTAGGTGAGTTTATGCGCCGGATTAACCAACCTCCCGTTGTTGGGGAATTACTGGCAGGTGTGCTGCTTGGCCCTTCTTTATTTGGTCTGCTTCTTCCAGACTTACAGGCGCATATCTTTCCCAAAAGCCAAGAACAGTCCGATTTACTTTCAGTAATTTCTTGGTTAGGGGTGTTATTTTTGCTGATTGTAACTGGCTTAGAAACAGATCTCAAACTGATTCTGCGTAAAGGGAAAACAGCTCTGTTGATTTCACTAGGTGGAATTATTGTCCCATTTATCACCGGATTTGGACTAGGCTGGGTATTGCCAGATAGTTTTTTAGCCGACCCAGAAAAACGCCTTGTATTTACTCTGTTTATCGCCACAGCGATGAGTATTTCAGCAGTACCAGTGATTGCTAAGGTGTTGATGGACTTGAACCTAATTCGCCGTGATATCGGTCAAGTTACCTTAGCAGCAGGGATGACCGACGACACCATTGGCTGGATTTTACTTTCTGTAGTTTCAGGTTTAGCTAGCAGTGGCAAATTTGACTTTGGGACAATTTTTCACTCGGTAAGTGCGGCGGTTTTGTTTCTCGCCATTGCCTTTACAATTGGGCGTACCATCGTAGACCAGATTTTGCGCTGGGTTGATGACTACGTTGGTGGCATTGCTGCTAGTATGTCGGTTGTCTTGATTCTTTCACTCTCAGCAGCAGCACTTACCCACGCATTAGGTTTGGAAGCAGCCTTAGGTGCTTTTGTGTTGGGAATTCTAGCAGGTCAGTCCCGCCGCTTTAGTAATGAAGCCGGACACATGCTAGAGGTATTCACAGCCAGCTTTTTAGCGCCGATTTTCTTTGCAGCCGCCGGTTTGAAAGTTAACTTGCTAGCTTTATTAGTTCCCCAGACCTTATTATTTGGTTTAATTGTGCTTGCTGTCGCCTGTATTGGTAAATTTACAGGTGCTTACCTGGGTTCTCGCGTCGGCGGCTTGAGCCATTGGGAAGCTTTAGCGATGGGTTCCGGGATGAATGCGCGTGGTGCAATGGAAATTGTTGTTGCCACCATTGGTTTATCTTTGGGAGTTCTTAACCCACAGATGTACTCAATTATAGTCATGGTGGCGATCGTTACCTCCTTGATGGCTCCACCGCTTTTGCGCTGGTGTTTGTCAAAAGTGGTTATGGGTGAAGAGGAAGCTCGACGTTTAGAACAAGAAGAACAGGCCAGCCGTAGCTTTATCAAACGGATACACCGGATTTTAGTGCCCACTAGCGGCGGGCCGAACATCCAACTTGCAGCGCAGCTAGTTGGTTACATGGCTCATCAAAACCAAGTAGAAGTTACAGCTTTATACGCTCTTAGCGACAAGCAACCCCAAAAAAAAGCACGTAGAACCGCAACCCAAGTTAAAGATACCGCCGCCGAACAGGCTCTTGCTTCTGTAACTGAGGAAATGCAGCTACCTGGCGATACCACCCTGCAAACAAAAACCGAGTCTGGGCGCAGTAAAGCAGAGGTGATTCTGAATGAAGCGAACAAAAACTATGACTTAATTGTTCTGGGTGCCTCAGAACAGATACGCCCTCAGAAAACATTGTTCAATTTGCTTGTTGACCGGGTAATACAAGAAGCTCCTTGTGCAACGATGGTGGTGAAATCGCACCTACCCCAACCCCAAGGTGAGACATGCAAAATTGCCCAACAACAACTAAAAAACATTCTTGTGCCAACGGTGGGGACAGAATACAGTAAAAATGCCGTAGAAGTAGCAAGTACGATCGCAGCTCAGACTGGCGCACTAGTAACGATCGTCAACGTGATTAATTTACCACAGGTTGAGTATATTCTTTACGAACAGCGATCGCTTGCTCCAGTAAAGGAAATTGCTCAAGATCTACTAGAACGACAAGCTGCGATCGGTCGCAATCTCGGTGCTGATGTCAAAACCTATGTTCTTCAAGGAAACAGCCCAGAAAGAGAAATTCTCAGGTTTGCCCAAACTAAGGAAGTTGACTTAATTATTCTAGGGAGCAATATCAGAATGGTTACAGGTCGCGTTTTCTTCGGTCACAGAGTAGATGCGATTCTCAATAAAGCACATTGCCCAGTAGCTGTCATTACTGCACCATAGCCTTTTAGCTGTTTAAATCACAAAAGGTTCAGGTTCGCTGTTATACCATTTATCACCAATACGCTCAGTAATCAATGGTTTGACAATAAACTTCGGGGGACAACCATCTAAAACATCAATCCGCACGCATGAGTAAGGGAGTCGCTTCTGTGAGTTGTAGTCATAGCGACCTACAAAAAGCTTTGACTCAGCAATTTTACGAGTGCGATCGCCAGTAACTTCAGCAAAAGTCTCCATCAATTCAGTCCCCTCTCGCCGTTGATACCGGGGACGATGACCGCTACCACCAGAGATAATGCAGTTAATGTGGGAATCAGCAAATCCGGTATCAGTTGTGCGGAGATATTCCAAACAGTGAGCGTGACCGTTTAAAATCAAATCCACTATGGGACGCTCTTTAATTAAATAACCAAGAGTTTCAGCCACTTGTTCAAAGACCCAGCGCAAGCGATGGCGAACCGCCAAGGTTTGTGCCTGATGCCATTTAGTCGCTTCTGTAACGTAGGGCGGATGGTGGAAAAATATCACGCGTCCGCGCACCTCGGAAGTATTCCAAGATTCGATGAGCCTGCGGCGTAACCATTCAAGTTGTGCAAAATCGATCGCAGGCATTTTTTCAGATGCTAACTGTTTTTCAATATCGATTTTGATTTCATCAATTTGGTCTAATTTGGCACTCAGTTCGTCTAGTTTTTCAGCTTCAGTAGGTTTATCTGGATTCAGCCCTTCACATATTTTCAAAATTTGCAATTCTTCTCTATCTATCTCATGGCGACGCTTTTGCAACTCCCGGCGGTAAATTTCCCCCTCTTGGGTTGCAGGTAAAGGTGATGGTGTATTAAAGGTATTAGAATCCAGGGCGAAAAAGTCAATCCCCCCGTAACGAAACGTATAATACCGATTCGGCAAGCGAGTGAATTGTCCGGGTTCGTAACGCAAACAGCGTCCTGTGTCAGTTTTCGCAGTATAGTGCCGATCTAAATGCCGTTCTAACTCTTGCGAAGACATCCGCACCGTATAATCCATAAACGCCCGTGCGTAGGCATTACCTTGATACGAACCATGCCAGCCAATCTCAATATCTTTGTAGCCCAACAGCCGACGTAATGATGATGTTGTTCCAGTCAATAAACGGTACATCAACGGCACATCGTAGTAATCATGATTACCAAGTACTGGCAGGAACGGCAAATTAAACACCATACGGTCATAAGAAATACCTTTTGGGTTGTCCCCACCTACAAGAAATTCCCGGTAAGGCTCAATAAAGTTTGTTGAGTAATACTCTTGAGAACCAACCACATAAATTACATCTCCTGTGTGCAATACAAAACTGCAATCCTGGCGATGAGGAAGCATCAGTTCGGCAACTTTTCGCTGGGGGTGGTGTAGAGAATGAGATTTGGTACCAGAATCACCGATAACCATAAAGGAAAATTCTGGATTATCATTTTTGCGATCGTCAATAACCAAGCTAGTTTGGTCAATTCCCCGTTGCACAAAACTCGGATGCATCCACCGCACCCGTTCCTTCATCTTTTGAATTTTTACAGGAATCGGTGGATCGAAAATCAAATTCATGGCTGATAACTCGTGAATGCCTAACGCACAAGCTGATTGTAACGAAATAATAACATCGGGCATTGGGCATTGGGCTTGGGCATTGAGCATTGGGTATGGGAAAAGGGAAAGGGGTAAGGGGGAAAGGGGAAAGATTATATTTATTCCTTTTCCCTTTTCCCTTTAACCTTTTCCCCTCCTCCTTTGCCCCTTGCCTCCCCTGCCCCTCATCTCCCCATGCCCTATGCCCAATCCTTACGGCAAATTCTCTCGCAATAATGCTCGAAACCCTGCTTGTTGAAAATGCTCATCAGCAGTTAAGGCTTCAGTGATTCCGCTATATTCCATCACAATAAAAGATACGCAATCGACCAATCCCCATTCTTTCTCAGTTCGATCGCAATAAAGTTGAAAAGCACGTTCGTAGAGTTCTTGGGAAAGGGGGACAATTTCTACTTTGGAGTCTGCTACCAAAGAATTCAATAATACGATCGCCGCCTGACGATAAGGTAGTTGGGATAAGGCGTTGCCAATTTCCAACATCACGGCCTGTGTCGTCACTAAACGAGTTTCTGCCGCTTGTAACATTTTAGCTAGATGTAAAGCTCGCTGATGCAAGCGATCGCTTGGTGCAGATAAAGCAATAGCAAATGATGTATCAAGAAAAACTTCAGAATGCATGAAAAGTTTATTTAGCGTATAAATACTTATCTATATTGGTAGACCAATCACTTGGGCCTTGCAGGCTAAGCGATCGCGCTGTTTGCAAAAATGATACTGTTTCATGTTCGCTAGGCGGTAAAATTTCAATACTCATTCGCACGCGGGTATTGGTTGGCAGTGCGATCGGTTCAGACGGATAGAAGACTTTGCCATTAAATATGGCTGTAATTTTTTCTACCATTTCCCTCACAAAATTCTTTTAGTCTATCCTAAGCTGGTTGTAGCGATACGGCTAGGTTAAACGACGCGATCGCAAGCCTTGAGTGCTGAGTTTAAAGGCTGCCTGAAAACAGGTAAATCATAATTGTAAATTTAATACTAATTTTAGAAATGTAGGAAAAGATAAAACGTCAAATAAAACTAAACTATGTAAAGAAATATAAATAAATTAAAATTCTCATATTTATTGCTTTTTGCTTTATTCTAATGACAATTATTGACAGCATTGTATTTACTCCCAAATCAAAATTCCACAAACATTAATGCAAATTGCATCCCTCAGACGAGAGAGTTTGCACCCTTTAGCCTGTTGTAAAATAGACATAAGAAGGATTCGGGGGGCCATTTAACTGGTCAGAAACGCCTATAGAGACTATCTTTGGAAATCTCCAAGGTCTAAAGACTAGCCAGCTGAAACAATTACAGCGGCTTTATCACCAGCGCATCCCAGGCGATCGCATCACCACGCCTGAGTTTTCCCAGCGTTTGGCAGCAATTAGCACAGAACTCAATCAGCCTGTGTGTGCCTACCTCAACCGTCGCGGACAAGTGATTCGTGTAGGGGTAGGCACACCTCGTCAAACGCAAATTCCACCATTGGAATTGCCCCGTTATGGTGCAGAACGACTCAGTGGTATTCGTTGTCTCGCCACCCATCTCAAGCCAGAACCGCCCAATGAAGCGGCACTCACGGCTATGGCGCTACAACGTTTAGATGCCTTAGTTGTGCTAAATATTACTGGAACAGGATTTACACGACGGGGAGGCGGCGCCACTGGGTACGTCAAAGAAGCTTATTTAGCTCATTTGACGCCCCAAGACTCTCGCACCTTAATTACAACTCCTGCGAGTTTAAAGGTAGACCAAAAACCAGCCCAATCTCCGAGTTGGAATATATCGCCACCTCTAAGTTTGGAGGATTTGGCACAGCAGGATTTAATCGATTTGGTGGAAAATCTGGAAGCGGAATTCCAGCGTGAATTTATCGCCCAGGAAGTAGATGCTGACCACGATCGCGTGTTAATTGTGGGGTTAATGACTGATGAAATGACCCCGCAACAATTCCAAGACACCCTAGCAGAATTAGCACGTTTAGTTGATACTGCTGGGGGAGATGTATTGCAGACAATACAACAAAAGCGATCGCGGATTCATCCCCAGACCGTAGTCGGCGAAGGTAAGGTGCAAGAAATCGCCCTTACAGCCCAAACACTAGGAGTTAATCTCGTCGTCTTTGACCGCGACCTTTCGCCCTCCCAAGTCCGCAACCTAGAAGCCCAAACTGGCGTCCGCGTAGTTGACCGTACCGAAGTTATTTTAGATATCTTCGCCCAACGCGCTCAGTCTCGTGCTGGTAAACTGCAAGTAGAACTAGCACAGTTAGAATACATGCAGCCGCGGCTGGCTGGTAGAGGTCGCACCATGTCCCGATTGGGTGGTGGTATTGGGACTCGCGGCCCTGGTGAAACTAAACTAGAAACAGAACGACGTGCCATTGGGCAGCGCATTTCCCGACTGCAAAAAGAAGTCAACCAGTTACAAGCGCATCGTTCCCGCTTACGACAGCGACGACAGCATCGAGAGGTTCCCTCAGTAGCTTTAGTTGGGTATACCAACGCTGGTAAATCTACTCTGTTAAATGCTCTGACAAACGCAGAAGTTTATACAGCCGACCAGCTATTTGCCACCCTCGATCCTACTACTCGCCGCTTAGCAATTCCTCATGGCGAAACTGATGAACCCCAAGAAATTCTAATAACAGATACAGTAGGGTTCATCCACGAACTGCCTCCATCTTTAATGGATGCCTTCCGCGCCACCTTAGAGGAAGTCACAGAAGCCGATGCCTTATTACATCTAGTAGATTTGTCCCACCCAGCTTGGTTGCGTCATATTCGTTCAGTTCGGGAAATCCTCGCGCAAATGCCAGTCACACCTGGCCCGGCGCTAGTTGTTTTTAACAAAATCGATCTAGCCAACAGCGAGATTCTAGCTTTAGCAAGAGAAGAATTTCCCTTGGCGGTGTTTATTTCTGCGAGTCAGAGGTTGGGATTAGAAACCCTACGTCAGCGCCTTGCTCAATTGATTGAATATGCAGTTGACTCTCGGTAAATCCCGAAATAAATTTTGAATTTTTCAATGAAAATGCCGTAGTTATATTAACTATGGCATTAATTTTTTCTCATAAAGCGAAAAATCCTATAGATATTCCTACTTTAATAATTTCTGTGGAATTTACTGAATGACAATATGACAAAAAACGTGTTAGAACCAATAGCTACTGGGTATTGTTATTTTTTACTTCATATAGCAATCAACTTCAGCTTCTAGACAACACTAATACTCAAGCTCTTTGCTTTGAATTTGTTCTTTTCTTAAAAAGTCTGTATTAGTCTTATAATTTAGTTTTTTCAAAAATACCAGATATCTTTAATGGAATCAGATTCACAGCAGTTAGAACTCAAAAGCGTCAAAGTTCAGCTTATTTTAGCTGGAGGACATCAGTACACAGTTTATTTAAATTCAGATGCCCCTGTATTGCATACTCTGTTAACAACAATAGTGGCTCGTGCCTACCCAAAAGAATCTGCTTCTAATTGTTTATTTCAAATTCCCATAAATGAGGGACATTCTGTTTTATGCTTTTTTAGCGAACATCTTATTGGTGTAATCACGGAACCTCCTATTTGGGTAAAGCAAATAGAAAATGTAAATGTTGGAAATACTAAATATTAGTTTTAATGCTTATTATTTATATTATTAATTGTTCGATTATTTTTTGAATTTACAAAATTATTAAATATACTATAGGAATCATATTTTATTTCTGAAAAAACTCAGTACACTTCTACTCTGTTTTTCCTGTTCGATGTTCCCTATCCACACAAGTAAATTCAGGAATAAAACCGGATTCCTATATGTGATTTTCTAAATATTAAATAGCAATTAAAATACCATAGAAAAAATACTGAAAAATTTCAATCATATTAAAAAAACATTTTTCTTTTTATAAATTAAATTTTTAGTAAATATGTAAATAAAACCTAGATTATCTTTCTGAATGTATATAAAAATATGTATGTGCATTAATGAGTAAAAATCAGTTTCAAAGAATCAGATGCACAGCAGACAGTTGGGATTACCTAATGATTAGAAATAGTCAATAAGTAAACTAGTTTTGCTGCCATTAATTTCTATATAGCTTATTAACCAAGAGAAATTTTCAGAAAGCTATATAGCAAATTGCTTTGTTTAGTTTACTATTCTGATTTAAAAGATATTGAACCAACTTGAGATGCAGTCATTCAATTTATTACTCAATAACAAAGGGGTTTAGACCAAGTGTCTCAAATATATTCGCAGAAAGTAGTAGGTTATATAACTTGCGGTTTATCGTCACTAGCTTTAGTAATAGGCTCACAAGTTTACAGAGCAGAAGCTAGCTTCAATAACGTTATCTTCCAGTACGATACAAAACTCAGTGAACCTCAGTTTGCTGGGAAAACCCCAGGAGATGCAAAAGCAGCGGTTAGTACGGCAGCAAATACAGTTGACACAACATTAAAAGCATTAGCTGACAAACTAGCAGCTGACAAACTAGCACAAGACACATTGAATGCAGCCACCGCTGAAACAGCAACGGCTGACAAAATAGCAAAAGCAGCGAAAGAAGCATCTGCCAAAGCAACTATTGAGTTGACTAAGGCCGAAGAAGCAGCAAAAGCAGCCAAACTAGAAGCTGACAAGGCTCAGACAGATGCTAGCAGCAAGAAAGCTGATGCTGACAAGGCTCAGACAGATGCTAATAGCAAGAAAGCTGATGCTGACAAAGCTCAGACAGACGCTAATAGCAAGAAAGCTGATGCTGACAAAGCTCAGACAGATGCTAGCAGCAAGAAAGCTGATGCTGACAAAGCTCAGACAGACGCTAATAGCAAGAAAGCTG
>JAVRBO020000008.1:0-83632 GCA_034531195.2 Nostoc sp. ChiSLP01
ACAATTCAATTGCGACTCGATACAATTCAATTGCGACTCGATACAATTCAATTGCGACTCGATACAATTCAATTGCAGAGCAATCTCAGCAGAAAATTATATTGCCCGTGCCCAATGCCCTATTCCCCATTCCCAAACAATAAATGCCAAAATCATAAAAGTCAGGCAGAAGTATTATGACTACAGCCCAACGATTGACGTTTGAGCAATACCTAGAAATAGATGATGGGACGGAAAAGCGTTATGAACTTGTTGATGGGAGCTTAATAGAATTGCCGCCAGAGTCAGAACCAAATACGTCCCTTGCAAATTACCTGTTCTTGCTATTAGTTAATGCGGGAATGCCTTTTCGACGGGTACAGCCTCATGCTTGCGAACTTCAAGTACCAGTCCTTGAGGCTGGCGATCCTGCAAATCGCTACCCGGATTTGGTGCTGCTTCGGGAGGAACACTTAGAGCTAACCCGGAAGCGGTTGACTATTACTTTTGATGTTCTTCCACCGCACTTGGTGGTGGAAGTGGTGTCTCCAGGTGAGATTAATCGGGACAGAGACTATGTGCGGAAACGGAAACAATACGCAGCACGCGGTATTGTTGAATACTGGCTGATTGACCCACAGGAGTTGGCGATCGCTATTCTACAATTGTCAGAAGGCAGTTATCGCGAAGTTGGCAGGTTTACCGGAAACACGCAGATAGAATCTCCAGAACTGGAACGCTTAGGTATTCAACTACAAATAACAGCCGAACAAATTTTTGATATCGTTAAGTAGTTTGATACGATTTATACTTGTGCAAAATGCCACAATAATGGCAATTATGTGAATTTTGAATTTTGAATTTTGAATTGGTATCACTCCCCATTCCCAAACCACCAAGGGTCATTAATCGGATTGGTTTTAATCAAAAAAGCTTTTTTGCGCGTGAACCGCTTTATTGCTGCTGCACCCATGCGCGAACCTCCCAGCCCGGAGAATTTGAAAGCGTTTTTCTCTCCTTCGTGCATGATGGCGGTAAGTCCTGCATCGTTGATACTGATAGCACCTGCTTCTATATGCTGGGCAACTTCTAAGGCTTCTGCTTCTGACTCGGCAAATACCGCCGCACTCAGTCCATAAATGGAGTCGTTTGCTAAAGATATTGCTTCTTCAACTTTGGCAAAAGGCATGATTGGCATAAGGGGGCCAAAAGTCTCTTCGGTCATCACTTTCATGGAATGATTTACCTGAGTCAGCACTGTAGGACGACACCACCAACCTCCGCCTAAGTCTTCAATGACGCCGCCGCAATGAATTACTGCTCCTTTTTCTACTGCGTCTAAGAGATGGTCGCTAATAAGTGCCGCTTGTCTTTCAGCAATGATGGGGCCAATTTCTCCACTTTCAAGGGTGGGATAAGCTAACTCAAGGCGAGAAGCTCTGGCTATTAGTAGATGGTAAAATTTTTCAAATATCGATTCGGCAACGTAAATTCGTTCGATTGATAAGCATGACTGTCCGGTGTTGACAACAGAACCCCACAATATAGCTGAGGTTGCTAAGTCTAAGTTGGCTGATTCTAAAACGATCGCTGGATCTTTTCCACCTAATTCCAAAAAAGCTGGAATAAATTGTTTAGCCGCTGCTTGCGCTACTTTTCTTCCTGTGGCAACGCTACCTGTAAAGCATATCAAATCTACATTTTCAATTAAATTAGCCCCGGTTTCTCCTGCTCCTTCAACAAAAGTTAAGACATCGCGCAATTTGGGCACGGCGTTGAGTGCTGTAACTAACGGTGCTACGAAGCGGGGAGCAATTTCGCTGGGTTTGACAATTACAGCACAACCCGCCAGCAATGCGGGAATTGTGTCAATGGTAGACAGTAACAGCGGGAAATTCCACGGGCTAATGACACCAACTAAAGGATAAGGTACTGATGATTGTTGCAAAGCAATAAACGGAATTGCTGTGTTTTTTGCAGATTCTTGCAGCAATTCTGGCGCTAACCTGCACCAACGGTCAATGCTAGAGAGAAAAGAATCGATTTCTAATACTGAAGTTGATAATCTGCCTGTATCATTTACCAAAGCTTCCGTTAAGCGATCGCGTGTAGATAGTATCGCTTCCTTCCACTGTTGTAAAGCTTCGATTCTCCCCTCTATACCTATTTGTTGCCAATGAACCTGCGCCCGACGCATACGCTTGCATTGCTGTACCAGCAGCCTGGGAGGCGGCGGGATAATTACGTAATCATATTTGCCAGTTCGGGGGTTGCGGACTTCTATTGGTTTTGTATTAGTCATTTGTTATTAGTCATTTGTCATTAGTTATTAGTCATTAGTTATTAGTCATTAGTCATTAGTTAAGTTATGACTGCCAATGCCCCATGCCCAATACTTCGACTTCGCTCAGTACAAGTGCCCAATGCCCAATACCCAATTCAAATTATTCCTAATTGTGCTAACCGTTCAATGGTGGCTTGCTGGGTTTGCAGGAAGTGTTTGCGGTCTACTTCTTTATTCAGCATAGTATTAGCGGGGTAAAAGTGTGACATTTGATAACTTTCAGCGTAGAGTTCAAATCGTTGGCGTGACAGTAAATTATTTAACCCTGGTCGGCGGCGATCGCGACGTAATGCGGCTAAATCAATTTCGGCGAATGCTGCCATACTTTCGCCTGCACCTGTCTCAGCTATGACTATTCCGCGATAATCAATGATTTTTGAACCACCATCAGCAGAAGCAATGGGTATAGCAATATTAGCGATGCCTGCGGTATTAGCTGATACGATATAAGCTAAATTTTCTACGGCGCGAGTAATTTTGGCAGCGTCTTTGGGTGTGAGGTTTTTGTTATACACTTCAGAAGTGGAATGCACAAAAATCTCTGCTCCTCGCATCGCTAAACACCGCGCTACTTCGGGATACAAAATTTCTTCTGATGCTAAAGCTGCTAAATTACCAATGTCAGTTTTGGCTACGGGGAAGACTCCTTCTAAACCATAGCAGTCGAGATATTTATCCCAAACGTCATGGGGAGTAGGAGCAAATAAAGAATTTAACCGCCGATAGCGTAAGATAATTGAGCCAGAGGGGTCAAGTATAAAGCAGGTTTGAAAGTATAATCCGGGAAAGTTGGGGTCAACTTCGTAGGCGTTACCAGCTAAAAAGATTTTATGCTTTTGGGCAATTTTCCCCAGTGCTTCGTACTCAGCACCAGCCATTTCCACACAAGCTTTTTCTGCCCATCCGGCGAGAGTATCTCCCATCGGAAAACCTGTAAGGAAATATTCCGGCAGTACAATTAAACGACAATCAAAGCCAATGAAAGCAATACTAGCTGCAATTTGTGGCGCTAGGCGATCGATCGAGTTTAGGATCAGCGATCGCGCTTCCTGGCGATCGCTTGCTTGATTCACTGCATGACAGGTAACTTGCAGTGCTAAGGCACGGTATGATTCTGGATTAGTCATTATTTACCCGAAATCCTTGTAGAGACGTAGCAGTGCTACGTCTCTACATTATTTACTAGTACGATCGCCACCCCAGAGGGTTCGTACTAGTTTATCTGTTAATTGGGTGCCAAAAAGTTGGGCGGCAAATTTATTACCAGGGTCGCGTTCGGCGGCGGTTCGGCGTAGTAATAAATCGCGATTTGCTAAAGTATTTCGTGCATCTTCTGATACAGGTTCGGCTGCGTCTACCCAAGTTAGCCAGCGTTCTAGCGTTTCGTGGGCAACTGTGCGAGTGATTTCGAGGGTATCAGAAGTAGGTGCGCCAGTGTAGCAAAGACTAACGGGGGATTGAAATAAGCGAACGTAGACGCTTTTGCTGGTAAATGGCTTGAGGCGCGTCTCGTCTTGCAACTTTAAAAATGTTTGGTTAACTGGTTCGTAATAGCGATCGAGATATGCTAAATCGGTTAAAAGGTCAGTTCGAGCAACGTAATCTATATAAAATAAAATCTCTGCATTTGGAAGCGTGCCAAACTCAAATGCCAAATGTGGAACCTGGATATGCGAACCTAACCAAATAGTAAGACGCATCGTGCTAAAGTTAGATTTTTCAGGGTTTCCTAACCATGAATGCACTAACCAATCAATTTCTTTTCCCGAAAATGCACTGAGGGAACCTTTAATATTACCGTCAAGACTGCTGTATTGTTGTAAATCTTCTACAGAAGCATCTGAATTTAACTCAAAACGAGACTCTAATTTTTGGCGGAGTTCTTTTGTAATATTCCACAACTGCTCAAATACAGTTTTATTATCTAGATTAGTTGGTTGCTGAGTCATGGTTGGGGTTTGTTGGATATCAAGTATTGACGATGCGCGGCGTAGAGGCGCACAGCTGTGCGCTCCTACTGTATTCTAAAAGGAGGATTTATCTATTAGTTTATGTCTGCTTGCCAAAAACTACGGCAATTACTAGCACGTCCAGAAATTATTGTAATTCCTGGCGTTTATGATTGTTTGGGAGCCAAGTTAGCCGAACAACATGGTTTTGATGTTGTAGCTACCAGTGGGTTTGGAATTGCGGCTTCTGTTTTGGGTTTGCCAGATTATGGCTTTCTCACGGCTACTGAAATGCTTTATAGTGTGGGGCGAATTGCTCAATCAATTAATATTCCCCTAATTGCTGATTTGGACACGGGTTATGGTAACGCTTTAAATGTAATTCGCACGATTAAAGATGCCGTACAGTTGGGCGTTGCTGGGGTACTGTTGGAAGATCAGGAATGGCCGAAAAAGTGCGGACATTTTGAAGGGAAGCGAGTGATTCCCCAAGGCGAACACGTGGGAAAAATTCGCGCCGCAGTCGAAGCGCGTGGCGATAGCGGTTTAGTAATTATTGCGCGGACTGATGCGCGTGCGCCACTGGGTTTAGAAGAAGCGATCGCTCGCGGTAGAGCTTACATTGCGGCTGGAGCAGATATACTGTTTGTGGAAGCTCCGCAATCTGTTGATGAATTGAAAGCGATCGCTGCTGCTTTTCCTGATGTACCGCTAGTAGTTAACATCGTTGAAGGTGGAAAAACTCCAGAAATTTCCACAGCTGAATTACAAAAATTAGGCTTTAAAATTGCATTTTTTCCCTTAACTGCTTTACTCGCTGTCACACAAGTAATGAACGCTTCTTTTAGGCATCTCAAAGAACAAGGAACCACAGCTAATTTGCCGAATCTAGTTAAATTTAAAGATTTTCAAGAACTCGTCGGCGTTCCTAAATATTTGCAAATGGAGCAAGATTTTAAATAATAATTCAGAATTCAGAATTCAGAATTCAGAATTTAATTATGGACGATTTCCCTTAGTCTGAGAATTACTAATAGAAAATCCTCGACGCGTAGGCTTAATACTAGCTAACTCTACATGAAAACTTACCTTATCTTTCATTTCGCCACTTCTGGCTTCCAAAGTCCATTTACCAGGACGTAAATTCCAAAATAAAGAATTAGCTGAATTTGTATCTAACTTTTCACCATTTAACCACCACTCTACAGGTGCAGATTTATTTCCTACTAATTTAAATTCTAATTTTTGCAGTCCTGCTTCACCTGGATAGAGTAAAAATATATCGCCATGATGGGGAGATAAAATTCTCAAATTATCAGAAATTAAATGCGATCGCTGTTGTTTTGCCAACCATTCATCATACTCTGGTGGCAAATCAAATTTATTTTCAGCTTCGTAATTATTTTTATCTTCTGGATAGAAATATTCTTGCACCACTGAGTTACAATCTGGCGTTGGTTTTAAACCAGAAATCGCACAAATAGGCAGTTGAATTAAACCTTCTGGAGATGGAAAAGCTGCTGGTTGTTGATGTTCGTGCAGATGTAACATAATTCGATTCCACAGAGGCGCTGCACCCGTAACACCTGAAACTTGACGCATCGGTTCCCCATTGAAATTACCTACCCAAGTAGCAACGGTGTAATCTGTAGTAAAGCCAACTGTCCAAGTATCGCGAAAATTAGAAGATGTCCCAGTTTTAACAGCCGCTGGAAAGGGCAAATTTAACACAGAGTCTACACCAAAAGCTGTTGCACGAGCATGGTTATCACTGAGGATGTTGATAATTAATTGCCAAATTTTCTGGTTAGGAATTGTAGAGACGCGATGAATCGCGTCTTGAGAATCAGAAAATGTGGTTACTAAAGGAATCGCATCTCCCTGTCGTACTATGGTTAAATATGCTCTGGCTAATTCCCAGAGAGTGACTTCGCCGCTACCCAAAGTCAAACCTAAACCATAATGTTCTGGAGTTTGATTTAAATGTTCAAACCCCAGTTGATGCAGGCGTTCTAAAAAAGTTTCCACGCCTACTTTTTCTAACACGCGCACTGCGGGTACATTGAGAGAATTTGCTAAAGCGATTCGCACCCGTACCGGGCCGAGAAAACTTTCAGTATAATCTGTTGGGCTATAAAGTTTCGCGCCGGGAATGGCATAACGAGCTGGTACGTCTGCCAAAATGGTGTTTGGGCGAATGAGATTTTTTTCTAAAGCGAGTTCGTAGACAAAAGGCTTGAGGGTAGAACCTGGTTGACGTAGCGCCTGTACTCCATCATTGCGTCCGAGTTTGGCTTCATTAAAATAATCCGGCGAACCGACATAAGCCAAAACTTCCCCAGTGTGGTTGTCAATTACCAACGCAGCTGCATCGTGGACGTTGTTAGCGGCTAAAGAAGAAATTACCTGTTGTACCTGTGCTTCGACAAATTGCTGCAAAGGACGATTTATAGTTGTGCGAATCACAGACTGATCCCCCCTAACCCCCCTTTTTAAGGGGGGAACTAAGCCTCCCTTTGACGAAACTAAGCCTCCCTTTGAGGGAAATAAGCCCCCCTTTTCAAGGGGGGTTGGGGGGATCTGATTTGCTAACCAAAACAAAAAATGTGGTGCGGCGATAATTCCTTTTTGGCGAGATTGAAAGACAACTTTTTCGGTGGATGTGCGTGCGGCGATCGCCTCACTCACATATCCTTCTAGTACCATACGATTAAGCACATATTTTTGCCGCTGCTTGAGACGTTCCCAATGTTCGTAAGGATTAAAATAAGTGGGATTATTAGGAATAGCAGCTAACAAACTCGCTTGGGCAAGATTCAAATCGCTGGCTGGGATAGAAAAATAAGTCCGCGCCGCAGCTTCTACACCATATATATTCCCTCCCATTGGCAAGCGATTGATATATGCAGAGAGAATTTCATCTTTATTCATCCCTGCTACTAACCGCCAAGACAGCCAAATTTCTTGCATTTTACCTGACAAAGTACGCGGCACGGGTTCTAACATCCGCGCTAACTGCATAGTAATTGTAGAAGCGCCAGAAACAATTCGTTTGGCGTGGATAGCTTCTTTCATAGCGCGGACAACTGCTTTCATATCCAACGCGCCATGTTCGTAAAAGCTAGCATCTTCCGCCGCTAAAATTGCCTGAATAAATTGCGGCGAAACTTGATTTAGCCCAACTACTGATGTATGCTCTTGGTCGCGAGTCAGTAACGTCCCTAATGGTAAATTATTGCGATCGCTAAATTGCATTGCCAATTGATTCTGCGCTATATCTGCCGCACGAATTGGTGCAAAATAAGGCAACAAACGCACCGCTAAACAGATTACCAGCACAGCCAGAATCATCTTAACGTGCTTAATTCGTAAAATTCTTTTCATCACTGCCCAACAAAACTTATCTTAATTCTGACGCACCCATAACATCGACATCAGGAAATATATCAAACCCTTAATAATCAACTTCTAATTACTTAGCAAATATAAATTAATATTCCCAAACCTTCAACACTTCTTAATAGTTAAGAATTGTACTCATTCCTTGGAACAATCCCACTGCATTAGTTATCAATATAAATAAACTCTCCTCTAACTCCTCTCTGCGCCTCCGCGTCTCTGCGTGATTATTTTAAATTCCTAAAAATATGATTATCAAATTAATCCAATATCTACTTATCCTCATACTTTCACTAACCATATCAGCCTGTAATTTTCTCAATATCACCTCAACCAAAGAACAACTTCCAACAGTCTCCCCCCTCACCCCCCCAAAACTACCAGACTGGATTGAACAAATAAGCCCCATCGGAGAAGCCAAACCCCTCAACCAAATCCGCATCCGCTTCAAAGAAGCCTTAATTCCAGTCGAAAATCTTGACAGTCCAGAACAACAAAAACTACTACAAAAATTTGCCATTTGGCCGCCTTTACCCGGAGAATTTCGCTTTTTAACACCCCGCATGGTGGGATTCCAAGCTCAAAAAGCACTACCAAAAGCCACGCGATTACAAGTTACTCTTAAATCAGGTTTAGCCGATTTAAAAAATCATCGCCTAGACAAAGATTTAGCTTGGACATTCAATACCGAATCTATCAAATTAACTAATTTACCCGGCGTCAACCCCATCGAAAAAGCTGATGCCCAACCAATAGACTTAGAAGAAAAATTACAATTCACTTCCAACGTAGAATTAGATTTAAATTCCGTACAACAACATTTACAGCTAATTCCTGAAGGAAAAAATCAAGGTGTAAGCTTCAAAGTTGAATTAAAAAAAGAAGAAAAACCATCCGAAGATGAAGAACCTTTAGAACAATTCGACCCTTCCGCCCGCAATTGGATTTATAACCTTACTCCACAACAAAACCTCGAAAAAGCAACCCGTTATCGCTTAGTATTTTCTCCTGGAATACTTCCTGCTTACGGTAACCTTCCCACAGAAAAAGAATTTGCCAGTAAAATAGCAACGTATTCCCCTTTAGCATTTAAGCAAATCAACTTTTACGGACAGCCAGATGCAGGTGGAACTTATGGAAGATTTATTAAAGGCAGTCCCCAGTTAGAATTTAATAATATTTTAGTAGCAGATTCCGCAAAACAAAATATTACTATTAATCCCGCACCAAAAGATATCGCCAGACTTCTGCAAGTTGGCGACGAAGATACAATCGTCGGCATCAATCCTTATGCACTAGAACCAGCAAAAACCTATACAATTACTATTAACGGTAACCTCAAAGATAAATTTGGACAAACTTTAGGTAAACCCGTCACACTTAAATATGAGACTGGAGATTTAGCTGGGGATATCTGGGTGCCATCAGATTTAAATATTTTCCCTTCAGGTAAAGATTTACAATTAAATATTAGTACGGTAAATCTACCAGAATCGAAATACAAGGCATCTTATCGATTAGTTAAACCAACAGATTTAGTTTATTTTAACTATAGCAATGATTTCTTACCCAAACCTGATGAGTGGCAAAGTTTCAAAGTATCAGGTAAGAAAAATCAATCAGTTGACGTTACCGTTCCTCTGCGAGAAAAAATAAATGCTTCTACGGGAATGTTAGCTTATGGAGTGCAAGCCCGAACGAATAAATATCAGGAAAACGGCAAAGAATTGTGGAGGGAACCTACAACTTATGGCATGGTTGAATTGACAAATTTAGGCGTATTTACTCAATGGTTTCCAGAGTCAGGCTTAATTCGCGTCAATCATCTTGATAATGGTTCGCCAGTCAAAGCAGCTAATATTGAAATTTATCGATCGCAATTACAAGCAAAATCACGCCCCGAACCCTTACCTTGTGCAACGGGTAAAACTGATGAAAATGGCACTTTTAGAGTTAACCGCGAACAATTACAACAATGTAATTCTGACAATAAAAGTTATGTTAAATCACCGCAGGTATTAGTAATTGCCCGTGAAAATCAAGATTGGGCATTTGCGAGAACCGAAGAATATAGCGGCGTTTATGGCTATGGCATTGATGCAGGTTGGCAAGATAACAAACCAGAGTCACGCGGCGTAATTTTTTCAGATAGACAATTATATCAACCAGGCGAAAAAGCTTGGTTGACTGGTTTTGCTGATTATTTACAGAATGGTGCTATTCAGCAAGATAAAAATGCTGCTTATCAATTAACTCTCCTCAACCCCGATGGACAAAAAACTAACTTAGGCACGCAAACTACAAATGAGTTTGGTACATTTTCTCTAGAATTGCCTATCCAAAAAACTCAACGCTTAGGATATTATACAATCCAGGCAAAAGGCAAGAATGGACAAGAAATTTCGGGAGAATTTCGGGTAGCTGAATTTAAACCACCGAATTTTAAAGTCGAACTCAATTTAGACAAAGAATTCGCTCTCATTGATGATAAAGTCAATATTAATGCCACTAGTAATTATTTATTTGGCGCACCTGTAGAAGGTGGAGAAGCGAAATACTTTATCACTCGCCAACAAGCTAATTTCATTCCCAAAGGTTGGGAAGAATTTAGTTTTGGTAGACAATGGTTTTGGCCGGAAGAATCTCCTACTGTATCTAGCGATGTCTTGCAAACTAATGCCCAACTAGATACTAATGGTAAAAGTAGTCAAACGGTAACAGTAGCTAAAGATTTACCATATCCCATGACTTACCGAGTTGATGTGCAAGTTGCAGATGTTTCTAATTTATCTGTAGCGAATTCTCAAACTTTTACGGCTTTACCAAGTAATCGCCTGATTGGATTAAAAAGTAATTTTATTGCTGATGCTGGGAAAGCTTTACCTATTGAAGCCATTGTAACTGACCCTACAGGAAAACTAATTACAGGTCAACGGGTACGGCTAGAATTACAACAGATAAAATACAGCAGTGTCACACAATTAGTTGAAGGTAGCCGGACACCAAAAAATCAAGTTGAATATAAAACAGTCCAACAAGCAGAAATTACATCTGATAGTAATCCACAATCGCTAAATTTAACACCTCCTGAATCTGGTTCGTATCGTATTAGAGCTAATTTTACTGATGATAAAGGCGAATTAAGCGCCACAGATTTGCAAATTTGGGCAACTGGAGAAAATCCAGTATTTTGGGGTTCGAGAGAAAAAGATGTTTTAGAAGTTAAGCTAGATAAAAAAGAATTCAAACCTGGCGAAACTGCTACTGCATTAATTCAATCTCCCTATCCAGACGCGGAATTATACTTTGCTGTCATTAAAGATAAACCCCTTTATCAGCAAATAACCAAAGTTCAAGGAGGCGCACCACAAATTCAATTTCAAGTGACGCCAGAAATGTTACCTAATGCAGCCATCGAAGCTGTATTAGTAAGGCAAGGTAAACCAATTAACCAAGTGGAAGCTGGAAGTTTAGATAATTTGGTGAAGATTGGTTTTACACCTTTTAAAGTTAACTTTGAAGATAAGTATTTAAAACTGCAAGTTAAGCCATTACAAGCATCGTTAGAACCTGGTGCAGAGGAAACAGTACAACTAGAATTAAAAGACAACCAAGGAAACCCCACCCAAGGACAGTTTACAGTCATGGTGGTGAATGAAGCGGTGTTACAACTTTCTGGTTATCGTCCGCCGAATTTGGTTGATACAGTTTATGCAGAACAGCCGATTTCTACTCGTTTTAGCGATAATCGACCTGATGTCATCTTACAACCACAAGATGTAGCAAAACCAAAAGGTTGGGGTTATGGCGGTGGTTTCTCAAGTGGCGCAGCAAATACTCGCACTCGTACCGATTTTCAAGCTTTGGCTTACTACAACGGTTCCGTTCTCACCAACGTTAATGGTAACGCACAGATAACTTTTAAATTACCGGATGACTTAACGACATGGCGGGTGATGGCTGTGGCGACTGATGGAAATCTGCGTTTTGGTAATGGCGATGCGACCTTTATTAGCACCAAACCACTGCTAACTAACGCCATCTTGCCACAGTTTGCCCGTCCAGGCGATCGCATTCTTGCTGGCTTATCCGTCACCAACAACACCGGAAACACCGGAAATCTCTCAATTAATGGCGAAGTTGGCGGTACAGTTAAATTTGCTGATAAAAATCCCACAAGTACTGCTTTACAAACCAAAACTGAATCTGCAACTCAAGCTTATCGCTTTCCAATGGTGGCGGATAGTGTGGGAGTTGGTAAAGTTCGCTTTACCACTCAGCTAAATAATACAGCCGCAGATGCTTTTGAAGTACCTTTAGAAATTAAGCCAATTGAAATTACAGAACAAGTTGTAGAAACTGGTGTCACTGCAAAACAAGTAAAAATTCCCCTCAATGTTGATAAAAATACCTTTCCTGATGCAGGAGGTTTAGATATTCAATTGGCGAGTACTTTGATTCCTGAAATTAAAGCACCAGCAAAGCAGGTTTTGGAAGATAATGATTTACCTTTTGCAGAATCGGCAGCAAGTCAATTAACAATTGCTGCAAATCTCCAAACTATCGGCGAAAAATACGGGCAAACATTTGCAGAATTTAATCCCAACCAACAAGCAAATCAAGCAATCGAAAAATTACAAAAACTACAAATTGCCGATGGTGGTTTTGCTGCTTTTCCGGGACAAGAAAAATCTGACCCTTGGGTTTCTTCTTATGCTGCTGAATCTCTGGTAAAAGCAAATCAGGCGTTCCCGAATTTAGTTGATGCTGGAATGTTGTCTCGCCTGAAAGCTTATTTACAAAAAGTTTTAGCCAACCCTGGAGAGTACGATTTTTGCAAACCAATACTATGTAAAAGACAACTGCAACTAAAGGCTTTAATTGCTTTGTCAGAACTAGGTGAAAAGCGCAATACCTTCCTGGCAGATATTTACGAACAGCGCAATAATTTTGATTTAGTCACTCAAATTAAACTAGCGCGATACTTATCTCAATTTCCAGAATGGCAAGACGAATCTCAACAACTAGTAAACAAGCTGCAACAAAATATCTATGAAACTGGCCGCACAGCAGTTGTAAGTTTGCCAAATAGTTGGGGATGGATGAGTTCATCTACGGCAACGCAGGCGGAAGCTTTACGTTTATTTATTGCCAAACAAAGTAAACCCGAAGTCATAGATAAATTATTCCAAAGTCTTCTCGCATTGCGGCGGAATGGTACGTGGCAAACTGACTATAATAATGCCCAAGCTTTAACAGCTTTAGTTGAATATAGCCAACTACAACCCACGCCACCGAATTTTGTTGCCACAGTACAATTAGCTGGGAAAAAGTTAGGAGAAAATCGTTTTGAAGGTTACAAAAATCCTAGCTTACAGCTGAGTACGCCGATGAATCAATTACCTCGCGGGCGTCACGATTTAATGCTACAAAAATCAGGTAATGGCAGTTTACATTATCTGGTTGCTTATAATTATCGTTTGCAAGGAAATCAACCAGGTAGATTTAATGGCTTACGCATAACGCGAGAAATTAGTCAAGTAAATGAAGAGAAAGTTTTACAAAAAACAGGTCTTTATGCGTTCGATAAACCCTTGACTTTAGCAGCAGGACAAGTGTTTGATATTGGTTTAGAAATAATTGCCGATCGCCCCGTAGACCATATAGTAATAAAAGACCCACTACCAGCAGGTTTTGAGGCGGTGGATGCAAGTTTTCAGACTGCTACGGCTGCATTACAAGCAAAAGCCGATAGTTGGCAACTTGGGTTTAGGAATATTTACCGCGATCGCATTATCGCCTACGCCAACCACCTCGAACCAGGAGTTTATAGTCTGCATTATTTAGTCCGTTCTGTGACACCTGGGACATTTTCTTGGCCTGGTGCCCAAGTTCACCTGCAATATGCACCAGAAGAATTTGGGCGTACTGCTGAATCTACATTAATATTGGAGGATGGAAAGTAACTTCAATCTTCCAATGGCTTTAAGTAAAGTTCTATTGCTTTTTGGATATTCTCTAATGCTTCTTCTACAGTTTCTCCTTCACTGATACAACCAGGAAGTGAAGGAACATAAATAGTATATTCACCTTCGTCACTGGGTTCTAATACAACTTTGAGTTTCATAACTTGGCAATGAACTTACTTTTCTATTTTTAATGATTTTTGACGATGCCTACGGCGGGCTACGCCCCGCTTCTCTACGAGACGCTACGCGTAGCTTGCTTCTCCGTAGGAGTACGCTAACGCAATTAAGAAATTCCCACTGTATTTGGATTTCAAGGCTTGAATCTGTTGCCCAATTTGAGAGAATTGGCATAACTTCATAAAGCATCACTTCCCCCCAAAAAGCTGTGGTGCGCTTCGGCTTTCGGCTTTAGCGCACCACAGAATTTAAAATATTTGGAAAATTAATTTAGGCTGGAACGACTTGAGCAATCAATGAGCGTTTATCAAGGGTGTGAACTTTACCTACTTCGCTCAGAGCATTTACAATTCGCTCTAGCATTTCGCCAGCTTGTTCGCGATATTGATTTTCGCGACCTCGTAAACGAATAACAAACTTCACTGAATCGCCTTTACTCAACCAACCAACCGCTTGCTCGATGCGTAAATTGTAATCAGCCACTCCCACGTTAGGACGCAGCCGGACTTCTTTTACCGTTGGTCTAGCACTCTGTGTCTGACGCTTTTTCTTTTGATACTGAAACTTACCATAGTTGAGGATCTTCGCTACTGGAGCTTCTTTGCCTTCGGAGACTACAACTAAGTCAAGTTCTACGCTCTGCGCTAGCTGTAGAGCCTCACGCGTATCGATTATACCACGATTGTTATTCTCATGGTCGATCAAGTACACTTGAGGTGACTTGATTTGCGAGTTAATTTGTTGCTTTTGGATTGCGATAATGTTTTCTCTCTATTGTTCAATCTTTTGCTTTGCAAGTTGCAAGCAATTAAATTCTAACACACGCTTCATATAAAGACATCGTAAGCTATTCTGAACCTTCACATGGCTACATTACAGGACTTACGCAGTGATACGAAAAATCAAGGGTTTGGGGGAGGGTGCAGGGGTAGGGTGTTGAGTGCCAATTTCTATACAAGTCCTGAAAGAATGCCATCTCTTGGGCATTGAAGGCGTTAGTACCCACAGCAAAAGCAGGACTGCGTTAACCTTGAGGGAGTGATGGTGGGATTGCCAGGGGACGAAATTGCGGCTATCTTAGCTCAACCAGAAGCTAAGATGGGGTAACTTCAGATTAATTACTTTTTCTTGCTCTTAGATTTCTGGCCTAGATTTTGTTGGCGCTTTCCGCAGATATCATGTCAATAGTTTCTTGACAAACTACTAGTAGAGACTATTATGTTCCCGGACGAGAGCGAATACCATCGGGTATATGATAGCGATCGCCTAATATTTCTAACAAAGGCCCATGAACGTCAAATTTAACCATACTTACCGACGCGACCAAAATATTCACCCGATAGCGATAGCGCCCCAAATCAATTCCCAGTAAACTGCAAAGCAGAATCCGAATCGTAGCTTTATGGGAAACTACTAAAACATTACCTTGGGGATGTTTTTCTTGAATTTCAGCAATTACAGGCATAGAACGGTTAGCAATATCTACCGCAGTTTCTCCACCTACTGGTGCATTCCAAGCGGGTTCTGTCAACCATTTTATATAGTTTTGGGCGTAATTTTCTTGGACAAACGATTTACTTTTAGTTTCCCATTCGCCGTAACTACCTTCTCTAAGTCCGTCACGCACCTGCATATCCATACCGATAGCATCACAAAATGGCTTGGCTGTTGCAATTGTGCGCTTCATCGGGCTAACATAAACCCCTTCCCACTTCAATTTTTGATAAACATCGGCAAAACTCTGTGCCATCTGCATCCCCTCTGTTGTCAACTGGGCATCAGTTACACCACAGAAATTACCACTTTGACTAAAAGTAGTTTCTCCATGTCGCAGTAAATATAAATTGAGCGTCATAACTTGTATCGCGATTGGGATAAAAAAGTTTGTGCAAAAATAAAATAGCATCAATCTCGCGATCGAGTATGTGATATCAGGACAAAGTAACCAACCAAAAAAGTCAATTCCCTCACAAACTTTTGAAATCAAAGACAAAAGTAGCGGTTTTAGCTAGTACTAAGTATTGAGCTGGGAGATGGAGTGAAACAGTTCCTCTTTTAGAGTTGTGTTAATTCAATTATTTTATCAATTCGGAAGTTATTTACCCAATCAGTTAATGTATTTGCTAGATAGGCAGATTCTGGAGGAATTTGCTCTAGCAAGCTAAAAATTAATTTCTCATCGGTACATAGTGCTGCTTGGTGTAATTGTGTTACCCATTCACCAGACATTTGATTTAATAATTCTTTTAAAGATGAAAGTTCAAAATCCGGATTTGTCTCTAATATTTTTATCTGTACAATATCGGGTGCATAAACATAACGAACCCCTAAATATTTTGCCATTTTATCGAAGATTACTTCTTCTCGAAATGGTTTACGCACGAAATCGTTACAACCCGCTGATAGTACCAGAGAGCGTTCTTCATCAAAGGCGCTAGCTGTCAGAGCAATAATTACAGTAGCCTGACCCTTTAAATTAGCTCTGATTTTTTTAGTAGCTTCATACCCATCCATAACTGGCATCCGCATATCCATCCAAATCAGGTGCGGTTCCCAGCTTTCCCAAAGTTTCAACCCTTCTTCACCATTTTCAGCTTCACGCACGTCAAAACCAAGGGGCGCTAAAATTTTCACTAAAAGTTGACGATTCTCCTGTTTATCTTCAACTATGAGAATTCGGTAATTTAGTTGATTCGGTTCTAAACCAATTACCTGTCTGTTTAATTGTTGAGTAGGGATTTCGTTTTCTTTGGCTGGACTAATGTAAATTTTAAAATTAAAAATGGTTCCCTGACCCAGGCGACTGTTAACGGTAATATTTCCTCCCATCAGATGAACGAATTTTTGGCTAATGGTTAAACCTAAACCAGTTCCTTGTTGAGATTTTATCCCGGCTGTTGTTTGCACAAAAGGTTTAAACAATCGATCTATTTCATCTGGTGAAATGCCAATACCCGTATCTTTTACTTCAAAATCAAGATAATCAGTGTTTGAAGATTTTTGCTGAAAAATTTGCAAATTTTGATTTTCTAATTTGACGCGTAGAATCACATACCCTGCTGAGGTAAATTGAATAGCGTTTCCCAAAATATTGATTAATACTTGACGTAATTTACTTTCATCTGTACGTATATATCGGGGAACTTCAGAATTATATTCAAATATTAGCTGTAAACCTTTAGATTCGGCTTTGATCTGAAACATCTCTTCTAGAGAATTGAGGAGATTGTATAAGTCAAAGCTGTTTTCATTGAGTGTAATTCTACCAGTCTCAATTTTGGACATGGATAAAACATCATTAATTAATGTCAGCAAATGTTCGCCACTGCGACTGATAATTTCGAGATATTCTAACTGAGAAGAGTTAATGGAGCGATCGCGGGTCATAATCTGAGTAAACCCAAGGATACTATTGAGGGGAGTACGCAACTCATGGCTCATATTTGCCAAAAATTGACTTTTGGCACGATTAGCAGCTTCAGCTTCTTGAGCTTTTACCTCTAATTGGTGACCGTAATTCTCTAACTTTTCGCTAGCCAATTTTAACTGTCGCGTCAGCCAATAAACACCAACTAATAGTCCCCCCACCGACACCATAGCCACTAGGACAATTGTCCCCGCCAAATGACGCGCAGGCGCAAAGGCTTCTGCCTGGTGCATTTCTACCAATAAAGCTAAATCTTGATCGTCGAGCCAACGATACACGCCGATCGCTGGTACTCCCGCATAATTGGTATATAACCCAGAGCCACTAAATCCACTCATGGCAGCATCAATACCTTTGCTCCTAATTCCGTTGGGAAACTCTTTGTTTTTGATTGTTGCTTGGGAAATCAAGGTATTCTTAGTAATTAACGAGCCAACTAAATAAGTTTCACCGCTTTGACTCAATCCAGTACGTTCCCTGACAATTCGATCGATTCGGTCTAAGCTGAGGTGAGCTAAAATCATTCCCCGTCTTACCCCTGCTTTGTCACGTAAATTCGTTGCCAATGTCACCGATGGTTTCCCAGTGACAGGAGAGACATAGAAAATAGGAGCTAATTTGTATCCAGGCTGAAAATCTTCTATATAAGTAATATTACTTAAAATCTCATATTGACCTTCGCGCTTGCGGTCAGTAGATAGAACAATTCGATTGCTGAGATCGAGAATAAAAATCTCTGTGAAATTAGGTTTTAGCTTTGCTACTTCATGAAAATACTCAGATAAAACTGTGGTAACATCCTCATATTCTGGAGCAGATTTTTTAATACTTAAAAGAGTATTTAATTTTACTTGTACGTCAGGAAATTTAGTCGTCAGCCAAAAATCTCGTTGTTGGTCTTCAAACCAACGAGTAATTTCTTCCTCTTTAAGGGTTGCAGCCACATTCAGCCGATTGAATGCTGCTTGCTTGAGAGCCTCTCTGGCATTGATGAAAGCCACTCCTGCCACAGCTCCAACACTCAATAGAGACAAGAGTAAAAAGGAACTGGCAATTTTCTTAGTCAGGTGTTTATTCGAGAACTCCATCAGCTTTTATCGGCGATCGGCCAAAGCAAAAGGTATTGAAGAAAAATCAGGAGAAACTACCAAACATGAAAGATGAACTTTACCAACTCTACTACAGTTCTAGTAGGAACGAAATTACCAAGAAGGCAGGAGTTAGGAGGCAGAAGGCAGGAGGTTTTAGGTATCAATTAAAACTTTAGTTCTGCGTCTAGAGCCACGTTTAAACAGATAATTATACCGAGACTGCCTTGTAGGGTTAGCGTAGCCGATATAAAACGTCCTTGCTTCAATCCCACTCTTTTAAGGGTGGGTTCCTCCTGCCTCTTGAAATCACTATCTTAAAAGAAGCTGAGTAATCGCAAAAAATCCGGTATCAGCGTAAAAATTGAGTGTGTATATTTTCCTATCTTTCTCTAAATTATAGGAGTATGATATTGAAACTCAAAACCAGTCAAATTACTCAATATTGGAAAAACCAGCAGATATTTACCATAATGTCAATACTAAGTAGTCATAGCTATATGCTAATGGTATTGATACTAAGCTTGATAATGGTTGCTTGTAACGATAAAACCCAATCTGATTCCTCCTTGGTTGGACAGTCCACTACTGATAGTAAAGCGATTAAGTTGTTGTGGGATAAAGGTTTCACTGTAGAAGAAGATGAAGCCTTGAGACAGGTTGTTAGTAATTGGGAAAAACAAAGTGGCTACAAAATTGAGATTACTTTTTATACAAATGATGGAGTTCCACAAAAAACTCAAAGGGCTATTAAGACAGGTAATCCACCTGATATTTTAGTCGGTTACAACGCACAAACAGAGTTAGATCCGCGATTGGCCTGGGAAGGCCAACTAGCTGATGTTTCTGATGTTATCGAACCAGTGAAAAATTTGTATCCAAAGGAGATATTAGAAGCTGTATATTTTTACAATCATAAAAATCAAAAACGTAGTTACTATGCTGTGCCACTTCACGAAGGTACAATTCAAATTTTTTACTGGCGGGACTTGCTCAAACAAGCAGGTTTGAGTGAAAGCGATATTCCTAGTGATTGGGATGGTTTTTGGAATTTCTGGAAACAAGTACAGATTAAATTGAGGTCACAGCAAAAACAATATCAGAACATTTACGGTTTAGGCTTTACCTACTCTACAGGTGCTTCTGATACTTACTATATGTTTGAGACAATTTTAGAAGCTTATGATGTAAAACTTCTAGATAATCAAGGGCGACTTTTAGTTGACGAGCCTCAAGTGCGTCAAGGCATTATTAAAAGCCTAGAGTGGTATGCAAAATTTTACCAAGATGGCTACGTACCATCAGACTCCATCACTTGGTTAAATCCAGATAATAATCGCTATTTACTGAATCGAGGTCTGGTGATGACACCCAACAGTACACTCTCGATTCCTGTGACTCTACGAGCAGATCTTGATACGTATAAAAAACTAGGCATTTTGGGATTTCCCAATAAACCTAATGGCAAACCCATACGCTATCTATTTATCATGAAAGAAGCTGTTCTGTTTGCCAAGTCCCGAAATCAGAAAGCTGCTAAAGATTTTCTAGCTTATTTAATTCAGCCAAAGGTAATGAATGATTATCTCAAGGCTGGTGGTGGTCGTCATTTTCCCGTACTTAAATCTGTATGGCAAGATCCCTTTTGGTCAAACCCATCAGATCCACAGGTTTCATCTGTAACCAAGATACTAACTACACGTCAAACGCGCCCATATTACAGTAGCTTAAATCCTGCCTACACCATAGTTTTAAAGGAAAATGTCTGGGGTAAGGCTCTCCAACGGATACTTGTAGACCGGATTACTCCCAGTCAAGCAGGCGATGAAGCAATTAAGCACATCAAGGAAATTTTTAATCAATGGGAATTATCAGGGGGAGAAATAGAAAGAGTGACTGGGGACTAGGGACTAGGAAGTAAGATTTTTACTCGGAACTCAGCACTTTTAAGCTAGATTTCATTGTAATTGTATTGGCAGGATGTAACGATTTTGTGCGTAAGCCCTGTTGTGAAGAAGCAATCTTAAATAAGATGGCAAAATATTTAGGGGTTAGTTATGTCTATCGTTCGAGTCATTGATTTAACACAGCCAGAACAATATGGATAAAAATCAGGTTCAGCCCCCTAAAGCTAATATTTTAGTCGTGGATGATACCCCAGACAATCTAAGACTTTTATCTGCTATGCTCACTCAGATGGGGTATGAAATTCGCCGCGTAATTAATGGGCAAACAGCATTAAAAACAGCACAGGCCGCACCGCCAGATTTAATTTTGCTCGATGTGATGATGCCGGACATGAACGGCTATGAAGTCTGTCAACACCTGAAAGCTGACGATAAAACACGTAATATTCCAGTAATTTTTATCAGTGCTTTGGATGAGGTACTTGACAAAGTTAAAGCCTTTGCTGTTGGTGGGGTGGACTATATCACCAAACCGTTTAGTGAAGAAGAGGTTTTTGCTCGTGTAGAAAATAATTTGATTATTCAGAGGCTGCAAAAGCAACTAATTGAGCAGAACGCACGCTTGCAACAGGAAATTAGCGATCGCCAAGCCGCCCTACGCGATCGCGAAAAGGCCGAGTTAGCCTTACGGTTGAGTCAGTTTTATCTAGATAGATCGAAAGATGCGATACTTTTCATCAATGCCGATGCCCTAATTGTTTATGTGAATGAAGCAACTTGCCATAGTCTGAGATATTCCCGCGAACAATTGCTAGGTATGACTATTCAAGAGATTGACCCAAATTTTGGGCTTGCTACTTGGCAATCAAAGTTACCAGAGTTTAGACAAAGAGACTCTTACGAGATAGATACTATACATATCACTCAAGATGGTCAGCATATTAATGTGAAAGTGACTGTCAATTATATTCAGTTTAAAGGTCAAGATTACTTCTGTAGTAATGCGCGGTATCTCATAAATTGCTAACGTAGGAAATTTCCATGCCTAACAGACTACATAATTGCTGGATTATACAAGCTCAACAGTATAGCACTGACTAACTTAGTGGTATAAGAAATTATTAATTATTTTTTAAAATAAGTATGAAATAATCAGATACAGTTAAAGTTTTATTTGTTAGTTAAATCAATTTTTACAATAAAGTTTTTTAAAAATGAACATAGAAGAAGCGTTGGTAATTTTAGATACATTAATCGAACCAGGATTAAGCGATATCCAAGAGCTAGTATTCCGCCAAGCTTGGGAAGGAAAAACCTATGCAGAGATAGCAGACAACTCTGGTTACGATGCTAATTATATTAAAGATGTGGGTTCTAGGCTATGGAAGCTATTGTCAAATAATTTACAAGAAGAGGTGACAAAAAGTAATTTTCGTTCAGTAATTAGAAGGCGATCGCAAACTAATATTTTGCAAAAAAATTTACAAAATGCGTTGCCGATTTTGAATCACCAGCAATTAATTACAACCATAAATGAAGTAAAAAATACTTATGAAGATATAGAAGTTAAAAATAACGATACTTCTTTGAGTCAAAGACTATCTAGTTTGTTGGGCAGTGTATCGCAACAAAAATCTTTAACCCCCAATCCCGACTTAGAAACTCCCAACGGCCCCGTACCTCTGAATTCTGGCTTTTATATTGAGCGTCCGCCCATTGAAGAACGCACATATTCCGAAATCAAGAAACCCGGCAGCCTGATTCGGATTAAAGCTCCCAACCATATGGGCAAAACCTCTCTAATGCAGAGAATTCTGGCTCATGCTAGAAAAAATGGAATGCATACTGTCACCATCAGCTTCCAAAGAGCAGATAGCCAAGTATTCACTAGCTTGGAAAAATTCTTGCGGTGGTTTTGTGCCAATATCAGTCAGCAATTGCAACTAGAGTCAAAACTTAATGATTATTGGGATGAGGATATCGGTAGTAAAGTCAGCTGCACATTATATCTTCAGGGGTATTTGCTCTCAAAAATTGACTCTCCGGTAGTGTTGGCATTGGATGAAGTGAATAGGATTTTTGAGTATCCAGAAATATGTAGCGACTTTCTGGCTTTACTGCGCTCCTGGTATGAAGATGCATCAGAACTGGAGATCTGGGGAAAACTGCGACTATTAGTAGTTCATGCCACTGAAGCTTATATTCCATTAGATATTAATCAATCCCCGTTTAATGTGGGATTACCGATTAAATTACCAGAATTTAGTTTAGAGCAAATGCAGGATTTAGCAATCCGGCATGGACTGGAATATGCGAAAGGCGAGGTGGGAGTACAAAAGCTAGCTTCTCTAGTAGCAACCATTGGTGGACATCCATATCTAGCTCGTATTGCTTTCTATAACTTAGCTAATCAAGAGTTAACTCTAGAACGTTTATTACAGGAAGCTCCTACTATTTCGGGGATTTATAGTAGCTATCTAAGGCATCACCTAGCGAACCTGCAAGAGCATCCAGAATTAGTTACGGCGCTCAAATCAGTTCTGGCATCTTCAGACAGCGTGCAATTAGAAGCGATCGCTGCCTATAAATTAGAAAGCATGGGTTTGGTAAAACTTGAAGGGAATCAGGCTGTACCCAGTTGTGAGTTATATCGACTGTATTTCCGCGAACAATTAAGTTAAAAGTATGAGCAAGTACGAATATCAAATCGGCGGTAGTCTCAAAGTAGATGCACCTACCTATGTAGAGCGTCAGGCTGACGTTGAACTTTACGATGCTTTGCTTCAAGGTGAGTTTTGTTATGTATTTAGCTCCCGACAGATGGGTAAGTCTAGCTTACGTTTGCGAACTCGGCATAGATTAGAACAAGCTGGCTATAGTTGTGCCTCTATCGATATGACTCGCATCGGTAGCGGCAATATCACCTCTTCCCAATGGTACAAGGGCATAGTTGTTGACTTATTAAGAGGGTTTAATCTCTGGGGCAAAGTAGATTTAAAAGCTTGGTGGAATGAGCGAGAAGATTTACCTGCACTACAGCGATTGAGCTTGTTTATTGAAGATATTTTATTAGTCCATCTCTCATCTGAGAAAATTTTTATTTTTGTTGATGAAGTTGATAGTATTCTGAGTTTAAATTTCCCCGTTGGAGAATTTTTTACTTTAATTAGGGCTTGTTACAATCAACGGGCAGAAAACCCAGAATATAATCGTTTAACTTGGGCATTATTTGGAGTGACAACGCCTTCAGGCTTAATTTCTGATTCTAATTCTACTCCGTTTAATATTGGAAAATCTATTGATTTGCAAGGCTTTAATTTATCAGAAGTGCAACCGCTAGCTGAAGGATTAGAAGGGAGAGTAGCTAATCCGATGGCAGTTATGAAAGATATTCTGAGTTGGACAAATGGGCAACCATTTCTCACGCAAAAACTGTGCGAAATAGCAATTAAAGAAAGAAATCATGGCAGCAAAGATATTCAAGAACATAGGATTAAGGAAACTGACGAGCATTTTAAATTAGATAATCATCTACCGATTATTAACCATCATCTGATTGATTTTTATTACCAATTTCCATCATTGATTTTAGAAAAGCTAGTACGAACGCATATTATTGATAACTGGGAAGAAAATGATGAACCAGAGCATTTAAAAACAATCCGCGATCGCCTGCTGCGAAATGAGCAGCGTGCTGGAGGTTTACTGGTACTATACCAGCAAATTTTACAGGGAATTGAGATAGCTTGTGATGATGGAGAAGAGCAAATAGAACTGCTGTTGTCGGGGTTGGTTATCAAGCAGCAAGGGCAATTAATAGTAAAAAACCGTATTTATAAAGAGGTTTTTAATCAAACTTGGGTAGAAAAACAATTAGCAAAATTGCGTCCTTACTCCCAAGCATTTAACGCTTGGGTAGCCTCCCAAAGCTGTGACACTTCACGACTCTTACGCGGGACAGCCTTACTTGAAGCTTTAGCTTGGTCGCAAGGCAAAAGCTTGAGGGATTTGGATTATCAGTTTTTAACAGCTAGCCAAGAATGCGATCGGCGAGAAGTTGAGGCGCGGCTGATAGCAGAACGAACTAAAGAAGTTAGAGCTAGACTAGCTCAAGAGCAAAAAGCAGCTAAATTTCAAAGATTATTTTTTATAGGCGCATTCGGGTGGGCATTGATAGTTGTTTTAGGATTGGGAATGGTGACTTTCGAGTATAAAAAGCACTGTTCGCTAACATCAAACCAATTACTACATCAACCATGACGTGTTGCCTTGCTTATACCAATTAACCAAGATAAGGGGAAAGGGAAAAGGGAAAATACCAAACCTTTCCCCCTTTCCCTTTTCCCGACTTCTGCAAGAAGTCTACTGTAATCGAGGCTTAGCGACCGGTCAATTGCTCCAGCTTTTCGGGATAGCGAGCTCCTTGCACCGGGATTTTGGAGGCGGCGTCATCGATGTCATGCAAATCGTCGGGCGTGAGTTCCACTGAGACTGCCCCAATGTTTTCGTCCAAGCGATGCAGTTTCGTGGTACCTGGGATGGGCACAATCCAGGGCTTCTGGGCCAGCAGCCAGGCGATCGCAATCTGAGCAGGTGTCGCCTGCTTCTGTTGGGCAATGCTGCCGAGCAGATTAATCAGGGCTTGATTCGTCTTGAGAGCCTCCGGCGTGAAGCGAGGCAGGGTGCTGCGGAAGTCGGAGCTGTCAAAGGTCGTGCTTTCGTTTATCTTGCCCGTGAGAAAACCCTTGCCCAGAGGGCTGTAGGGGACAAAGCCGATTCCAAGTTCCGATAACGTCGGTATCACTTCCTCTTCAGGCTTTCTCCACCACAGCGAGTATTCGCTCTGGAGAGCAGTCACAGGCTGAACTGCGTGTGCGCGACGGATCGTTTGCACTCCTGCTTCAGAAAGACCGAAGTGCTTAACCTTACCTTCCTGAATCAGTTCTTTCACCGCTCCTGCCACATCTTCGATAGGCACGTTCGGGTCAACCCGGTGCTGATAAAGCAGGTCGATCGCCTCGACCTTGAGCCGCTTGAGCGAACCTTCAACGGCCTGCTTGATATGCTCCGGTCGGCTATTCAGTGCTGGCGAACCTTTCATCCCGCGGGGATCGGAATTCGGACTCAGATCGAACCCGAATTTGGTGGCGATAACCACTTGGCTGCGGAAGGGAGCGAGGGCTTCCCCCACAAGCTCTTCGTTGGCGAACGGGCCGTAGACCTCGGCGGTGTCAAAGAATGTTATGCCGCGATCGATGGCGGCCCTTAGAAGAGCGATCATCTCCTGTGTGTCTTTGGGCGGCCCATAGGAAAAGCTCATTCCCATGCAGCCCAGCCCGATCGCCGAAACTTCTAAGTTGCTGTTTCCAAGTTTGCGCTTTTGCATTGTTACTCCTTCGAGGTTCCACCTCGGTTATTCAGATTTAAGTGATGCCATATCGATACAGAAGCGGTACTTCACATCGGATTTGAGCAGTCGCTCGTAGGCTTCGTTAACCTTTTGGATGGGGATGACTTCGACATCGGCGGTGATGTTGTGCTTGCCGCAAAAGTCGAGCATCTCCTGGGTTTCGGCGATGCCACCGATGTTAGAGCCGGAGAGACTGCGGCGGGCCATGATGAGGCTGAATGCCGAGATGTCCAGCGGCTTTGCAGGTGCGCCAACAAGGGTGATGTTGCCGTCGCGTCCGAGCAGGTTGAGATAGGCATTAATGTCGTGAGTGGCGGATACGGTGTCGAGGATGAAGTCGAAGCTGCCAGCGTGTTTTTGCATCTCGTCAGCATTACGGGAGACGACAACTTCGTCGGCACCCAGGCGGAGCGCGTCTTCTTTCTTATCGGGTGAAGTGGTGAAGACAACGGTGTAGGCTCCGAACGCATGGGCAAACTTCACGCCCATGTGTCCCAGCCCGCCGAGACCAACTACGCCGACCTTCTTGCCCTTGGTGACACCCCAATGGCGCATGGGCGAGTATGTTGTGATTCCAGCACAAAGGAGCGGCGCAACCCCACCAAGTTCGAGGTTAGAGGGAACGCGCAGAACGAAGCGTTCATCAACGACAATGCTGTTGGAGTAGCCGCCATAGGTGACGCCTCCAAGGTGCTTGTCCGGGGAGTTGTAGGTGAGGGTCATGGAAGGGCAGAACTGCTCAAAGCCAGCTTTACACTGGGGGCAGGTTCCATCGGAATCGACCATACAGCCGACCCCTGCGAGATCGCCGGGCTTATACTTAGTAACTGCCGAGCCGACTTTGGTGACGCGGCCGACGATCTCATGACCGGGAACAATCGGGTAAACAGTGGACACGAAGTTGCTCCACTCGTTACGCACTGAATGGAGGTCGGAGTGGCAGATCCCGCAGAAGAGGATTTCGATCTGTACGTCATGTTCGGTTGGATCGCGCCGGGCGATGGTGTCGGAGACCAGGGGCGATGTTGTACTGGCTGCGGAATAAGCTTTCGTTTTGTACATGGTGTGTTCTCCTTACATTACTGCTTATATCTGGTACTGCTCGTCAGTAACATGTTCCATCCACTCGACGACTTTGCCATCGAGTGCTTCCTGAATGGCGATGTACGTCATGGCGGTGGTCGCCGTGGCACCGTGCCAATGCTTCTCACCCGATGAGAACCAAATCACGTCTCCTGGAAAAATTTGCTCGATCGCACACCCTAGCGCTGTGGAAGGCCGCAGCCAGCCGTCACGATTAAGGTTTGACCCAGCGGGTGGGTGTGCCATGCTGTCCTTGCACCAGGCTCGAACGTGACACTGGCACCGATGGCGCGTGCTAGATCGTGCGCCTCGAACAGGGGGTCAATGCGGACAGTGCCAGTAAAATACTCGGCCGACCCTTTGGCGGAAGGCTGTGAGCCACTTCTTTTGATGTCCATCGCTTAATTCCTTCACTTGATGCCATTTGGGTAGCTAGCCCAATCGTAGAGATTGAGCACTTATGCCTGCTCTATCTGTAGGGATGGATTTTTTAAGAAGCAAGGTTAGCTTTGATGACATTTTGGTTGTCAGTAAGCGAGTCTCTTGCACAATCAAAACTGAGCTTTGTCTTAGATAAAAATCCAGAATCCTTACAAGAAGCCGGAACCATGTTTCATTGCTTTAGCTTCATTCTATGAATTTTCAAGAGCGAGCAATATGACGATCGTCTAAGATCGTTGTACAATCCTGCAAACTTAGAAATGAACGCTGCCAAAACGAGTGAAAAGTCCGATATAGATTTAATGAACGACCAGCAGATAAAGCGTGAGGTAGAGAGAGCGCAAGCCAACAGAGACGAACTGACTGACCGCATTGCACAGGCTATCCGTAAGGATGGGACGATTGAGCCGCTCAAAGGATTGCACCTCAACCGCTCCTCTTCACCTTCGGAATGCGTTCATAGTGTCTCTGTCCCTGCCTTTTGTATAATTGCCCAAGGCAGCAAAGAAGTTCTTCTGGGCAGCGATCGCTATCAGTACGACCCGATGCATTATCTCCTTGCTACGGTCGAACTGCCGATTGTCAGCCAAATTCTTGAAGCATCCAAGGAGCAACCGTACCTTAGCCTTCGCTTGGATCTCGACCCCACCCTTGTCGGTTCAGTCATGGTCGAGGCGGGGTATCCCTCACCACAAAGTCGTGCCAATGTAAAAGCGATAGACGTGAGTCCATTGGATGCGCCTCTGTTGGATGCCGTAGTACGGCTCGTTAGGCTTGTGGACGCCCCCGCCGAAGCTCAGGTTCTGATGCCCTTAGTCACACGGGAAATCATTTACCGACTTCTAATGGGAGAACAAGGTAGTCGGCTCCGTCATATTGTAGTTCTGGGTGGCAACACTCACCACATCGCCAAAGCCGTCGCACGACTCCATAAAGACTTTAAGGAGCCGCTTCGTATTGAAAGCATTGCCCAAGATCTTGGAATGAGTGTCTCAGGCTTCCACCATCACTTCAAGTCTGTCACTGCAATGAGTCCCTTACAGTTCCAGAAGCAACTGCGGCTCCAGGAAGCTCGCCGTCTGATGCTGGGGGAAAACCTTGACGCTACCAGTGCTGCCCACCGTGTGGGTTATGACGATGCCTCGCACTTCAACCGGGAGTACAAGCGGTTGTTTGGCGCACCACCGATGCGCGATGTGGAGCGGGTGCGAGAAGCTGCTAGGGAGACAGCTAGTAGTCTGGCAACCCAAAAATCTTAGGTGGAAGTTGGGTAAAGGTTAAAGGGAAAAGGGTAAAGGATAAAAAACCTTTCCCCCGCTTGCGTTGCCTTGGCGTAATACTAGTAGTCTGCCAAGGAAACTTTGCATGGTGGTTAGCTTCAGGGGCAGAGGGGAAAGAACTTGTATGAGCCTCTCCTCTGCTCCTCTGCTCCCCTGCTCCCCCTGCCTCAAGAGCCTACCATTTGTATCAATCTTAAAGTTAAATTTTGTCACTCTTCGGTTGTGTCAAATCAATAACTTTATCAATACGAAAGTTATTAACCCAATCAGACAGAGTGTTTGCTAAAAGAGCAGATTCTTCAGGAATTTGTTCGATTAAGTTAAAAATTAGTTTCTCATCAGTACACAGTGCCGCTTGGTGTAGCTGTGTCACCCACTCAGCGGGCATCTGAGCCAAAATATCTTTTAATAATAAAAGTTTCAAGTCTGAATTTTCGGTAAGTTCGTCTTTTGGAAGGGGTTTTTCTGCATATACATAGCGCACTCCTAAATATTTAGACATCATATTTAAGATTACTTCTTCTCGAAAGGGCTTACGTACAAAATCATTACAGCCTGCCGATAAAATTACAAATCGTTCCTCTTCAAAAGCACTAGCAGTTAGAGCAATGATGACAGTAGCTTGGCCCTTTAAAGTAGCTCTGATTTGTTTAGTAGCTTCATATCCATCCATCACAGGCATCTGCATATCCATCCAAATTAGTTGCGGTTCCCAAGTCTGCCAAAGTTTCACTCCTTCTTGACCATTTTCAGCCTGACGTACCTCGAAGCCAAGGGATAGCAGGATTTTGGCTAAGAGTTGACGATTTTCCCACTTATCCTCAACTACTAAAATTCGATATGTTGGTTGATTCGCCTCTAAACCAATTACTCGTTGTTTTAGCTGTCGAATAGGAGTTTCAGCTTCTTCGGCTAGGCTAATTTGCAGATCGAAAGAAAAAATCGTTCCTTGACTTAAAGTACTGCTAACACTAATATTTCCTCCCATTAAATGTACAAATTGTTGGCTAATACTTAGGCCTAAACCCGTTCCTTGCTGAGATTTCCAACCTGCTTCTGTTTGGACAAAGGGTTTAAACAACTTTTCAATTTCAGCAGGTGCAATCCCTGGCCCGGTGTCTTCAACTTCAAAGTGCAGCCGACAGAATGAGGAGTGGGAGTTTTTGATTACTTGTATATTTTCTGGCGGTTGTAGTTTACTTTCTTCTTTTATCCGAACTCGCAAATTAACGCCGCCTTCTTGAGTAAATTTGACCGCATTACCAATGAGGTTAATCAAGACTTGACGCAATTTACTTTCATCTGTGTGCACGTATTGAGGAACTTCAGGTCTGCGCTCGAATATCAACTGTAAACCTTTGGATTCTGCTTTGAGTTGAAACATCTCTTCGAGTGAATCAAGTAGAGCGTACAAGTCAAAGCTGTTTTTGTTCAATGTTGTTAAGCCCGCTTCAATTTTGGACATTGACAACACATCATTGATCGAGGTCAACAAATGCTCTCCACTGCGGCTAATTATTTCTAAATTTTCCAACTGGGAAGCATTGATAGAGGAATCGCGGCTCATTAGCTGGGTAAAACCAAGAATACTGTTAAGAGGAGTACGAAGTTCGTGACTCATGTTTGCAAGAAATTCGCTTTTGGCACGATTGGCAGTTTCGGCTGCTTCTTTGGCAATTCTTAGGGCTTCTTCAGCTTTATACCGCGATCGCCCAATGGCTATAAGTTCGCTTACCCGTCGCAGTAAGTTGATTTCTTCTTGACTCCAAGTTTTAGATTTATTAATAGCATCTAATTCGAGTAGTCCGACAACTTTGCCAGAATAAATCATTGGTACAGCTACTACAGATTTAATTAAATCTGCCTCCAGAATCGCTTCTGGAGATATGTCTGCATTGCGGGATGCTTGTAAACCTTGGATAGGATTACCGTTGAGAATTTGATTATAAAACCAAGGTAATGGCTCAGATGTACTGGCATTAGCCAATAATAAGGTGCTGCTAGGATTGCGCCACTCATGGGCTATATGAAATTGCTGTTGTTGCTCGTGGTATTCAAAGATACAGCTACACTCAGCCCCCATAAATTCCGCGATCGCTTTTAGTGTAAAGTTAATGGCGGTATCTGCATCCTGGTCGATAAATTGGCGAGAAATGCTAGCGAGTAGATTGTCCTCCCTAGCACGATGCTCAAGTGCTGCTTCGGCTTGCTTGGTATCGCTAATATCTGCAATTACGGCATCTATACAACCGTCTTCAACATTTCGCCTCAGGGACAATAGTCCCCAAGCAAGGGAGCGATCGCGACGACGTATTTGGACTTCAAAGTTACGCAGTTCGCCATGCTGTTCTAATTCTCTTAATAGTTTTTGGCGATCGTCTGGATTTGCATAAAAATCTGTTGTCAATTTCTTGCCGATGAGATCGGCAGGAGAATCATAACCTAAAATTTGGGCTTGCCGTTGGTTGGCTTCGAGAAACATTCCATCTCCTAAGCGAATACGAGCAATCCCCACTTGAAAGTTGTCAAAAATGTTGCGGTATTTTTGTTCGCTGCGACGTAGAGCTTCTTCTGCCTGTTTGCGATCGGTGATGTCAGCTACTACTGCTTCCAAACAACTGTCTTCCACATTCCAACGTAAGGAAAATAAGCCCCAGCGCACCTCGCCATCACAGCGATGAAACTTGAGTTCAAAGTTGTTGAGCGAACCTTTTTGACGCAGTTGGGTTAATAGATGCTGGCGATCGCTGGAGTTGGTATAAAAATCTGTGGTAAATTTGCCAATTACGTCTGCCACACAACTGTAGCCTAATAGCTCAGCAAAGCGTTGATTGGCATCTAAAACTAGTCCATCCTCAAGACGACTGCGTAAAATCCCAAATTGAGAATTCTCGAACAAGCGGCGAAATTTTTGCTCGCTCTTGAGCAAGGCTGCTTCAGCCAGCTTGCGTTCGGTAATATCTCGAAAGCTCCAAACACGTCCAATAATTTTGTCGTCTTGCCATTGGGGTTGACAATAACGCTCAAAAATGCGTCCATCTTTTATCTCTACTAAATCAAAAGCTGCCTGTTCTGGTTGCTCGTATAAAAGTTTCTTTGTTTTGGCAATAAAAGCTTCTGGATCTTGCGTTTGTTCGGACATGAACTTGAATCGTTCGCTGCTTTTACCAAACTGCAACAAAGATTCAGGCATCGACCACATTTGGAGAAATTTCTGATTAAAGACCGATATATTCAAGTGTTCATTGACAACTATAATTCCATCAGCAGTAGATTCCAGTGTCGCTTGTAAAAGAGACAAAGTTTCTGCTTGTTTTTGTACTGCTAAGGAGCGTTCCGCTTCTGAGCGTTTTGCTTGAGTAATATCTCGAATTACTAATACAGATGACTTGTCGCCTCCTGGAAGTTCGACACAGTTGCCTGATATTTCTAAAATTAACGAGGGATGTCTGCTGTTATGACATTCGTATTCTTGTGCGATTTCATAGTTGCCCTCTAAAACCCTCATATTTGGATAAAACTCTGGTGTAACTGCTTCACCATCTAAGCTCAGGAATAACAAGTCACTCAGCTTAGCATTGAGAACTAAAATATGTGGTTGGTTAACAAGTTTGTCGAAAGCAGAATTACACCATTGGATTTTGCCATCACGGCCCGTCCAGACAATAGCATCACCAATCGCCCCTAGTGCTGCCTCGATTTTGCCCAAAGTTGACCGTAATTGGTTGACCAAATCAGTTAAATTTATACTCATCAGCAAACTCCTGTTCTAGAAGCACAGATGTCGGTAAATTTGGTGTGTCTACTCCTTTGTGCATTTTTGTTAAAGAGGACGTAATGTGGCCATAAATACCCATTCTCCCTGATGCTTCTCTGCCATAATCAAATGCTCGGCTTCAATCTCTCGGCCATCTTTGGTTAGTCCCACAAGACGCAGTGGATGATTGAGAATGATAGAATTTTCCGTTGACAGAAAGCGGGAAAAGCCGAGATGGTGCGGGGCATGAAACCCTTGTGGAATAACCACTGTAATAATTTGACCGTTAATTTCAGCCATACTCCAGCCAAAAACAGAGGTAAAGCGATCGTTTACATAAGTGATGAACCCTTGCCGATCTGTAATCACAACAGGCACGTCTGTTTCTTGTTTGATGTCACTGAGGGATTTCATTACTGCTTTAGTTATAAAGAGTAGGAACTAGACTGCTAAGGATTGACTATACATCTAGTGTTAAGAATTTCTCATGCTTGTGCAACATATTAACAGCAATTTGGCTACAGCAATTTTAAAAGTCATTGCGTTTACAGTATACCCCTACTCATTGAGTCGATAGGTTTTAGCGATGGTGCAAAGCGCCCACCGTAGGCGATCGTAAAGGCTACTCATATCTTAAATTATTAGCTTTTGATATCCCTGACGTTGTGTTGCTGGAATTAGCCCAAATCCAATATGACTTTTTCTGACTAAATAAGACAAACCGCTTTTTATTTTCTTAAAAACACCTAACTATTGAAGTCTTTTTCATGCTGTACTTTTAGAAAAAACAGCTTAATTTAGATTCATGGTTAAACAACAGGTTCTGAACGAGGTCAGCACAAAAGGAAATGGCTAAGGCTCTCTTGAAAATAATAAATCTTCTTATTTTCATTCAATTATCAGCCGTTATAGCATTCCTACGAGAGTTGTAAAAAATATCATTCATGGCTATTAGCAGCACGAATGCAAGATTTTACAAATCATTTACGACTCCTATTTATCATAGTAAATTTCCATTTAAATCGGAGATTTACATTTATGCAAACCACAACTTAATCTGAAATTAACTACATTACACTAAACACATAAAGGACAAAACAAATGGCACTTTTCAATATTGGTACACTAGCTAGCACTCCTGTTATTGAAGATAAGTTCAGTTTAACTACAACAGACCCAACAGATGTCTTTAAGTTCAAAATCACCGATGCCAGCAACATTAACCTTTCTCTGACAAACATCAGTGCTGGCGATGATGCGGACATCCGACTGTTTAGAGACTCTAACCTCAATGGTGTATTGGACGACTTCGACCGAAAAGTTGGAATTGTTTCTAATAAGGGAAGCAATCAAGATGAGGCGATTAACTTTAAAACTTCCCCAGGTACTTTTTTTGCGGAAGTATCTCGCTTTGCTCCAGGTAGTTCGGGCAGTGTCAGTTACGATTTAGCTTTATCTGCGACTAAACCGTCTGGAACTTTTCCCCTTTCATCTAGTTTCAGCAACCTTTTGCCTAAAGAATTTGTACTTGGTAATTTATCAGGTGATGTTACTCGTACAGGTAACGTCAATAATCAGAATACCACTGATGTTTACAACTTTTCTTTGGGAACTTTTGAGGGTGTCAACATTAGATTGGGCGGACTCAGCGGCGACGCTGACATTCGGTTAATTCGAGACTTTAATAACAATCGCATCGTTGATGCTGGTGAGGAAATTGCGCGTTCTACTAATGGAGGTACCACCTCAGATCTGATTTCCAATATTAATCAATCTGGTGATTACTTCTTGCAGGTGACTCAATTTACTACCTCTAGCTACAACTTGACTTTTGACCACTTCACTACCCCCTTTGCTTAAGTTTAGGCATTTGTAGTGGTGAGTAATACTTGAAAGCATTGTATGGCAACGCTTTCAAGAGTATGCAAATTATGTAAGCGGTAGAGAATCATACCTGAACTTTGCCGCTTTTATTCCACACTTTAGACAAAAAAATACATCTTGACTTAACTAAATTACTATCTACACCAAACAAACAAAAAAAATGACTAATTTCAATCTTGGTACTCTCTCTAGCACTCCTTCTCACTTTTCTTTTGAAACACCAAGCCCTAGTGATGTTTATAAGTTTCAAATTAATAGTACTAGAAACGTCAATTTGTCTCTTAACGATATTAGCGCTGGTGATGATTCCGATCTGAGACTTTTTCGAGACGTTAATGGTAACGGTGTATTAGACGCGAGCGATCGCGCCAATGGATTGGTTGCAAGTTCGCGTAATGCCAGCAATTTTGATGACTCAATTAATGTTAGAGCAAACGCAGGTACTTATTTTGCTGAAGTCTCTCGCTTTTCTGGTTCCGGTAGTGTCACTTACGATTTAGACTGGTCTGCAACAACACCCAATTCAACATCCGATTTCAGCAATCTTCTGCCTAAGGAATTTGAACTTGGTAACCTATCAGGCGATGTCACCCGCATTGGTTCTATCAGTGACAAAAATACTGCTGATGTTTACCACTTCTCTCTAGGAAGTTTTGAGGGTGTCAACATCACATTGAATGGACTGAGTAATGATGCCGATATCCGACTAATTCGAGACTTTAATCGCAATGGCAGAGTTGAGGCAGGCGAAGAAATTGCCCGTTCTATTAACAGCGGTATTACCTCAGATGTGATTTCTAATATTAACAATGCTGGTGATTATTTCCTACAGGTCAATCAATTTCAAGGTAGCACTAACTACACTTTGGCTTTTGACCACTTCACCACCCCCTTTGCTTAAGTTTAGGCATTGGAGGTGGTGAATAGTAGTTGAAAGTATTGTATGGCAATGCTTTCAAGAGTATGCAAATTATGGAAGCGGTAGAAAGTTATACCTGAACTTGACCGCTTCATAGAAAGAATAATAGCTCCACTCATTAAATATTTCAACAAATATGAACAAAGTTTTACAAACAGGCGATCGCCAGAGCTTCCCGCCAGAAATAATCCCTTTCTTGGCTAGTTATAACCTGATTCCGCAATTGTTATCTCAGAGCATTATTGAAGGAGCGATCGCACCCATCGCCTGCACAAAAGCCGAAATATCCCATGCTCTAGAGCAATTTTATCAGCAGTGGCATTTAACAACCGACCAACAAATCCAAGATTGGTGCTGGCGTTACGGTTTGACTCAAGAACAGTTAGAACTTTTTGCCACCCGCAAGCTCAGAGTTGAAAAGTTCAAGCAAGAAACTTGGGGACATCAATTAGAATCCTATTTCCTCAAAAACAAAAGACATTTTGATAAAATCATCTATTCTTTAATTCGGACTGAAAGTCAAGGAACTGCTAACGAGCTATTCTTCCGAATTACAGAAAAAGAGCAATCATTTGCTGAACTAGCGCGTGAATATTCCCAAGGGCCAGAAGCCGATACAAATGGCATTATCGGCCCGATAGAAATTGGTACGATCGCTCCTAATTTTGCTCAGTTACTTTGCACGAGTCAAGTAGGTATAGTTCAAGCACCTGTGCCCTTTGGAAATGTATGGATTATTGTCCGTGTGGAAAAATTCATAACTGCACAGTTGGACGATTTTATGCGCCAACGATTGCTGCAAGATAATTTTGAAACTTGGTTTCAACAACAACTCGATCGACTTTCATCAGAAGAAAAAACCTGGATGGGAATCAACCCAAAACCAGCACAGTTTCAAGAAGCGAACGCTGCCTAGAACTATTTCCTGCCTCCTGCCCCCTGCCTCCTGCCCCCTGCCTCCTTCAACAAAATATGGTTTAGAAGATTATGACAAATACAACTGTTGGTATTCAAGAATTTATTGCTGATTTGTTTCCTTTCAATTATCTGTCGCCAAATGTTTTAGAAAAATTGCTCAACAAGGTGCAATTTTGCCGCTATCGCATCGGGCAGCTAATAGTAGCCAGGGAAGCTATGCCTAATCAAATTAGCGTTATCTACCAAGGACAAGCGCGTTTATTAGGTTACAATTCTCAAGCACAAAATCCGGTGACGCTGAAGTTACTTTCTCCAGGGGAGGTTTTGGGTTGGATAAGTCATGTGCGGGGCATTGCTTGTGAAACTGCGATCGCTTCTACTGAAGTTATCACTTTTAATCTGGCGATCGCTGATTTTCTCGCATTGATTCAACAAGAGAAGGCTTTTGCCCAAGCACTAGACAACACTGCCTCCCTTATAGAAGTATATGAACTACTCATAGAAGAACTGAGTCGTCGGGCAGATGGTAGCACAAATTTAGTGAAGCTTGCCCGCGCAGCAACTCAAGCAGCCGTTATCCAAACATTCCCTACAAGCAAAATATCTCTCCAGCATTTAGATTCAGAATTCTTGTGGTTAGTTAGCAGTAGTTCGAGTGCTTACTTTCCTGTGGGGAGTCGCTTAGAGTTAGACGATATCAACCCCAAGCTGAAATTTAATACAAATATGCGTTTGGTGGGATTGCCTAAATCAATACTGGGAAAAAATCCTGCCCTTGCACCAAAAACATTTTTACCCGCAGAGATTCCCTACGCCTCAGAAATTACTTTTACAGAAGAATCAACTCCTAAGAGTAAACAAAATAAGTATCCATATATTAAAGGTAGAGGGCCGCTGGATGCAACACTAGCTTGCTTCCAAATGTTGAGCCAATATTTTAATATCCCCTTACGCAGGGATACACTGCGGCGAGTGTTGACAAAGCAGCACGAACAAAAAGGCACGATCTCTCTGCAATTTTGTGCCGCCGGTGCTGAGTTGATGGGTTTGACAACACAGATGGTGAAAGTTCCAGCCGCCGCAGTTGGACGCCTGCAACTACCTGTGATGATTTCTTGGCAAGATAGTTTTGCTATTATCTACAAAAATAGCGATCGCGAGTTACTCATTGCCGTTCCAGAGATGGGACTACTGCGCTACAAGTTACGAGATTTTGCTGAAAACTGGGGTGCTGAAGGTGAAGTACTGCTGTTACAAACTAATCAAAATACTCCTAAGTCACGGTTTAATTTGAGTTGGTTTGTTCCTTCACTACGGCGCTATCGCAAAGTACTAATTGAAGTTCTCATTGCTTCCATTGTTATCCAACTATTTGGGCTAGTAAATCCTCTGGCTACACAGGTGATTATTGACAAAGTATTGGTTGGTAACAGTCCTGATACCTTGGAAGTTTTTGGTATCTTTTTGCTGGTAGTAGCAATTATCGAAGCAATACTCACCAGTATCCGCACTCATTTGTTTACAGATACAACCAACAGAATTGACCTCACCCTTGGTTCTGAGGTGATTAATCATCTGTTGCGTCTGCCATTATCTTACTTTGAACGTCGTCCTGTGGGAGAATTGGCAACGCGAGTTCACGAGTTAGAAAATATTCGCTCTTTCTTGACTGGTACAGCTTTGACTGTGGTGATGGATGCAGTATTTTCGGTGGTTTACATTGTAGTTATGGCGATTTATAGCCCGGTGTTGACCTTGGTAGCATTGGCAACAGTGCCGCTGTTTGGTTTGCTCAACTTGATGGTATCGCCTTTGATGCGGCGACAATTGCAAGAGAAAGCCGAGTGCAATGCCGATACGCAATCTTATTTAGTAGAAGTCATGGGAGGAATGCAGACAGTCAAGGCGCAAAATTTAGAAATGCGATCGCGTTGGCAATGGCAAGAACGCTATGCTCGTTACATCAGTGCTAGTTTCAAAACAGTTTCTACCCAAACCAACGCTGGTTCTGTCAGCAGTTTCCTTAACAAATTTTCCAGTATGTTAGTGCTGTGGGTGGGAGCTTTTCTCGTCCTCAATCAGCAACTTACCTTGGGACAACTCATCGCTTTCCGCATCCTTGCTGGTTATGTTACCAGTCCCCTGTTGCGCCTCATGCAACTTTGGCAAAACTTTCAAGAAACTGCCCTATCTCTGCAACGCCTTGGTGATATCTTAGACAGTCCCCAAGAAACAGAAACCGACAGCCAAAATATCCTCATGCCCACTATTCAAGGTAATGTCCGCTTTGAAAATCTCAACTTCAGTTTCCGCGATCGCGGCCCATTGCAACTATGCAATATTAACTTAGATTTTCCAAGTGGCTCCTTTGTGGGAATTGTCGGTCAAAGCGGTTCTGGTAAAAGCACGTTGCTAAAATTATTACCAAGACTCTACGAACCCAAGTCCGGCAAAATCTTAATTGATGACTACGATATCAGTAAAGTCGAACTCTATTCCTTACGCCGTCAAATTGGTATGGTGTTACAAGATACCTTACTATTCGATGGTACAGTCCGCGAAAATATTGCCTTGGGGTATCCTGATGCTAGCGATGAAGAAATTATTACTGCTGCCAAGGTAGCATTTGCCCACGACTTTATTATGTCTTTACCCAGCGGCTATAACACCCGTGTCGGCGAGAGAGGTTCGGCACTATCTGGGGGACAACGCCAACGAGTAGCGATCGCTCGTACTGTCCTGCAAAATCCGCAATTACTCATTCTCGATGAAGCTACCAGCGCCTTAGATTACAATGCCGAAGCCCAAGTTTGCCGTAACTTGGCAACAACCTTCCAAGATAAAACAGTATTTTTCATTACTCACCGCCTCAGCACAATTCGTAATGCCGATGTCATTCTGATGATGGATAGAGGTGCTGTGGTAGAACGGGGCACTCATGAAGAATTAATGGCGCTCAAAGGTTATTACTACTGTCTTTATCAGCAACAGGAAGGGCAAGGGTAGGCAGGAGGCAGGGGGCAGGGGGCAGGAGGCAGGGGGTAGGAGGCAGGGGGCAGGAGGCAGGGGGTAGGGGGAAATATTGTTGATTTGACCTTTGAACTCGGAACTTTGACCTCTGAACTCGGAATTTTAAGCTTTAAACTCGGAAGTTGCGGCTTTTTGCTTGAACGTTGAGGCTTTGAACTTGGAAGTTGCGGCTTTTTGCTCGAACGTTGAGACTTTGAACTTGGAAGTTGCGGCTTTTTGCTTGAACGTTGAGGCTTTGAACTCGGAAGTTGCGGCTTTTTGCTCGAAGGTTGAGGTTTTGAACTCGGAAGTTGCGGCTTTTTGCTCGAAGGTTGAGGTTTTGAACTTGGAAGTTGCGGCTTTTTGCTCGAAGGTTGAGGCTTTGAACTTGAAACTTTTAACCTTAGCACTCCTAACTCAACACTTAACAGTCAACAGTCAACAGTTAACAGTCAACCATCTCTAATTTTTATGAACATTCAATATAAATTCGATCGCCCAGTACTTTTACAACAGACTCCTACTTGGTCGCGAGCCATCGCCTGGACGATTGTTGGAGTTAGCGTCTTTACTGTAATTTGGGCTTCTGTGTTCAAAATTGATGAATCAATTCCTGCTACTGGCAAGCTAGAACCACAGGGTGCAGTTAAAGAAATTCAAGCTCCGGTTCATGGTGTTGTCAACGAGATTTTAGTCAGAGATGGCCAGCGAGTCAAAAAAGGTGACATACTCGTTACTCTAGAAAAAACTACTTCTGAGGCGGAGCTAACTTCATTAAAGCAAAGTCGGGCTGCTCAGTTGCTTTCCTTACAGGCACTAGAGCAAGAAAATGATTTTTACCGCCGCCAGCTTCAAGGGACAATCTCACTACAGGAAGTGGCACAGCAAACGGCTCTATTGAAAATTAAACCAGAACTAGCCTTCTTGACTAAGAGCCGAGCAGCTATTATTGCCGAAAACCAGTTGTACAGAACACAGTTAAACGGTGCGACTGCTGGAAGTTCTCTCACAAAAGAGCAACACTTACGCTTGCAAAATCGTCAAATAGAATTAGAATCGCGTTTAGCCACAGCTAATTTAGACACAGAACAGACGCAACAACAATTTTTCCAGACTCAGGCGGAGTTAACTAGTGCTAAAGAGTTGCTAACAATTAATCAACAAATTCTCCGCAAGTTTGAACCTCTAGCGCAGCAGGGTGCTATCTCCCAGGTGCAATATTTGAAGCAGCAACAGGATGTCAGCACTAAAAAAGCTGAAGTGATTCGATTGAATAGGGAACAGCAGCGATTACAATTAGCGATCGCTCAATCAAATCAAAAATTCCGCAATACTGCTGCACTGTCTCAAGAAGACTTACTAGCCAAAATTACAGCTAATGACAAAAGTATTGCCGAAATTGATAGCCAATTAACCAAAATAATTGTAGATAATCAAAAACGCATCTATGAAATTAAAGGTCAAATCAGCGAAATTAATAGTAAATTAACTCAGGCACAACAAACTCTCAAATATCAGAAAATTACTGCACCCGTAGATGGAACAGTGTTTGAACTCAAAGCTAAAACACCAGGATTTGTAGTTAATTCCAGCGATCCACTTCTAAAACTCGTTCCTAGCGACAACTTGGTTGCTAAGGTATACATCACCAACCGCGACATCGGTTTTGCCAAAGAAGGGCAACAAGTAGATGTCAGAATTGATTCTTTTCCCTTCCAAGAATATGGTGATATCAAAGGCGAACTAGTTGAGATTGGCTCTGATGCTTTACCCCCAGACGAAGTTTATAATTTCTGGCGTTTTTCAGCAAAAGTCCGTCTAGATGGACAGAAATTACTGATTAATCAGCGTCAAATCCCACTACAATCAGGTATGTCTATTAGTGCTAATGTGAAATTACGTCAGCGCACTATTATGAGTATCTTCACTGATTTCTTAGTAGAAAAAACTGATAGCGTAAAGTCTCTACGCTGAACAAAAAGATTAGAAAACTTCACTTTTATTAACGAAGGCAGGAGGCAGAAGGCAGGAGGCAGGAGGCAGGGGGCAGGAGGCAGAAGGCAGGAGGCAGGGGGCAGGGGGCAGGGGGCAGAAGTATTAGAAATTAGAAAGAAGCGCACAGTTAATGGAACGACTATGAACTCACAAGGATCTAAGTCGAGGATAGAACTACAAAAGCAAGGGATGTATCCTTCCACTCAGCTAAAAGATTGGTCATGGCCATTCTGGCTTGCTGTCCCACTCTACCCCTACAACAGGCGGCGGACACTTCGCAAGGAAATAGTTAAGGACACTATCTGGACATTCGATCAGCTTCACGGCATTCTTTACACCATCGTGCCGATTCGTATGACTGTCGTCAAGCTCGCTGCTGGAGGTCTCCTCGTCTACGCGCCCATTGCTCCAACAGCTGAGTGTGTTCGCTTGGTTAATGAGTTGGTAGCAAAGCACGGTGAAGTTAAGTACATCTTACTGCCAACTAGTTCTGGCTTAGAGCATAAAGTTTTCGTTGGCCCCTTTTCTAGACACTTTCCTCAAGCACAAGTTTTTGTTGCCCCGCACCAGTGGAGTTTCCCGTTCAACCTGCCGCTTAGTTGGCTAGGCTTTCCCCAAAAACGAACTCAGGAACTGCCAGAAAACTCAAACCTTGCTCCCTTCGCTCTGGAGTTTGACTATGCAATATTGGACATCAACTTAGGGCGAGGATCTTTTGCGGAAGTTGCATTATTTCACAAGCGATCGCGCACTCTGCTTGTAACTGATTCTATACTTTCTATACCAGAAGACCCGCCCCAAATTTTCCAATTAGATCCTTATCCCTTACTGTTTCATGCAAGGGACAATGCCTTAGAAGCGATAGAGGACAATGAAGACAACCGCCGCAAAGGATGGCAACGCATTTCATTGTTTGCGCTTTACTTCCGTCCAAGTGCGCTGGAAGTTACTCCAATGGCACAGATGTTTCGCGATGCTCTCAAAGCACCACAGCGATCGCTAAAATCGTACTTTGGTTTATTTCCTTTTCGCTGGCAACAAACTTGGAAGCAGACATTCGATGCTCTACGAGGTCAGGGGCGACCATTTGTCGCACCGATTCTGCAAATCCTCATTCTTCCCCAAGCACCAAAACAAGTCCTCAACTGGGCTGATAAAGTTGCAAGTTGGGATTTTCAGCAGATTATTCCCTGTCACTTTGACTCGCAAATTTTGGCAAATCCCCGCCAATTTCGGCAAGCATTTGCTTTCCTTGAGAAAAATCCCTCTATAAGTAAAGACTTTTCTGGAACCCAAAGCCAGCCTCTACTTGAGGAAGACTTAAAATTTATTCAGGAACTCGAAGCAAGTCTAGTTAAGCGCGGTATCGCAACGCCAGCAAAAGAAAAGGTGTAATCAACAATATTTATTAGCAAAGTCCTTTCAGAAGGCAGAAGTACGTTCGCGTAGCGTCTCCGAAGGAGAAGGCAGAAGGCAGAAGGGAACCCACGTTTTTAAACGTGGGATTGAAGTAAGGACACTTTGTATCTTGCGCTAGCCGTCTCGTACCACTATCTTTTTATATAGCGAGCTTTAGACCCACAACTAAAGTTTTTATTAATACTTCTTTCCTTCTGCCTTCTGCCCTCTGCCCTCTGCCTTTCTTGGTAAGTTTTGAAATAAATTAGTTTTATTAATTTAACAAATAACTGAAATTGCTATTCTTAAAATCCTTTGTATATACTGAAGGTGAAATACTGAGTTTTCTGTATATCTTTTCATTAAACTTTGAAAATATCTACTCTTAGATAGAGGTAAAAAATTATTAAATATAGAGACAATTGTTCTTCGCGATTCAATGAGATTACTTACTTTTGTCATTAGGAGTGCTATATGAATAACCCTTATCAAGTAGACAAACACAGCTTTCTTTATCAAAAATACCAATATTCGGGTAAATTTACACCGAATAGTCTGGTATTCAATGCAAATATGCAAGAATTTACGCAACGAGTAGGCTATATCTGCAATCTTCAGACTGCGGGAAAACTTTCTACTGAGGAGTCCTACAAGCAAATTGAGGCACTTTGGGAGCAGCTAAAATACAGCTACCAAACGTTAAATATTGAAAAAGACACAAATATTTGATTGTTAGTGCCGATCGCGGTTTCCCTCCATCAAAGATACCGCTCGACCGCATTTTTATATCCGACCAAAGTGAGGTTATCCCAAAAAACACCTTAAAAATCAGCAGGCGATCGCCAGGTACTTTAAGAAGTTGTAACTACCGAGGATTTGAAAGCGATCGCATCGAGCATCACATCAGTATTTGAGGTTGAACCAATAAAAAATTAATACTACATAAAATAGATTCAGACTTTGCATTCCTACTTTCTCAATTTAGAAACCAAATTTTTCGTAAAATATTAAAGTATTACTTATTGTTTTAGGTGCATCTATGAAAAAATTGATTAAAGGTTTGCGCGAATTCAAAAGTAGTTACTTTCCGGCGAACGAACAACTATTTGAACAACTTTCTCATGGGCAAAAACCCAGAGTACTATTTATTACATGTTCTGATTCCCGTATCGATCCAAACCTGATTACACAAGCTGGATTAGGAGAGTTGTTTGTTATTCGCAATGCAGGCAACATTATTCCACCATACGGTGCAACTAATGGTGGTGAAGGGGCAACGATTGAATATGCTATTCAAGCATTAGATATTCAACAAATTATTATCTGCGGTCACTCCCATTGTGGTGCAATGAAAGGCTTAATGAAGTTAGACAGCTTGCGGATAGAAATGCCGCTTGTACATGACTGGCTCAAGTATGCAGAGGCAACCCGACGATTGGTAAAAGACAATTATAGCGGCTACGAAGGCGAAGATCTCTTAGAAATAATTATTGCCGAGAATGTACTCACCCAAATCGAAAATTTACGCACTTATCCGGTGATTCGTTCTAAACTCCACCAAGGGCAAATTAGTATTTATGCTTGGATTTATCATATCGAGACAGGAGAAGTTTTGGCATACGACCCACAAAAGCACGCTTATGTGTTGCCCCTAAATCAGCTTTCCCCATCTGAGATAGATGAGAGGTTATCGAGCCTACCTTTGACTAACAATGGCGAAACACCTTTCACTAAAAATCAACAACAAGCGTTTCAATCTTTTCATAAACCCGCGATTTCTACAGATAGTGGGTTTCCAATGACGGTGCTTTCTCCAGAACAAATGGAGCGAATTTATCGAGGCTCGGCAACAAAGTAAAAATATCAACCGCCTGAGGGTACGGCACCATTCTTAAGGATTTGGTGCGTTATTGCGAAGCATAACGCACCCTACTGGCGTGGCAAGGCTAAAATTGTGCAATAAATTTTAGCTGTGTCAGTCCACTACACATACTTAAATTTTTTCAATAATCAAATCGGATTTGTAGATCGGGAAACTACTACCTTTCAATTTAGTAAAATCCGCTCTATTAATAGATAAAAATTCTCAATTCTAATTTTAAAATAGAGTTACAGCAATACTCCATTTATACTTTGCAAAAATTAGCTTTTTGACGAACTAGAAACAAAATAAAGAGCGCAAGCAATAATAAATTTTAATCCAATGCCGTACTAGTAATATGAGTCGTTATGAGGCAGAATAAATCTTTATTTTTTGTCATAGCTAATTCCACAAGCCAAAAAAATTAATTGCAGATATCAATTCGAGAAATAACGGAGAAAGATTTTGCTCGATACAATCAAAAACAATGTACCAGCAACAGACTTAGTAAAACCTTCAACTAAGTTGTGGATGCCTCAACAGGTCATGTTTACTCCTGCTGCTTTAGATGAGCCTTGGGGGCAACAAATTTTGGAGCGCGTGCAGTCTCTGAATTTGCCAATCATCGAGTTACCACGTAACCGCTTGACTGGCTTGCGTGGCGAAGATGAGCGCAAAACTTACGATATTGCCAAACGTACCCTTGCCGTTGTCACTGCACCACCGAGTCAGTTCAAACTCAGCCCTATTCCACCATCGGCTGATTGGCAGTTTCATATTGCCGAGGGTTGCCCAGCACATTGCCAATACTGTTACTTGGCAGGTAGCTTATCAGGCCCGCCAGTTATTCGCACTTTCGCTAATTTACCCCAAATCCTAAACAATTTAAGTGCTTTTGAACGACCCGAAAAAGCCACAACTTATGAAGTTAGTTGCTATACCGATCCACTTGGGATTGAGCATTTGACAGGTAGCCTTGCTGAATGTATCCGTTACTTTGGTACTCGCAGCGATGCACATTTACGCTGGGTATCAAAGTTTGATGAAGTAGATAGCTTACTGGATTTACCTCACAATGGACATACCCACTGCCGGATGAGCGTTAATGCCGCACCTGTTTCGGGGAGATTTGAAGGCGGTACAGCATCTGTAGCATCGCGGCTTGGGGCGTTACGTAAGTTAGCTGATAGTGGCTATCCAGTAGGATTAGTAATTGCGCCGATTATGCCTATAGATGATTGGGAAGTACATTACAGCCGCTTGTTTGATTCAATTAGCGAAGCATTCGATTTCAACTGTAAGCTGACCTTTGAGCTAATTTCGCACCGCTTTACACCAAGCTCAAAAGAAGTTTTACAAACCTGGTATCCACATTCCAAGCTAGATATGGATGAGGAAAAACGCAGTATTAAACGCAATAAGTTTGGTGGGACTAAGTATGTTTATGATGCTGACACAATGAAAATTATGAAACGCTTTTTTGAGGGTGAAATTCAACAGCGTTTTCCAAATGCGAAGATTTTATATTGGACTTAGCTGTTAGCGTACTCTTATTTTTTATTTTGTGTCCTTGGACACATTTTTTTTAGACTAGACCTCTTGCAAAAGTCCCTAACACCCCACCCCCAACTTTACTAAGGGGAGGGGAGCGTTTGCTTTACTCAAATGCGGGGTGGGATTCTTTATTTTTGATTTATGCAAGAGACTTCATGAGTGCAACTCACAAGGAACAATGAAAATGTCTTTTCCTCCTGCCTCCTGCCTTATTTTCGAGGCAGGTTTACTGTCTACAACAAGCAGCCGTATGGGATTGAAGTGGTTTTCGGGGATGTTTGCGACAAGCTGATGTAGTGTTTTTTCGCCTGAAGGTGCAGTGTTTCCAGGGGGCCAAAGTTGAGCAGCTGAGTTTGATTTAGCTTTTAGCGATGGTTTGGGAATACTAAAGTTGCATATTACACCACAATTGCAGCAAGCTTTAGCATGATGTTGGCATTTTTCAACTATCCCTTCTATTCAAACGATTTTATTCCTCACGGGCATTGTTATCTCTGGAAAACAGGGCTAGTTTGGCTCCATATTATCTCTGATGCGACGATCGCTCTTGCCTATTATTCTATTCCTGTATTACTGATTTACTTTATTTCCAAACGCAAAGATGTTCCTTTCAACGGAGTCTTTCTGTTGTTTGGTGCTTTTATCCTTGCCTGCGGTACTGGGCACTTGATGGAAATTTGGACGCTTTGGCATCCTGATTACTGGATTGCAGGCGCTTTAAAGGCTTTGACTGCAATTATTTCCATATATACAGCATTTGCGTTAATTTATCTGATACCTCAAGTTCTAACACTACCCAGCCCAGCCCAGTTAGAAGCTATCAATAAAACGCTTGCAAGTGAAATTGTCGAGCGCAAAAACACAGAACAAGCCTTACTACGTATTAGTAAGGCTGTGGAAAGTGCCAGTAATGCTATTGGTATAGCTGATGTTACAGGAGAGCCAATTTATCACAATCCTGCCTTTATAGATTTGTTCGGTTACACAGTTGATGAACTGAATGCTGCTGGCGGCCCAGTAGCAGTTTACAAAAACCCAGCACAAGCACAAAGCGTCTTCACTACTATTGGTAACGGTCAGTCGTGGGCTGGTGAAGTTACTATGCAAAACTCTACCGGTCATACGATGCAAATTGATTTAAGGGCAGATGCTATCAAAGACTTTAGTGGTAATATTATTGCTTTAGTTGGCATTCACACCGATATTAGCGAGCGCAAACAAGCAGAAGCTAAACTCCAAACTGCTCAACAGTTTATGCATTCTGTTATCCAAGCAATGCCTGTAGCAGTCTTCGTTAAAGATGCTACCGATTTGCAATTTGTTTTATGCAATCGAGCAGCGGAAGAGTTAGTTGGTGTCAGCGCCGATGAAATTTTGGGCAAGACCGACTATGATTTATTTCCCAAAGATGAAGCTGATTTTTTTACTCAGCGAGATCGAGAAGCACTCACTAGCAAAAAAGTTGTAGAAATTCCTGAACAGATAGTTCACCCAAAAAGTGGCGAAACGCGTGTTTTGCACATTAAAAAAACTCCAATTTTTGATTCTCAAGGTGAGGCGAAATATTTGCTAGCAATTCGAGAAGATATCACAGAGCAAAAGCAAGTCCAAGCAGCTCTCACAGCTAGTGAAGCAAAGTTCCGTAGATTGGTGGAAAATGCCAACGATGCTATTTATTCCATGACACTGGATGGCATATTTAGCTATCTTTCTCCTAATTTCACAGATATGTTTGGATATGACATATCTGAATTTCTAGGCCAATCATTCGTACCGATTATTCATCCAGAAGATGTGCCAGTTTGTATAGCTTTTCTGACCAAAGTTGCTCAAACAGGTAAAAAACAAGCTGGACTTGAGGTCAGAGTTAAACGCAAAGATGGGACTTACGGCTGGATTACATCTAATACTTCACCTGTAATTGATACTAATGGACAGGTTGTGGGTTTTCAAGGCATTACACGCGACATTACTGAGCGTAAACAAGCAGAATCCCAACTCAAACAGCAAGCAATAGAACTAGAGCAAACTCTTAAAGAACTACAAGCCACCCAATCTCAACTCATCCAAAGCGAAAAGATGTCCTCTCTAGGTCAATTAGTTGCTGGAGTTGCCCACGAAATTAATAATCCAGTAAATTTTATATACGGAAATCTGGCTCACGCCAACAGCTATACTCACGAACTACTAAATCTACTTAACATTTACCGAATCAACTACCCAAATCCTATACTTGAAATTCAACAACAAATTCAAGCGATCGATTTGGAATTCTTAATAGAAGACTTGCCAAAACTACTTTCTTCAATGGAAGTTGGTGCAGAACGCATTCGCCAAATAGTGGCTTCTCTTCGTACCTTTTCGCGGCTAGATGAAGCTGAGTTAAAGCCAACAGATATTCATCAAGGTATTGATAGTACTCTGATGATTTTAGAGCATCGTTTCAAAGCCAGCACCAATCATTCCCAAATTGAAGTTATTAAATATTATGGTAATTTACCTTTAATTGAGTGCTATACCGGACAGCTAAATCAAGTATTTATGAACATTTTGTCCAATGCTATTGACGCTTTAGAAGATTCATTAATCCAAGGTAAAATTACACATAATAAGCCACAAATTAGGATTTGTACTCAACAGCTAGATGCCAAAGAAATAGTTATCCGTATCATCGATAATGGCCCTGGTATTGCCGAAGAAGTTAAACAAAGGTTATTCGATCCTTTTTTTACTACCAAAGCTGTGGGAAAAGGTACTGGGTTAGGTTTATCGATTAGCTATCAAATTATTACTGAGCGGCACGGCGGTTTATTACAGTGTATTTCGTCTCCTAATCAGGGAGCAGAATTTCTTATTCAAATTCCAATCGCACAGCCCGATAAATAATTACAATTGAACGTGATGAGTCGGGCGTATTTTTTTAGCTAAATGTGCTGTTGATAAACAGAATGTTTTAGTAATGCTGGAGTCAGTCACAACTGTAGAAGATATTCGCAAAGATGTACAAAATTAGCAAACTGCGATCGCCAAATATTTTCTACATGTAATTCATTCATAAATCAGTATTCTTTATAACTGGCTCTTGAGTACAGGAACGCATTTCTCTGTGGGAGCAACGGGATTAGTTTTATAAATTTTTTAGTAGAGTTATTCCAATATTAACAATAACTTTGTAATAAACTATTCACTTTTAATAATGCTAATTACTAACTTTGATACTTTTATTATTTTTTAAATTGTTCCAAATAAACGGCAACCTCTATCATTATATTGTTAAAACTTGTTAAGAAAAGTTACAAATCTCTTAACACAAGGAAATATTTCGTATGGCAGTTGCACTTGACAATAATGGGCGACATCAGGTTGTAATCATTGGTGGAGGCTTTGGTGGGCTGTACACAGCAAAACATCTTGCAAAAGCTAATGTGAATGTTACTCTCATTGATAAACGTAACTTTCATTTATTTCAGCCGCTTTTATATCAAGTTGCGACAGGTACTTTATCACCTGCTGATATTTCCTCACCATTGCGAGCTGTATTCAGCAAAAGTAAGAATACCCAAGTTTTGCTGGGAGAAGTAAATGATATCGATCCCAAAGCACAACAAGTGATAATGGGCGATAAAGTAGTACCTTACGATACATTAATTGTCGCCACAGGTGCTAATCATTCTTACTTTGGTAAGGACAATTGGAAAGATTTAGCTCCTGGCTTGAAAACTGTTGAAGATGCGATAGAAATGCGTCGCCGGATATTTTCAGCATTTGAAGCAGCAGAAAAAGAAACCGATCCGGAAAAACGCCGTGCTTTGTTGACTTTTGTGATTGTGGGTGGCGGCCCTACAGGAGTAGAATTAGCAGGTGCGATCGCCGAGTTGGCATACAAAACTCTCAAAGAAGATTTCCGCAACATCGACACCTCAGAAGCGAAAATTTTACTATTACAAGGGGGCGATCGCGTCCTCCCACACATTTCACCAGATTTATCCCAAGTAGCAGCAGTATCTTTGCAAAAGTTGGGTGTGGTTATCCAAACTAACACCAGAGTGACAAATATTGAAAATAATATAGTTACTTTCAAGCAAGGCGATGAAGTGACAGAAATTGCCTCAAAAACTATATTGTGGGCAGCAGGCGTTCAAGGTTCGCCAATGGCGAAAGTCCTTGCAGAACGTACAGGTGTAGAATGCGATTCCTCAGGACGTGTAATTGTAGAATCAGACTTGACTATCAAAGGTTATGAAAACATTTTTGTAGTAGGAGATTTAGGCAATTTCTCCCATCAAGATGGTAAACCCTTACCTGGTGTTGCACCCGTAGCTAAACAACAAGGAGAGTATGTAGCTAGGCTCATTCAAAAACGTCTTCAAGGCCAAACTTTGCCAGCATTTCATTACAATCATGTGGGTAGTTTGGCGATGATTGGGCAAAATTTAGCTATTGTAGATTTAGGCTTCCTCAAACTCACAGGTTTCGTAGCTTGGGTATTTTGGCTAATAGTTCATATCTACTTCTTAATCGAGTTTGACACTAAATTACTAGTAGTATTACAGTGGGCATGGAATTATATCACTCGTAATCGTCGCTCTAGATTAATTACAGGTCGAGAACCTTATGCAGAAGCAAAAACTGTTAACAATATAACTCAAGTTGCTAATTAGGTTAAGAGGTTGTTTGAAAAGTGGTTGGTTGTGATTTTAGGCACTTGATTGATCCCCCCTAACCCCCCTTAAAAAGGGGGGAACTAGAATCAAAGTCCCTCTTAAAAAGAGGGATTTAGGGAGATCTAGAACGTTTTGCTACTCACAAGAGGACTTTTGAAACATCCTCTAAAAGTAGGAATAGAGTCAAGGGACTTCCAAGGAATAAAATCACCAAAGATAACAATGATTATTATTGTTATGCAGCAAAGGAGAAGCAGCCGCCAGCTGCTTCTCCTTCCCTTTTTGTAGTAAATTCAATTGGGAACGAAAATTTTGGGTGTTTGGAGTGTCCGCAGAATTAAGCGCTCGAGTGCAACTAGTAGTTCGTCAAGTTTCCTTGGCGGGGTAAAGGGTAAGGGGTAAAGGGAAAAGGTTTTAATTCCTTCCCCCTTCCCCTTTCCCCTTTTCCCAGTCCAAACAAGCGCAATTTTGGGTTGGCAGACTACTAGTAGCAGAAACTAAACAAGTTTCAATCCGTTACCTTACAGCCACTCTTTAGTGAAAGCATTTAGTCCCCAATTGAATGAGGAGTTTATCTATGTCTAAACAAATTGCTATTGTAGGAGCCGGCCCTGGCGGTCTAGCCACAGCCATCCGACTTGCTGGACTAGGATATAAAGTGCAAATTTTTGAGGCAGCTGAACGCGTAGGTGGACGGATGCGTGGGTTAGAAGTTGATTCATACGCCTTTGATACAGGGCCGACCATTCTCCAACTGCCCCATCTCTATGAGGAGCTTTTTCAGGAGGCTGGCTTAAATTTTGCTGACTATGTTCAACTCAAACGATTGGAACCCTATACTCACCTTCGATTTTGGGATGGCACACAACTAGATTTAACCTCGGATTTAAAAGGTTTTAAAACACAACTGGCAAAATTGCGTTCGGATTTACCATTAGCATTCGATCGCTGGTACGCAGAACATATCCGTAAATATCAATTGGGCTACAAACCTTATCTAGGAAGCCCTGTACGGAATCTATTGGGTTACTTGCGTTGGAATGAAATTATTTCTCTATTCTCATTTCGCCCTTGGGAGAGTTTATATCGACACTTTTGGCGATTTTTCCAGGATGAGCGATTAGTCTATGCTCTGAGTTATCCCTCCAAATATTTGGGAATGCATCCTACTGTAGCAGCGAGTGTATTCAGTCTGATTCCATTTTTGGAATTTGCACAAGGAGTATGGCATCCAGTAGGAGGATTCCGGGCATTAGCACAGGGATTGGCTAAGGCTGCTCAAGACTTGGGGGTGCAAATTCACCTCAATCGTCCAGTGCATCAAGTCTGGATTGAGCAGGGGCAGGTTCGTGGTATTGAATTTGCATCTGGCGAACGCCTGAATTTTGATGCAGTAGTTATCAATGCGGACTTTGGCTATGCTGTGCGTAATTTGCTACCAACTTCAGCACGAGGCCGCTACAGCGATCGCAAGCTTAAGAAAATGCAATTTTCATGCTCTACATTCATGCTTTATTTAGGTATAAATCGCCGCTACGAAGACTTACCACATCATCAAATCTATTTATCAGAACATATTCGCCGACGCGATCGCCCTTGGATAGATGATTCTGCATTAGATGAAACCGATCCGCCGTTCTATGTCTGCAATCCCACAATTATAGACCCCAGTAATGCACCAGCTGGACACAGCACATTGTTTGTGTTAGTACCAATTCCAAATACTTCTTATGCTGTTGACTGGGATGTTAAACAAAAAAGTTACCAAGACTTTATTATTAAACGGCTATGCAAGCTTGGATATGACAATATTGAAAAACATATTGTTACCCAGAGATGTTACACTGCACGAACCTGGCATGATGATTATCGAGTTCATTTAGGTGCCGTGTTCAATCTCAGTCACAATTGGAGCCAACTTGGCCCATTTCGCCCTCCAATTCGTTCTGAAAATATTAGTGGGTTGTACTGGATTGGTGGTGCAGTTCACCCAGGAAGTGGATTAATCACAATTTTGGAAGCATCACGTAGTGCTGCTGGGTTTATTAGCCAAGATTTTGCGTTAACAGACTATGGCGATAAGGCTAGATAGCGAGGATTTTATGGCGTTGCATAAATGCGACATATAATGTGCGAATGTACATAATTAGTTAATGTACAACAACAAAAGCGGGCGATGGGACTCGAACCCACGACGTTCACCTTGGGAAGGTGACATTCTACCACTGAATTACACCCGCGAGTAGCTGTTAGCCAAAACTTTAATATTATACTACAGCATACCATTATTCATAGCTGTTTTCAATTGACTAAAATACACACTGTTTTCGCGACTGGCGATGCCTTCTCTTTCTACAGACGCTAGCGCGTAGCTTGCTTCCCCATAGGGGTACGGCAAAGCTTCTCTACGAGACGCTAGCGCGTAGCTTGCTTCTCCGTAGGAGTACGCTAACGCACTTAAAACTCCCAAAGCCGACGATCCGCGTGTGGTCAATGTCCAGCGCCATACAGCAAGTAATCAAAACCCTACACTGCACAGATGAAAGTCAGTGTAGGATTATTTGGCCTAGAGAACAATGTCTTCACCTCGCTCGGTGAAACGAACCTCTTTAATATTCCATGCAGCATTACTTGTTAAGGTTTTGCGGACACTACCAAACAAAGCAAACTGTTCGCAACTAGAAAGAGAAGCTATTTGCCGCTTTGACTCAGGAGATATCCGCAAATCAACTGTAGCAACACCATTTTTGACGTTAACACGATACCCAGACAAGCTAAAGTCACTTGTATCTCGTTTTTCTATGATTTTACCCACTGCATTTTTTACTGGTTCATCAGCTGGTACTGAAATCTTTTCTGGAATTAATTCTTGACATTGAACGTCGCTAGTGTAAATAGTTACATCCGTATTTTTACTACTAGCAGCTTTAGAAGTTGATGAAGAAGGGGTCTTTTCTCCAGCAGATTCTTGATTGGGAGATTTTTCTCTCAATTGAGCAATACTAGAAATTTGGCTAGAAGTCCGAGATGATGAGCTGTTTGTGGGTGTTGTAATAGGTTCTGGAGATAACGTGGTGTTTGGTGTTGGGGTAGGGGATGGCGTTTGGCTTTCAATATTATTAGTGGTGGGGTTAGAATTACAACTGCTCAGACCAAGAACAATTGTTACAGCGATCGCGGGTAAAAGATATCTCTTAGTTGTCTTCATAATTTTGCTCTAAAGTTACATTACTGCTATCAACTTCAATATTGGTGTTATCAATTCCGTATAAAATTGTCAATTTTGAGCCAGTCTCTAAAGTGTCAACTTGGTATCTGTTAAGCAGCAATTATGTCCCAAGGAACAACGTTTACCGCGCTAACGAAATCCTTGAACTTCTGAAGAAGTTTAAGGATCTCAAAATTGCAATCTGAAGGATATCAAATACCATCGGTACATAAGCGTATAAAGGCTAAAACTACATCTTTCTCAAGTATTAATTTGGTAAGATCTAAATGAAGTTAAGTAGAATCCAAGAAGCTTAGACCGATGGATATTATTCTCAAGATTGATGCAAAGTAAGTACATTTCGGTAATAATTACACAAAATAAACCAAATTTTAATACTTTTAAGGCAAAAAAATGAATAGAGGCTCTCAACAAAAAACATTGAGAAGGCAAAACACAATTCTTGCTGCCAAACATTTTTTAGCAGAAATGGCTAAAGATGCTAGTTCAGAAGAATTGAGATTTATTGCTGATAATGTGGGTGAGATAGCACTATTTTGGCATTTGGTTGAAAATCCAGAAGAAATTTCTTCGCTGGAGTTGAAAATATAGTCGTCTATTAGCTTGGAAAGAGGGAGTAGGGAGTGGGGGATGGGGTAGGAATGAAGAGATTTTTCTGCTCCTGAATTCTGCTGTATAGCAGTTGAAGCATAGTTTAGAACATAAACTAATCTAAAAACCCCGACTCCAGAAACTTTCTTTGCCTGTTGTCTATTGCTTGCTATATTATCGAACTAAGCTGATATTTGAGGAAAGTCGAGCTACCATTTGCACGCGAGACGAAACATCAAGTTTGCGGAATATCCTTTTCAAAGCTTGCTTAACAGATAGCACTGGACACATTCCCGGCGCTGTGTTTTGGAATATTACTACTGACATTACACTACTCAACCAAGGTATTAATTTTTACCGAATAAAGGCAGAGGGCAGAAGGCAGAGGGCAGAAGGAAGAAAATATAATTTTTGCCCTTTGCCAAAAGGGTTTAAAGCCCCTAAATTTATTTATGAAAAAAAGAAAAAATATGTATTTCGAGACGCGCAGCGCAAGAAATACTACATCCCTATTGAATCCCCTAAATTTATTTATGGGGTTTCCCTTCTGCCTTCTGCCTCCTGCCTTCTGCCTTCTCAACCAATTGCATGGCAAAAACTTTTAGAAAATTCTGGTGTTACAAATAAGACTACCGTTATTACTTATGCTGATTAACCTCAGGCGCTATTGGGAACTGATTGATTTTGAATTTTGAATTCTTTGTAAACAAAAATAAAGCACATTTATATGTAGTATAAGAATTACGAATTATCTCAAGATTTTTTCTTTAGTTGTGAACGTTGTTTGCTAGAGATTATTGGGAAATATAGAAATGAAGTCAACTTCAGATCCCTAGCTGGCAAATAACAAGACTATGGTTTGTAATCTGATTTCTGTAGATAAAGATACCTACGAATCGCTGCAAGAAGAATTAATAGAACTGCGTCAGTTAGTTGCCAGTTTAAAAGGTGCTAAGTCTTCAAATCTGCTAAAGTCTAACCAACAGCAGATGGATTTGTTTATTGAATATATCCCTGGTGCGATCGCCATATTCGATCGGCAAATGCGCTATATCCTGACGAGTCGGCGTTGGCGGGAAGATTATAATCTAAGCGATCGAGACATCATCGGCCGTTCTCATTGTGAAATCTTTCTAGATATTCCCCCGTATTGGCAGGAAATTCATCAACGTTGTTTGGCGGGAACTATTGGTGAATCTGAAGAAAATATTTTCCCCGTTGGAGAGGGGACAATCCATTGGGTGAAATGGCAAATAAATCCTTGGTACGACAAAGACTCTGGTGAAATTGGCGGTATCATCGTCTTCTCTGAAGTCATTACAGCTCATAAACAGCTAGAAGAAACTGCAATCTGCGATCGTCAACTAGCCGCAGCTCAACTACAAGAAAAAGAGCAATTTTTACGCAGTATTTATGATGGTGTTACTCAACCAATATTCACGATTGACGTTCTAGATAACAATGAATTGCGCTATGCCGGCTGGAATTCAGCAACAGAAAAAACAACAGGAATTAGTACCGCAGAAGTCATTGGTAAAACTCCAGAATATGTGCATGGCACTGTTGAAGGTCTAGAAGTACGTCAGCGATTTAAAATCTGCATAGAAAGTGGTATTGGCATCAAGTATGAAGAATGTCTGACTTTCCAAGGTCAAGAAACTTGGTGGCTAACTACAATTAATCCTTTAAAAAATAGCGAAGGTCGAGTTTATCGACTGGTGGGAACAGCCTTAAATATTACAGAGCGCAAACGAGCCGAAGTAGCACTCCAAGCTAGCCAGCACTTCATTCAACGCATTGCAGATTCTTCTCCTAATATTCTCTACATCTTCGATTTAGAAGAACAGCGTAATGTTTACGCTAATCAAGAAATGGGCAAATTTCTTGGCTATTCTAACGAGCAAATTCAACAGATGGGAACGCAAATTTTACCCATAATTACTCATCCAGATGATTGGGAAAAAGTTATAACTCATTTACAAAATTTTACTAAAGCCAAGGATGGTGAGATTTATGAATTTGAATTTCGGGTGAAACAAGCAAATGGTGAATGGTGCTGGTTATACACTAGAGAAACAGTATTTAGCCGCGATGCTGATGGCAAAATAAATCAAATTCTTGGTGTTTCAGCTGATATCACCGAGCGCAAACAAGCCGAAATGCAATTACAACAACAAGCGCAAAATTTGGAAAACACCCTCCGCGAACTGCAACGTACCCAAAGCCAACTTATCCAAAGTGAGAAAATGTCTTCACTTGGAAATATGGTTGCGGGTGTTGCTCATGAAATTAACAATCCAGTCAATTTTATTCACGCTAATCTAATTCCAGCCAGCGAATACACCCAAGATTTATTGCGTCTGCTAGAACTTTATCAACAACACTTCCCCTATCCTCCAGCAGAAATCCAAGCAGAAATCATAGCTATTGACCTTGATTTTCTCAAAGAAGACATTGTAAAACTCTTCCAGTCTATGACTGTAGGAACTAAAAGGATTCGTGAAATCGTTCTCTCGTTGCGGAACTTTTCTCGTCTTGATGAAGCTGAATTTAAAGATGTAGACATCCACCAAGGTATTGATAGTACTTTGATGATTCTGCACAATCGCTTGAAAGCAAAACCCAATCATCCAGAAATTTCTGTAATTAAAGAGTATGGTAAACTTCCCCTAATTGAATGCTATCCAGGTCAATTAAATCAGGTATTTATGAATCTTTTAGCTAATGCTATTGATTCCTTGGAACAATCATTTGTAGGAGAACAAGGACAAATTCGCATTTGCACCGAAGTTTGTAATAGCAAATGGGCAATAATTAGAATTGCAGATAATGGTATGGGCATTTCCCAAGAAATACTTCCCAAACTTTTCGACCCTTTCTTTACTACTAAAGATGTTGGAAAAGGTACAGGGCTGGGGCTATCCATCAGTTACCAAATTGTGGTAAACAAACATGGTGGAAATTTGTCTTGTAACTCAATCCCCGGACAAGGAGCAGAATTTGTAATTAAAATTCCCATCAGTCAGTCATAAAATAGGAGCCAGAATTCAGAATTCAGAATTTATAATAAATCAACGATCGCCGACTTGTTTAATAAGTTGGGGAGACTGGCGATCGCCAATGATTTAGATTTGCTATAGTTGGGTTAACTCTGGAGGCAAGGAAGTAATGTTACTTGAACTCAAGCAACTAATTGTACCTGTAGGTCATCAGTTGTTGATTAAGGGTATATCCTGGTCAGAATACAAAGATATTTTGGCAGAATTGGGTGAAAATCGCAGTTCTCGCATATCTTACAGTCAAGGAGTGCTGGAAATAATGGCTCCATTACCAGAGCATGAGGTAGGTAAAAAAATTATCGGCAATTTGGTAGAAATATTACTAGAAGAACTCGATATTGAATTTTGGAGTTTGGGGTCTACAACTTTTGACCGAGAAAAAATGGATGCTGGAGTAGAACCGGATGATTGCTTTTATATCGAAAACGAAGCAGCTGTTAGAGGTAAGGATAGAATCGATTTAACAGTCGATCCGCCTCCAGATTTAGCAATCGAAATTGATATTACCTCCCGTACTCGTTTTAATAATTATCAACTATTAGGAGTTCCAGAATTATGGCGCTGGAATGGTAATAAATTAGAAATTAATGTACTGACTAACGGAAAATATATAGAATCTAATAATAGCCGGATTTTTCCTAATATACCTATTGCTCAAATGATTCCTGAATATTTAAAACGAAGTAAAATTGATGGCAGAAATACAGCTATGAAAGCATTTCGCTCATGGTTGAGAAAGCAAATATGATTTATTATTTTAGAGTTGAGAATGTTGTTATCTTCATATAGCAATCCTAAATCATTCGTGAAAAACAAGATCCCCGATTTCTCAAATAAATCGGGTAACTAAACACTGCGAATTCTTACAAATCACATAGGATTGATATAGTTTTGAAAATATCAAATTGGCAATCTCCAGCACGACAGGGATATTCCCATTCAGCTTCATTAAGTAATCTGTAAGTACATCCCATCTCGGTTGCTGCGGTTGCTGATGCTACCCTGTAAATTCACTGTTACAACTTCAAATTGAAAGCTTTGCAGCCATAAGCCAGATTTCTTAGCCAAACCTGAGTTCTGTTTTGCAGAATTAGATAGAAACAACATAGTATACTAATGTAATAAAAATTACTAATACTAATACACAGATAAACTGCGTTAGCACGGTTATAATATCGGCTGACTTGTTTTTAATCCCAGTACTCCAGAGTGCTTTTTGGACTGGCTGAGATGGCTATAAATGCTTTAACAATCAGCGAATATTAACTTTCTTATAGAAGACGAATGACTAAAAGACGACAATTTTTAAAAGGAGTAGCAGCACTTTCTAGCTTGTCTTTAACGAGTTGCGGTTGGAGGCTAGCTCAAGTACGTGCTAATTCTAATACTTCTGGTCGAAGTGACCAACTTTATATCTATACTTGGACGCAATATACTGACAAACAATTACTAAAAACTTTTAGCACTCAAACTGGCATGAAAGTGCTGGCGGATTTCTATGATTCTAACGATGTGATGCTGGCTAAGTTGCAAGCTGGAGGCGGTAGCGCTTACAGCATTATCTACCCATCTGATTATATGGTACAGAAGATGGTAGATAAAGGTTTATTAACAGAAATAAATCGCGATCGCCTAATTGGTTTAGAAAATTTATTTCCCCGCTTTTCTAATCCTATATATGACCCCAATAACCGTTATAGTATTCCTTTTAATTGGGGTACAACAGGTTTTATTTATAATTCCGAAAAACTCCAAGACCCTCCAGAAGATTGGGATTATCTTTGGCAAAACCAAGACAAACTTAATAAGCGCATGACTTTGCTCAATGACGTGCGAGAAGTTATGGGTGCAGTATTGCGAATGTTAGGTTATTCTTATAACTCTAAAAACGAATTAGAAATCAAACAAGCTTATGATAAATTGAAAGTACTAAAACCTGCGATCGCTGCTTTCGATACAGATGCTTGGCAAAATCAAATTCTCGGAGGAGATTTACTTTTAGCAATGTGTTATTCAGCAGATGCGGTGAAAATCTCTAAAGAAAATCCTAAGTTCAAATATGTGATTCCCCGTAGCGGTTCTTCATTATGGACAGACACTATTATAATTCCTAAAACAGCCCCCAATTTAGCTGGAGCGTATGCTTGGATTAATATGATTTTACAACCAGAAGTAGCAGCCCAAATCAGCCAACGTCTAAATATTGCCACACCTAATAGTGCGGGATTCGAGCAATTGCCAAAACGAATAAAAAACAATTCTAATTTGTTTCCCCCAGAGTCCCTTTTAGCAAATTGCGAGCGAATCAGTCCTGTAGGAGAATTTGAAGATGTTTACGAACGCTACTGGACTCAATTAACTAGTAGTTAAATAGAGTTGGGAGTTAAGAGTTAGGAGTTAAGAGTTGGGAGTTAAGAGTGATAAATATTGAAAAACACGATCTTTTGCAAAAAGATGAATTCCATAGTCAGCGAAGAAGTTGGCTGCAACCTTTAGTATTACTTGCACCCTCTGGAATTTGGTTATTACTTTTGTTGGTGCTGCCAAGTTTGATAATTTTTGAGTTAAGTTTGGTTGCAGACATTCGACCGGGAGATGTAGTTAATCCCAATGGATTCAAAAACTATATCCGAATATTCGACCCTCTTTACTTACAAGTCATCCTGCGATCGCTATTTTTAGCTTTTGGCACTACAAGCATTTGTTTAATTTTAGGCTTCCCTGTGGCCTATTGGATTGCTGTGGTTGCACCGAAGCGGTGGCGAAATTTGCTGATATTAGGCTTTGTTTTGCCTTTGTGGACTTCTTCGTTATTGCGTTCTTATGCTTGGATTACAATTCTTCGCCCTAGTGGTTTATTGAATAGTTTATTAAGCTATTTCAGCTTGCCTACTTTGGAATTGCTTAATACAAGTACGGCTGTATTAATTGGTATGAGTTACAGCCTATTACCCTATATGGTTTTAATTTTATATGCCTCTTTAGAAAAGCTAGATAAGCGTTTGTTAGAAGCAGCAGCAGATTTAGGTGCAAATCCTGTGGAAGCTTTTTTCAAAGTAACTATACCCCAAATTTTTCCAGGAATTGCAGCTGGTTCTATGCTTGTATTTATCACAGGTTTAGGAGATTTTACCGACCCAGAATTACTTGGTGGTGCTTCTAGTATGACAGCGGCGCGATTAGTTTATAACCAGTTTCTGGGAGCAACTCAAAATTGGGGATTTGGTTCAGCTTTGAGTATGACATTAATATTAATTGTGAGTATTGCGATCGCTCTTTTAATTAAGTTTGGTGAAGCTACACCAAAACGTTAAACTTTTCGTCATTCACCTATAATAAGTGCATCGAACGCCAGCGAGACAAAGGTTATGCTTTCACCCGATCTCAAAAATGCGTTACCAACTACTGACGAACTTCCCTGTTCAGACGATACACCAGTGGATAACGAAGACCAAAATTTTTTGCCCAACATTTTACTTTTTTTGCTCAACTCGATTTGGGCAAATCGTATGGATTGGTACTTTGGGGTAGATATGGGAGTCTACCACACCACAGGAGTACATCCTAGAGTTCCTGTAGTGCCAGATGCTTTTTTGAGCCTGGGAGTAGAACGAAAAAAAGGTGGTAAATCTCGCAAAAGTTACGCTGTTTGGGAAGAAAATTGGGTAGTTCCAATACTGACATTAGAAATGGTATCTCACACCCCAGGAGGTGAATACGACGAAAAGCTAGATATATATAAAAACCTCGCTGTATTGTACTACATAATTTACAATCCTGAGTTTTGGCGGCGCGACCAACATCAACCATTTGAAGTGTATAAATTGATAGATGGAAGCTACCAACTACAAATAGGTGAACCTTATTTCATGCCAGAAATTGGCTTAGGTATTGGACGACACCAAGCTGTAATTGCTGGAATACAACAAGAGTTTTTATCTTGGTATGATGAGCGAGGAAATCGGTATTTGACAGATGCAGAACAAGCACAACAAGAACGAATAAGGGCTGAACAGTTAGCCGAGTATTTACGTTCTCTAGGTGTAGATCCAAATAATCTACCTGGTAATTAAGGCGATCGCGTTTCAAAGATTGATACACTTGATAGGTAGACAATAGACTTCTTGCAGAAGTCGGGAAAAGGGGAAGGGGAAAGGAGGAAAGGTTTGGTATTTTCCCTTTCCCCAATAAAGATGAGTCCCTTTTCCCACAAGAGTGCAAAAAGCAATGAAAGCAAGAGGTCTAATGCTTACCTCCACAATCTGGTATCACTTAACTTCACCTCCTACTCATAACTTACCGATAACTCTAATTAAAATCAAATTAATTTAATGATTTGCCACCATAACTAAATGATTCAAATCATCTGTGGTGCTGTTAATTAAATTTTTTATTTTTGAGAGAAACTCATGCTCTAAATAAGGCTTAGTCAAGTAAACATTTGCACCTAACTCTTTGGCTAGCTGGCGATGTTTCTCAGCGCTGCGAGAAGTGAGAATCACTACAGGAATTTTGGCAAAATTTGGATGTTGGCGTAAATTACTCAAAAATTCAAAACCATTCATTCTTGGCATCTCTAAATCTGAGATAACAACTTCAATTTCTGGATGTAACTGTAACTTTTCTAAAGCTTCTACACCATTTTGAGCTTGTATTACTTGATAGCCAGATTTTTGCAAAGTTAAAGAAATAGTTTGGCGCAGACTAATGGCATCATCTACTACTAAGATAACTTTTGGCGTTGGATTATTGGAGTCTAGAGAATAGTTAGATTGGGTTTCTATAATAGCAGTATCTTGTAATGGTGGAGAAGAAAAAGTTTTTTTTGATGATATTGGCAAAGATTTTTTGTTTGCCCAAGAGGTTGTTGGTAACCCGATAACATCGAGCGTTTTTTGTTGGATATCGCCTGATAGCAGCAATGAAGCATCAATCACTAAAATGAGGTTACCATTAGCTAAGCTACTACAACCATAAATATATTTTGGTGGAGCGATCGCATTTCCTAAAGGTCTGATTACTAGTTCTTGTTCCCCAATTATTTGGTCAACTTCTAAAGCAAACAGCCCTTGATTTCTCTGTAGCAAAAGCACTGGATTTTTATTTATATTTGCATCGTGATTATTTGATGTGTTGTATGGAGTAGGACTATTAAATAATGAACCATGATAAGAAAGCAACTCTGAAAGGTGACGCAGGCTGACCATCGTCTCATCTTCGCCTACATTCCAATGCAAAACTTTTTTACCTTCAATTTCTTTGATCTGCTCGTCAGTAGGAATCAATATTTTTTCGATTCTGTCCAAAAGCAAGGCATAAACAATACCTCTAGCTTGAACTAGCATTAATTTTTCAGTAGTCATAGAAAAAGGAATTTTGAGTAGAAATGTTGTTCCTTGGTTGGGTAAAGATTCAACCGAAACTGAACCATTGAGCGCGTTCATCTGAGTACGTACAATATCTAAACCCATACCGCGTCCAGAGATTTCACTCACTTTATTAGCAGTGGAAAATCCCGGCGAAAATATCAAATCTAAAAGTTCAGGTTCCGTTAGATTGTAAGCATAGCTTTTAGCTTTGCTTTCACTTTGGATGTGATAAAGTTCAACAGCTTTTCTGCGAATGCTTTCTAGATTCAATCCCTGTCCATCATCCCGAATTTCGATAACAGTTTGGCTACCTTGATGATAGGCAGAGATTTCAATTAAACCTCGTTCTGGTTTGTTCAACTCTCGGCGAATGTGTGGAGGTTCAATACCGTGGTCAAAAGCATTACGTACTAAATGTAACAAGGGATCGTAGAGTTTTTCAGCGATCGCTTTATCAACTAGTACTTCTGTTCCACAAAGTTTTAATTCTACAAGTTTGGCATAAATATTCCCCAACTTATTCACCATGTGGGGAAAACGATTCAAGATATTGCCCAAAGGCAACATTCGTGCTTCTACTAAATTATCTATAATATTTAGAGTTAAATTTTCTTTACTACCACTGATTTGGGCCGCTTGGTTCACAAGCAAGTCAAGAGACTCTGTGGTTTCTTGAAGTTGCAGTGACTCTTCTATTGCTTCATGCAATGTCATCTGAAATTCTGTATATACATCCATTTCCAGAGAATCAAACTTCACTGCAAAATTTGGTGTTTGTTGCGAACCAAAATTTTGCATTTGTAATGGTAAATCGCGTAATTCGTTTAAAATTATTTGTTGTTTACCAAGTCGCTGCATTAATCGCTCAATTATTTCTTGGATTTGTTCATCTTGCAAAGCCCGCCGTTTTTCGGAAATCAGCAATTCTCCTGCTAAATAATTCAGGTTTTGTAATTTATCTGTGTCTACTCGAATAAAAGAAGGTTGACGAGAATTTTTATTTTGGAAATGTTGCGATTTCTCTTCTATTTGGTGGTTAATTGGTTGAGATGAATCAGCAAGAGTTTCAATAACTGCTTGTGGAATATCTATCTGTTTCAAAGAATGCTCAGTTTCGGTAGCAACAACTTCAGCAGTAACGTTTTGGTCAGCTTCTTCTCCCCATATTACTTCTAGAAGGTTATCGCTAGTTTCAGAAGATGCAGATTTAGATACTTCTTTAAAAACTAGCAGACTTTGTAACTTGGGACTATCAAGCCAATTTTTTTCTTTGCTAGTTACAGGATGATAGTTTTTATATTTTTTTGCTAATTTATAAATCTTGTTTTGCAAGATTTTGATTACAGGAAGGTAATTGTCAGATTTATCAATATAATATTGAAATTTGGCAACTGCAAATAAAATAATTAAAATGATACCATTACGATAAATGCAAAGACTTTGGCTATCATTTTCTTCTTGAACAAAAGCGAGAAATTTTGTCAGCCAATTTTCAACATAATTGAGCAGATTTTTTTCAGGTAATTTCGGAACTAGTAAAGCCAAAGTAAGTTCTGACTCTGGGATTTCCATATCGTGATTAAACCAGCCAAAAATGTAGCGAATAACTTTTAAATAAAACTTGGCAGTTGTTGGTTTAACGGATTCATCTTTATTGTTATCTGATGTAGTTAAGAACTGATAGAATTGTTCTTCGTTAAAGATAATCGCCTCAGAAAATGAATTATTTTCTAATTTTTCAGAAGCTTCATTATTTGCGACTTTTGTGAGTTGTTGCAAACTGAGAGAAGCTTGTCCGCCAGAAGTGCGATCGCCTGCTAGCACCAATTTTTGTGCTTGTTGCAAATCTGCAAGGGCGATTTCTGCAATTTGCTTTACCTGGGTGGGGTTTGCTTGCAGCGCTGACATAATTGCTTGAGAAATTTCACCCAATCCAGGTAAATTTAGAGATTCTGCTAAACCAAGAAATACCTCAGCTTGAGATTGTAAAAATTCAATAAAATCGGCATTATTTGATAAATTATTAATAGCTTCAGCAATACTATTTAGACGTTGCTGTACTCCCACTTCAAAAACAGACTGTACAATATCAAATCCCAATTCCTCAGAAGTAGGAATATGAGTTTCAGCACCAAACGCATCGCCCAGTTTTTCTTGCAGCTGTGCAAAAACTGAACTTGAGCGTTGGAGTAATTCTTCATCATTAATAGTACTTCCGATTAGCTCAGTATTTAATGCTATGCTTAAACATTCATAAGCTTTAATTATTAATGTCTGTAATTCATTATCAATGACTACATTTGGATTATATAAAGCCTTAAATACATCTTCTAAAAAATGGGCGATCGTCTTAATCAGTTCTAGCCCAACATTAGCAGCACCACCTTTGAGCGTATGGGTAGCCCGCATTAAATTATGAATTTTTCCAATGCTATAATCTTCAGATAAGCTAAATAATTCTTGTTCAATAATCTGTACTAATTCCGGGGCTTCTGCCAGAAAATAAATGTATCCTTGTTCGCGAATTGAAGTGTCAGTAATCATAATGAGGGAGTGGGGAATTGGGAGTGGGGAGTTGGGAGTTAGGAGTTAGGAGTTAGGAGTTGGGAGTTGGGAGTTAGGAGTTAGGAGTTGGGGGTTGGGGGTTAGGAGTTAAGAGTTAGGAGTTGAGGGTTGGGGGTTGGGGGTTGGGAGTTGGGGGTTGGGAGTTAGAGGTTAGGAGTTACTCTATTAATTGAGTCTTCAGTTGTTTTGACTATTGAACTCAAAATCCTAATGATTTCGTCTACATACATTAGTTCATTCGTTAAATCAATATTTACTAGTTTGGACTGTTGCAGTAAACGTAGCCAGTATTTGGTTTCCCTAGCTTCTTTGTATGCAATATACATTTTGCTAAAAAATCCTTTCTACTCTGACCGCCGCTAGCCTCTTCAACATTTGCGCCAATACTTGTTGCACTTCGCAGTAACTGTTTAGAAAGCACATATTCTCGCTGCTCTTGCAGTTGAATATATAGGTCAATAATTTTCAAAGCAAATTAAAAACTTTTCTGTTGAATAATACTTTCTGCCAATTTTACTCCTCTTTTTTTACTCACAACTCAAAATTAAATATGGACAAAACATTTCCAAATATAGGTACGATCTCAAGATCTATTAAATGAATGCTTTGTTGCCATAACCCCAAACTCCTAACTATTAACTCCTAACTCCTAACTCCTAACTCTTAACTCTTAACTCTTAACTCCTAACTCCTAACTTTTTATCAGTTGACTTTGAATTTACTTGCAGTCGTTAATAACTCTTGCGCCATACTTGATAATTCTTGAAAGACAGTAGCAATTTCTTGAGATTCTGCAAAAGTTTTATTGGCAATCTCGGCGACATCTTGCATTGATGCAGTTACTGTTACAGATTGCGTCATTTGTTGTTGGGTTGCTGCGGTGATTTGCTCGATTAACTGACTAATTTCAGCAGTTGCAGAAACGATCGCATTTAAGTTTTGGCGAGTTTCACTTACCAGATTTGTGCCTTCCACTACTTGCTGAATACCAGTTTCCATTGCAACTGCAACTTCCCCAGTTTCTGTTTGAATTTCTTGGACTAATTTTTCAATTTCGATGGTTGCTGCTGCTGACTGGCGAGATAGAGAACGCACTTCATCAGCTACAACTGCAAAGCCTTTACCATATTCACCGGCGCGGGTGGCTTCAATAGCTGCATTCAAAGCTAAAACGTTTGTCTGTGTAGCAAAATTACCAATCAAATTCACTACTTTGGAGATTTTTTGCGAGGATTCACTCAGACGTTTAATCTTTTTGCTGGTTTGGGCAACGGTTTCACGAATTCCTTGAATGGCTTTGACGGTTAAGTTCATCGCTGTATCGCCAGACTCTACAGTTTGATTGGCTTGTTGTACTGCTACTTGTACTAACTGGGCGTTCGCCACCACAGCTTGAGTAGAGTCAACCATCTGTTTAATATCGCCCAAAGCTGCGGTAAGTTCTTCAGATTGATGTTGTGCTGAATTGGTCAGTTCCGCTAGCGAAGCATCGCTATTGCTGGAAGTTTGGGCAACTTTTTGGGCTGCTGCCTGTACCTGAATAACTATTTGCCGTAGCGCTTGTAGGGTATTGTTGTAGGCATCTGCGATGGTGCCTAATTCATCTTCTGTAATCGGTGCGCGTACTGTTAAATCACCGTTGAGGGCTGGTCTGAGTGCTGTTAGAAGTTGAATCGATCTTTGTTGGAGTAATTCCTTAGCCGCTTTGTCCCGTGCTGCTGCTTCTGCTAATTTTGTTGACTGCGCTTGTAGCTGTTGCAAGTATTCAGTTTGTTGTAATGCTAGCCCGAACTGGCTGCCAATGCGTGCTAACAAAGTGACTTCCGATTGTTGCCAATCACGAGTTGCAGAATTTTGATAAGCTGCTAGCAAGCCCCACAATTGTTCGCCTGCAAATACAGGAACGATCGCATAAGCTTTAACTTCAAACTGTTCTAAAATTTCAATATGGCAAGGAGAATGGCCTACTTTATAGATGTCATTGACGATAAAGTTTTCACCTTGGGCATATCGGCCTCCTTGGGTTTCTTGTAAATGGGTATCTTCCCAAACAGTTTTGATATCAGGGCCTACGAGTTTTACCCAATTATGGGCCACTGACTCAGCTACAAATTCGCCACTCCAGTTAGGTTGAAAGCGATAGACACCGACGCGATCGCATCTTAATAATTGCCGTACTTCATGAGTAGCTATTTTAAATATTTCATCTATATCTAAAGATTGTCGAATGCGATTAACTATCTTGGTTACTGCTTTCTCTTGTTCGGCAAACTGAGACAATTGTTGAGATTTCACTCGCAGTTGTTCCATATATTCTGCTTGTGATATTGCTACACCAAATTGCAAGCCAATCTGCACTAAAAAGTTGACTTCCCAAGTTTGCCAATCACGAGGGCCGGAGTTTTGGTAAGCTACTAATAATCCCCATAACTTTTCTCCAGAAAATACAGGGACGATGGCATAAGCTCTAACTTCAAATTGCTCTAACATCTCAACATGGCAAGGAGAATGACCCACTTGATAGATATCATGAGCAACAAAGCTTTCACCTCTGGTATATCGCCCTCCCTGGTTTTCTTGCATGTAGGTATCTGCCCAAATAGTTCTAATACCAGGGCCTACTAATTTTGTCCAAGTATTACCCACTGACTCGGCGACAAATTCACCACTCCAATCAGGATTAAAGCGATAAACTACAACGCGATCGCATTTTAATAATTGCCGTACTTCTTGAGTAGTTGTTTTAAAAACGCTTTCTATATCTAAGGATTGTCGAATGCGGTTGACTGTCTTAGTTACAGTTTTTTCTTGTTCAATTATCTGAGAAAGTTGCTCGGATTTTGTCTGTACTTGTTCGAGATATTCTCCTTGGGTAATAGCTACACCAAATTGCAAACCAATCTGAGTTAAAAAGCTTTCTTCCCAAGGTTGCCAATCACGAGGGCCAGAATTTTGATAAGCTGCTAGCAAGCCCCATAATTTTTCTCCAGAAAATATGGGTGCAATGATATAAGCCATCATTTGGAATTGCTCTAAAATATCAATGTGGCATTGAGCGTGTCCCGTTTGATAAATATCTTTAACTACAAAAGTTTCACCTTTGGCGTAACGTCCTCCTTGGGTTTCTTGCAAGTGAGTATCTTCCCAAACCATATTAAAATCAGGGCCTACCATTTTTACCCAATTATTGTCCACTGATTCCGAAACAAATTCGCCACTCCAGTCAGGTCTAAAGCGATAAACACCTACGCGATCGCATTTTAATAATTGGCGGATTTCTTGAGTAGTTGCTTGAAAAAGTTTATCAACATTTGATATCCGCAAAATCTTATCGATGACTTTAGCTGCTGATTTCTTGGCTTGTGTTTGCTGTTGCAGTTCTTTTTCAAATTCAAAGTTATGCAATCTGTAGGTTAATTCTCTGGCAATTTGATAAAGTAAGCTAATTTCACCTTCTTGCCATTGCCTGGGAGAGGAGCAATTATTTACTGCTAATAATCCCCAAACTTTACCTTCTACTAAAATTGGTAATGTCAAACTGGCTTTGATTTGATATTTTTCTAGCAGTTGCTTTTGATGGGGCGTCAGTTGTATCTGGCTGGTATCATCAATAGCTACAGACTCTAAATAGTCTTGATTAGTATATAAACCAAAAACAATCCCAGGAATATTTTCCCCCAGAGTCGGCGTCCACCCTAGCGTTCGAGATTCTGCTAAGACATTACCTGATTCTAGGGAATTAAACTGATAAATTAAAGCGCGATCGCAGCCAATTTTTTCTCTAATTTGTGTTACAGTAATTTTAAGTAAAGTATTAAAATCTGTGGCTTGTCGCAGATGAATTGCGATATCATGCAACTGTCTGCGCCAAGTTTTAAATTCTTGAGCGATCGCATTTAATAAAGAAATTTCATCGCTAGGAATATTGGCTACACTAGGGCTACCATTCTGATTTTCTACTTCAGGAATTAAACGCTCGTTTTCAGAGTTATTGTGATACAAAAATGTCATTGAATTTACCTCAAAAATTGTCAGTACTGATAATGGAATAATTGGAATGTAAAATATATTTGGTATTTGGTTGTTACAAAGTTGTTAATTTTGAATTCCCCACATAGGAGCTTGGATAATTGTTATTGCATCCAAATTAAACATCATCTCCTTTGCATCATTGATAAAATAACCATGCAAAAAAGGCGAAATTTTGGGATAAAATAATTCGTCACTCGGAGGTTTTATTTGGTTAGTATCCAACCATTCAATATCGATAAGTTGTCTGACTAATAGCCCCAAATACTTACTTTCATTTTTTAAAACAATGGCCATCATTTTTGATAGTAAATTTGACCCTTGTGAAATTGGAGGATAACCTAACATTGCGTCTAAATCTACTAACCAAAGCATCTCACCACGCCAGTTATAGATACCCAAAACGCAATTCGGCATCTCAGGAACCCCACATATTTCTGGTAATGATACTTGTACGACTTCTGTGATGTGTTCTAAAGAAATTACGGCTGTATCCTTTATTCCCAAATTAAAACTTAAAAATTTTTTCTTGGTTTCCAAAGTTAGCAATCCTTCGCGATCGATATTTGTTATTCAGCCACTATTTACATTCACAGTTTAAGCTTGTATAAGCGATCGATTAAAAATAGTGACTTTTATTATGATTGAAGTAGCAACATTTAATTATTAATTAATCGTTTGAGAATTCCTAGTAATTCCTCTCGATCGACTGGCTTGGACAAATAGCCTTCAGCGCCCAACATATTACCCCAGATTTTATCTACGTCACTATTTTTTGTAGAACAAAAAACCACAGGAATTTTGCTGGTATTCGGGTTATTTTTCAGTTCGCGGCAAATTTCAAAGCCACTTTTACCTGGTAAAATTACATCAAGAAATATTAAATCAGGCTTATTTTTATCGATTTTATCTTGAGCTTCTTCACTACTTGTGGCACTAATCACAGAATAACCTGCCTGTTGTAGGTAACGGCTGATTATTTCCATATCAGTTAAGCCATCTTCAACAACTAAAACACTATTCATGGCAACTACCTATTAGATCTTTCTCAGGATGTAAATACAACTGAACTATGAAGCAAAACATTTTAGATTTATTACACCCATTCTGAGGGCATAACTTAAAGATTTTAGATTTTTAACTCAATCCAAAATCTAACATTGGCATAGCCAAATTAAACATACAAATCCTATAGTATTTGCGAACAAAGATATGGAAGTGGCTAGATCGTATACTAATCTCTTTGTTCCAACCAATATTTCACAACCCAAATAGAATTGCTATAAATACAAAAACTTGTATTTATCTAATTTTGATTCAAGCTTTATATATCAACATCAGAAAAAGTACGTAACAAATATAATTTAATACTTTTTCTGGAAACATAAAATAATTTGATTCGTCAATAATTCAGAAATTAAAATTCACATTATCTAGAGATTTGCATAAATAAGTTAGTTAAAGTATCTACTAAAATTTCGATGTAGCATAGTAGGTAACTCACAACTAAAACAGCCTTGATATCTGATTTTAAGATTTAATTTATGCACTTCAATAATTTGACATCATTTGTAATTAAATCTATGTTTTTCAAAGCAATAATCTCAACATTAAGGCTTTATACCGTTTCTCTGTGAAGCTGCGCCAAACTCTCTCAAACTCTTACCTTGGCGCTCTTGGCGTTCTTGGCGGTTCGTTAAAAAAAATTAAATGCATCTTCATACAGAATTAGTATTAGGTAAAAATAATATCAATATGTAAAAAAATTAGATGCGGTTTCAAACCACACCTAATTATCTATCTTAAATTCTGGATTCAGATTTTTTATTTATCGTTCCAGTAAGTTAATTATCACTGAGAATCGCAAATCTATTGTTGGTAAAAATTTTTGTTATGGTTAGCTGGAATTAACGTTCTAATGTTGAAAAATTAAATTTTTGAGTAAATTAAACAATCTGGCGGTTAATCATTAAAAAAATTACTAACTTGCTTGATTAAAAACCTCTACATTAGATTTATTTTTGTTAATGGATGCACTCGGTGTCGGTAAATATTTTCGTACTATACTCATTACCTTATCAGCCACTACAGGTTTAGTGAGAAAATCTGTAGAACCGACCACCTTGGCACGAACTCTATCTAAAAGACCATCGCTGCCTGTTAATATAATCACTGGCGTATTGGCGAAGGCAGATATTCGTCGCAACTGAGTGCAGATTTCATAACCACTGGCGACAGGCATAATCAAATCCAAGAAAATCAAGTCTGGTTTGTCTTGAATCAGAGTTGGTAGAGCTTGTACTGCATCTTCAATTTTGACAAATCTTAGTCCATTAGAAGTAATAATTTCCTCCAGCATTTTACAAACCTGGGGACTATCATCTACGCAGGCTACTAGTGGAACATTTGGCTTCTTTGGTTGTGGAGCGACACTTTTATTGTTGACTTCACTCGCTACTAAAGGTAAGTCAGGTACTTCCACCAATTCAATGATTCCTTTAAGAATATAAGGAAGCAGCGAACGGCTTAGGGGTAGTACACTTTGCTTCATTTTCACGGCTAAATCTCGCAGAGTAAATTTACCGTTGATAAAATTGACAAAGTTTTTGTAGACAGATGGACTCACTATTTGCTGGAGTTGTTCTGGTCGTCGCAAAACAGGTGCCAAGTCAGGAGAAAAATTTGCTAAACCAGCTTCTGACCACATTTTCCACGAGTCTTGCATATGTTTGACAGACATTTCTGCACTCGTGAAATTCATCGGTGTTTCTAAAATAACCTCTTGGCTGCGATTGCAAGTAATAGAAGCGAAATTTGCTTGCAAAGCTAGGTCAAATAATAGTTCTGCTATGGTGTTTTCAGCAATAGACTGAAGCTGTTCCCTCTGGATTTTTTGTTTTTTATGCAAGATTTCTATTAGGCGATAATCCCAGTAATCTATTGACACGTCTTGGGAGCGCAACTGTAATTTATCAACGTCAATCTGGGGACAATTTTGAACCATATGTCTACGCCAGCGCCGAAAGGGATGAGTTCCCCCTGTTGCCCAAACTATGCGTCCTAAGCGATAGTAAAAAGTCCATTGGCTGCCCTTTGAACTTTTAATATTTAATTTGCCATTGTATTGTAGTTGAGTACAAGTTTTAAATTCATTCACTAAGTTATTTGAAACCATCAATTCCGATTGGGCCATATTTTGTTCCTTTTATTAAAAAGCTAGTTGAAAAAAGCACACTAGCTGTATAGCGGTCAGGAGATATGTGAATAAATGCAAATATATTTATTACATAGCAGACTAAATCAAAATTATTAAAAACAAGGAAAATGAAGAATATAGTAACAGTATTGGTAGTAAATGATTTATCTAGCAGATGTTTCCGATCGCCATACTTGGTTTTTTATGCTAATATTTCATCACTCAACTAAGTTGCTATAGCCTACATCACTAAATTTATTTCAGTATCGATAGTTCATTTTAATGATTATCACACCAAAACATATCCGTACAAGTTCTGAATTCTTTTTCAAAACAATAGCAGTTTATATTCCAAATATTTTTCATATTGATTCTGATTATCAAAAAATATAATAATAAAGATTTACTAAAATAAATAAATATTAATATATTATAAAGAGTCTGCGATCGCTGTTAGTTTTTCGCTCATATTTGGCAGCTATCCTAACAATTAGAGCAGTCCAAGGTTATGGACTGGGCACTGCTTACGGTTCGCTCAAACCCTGATTTTCACTTTGTAAACAGTGCCCGCTGTCGGATTATTAAGAGTGGTGTTAGCTGCTAGTATATAGCAATTATTAGGGTTGGTTGTGGTTTTTGTGGCTGACAACAGCCGCTCTGAGATTACCTTGGTGTTGAGAAAGAAGCCGATCGCCCTCGTCTTTTTCTAAACCCGTCCAGTGCATTAATAGAGCTAGCTTTACCCACTTGCCACTACGTTCTAATAAAAAACCAGCAGCTTCCCGGCTTAAACCTGTGAGGTCTTGTAAGATTCGCAAAGCGCGATCGCGTAGCTTTTGATTTGTTACCGCCACATCCACCATGCGATTGCCGTAAACTTTACCCAGCTTAACCATCACCCCAGTGGAAAGGATATTTAAAGCTAATTTTGTAGCTGTACCGGCTTTGAGGCGAGTTGAACCAGCAACGATTTCTGGCCCTGTTAATAGGCGAATGTCAATATCAGCATCAAAGCTAACTTGTTCGGCGGGAACACAGGCGATAAAAATAGTTGCGGCTCCTCGCTGACGAGCTGCATTCAGGGCACCGTGGACGTATGGCGTTGTTCCACCGGCAGTGATGCCAACTACCACATCTAACTGTGTAATGTGGCGTACTGCGATCGCAGTTTCACCATCTTCGATGCTGTCTTCTAAATCCTCAGAACTGCGTACCAGCGCACCAGCACCACCAGCAATAATTCCCTGTACCAACTCTGGAGGCGTACAAAAAGTAGGGGGACACTCCGCAGCATCTAATACCCCTAACCTACCACTTGTACCCGCACCAACATAAAATAAGCGTCCTCCTTGGTGCAAACGCTCTGCGGTGCGTTCAATGGCTTGTGCCAACTCAACTTTCGCCGCTGCAACTGCCGCGACTGCCTTTCGATCTTCATTATTAAACAGCTCGACCAATTCCAGAGAACTCAGCTGGTCTAGGTTCAGACTGTTAGGATTTACTAGTTCGGTTAAAAGATGCCCGCGTTCCTGTAAGTTTGTCATTTGTCCCCTTGTTATTAGTCATTAGTCATTAGTCATTAGTCCAATGCCCAATGCCCAATGCCCTATGCCCTATGCTCCATACCAAATTACAATAATCCTTCCAATTGGCGACGAATTTTGTCTAATTCAGAATCAGACAATTCTGGGTCTTCTGGTGGCTGCTGCTTAGAATCCAAGAAATCCTCAGGAATATCCTCTTTCTGGTCATCTGGTTGCCAGTCGGTTTCTTCAACGTTAACTTCTGGAGGAGTGACAACTGAGTTACTGTTTTCTGTGACGATTTCCCAGTCATATCCGGCACTTTCGCAAAATTCTTGGATTTCCTCAGCATCGATCGCCTCTGGTGTAGGTGTGGGGAAATCTTGAGCTTCCAGCATCAGGGCATAGCGCGTGGCGTCGTCTTCTGACTCGAACATCAGAATTGTATTGCGATCGCCCTTCCGAATTGTGTGAATTCCCTCATTTTCTGTTCGAGCATTAAACATTAACACAAAAACACGCATAAATTATCTATTATTTTCAGATCTAGATCTATTTATATTAAAGTTCTAGGTTGTGCATCAGGGAAAGTCACATTTACAATTTTCACTTTCTTGGCAATTTTCACTTTCTTGGGATTTTCCTGAAAGCGCTAACATCGTTCAGCATAAGTATTGCATTGAGCAAATGCCGTAACTTAACCCATGAAGTCTTGGGTTTAGTTAACGTATCCTGGAAATGGCATACTCAATCAATGTGCCAGTTAATGCTTGTGCGTCCTCGCTGCATCCGGCAATTAGTACAGTGAAAGGAAATGACTAAATCTCCCAATCAAGATCGTTACTCCCCCTCTCCTATTCGTAAGCGTTCGTGGTCGCTGGTTTTGAGTCGCGGTGGCATTGCTTTGGGAGGACTTTTGCTGATTGGAATTGTCGGCGGTATTTGGCGGTTATGGATTTTTGTCCAAAAAGAGTTAACGCCTTTGGCACAACAAAGTCTCACTACAACACTCAACCGTCCAGTCCAACTTGGAAGAGTCACGCAATTTTCCTTGACAGGAGTGCAGTTTGGTGCGTCAGATATTCCAGCCACACCTACAGATCCAGATCGAGCCACAGTCGAAGCTGTGGAGGTGACTTTTGACCTCTTGCAGTTAATTTTTAACCGCCATCTCAAGCTAGATGTTACCTTGGTGAATCCAGATATTTACATCGAACAGGATAACCAAGGGCGCTGGGTTTCTACTGAAATCGCATCGTCAGGTGAAGGCGGCGTTATTAAAACTGATTTGGACAAACTGCGGTTTCGCAATGCCAAGTTGGCATTAATGCCGCAGAAGAGGGGACGCGGGGATGCAAAAGAGGACGCGGGGACAGAAAGACGCGGGGACGCGGAGAGTTCTGTCACCGTGTCACCGCGTCTCCCACTCTCCGCGTCTTCTTCATCTCCCGTATCATTTTCAGACCTGAGCGGCTCTGCCCAACTTTTAGCAAACAATCAGCTGATCCGGTTGGAAGTCCGGGGTCAAGCAGACAGTGGTGGCAGTATTTCTATTCAAGGACAGACCCGTTCTAAGGCATTAGCAGGAAATTTGCAGTTGCGAGTACAAGATTTCCTGGCTGCGGATATTACTCGCCTCATTGAGTTACCGGTTAATTTACAAGCGGGTCGAGTCAATGGTGACTTGTTAGTTCAGTTGACACCGCAACAGCCGACTTTATTGTTTGGTAGTGCTGCTGTGCAAGGGGTAACGGTTGAATTGCCAAAGGTGCCGCAAGTGTTGAGCAATAGCCAAGGAAACCTCCGTTTCCAGGGAACCCAATTGCAGTTAGATAATGTTACTAGCAATTATGGAAAAATTCCCTTAGTCGCTAAGGGAATTATTGACACTCAAGCAGGCTTCAACTTGGCAGCACGTGTAAATGCGGTGAGTTTAGCGAATGCTCAAGAAACTCTCAAGGTAAAACTACCCGTACCAGTAGCTGGACAAGTACAAGCAGATTTACAGATTACTGGATCGACTAAAGAGCCAATTCTCTCAGGCAAAGTTGCCACGATCCAAACTGCCCGGATTGACAAGCTCGATTTTAATAGTATTAGTAGTAAATTTCAGCTTGTTACTAGTTCGTCTTTAATTACTCTCAAAGATATTCAAGGGTTCGCGAAAGTCGGCGGTCAGATTACAGGGGCTGGCACAATTGCAATTGGTAAAAATCCGCGACTGGATTTGAATTTCGCGGCTAAGAATGTTCCAGGGGATGCGATCGCTAAAGTTTACGAAACAACGCCTGGTTTCCAAATTGGTAATCTCTCCGCTACAGCCCAACTATTCGGCGGTGGTACTAATGTCCAAACTGTGGTACAGTTCCAAGCGCCTAACGGAACTTATCCGGGAACTGGAGAAGTGGCGTTCTCCTCTGGAGTTGCCGCAGGCATCGCTCCAAACCGTACCGTCTCTTTCCGCAATGTCGCTTTAAATATTGGTGGTGGTACAGTCCGGGCTAATGGTAATTACGCCAATGAGCGTTGGCAAGCTGTTGCTGTGGCCTCTGGGGTGCAGGTGCAACGTTTTGTAGATACAAATCAACTACAAAATGTCTCTTTGGCAGGCGCACGGTTTAATGGTCGTCTGATCCTCTCAGGTAGCACAGCACCATTTGAAATTGCCACGATTCGCACTCAAGGTGCAGCAGTAAACATTGGCGGCGGTACAGTTGCAGTTTCTAATATCCAACTCCAAGACCAAAATTTCTCTGCTCAACTTGTAGCTAATAATGTGCGGCTGGGACAAATATTGAAACAGTCTCCCCCAGCTTTAAATAATCCTTTGGCGGGTACGTTCCAAATCGCAGGTAACACAGATAATTTCAGTCTAAAAACTCTCCGTGGCAGTGGTGAAGGTCGCCTTGCCATTGGCGGTGGTACGGTTACAGCGAAAAATATTCAACTGGTTAATGGTTTATATCAGGCGCAAGTCCAGGCAAAGAATGTACCTGTGCAGCAGTTGGCAGCAGTACCAAAGCAGTTTCAAGGCGCGTTGAGTGGTGAAGTGAATGTGGCAGGTTCTGTTGAGTCTTTCCAACCCCAAGCCATCCAAGCCAGTGGTCAAGCACGGATAAATGTTGGGCGGGGAATAATTACAGCTTCTAATATCCAACTTGTTAATGGTGCATACCAAGCGCAAATCCAGGCTAACAATGTACCTGTGCGACAGTTGGCAGCAGTACCACCGCAGTTTCAAGGAGCCTTAACTGGTCAGTTCAACGTTGCGGGATTAGTTGATTCTTTTGAACCAAAAGCAATCCAAGCCAACGGTCAGGCGCTCATAAATGTTGGCCGTGGAACGATCGCAGCTTCTAATATCCAAGTGGGTAATGGTGTATACCAAGCACGAGTTCAGGCAAGTAACGTACCGTTGCAGCAGTTGGCAGCAGTACCACCACAATTGCGAGGAACCCTAACTGGTCAAGTCAACGTCGCGGGTTCTGTTGAGTCCTTCCAACCGCAAACAATTCAAGCCGTTGGCCAGGGACAAATCAATATTGCTGGCGGAACGATCGCAGCTTCTAATATTCAAGTGGCGAATGGTCGCTATCAAGGAATTATTGATGCTTCGGGTGTGGAATTAAATCGGTTAAATCAACAATTGCGCGGTCGATTTGGCGGCAAGTTACAATTAGCTGGCACGCTGGCGTCGTCTCAATTAGCTGATATGCGTGCTGCTGGACAGGTGCAGTTATCCCAAGGTCTCCCTGGCTTTGAGCGACCGTTGACAGCAGCGATCGCTTGGAATGGTGAAAGGCTGACCATTGAGCAAGCAACTGCCCCCGGTTTAAATGTTACTGGTAGCATATTAGCCAATGCCAAAGGAGCGGGGATACCGGAAATTACTGCTCTAAATCTGAATATCCAAGCCGAAAATTACGACTTAAAACAGTTACCCGTCAATCTTCCGAATCAGGTTGCGGTGGCGGGGAGAATAGATTTTAACGGACAAGTCACTGGCAAGCTACCTTTGCCAAATGTAGTCGGACAAATTAATTTACGAGACTTCGTTGTTCAAGATATTGCCTTTGAGCCGCTGTTAACTGGAAATATCAACACAGCACAAGGACGCGGGTCGAGTTTCAATTTAGCAGGAAATCGCGATCGCCTTGCTTTCAATTTAGATGCTAATAATCGCCCTTCATCATTTTTAGTACAATGGCAGGAAGCATCGGCATCAGGTAATGTTCGAGGAAATGATTGGGCGCTCAAAGTTGCAAATTTCCCCTTACAAATATTGAATTTGACACCGCCACCAAGTACTCGTCTCGGTACTGGAAAAATAGCTGGATTGTTAACAGGGGATTTAGTTTTTAATCAAGAGACATTCGCAACAAATGGAAATTTAGCGATCGCCAACCCAGAAATTGGACGATTAAAGGGCGATCGTTTAGCGGCTCAATTCCGTTACAGTAATGGTAACGCCATTCTAACTAGTAGCCAATTTATCAAAGGTAACAGTAGTTATGCTGCCGTTGGTACTTTTGCTCAAACGGCTCAAGGCCCCCAACTAAAAGGTAAACTCAATGTCAACCAGGGCAAAATCGAAGATGTTCTAGCTGTAGCCCAGATATTTGATTTACAGGATTTCCAAGGTGGTTCAAACGAAAACTACGGCACAGCAGCGGATCTGACCACCAACCCCCAAGGCTGGCCAAATCAGCCTTTATTGAACCAACTCCAGCGATTTTCTGAAATTGAAGCCTTGGTAGCAGAGGAAGAACAACAACGACTTGATTCTAGTCCCATACCGGATTTAGCTGACTTAAAAGGCACTTTCAACGGTGAAGTAGCTCTAGATACAGCTGCTAGCAATGGATTGGCAGTGCAATTTAATTTGAATGGAGAAAACTTTGCCTGGGGTAAAAAGGAACAACGCAGTCGTTATTATACTGCTGAAAAATTGATTGCCGAAGGCAACTTTGAAAATGGTGTTTTGAGTTTGCGACCTTTACGCATCGAATCTCAAAACAGGCTGATTGCCTTCACAGGTAACATTGGCGGTGATGAACAATCTGGTCAATTGCGGGTGAATAATTTTCCCGTACAAGTCTTGAATAATTTTGTAAAATTGCCAGTTGGCATTACAGGTAATGTGAACGCTACAGCAGCTTTAGCAGGCAGTATTGGAAATCCCCAAGCCAGAGGGGAATTGCAAATTACAGAAGGAACATTGAACCAGAACCCAATACAGTTAGCAACCGCAAGTTTTAGCTATGCCAACGGACGCTTAAACTTTGGTAGTACTGTTGCAGTTAGCGGCCCACAACCTGTGGATATTACTGGCAGCATACCTTATAAATTGCCTTTTGCAACGGTGGCACCAGACAGCGACCAAATCAGTTTGGACATGAAATTAGAAAATGAGGGATTAGCATTGTTAAACGCATTGACTAATCAAGTGGTTTTTGAGAAAGGTGAAGGACAAGTAGACCTGAAAGTGCGCGGAACATTGCAACAACCACAAGTAGATGGAATTGCCACTGTTAATAATGCTACTTTTTCAGCCCAAGCTTTGCCGGGTAAACTCAGACGTGTTACAGGCAAAGTGTTGTTTAATTTTGACCGCATCTTAGTAGAAAATCTTCAGGGTAGATTTAGCAGAGGAAAGGTAGAAGTTGCTGGAGAAATTCCCATCTTTAACAATGAGAAAGCGACTATCAACAATCCTCTAACCATTAATCTCGAACAGCTAGCATTGAATCTCAAAGGACTTTACCAAGGAGGCGCTAGCGGTAATTTGCAGATTACTGGTTCTGCTTTCAACCCCCTAATTGGCGGTAGAGTAGATTTGTTTGACGGTCAGGTGTTGCTGGCAGAATCTACTGACACCGATACATCTGCAAGTGATAGTGGTCTTGGTTTATCATCTACAAAAGCTAATAAGCAGAATCAAAAGGAAATTCCAGCCTTACCCTCAGGTGTTGCCAGATTTAATAATCTAGATTTAGAGCTAGGTAAAAACGTTCTAATTACCCGTCCACCTATTCTTAGCTTCCGCGCCAGTGGTAATCTCATAGTCAATGGCTCAATCAATCAGCCCGTACCCGATGGTACCATCCAATTAGAAAAAGGTGGAGTGAATTTATTTACTACCCAATTTAACCTTGTTCGCGGCTATAAACACACTGCAACTTTTAGTCCCTCCCAACCCCGCGATCCTGACTTGGATATTCGGCTATTTGCTAAGGTACTAGATGTAACTCAAAGTAATGATTTCAGCCGAATAAACACCACAGGCTTATCAGGCTTAGAAAGCGTTCGAGTCGAAGCTACTATTAACGGTCTCGCCAGTAAGCTAAATGAAAATCTAGAACTTACAAGCAGCCCATCACGTAGTCAAACCGAAATTGTTGCTCTTTTGGGAGGTGGGTTTGTAGACACCCAAGGACGTGCTGACAGTACTTTGGGCCTCATTAACATCGCAGGCTCAGCGGTTTTCAACAATTTTCAATCAACTTTTAACCAGATTGGTAGTACCTTTGGTTTAAGCGAGCTGCGGATATTTCCTACCATTATCTCTGAAAATCCGGAAGCGGGAAGAAGCAATTCAACTTTGGAATTAGCAGCCGAAGCCGGAGTTGATATTACTTCTAAGATATCCTTTTCTAGCATCAAAATTTTAACAACAAATGACCCCTTCCAATGGGGGCTTAATTACCGGATAAACGATGAATTTCGTGTCCGTGCTTCCACTAATTTAACCGATGATAGTCGTGCCGTAGTGGAGTATCAAACACGGTTTTAATAAAAAATTATTCAGGCTGCTGTAAGGTTTACAAGTGTAGCCCACTGTAGACATCGCTTTACTGTTATCGAAAATTTATTTACTTCCTGTTCCCTCTCTTTCTTGCTTATCAATAGCTTGTCGTACCTGTTCAATATCCAATTCTAATGCGTCGGCGATTTGCTCTATACTTAAACCAAACTGAAGCAGACGAGGTATAGTCTCTAGCTTTGTTTCTTCCTTTACTTCCTGATAAAATTTAGTTTGTCTCCAATCGGTTAATCCAAACATTGCTTCTAACTCCTGCTGACTTTTGTTGACAAATTTATAGATCGGCATTCTCTCTACTAATTCTAAGAGATTGCTACGGTTAGCTTCATCCGCTTGTTGTACTTGATTTATCAATTTTTTCGCTTGCTCTACGGCTTTATCTTCTGGTGCAACTATTAATTTAATCACACTTAGCCCAATCGAAGATGATTGTATATCATTTAACTCATCTAAATAAATTATACGAATTTGCTGTTGAGCTAATGATGTTTGATAAATGAATGGCACACCTGGGTCGAGACTGGGTTGAGCAAAAAGTAATACAGCTTGCCAAGTACGCTGAGGTTTATATTGATTTATATAGACGAAAGTTTCTGTTATTATTCGCCAGTAAATATCATCATCGCGCTGAAACTGTACCTCAACAAAATAAATTGTGTCTTCTGGAAACTCAGGTTTAGGTAAGAATAAACCGTCAATACGACGTGCTAGTTCTTTAATTTCTACTGAGGTAAACTGATAGTGCAATGCTAGGGCTTGGGATTGTTCCAAAAGTTCAAATAAGACACTTGGAAAAGTTTGGAATAAGGTATAAAAAATTGTGTCTGTTTTCACGCACTCTGATATTTAAAGATTTTTATATTATCGTCGATGATAGAGCAATACGCTTAGTACGCTTGAGCGTAAAAAAGGTTGATTAATTAAGTGTTTTTTCATTCGTAGCGAGGGGTTTTATATTTTTGATTTTTGATTTTTTACTTCCCCTTGGTGGGGCGCTCATATCAAAGGCTAATATTCTCTCCTCCCTGCTGATTAACCGCTAATCGCAAAATTGATAGCCCTAAAATTATCAAAAACAATACTAGCCCAATTGTGCAAGCATAGCTAATTTCCAAATTATTGAATGCTTGTTCGTACAGATAATAAACAATTGTTTTTGAGCTATTGAGCGGCCCGCCTTGAGTCATGATGTATACTTCTTCAAATACTTTGGTGGCAGAAATAGCTGAAATTACTGCTACTAAAGCGAGATACGGCTTCATCAAAGGTATGGTAATATCCCAATGTTTCTTAATACCATCAGAGCCATCAATTGCTGCGGCCTCGTAGACATCACCAGGAATTGATTGTAATCCAGCTAAATAAATTACCATGTAGTAGCCTAGCCCTTTCCACACAGTAACTGCCATAACACTGGCAAGAGAAATTGGTACAATACCAAAAATTTTAGCTGAGCTAGTTAGCCAAGGAATACCGTCTGAAATAATACCTAAAGCTTTAAATAACTGGTTGAGCAATCCATTTTCTGCATATAACCATTTCCAAGCTATTCCTGCAACTACCATCGAAATTACTACTGGTGTGTAATATGCAGATCTAAACCAATTCATCCCCCGGAGTTTTTGATTTACCAAAATTGCTAGCCCCAAGGGAGCAATTACCAAAATTGGTACTACACCTACAAGATATAAAACAGTGTTTTCTAGTGTTTTCCAGAAAACTGGATCTTTCAAAAGCTTGAGAAAGTTGTTAAGACCTATCCATTGTGGCGGTTGGGCAATATCTTCGTAACTGGTAAAGCTGAGGTAAAAAGCTTGCAGCGCAGGCCAAAAGACGGTTAACCCTAAAATAATCAAAGCAGGGAGTAAAAACAAATAAGGAGTTAGTCGGTGTTTGATTAACATCCAATTTTTAAGTGTCAATTGATTCATCAGGAATTTAATAGTTGTTTTTGCTTGGTGAGAATTTGTCAGAGTTAGTATTTGGAGATGTAAGTCGGTTTGAAGTTCAATATCTCAAGATAATACGTTTGCTTGTGCCAGCAAAGCTAGTCCCTGATATAGCCAATCATAATATAGTACATATCAAGTATCTACTAATCATACTCCAACCATATAAATCAGTAAGCAAGAATAGCTCATAAATTCTTAGTTCAACTTCAGGTTACATACAAAAAGTCCGCTTTCGCGGACTGTGGACATTGGATAAGGTTAAGTTGTCACCAAGAGTGTCTACAAGATGTTAGACTCAATATTCATTCTTTCTTAATTAACCCAAAAAATCAAGCTTGTCTGCTCAAAATTTCAGACATTAATACAGGAGTTATGTCTTATTTTGAAAATATGTATGATTTAATTGATAAACAAACAAAATTGCGTATATAAAACTAATATTGAGTTTTTAATCAAGCTAGATATAATTCAAAAAGGCTGTTTTATGATTGCTAGCGATCGCATCTATAAACAAGTTAAAAAATAAAACGGATTTCTATATACGAGCAATTTACAAGTTTTTTCATTTATTAGGATTCATATTTAATTTTTGAAATACACGTAAGGCGTGTGATGCCTGAGGGTACGGCATCAAAGCGTTAAGATGGTGCGTTAGACGGAACGTCTAACACACCCTACATATAATTAGGACTTACCTATTGACAAGAAATATCAAATATTGATGATTAAAAAACCACATTTGTCGTAGGGCACAGCACTGCTGTGCCCCTACACCGAGGGTCGATTTGGGAACGAATAATCATTAATAAAAGCCTGAAACGACCTATGTATCCTAGATTCCGCAGGTGCGCTCGTAAATGCTGTATTTTTGAAAATGACCTAAA
>JAVRBO020000009.1:0-123909 GCA_034531195.2 Nostoc sp. ChiSLP01
AAGAGTGATGGCACCGAGGCTGGTACTATCCGCGTCAAGGATATCTTCTCTGGCATAGGTAGCTCTAACCCTCAAAATCTGACGAACGTCAATGGCACGCTGTACTTTAGTGCCACCGACAGCAGTGGGGGCAATGAACTGTGGAAGAGTGATGGCACCGAGGCTGGTACTATCCGCGTCAAGGATATCTTCTCTGGCACAGATAGTTCCAACCCCCAACATCTGACCAATGTCAACGGCACGCTATATTTCGTTGCCTATGACAGCAGTGGCGGCTATGAACTTTGGAAAAGTGATGGTACCCAAGTGGGTACTGTCCGCGTCAAAGATATTTTCTCTGGCACAGGTAGTTCTAACCCCCAAAATCTAACCGATGTCAACGGCACACTATACTTCACTGCCACTGAAAGTAGTGGGAGTAATGAACTGTGGAAGAGTGATGGCACCGAGGCTGGCACTGTCCGCGTCAAGAATATCTTCTCTGGCACAGGTAGTTCTACCCCGCAAAATCTGACCAATGTCAACGGCACGCTCTACTTCAGTGCCACCGACAGCAGTGGCGGGAATGAACTGTGGAAGAGTGATGGTACTGAAGTTGGTACTGTCCGCGTTAAGGATATCTTTTCTGGCACGGGTAGTTCCAACCCCCAAAATCTAACCAATGTCAACGGCACGCTGTACTTCAGTGCCACCGACAGCAGTGGCGGGAATGAACTATGGAAGAGTGATGGTACTGAAGTTGGTACTGTCCGCGTTAAGGATATCTTTTCTGGCACGGGTAGTTCCAACCCTCAAAATTTGACTAACGTCAACGGCACGCTGTACTTCAGAGCTACTGACAGCACAGGTGGCTATGAACTGTGGAAAAGTGATGGCACTGAAATTGGTACTGCCCGCCTCAAGGATATTAATACTACTACACTATCCTCTGAACCGTATTTTCTAACCAATGTCAATGATACGCTCTACTTTAGAGCTACCGACGGCAGTGGAGGCAATGAACTGTGGAAGAGTGATGGTACCCAAGTGGGTACTGTTCGCGTCAAGGATATTTTCTGTGGCACAGGTAGCTCTAACCCACAAAATCTGACAAATGTCAACGGTACGCTATACTTCAGTGCCACTGACAGCAGTGGGGGAAATGAACTGTGGAAGAGTGATGGTACCCAAGTGGGTACTGTCCGCGTCAAGGATATCTTCTCTGACATAGGTAGCTCTAACCCGAACTTTCTGACAAATATCAACGGTACACTGTACTTCGTTGCCACTGACAGCAGTGGGGGTCGGGAACTGTGGAAGAGTGATGGCACCGAAGCTGGTACTGTCCTGATTAAGGATATCTTCTCTGGCACAGGTAGCTCTAACCCCCAAAATCTGACCAATGTCAACGGTACACTGTACTTCAGTGCCACCGACAGCAGTGGGGGTCGGGAACTGTGGAAGAGTGATGGCACCGAGGCTGGTACTATCCTGATTAAGGATATCGTCTCTAGCACGGGTAGCTCTAATCCCCAAAATCTGACCAATGTCAACGGCACGCTATATTTCATTGCCTATGACAGCAGTGGGGATAATGAACTGTGGAAAAGTGATGGCACCGAAGCTGGTACCATCCGCGTCAAGGATATCTTTTCTGGTACGGGTAGCTCTAACCCAGCATATCTGACCAATGTCAACGGTACGCTGTACTTCAGTGCCACCGATAGCAGTGGAGACAATGAACTGTGGAAGAGTGATGGCACCGAGGCTGGTACTGTCCGCGTTAAGGATATCTTCTCTGGTACGGGTAGCTCTAACCCAGCATATCTGACAAATGTCAACGGTACGCTATATTTCGTTGCTTATGACAACATTGGGGGCAATGAATTGTGGAAGAGTGATGGCACCGAGGCTGGTACTGTCCGCGTCAAGGATATCTTCTCTGGCATAGGTAGCTCTAACTTGCAAAATCTAACCAATGTCAACGGTACGCTGTACTTCAGTGCCACCGACGGCAGTGGGGGCAATGAACTGTGGAAGAGTGATGGCACCCAAGTGGGTACTTTTTGCGTCAAGGATATCTTTTCTGGCATAGGTAGCTCTTACCCTAACAACCTAACTTACATCAATGGCAAACTCTACTTTTTTGCTGACAACGGGAACACTGGACAAGAACTTTTTGTGCTTGACCTGAACAGTACTCCCACTGACATAAGTCTGGATGCCACCAGTATTAACGAGAATGTTCCTACCAACACACTAATTGCTAACTTTAGCACCACCGATCCTGATACAAACGACATCCACACCTATACCCTAGTTTCAGGTACAGGCGACACTGATAACAGCGCCTTCACGATTGTTGATAATGAGTTACGTATCAACGTCTCCCCCGACTACGAAAGCAAGAATAGCTACAACATCCGTTTACGCACTACAGATGAAGGTGGCTTATTTTACGAGAAAGCGATCGCGATCGCAGTCAACAATATTAATGATGCCCCAACACTGGAAAATAGTATTGCCGACCAAACAGCAATAGAAGACACTACCTTCAATTTCACTCTACCAGCAAACACCTTTACGGATGTTGATGCTGGAGATAACCTCACCTATAGTGCCACCCTGGAAAATGGCGACCCAATCCCCAGTTGGTTGACCTTTAACGACACCACTTTCAGTGGTACTCCCACAAATGACGACGTTGGCAGCCTCAACATCAAAGTTATCGCTAGCGATGAAACGACAACTACCAGCGATGTTTTTGCACTGACAGTGTTTGATACTAACGATGCTGTCGTCGCTGTTAACGACAGCATTGCCACAAAGGAATTAGATGGTTGTACAGAAAGGGACAGTCTCATTGCTGGTTCGGGTAATAGTACCTTGTTGGGCGGTGTAGGTAACGATGTACTCATCGGTGGAAGGGAACAAGATAGCATCAACCTGGCTGATATCTGCACTGGAGTTTATGACACTATTTCCATTTCCAAAGCAGAATTTGGATTGAGCCATCAGGATACGACACTAGATTCGAGCTTGTTCCGACTTGGCACTAGTGCGACAACGGCAAGCGATCGCTTCATCTACGATCGAGCTACAGGTAGCCTATTCTTTGATAAAGATGGAGTTGGTGGTACAGCACAAGTTCAAATCGTCCAATTCTCAAATCAAGTAATGCTTACTAATGCAAACATTTCTCTAATTGCCTAACTGTTATCTGCTGCCTTGACTTGTACCTGGAATATAGGTATGATTGCAGTCACAATAGAAGGGGAGTAGCTGCTGGCAAAAAAATTAAAAGCCAGTACATCTGAATCAACATACTGGCGATGAGCCTGGTTCAGGTGGCAAGTAATAAAATATTTGAAAGCGAGACCTTCACTAAGTTCACACCCAAAGGTGTAAGCTTGGTGAGGTTTTCGGCTCTCATCAAGCTTCACATCGGTCAACAATTCTTCAGGAGCTTGAGAGAGTGTTAACAGCTTTTACCGCAGGTTTGTTATTAATTACAGTTTCAGAACTAGGCGATAAAACATTTTTTATTGCCGTGATTTTGGCAATGCATCACTCGCGGCGGCTGGTCTTTACAGGTGTGGTAGCTGCTTTAGCCGCAATGACAATTCTTTCGGTGCTATTTGGACAGGCAGCGTCGTTATTGCCAAAAGTTTATATTCATTATGCTGAAATAAGTTTGTTTATTGCCTTCGGTATCAAACTGTTGTACGACGCTAGTAAGATGCCTGCCTCTGCTTGTGACACTGAAATTGTAGAAGAGGCGGAAGCTGCGGTAAAACAGGCAGATTTGCAACTGCCAAAGCGAAAAAATTCCTTATCAATCTTAATAGAAGCCTTTGCATTAACATTTATGGCAGAGTGGGGCGATCGCACCCAAATTGCCACCATTGCTTTAGCAGCCGGAAATAATGCAATTGGAGTAACCACAGGTGCAATTTTGGGACATGCCATTTGTGCAGCGATCGCAGTTATCGGCGGCAAAATGATTGCCGGTCGCATTTCCGAACGTCAACTCACCTTGATTGGCGGATGCCTGTTTTTCATCTTTGGTATCGTTGCTGCCATTGAAGGAGTATAAGAATTGGGCATGGGGCAAGCAGGAAGTGTGGGAGGTGTGGGAGGATGGGGAAGCATTAATTCTCTTTCCCCCCACACTCCCCACACTCCCCACACTTCCCATCTCCCCTGCTCCTCTGCCTCCTGCCCTCTGCCTCCTGCCCTCTGCCTCCTGCCCCCTGCCTCCTGCCTCTGCCCATCACTTAGGTTTATCCGCCGGAGGTGCCCCAGATGCAGCCGGATTGGGGGTAATAGGTTCTGTTGCGGCTTTGTTGATTCCGTCTTTGTATTGAGCGGGTGCTAAAGCTGCGGCGCGATCGAATAAAGGTTTTGCTTGTGCGTTTTTGCCTTGTTGTTTCAAGAGCATCGCTTTTGCGACAACGGGGCGAAAATCCTTTGGATCTTTCTTTATTGCCTGGTCGTATACAGAGGCGGCTTGGGTGTAGCGTTTCTGGGAAGCGTGAACAGAACCTAACAACACTTGTACAGCCACAGTGTCGATGCTTCCAGGTTGATTTGTATTTGCTTGGGCAGCATTAGTGAGAGTGTCTTGCAACAAGCCAATGGCTGCTTCTGGGCGTTGCTGGCTGAGCAACAGAGCCACCATTCCTTGCAAAGCCTTCAAATCACCGGGTTTCGTGTCTAAAACCGAGCGATAAGCTTGGGCGGCTCCTTCCTTGTCGCCTATTTGCTGTTTGGCTTGAGCCAGCAGTACAGCGTATTCCGACTGTTCGGGATTGAGTTTAGCTAGTTTTTCTAGAGGTTCAATAACGACTTGAATATCAGATGGTTTAACCTCACTTTTTTCTTTTTGGCTGAGTAATTGTAGCCGCGCCTCTAATAAGCCTTTGAGCGCAGTCTGATTTTCCGGTTCCCTTTGCAAAACCAGTTCATATCCCCGTACTTGGTCTTCGAGTTTTGATTTTTGGTCAGAGGAAGTCAAACTGCCTTTGGTATTAGCAGGATTCTGGCTAGACAATGGTGTATTATTCAATGCTCCAAATAAAGGAATCACCGAAACACCCACAAAAGCGAGAACTGCCAACACCAAGATAACTTGAACTATCCAGCGATTGCGCGGTTGAGACACAGTTTTGTCTTTCTCCTAAATTCTAATGACATTATGATTTAGATAAATCGTAAAGTTAAAAATTTTCAAAACTTTGCGGAATACCGCTCATTGTCTGTGAATTTTATAACAATTAACTATCCACACTGCTAAAGTAAGTGATGACTTTAGGAGGAGCCGTCAGAATTGTAGCTGTGATATGCTTCCGAAACTAATGTCTAGAGCGCTAGATTAGACTTTTAGTGTTTACACACTAAATTTAACGCCTTTAGGATTGTGTAGAGTACTCTAGTGTGACTTTGTGAAAAGTAAATATACTTTTTTTACTCCGCACAAACGTTCTTTCCAGCTGCCTTTGTTAAATCCCACAATGGGATGTGTCTGTGCCGCAAGGAGTTTTTATGAATTCCGACCTGATGCCGTTGCCCGATTCCAATTCTTCTGCCTCTAACCAGGGAAAAAATACCATAGAGGTAGCCGCTAATGTTACTAATACAGCAGCAAACCAGTCCTCTAAAGTTGAAAATTCGCCTGTTAACCCCAGCGAGACTGACTCAAATGGGAACTTAGCCAATCGACAGCAACCGATTCCGCCTCCCAGCGAGCCGATGCAATATCGAGCGATCGGTTTAGTCCGAGGTCGTTATTGCGCTAGCAGCGAACAATTTACCCAAGGTACGCTGCTGACCACAGATGGTGTTGAACTCAACGCCGTCCTTTTAGGGCGGATTATGAGCTTAGTCAAGAATCACTTAGACTTAGAGCAAGAACATTTGTGGGTAGTATATCCACGTACAAGACAAGAAAATGATACTTTGCATATTCAAATTGTAGGAGTTTGGGAGCCAGAAAACCTGGCTAAAAACTCAATAGATGAGGACGAGCTAGACTCGGAGCCACAAGAGGTAGAAACGCCTGATGATGGCTTATCCGAAAACTCGGAACTCAATACAATTCCCCTGATACCCTCATCAGAAATTGCAGATGGTGGCTTTTCTGTTCGTGGTGAGGTAGTATACCAGTCTTTTGATGCTAAGAGCTTGGTAGTCAAAATTAAGCAAGCTCCACGCAAACCAACTGATAAACCCAAATATTTTAAGTTGAAATTGAGGGGCGTGCTAACCACCAAAGCAGTAGGGAAATTCTGGGACTTCCAAGCTAAGCGGGAAGCTGATGTTTTAGTGGTAGAAAAAGCCGAAGCGATCGCTGATTTGCCTAAAAAACGCAGACCAGGAACTAAACCAGGCCCTCGTGGTGGTGGTGGTAGGAAACCATTCCCTCCGAGACGAGGTAGCGAAACTCCCCGTCCCATCAAGAAAGCAAGTGCAGGCAGCGACGCTCCTGTAATTTCCAAACCTATACCCAAAACACCCACTCCTAAGCCAATTAAGCGGCCGAAACCACCGCAGGAGTAGGTGATTGGGGGCTGGGGAGCAGGGGAAGCAGGGGAGCAGGGGAGATAGGGAAGTGTGGGGAGTGTGGGGAGTGTGGGGGGAAAGAGAATTAATGCTTCCCCATCCTCCCACACCTCCCACACTTCCTGCTTGCCCTATGCCCCATGCCCTATGCCCTATGCCCAAGATCAAAAATCCGTCCAACGATCTTGGGGTAAAAAAGAACGCTCCATTGGAATTGGAGAAACTGGTTCTGTAAGGGTAAACTTACCTGCTTCAATCCACTGTTTTAACTCTTGGGCAACTTGCCTGGAAAAAAATAAACTCGCTAAGGGGGCAGAGCGTACAGCTTTGCCCTCGATGGTTATCCGCCCGGATTTGAGTTGCGTGTAACTCACTAAACCAAAGGTAGGACGCACGCGGCGCGGAATGGAAAAGTCTACGATTGGGGCTACTAGGTCTTGATCTTGGACGGCACAGCGTTCAACTACTTGTTCGTTTAATACGGGAAGTGGTACGCCAACGCCTAACATCAATGAAGGCCCGTAACTTTTGAAGTAACAACCCCGCACCCAATGAGCATCCATTTGCTTGGCATCGCCAATTAAAGCTAGAGTAGCCGCAGGGCCAATGGGTGTGCGATTCGCTAAACGCTTTTGTAAAGGAAAGTGCTGAGTGCCTTCCCAGGCAACATAGCCAACACCACCACCTAAAAAAATTCTTGTACCTATACCAATAAGTTGCAGTTCGGGGTCGTTGAGTAACGGGGAAATAGCACCGGGATTAGAGTAAACCGCATTTCCCAAACGCGGTTGTAAAGGCCCCAAGTAAGTGAAAAGTGGGCGATCGCCACCATTGACGCCAACAATAAAATTTTGATAAAGATTGCGCGGATTAAATAAATAAAACTGATTTATTGTTTGACTGGTAATTGTAGTTTCAAATGTCGCTCTGGGGTAACAATCTGTTACTTGCCCTTGCGCTCTGACGTGTATCTGTTTACCAGCGATCAAATCTTGGATGACATGACCGCCGCCTCGTTCTCGAACTTCTTCGCCATCCATCACTTCTACAGCACAGCTGGCACCCAAATATAAATCTACTGCCCCAAAACCAGAGTAAGCGGGAACGCCATCTAACCAACAACGGCGAATTTTGATTGGGGGGTCAGTATGTCCAAGGTTGATAATTGCACCACTTGATTCCATCGGCTCAAAAGTGCCAGTGGTAATGACATCAACTTCTTTGGCAGCTTTAGTAACACCGATTTCTATAACTCGTGCTTTTAATTCTTCGGTTGTCAATACTACCGCACGTTGGCGGCTAATTTTTTCGTTAATTTCTGCAATTGTTCGCATTTTATTGATGCTAGCGCCTTTTATTGTCTTCCTTTATAAATGACAGATGACATCATTTCTTCTTGAAATAGTTATAAAATTCAAGTTTTTTTAAGGCGCAAGGCGATTAAAACCCATACAACAAGCCCACAGCGTCTTCCTGAATTCATAAAATGCCATTCGCGGCGATCGCACGTATGACTTTCCCAACACCGTAACTATCACTATGCCAAACACTTTTAAAGTCAAATTTACAACTTATAATACTCACTTCTGCTAAGTATACTTTCTTAGCTATTTTCCCAATACTCGTAAAATTAATACAACAAAAGTCTTGCCTTATCAATCAAATGTATGTATGGTTAGGATTGACCGCAGTCTACTACATTTTAGCGTTAATGAACTGAGTAAGAGGCAATGGCTACTTCTGAATTAACTAATCTTGAGAATCAAAACCAAAATCAAATTTCTGATACATTTCAAAACTTATCCTCTGCACCAGAAGAAAAAAAATTATTTACCATAAAGGTAATTGAGTATTTATTACTGGCAATTTTTGTCTCTTCTATTCTGTTTATTAGTTTTTACTCAACTGATAAAACAGTTGTCATTTATGGAACAATATCCCTCACTGTTTTGTTTTTTTTGCTATTAATCAATAGAGAAATATTTCAGAATTCTCAAAAGTCGGCTGATAAATCCGAACTAGCCAGAAAAGCTGAACTTTATACTTACCTATTGACTAATAATAATTCTTGGAACCAAAATACTCTGACTTTAGCTAGAAAAAAGGCTTTACAATACTGTCAAGACTTGATTGATGATTATAAAAGAATTAAGAACGTCTCAAGGAACCTTTACTACGTTTTGCAAATAGCAACGGTTATTTTATCAGGGGTCACACCAATTTTAGTTCTGGTAGATAAATTAGAATCAGGACAACCTTGGCTGAAGTGGCTCCCCGTTCTTTGTCCGGCTCTTGCTTCTATACTCGCCAGTATAGTTACCTCTTTTCCTTTCCAAAAGAATTCCATTGCTGCTAACACAGCCGTTGAGTTGTTAGAGGCTGAACAAGAAAAATTTATCTTGGGAGTGACTCAGCCTTATCGTTGCTATGATGTGTCTGACGAAATTCAACAGCAACAAAAAGCAAGTCAAGCATTAGAATACTTTATTGTTCAAGTGAATAATATTCATCTCAACCAACTACAGCAAGCGTCTGAGACTCAATCAGAGAAAACAGAATCGGCTTCATCCAACGAGTCAAATAAAGAGTCAACTAATGAGGCAGCAAAGTGATGAATTGCTCCTAGTAACAAATCAGTTAGCTATTCTTTAGACCTCTTGCATAAGTCGAATAGACCCCCCTTTATCCCCCCTTATAAAGGGGGGAAACTTGAAATCTTGCTCCCTGCCATTCACAAGGGGAGGGTTGGGGAGGGGTGATTCAAGGATTTTTGCAAGAGGTCTTTTGTTGTGATTCTTGCCAACATAATTTATCGACCTAACTCTAAAGGTTGAAATCCCCGATTTTTAAAAGTTGGGAATTTTCTTATTTACAAATTATTTATTGTTATTACAGTTGCCAGCTAGGTTAAGGCATACAGCATCAAAAGGCTTTCAAGCTTATTGCCTGTTCCCTGCTATACAAACTAGTTTAGTGAGTTTAGTCAATTGTTTGAAATTAAAATCCCCCAGGCAATGTCCATGCCTGGGGGTTAAGACTAAAAGTTTACAACTTTCAGTACTGTTTCACAATTTCTGCCGAGTTAATTTCCGGTTCCTGAAAATTTAATCTTTAAGTCGTGGTGTTTTACCCCTAAACTACCAGGTCAAATATTTGGAGACCCGGACGAGATTTGAACTCGTGTCCCACTAACATTAATTCACAGGGGTTGATGCAGAACGTGAATTTTTAAATTGAGCTTGGAGCAATAGCTTAAGACTAAATATGATATTGATTGTGTCGAGGAGTGCCTTTCTTCTGCTACTGGTTGAAATGTCCGCGAAATCCCCTGAAACATCGTGATTTTTTGAATCAAATGATAAACACTTGTTTTTGCTTTTGTGCTGTTAGCTTTAACGGTTTGTAATACTGCTATGACTTGATTAAGTTTCAATTTTCAACCTCCAATAAATGAATTAATTATTTTCCCCCCATTGTCGGCTTGATTTTTAATAGCGTCCATCCAGAAATTGAGTTTTCTGTTAAATCTACTGTATTTATTGTGTCTGCATCAAAAGCAAGAACACGTTTGTATTATATTGTAGTACAAAAATGCTAGACTGATAGATGTCGCAATAACTATTCGTCTTTAGGTAAAGCATTATCAACTGGTTGTTCTCGATCGCTAGCTGGAGTTTCTGTTGACCAAGGATCGTCTACTTGAGGAAATTTAGAACTGATGACAAACTCAGTTTCTTGCAGATGGTGATTTCCCCATCGATCTAAAACATCTTTAATCAAAACTTCTTGTACCCAAATCTTAGCGACCACAGTTAAGGGTAGTGCGAGGAATAATCCTAAAAATCCAAAAAAAGTGACGAAAAATAATTGAGAAATTAAGGTGACAGCTGGTAGCAATGAGACTTGATGCGCCATCACAACAGGCGTGATGAAATTACTTTCAACCTGTTGAATGATGGAGTAGAGAATCAAAACAGCGATCGCTTTCCAAGGTTCGTCTAACAAAGCGATCGCCATTGCTGGCACTACACTCAGTGTCGGGCCGAGGTTGGGAATTAAATTCAAAAATCCTGCCAAAACTGCTAAAGCTAGTGCTGCTTTGATACCCAAAACAGATAAGCCAATTACACTCATTAATCCCACTACACCCATAGCAATAACAGCACCTGTTACCCATCCCCCCAAAGAAATTTCGCACTTACTTAAAATCCCTTCCACTCGTCGCCGATAAAATGAGGGAAAAAGTCGCACAAAAACTTTACGATAAGCTAGGGGATCGGCTAACAGCATTCCTGTTAAAACTAGCACTAGTAAAACCTTGAGAACGACTTCCAAGGAGCCAGAGACAAAAGCGAAGGAGTTTCCTAATAACCTATTGACAAAAGGCTGTGCTTGTTGAGTCAGGCTGTTGAGATCTGGAACGTAGGGAACCAACTCACCAGGGATGCGGGTTCTGAGTGCGTCTAGCCAACTATTAAAGCGTCCAAATCCTTGGGGAACCCGATAGGTTAATTCTTGAAACTGCTGTGCAAAAGGCGGCACAATTAGCCAGAAAAAACCCACGATTACTGCAAAAAAGATAGCGACTGACAACAGCACGGCCAGTCCACGCTTCATACCTGAGCGTTGGAAGCGTTTCGCTAGCCGATTTAAGGTGGTGGCTAAGACAACTGCGGCAAACATCAGTAATAGTACTTCCCGAATTTGCCACAAAATGTATAAAGAAAGAACGATCGCAATTAAACCGATCCATTGACCCAAGTTCACAGGCTGACTCCCAGCAATTGGTGAGATGCAATTTTGTTGTAATTCAGCTAGGTTAGCTGATTTCGATCGCTTGTGCCTAGATAATTGAAGTTAACTTTGTTTGTATGCTTGGAATCGCCACAAAAGAGCGATCGCTACGATGGCGATCGGTAATAAAACTATAATTAAGGCATTAGTTGTTGTTGCCGAAATTGATAAATATGGAGCAACGTACTTTATTAACACCGATATCAAAGCTGAAAGTAGAAGTAATTTGAGAACAAATCCTAGCTGATTTTGCATAACAGTACGGGAATACACATTTTTCTGTTGGGTGTACGCGAATTTGGACTGCGCTATCTAGTTTCTAAAATAGAAACCAATAGATTAGCTGTAGCGCATCTAACACAGCACATCTTTTGATGGTTGACAGTTAATAGTTAACGGTCAACAAACTTTATGACTCGTTGTGCAATTTCAAAGTGTAATAGCTGAGTAAATAGATAAAAGTCTTTCCTACCCACATTTTTCACCTATAACTGTCAATCTTCCTAGCAGCTTAATTACTACTTAAGCATTTGTTGAATGAATCGATATAGCATCTGGAAATGTGTCTGTGTGCGATCTGACACAATTATAAATTTTCTCATCTTATGATTTACCTACCAGTTTCATTACTGCTATTTCTTTTGTTGTTACTACTACTACCATTCATTTGGTTTGCTGTGGCGGTAGATGTGGTAGAAATCGCAGTAGCCAAGCTGGGATTTTCTTCCAACATTGCTTTTTTATTGCTGGTGCTAGTAATTTTCACAAGCACTATCAATATACCCCTATACCGCCTAGTCGCTCCAGTTCATCTGGCAGATGATTTTGCGACACTGTGGTTAAAAGAATTTTGGGGTATTCCTTTAAGGAGAGTTGAGCGTTCTACCGTGGTAGCACTAAATGTAGGCGGTGGCTTAATTCCTGTGTTGTTGGCACTGTACCAATTTGCTCATGCAAATGCTCTCTTCATTTTGGTTGTAACTGCCATCGTCACCGTCGTTAGCTATTATGCAGCGCGGGTGGTGCCCGGAATAGGCATTCAAATGAATCCGTTATTGGCTCCCTTGACCGCTGCTTTATCTGCAATGTTAATCGCTGTACCCCATGCTGCTCCCGTGGCCTTTGCTGGTGGTGTGCTGGGAACCTTAATTGGTGCTGATTTACTACATCTAAAAGATATTCAATCTATGAGTGCAGGAGTACTCAGCATTGGTGGTGCTGGTGTATTTGATGGCATTGCTTTATGTGGATTATTTGCTCTGTTACTAAGCTAGTGAGGAGTTAGAAGTTAAGAGTTAGGAGTTAGAAATTCAAAGTGAAAACTCATAACTCAAAACTCATAACTCAACACTTATAACTCAATTGAAGGTAGATCAAAATGCCTGTTGAAACTAATAACAAAAGACCCATGAAACCGCCAAAAACCCGGCAGTTTGGTGGCAGTTTTTTCATTTTATTAAGCCTGTTGTTACTGCTGAACTTTATTGTTCCCAGTTTTTTTATGTCCCGATCGCCCCAAATTCCCTATAGCACATTTTTGGCTCAGGTAGAAGCTCTTAAGGTAGATCGAGCCATTGTCAGTGGCGATCGCATTGAATATACCATCAAAACTCAAACTCCCGATGGCAAAGTCACCGAACAAGTTTTCATCACTACGCCAGTAGGTATCGATCTAGATTTGCCAAAAATTCTCCGCGAGCATCATGTCCAGTTTGCAGCACCACCGCCAAACCAAAATGCTTGGATTGGTACTTTACTTAGTTGGGTTGCACCACCGTTAATTTTCTTTGGGATTTGGGGCTTTTTAATGAGTCGCCAAGGAGGCCCGGCTGCACTCACGGTAGGTAAAAGTAGAGCTAGGATTTATTCGGAAGGTAGCACTGGTGTTAAATTTAGCGATGTCGCTGGTGTAGATGAAGCGAAGACGGAATTAGAAGAAATTGTTGATTTTTTGAAAAACGCCGATAAATACACTGCATTAGGGGCAAAAATTCCCAAAGGCGTGATGTTGGTAGGGCCTCCGGGTACTGGTAAAACATTACTAGCAAAAGCGATCGCGGGTGAAGCTGCTGTTCCTTTCTTCAGTATTTCTGGTTCCGAATTTATCGAACTGTTTGTTGGTGTCGGCGCTGCACGCGTCCGCGATTTGTTTGAACAAGCCAAAGAACAAGCTCCCTGTATTGTCTTTATCGACGAATTAGACGCACTTGGTAAATCTCGCGGTGGCGCTGGGCCGATTATGGGGGGAAATGATGAACGCGAACAAACCCTTAACCAGTTACTCAGCGAGATGGACGGCTTTGATGCCAACACAGGCGTGATTATCATCGCCGCCACCAACCGTCCAGAAATTCTCGATCCGGCTTTACGCCGTCCTGGTCGATTCGACCGTCAAGTTGTCGTCGATCGCCCTGATAAAATTGGTCGAGAAGCAATTCTCAAAGTCCACGCTAGAAACGTCAAATTGGCTGATAATGTCGATTTGAATACCATCGCCATCAGGACTCCTGGCTTTGCTGGCGCAGATTTAGCCAACCTTGTAAATGAAGCCGCACTTTTAGCCGCACGCCGAAATAGCCAAGCGGTGATGATGGCAGATTTCAACGAAGGCATCGAACGTCTGATTGCCGGCTTAGAAAAACGCTCCCGCGTCTTGAATGAAACTGAGAAAAAGACCGTAGCTTATCACGAAGTTGGCCACGCTATTATCGGTGCCTTGATGCCTGGTGCTGGTAAAGTCGAAAAAATCTCTGTCGTTCCTCGTGGTGTTGGTGCTTTGGGTTACACAATTCAGATGCCGGAAGAAGACCGTTTTTTGATGCTCGAAGACGAAATTCGGGGTCGTATCGCTAGCCTTTTAGGTGGACGTTCTGCCGAAGAAATCGTTTTTGGCAAAGTTTCCACTGGTGCTGCTGACGATATTCAAAAAGCGACTGAGTTAGCCGAACGTGCCATTACACTTTACGGAATGAGCGACGAACTTGGGCCAGTGGCGTTTGAGAAAATTCAACAGCAGTTTCTCGAAGGTTATAGCAACCCACGCCGTGCTATTAGTCCCAAGGTGGCTGAAGAAATCGATCGCGAAGTCAAGCAAACGTTAGATAATGCTCACCATATCGCTTTGGCTATTTTGCAACATAACCGCGAGTTATTAGAGCGAACCGCACAACAACTGTTGCAAAAAGAAATTTTAGAAGGTTTGGAATTGCGGGAATATATTAGTCAAGCAAAATTGCCGACGGAAGTACAAGAATGGTTGCAGACGGGTAAGGTATCGCAAGATAAGCCATTGTTGCAATCTATTCTAAATTAGAATTTGAGATTGAAAAGCGATCGCCCACTTTTAAAGCGATCGCTTTTTCTAATCAGTTCTATGTTTATTACAACAGAATTAATATCAATTTTTTATACGATATATTGCAAGCTGAAATTTATCTGGTTACAATTATCTCTATTATTTACTTACAATTAATCAAAATTTATTGTTTGACACTTCATTTTTATTGAAACCTGCTGTAACTTAAAGTTCGCCTCAACTCCAACTCAGCCAAGCAAAAACCTGTTCTACAGTCAGTTCCAAATCGATACCCTCAATAATAGGTAATTTATCAGCACCTTCGTATAATTCCACTCGCTGTTCAGGAAATACTGTCAGAATACTTTCATCCTCTGGGTCTAGCAACCAGCCAAGGTCAGTACCATTGCGCGAGCAATGCAATAATTTACTCAAAACTTTTTTTAAGTTTTGCTCTGAGGAAAGAATTTCTATTGCCCAGTCGGGATGAATTTCAAAGCGATTAGTAATTTTGCCAGATGGAGTTTTGGGAATTCTATCCCAGCGAAACACAGACACATCAGGGACGATAGAAGCACCGCCAAAGGTACAGCGCAGTTCTGTAAAAGCGTAAGCAATTTTTTGGTTTTCAGTTACGTTATTAATGACATTACAAAATTTAGTCTGTAGTCGGCTATGTTCAGCTTGAGGCATAGGTTTTTGAATGATTTCCCCGTTGATAAAATCTGATGCTGGTTCAGTTTCCGGCAGTTTGAGGAAATCATTTAAACTAAGTTGGGGTTGACTGGAAATAGTCATAAGCAAAGAGCGATCGCTCCTCTAGTTACTAAATGGAAAAAGCTATTAGCTAGTAGCAATTTTATTGCTTTAGCATAACCCACCATCCCAGATAATTATTTTTCCAGCGTTGCCCAATTGTGTTGTAAATCCAGATGTAGAGACGTTGCATTGCAACGTCTCTACAAGGCAATATGCCTACGCAAGGGTGATTTTAGCAACATCAAACCCTTTTATTGTCTCCATCTCTCCATTGTCCTTATTGATTTTGTCCACGTGTTGAGGAGATTCATACCTAAATCCAACCAAGGCGAATAATTCGTTTGATGAAGTACAAACTAATCCGTCACAACCATTATTCAAAGCTTTACCTTGGGATTTCAATTTTTTTGATTGCTCCTGACCTATTTGGAACAAACTTATTTCGCCTACCTTATCAGTATCAATCCCGTAGAAACTTCCGTCAGGACACTCTGCTACAGCAGTCACCCGCTTTTGTTCGGGTATTTTGCTTCTATCTGTAATCTGACCTGTATTTAAGTCAATAGTTACTATCCTAGAAGACCCCCTTCCTTTTTCTTTGATGACCAACCCAGCAAGTGAGCCATCTGTCAAGCGCAGTAATTGGTAAACATTTTCTTTGTTTTTCAGTCCTGAGATACTTACAGTTTCTAGAGAATTTAAATCAATTAAACGAACTTTTTTGTCCTTTTTCTTTCTTGTACAGATATTGCTTGCGGCTGCTATAAGTTTGCCATTTATGGACACAAAACCGCTCAACTGCTCGCAAGTCTCCAAAATCGGTGGGGTAGTTAGTACGGTCTTGATTTCCTGAGTGCTGACGTTAAAAGATTCGACAATGATTGGCTGTAGAGTTGATGGATCGTTGGTTTGGCTTGCGTCACCGAGGTCGGTGGTATTTGAGTCTAGGTTGGTAGGAGTATTGTTGTTGGCAATACCACTTCTGATGCCCAGAATAAGCGTACTTGTGTTGGATTGTGCCAGGGTTTTGTCCAGAACAACCCCCACAGCAGCAACTGTGGTGCTTGCCAGCGCCAACTGACCAAATCGTCTGCGTGTAAACTTTAGTTCCATATGTAACTCCTAGAATTACTTGGCGTTTGCCATTGTTCTACGCTTGCTTGCTGTAGTTCATCAATGGCTGATACTGCTTTGATTTTTGAATTGATTACTGAACCCTATGGAGCATTAGCTATTAAGCGGGCGCTGGGGATTATTTGATTTGAATCCAACTTGCTACCGAGGGAACATTGTTGTTGTTAACAACAAACAACATATAGTAGCCAGGAACTGCAATGTTGCGATTAGCTGTTATTTGGACGGTCAAAGTATTGCCGCTCCTAGATTTAATCGGGATATCTACTAATCGTTGTTCTGTATCCATGCTATGAGTAGGTGCCATTGGCTTAATCGCATGAACCCATTTGATGCTTGTTGCAGGTACGTTTGTAGAGATCGCGATCGTTGCGTTATAGGTTGCTGTCGCGGGAGCACTAACAATTGTGGGTCTTGTCTGCGATATGTACGCTGGACTATAAATTTCTATCCGATTTTCATAAGTACCACGTCTAGGATTTCCCCCTGCTACAGCTACTCTGCCATCTGGGAGCAACACCGCCACTGAATGATAGACGCGGCCATTAACAATTGGTGTCTCTACTGTCTTCCAGGTATTCGTCGCTGGATTGTATATTTCTGCTGGTAGTGTCGATTGTGTTATGTTCTCTTCTCCTTTGCTGCCATTACACACAAATACTGTGCGATCGGGCAATATTACAGCATTATGGTGCATCCTTGGATTATTGAGATACGATGCTGCTGTATAAGTGGGAGTAGTAGCATTGAAATTGATAATATTAACTCGGTTTGTTGTTGTAGTTCCACCCCCACCGAGAATCATTACTTTTTGGTCTTGAGCTGGTGGGAGCAATAGGCTGGCAGCTTGGTTGCCATTAGTTGGAGCTTGCAATCCAGACACTACCTGTTCGGCGATCGCTTGATTAAATTGTGAGGGTAAAGTCAGAATGCGTGGCAATACACCTCTGTTACCCCCCATCTGAGCGCCTGTATAAAAAATTTTGCCATTAGCCAACAGAATCAAGTGGCAATAGTAAGCTAAATTACTAGTTTGTTGTGTAAAAATGTTCCAACCAGTAAAAGCGCTAAAAATTTCCGGGTTGCGAGTATTAATGCCATTTACATCTAAACCTGAGAGGGCGAAAATTTGACCGTTACCCAACGTTAATACGGTAGGATACCAGCGCCCTCTATTCATTGATGCCACTTTTGTCCAACGTCCATTGCCGTTATTGGCAGTAAAATCAAACAGAAAGCAATCGCTACTACCATAGAATGGATCGTATTGTAAAGTTCCACCTGCAACAAACAATTGCCCATCAGGTCGGAATGAGTGACCACAACAGAAAACGTCAATAGGGTCTCCATTACTATCTCGTGGAATCGTGGGAGTGGTGAAAGTTCCGGTCTTAGGATCCCAAAGCCTGACTCCGTTCGGGGAATTGTCGTATGCTGCTTGGCTCGGATTGTTACCCGAACCACCAAAGAACAATACCTTACCCGTTCTTCCCACAGCAGCATGAACAGGATTAATCGGAATTTGAGAGGATAGTTGCCAAGGCATTTTGTTGATTCCTCTGATTAAAAAACTAGAATTTTTATGTTTTCTTTCACGAACTACGTACAGCAACAACGCATCATCAGGTTTCTTACTGCCTTCTGGTACGGCAAAGCGTAAAACCTTTAACCTGGGAACACCTAAAAACTTTTAAAAATTTTAAGTCTATATTAAATAGACTTAAAATTTTTGAAATCAAACTTCTCTAAAGCAAATTAAAAATTAGAGAACAGCCTTTACTTTTCTCATAATTTTTTGCTAACAGTATCTGATTTCTTTCTACAATTAATTAAATCTTTTTCTGCCAATATTTTGGATCAAGTTAACAATAGTTTTTATCTTTATTTTGCTTTTAAAAAACAAAAATTTTTCTTTCCATTCCTTGGAAATGTGTAGATGCAAAGCGATGTGCCGGACATCGCTTTCCTCTGAATCTTCTGTTATTTTCAGAAAACAAGAATCGAATTAAGGCTCTGAAGCTTTGATTTTACAGATGTTTGAGGCTTTTTTTATAACATTAATTAACATGAATTAAAATTTTTAGCCAAAATGTAAAAGACAAAGTTCCAAAAGCCTTTAAGCAATTGGGTTCTCTAACTTTAACAAAAGAGGAGTATAGCGTTTCCTAAGCTAATAAGGTAGACTCAACTTTTTTTACCAAGCTTAATGGTTTTGAAAGCCTACTTGACCAGATTGGGAACCGATATAATTTGAAATTTATTCCCTCATATGTGTAACAAGTAGTATTGTAGCACTGTTAGCTCTTGTAATTACGATCTCAAGATATGAATTCCAACTTTATCAATCGCAATCCTTATTCTTTCGTTAAAGTATTAAGTAGGTTGGTGTTAAAAATTGTCGTTATGAAAAGGCAAGAAGCAAAGAACAGAAGGCACAAGGGAAAAGGTTTTTAGACAACTTTATTTTTTGTTACATACTTCGGTTTATTTGCTCTGTTCTACTTAATATTGCTTATATTTGCTGCGCTATCACCAAGTAGTGGTATGGTCTGCACTTGATATTTATACTTAATTTCATATTGGCGATCGCTTCATTTATATGTCTGAGTCTTAACAATTTGTTGACAAGCAAATTAAGTCACTATGGAAACAGTTAAAGCACAGCAAAAAACAGGGTAGTGATGTATTCTAACCCGCATTCCGCACTCAATAGTGTCACAAAGGGTAATTACTGAAATTAAGGAATAAAATCAAACATCTATAATCAAAAAAAGTATATGAAAACTTTCAACAAAGGTGCTGATGCTTAAAAAGCTATTGCAATAAGAATGCTAGTCAGGCTGGATATGACGAAATGTCTATGTTGACTCGTAAAGCACCCACTAGAGACAGAATCGAGTTTAAATACTAATTGGCACTAAAATTATAATTCCACTGAAGGCAAGCATAACCAAAGTAACGATTAAACCGAATCGTAGAGACATAGTATTTAAAACTACTAACAACCATAAAAAAGCCACTTCAACTATAGTTGCTCCAAAAACTTTCAAAAGATGTTTAGCTATTTGAAATAAAGAAGAATCAGGATACAAATTAGACGCTGATGCTTTGAAATATAAATATAAATCTACACTTGACCTAAACAATATAATATTTAGTCCAATAATTAGTATAGTTGACAGGATAAAAGCAATTAATTTAAATAATCGATTTTGAATTCTCATATTTTTCCATCGATTCAATCCATCTTTAGTTACACTACCAAAGTGCGATCGCTGCTCTATTTGTTATGTGGAAAAAGCTGTTAACCAGTAGCGTGGATTATCGCTTTAGGGTAACACACCATCGACAATTGAGTTTGCGATCGCCTACAACCTCAAGGCAAAAACAAACCCACTATCTCATTTAACTTTTGCTTTGCTAAAAATTATATTTTTGCCAAATCCACAACGCGCTCAACTTCAAGGAATATATAGCGGTTCCCAATCAAATGAAGTTAGGACTTACGCATTGACAAGAAATACCAAATATGGATGATTAAAAAACCACATTTGTCGTAAGGGCACAGCAGTGCTGTGCCCCTACACCGAGGGTCAATTTGCGATGGAATAATCATTAATAAAAGCCTGAAACGACCTATGCATGTAATTCACACCATGATTAATTTGTATAGTGCGTAAGTCCTAGAAGTATAGAAATTTGTAGGGACGCAAAGCTTTGCGCCCCTACCTTGTACCTCACTAGAACATGGCGGATTTTTGCCCGTTTGCCAAGCAGCGTGCAAAAATGATCGGCTGCTTAGGTACTGTAGTAGGCATGGGGCAAGCAGGAAGTGTGGGAGGTGTGGGAGGATGGGGAAGCATTAATTCTCTTTCCCCCCACACTCCCCACACTCCCCACACTTCCCTATCTCCCCATCTCCCCTGCTTCCCCTGCCTTAACAGATAAATTTCCACAAAGCCAAGCGTATTGGTTCTGGAGCCATAACTACGAGGTCAATACTTCGATGGGTTGCTCGTCAAAGATTCCTCAGCCTCTATTGCTCGGTGATTTCGCAGGGTGTCACAGCTGTACTACCCTACATAATTTGTGGCTTATTGATACTATTGTCAATTAACTTGATTGCGATCGCACTTCCATCGTCTTTAATTAAGTCATCAGCCATCGCTCAGGCTACCCAAATAAAGCTAACTACCTGTTATGGCTATTTATTATTTGTTCTTGCCCATTTGTAACAGTTGCAGATTGATTTACGTTTTGTAATATAGTTTGATTTATTCCCGCTAACTTACTTAGCATAAAAGGCAATTATTTGGTTTAGTATAGCCCCTGTAATTTTTTCTCTAGAGGGAATTTGATTGCTCAAATGACCTCCGTAGCGATGGCACTTCGGCGGAACTAGCAACTCAGGTTAATAAGAGTTTGTCAAATCTAGTACTTTGAAAAACGTCACAATCAGTTATTATATGAGCGTATGTGTAAGTTCAGCTAATGCTACCTGATTTACTGCTCCCCTCGAACATTCATCAAACTATTGCTGGATCAGAGAGGAATATGCAATATTTATTTGCAATTTTGTTAAATCTGTTTTCAGCTGAACTCATCGCTCTTTGTTGAAAATTACCCGATCTCACATGACTATTTACGTTGGAAATCTCTCCTACCGCGCTACTGAAGCAGACTTAAGAGCAGTGTTTGCAGACTACGGCGAGGTCAAAAGAGTTGTTTTACCTACTGACCGCGAAACAGGACGACTGCGCGGCTTTGCTTTTGTTGATATGAATGAAGATGCTCAAGAGGACGCAGCCATCACAGAGTTAGATGGTGCAGAATGGATGGGCCGTCAACTGAGAGTTAACAAAGCTAAACCACGAGAGGACAATCCACGAGGTAGCTGGTCGAAAAAACAAGATTTTTAATAAGGACGAGTTTCTAGTATAGCAAAGTATTTCTTAGTCATGCAAGACTAAGTAGCTAAAATTAACTAGAAACAATTAGGCAAGAAACAACTTCATAGAACTACGTCCGACCAGTCGCGATTGGTTAAAAAAGATCGCGACTAGTCGGTTCTTCTCCCGCAAAAGATACTATAGCTACCTCGATCTAGATGGAAACATGGAATCCCTAACCTCTCGTATGCAGGCGATACAATCGCCGATTATTCCAGTGGTTGGGGAACTAATTAAAAATTCTCCTGGAACAATTTCTTTAGGACAAGGTGTTGTTTATTACAGCCCTCCAACTGAAGCAATAGAGTTTTTGCCAAAATTCCTCGCCGAACAGAATAATCATTTATACAAATCAGTAGAAGGAATTCCGCCATTGGTGACAGCACTGGCAGGAAAATTGCAAGCCTTTAATGGTATTGAAATCAACGGGGAAAACTGCATCGTTGTGACAGCGGGAAGCAATATGGGATTTATGAATGCCATTCTTGCTATTACTAACCCAGGCGATGAAATTATTTTAAATACACCCTACTATTTCAATCATGAAATGGCGATCGCAATGGCTGGTTGTCATCCGGTATTAGTAGCAACGGACGAAAATTATCAACTGCAAACAGAAGCGATTTCTCAAGCAATTACACCCAAAACACGGGCTGTGGTCACCATTTCACCGAATAATCCCACTGGGGTTGTTTATAGTGAAGCCGCATTGCGCCAGGTAAATGAAATCTGTAGAACTCGCGGCATTTATCACATTAGTGATGAAGCCTATGAATACTTTACCTACGATGGGGTAAAACATGTTTCACCTGGTGCATTTGGTAGTAGTAGCAAATACACCATTTCTCTTTATAGCCTTTCCAAAGCCTATGGTTTTGCGAGTTGGCGTATTGGCTACATGGTGATTCCTCAACATTTACTTGTCGCCGTCAAAAAAGTCCAAGACACAATTTTAATTTGTCCGCCAGTAATTTCCCAATATGCAGCCTTAGGAGCATTACAAGCAAAAGAAGAGTATTTGAAGGAAAATATTGGAGCAATTTCTCAAGTACGACAATTAGTCCTAAAATCCCTCAACCGCCTTCAAGGTTTATGTACGATTACACCTGCTAATGGTGCTTTTTATTTTTTCCTGAAAGTTCATACTCAAATAGATGCTTTTGAATTAGTTAAAAGACTCATTCAAGAATATAAAGTAGCAGTTATTCCAGGTACAACCTTTGGCATAGATAATCGATGTTATCTACGCGTTGCTTATGGGGCACTGCAACAAGAGACGGCAAAAGAAGGTATAGAAAGATTAGTTGAAGGGTTGCAAAATATAGTTAGTTAGAAGTAAGACGCGATTAATCGCGTCTGTAAAAGTTAGGAGTTAATAGTAAATTTTTCAGGGCATTACACTTTGTTAGCGTACTCTCGATAAAATAAAAAATTTAAAATTGAAGCGATGCCAATTATTAATAAATTAATTGAAATTGAAACAGAACCAAAAATTAATATTCATAACATAACACCACAAATTCAAGAATTGATTGCTTCAACCTCAGTCAAGAATGGACAAGCTTTAGTATTCTCTCGACACACTACAACAGCTTTAACCATCAACGAAAATGAAGTCAGATTGTTAGAAGATATAAAAGTGTTCTTACAAAAATTAGCACCAGAAACAGACAGCTATTTGCATAATGATTTGCACTTAAGAGATGTTCCAGAAGATGAACCGATTAATGCTCACTCTCATTTAATGGCAATGATGCTCGCGACTAGTGAGATAATACCTATTGTTGATGGTAAATTAGCTTTAGGAACTTGGCAATCTGTGTTGTTTTTTGAGTTAGATGGGCCGCGTAAAAGAACAGTATTTGTGCAAATTTCTGGTGAATAATGCAACTAAAAATAGCAGTCAGAATTCAGAATCCAGAATTCAGAATGCAGCCAGTGAGGGATTTAAAACTACTATAAATTTGGTGTGTGACTTAAACCTGTTTCGACTCTTAGTCGAAGCAAACTAAATTTACCAATCGGACTTAAATTAAATTCGAGAATTTTGACTAATGGCTCCTGAATTCTTTGTTGTTAACACTCAAAATACTGCCAGAATAACCCAAATTTGAGATGTAGTTAGTGATGAAAAATAACGATAACTTTTTTTTGCGTAACATTTGGTACTATGCTCTGCCTAGTAATCATCTGAAGCCAGGTAAGATGGTTAGCCGCGTTTTCTTAGGAGAACCGGTGCTGTTAATTCGCGACAAAGATGGGAAAGTGGCTGCAATGCAAGACATTTGTCCGCATCGTGGTGTCCCCTTGAGTTGTGGTAGATTCGACGGACAGGAAGTGGAATGTTGCTATCACGGTTGGCGCTTTAACTCTGGTGGGGGTTGTACTGCGATACCGTCTCTTGTGGAACAGCAGATGGATTTGAGTCGGTTCGACGTGCAGTCTTATCCAATCAGGGAAGCCCAAGGAAATATTTGGATCTATATACGCGATCGCGATAATCCTCAGCCTCCTGATTCTGAGATGGAAATTCCTACAATCCCAGGATTTGAAGAGCGATCGCCCCAATTTATAGAGGTGATGCGCTTCCCCTGTTTTGTGGATCACGCAGTAGTAGGCCTGATGGATCCCGCTCATTCACCTTATGTTCATCGCGCTTGGTGGTGGCGAAACGAACAATTGCATGAAGAAGTCAAGCAATTTGATGCTTCCCCCCACGGCTTTACAATGCGGCGACACCGATTACCAGCCAACGGGGGTCGATTGTACTGGCTGATTGGTGGAGGCGTACCTGAAACAGAGATTTCTTTTCGTTTACCTGGAGTCAGAGTCGAAGAAACCACAATTGGCAAACATCGAGTTGTGAATTTAACCACAGTTACACCCATTTCAGACACAGAAACTGAGGTAACTTTTTCTCTTTACTGGACACTTCCTTGGGTCGGATTTTTCAAACCGCTGCTGCATGTTTTGGCGCGGACTTTCCTCGGTCAAGACCGCAGTGTAGTGGAAAAACAGCAAATTGGACTCAAATATAATCCTGTGCTGCGGTTAATTAAAGACTCAGATGTACAGGCGCAGTGGTATTACCAGTTGAAGCGGGAATATGCTCGTTCTATTTCAGAAGGACGGGAATTTGTCAACCCTGTTAAAGGTCAGATACTTCGTTGGCGTGCCTGATTATTGAAGGCAGGGATGGAAGCAGGGAGCAAGGGAGAGGAACAGTCGTATTGAGTCCAAAAATTTGGATAATTTATTTTTTGGAGTTGCCTTAGCGATTAATCTAAGCTAAATTCAGCAAATTGTATTTGCCCGAATAGCATATTTCGGTCTACCGCTGACAAGATTTTATTATGAGCGCGTTGGTTATTTAAACACTGACAAACTAACTGCGCTACATCTTGGCGATTGATGCTACCAATGATGCGGGGATCTTCAGTTAAAACACCATTACCCGTTGCTGGTTCTGACTTCAGTCCACCAGGACGGATGATTGTGTAGGTGAGTCCGCTGGCAATTAAGTGTTGTTCGGCTTTGTCTTTTTCGGCTAAAACTGTCCCCAGTGCTGCTAAAGCTTGGGGAGATAAAGCACTTACACTATCGCCAGCACCGATGGAAGACACAAGAATAAAATTTTGCACTCCAGCTTTGACTGCTGTGTCGATTAGATTTTGATTACCGGGGTAATCTGGTCTTTGTGTGTCTGCTGGTAAACCGCCAATTGTACTGATAACAGTGTCAATTCGTTCATCTGCTTGCATTGCACGTTCCACATCGTCAATATTCAACGCATCTCCCTGAACTACTTGAATGCCGATTTCTTCCAATTGACTAGCAACTGTTAGTGTTCTCAGGAGTGCCTTTACCTTTAACTGTTGTGTCCTCAAGCATTGGGCAATTTCTCGACCGACACCGCGACTCGCGCCAGCCAGAAAAATGTAAGATGCACTTGTCATAGTGAGCTTAACTATTTATGTCCAAAGGATTTTATCAGAAGATTGGCACTGATTATTCAAGAGGCAGGAGATAGGAGGCAGGAGGCAGGAGGAACCCACGTTTTAAAACGTGGGATTGAAGCAAGGACGCTTTATATCTCGCGCTACGCGTCTCGATACAATTCCTCTTTTAAAGTGGGCTTTATACCCAGCAAATGCAAGTTTTAATTAATACTCCTAACCTCCTGCCTCCTGCCCTCTGCCTCCTGCCTTCTTTGGTAATTGCTGGAGCATTAATCCTCATTTGGGCACTAAAGTGCTTGCGATAAACTTTTTTTAACTTGGGTTCATTAGTCTTGCTAGACTACTAGAACTGTTTCCCTAGAGACAGTATCTTGTTTTCTTTGTCCGTTAGAATTAATTGATATCATCTAAATTCTATGTAGCTCGGCTACATCTGTTCATAAAATATCTAGGTGCTATACAGATGCTTATCCTTGTGTTCTATTAGACTACTAAAATTACTGAATTTTTAATTAACTAAAGATTATAAACTTGAGTAATTCCATTGGTATAGCTTACCTTAGGTATGCAATAGTGTGCGCCTCTAATGCAGATGGATTGGATTAGCTTGCTCAAAGCTCAACAAACTGATTTCCTTCAACGTGTGAAAAAACCCAAAACTTACGATTTGTCTTTGCTCGAAAGTCAAGTCAAAGGTTGCCACACAGAAATTATGGCATTTTGGGGCGAGGCATTGGCGAAACTCCAAGAGCTTTCTCGCGAACAAGCAGAAGTTCTCGCCAAAAATCCCCCGCCCATGCCCCCTGAATATCCCGAACCACCAGATTGGACGATACCTTTTCCCAAATATTTCCAGCAACAAGCCCAAGATTATCTTTTACGGGAAAAAATTGTCGATCGCATAATTACCGAACGTCTAGGCAAGTTACTCAAAAAAATCCCCCAAGATACTTTAGAAAACATCACTTTAGATGATGAGGGAAATTTATCTGGTCAAAGCAAATTTATTTATGTACTCAAAGATAATCCCGAACTGAGCGTTCAAGTTTACGTAGCTGATGGCGAAAGTTTTAATGGTATTAAGAAAGACAAAATTAGATGGTCGGTGACTCAAGAAGATTTGAGAAATCACCAAGTCTTAATTTTTTTATGTTTGTTTTATCCATCCACAGGTAAATTAGGTTACGAAAAGCAGAGCATAATTACAGGCTTTTTACCTACAAATCAACTAGAATTTTCTGAATCAAAACTACATGTTACTCCGAGCAATTTGTTATATGCTGGCGGATTGAGTTGGTATTTAGAATCACTTATTGGCAAAAAAGATACATCGCCAATAATTCATGAAAAGACGATAGAAACAATCCAAACTCTACCACCAGACCATTCTTTAAAAAAGGTAGTAGGTGACTGGGAATGCTGGCAGACTTTACAAGGGCATACCAGAGGAATTAATTGCTTGGCCTTTAGTTCCGGGTGTAATAATGGTAACGCCTTACCCATATTGGCAAGTGGTAGTCGTGGTGAGACGAAGCTATGGGATTTAAGCAAAGGCGAATTAATAGATACATTGTCGGAGTATCCTTGGGTGATATCTGGGCTAGTGGATGAAGTGAATTCCTTAGCTTTTAGTTCCGATGGACAGACTTTAGTCAGCTGCGGTGCAGACTCGACAATTAAAATTTGGCACGTGGGCGCTCTAGACTTAATAGATATCCTGCACAAACATCATGGAGTAGTGCGCTGTGCTGCTTTCACCCCAGATGGCAGAATGTTAGCCACTGGCGGAGATGACAGAAAAATTCTGTTTTGGGATTTGATTCACCGTCAGGTAGCGATCGCTCTTTCTTTAGATGATACAGCTGCTCATTCCTTGGTTTTGAGTCCCGACGGGCAAACTGTGGTTACAGGTAGCTATCGCAAAATCAAAGTTTGGCGCATTTCACCGCTGACGGGGATCAAAAGTTTAAAAGATACAGAACCATTGCATACCCTCATGGGTCATTCTCACATCGTTTGTTCCTTAGCAATCAGTCGAGATGGTAAATTGCTCGTTAGTGGTAGCTGGGATCAAACGATTAAAATTTGGCATTTGGAGACAGGAGAATTACTTCATACCCTCAAAGGACATAGAGATAGAGTGTATGCGATCGCTTTGAGTCCCGACGAACAAATTATCGCCAGCGGTAGTGCTGATAAAACCATTAAATTATGGCACGTGCAAACCGGCGAATTGCTCGGTACCTTTACAGGTCATGGAAATATAGTTACAGCATTAGCCTTCACAGCTTCCGGTGAAATGTTGGTGAGTGGGAGTTTGGATAAAACAATTAAAATTTGGCAACGCAGTTAGGAGTTATACTAATAGGCATTACAAAGCGGGGTCGCACCTAAGATAAATCGACCTTTGTTAAAAGCGAATAATTCCGATTGTACGTCGCGATCGCTGAAAACAGACATCAAATTCTCGAAAAAAGTTCGTTTGCCCAAGAATTAAGGGCATCTGAAAGGCTTGTGCCCAAGCAAATGCTAGGCGAACTGGTTCAAAATCCCCAATTTGAATATGCACAAATAAACCCCGTGCTTCAACCCTTGCAAGATTTCCAGCCAATGGCAAGCGGACGGTTTGTTCCTCCCAAATTGCACCCAATTGCAGCCCAATGTCATAAGGTAATAGATTGACCGTAGATCCAGTATCTAGCAGTGCATTCGCAAAGACAGAAAAGCCTGCATGACTAAGAGTGATGGGAATCGTGGGTAATGCTTCATCGTTAGAAAAGGGAGACTCGATTGTACTAGGCATGAGTAGATGTCTCTTGGTCATCCTGAATCATCTGCATAAGAATGTTTGAGGCTTCCGTTGCGTCGTATGGCGACCAAACTGGATACTCTGACGCAGAAAAGATGACTTGTAGTTCAGCGTCTGGAATTTGTGCGGCTAGGAGTTTGAAAAGTGATAATTTATCTGACTGGTTCAGATTGTTCACCAAAGGAATTAACTCAGCGAGAGACATGATTTAAACTCCCAGATATACGATATGTCAATATCAACTACTGCGACTAAAAAATACAGCCGCTAGGACAATCAAACCTAAAAGTGCTAAAGGAACCCAAAGATTAGGGACATCTGACAAACTCATATTTAATTACAAATTATCAATTACGAATTATTCTAAACCTATGCCTCCTTGGGCGAAATCTTCAACAGTTTTTTGTGATAATTCATGAGTAGCGATCGCTTGCAACATTGCTAAAGGTAAAGTCAAATGATGCGCCCCTGCTTGCAATGAAGCAGCTGCTTCTTGAGAAGATTTTATACTAGCTGCTAATATTTCCACATCGCTACCTTTAAGTACGCTAGCCATTTCTCTGACTAAAGCAATACCATCACCTAACAAGCGGGTAGCTCGATTTACATAAGCTATGGCAATTTTCGCTCCCGCTTCCCGTGCCACTGCTGCTTGTGCTGCACTATAAATTGCTGTCACCGAACAAGTAATTTCTGAAGACAAATTTGCTACTACTTCAAACCCTAAAGGTGTAGCGGGAATCTTCAAAATTGTTTGCGAACCAATAATCTCGAAAGCTTTTCTACCTTCAGCTAACATTCCCGCTTTATCAGATGCCATAAGTTGATAGTATAACGGGCCATTTGTCAAGGTAACTAATTTTTTGAGTGTGGTTTCTGGTGGAGTGTCACTTTGAGCTAAAAGCGTCGGATTAGTGGTAATACCCTTTACCCAACCCCAATGCTTGACGATTTCAGCTTCAGATGCGATCGCCGAGTCTAGATATAATGCCATAATTTTCCCTGATAAAACTCACTAACTAGGATTTTGATGCACGATATTAATCTACAACTACATAAATAAATGCAGTTCTTTTGACCAGCTTTCAAGGGATAATTCCTTTGATACGGCAACCTGCACGGAGAACCGGATATGACATCTCCAGAAACGGTTACATGGCTACAAGAGCGCACCACTTTAGGAATTCTCCCACCTGAAGTGTTAAATGCGATCGCTCAAGTCATTGAAGAACAAGTTGTACCAGCACAAGTAAACCTTGTGGAGGAAGGTACTACTCCAGAAGCACTTTACATCCTCAAAGATGGTCAACTTGAATGCGACAATACCGATCATAAGAACTCAGCTTTAGTTCGTGGCTTCCTTCCTGGAGCAGTCATTCACCTCCAAGAGTTGGTATTGGATGAGTTAGCCACCTTCACAATTGTTACCCTTACAGAATGTCACTTGTGGGTTGTACCTGCTACTAAATTTCGGGAATTAGTCGCCGAATACCCGGAAATTGCTCAGGGTTTTTCCCGTCAATTGGCTCAAGAATTAGCTCAAGTCACCTCTGCACTTGGCTACGAACAAGAACGTTCCATTGCTTTGCGACCATATTTAGTTACCAAAGCGCAACGGGGAATTGTCGGTACAAGCCGCTATGCTATACGTCTGCGGGAGCAAATTCGAGAAGCCGCCAATGACCGCAAGTCAGTGGATATTTTCGGCGAACCAGGATTAGAAAAAGACAATATCGCAGCCTTAATTCACTTTGGTTCCCCCAAAAGACGAGAACCAATTATTAAAGTGAATTGTGGTATTCTGCAAACGAGCGGTGCAGATTTATTTGGTCGCGTTGGCGGTAAACCAGGACTGTTGGAATGGTTAGGAGAAGGTACGCTAGTTCTCAACAACATCCAAGAATTACCCGAAGAGTTATTACCTGCTGTGACGCAGTTGTTAAAAACTGGTAGTTATACTCCCGTCACCCGTCCGGGAGAACCAGAGACTGAACCTCGTCCTAGTAAAGCACGGATTCTTATCGTTTCCGAAAAAACTCTGCCAACAATCGATCGCTCTGTTGGTCATATTATTAAAGTACCACCATTACGATTGCGGAAAACTGATATTCAAGCCCAGGTAGAATATTATGTCAGTCTCTACGTTCGGTCTAGAGGCGTTCCCAAACCGCACATCACCCCAGAAGCTTTGCGCCGCTTACAGTCTTATGATTTCCCTGGGAATCTCAAAGAATTAAAAAATTTAGTAGAAAGAGCGATCGTTCAAGCTGAAAATGCTAGTGAATTAACAGAAGAAATTTTTTGGCCAGCCGAAACAAAGAAAAAGCGATTTCGAGTCAATCTTTTAAATCTTTATCCCGATTTACGTAAATTTTTACGGAGTCCTTGGTGGCCGGATCGGATTAATTATGGTTTTACTGCAACTGCTTTTGCAATTATTGTTGCGGTGTTATTTATCGGCCCGCAAACCCGCGATCGCAATTTTGTTTTAAATTTATTTTGGGCTTGGTGGTGGCCTTTTTTCCTATTTCTCTTTCCCTTTTTAGGACGTATCTGGTGTTCTGTTTGTCCCTTCATGATTTACGGAGAAATTACCCAAAAACTATCTTTATGGTTGTGGCCGCGAAAACTCAAGCGCTGGCCTCGACAGCAAGCTGAAAAATGGGGTGGATGGTTTATTTTTGGACTATTTACCCTAATTTTCTTATGGGAAGAACTCTGGCATTTAGAAAATACAGCCTACCTTAGTGCTTGCTTATTATTATTAATTACCGCCGGAGCAATGATTTTTTCGGCAATTTTTGAACGGCGATTCTGGTGCAGATATCTTTGCCCTATAGGTGGGATGAATGGTTTATTTGCTAAACTGTCAATGACAGAACTACGGGCACAACAAGGTATTTGTTCTGCAAGTTGTACCACTTACCAATGCTACAAAGGAGGGCCGCAAAAAGGTGAGGGAATGGAAACAAATGGATGTCCTTTGTATTCTCACCCAGCGCAGTTAGAAGATAATAGAGATTGCGTTTTGTGCATGACTTGTCTTAAAGCCTGTCCTCATCGTTCCGTAGAATTTAACTTGCGTCCTCCTGGTATTGAATTGTGGACAACCCATGTACCCCGCGCCTATGAAGTGGCATTGTTGTTTTTGTTATTAGGTGGAGTATATCTACACCGCTTGCCAGAGTTACAATCTTGGTTGGGTTTACAGTTGGATTTAACTGTGTTTTGGCAACATTTAGGATTGTCACTGCTAGTGTTAATTATTCCAGCAGCTTTTGTCTTCGCAGCTTATGGCTTGCTGAAACTGTTCAACTTTAACCGCAAACCAAAATCATTTGTAGAGCTTGCCTATGGATATTTACCATTGGTTTTGGGAGGTAACTTCGCTCATTATCTGCGTTTGGGCTTGAGTGAAGGCGGACGAATTTTACCTGTGAGTTTTGCTACCCTTGGTTTGAATGGCGAACAACTGCCAATGTTAGTTGCTCATCCTGCTGTGATTAGTTTTTTGCAAGGTGCAACTTTAATATTTTCAGTGTTGTTGACAATCTTATTAACGCAAAAAATTGCCAAACAATCTTTGAGTTCGCTTCTTTGGCAACATTTAGCAGCGATCGCTTTGGGTGTTAGTATGTGGGCAATTATTGTGTTGTAAAAACAATAAAAAACTGTTTGACTTTTGCCTGGTTTGGTGCTATTAGTTTTGCTACTCTAATGTATTAAACCAGGCTTCTAAATCGGCGATCGCTTGAAAATCCAACAAAGCTTCGCCAAGATTTTCTAATTGTTCTAGGTCGAGAGTTTCAATCCGCTCTAACACCTCTTGAGGTAATTCTCCCACCCGTCGAGTCAGCAGACGAAGAATAAGCGATCGTTCTCTTTGTTCTCCTCGTTGTTCCCCTCGCTGTTCGCCTTCTTTGAGAATTTCTTGATAAATTACTGACTCGCGCATCATACCCTCCCGAAACAGTTGTCGAATCAAGTCCTGATTGTATTTTAAGCCCGCTAAGATTTGGGTGTAAGCGGAAATTTCTGGTCGTTGTGTTGGCTCAAGTTGATTCACTTTCGCCACAACTTGTTGTAACAAAGCTTGAGGTTGGTTAGTTGCGGTCAGTGGTGCTAAGGGTAACAAAGCCGGGTCATTGAGTAAAGGTTCGGGATTTTCTGACCACATACAAATCACACGATATTCATGAACAGTACTTTCAACTCTAAAGGCAGTTTCAATTACTGTTTCTGGTGCAGGCGGAAGTAATAACACGACAACTTGCGTTATTGGTAAGCGATACAAACGATACAACCGCACCCAATAATCTAGCATCCGCAACGGTAGTGGCGGCGTAGATTCTAGTTTGGTTTGAAATTCCAGGTGCAGTATGCGTCCTTCTAGTTGTAAGAATGTCACATAATCAGCGCGAATTGGTTCAATGCTCAATTCGGTTTTCAGGACTTTGACAGAAGTTTGCTCTGTACCCAAAACCCAACTAGCAAAACGTTCTGGATATTTTTCCGACAGCAGTTTGCAGAGATTATCAAAGGACATTGACCATCACCAACATATTGAATGAGGTATTGTTATTATCTCGTGCAGTGGTTTGAGTAAGCGATCGCACCATCGCTCAGATTCAATAGAATACACCCTTTGAAAAATATACCAATTCGCAGTTTAAAGAATTCAGATTCGATCTAGATCTGAAACTTTGAATCTGTCGCCGAATTTTAGAGAATTGTATTAAATGCTGACAAGTGTGTTGAACCAGACTTTACAAAACGTTTAGAGCCTGCGGAAATAATTACTAAACTGCATACACTAAATTCTGAATTCTGATTTAAGAATTTTCACTAGCAGGGAGTTTAAATTCCAAACCATACTTTGTTATGGCAAGTGCGATCGCTTTTTCGAGATCGGCAGGGTTAACAGTTTATATTTCAGCCGAATTTTAGGAATTTATGCACAAATGTTTAGAAAGTCGTTATTTTATTTTCTAGAATTTTTTGCCGCTGAATTGTTGGGCGATCGCACCAATATAAAAGGTAATTAATATTTCAACTTAAACTGAACTACTCAACGAGACACCTTGCAAACATAACCGAAATGCCTCTGAACCCTCTGCCCCTTCCTCTGTTTTAATTACCCTTCATTCTCTTAAAATGAGCGAACGGATAGTTATTAGCGATCGCTCTTGGAACTATGACAAATTTTATCCAACCACCAAGGTTACGTATTGGTGAAGAAACTGAAGAAGAACGACACGCCACTTGGCTAGAACTTTTTTATGATTTGGTGTTTGTAGTTGCAGTTTCTCAACTCGCTCACAATCTCAAAGAGGATATCTCACTTTCTGGATTATTTGGGTTTGTTGTTTTATTTATACCTGTTTGGTGGTCGTGGATTGGCACTACATATTACGCTAACCGCTTTGATAGCGATGATGTTGAACATCGGCTGCTGATTGCTATACAAATGCTGACAGCAGCAGCAATGGCTGTGAATATACACCACGGTTTAGGCGAAAGTTCTTCTGGTTTTGCTCTTTCCTATGCTCTCGGTCGGGCTGTGTTGGTAATAGAATACGTCCGTGCGGGAATACACATCCCTTCTGCACGACCTTTGACGACTCGCTATGCAATTGGTTTTGCGATCGCTGCTTTGCTTTGGTTAATTTCGGCATTTATACCCATTCCTTGGCGATTCGCACTCTGGACATTGGGAATTATCATTGACTTTACCACACCCTTAACAGCACGCAAGTTTCAACTAAGATTACTCCCTCACGCTTCGCATTTACCAGAACGTTTCGGACTGTTTACGATTATTGTTTTGGGTGAAGCAATTATCGCGGTGGTCAATGGTGTTTCTGAGCAGAAATGGCAGACTTCAACAGTAATTTCCGCCGTGTTTGGTTTAATTATTGCTTTTAGCTGGTGGTGGGTCTATTTTGATAATCTGGGCGGTAAACCAATTGAAATCGCCCGGACACATGGAAAAGTTGGTGTTGTCAATCTCTGGCTGTACACTCATTTACCGCTAGTGATTGGGATTGCTGCGGCTGGAGTGGGAGTAGAAGAAATTTTGTTAAGTAAACAAACTGTAGCCTTACCTGATTCTCAGCGATGGCTCATCTGCGGTTCAGTAGCATTATGCTCGTTATCTGTTGGTATTCTCCATCGATTTGGGGTGATCCGTCTTTGCAAAATCCGTTCTAAGTATCGGGTTGGAGGTGCAGCGGTGTTGATAGCGATCGCCTTTTTTGGCAAAGGTTTGTTACCGATCGCAGTCATCGCCCTTGTAGCCCTAGTTTCTACTCTCCAAGTCGTTCAGGATTTGTACCAAAGTCGCCCCACTACCCGCTTAGCTGACCCAGAAATCTAACTCCTAGCGCACCCTTGGGGCTTTACAGCTGTCATACGTGTCAACTTAACGTGAAACCCTTGTCAAAACTCGATTTTGGATTTACTCACTTTCCATGAAGATCCGCTCTACCCCACCCCAGCTTTGCTGACGCAAAACTTCCCCTCCCCTTGCTAAGGGGAGGGGATTAAGGGGTGGGGTAAAACGCCTAAGGGATAAGCGTTTGAGCTTAAGTTGACACCAATGCACAGCTGTGCGTCCCTACTAGGTATCCACATACTCAAAATATAAATAAACTTTTAAAATACATCTATCTTAAGTAGTATTTTAAATAAAAAATCAATAAATATTTATATAGTTGTCTAAAGATTGTGTAATTTCAGCACTAAAGCCTCATGCCTGTAACGTTTGAAGCTCAATTTATTGCAGTCTATCCGAAGTGCCAGAACCAAAGGAAGAATGTCAAGATTACGGGATGTACCTTTGCGTGGTGAAGTCAAGTAGCTGAAATATTTATTAATATTATTAATAGGTGAGTTGAAATTCAGCCTCAAGAATCACAAAAAGTTCTTCTAGGCGTGTATTTCTCACTAATCACTAGATTCTTCACCAAAGGAGCAGAAGATCGTGAAAGACCAAAAACCATCAGAGTCTAAGGAATTCGTAGGAAATCTCAAGAATGGAATTTGGCTGTTTGGCTTGTCATCTTGGGTATTTGGTATTACAGATCGCAGTATTGCTTCATTTGCAGATGGCTATCTGTCGGCATTGGATTTGACGCAACTATTCACAGCGGCGACGTTCTTTGTGGCATGGCTATTTTTAAAGCCGACATCTAAAATTTAAAATCGGCGTAGGCGTAGCCCAACCCAGGTATCGCTTGAGTCGCTTATCAAGCTAGTCTTGCAAAGATTCAGGAAATTATTTAGAGAAGACTTTTGATTGTTGTAGGAGGTGCTATGTAGAATGCATTAATTTTCTGCATTCTAAATAATCGGGGTCATTCGTTAAAATTTCAAAATTATCTTAAAGCCTGTTGTATGAGGATTAACAAACTTTCTACTTGCTGAGTATAGATTGATTTTAACATGATAGGTTAGGAATTTTTTGGCAGCATTTTTCATCGTAATTTAATGTATTCAATAAAATTAATGCTCTACCATAAAGATATTGGTAAATGCCTAGAAAAATTTTGTAACTTTCCGGAATTGGTGAGAGTGGAGTGGTAGTCTCTATCAGATAAGTAATTTATACTGAAACTCTATAACTAAACCTCCGGGGTATATAACCCCATATTAAAAGCTCGGTCTTCATGACCGGGCTTTTAATGTAGCGAAAAGCGACCATAAGCAATATTTTCTGCGATACCGTGAAATAAAAATACATCCTGACTCACCCAACCAATACAACGCCGCAGTTATTACAGCTATGCACGGCCAGCTTATGGATTTAGGCTACGCCAAATCCTGTATACTCTCGCACGTAAGGGGCTTGAAACCCTAATACAATGTCTTGTTTGGGAATTCCCATTGCAGCTAGTTCTTGGGCAATTTGAAGTTCGGTTGTGTTGTGTTGTATCCAAATTTTGCCGTCTTTGATGTCCAAATGCAGAACGCAGCCATGTACGCGCCGATCGCCATCCCAGCCTACATTCATAATCTGATAGCGATCTTGAGGCACATCAAAAACCGTCTGCGATTCGATATCACCGTTGGCGATCGGTATGGCAGCATAATTTCTGAGCAGTGTTTGAATGCACTGACGGTAATAGTTTATATCCATTGCACAATTACCTCTTGGACAGGGTTATATATCAATCGCTTAATCTGATATCGTTCAACTGAAAGCTGGGTAAACTCGCGTTGAAAAAAGGCTTGATGAACAGCAACAGGAACAGCTAAATACAAAATGCGATCGGGTTCACTCAATTCTAAAGCCAGGCGATAGTTAAGGAATTGACCGAGTGCTGTATGATAATCAGTGACGGGTGAGTCACCTAGAAAAGTCTTAATTTCAACAGCAATTTTTTCATCTGCCCTTTCTGCGGCTAAGATTTGTTCAGCACCCAGGTCAATCTCAAACTTTGTACCACCAATTTCTATTTTCAGTGGATCGCCTGTGATGACCCATTGCTCTTTTTCAAGTCCCTTCTTTACCGCTTCATGAAACAGATCCTTCGCTGCCATATTTAGCTTTGGTTGTTGTCAACTCTATTTTACTTAAAGGTTTTCAGGATGAATGAGGGCAATTGAGAGCATAGCAGAAGTGGGTCAGCCCAGAGGACTGACCCACTTATAGTACAGACTTCTTAAGCCTCAATAATAAAGTTAGTTGCCGCCAACAGAGGATTATTCGTCAGCGTGGCAAATTCAGCCCCTGTTCCGAAACCAGCGGAAGATCCATTCTGGTTATAGAATAGATTTCCTGTTCCCTGGCTGTAGACAACGAAAGCTTTACTACTGGCAGCAGCAGCGTCATTAGCAACAACAGCAAACTCACTCGACTTACTAAAGCCAATACCTACATTACTAGTTAGTGCACTGAAAGTTTTCTTACTTAAGACTATTTTGTCATTTCCTGTTTGAAAGTCAGCGATTGTATCCAGACCAACTGTAGCATTGCTAAAGGCAGCACCTGTGGCATACTTAAACCTATCGTTGCCTACTCCTCCCACCAGTACGTCATTTCCCGATCCCCCAATTAAAGTATCATTACCGGACAAACCACTTAGCGTATCGTTGCCACCGCTACCATTGAGGACATTATTGGCATTATTGCCTGTAATTTTATTATTTCCACCATTCCCCGTGCCGTTGATTGCATTACTTCCTGTGAGGATTAGGTTATCTAAGCGATCGCCCAGTGTATAGCTAACAGAAGACCTAACTGTATCGTTGCCTCCATTGGCCAATTCTATAATCGTATCAGTAGTACTATCGATAATGTAAGTGTCATTTCCAGCGCCACCAATTAGCGTGTCTTTGCCTGCACCACCATTGAGAGTATCATTGCCATCTCCACCTGACAGACCGTTGTTACCACTATTACCGTTAATAGTATTGTTAAGACTGTTACCTGTACCGCTAATTGATGCTGTGCCTGTTAAGGTAAGATTTTCTAGAAAAGTACCTAGTGTCCAGCTTACAGAAGATTGAACTGTATCTGTGCCATCTTGAGCACTGTACTCAGTGATGCTGTCACCAATACTATCAACTACATAAAGGTCATTACCAAAGTTACCAATCAAAAAGTCATTTCCTGTGCCACCGATAAGGGTGTCATCCCCACCGCCACCATCCATATAATCGGTTCCGGCACCACCGAGTAGCGAGTCATTGTCAGCCCCACCTTGGAGATTATCATTTCCTCCACCGCCATTAATGGTGTCATTGCCACTTCCCCCTTGCAGGTCGTCGTCACCATCAAACCCATTTATTACATCGTTTTCTGGAAAGAAATTTATATCGCCAAACAAAACATCGTTGCCAGAAGTGCCATTGATAGTAGCCATAAGAGTTATTTCCGGTGAATAGGTAAAACAAATAGATAAAGTTAAGCTCAGTGAACCTCGCTGTTGAGCTTATGTACGATGGGTTTTATTTTTTATGCACCCCAAGCAGAAAATTTTTTTAAAAGAGCAGGGGAGGCAGGGGGAGCAGGGGGAGCAGGGGAGGCAGGGGGAGCAGGGGGAGCAGGGGGAGCAGGGGGAGCAGGGGGAGCAGGGGAGGCAGGGGGAGCAGAAAGAGGAGTTATAAAACAATACAGTTCAGATAGCACCAAAACACTTGTAGAGACGGCGATTTATCGCGTCTGGTAAAACCCACAATTTTGTAGAATTAGCCTTTAACCCAAGCGTATTGGATTATTGTTAAAAAAAATTAAAAATCGGGGTAACCTGAGAAATTCCAGAGTTACCCCGATTTTTTAAAGTTAGAAGTCAGGAATTATTATTAACTCCTAACTCCTACTTGATAGCTATAGCTTTTGATTAATTAAGCAAACGCAGCAGTTTTGACATCGTTATTTGCCAGAATTTCTTGCAATTCTTCAGCGTCTACTGTTTCTTTATCAACCAGCATTTGCGCTAATTGATCTAGGATGTGGCGGTTGCCGACTAACACCTCTTTAGCGCGGGTATAAGCAACATCCACAAGTTTGCGGACTTCTTCATCAATGGCGGCGGCAGTTTCTTCAGAGAAATCGCGTTCTGACATGATATCTCGTCCCAGGAACATGTTGCCTTGTTGACGACCGAGGGCGACTGGGCCGAGTTTATCGCTCATGCCAAATCGGGTGATCATTTGACGGGCAACACGGGCGACTTGTTGCAAGTCGTTGGAAGCGCCAGTGGTAACTTCTTCTTCACCAAAGATTAATTCTTCGGCGATGCGTCCACCCAAAGCCACAGCCATCTGATTTTCTAGATAAGCGCGGCTGTATAAGCCGGTGTCCATACGGTCTTCGCTGGGAGTAAACCAAGTTAAACCACCTGCGCGACCGCGAGGAATGATGCTAATTTTTTGTACTGGGTCATAGTCGGGCATCAATGCACCAACTAAGGCGTGACCAGCTTCGTGATATGCTACCAAGGTCTTGCGCTTTTCGCTCATTACTCGGTCTTTCTTCTCTGGCCCAGCTAATACGCGGTCGATCGCATCGTTGATTTCATCCATCGAAATCTCAGTCAAATTCCGCCGTGCTGCTAAAATTGCGGCTTCGTTTAACAAGTTGGATAAATCTGCACCGGTAAATCCAGGGGTACGACGGGCGATTTTATCCAAGTCCACATCTTTCGCCAAGGTTTTACCACGGGCGTGTACTTTGAGGATTTCGCTACGTCCAGAATAGTCGGGACGGTCTACTACTACTTGACGGTCGAAGCGACCGGGACGCAACAGTGCTGCATCGAGAACATCGGGACGGTTAGTAGCAGCAATAATAATGATGCCGGTGTTACCTTCAAAGCCGTCCATTTCTGTGAGCAGCTGGTTGAGGGTTTGTTCGCGTTCGTCGTTACCACCGCCTAAACCTGCACCCCGTTGACGACCTACGGCGTCAATTTCATCGATGAAGACGATACAGGGAGCGTTAGATTTAGCTTGTTCAAATAAATCGCGGACGCGGGATGCACCGACACCCACGAACATTTCCACGAATTCCGAACCAGAAATTGAGAAGAAAGGTACGCCAGCTTCACCAGCTACGGCACGTGCCAGGAGGGTTTTACCTGTACCAGGAGGGCCAACTAACAGCACGCCTTTAGGAATTTTTGCACCAACGGCGGTAAAGCGATCGGCATTTTTCAAAAAGTCTACAACTTCGTTTAATTCCAACTTGGCTTGGTCAATACCAGCTACATCACCAAATGTTACCTGGGTTTGGGGTTCCATTTGTACTCTGGCTTTGGATTTGCCAAAGTTCATGGCTTGGCTGCCAGGGCCACTTTGAGCGCGACGTAGCAAGAAGAATAAGCCAACCAAAAGCAATACAGGAAAAAATAAGCTGCTCAGTGCCTTAAACCAAAATCCTTCATCGGTTTGGGGCAATACTGAAATATCAACGCCTTTTGATGTCAAAGTATTGATTAAATCGGGGTCGTTGACCAAGGTTACTAAGCGTTTATTCCCATCATATTTGGGTGTAACCAATGCTGTAGAACGGTCTGCACTCAGACTGACTTTTTCTACTCTGCCTTGTTCAACTTCTTGAATAAATCGGCTATATCGCCATGTCTCTCTGCTTTGGGGTTGTTTGTCAAAAAATGCTGTTCCCAGGGCAATGACAACAATAAATAGCAGCGCATACAGCCCTGCGTTTCTCCATCTTTTATTCACTAAGGTCTATCCTCCTGTATTTTTCGCGCCATCGCGTAGCGAGTGCTGTCTGTGAGCGGAGAGGTCATTATTAAGAATTATGTTAACTTATCTTAAGATTAACAGATTGGTGTGGCTGTCATGCTAAAAAAAGCCCCTTTATTTGCTGAAAACTAGGATGGTGTGGATTATATTGTAGCGATCCTGTTGGCTGATGAACGGTATGAATGGGGATAATCTCTACCACACTATTAGTGTAGGCGATCGCTTCAAATTTCTTGACTATCTCTACATTCCAAGGCGCTTCATGTATCGGCTGTTGCTGGCTTTGCAAGTAATTTACAAGTTGCGATCGCATTATTCCCGGCAAAATTCCCGCCTTTATTGGCGGCGTCCACCAACTACCGTCACACCATCCCCAAAGGTTACCTGTGCTGGTTTCTAGCCAATTTCCTTGAGCATCTACTAATATTGCTTCTTGGGCATTCGAGCTAGTTTTTGCTAACCAAGCACTCAGGTAATTTCCAGTTTTATGAGAAGGCAGAGAACGAGAAAATTCCGAATTGGCAACGCTGCACGCAACACCATCTTTTTGTTTTTCTGTCAAATCTGGTGGGAGGAATCTGCCAATTATCCACTCTCGTCCATTGGGGAATAGGGTAATTCTGAGAACGGGGAAGTGTGGGAGAAGAAGTTGGGCACCTTGGCGGACACGCTGCCAGTCGGGTTGTTCCCAGCCAAAAGATTGGATTGAGAAAAGCAGGCGATCGCAATGTGCTTGCCAATTAGTTAAGTTACTATCCAGGGAGTTCTCATAAACTCGCAAAGTTGTAAAAATCGTCGCTCCATAAAGTAAACCCGGATCGTTAATGTTTAATTCTAGAGTTTGGGAGTGAATTAATTTACCGTCATACCAAAAAATGTCATTTTGTTGGCTCATCTTGCTTATGGCTACAACTCTATTGAAAAGTGATGAGCTGTAATGCTCATACGCTGCGTGAGATAAAATCTATGAGCAGCAAACCGCTGAACGCCAGAATCAAGGCTGAGTTGTTTACAGCCGTTATTTGTTGCATATTCAATTAGCCACTGAAATAACTGTTGACCATAGTTTTGTGACCGCTTCCACTCATCAACAACTAAATCATCAATATATAAAAATTTCCCCGATGATAAAGACGTATAAATGCGAAATCCAGCAACTGCCACAGTTCGCTTCTCTATTTCCAAGAATACAATTTGATATCCTTCTTTCATCTGATATCGAACTTGTTCTATAAATTTATCCTCGTCAAGGTGAGGACGCAACTGAGACATCACAGGAAAACACCCTAATATTTGAATATCAGATTCTGCCAATTTTATTGACACCGCTTTTGCTCCTAAAGATATTGCTTATTTTCTTTAGTCATCAGTCAACAGTCACCCAGTCACTCAATCTTTTGGTGGAAATAAAATTTTAGAATTTCCTTCAGGAGTTTGAATGATTTTCCCTCCCAAAGCTTCGATTTCACTAATTGCTCGTTTACGAGTTTTCTCGTCAACTTGATTATTTAAAACCAGTGCCCAAGTAGCAATTTGAGCATATTTACTGTTAGGATTTCGGTTGAGAAATTCAGCAGTCTTTTGAGAACTAACAGCTACAAACTGACTTTCTCGATCTGAAAAGTTTCGCGCCCAATTTGCGGCCGTTCCAAAAGAATGTTCGGCAGCTTGAGGATTGCCTAAAAATAATAACTCATCGGTTCCTTTATAACGCCACACGTAATAAGACTTTTCCGGAACCGATGGAGATAGGTATTTTAGGCCTTTCTCTGATAATGCGATCGCTCGTTCGGGCATGGCAGCATACAATGAAGTACTAACGGAAAGACTGCGATACGCTGCTAAAAATCGCGGGTCGCGTTCTAGAATTACTTCAAAATATTCTGGACTTAAACTATAACCTGTTTTGTCGCGGACTTCATCATCCCCAAAATACTGTAAAAAATTTAGATATACCCAATCGCCAATCAAGTTATCATAACCAAAACTAGGCACTTTTTTGAGAAAATTAAGCCTGGTTTTTTCGGATTTAATATCTTTTTCTAGAGTTTCTAGCGAGGCAGATTTTTTACTATTTAACAGTTTTTCTAGTCGAGGGGATTGAATCAAGCCAACTCCCAAAATACACGCACAGATTATAAAAGGTGTGACAAAGCCTTTACGCAATAGCAACATGTTAGCCATTTTTATATCAAATCAACAGTATTATATTATACTTTAATTTGATTGACATCTTAGGAGCAGGTACACAGACATCATAATTTTTTTTTCACACTACTCCTATGTTTATTGAAAGATAACTTGCCCTTAGGTTTTTATGCCATTTAATGCAGTATTTTATTTTTAAGAATAAAATTAACTCTTGAAGAGATTACCGTTACTTTTGTTCATTAATACTTTCTGAAAGTATTAAGTTTTTTTTTGATTTTACTTATTTTCGTTAATGAAAGTTGTAAAATATTTAACGCTGCCTAAAAATAGGTTTAGTTTTAGTTTAAACCTTTTAATTCTACGAGATTATAGAAAATATTATATGTCTAATGATATTAAAACTAAGGATCGAAATGGGGTTCAGGCTTTAAGCCGCGATCGCGTTGAACCCCAAGATATTCAAAATCTAGCTAGAGGACTATTAAATAATTTAGTATCGTCTGTACAAACATTAGTTTCTGACATCACAGCTTTAGAAGTAAATACTATAGTTGTGGATAGAATTAATGGGTCAAAATTTAATGCTTGGGAAGCATATCAAGAAATTTATTCTATACACGATCCAAACTATTTTGAAGCAAAAGGAATTCCGAAAGAAGGTTCTCAAGCTCAAGAACTGCGTCAGCGTTATAAAAGTCTATTTGACCAACTTGAAAGAGAATATTTTTATCTTTTGTTGGAACAGGGTTCTGGTTTTTATAATCCTGAGGATGAGAGGATTAAACGATATCGTCAGAACCTTGAGAATGCTAAGAAACGTCAAGAAAATCTAGTTGAAGCTGATGAAGATAATATTAAGCTAGCCAAACCTATACTACCTGCTCCAACTCCGATTATTGATGAAAAAGATGAAAATCATCAAGAAGATTGGATTGAAAATTATGAAGAAATTCAAAAACTTTTAAACAATGGGAAATTTCTTCGGACTTTGCGAAAAATAGCTGAACTGAAAGCGGCCCTTGATGGTGGTAATGTTACAAGTACTCAAACTGATATTATTTATGCTCAAACGGTGATGCAGTTAGATGGAGATATTATCACTCGTTACAATAAAGAATTGTTTAATTTATCTGAAGAAGCTAAAAATTCCATCATTAGTACACATAATGAAGGGCTGGTTGCTGGCGAAAAGCAGTGGCGTGGAACATTTAGCTTTCTAATTAATTTGGTACAAAATATTGCAAAATTATCTTGAGAATGAATGCCAGTTTAGAAGAAACAAATAATAAAATATTACTACAGATTCCCGATGGCGATCGCTTTGAACTTAATATTGAAGAAGGAGTGTGTAATTTTTATTTAAATGAAACAATTATAGAACAGATTCAGCAAGCAAAAGAAAATAGCGTTTCTCTTGAAATTCCCCCAAAACTGATAATTTATCTCTGGTACTATAGCTGTTTTAGTCGTGATTTAGTATTTGATAATCAAAATTCAATAAGTAAAAATTTATATTTACTTATTTTACAGATTTTTTTCAGTAAAACTGCACAACAAGAAACAAGCTTACAGTCTGGAATCAATTTTAATTCTTACTACAAACAGTCTCAATCATCTTCCGATGCTTATGAAGATGAAGATATTGTTCTACAAACTACTGTAATTTTTAATGGTGATATATTTCATAAAATTAAACGTAATTTTCTCCAAAATTCTAACTTTTCAAAAATTGTCTCTGCCCACTATTGGCTTACTGAAGAATTAATAAGTAGTTTGCAAATTCAACCCAATTTATTAATTTGGGAAGTAGCTTCATTGTTGACTGCTGGATTTGTAGTCTACAATTTTAATCCAGCAAATGCAATGCTATCAATATTTGCTTGGTTAGGCTTAACTATATTATTTGCTACTACCCGCTATGTGCTTGCTAATCAGTTTCAAAGACTTACTTCTATCAACTCTAAATTTATAAATTGGCTGGCGTGGGCACTAGTTTGTCTAATTCCTAGCATTGCTATTGGCGGTATTAATGGCTTTAGCAATATTAATGTTTTATTATTGCCATTATTGTCAGTTATTGCGCCCAAATTGGTGGAGTACATTTTAAGTTTTATCCAGCCACGAGTTGGTAAATTGATTCTGCGTCAGTTACTATCTTAAATCACGAAGAGTTAGCGCGAAGAATACTTATATAGCGGTTCCCAAGCAAATGAGGTACAGAAATTTATAGGGGCGCAAAGCTTTGCGCCCCTACCTTGTACTTCACTAGAACGAGAAATGCTATAAGTAGGTAGACATAATTAAATGTAAAATACAAAAGTTAAAAACCCTGAACGAGATTGGTTTTTCCCTTCTGCCTTCTGCCTCCTGCCTTCTACTTATCCAGGTTTTTATGTGTTTCGTAAACGCACAAGCCCCACGCTCGAAAACAGACGTGGGCTTGAACACAAACTGCTTTAGAATACGAGAGCTTGGGCTGTACCAAATAAAGGAGTAACCTTGTATATCTGTCTCTGTCCTTGATTAAATGCCGGAATCGTTGAAAAACGGTTTTCAGTTGTAATACCCTTAGTTTCAATTGGGGCTTCGTTGCTGTTTCCCAAGTTGACAGCAGGTATAAGCAAACTAAAAGTAGTAGAGCCAGTATCTACAGTTTTGGAAAGAGTCACAGTTACTAGGGTTCCAATTTCTGTGTCTGTAGTTCGGATTTCGTCTCCAGCAAATTGCAATATTTGTCGTCCCTTTTGATACTGTAGACGTGGCTCACCAGTAAAGCTAGTTGTTGAATAAGTAACCTTGAGTCGCTGCTGCTTATTTTGCAGCTCGTAAGAGGTTGGTACTTTAAATGTTTCTTCGGCGTGAGATGGCATTACGGTTATAGCCGATAATGTTACGCCTAGTGTAAGTATTGAAGCTAGATATTTTGTTTGCATGTTTCAAAAAGTTGTTTTGGGTTGGATAAAAATATGAACTTGGTACTTTAACAGGACTTTAGGTGCAGCACAATTCAGTAGTAAATAGCCAAACAAGTTAATATTTGACTCTCATACCGAAGCTTTGCGCGACACTCAGTAGGTAACTGTTATATTTAGTATTTGGTGGGATAAATATGCTTTTTTTAGGTGAAGCTCTCAGAGACATGATAAATCATGTCTTCAAGCTATTAAGATGAGGTTAAAAATTAACTACAGCTATCTTAAATGATTTCTGCGGAAATACACAGGCAGCAACAATAAAGGTAACATTTTCAACAGATATTGCACCATGTAATATGAATGCAATAGCATCATAACCGATCAAAATATACAAGACAAGTAAAAAGTCTAGAAAGCGATCGCTATTAACCCCATTACTTAACGTGGTGGGTAATTCTATCTTTGCGTAGCCACATAGGTTAGGACATAATAGACCTCTTGCTTTCATTGCTTTTTGCACTCTTGTGGGAAAAGGGAAAAGTTTAAAGGGGAAAGGGAAAATACCAAACCTTTCCCCCTTTCCCCGACTTCTGCAAGAAGTTGAATGACAAGCGTGAATGCCAGAAATGGTAATAGTTTTACCCCTTGCCTCCCCTGCTTCCCCTGCTCCCCCTGCCTCCCCTGCTTCCCCTGCTCCCCCTGCCTCCCCTGCCTCCCCTGCCTCCCCTGCCTTCTGCCTTCTGCCCCCTGCCCCCTGCCTTCTACTTAGTTACCCCAACCACTGAGGATTCTTAGCTGTACCGTCAAATTGGTTAGTGGTTTTAAATAATTCATACTGGCCTTTTGCAGCAGGCTGACGAGTTCGATTCAGCAAGGCGCTGACTTGTTCTTGACTCATTGGCTTAAATGTGCGTGTCGCCTCAAACGCTTGGTTGAGAATTTCCATACTCTCAATACCTGTAATTACTGTTGAGGTTGGCAGATTCATCGCGTAATGTAGGCATTCGATGGGTTTGACTGTGTTGCTCTTGAGAATGTTTTGGTCGCCCATTGATTTCATACCTAATATGCCAATTTGATTTTTGACCAAAATAGGTAGAACTTGCTTCTCAAAACTTCTAAAATGGGCATCCATTACATTTAACGGCATTTGCACCGCATCGAAACGGAAGTTGTTTTGAGCAGCAACTTCCAACATTCGCAAGTGAACTAAAGGATCTTTGTGTCCGGTAAATCCGATGTAGCGAATCTTACCTGCTTTCTGTGCTGCTACCACAGCTTCCATTGCGCCGCCAGGAGCGAAGATGCGGTCAGGGTCTTCCATGCGGATTATTTCATGATGCTGTAACAAATCAATGCGATCGCTCTGCAAACGTCTTAAAGATTCGTCAATTTGCTTAGCAGCAGCCTCTTTTGTGCGACCATCGATTTTGGTCATCAGAAAAACTTTTTCTCGATAACCGTCTTGGAGAGCTTTACCCATCCGAATTTCGCTACCGCCATTATGGTAGTCCCAGCAATTATCCATGAAATTGATGCCGCGATCGATGGCAGTACGAATTAGACGAATACCCTCTTGCTCGTCTTTTGGTCGTCCAATGTGATGACCTCCCAAACCAATTACGGATACTTTTTCTCCTGTACGTCCCAGCGTCCTATAGATCATTTCGCCGCTTTTGGTCTGAGTTGAAGTAGGTTTATTTTGGGCTAAACCTTGTCTGGCAATTCCTTGTGAAGCTGCTAACCCCGTTACAACTAAACCCGATGTAGAAGCAAACTTTAACAAATCACGTCTGCTGATATCCACAAATGTATCCTTTAAAAAAACTATCAGAATTCATTCTCATAGCTTTGCAATATTGCACAATCAAAAGCATCTAACTGTTGAAGGAAAGCATACATCTGTGGAGTAATAGATGATTCGACAGCAGCAATAATGATAAAATCGGCTAACAATTAAGGTATCTGCTTGAAGTCAAGAATATGTTGGGTAACAGGATTTATACTGCCACAATAGTCTTAGTTCGCGAAATATTATTATAGCGGTTTCCAATCAAATGAAGTATATAAATTTGTAGGGACGCAAAGCTTTGCGCCCCTACTAAAACAGTAAACGCTATAAGTAAATAAAAAGTCAAAAATCAAAAGATAATCCCCGTAAATAATTTAGAGGTTTGTTTGATTTTTCTTTTTGTTTCTTTTGTCTTTTAACTTTTTACTTTTGCCTTGTTAAATCAATAATTTTCTAATATGACCTTTACGGCTGTTGTCTGAATTGTTGTTGAGATTGCTGTTGAATTTGTAATCTCTCCATTTCCTGTCTTTGTTGTTGTCTTAGTTGATCCATTGTAGTAGGTTGCCCGAAAGGTTGTTGTCTGAGTTGATTTTGCAAGCGAATTTGTTCAATCCGCTGTTGTTGTTGTAATCTGACTCGATCTTGTTGCTGTCGAAATTGTTGCCATAGTTGTTGAGAAGATTGTTGTTTTAGCTGCTTTTGGTTTTGAGATGTCGTCTCTGTGATGCTTGCTTGTACAGGAGAATAGTTAAAAAATCCTATTGTCAGGATAAAAAGTAATAGCCCTGGTTTAACTATCAATGAATGATTCATACAGTTTTCAAAGGTGTGTAAAAAGGTGGTCTTAACTGAATTAAAATATCAATTGCACTCTTGTCCGTGAATAAGAGCTTTCAATCTTGATTTGACTTAATCTTTGCTTCTTCCAGTATAACAGTGAGTAATTGTGCTGTTTTGGTATCGACTATGACAATACGTCTCATTGTTTATTAAAACACAATCCTCACCTGAGTGGTACTTCCTAAAGTTCATTGACCTTTAGACAGACCTATCAATTAACATCGAGTACAGGTACAATGAGCCTGCCATAAAGAACATAAATTTTTATTGCTCCAAGCAACACTCATTGAGTCTGTTGTGACAAGTAAATGTGAGAAACAGAAAAAACTGTTTACCCATTCTTACCTTCACCCATTATGTTTCAATACGCTTGGTGTTAAGGATAATTGTAGGTTGGGTTGAGGAACGAAACCCAACCTACTCCTAATGCACAAAATTAGTCCGGTCGTGCTACTACAGATACTTAAATGTTTTCAATAATCAAATTGGATTCTTATATATTCATCAACTGCAAAATCTATGCAAGCAAGTAAGTATTAAGCTAAGTTAAGTGTAGAAACATAACAATAAAGCTAAATTAAATCTCAAATGTTTGATTTAGAAATTTCTACAGCTAAAGAAAATAAAGCCATTGTCATTGGAGGAAGTATTGCCGGACTGTTGACAGCTCAAGTACTAACCAAGTACTTCGATCGCGTGATTATTGTAGAGCGCGATCGCTTTCCCGAACAACCAGAACAACGTCACGGTATACCCCAAGCTCATCACGTCCATGTTTTACTCATTCGGGGTCAGCAGATTTTAGAGCAGCTGTTTCCTGGTATCATTGCAGAATTAACTAATTCAGGGACACCGATTGTAGACTCCATAGCAGATTGTCCTTGGCTGGGTTATAACGGTTGGGCACCACGCTTTTCTTCTCATTTAATCAGCTGCGCTTGTAGCCGTAATCTTTTGGAGTGGACTATCCGTCGCCGTTTGGCAGCTAATGACCGGATTGCATTTGTGCAAGCAGCACAGGTAACTAACTTACTGTCTAACCCTAACAAAACCTCCATTACAGGAGTACGAGTCAGTTTTCGCAACGAACCCGAAGCCGAAATACTTGCTAATTTAGTCGTAGATGCCAGCGGCCGCAATTCTCACACTCCACAGTGGTTAGAGGAATTAGGTTATCAGCCACCGCAACAGACAGTTGTCAATTCTTTTTTAGGCTATGCTAGCCGCTGGTATCATCCTCCTGAAGGTTTTCAAGCAGACTGGAAGATTTTGCTAATTGCCGCAAAACCACCACATAATACTCGCAGTGCTGTGCTTTATCCAGTTGAAGGTAATCGTTGGATTGTGACACTCGCGGGTGTAAATCGAGATTATCCACCAACTGACGAAGCTGGATTTTTAGACTTTGCTCAGAGTTTGCGATCGCCTATTCTCTATCAAGCCATAAAAGACGCTCAACCCATCTCGCCCATCTACGGCTATAAGCGCACAGAAAATACCCTGCGTCACTATGAAAAACTTTCTAAATTACCAGAAGGTTTGATAATGGTAGGTGATGCCGTTTGTGCCTTCAATCCTGTTTACGGTCAAGGTATGACTACCGCCGCTTTGGGTGCTTTGACTCTAGATGAATGTTTAAGCAAGCAATTGTCTCAGCAATCCAACGCTAATTTAATCGGTTTTCCACGATATTTTCAAAAGCAATTGAGCAAAGCCATTTCTGTACCTTGGTTGATGGCCACAGGCGAAGACTTCCGTTGGCCTGCTACCGAGGGAGGAAAGCCCGATGTGATTAGCAAATTTATGCAGTTGTATATGGATCGATTATTACTGCTGCAAGCTGACAGTGCAGAAATTCATCATCTTTTCACAGAAGTGATGAATTTACTCAAGCCACCCAGCGCATTTTTCCAGCCACATATCCTCATGCAGGTTTTAAAGCAGATAATCAATTCGCGTCATCAATCAGATGAGTTTATTGATGGAGAGAATATTCCGAAATATCAGCCTTTAGTAATTCATAATTCCTAATTTCTCGCTTCCAATTTTGAAGAAAGGCAAATTTTTGCCTTTCTTACAAGCTGCAACTCAATTGCATCGCCTTGCAACTCAATTGGATCGACATACAACTCAATTGCATCGACATACAACTCAATTGCATTGCCCTGCAACTCAATTGCATCGTCATGCAACTCAATTGCATTGCCCTGCAACTCAATTGCATCGTCATGCAACTCAATTGCATCGACATGCAACTCAATTGCATCGACATGCAATTGTCAACTGAAGCTCAAACTCCTGCCCCACAATCGTTTTACCCCACCCCCAACCCCTCCCCGATGCCTTGGGGAGGGGAGGTTTTGGCTTTAGACAAAACCGGGGTGGGGTGACGCGAATCGCGATCGTAAAGAACTACTTACATGCATGGTAATGAAAAAATTTTTCATCAGGACTGCCTCGTAGACAAGCACTAATAGCGTCTCTACCCACTCCCCATTCCCTTTTACAAAATATGTCTAATGCCCAATAGCACACTGTCGCGACTAAGTGTAGCATTGTCAGATGATTAGAGCAGGTCATGTTTTCCTATTATGAAGATATTGGTGCTAAACGCTGGTTCGAGCAGCCAAAAGAGTTGTCTGTATGAAATTGCAGATGAGGCTCTCCCCACCCAAGCACCCCAACCTCTTTGGGAAGGGAAAGTCAACTGGACTCAAGACCGGGGTGTGGCAGAAATTGAAGTGAAAACTGCTACAGGTGCAAAAGTGGAAAAATCAATTTCTGGTGAGTCTCCAGAAGCGCACCTCGCTTATATGCTCAACACCCTCACCGACGGTGATACCAAAGTAATTAATCAGTTGTCAGAAATCGATTTGGTGGGACATCGTGTAGTGCATGGCAAACAATATTACCGAGAAATTGTGGTAATTACTGAGGATGTTAAAAAGGCGATCGCTGACCTTTCTAATCTAGCTCCAGAACACAATCCCGCTGCTTTAGCAGGCATAAAAGCAATTGAAAACATCTTAGGAGAAGTCAAACAAGTCGCAGTATTTGATACTGCATTTCATAGTACTATCCCCGATGCCGCAGCAATTTATCCCGGCCCCTATGAATGGGTAGAACAAGGTATTCGCCGCTATGGCTTTCATGGTATCAGCCATCAATACTGTTCTGGTCGTGCTGCTCAAATTCTCGGTAAAGATTTAGCATCTCTGAGATTAATCACCTGTCATCTTGGTAACGGTTGCTCTTTAACCGCGATTAAAAACGGTCGCAGTATTGATACCACTATGGGATTCACGCCTTTGGAAGGATTGATGATGGGTAGCCGTTCTGGCTCAATCGATCCGGGGATTTTGATTCACCTGTTACGGTATTGTAATTACTCAGTAGAAAAATTAGATAATGTTTTAAATAAAGCTTCAGGATTACGAGGAATTTCGGGCGTATCTAGCGATATGCGTGAGGTGACAAAAGCGATCGCCCAAGACAACACCCGCGCTAAACTAGCGTGGGATATCTACGTGCATCGCTTATGTTCTAATATTGGTGCAATGCTCGCAAGCTTGGGGGGATTAGATACTTTGGTGTTCGCTGGAGGTGTGGGTGAAAACTCTCCAGGAATTCGTCAAGCCGCCTGTGAAGCTTTTGGGTTTTTAGGACTAAAAATAGACCTTGAAAAAAATCAACAGCAGCCAGTTGATGAAGATATTGCCACAACTGACTCAGCAGTGAGAGTATTAGTAATACATACTCAAGAAGATTGGGCGATCGCTCAACAATGTTGGGAACTACAGCAGAATTCAGAATTAGAATAGTTTCTTTCCATAGCTTTAAAACTTGGCGTACTTTATTAACTTCAAATCTGCTGTATTAAAAAAGTATAACTCAACAAAAAAATCCCGTCTCTCTATTCCCCACTCTACGGTAAATTGCTAACTTTTGCTTGTTCAAAATAGCCATACACCACTTGAGAGACTTGACGAATAAAATCTCTTGCTCTCAAGTCGTTATTTGGTCTTTTCACAAAAATTCCTGCTAAGTAGCGCTTACCTGAAGGCGTTTGAATAATACCAGCATCACCCAATACAAAACGCAAAGTTCCTGTTTTGTGAGCTATCTTTGCACCAAAACCTAAACCAGATGGAAGCAATTTTCTATTGTGACAACCATACATAATACCTAGAACTTGAGACTTACTTTTATCGGAAAGTAGCTGATTATTTACCATCAAAGCAGAAAGTTTTACTAAGTCTTTTGCGCTAGTTTTATTAGTTCCATTAAAGTCCCCTAACATCCGGCGCAGAGCAGTACTTTGCAATCCCCAACTGCGAAACCGCTGATTTAATTTAGGAATTCCGCCTAAGCGAGCAATAATCATATTTGTGGCAGTGTTATCACTGATAGTCATCATCATGGTTGCAGTTTTTAAAACACTATACTTGCTTCCCACGCGCTTATACTGCATACTACCCGAACCACCAACGATATATTTACGCTGCATTACTAGAGTCTCGTCTAGCTTGATTCTTCCTGCGTCTACTTCTTGAAATAAAGCAATCAAAATCGGGTACTTGATTGTACTAGCCGCCGGAAAAGCTTTGTTGCCATTGACACTAATATAGTCTCCTGTTTCCAAGTCCATAAAAAAGATTCCAGGAGTCAAAAATTTATAACGAGAAACTAATTTATTAATTGGAGTTTTTAGTTGTGATATCTCGCGTCCTAAAGGAACTATACCAGTGAATTGAGGAGTATTTGTTGGGGTAACAATATTACTGGGAACTGGAGGAACAAATTTCAGTGGCGGTAATTGTAAATTAGCTTGATTTCCATTCCAGTCATTAGACGAGTAAACTTTATCACTGTTAGGATTGGCTTTTACTGGCGACGAAAGCAGAAAAAGACTGATGAGGCTAAGAGAAAACCAGCGTAGTTTCATGTATTGTTGTTAAATTGTCTTATATTTACTTACAAGAATTTTCCGGTAAGAAAAATAAAATCATGACATGGAAGATGATAGTCAATAAAATATCCAATGTCAACATTTATGAATAAAGACTCAAAAATAGTTTCATCGATATAAATGACAGCTTGCTCAATCGATTTAGAGTAATTTAAATAACATTTATTGGAAAAATAGGCTTAAAAGTTAATACTTGTAGCAGAAACGTTGACAAATTAGTAGTGTGTCAACCCAAACATAATGCAATACAGTTCAGTTAGTGCCAAAAACTTGAAGGGACGTAGGTTGGGTTGAGGAACGTAGACGCCCGTAGGGCGGCTTTCCGTAGGGTAACCCAACGAACCCCGGAAATGTTGGGTTTTACTTCGTACCCTGCGGGAAGCAAGCTACAACCCAACCTTGTATCTTAAGAGAAGTAGTAGACCGTCCCAACCTTGGTCAAATAAGACCGCTTTGTAGCATGGGTCACTACAAAAATCTCTTTGACAGAACTCGAACAGTCGCCAGGGTCAAAACTTTAAACACTAGTATTTAGAGTATACAGTCCGTATCGGGCAAGAATGAGTGAAATCAAGGGGATGAATTCAACAGAAAAATCAATAATGTTGATTGATGAAAATGGAAAGTATCTCTGTATGGGTGGGCATTGATGTTAACAAAGCCACTCTTTATATGGGTGCTGTGGTTGCTATGCGTCATAATCCGGTAATCAAAGCTTTTTATGAGCCTCTTGTTTCTCGCGGTAAATCTAAAAAATTGGCTCTGACTGCTTGCGTTCATAAAATGTTAGTCATTTTAAATGCAATGGTTCGGGATAATTTGCCTTGGCAGATTTGTGACAACTTTAAACCAATTGTTAACGCCTAAGTTATACCCACATTTTTATACTTTTAACTACTCTCCCTCCGAGAGCGATCGCTCAATTGGGATCGCTGTGTCATGCTCTTTTTTGCCCATGTGCGAAATCCAGCAACTGGGGAAGATTTGGCGGCCAAGCGCAGTGCCTGGTGCGGGCTGCTACAATCCCAAACAACAGCCACAAGTCTTTGTGCCCGTACCAGCTACCGCCGAATCTAGCGCAGCGTTCCCCAGTTCCCTCAACGTTCACCGTCCGAGTTTTTTGTTAACGATCGCTTGACATTCAAGACAGTCGCTACAATTTTTTGCATCAATTTAGCTGTGCCACGCCACTAGTACCGTTCTTGTTGAAAACACGGTCTAGACCTTATTGTACTGAGTACAATTATTAATTTTTCGATCTGCGACTCTTCCAATCCCTGCTCCCCACTCAAAATTCCTTTGTAAATCAGGGTTTTAGGCTAGTCTAAAACTAATGTTATGAAATCTTGATATTTTTATCGGAAAATTAGATGCTTCTAGAAAAAATGTCATAAAATGATAACATTACGATCCCACAAGGGCTGATAAATTCGTGGAATAGCCAAAAAATCTATTCAAACCCCTTGATCCCTACATATGCTTAGTGGTTAATATTGACTTAACAAATACAGATCCTCCGATCCCAAAGAAATGCTAATTTCGGCATAGCTAAAGGAATTGATAGGAAACGACTTCAATTTAAAAACAGACTAAAAACTTAAAAACTGGGCAAAAACCAGGAGTCAGGAATAAGAAATTCATCTGGAGTGGATGACATTTTATATCGCATTCTTTAACCAGGCGAAATCATTTACCGCTTAAACTACTGGAGGCCTAAATTAATGGCAAAAGAACGCCCGCCACTAGAGGAGATGACCCTACGGCAACTACGTAAAGTTGCCAGCGAATATAGCATCTCTCGCTATAGCCGAATGCGTAAATCCCAACTGCTGGCATCAATTCAAGAAGTCCAGCGCAGCAAAATTTCGCTCAGTCCATCTCGTTCATTGGAGGCACAGGAAACCGTGGAAGCAGCTAAGTTTGAATTAGGTCAGGAAGATCGAACTGGTGGATCTCTTGCTGATGTTGATGAAGGACTCCCAGATCTGCCTTCTGGTTATGGTGAAAGCCGGATTGTACTTTTACCCCGCGATCCTCAATGGGCTTACACCTACTGGGATGTTCCCAATGAACACAAAGAAGAACTGCGCCGCCAAGGGGGACAACAGCTGGCACTGCGGATTTATGACGTTACCGACATCAATATCGATTTTCAAAGCCCCCACAGCATTCAAGAATATCCTGCTGACGAACTAGCAAGAGAATGGTATTTACCGATTCCAGTCAGCGATCGCGATTATGTCATTGATATTGGCTATCGTGCTACTGATGGTCGTTGGTTGGTACTCGCTCGTTCCGCCAGAGTACATATTCCTCCCGTATATCCTTCTGACTGGATTGAAGATGTCTTCATCACCGTCAACTTTGAAGAAGATTTACGCGCCACAACTCAATACGAACTCGTTCCACCCGCTAAGAAAGTTGCGACTGCTGCAAATGGTGTAAATGGCGGTAACCCCATCTACGACCAAATCTTTGGTTTAGCCGAATCTGCCGAAGCACAACGCGTTGCTGGTTCTCTGTTTGGCTCGATGCAACAAGCTGGTTCAGTACGCCCCGAACAAGCTATCAGTTCCTACATATTCCCATCCGGTGTAGGTATGTGGGCAGTTCCCACCACATCTGGTTTAACCATGTCCGGTGTGGGAATGTCGGGTGTAGGCTTCTCAGCTTCTGCGGTACCAGTGCGTCCGCGCAAGTTCTGGTTAATAGCCGATGCTGAATTGATCGTTTACGGTGCAACTGAACCCGATGCTACCGTAACCATTGGCGGCCGTCCAATTCAACTGAATCCAGATGGTACATTCCGCTTCCAGATGTCCTTCCAAGATGGTTTAATTGACTATCCAATTGTGGCTGTGGCTGCTGATGGCGAGCAAACTCGCTCAATTCAAATGAAATTCAATCGTGAAACACCATCCCGGAACACTAACACCAAAGAAGAAGCCGTTCTAGAGTGGTTTTCTTAAGTTTTAGTTCTCAGATTAACTCCAGACTGAAATTTTAAATTATTCACCGCTATAGTAATTCTGTAGCGGGTTTTTTGTACGATCATGTTTAAAAAAAATTTACTTTTGTTATTTATGGCGATCGCTGCTGCCAGCTTGTTATCAGGCTGTCAAAAAATTGCCGCTAATTCAGTTCCAAAAGCCTCGAAAATTTGCCCTGGCAAAAATCCCAAATTCAGTATTGATTTTTTTAAAACTAATAATCAAGGACAGAAAAATTCCAAAGGTATTAACCACGTAATTATTTTTAATCCTAGATCGCCAGAATTAGATTTTAAAGTTAATCTTTGTTTATCTCATAAACTCTATGCCAAAGATGCTCAAGGAAAATTACGAAAAGAATATGTAGCAAAACAATTTCGCGAACTCATAGTTGGTGATAACGCTAAATTAAATGCACAACTACCCATTGCGGCAATTAACGCCGACTATATAGATACCGCCGATAAACCACAAGGCTTAAATATTTCTCGTGGCGTAGAATATTCAGGAGCGTTTAAAAATAAACGTTCTTCCTTTGGTATATCAGGAGGTTCGCCCACACAACGGCAAGCTACTATCCAAGCTGGTAGAAGAAACAGCGACGTTCTCAATTACAATTTAGTAGGAGGGAATGGTAGATTTTATCGCCAAGGTAAATTTAAAGATATTTGTCAAGATTTGGGAGAATTTGCTTGTAAAAGTGCAACTAATCGGTCTATGGCAGCTATCACTAATCAAGGATATGTAATACTATTAGTAAATGATGCCAAAGCTAATTCCGAGATTGAACTATCTAACATTAATCAAGAATTACTACCAGATAAATTTGATAATGTCTTGCAAGGCATTGCTAACAACAACTGTTTAGGGAAGATTCAAGAAGGAATTTTATTTGATGGAGGTATGTCTCCAGGATTGTATTACAACCAAAAAATCTATGTAGAAAATTATGGCCCAATTGGTTCAGTTTTTTTGATTTATAAAAAATAAAAAATTTACAACTTGCTCTAAAAAATACATATGACACCTGAAGAGATTACGGCTAGCTTAACAGAATTATTTGGCACAAATGTTAGTGCGAACGCTCCTGGTTCCTGGGAAGTAAACACTTATAGTTTTCAACTCTTAGTGCTATTGTCCAAAGATAATACTTGGCTGCGAGTTTTGCTACCAATATTATCATTACAAGAAGCCCAACCTTTTTTGGCAGAGTTTTTGTCAGCTAACTTTGATGAAACTCAGGAAGTGCGGTATGCTTTGCATGATGGGCAAATTTGGGCAGTATTTCACCATAACATTACCACTTTGGTAAAAGTAGATTTTGAAAGAGCGATCGCTCGACTAGTTTCTCTACATGAAATAGGTATAGATAATGCCTTCAATCGGTTAGTTGAAACCCGCATCCGTCAAGTTATCAAAGCAGCAAAACTGCAAGGACAATCTTTGCAAGCTACCATCCAAAACTTAGAACGCTTTTATGCAGAAGGAATCATGGGCGAAATCGACCAAACTGCCCAAGCGCAAGAACAAACCCTAGCTGCTTGGCGCCGTCAGTTAGAACGCTTATGGGATGAGGTATAAATTTGAGTAAGAATTCATAATTAGTGAATATTTTACCTATAAAGCGATAGAGTTTTTATGAGGAAGAATATTTAATACTAGTTTCGCCTATCACAGGCGTTAGGACGGCGGGACGAGTCCGGTTTTCAAGCAATATTCACCAAAGAATCGCACAAAATACCTTTCCTGTATTCTGACTTCTGAGTTTTAAATTCTTCTTAATAAATTATGGATATCATTGAAATCCTCAAAGAAGACTATCAAAGATTCCCAGTCAATCAAACTTATAGCATTTATGCTCCAGATGTTTATTTTCAAGACCCATTGAATAAATTTCGTGGAGTTAAACGCTACAAAGTAATGATTAATTTTATCCAAACTTGGTTTTTAAATGCCAAGATGGATTTACATAATATACAACGTTTGGGAAACACAATTAAAACAGAGTGGACACTTAGTTGGAATACCCCTGTCCCTTGGAAGCCACGTATTTCTATCCCTGGTTGGAGCGAATTAACTCTCAATTCTGATGGTTTAATTGTCTCTCACATCGATTATTGGAACTGTTCGCGCCTAGATGTGGTGAAGCAGCATTTTTTATCTTCAAAAAATTAGACATCTGGCGAAAACGAATGTAGAGACGTAGCACTGCTACGTCTCTACTGTTACGTCTCTACAAGGGTTCTGTGGAGAACGTATATTTAATTTCGCCAGATGTCTATTGATATTGGAAGAATTTAATAGCGGATTACTATTAAACTAGAGGCAACAAATAAAGCCATTAATCTTTATGACGGCTGCCAAAAATCCGGAAATATCTGCTGAATTAACTATACATACGGAAGCAGAAGATATTATCATTCCACCTAGTGATTTATGGAGTGATGAGCCTCCTTTGGAAAGCGATCTGCACCGCGACCAAATCGAACTACTATTGGCTTGTTTAAAGTGGTGGTGGCGTAACCGTACTGATTTTTATGCTACAGGAAATTTAACGATTTATTTTAGCCCGGAGCAGATTACCAAGCGAGACTTTAGAGGCCCAGATTTTTTTGTTGTTTTGGGATGTGAAAATCGCCCCCGTAAAAGTTGGGTTTTATGGGCAGAACAAGGAAAATATCCAAATGTGATTATTGAATTACTTTCTAACAGCACTGCCAAGGTTGACAAAGGTTTGAAGTTTGAACTTTACCAAGAGACTTTTCGCACGCCGGAATATTTTTGGTTTCACCCCGATACTTTGGAGTTTAAAGGGTTTCGTTTAGTGGGTGGTAAGTATCAACCTTTGGAAGCAAATGCTGATGGTTGGTTGTGGAGTCAGCAGCTAGAGTTATTCTTAGGAATTTATGAGTCAAAATTACGGTTTTTCAACGCGGATAAGCAGTTAATAGCGACTCCAGAAGAAAGGGCGCAAGCAGCAGAACAAGAAGCTGAGGCTGAACGACAACAGAGGGAACTTGCACAGCAGCAAGTGGAAGAACTCAAAGCTAGATTAAAGGGATTGGGGGTTGATACTGAACAGTTAGAGTAGTGCGTCACTACGAAGATTTGTGTTTGTGGCACATTTCAAGGAAAGTGAAGTACACCATCCAGTTCTGGTAGCTCAACTGACTGAGATCCTATTCTCATTCTGAATTCTGAATTCTGAATTGTGCTGTAAATATTGAGTTTAGCGATCGCTCTATTCAACCTACAACTTATGATCGATAATAAACTCAACTTCAAAGTGCGATCGCAATGACTGATAAAGAACTCAAACATCTAATTGAGAGTAATGCTAAAACAGTCCAAGCTATGTTGGATGAAATAAGTGAAGCCCGACAGGAACGGCAAGAACTCCGAGAAGGAATGATCCAACTTCAGAATGCAGTGGCACAATTAACCAACATACAAGATAAGATAACTAATTTACTAATTGCTGTTGATGGCGATCGACCCACAATTCTCAAAAAACTTTCAGCAATTGAAACAAAGCTAGATCTACTATTGCAGCAAAACCCAACAGATGAGTTAGGGTAAATACAGCAGATATTAGGTTAGTAAATTACACAAGCTCATTTTCACAACCTAGCATAAAGCTTGTTTTTCTTCTGAATTCTCTTTGAGTGCATCTACTTAGTACCAAATCCTACTCTAAAATTCCCACCAAAATCTTCACTATCTCTGCCAAATCATCAGGCAAAGTATAGAATGTTATATCGCGTGTAATGGTACGTAAATTCTGCTCCAAAGTCCCAAACACCCAAACATCGCCCATCGTTACAGCACCGTACACTACGTTTGGAGCATCTTCCAGCATCGATAGTGCAATCATTTCTACTGCTAACTGCGTAAATCCTCGTGTCAGGTCATCGCGTTTTGCTTCAACCACAACTAAGTTGTGTTGCGATTGAATGAAATAATCTAGATTTCCTTGGAGTAAATTATTTACCTTCAAGGGATACTCAATTCGCAATAGTCGCTTACAAGTAACCGCGACTCGACTTAAAACTGGCGCAACCAAAATTTCCCTTTTGGCAGTTTCGCTGCTAAGAGTAACGTAAGGAATAGTATCTTCAAGTTGTTGTCGAAGTTCATCGAGTCCCTGTAGTTGATTACTGGTTCTCGGAAGTTGTAAACGCTTACGGACAAAAGCATAGTCAAACTCTGCTAAAACTTCATCTGTATCACTGGAAAACTCAAAATACGAACGAAATGAATAATTCCCATCCGGTTGGAGAATTTTTGCTTTTGACATTACCGCCTCCTACCGTATTTCCTTAATCCACTACTATATAAATAGCAGTCAATATCGCAATATAGCTGAATTATCCCTCGTATTTATTATTGAACTGTTTACGCTTAAACGTGCTAAAGCAGCATTTGTTTTCCTTAAACAGCTGATAATTGTAAATAAATGTAAAAAATCCTCAGGCAGGAAAGAACCATCCATGCGTGTAATTTTAATGACTGGTAAAGGCGGCGTAGGTAAAACCTCCGTTGCTGCTGCAACTGGACTCCGTTGTGCAGAATTAGGCTATCAGACCTTGGTGTTAAGTACAGATCCCGCTCACTCCCTGGCAGACAGTTTTGATTTGGAAATGGGACATGTACCCCGAAAAATTCGCCCAAATTTGTGGGGTGCAGAATTAGACGCGCTGCAAGAACTAGAGGGAAACTGGGGTGCGGTGAAACGTTACATTACCCAAGTTTTACAAGCAAGGGGTTTAGAAGGGGTACAAGCGGAAGAATTGGCAATTTTACCAGGTATGGATGAGATTTTTGGCTTGGTAAGGATGAAACGCCACTACGATGAAGGCGAGTTTGATGTCTTGATTATCGACTCAGCCCCCACCGGCACAGCACTGCGCTTGCTGAGTTTACCAGAAGTCGGCGGTTGGTATATGCGCCGTTTTTACAAACCCTTTCAAAATATCTCGGTAGCACTTAGACCTTTGGTCGAACCTTTTTTTAAACCAATTGCTGGTTTTTCGCTCCCTGATAAAGAGGTAATGGATGCACCTTATGAGTTTTACGAACAAATTGAAGCTCTAGAAAAAGTATTAACAGATAATACTCAAACCTCAGTGCGTCTTGTGACTAATCCCGAAAAAATGGTGATTAAAGAGTCTCTCCGCGCCCATGCTTATTTGAGTTTATATAATGTTGCCACAGATTTAGTTGTGGCAAATCGCATCATTCCAAGTGAAGTAAAAGACCCATTCTTTCAACGTTGGAAGGAAAATCAGGAGCAGTATCGCCAGGAAATTCATGATAATTTCCACCCTCTACCAGTAAAAGAAGTTCCGCTATTTTCTGAGGAAATGTGCGGATTGGCTGCATTAGAACGCTTGAAGGAAACCCTTTATAAAGATGAAGATCCAACTCAAGTTTATTACCAAGAAACGACTATTCGAGTTATACAAGAGGAAAATCAATACAGTTTAGAACTTTACTTACCTGGCATTCCTAAAAACCAGGTTCAACTGAGTAAAACTGGTGACGAATTGAATATTACTATTGGCAATCATCGGCGTAACTTAGTTTTGCCGCAAGCCTTAGCAGCACTACAACCAGCAGGAGCAAAGATGGAAAATGACTATCTAAAAATTAGCTTTGCTGCAATGTAAGAGTTTAATTTGGTTGATACGTAAATCTTCAGCAAAGACTTCAAACTAAGAAGCAAACATCTTTTCTGATAGCTGAAAAAGGCGCTATTTTCTTGCGCCTTTTTTTTAGTTTTTATAAATTTAATTATTAATTTGCCGTAGTTTTACTGAAGACAAATTGATGAAATAAATTCAAAAATATCATTAGATTTAAGAATAAACAAATCAGGAGCCAAGAGTCAGAATTTAGAAGTCGTGTTAACGACTAGTGAATGAATAAACCGGTTTAAGTCTCCCACTGATTGCATTCATAATTCTGAATTCTCTTTTAATCATGTGTGTTTGCAAATTATTAATTGAAGATATTATCAGCAATGACCTCGAACACTGAGCAAGATTGGCGGGAAACTCGCCATGAAGAAACTTTACTCCACCGGATTACAAATCGTATCCGGCGAAGTTTAGAATTAGAAGATATTATCACAGTCACAACAGCAGAGGTGCGATCGCTACTGCAAACTGACAGAGTGATGATTTACAAATTTCATCTTGATGGTAGCGGTCAGGTCATTGCTGAATCAATTTACAACAATCGTTTACCGTCGCTACTAGGACTAAATTTCCCTGCTGATGATATTCCACTCGCCGCCCGTGAATTATTTGTGAAATCGCGGGTGCGTTCTGTTGTCAATGTTGATACTCAAGAAATTGGTCAAAGTCACTTACACGATCTGGAAAATGGAGAAACCACGAGAGAGGAAATCTGTTACCGTCCTGTAGACCCTTGCCATATTGAATATTTAAAGGCAATGGGGGTAAAGTCTAGTATGGTAGCCCCTATTCTTTACCAAAATCAACTCTGGGGACTGTTGGTCTCTCATAATTCCCAAGCACGTCCCATTTCAGAATCGGAACTAGAAGCATTACAAATAGTAGTCGATCAACTCTCAGTTGCGATCGCTCAAAGTACCCTCTTGGCTCAAGTCCGCAAAACAGCCGCACAAGAAGCCATCGTTAACCGCATTGCTAGCCTGCTACATTCACTACCGACAATTGTATTGCAGCCAGCCCTTGAAGCCGCTGTTGCCGCCTTTGATGGTGCTGGTGGCCGGCTTTGCATTAGAAATGCAGCTTTTGATTACCACAATGGTAGCGTTGCCAGCTTCACAGAATGCTTAATCCCCGGAAATACTTGTATAAAACTGTATACCTGCGGTCAGCAACCTGTAATACCAGGACAAACCATATATGCACTCATAGAGCAATATACTGCTTGGCAGGAACGCTTCAGTTCCACTGGAGAATATGATGTTTGCCCGATTTTAGATATTTATCAAACTCCAGGCTGGCGAAGTTTGCAAGTTGCTTTTGAACCAACTAAAATTCGCAGTATGCTGGTGATTCCACTCCATTATCGTCAGCAGTTGTTGGGTTATTTAAGTATTTTCCGTAACGAAATAGATACAGAAACCCTCTGGGCGGGACAGTATGACAGCGACAACAGACAATTATACCCCCGGCGATCTTTTGAAGCTTGGCGCGAATCTAAAAAAGCACAGTTGCAGCCGTGGACACCTGAAGAAATTGAACTGGCTAGAAACCTCGGTAAACACTTTGCTTCCGCAGTTCAGCAGTATGAATTATACCAACAAGTACAAGTCTTCAATGAAAATTTAGAACATCAAGTTAAAAGACGCACAATAGAATTACAACGGACAGCCGAACAACAACAAGCTGTGTTTAAAGTTATTGCTGAGATTCGTGAATCTTTAGATACAGACACAATTTTTCAAACAACTACCAAAGAAGTTTGTCAATTAATCAAAGCCGATCGCGTTTCTGTTTATCGTTTCGATGCTGATTGGGGTGGTGAATTTGTCGGGGATTTCGAGGCTGCTAGTCCATACTGGTCGAATGAATCCGGTCTAGGTATTAATACTATTTGGAATGACACCTACTTACAAGATACCCACGGAGGACGCTACCGCAACAATGAAACATTTGCAGTTGATGACATCTACAAAATGGGGTTTACTCAATGTCATATCGACAATTTAGAGCAGTTTCAAATTCGCGCTTTTGTACTTGCACCGATCTTTGTTGGTCAAAACCTTTGGGGCTTACTGGCAACTTATCAACACACTGGCCCTCGTCAATGGAAAGCCCCAGAAGTTCACTTTCTCAGTCAGATTGCAGCTCAAATGGGGGTAGCACTCCAGCAAGCTCAATTACTCACTCAGACACGAGAACAGGCATTAGATTTGCAACAAGCAGCAGAACAACAACGGGCATTGTTTGAAGTTGTTGCCAAAGTTAGAGAATCTCTGGATTTAGATGCGATTTTTCAGACAACTACTCAAGAAATCTGTAAATCACTACAAGCGGATCGAGTTGCAGTTTACCGCTTCCAAGCTGATTGGAGTGGTGAATACATTGCTGAGTTTGTGAATGAAGGTTGGGTAAAGTTAGTAAATCCTGGTACTAATATAATTTGGCGAGATAGCTATTTGCAGGAAACCCAAGGTGGGCGATATCGCTATAATGAAACATTTGTAGTTAATAATATTTATGAAGCTAATCACTCTAAATGTCACGTTACGGCTTTAGAGGAAATTCAAGCAAAAGCCTATGCGATCGCACCAATTTTTATTAGGCAAAAACTTTGGGGTTTGCTAGCAGCTTACCAAAACTCTGAACCCCGTCATTGGGAAACTTCAGAAATTCAGTTTATCACTCAAATTGCCAATCAGCTTGGGGTTGCACTCCAACAAATCGAATTGCTCAATCAGACTAAAGAGCAGAAAGAAAAATTGGCTCAAGCTTTGGAGGATTTAAAGCAAACTCAAACCCAACTGATTCAGACAGAAAAAATGTCTTCATTGGGTCAATTGGTAGCTGGTGTTGCTCACGAAATTAATAACCCAGTGAACTTTATTTATGGCAACATTAATCACGTCAGCGAATATGCCCATGATTTGCTGGGAATTCTAGATTTATATTTGCAAAACTGCCCTAACCCCGACCCAGAAATTCGCGATCGCGCAGAAGAAATAGACTTAGAATTTCTGACTGAGGATTTGCCGAAAACTCTCTCCTCAATGAAAATTGGTATCGATCGCATCCGGCAAATTGTTTTGGGTTTACGGAATTTTTCTCGCCTTGACCAAGCAGAAAAAAAACCAGTCGATATCCACGAGGGTATTGATAGTACGTTGCTAATTTTGCAGCATCGCTTGAAAGCAAAACCAGAAAGTCCGGCAATTAAATTAGTTAAAGAGTATGGTCAACTTCCCTTAGTAGAATGCTATGCCGGGCCGTTGAATCAAGTATTTATGAATGTTTTAAGCAATGCGATCGATGCCTTAGAAGATTATAGAGATACATCCAAAGCTCATACCAGCCAAATTACCATCAGTACTTCTGTTGGGGAAATAGAAGGTAATATCAAGAGTGTAGTAGTTCGCATAAAAGACAACGGCCCAGGAATACCCGAAGACCTAAAAGTCAGAATCTGCGACCCATTTTTTACTACTAAACCAGTAGGAAAAGGCACTGGTTTGGGGTTATCAATTAGTTATCAAATCGTTGTTGAAAAACACGGCGGTGTATTTAAATGCGATTCGCAACCAGGGTTAGGTACAGAATTTTGGATTGAAATTCCGATAAAACAAATCACCAAATCGCACCATCAAGTGCTGTAGGTTGGCGAGCAATTTTTGAGAATTTGATTATTGTAAATAAGTATATTGCAAGAAAAATATATATAGCAGGAGGCAGGAGGCAGAAGGCAGGAGGTAAAAGTCTTACTATGCCTGGCATTCAAGTTTTTAAAATGTCCTAACCTATGTGACTACCGCTATATCTGGTGAAAAAGTAGAGACGTAGCACTGCTACGTCTCTACAACGATTTCAGGTAACGCACAATTAATTTCTGGAAATGTTTACTACCTACCTATTAAGTTGGTCTCAAAACCGACTGCTATAGTAAATTTTCTTTCTCAAGATAGATGATTTGAATACCTAAACCTATCTAAGGAGAAATAGATAAAAATCAACTGAGGCTATAAGATATCTGAACAAGTAAAAATCACTTTAGTAAGAGTAAATATATGTTGAGTATCCTTTGGGGCGTTGTTGTTGTCCTGGTTGCTTTTTGGGCATTAGGATTGGTACTTCATATTGCCGGAAATTTAATTCATGCGGTATTGCTTGTAGCTATTGCACTGGCTATTTACAATTTTCTCAAAACGCGTGATGTGTAAATCAAGAAATCACAACATCGTTTTTGAACTAATTCTCTGTGTTTATAGAGTAGTTGAGAGATTAACTTTCAGTTTTGCTTGTGGCTGGCGATCGCCAGCCACAATTGCCGAAAGTTCCAATAATTTTTAACTTCTCAGTTGCACTGGCATAGCTAAATAAGTCATTTTCAAACCACCCAGTGGCGTAAAAATCACTGGAGTTAGGCTTTGATTCAAATGCATTTGAATTTCGGAAGATGGTAATTCTTTTAAGCCTTCCATTAAATATTTAATATTAAAAGCAATATCTATATTTTCCCCCGAAATTTGTGCAGGCATTGGTTCTCTACCACTACCCACATCTTGAGCTTCACAAGATAAAATAATTTCCTGAGCTTCGCTATCAATGCTGAGTTTGACAATATTATTTTTCTGATCTGCTAGCACAGCAATTCGCTCTAAAGTGCTGATGAATTGTCGCCGTTCTATTGTGACTTGTCGCTCAAATTGACGCGGAATCAGTTGTCGATAGGCGGGATATTGCCCTTCTAATGTGCGACTAGTCAAGCGTTGATTTTGCCATGCAAATACGACTTGACCTCGATCGAAATGTAAAGCTACAGGTTCATCAGATGAAGCGCTATGAGCTAACATTCTTTGTAGTTCGCGTAATGCTCTAGCCGGTATTGTGACTTCTAGTTGACTAGTTCCATCTAGAGGACGCTCGTTGCTAGTTTCTACTACTGCTAGGCGATGTCCATCGGTAGCTGCAAATTCTAGAGTATCTTGTTTAACTGTTAAATGCACTCCCGTAAGTACTTGTTTGGCTTCATCAGCACTAGTAGCAAACAATGAACCCCGTAATCCCTCAATTAATGCAGCGGTGGTGAGATGGATTACTTCTGTATTTTCAATTACAGGTAGTTCGGGAAATTCTTCTGGGCCCATTGCTTGGACTTGATAATATCCACTCTTCGGTTTGAGTGTGACAATTAAACCTTCGCCGCTTGATGTTGCACCTGTGAGGGCTGATTCATCATCGAGAGTAATTTCGCCCTCTGGAAGACGAGAAGTGATATCTACAAGTAACTTAGCAGGAAGCGCGATCGCTCCTCCTTCCCATACCTCAGCATTAAAGCTAGTACGGATACCCAAGCTCAAATCAAAAGCTGTTAAGCTTACTTGGTTAGTTTCTGCATCCGCTTGTAACAGCACATTGGCAAGTATCGGATGAGTCGGTCGTGAAGGCACAGCACGACTGACGAGTGAGAGGTTTGTACTGAGGTCGCTTTGGGCGCAAACTAATTTCATCGAAACTCCTGGGTCTGAAACCCCGTGCTTCTAGCACGGCTTTACAAAAACTTAACTGTACAAGTGAGTGCATCTTGGTAGGATTAGAACACGGTGAAATGCTCTAAACGCAGGGGATTGACTCGTTCCCAAGGCTTTGTGGCAGTAACCGAGTGAGTTAACGAGAAACCACGAAAATTGAGTCTTTGGGTTGGGGAGTGAGTCTACACTCTCTAGTTAACCGTAACCCAGCCCGTAGTTCCGCAAACAAGATAAGTATGCACCTAACATTGCGGGTAGTCTTGGGAGGGGGATAAAGCCTCTCGCCTAAGGTGTGAGGAATGGTTACAAGTCAGATTCAGCTGGTGAAGAAATATCCTAACATTCATTCAGAATTCAGAATTCAGAATTATTCCACGCTCCCCACTCAAAATTTATAGCTCAGATAAATTAGCAGTAAGCTATTTTAGGGCGTTTTTCATAATTTAGTATGGCAAGTATTAACGACAACTACCTGAAACTGAAAGCGGGTTACCTGTTTCCAGAAATTGCTCGGCGAGTGAATGCTTTTGCCGAAGCCAACAGTAATGCTAAAATCATCAGACTGGGGATTGGTGATGTTACTGAACCTCTGCCAGAAGCTTGCCGGACAGCAATGATTAAAGCTGTCGAAGAAATGGGCGATCGCAATACCTTCAAAGGCTACGGCCCAGAACAAGGCTATGCTTGGTTGCGGGAAAAAATTGCTAGTCAAGATTTCCAAGCACGGGGAGCCGAAATCGATGCTTCGGAAATCTTTATCTCTGATGGTTCTAAGTGCGATACCGGCAATATTCTGGAAATCTTTGGTCATGACAACACTATAGCCGTTACCGATCCTGTTTATCCCGTATATGTAGATACTAACGTTATGGCGGGAAATACAGGAAATGCTAACGATAAAGGCGAGTTTGAAGGTTTAGTTTATCTACCAATTTCTGCTGATAACAACTTCACCGCCGAGATTCCCTCACAGAAAGTCGATTTAATTTATCTCTGCTTTCCCAATAACCCCACCGGCGCAACTGCTACCAAGGAATATTTAAAGGCATGGGTGGACTACGCCAAAGCTAATAACTCGATTATTTTCTTTGATGCAGCCTACGAAGCTTACATTACCGATGCATCACTTCCTCATTCAATTTATGAAATTGAAGGTGCAAGAGAAGTTGCGATCGAATTTCGGTCTTTCTCGAAGAATGCAGGCTTTACAGGAACTCGCTGCGCGTTAACTGTAGTACCGAAGACACTCACAGCAAAAGCCGCCGATGGTTCCGATGTCGAACTGTGGAAGTTGTGGAATCGTCGCCAGTCTACCAAATTTAATGGCGTTTCTTACATCGTCCAACGGGGAGCCGAGGCGGTTTACTCCCCAGAAGGACAAGCACAAATCAAAGAATTGGTTAATTTCTATTTAGAAAACGCCAAAATTATCCGCGAGAAACTCACAGCCGCCGGACTATCAGTTTACGGTGGGGTGAATGCACCTTACGTGTGGGTGAAAACGCCTAATGGTTTATCAAGTTGGGAATTCTTTGATAAATTGCTGCAAACTGTTAACGTTGTGGGAACACCGGGTTCTGGCTTTGGTGCTGCGGGTGAAGGTTACTTTAGGATTTCTGCGTTCAATAGCCGGGAGAATGTGGAAGAAGCGATGAAACGCATTACTGAGAAGTTTAAAGTGTAAGGCGATCGCTTTTTGCTGCTTTTGTTAAACTCATTCTATTAGTCTAAAGGTTACGGTGGGCTATATTATCCACCGCAACCCGATCGCTAATTATTGAGATTTAGCTAGTTAATATTTTGGTTATGACTGCTGCCATTCCTGTTTTCAAACCTGTTAGTCAGATGCAATTGTCACCCGGTAGCACCGTAACTATTCCTGATGTTACCTGGGAAGAATTTGAATCTATTTTGCAGGAATTGGGAGAAAAAAGAACTACAAGAATTGCCTATAGCCAGGGTAATTTAGAAATTATGGCTCCTTTACCAGAACATGAAATTCCCAAAGATTTAATTTCTGATATTGTCAAAATATTGCTGAAGGCTAAAAATATCAGATATCAACCTTTTGGTTCCATCACCTTTAAAAAGCAAGGTATAGCAGGAGTTGAACCTGATGCTTGCTTTTATATTCAGAATTATCAAAGAATGATTGGTCGTCGTCGCTTACAACCTGACGATCCGCCGCCAGATTTAGCGATTGAGACTGATGTCACCTCAAAAACTACTCTCGATGCTTATGAAGCCATTGGAGTCCCAGAATTATGGGTTTATGATAGCGGGAGTCTTTCGATTTATTTACTCAGAGATGGAAAATACATAAAATCTGACACGAGTCCTAATTTTGAGGATATAGCTATTACTGAGATTATTCCTGCGGCTGTGGAACGTAGTTGGCAAGTAGGAAGTTTTCAAGCTTTGCAAGAATTGGAAACAATGATTTAGTAAATGAGCGAGTAGGCATTGCTTATTTTGAGTTATTTTTTAATTTGAATATTGCAGTTATGCTGCTATAAATTAATCTAGTAGAAGGTGCGATCGTATTTTGATAAAAATTTATAAAATAGCATATTATATCAAAGCATATCACTCTTTAAGAGGAAGATAAGGAGAAGTATCTCTCAATTCTAAAAGTGTAGGTTCAGACGCACAAGCCATCTGCCAAAACTTAACAGCAGGTACTTCAATTAGTGCTATTTGTTCAAGATTCAAAAACGTTGTACTACCTCCCTCATCGTACTCCTGTATAAATCTTGTACCTAGATGTGCTTCAGGATGTAGACTCGGATCTCCAACAATATATCTCAAACTTTCTAAGTTTGAATAAAGCTGTTCATCTAAATAATGCAATGTTTGAGTTCCATCGAGCCAGTATATTTTAATCGAGCTAAATTGCTCTGATGAATCCCAATTATCACATTGTGTTTTTAGCTCATTTACAATAGACTGAATTGCCTGAGCTAAAGTTTCGGAAATATCAAACGTTGCAGTAATATCTTCAATCTTTGGATTTAGCTCATCAAGAATATCCCAATCAGTTAATACTCGATAAAATTCAGGATGGTAGAAAATAGGAGATTCTTCTTTATCGTCAGTATATAAATAACATATTTTTAAAATTTTTAAATTTACAAAGATTATATAATTATTCATTGTCTCAATATCCATCCAATTAAACTGATGTGGTGGCTCATCCGTTGGTTCTTGCAAATACCAATCAATAGATTTTGCTGACTCTCGATCAATTGGATAGTCAAATTTTCCTTCAACTCCTTGAAAATGAAAAGTTACACCACCATAATGAGAAATTATATCCATACTTCTTTTATTATCAGAACTAGCAAAAAATGAGCTAGGATAACCCGAACGCCTTTTTTCAGTGACTCCCATAATCTCGTCAACTGAGCAATTAAGAATAATTGCGAGGTCTTTCAGCGCAGCAGTAGGGATTTGAATTTTACCTGTTTTCCAAAGCTGAATCGTCTCTTTTGTTGTTTTAAGCATTTCAGCGAGAGTAGCTTCAGACAAGTTTCGTCCTTGGAGTATTTGCTTTAGTTTATTCATATATATATTTAACGCCTTAAATTAAGATTTATACCACATTAAATATAGTATCTCAACCCTTGGTCTTAAAACTTGTATTGTGCTACAGATAATACACCTTAGATATCAGTCTATTAAGTGTAAAGGCATAGTATTATCGAATAAATTTGTTTAGCTCCTCAACTAAAAGATGTACTGTTGTTGAAGGATTATCACTTACTGGATTGGGAGAACTATATTGCTTGAGAAGACTTTTAGCGTGTTTGATAGCAGTAGATTGTCGATTTTCTATTTCTTCATATATTGTCGTACTATTTTTTTTATATTTATATTCCAGCAATTTTTCTAACTTTTTGATGTAATCTTTGCGAGGGAGTCCAGTATTTAAAAATTCAAAATGCAACACATACCATAGTTCAAAAGCTTCATTAGAATAAGCAACTTTAAATCCTTCTTTTTCTGCGATCGCAATAGCGTTATTAAAATCTTGTTTAGGCCAATCATCCCTATCAAATACACACCAAATTTGATCGTAATCTCCTTGATCTTTTAATTCTTTAGCCTCTTGTACTAGTTTAGTTGGATTGTAGCCAAAACCTCTAACATCAATTTTTTTGACAGTTCTGGAAACGCGAAAGCTCATGAAGTAATTTGGCTCGGTTTTTTCACCTTCACAAATAATTAAAAATATTTGCCTAAGCTCTCTAACTGCAACTTTCCTATCAGTATAGCCACGGTTTCTAGGCATTAAGCTCACCAATAATCTGACTTAAGTCACCTATAAATGGAATGGCACCATATCTGCCTTTTACATAGTCACTTTCAAAAGAAGCATCATTTGGTATTTTATATTCAACTAACGAATATAAATCTGTAGCACCAGACCTTGTTTTCTCAGTAAACCAAATCTGATCTTTACGAAAGAGTTTGTTACTAAGTAAATTGGTGTCATGAGTCATAAATATTAGTTGTGCATTATTATCATTTGTATTTTTTGAGTTAAATAATTCAACAATTGCTTTGCTGATTAGTGGATGAAGTCTTGCATCAAATTCGTCAAATATCAAAACTTTACCATGTTTAAGAGTATCTACTAAAAGTCCAGCAATAGAAATTATTTTTTTAGTCCCTTCCGACTCTTGATTATCTAAATCAAAAAATTTGAGAGAACTCAAATTACCTTTTTTATCAAATTTATCGCGTCCAATTTTAATTAAATTTTCTGCTTTCAAATGATAAGATCTTTCTTCTATCGGAATAATTTTTGTTTCCTTAAGTCTCAGTTGTTTAATACCTAAATCTAGGTTTTTAATTAATTGAATAATTTCTGATTTTTTATCATCATTTTTAGCTAAAGAGCTAACTGTATAATTTAAATGATCTTCATCGTCTAAACCTGAAACTATATTTACTTTTTTTGTGAGCCAATTTAGTATTCTCTCAGCTATTTCAACGTTAAATTGAGCAGCTACTGATAGGAAAAGTGCATTACTCCTAGTTTTTGGGTAAATACCCTCAGCTTTTAACTTTTTAGATAGATATTTTAATTTACGTGAATTTCCATCATAAACTCGCTCAAAAAGAGGAGTTAAATTTGTGTTAGGAACGTAAGACAGCCACTCTGAAATAACCCTTTTTTGATTAGCTTCAAAGCCATATCGATACTTTGTAGAATCTAATATAAACACAATTTCAAAAAAAGATGGTTGTGCTTCAGTTTCTGTACTTAGCTCAAACGGCTCAACTCCTATTTTTTCTGTACTTTGAGTCTCTTTAGAGGAATTAATCATAAACCACTTCATAAAGCTCAAAGCTTTTGCAATATTGCTTTTGCCACTGGCATTAGCACCATAAATCGCAGCACTTTTAAGCAATTTGAGGTCATCATCTACCACAAAAACATTGTTATCATCAAGTTCCTTTTCTTTGGTAACAATATTGGCAGCCACCATACTAAAGGTGACTTTATCTTTGAAGGAGCGGTAATTACCAATACTAAACTCTAGGAGCATAGTAAATTTTTATCCTAAACAGCATATTTGTCAAACGATCGCAAATATATAAGTTAAGCATAGCGGTTATGGCGCATACATGGCTACTCTGATAATTACGATGCCTATGGCTGTAAACTACGCACTTTTCCAAGTATTCATTAATTGCATCAAAAAATTGCGCCTAAAAACAGACCTACAAATCCCATTCTTGCTAATAGCGGTGTCGAATTTTGCAGCAAAATCACAAGGAGGTAGTTGTCTGTAGAAACAATCAACAATAGTTGGAATACCAAGCCCAATATACTTAGTTGTATCACTTAATCCAAGAGTTATTGCTATCAACACGCTACCAATTAAAGGATGTATTAGAAAATAGGATATTTTTGCTTTTGGTCGAATTTAATATTTATTTCTCTGAGAAACTAACAATAATACAGATGCGATCGCCAACAAACTCCCAACAATAAATGTTGCTTTTGCTCCCAGTGTTTCCCACAATCCACCAGCTAGGAAACTAGCAGGTAAAAGCGCTATTCCCACAGCTAAATTCAGAAATCCAAAAGCGGTGCCGCGCAGATTTGCAGGTATACTATTTGCTACTAATGCCAACAGCAATCCTTTGCTCATGCCCAAATGTAAACCATAAAGGGCAAACAATCCCCAAACTTGCCAAGGTGCTTGTACGAAGGCGAAGCCCAGATATACTAAAGCGTATAGGAGAAATCCGCCAACCAATAATCCTAATTTACCGAAGCGATCGGAAAGTATTCCTATTGGGTAGGCGCTGAAGGAATAAGCCATATTCATCACCACAAATGTCAACGGTATGAGTGAGGCAGAGATGCCTATTTGTTCGGCTCGTAGCAACAAAAACGCATTGCTGGAGTTGCCTAAATTGAATAGCAGCGCCACTGCTACAAGTACCCAATATTTTTGACCTAAACTGCGTAAAGCTTCCCATTGCAGAGGATTGCTTCGCTTTGCTTCGGTTTCATTTGTTCCCGGTTCGCTGACTCCCACTGTTAATAAAGCCACCGCTAAAAAACCAGGGATGAGTGCTAACCAAAAAACCAGGCGAAAGTTGTTTGCAAAAGCAGCCATCAAGGCAAATGCTATCAAAGGCCCCAAGAATGCGCCGATAGTATCGAGAGATTGACGCAATCCGTAGGCTGCACCGCGTACCTCTGATGTAGTAGAATCAGCAACTAAAGCATCGCGGGGTGCGACTCGGATACCTTTACCAAAGCGATCGCCAAATCTAGCTATTAACACCCCAGTTGGACTGGTAGCTACAGCGAATAGAGGTTTAACAAAGGTAGATAATCCATACCCAAACACCGCTAAACCTTTGCGATGTCCCAGGTAATCGCTCAATACTCCCGAAAAAACTTTCAAAACTGAAGCTGTTGCTTCGGCAATGCCTTCAATAATGCCGACAGTCAACACATTCGCGCCTAAAGCTGACACCAGAAATAAAGGTAACAGCGAATTAATCATCTCGGAGCTTATATCTGTCAGCAGACTGACGAACCCTAACACCCAAACGGTGCGGGGAATTTCCTGAAAAAATTTATTTTGTAGCTGCATATTGCGTGTTTGTCTGACAAATGCCATTGTATCGAGTGACAATGCCATTGCATCGAGTGACAATGCCATTGCATCGAGTAACAATGCCATTGCATCGCGTGACAATGCCATTGCATCGCGTGACAATGCCATTGCATCGCGTGACAATGCCAGCGAACAGTCAACGGTTAACAAATTTAAGAATGATAATTTATTTTTTCAAGTTCCCTAAGGACAAGGTATAGACTCAGAACTTTTATGACTACGCACTTAAAAGCTTAGAATAGCAATATTCTGATACGCCTGGGCGAAGTTATGGTGTCATCATCAGAAACTAATTACCAGTCTGTTAAAAATTCTCACACAAAACTAGATAAGTTTTTAGTTTGTGGGCTAGGAAGTTTAGGTCAGCATTGTGTTGCTATCCTCAAAGAGTATGGTGCTATTGTTAATGCGATCGATCTAGAACAACCTAAAAATTTGCAAATCCGAAATTTATTAAATTTATTAGAAAATCTATTCATCGGCGATTGCCGTGAGGCGAGTGTTTTAGAACAAGCAAATATTATTCAGTGCCGAACTATAATTTTAGTCACTGGGAATGAACGAGTAAATATAGAAGCTGCCTTTGCGGCGCGGCTTTTAAATCCTCAAGTTCGTTTAGTGATACGTTCTGACAAACAAAATCTCAATCAACTTTTAAGTCAGACTCTTGGTAATTTTATTGCCTTTGAGCCGAATCAGATTTCTGCTTCTGGCTTTGCTGTTGCTGCCCTTGGAAACGATCATCTTGGCTATTTCCAACTAGAAGGCCAGCAATTTCGGGTAGTCAAAAATCAAATTCAAATGCAACATCCCTGGTGCAATAAACTGCACATCCACGAACTGAACACACAACATCTTCGAGTATTACATCACACTAATGATTCATCTGTCTTACCTAAAGAATTTCATCAGTGGGAACCAGAGGCAAAATTAAGCCCAGACGATACTATTATTTATATTGAAGTTAAAGAGCAGCTTCAGAGTTTGAAAAAAGTTGCTATTAAGCGTCAACAGAATTGGCAGCAGTTATGGCAAGAAATTTTATTAGGCAGAGTATGGAAGAACTTCAAACAGAAAATTCCATATTTCTGGCGAAAGTTACATAGTTATCAAAGTTTGCGGGTGGCAATAATTTGCGGGCTGACAATACTTTTTCTTTGGTGTCTTGGAACAGTTATTTATATCTTAAATTATCCGGAAAGTAATATAGTAGAAGCATTTTATGGTACTGCTGTGTTACTTTTAGGAGGATACGGGGATTTATTTGGTGACATTAATTTTAGAACCCCACCAGAAAAAGCAGAACATATCCCAGGGTGGCTGCGATTGTTTAGTCTGGGACTAACTTTAACTGGTGTAGGTTTTGTTGGCGTGTTATATGCATTGCTCACTGATGCTCTCTTAAGTTCAAGATTTCAATTTTTCAAGAGTTACCAACCAGTAATACCCGTAAAAAACCATGTTGTATTGATTGGATTAAATCGAGTCGGTCAAAGAGTTGCAGCTTTATTAGAAGAATTCAAACAACCTCTGGTGGGTATTAGTAACACAGCATTGGACACCGATTTTTTCCACAAAATACCACTAATTATTGATAATATTACCGATGCTTTAGGAAGAGTCAATCTAGCTAATAGTAAAAGTGTCGTTGTAGTTACAGACGATGACATGGAGAATTTGGAAATAGCTTTGATGGTACATGCTCAAAGTCCTACAAATCGTGTAGTCATTCGGACTTACGACCGAAATTTTCGCGATAATATCGCGCGGTTATTTCCTTATGCTCAAGTTATTTGCACCTCTGCTATTTCCGCAGAAGTTTTTGCGGCTGCGGCTTTTGGAGAAAATATTCTCAGCTTGTTTAACTTTGATAGTCAAACTATTTTGGTAGTCGAGTACACCATTGAAGCTGGCGATACACTCAACGGATTACTCTTGGCTGAGGTTGCTTATGGTTATGGAGTTGTGCCAATTTTATACCAAAGTTTTAAGCGATCGCCTGTAAAATTAATGCCTTCTGATAACATACAACTTGCTGTTGGCGATCGCCTCATCGTTCTAGCCAATACTAATAGCCTTCAGCGCATTGAGCGAGGCGAAATGTTTCAGAGAACTTGGCAAGTAGAAATCGAGAAAGCGTTAGCTCAAGATGCTATTTTTGATGGCGCCAACGAAATCAGTATAATTTCAGGATGCAGCATCGGCACAGCGAGAAAATTGATGGATAATTTGCCTGGACAGCTACCAAAAGCATTATATAAACAACAAGCTTTGCGTCTAGTGCGGAGGTTAACTAAATTAAGAGTTACAGCTCGCTTGAAACCTTTTTATGATAACTGAAGAAGAATGCAGAATTCAGAATCAACAGTGCGGATAATTTAATAATGAATTCTTTTTTGGAAAATTAATATTGTCAATTATTTAGAAAATGTACCACTAGAGACAGATGCAATTTTTTATTGCATTCTATTATATTTTAGGAAAAATAAATAATACAAAACCACAATTGGTGAAGACTTCACCAAGAAAGCTAAAAGTAGAAGCTAAGGCTTCGGGTTTACAACACTCATCCAAGATTGCGACTTTAATTCCTCCTGAATTCTGACTCCTGAAATCTGAGTTATTCTTTATAAATTCCAGGGGGAAAACCGTACATATCGGGCAGGTTTTCTACATAGTACTATTTAATTCTAGCTGGATACAATCAAAGTGTAGCTTAATCAATGCTGTTTTTTAGAAAAACTATACAGCATTAGCAGGAGAGCGAAAATATGGGAAATCAATTCAAAACAGCTGCTTTGTTAGCTACGCTAAGTGCCCTTTTGATAGCAATTAGTTACTGGGTAATTGGTGGTACTAGTGGCTTCTTAATTGGAATCGGCCTAGCAGCAGTAACAAATCTGTTTTCCTGGTATCAATCAGATAAAATTGCCCTTGCAGTATATCAGGCGCAACCTGTGAGTGAAAGGGAAGCACCGGGACTTTATCGAATGGTAGAAAAATTGTCTCGTCGTGCGAATATTCCTACACCTAGAGTTTATATTGTTCCTAGTCAAACTGCTAACGCCTTCGCTACAGGACGCGATCCAGAACACGCTGCTGTTGCTGTTACCGAAGGGATTTTGAATATATTACCAGAGGATGAACTCGAAGGCGTTATCGCCCACGAACTCACCCACATTATTAATCGTGACACCCTCACACAAGCGGTTGCTGCTACAGTAGCTGGTGCGATTTCATTCCTAGCACAAATGGTGAGTTACAGCCTTTGGTTCGGCGGTGGTTCGCGAGGCAATGACAGAGGTGGAAATCCTTTGGGTGTTTTATTAACAGTAATGCTTGCGCCATTAGCTGCAACAATTATTCAGCTGGCAATTTCACGCACAAGAGAATTTTCTGCTGATGCCGGTTCTGCTAAATTAACTGGTAATCCCCGCGCTTTAGCTAGAGCCTTACAAAGGCTAGAAGCTACAGCAAGACAGATGCCTTTAAACGCTAATCCAGCTTTCGAGCCATTATTAATTATTAATTCCATCTCTGGACAATTTTTGGGTAACTTATTCTCCAGTCACCCTGCTACAGAAGCGCGAGTTGCGGCATTACTAAAATTAGAACAACAGTTGACAACAATTAGTTAGTTATTAGTTATTAGTTATTAGTCATTGGTCATTTGCCAAGGACTAATGACTATTCAAGAGTAAGCTTTCAATTAAGGAGGTTTTAGAGATGACTTATAACAACATCGAATCCGTTGAAGCTACATTTGTTGAATCTACTGAAACTACAGTAATTGTAGAAATCAGTTCTCAAACTGATGAATTAGTGGAAATTGAAATGGCTGGTGAAAGTGATGAAGTAAAGCGCGAAACCAAAGCACTGATTGAGGCATTAAAAAGACGCGCTCAAACTGAGGCTGATTCCGCAGGTACTCTCACTCGTGAAACCTATTTAAATGCTGTGCGTCGAGCAAGAGAATTGATTGAAGGAAGGAAAATTATAGAACGCGATCGCCTTCAATTAGAAAGTACTTGGATGATAATTCAAGACGAAGCCCAAAGAAATTGGTACTTAATGATGAAAGATTTAGTAGACTTTAATTATCGCTTACAAAAGGCTGCCAAAGCTGCTTGGGAAACTTTTAATCACCCTTATTCTCAAAATTAAATAGGTAATGCGATCGCAGATTAATTTAGGGTAGCACAGCCAACTGTGCTACCCTATTGTGTTTTAGTATTAACCTACCAAACAACTCCACCTAAACTCAATAGAATAGAAATTTATAGTTTGCTGTAAACCTTTCGACCAGTTACAAAAAAAGTCAGATTTTCATACCAAGATCCTTGCTCGGTTGCTTCTGCTTCAATTTTTTGACGATACTCTGCTTTTAATTCTGCCATTTGCTCTGAGGAAACCTTTAATAAAGGATTTTCTCTAGGATGAAACCATCCTCCATTCCATTCTCCCGCTTGGTCTACATTACGGTAGTAACCTAGTTGTTGAATTTTCACTTCAATATTTTCAAAACCAGCTTCTGCAAGCAGGTGTTGGCATTTTTCAGGTGTACCTGTTGGCTCATTAATACTCGTCAGTGAAATGCCATGTTTGCCACAAATTTCAATAATCAGTGGCGTTCCACAAGATTCTTCAGAGCAACAAGAAAAACCGACGATTCCTCCTGGTTTCAGGTAACGATACCATTTCCGTAGAGCAGCAGGAATATCTTTAAAATATACTATTGCTGTAGAACAAAGAATAACATCAAAACTCTCATCATTAAAGTCAATATACTCAGCATCGGCTTCTATTAGTTCAATATTTTGTAAGCCTAATTCTGTAATTTTTTGTTGTGCTTGAGCTAGCATCCCTGAAGAAAAATCTACTGCAATTACTTTTCCTTCAGAACCGATAAGTTGTGCAGCAGCGATGGCAATGATACCTGTACCTGTTGCCATATCCAATACTTTTTGTCCCTTTTGCAGTGGAACTAAATCTAGTAAAGGGAGAGCGCGATGAATTGTGCGATCGTTATCGTAGGTAGTTCTGCTATCAAAAAAATCAATTACTTTTTTCTTATACTGTTGCTCATATTGGTTATTTGGCATAAACTTATTAATTTTTAATGGTTAAGTATCAGAATACATAACAAATGATGCTCCGATTTATTCTGTTAATACGAGATACACCATATTTTTAGGTAAATGAAGTACACAGGTAGGGGCACAATGGGGCACAATATATTGTGCCCCTACGATTATCTTTACCTCACACGTTTTCAATCTGCTGTAAATTTATACTTAAGGAAAAATGCTATTGCTCAATTTGTTCGATTGATTCACTTAACACAATCATAGATTTTTGTGTGTAAATCTGGGTTTAAAAAAATCAAAAAGGTGGGTATGACCCACCTAGCTAATCTATTACTAACGGTAACGTAAAGGGTAAAAGTTAAAAGTCAATGAAATCGTGGGCGGATAGTTCATCCCTTTTCCCTTTTCCCTTTAACATTTTCCCCTATTTTTATCCTTTCACACACATAACTTGCTTGAGCGTTGCCACAACTTCAACCAAATCCGCTTGATTTGCCATCACTTGTTCTATGGGTTTATAAGCACCAGGAATTTCATCTAAAACTCCTGTATCCTTCCGGCATTCTACCCCTTGAGTTTGCTCAATCAAATCATCAAGAGTGTAGACATTTTTTGCCTTATTTCTAGACAATAAACGACCTGCACCATGAGAGCAAGAACAAAAGCTGTGGGCATTACCTTTACCTTTAACAATGAAAGACTTTGCCCCCATTGAACCAGGAATAATGCCATAATCTTCTGCTTGGGCGCGGACTGCACCTTTACGAGTAACGTAGACATCCTCGTCAAAATGCACTTCTTTTTCGGCGTAATTGTGATGACAATTCACCTGCAATAAAGGTTTAGTTGCCTTTCCACCTGCAATATGCTTCTCTACTATGTGCTTAAAACGCGCCATCATCACATCGCGGTTGACACGCGCATACTCTTGCGCCCATTGTAAATCGTGCCAGTATGCTTGAAATTCCGGCGTACCAGCGACAAAGTAAGCCAAATCGGGATCGGGTAATTTCTCACCTGCCATCTTGGCTAATTCTTTGGCTGTGTTAATGTGACACTGAGCTAAATTATTGCCAATGTGGCGCGAACCAGAATGCAGCATTAACCAAACTTGATTCTCTGTATCGAGACACACTTCAATAAAATGATTCCCGCCACCCAGAGAACCCATTTGTTTCATTGCTTTGCTTTGGATGTCTTGTACGCCGCGATGCAAGTCTTTAAAATCATTCCAGCCTTGCCAATTGGTGACGGGTTTTTCAACGTCTTTGTTTTCGTTAAATCCTGTAGGAATTGCTGCTTCAATATCCAAGCGGATTTTTTTGAGTTTACCTTCCAATTGTTCGCCAGTAAATGGGGTTTTGATGGCACTCATGCCGCAACCCACATCTACGCCCACAGCAGCAGGTATAATTGCTTCTTTGGTGGCTATTACAGAACCAACTAAAGCACCTTTACCTAAATGAACATCTGGCATTAAAGCTACATGCTTAAAGACAAATGGCAGCGATGCCACATTCTTTGCCATCTTGGTTTCTTCTGGCCCCAAAGCGTGATTCGCCCAAGATAAAACGGGTGCTGGTGTAGTAATTTCTAACTTTTCGTAGGGCATAGTTTTCTAATTTTGGATTTTTAATTTTAGGTTTTAAATTGGTAATTTGGCATCAGGTAGGCAGGGGGCAGAAGGCAGGAGGCAGGGGGCAGGAGGCAGAGGGAGGACAGCAAACTCCTCAGTCAACAGTCAAGACTATCAATGCCCAGCTTACAAAAACCATCTTATATTACAAGTGTAGTATAGTCAGGTTTTAAGCGTCAGCCCGATCGCCACACAATGAAAATATGTATTAAAATTTGTAAAGAAAATGACTCTAATTAAAACAGTCTTTACACTTCTGATATACCTATGGCAGTGCGTCAAGATACAATCTGGGAACGTTTTTTATCGCCTGTAGCGCGTTTTTTCATTGATGAAGATGGGTTGCGGCGTTATCAACAGAGTATTGATTGGGAGAAAGAAGGCGATCGCTTTCGACGAGCTGATGTCATAATTCCATCGTACTACAGCAGCGAAAATTTTCACGGGATTAAAGGCGGATATCTCACCTCTGATGCAGCGGTTACTTACGATCCCATAACCCAATATGTTCTGCCGCCTAGCGAAACTGTTGTCCGTCAGGCTTTAATTGATGCTGTGAAGGTGAAACCACGACGCATACTCGATTTAGGTTGCGGTACGGGTTCCACTACTTTAATGTTAAAACAGGCTTTTCCGGAAGCGGAAGTTATTGGTTTGGATTTATCACCTTATATGTTGGTAAGGGCAGAAGATAAAAGCCGAACTGCTGGTTTAGATATAGTCTGGCGACATGGGAATGCTGAGAAAACTGGTTTAAGTGATACTTCCTTTGATTTGGTGACTGCTTCTTTACTATTTCACGAAATACCAGATGCAGTGTCATTAGCAATTTTGCGAGAAAGCTTCCGGTTGCTGGTAACTGGAGGACAAGTGTTAATTCAAGATGGCAATCAAAAGACTCTGCGTCAATTAGAATGGCTCAATGACCTTTTTGAAGAACCATATATTCGTGAATATGCTAATGGTAGCGTTGAAGCGAATATGGGTGCAGCAGGGTTTGAAGCAGTACGAACTCAAGATGTTTGGTGGATAAATCAGGTAACTAGCGGCATTAAACCCATAACATCTGAAAATATCCGTCAATATAGTGCAAGTTCAATCGACACCACAATAGATAATAATAATTTGGAGGAACTTGGATCGCCAGCGTTTGGCATAATCGCATGAGTTTAAAGGCAGTTCTCTTTGATTTCAATGGTGTCATCATTAACGACGAGTCAATCCACCTGCAACTGATTGATGAGATTCTCATTCAAGAGAATCTCCAACCGCAGCGGGTTGATGAGCGTCAAGCTTCTTTGGGACGCAGCGATCGCGCTTGTTTTACTCAACTATTCGCCAATCGTGGTAGAGTCCTTACAGAAAAATATTTAACTCAACTGCTGCATCGCAAAGCCGAAGCTTACGCATTAGAACTGGAAAAAATTGAGAAACTGCCTTTATATCCAGGTGTAGAAGACTTGATATTTCAAGTGCGATCGCGCAATCTGAAATTAGGATTAGTCAGCGGTGCTATTCGCAAAGAAATAGAACTGGTACTCAATCGAGCTAAACTGAGCGAACATTTTAAAATTATTGTTGCGGGTGATGACATCACTACCAGTAAACCAGAACCCGATGGTTATCTTCTGGCTGTGAAGAAGTTGAACCAAGAATATCCCGAATTGAATCTGCAACCGCAAGAGTGTTTAGCAATTGAAGATACACCAGCTGGTATTCAAGCAGCAAAGCGATCGCACATGCAAGTCGTGGGTGTAGCGAATACTTACCCCTTCCACATGCTTCAACGCTGCTGTAACTGGACTGTGGATTACCTCACTGATTTGGAACTCGAACGCGTCCAGGAAGTTTATTCTCAAAAACAGTCCCAGCCATCACTAACTGAATGATAAAATATTCATTGGTGAATTAATTACGGGGAATTAGCTCAGTTGGTAGAGCGCTGCGATCGCACCGCAGAGGTCAGGGATTCGAGTTCCCTATTCTCCATTGTGGAAATTATAGCAGGGAAGAGGCAACAGGCAATAGTTTGGTAGTCAATGATGTTTGGTGCGTTAGGACTTGCGTCCATAAAGCACTCTACGAAACTACTGCTATGCATTTAATTTATACTGCTTCTCAAAGCGATCGCTTGGGTAATTAATTTCTTTTACAGCAATTTGCAGTTGAATAGACCACAGTAGGGGCTTTAGCATTGTTGTGCCCTTACGATAATTTAGTATTCAAGTATGTATTTCATCCAAATGAAAAGGGCTGTAAGATGCTGCGTTGTCACGCAGTGCAACGCACCCTACATTTTAATTTATAGTAATATCAAGTTCAAATAATCACTTATTCAAAATTCAGTGCGTCCCCGCGTCTCAGTGTCAGTATTCACGACAAATTTTCCCGCAAACCTAACATAATGCCTGAAGAAATGTGGAATATACCATATCTGCGCAACCCGTTTTTTACAGCGCGTGAAATTGTTTTAGAAGAAATGGGGAATGCGCTGTTAACAAAGAAGTTAGCTGCACTTAGCGGATTGGGTGGTATTGGTAAAACTCAGACTGTTATTGAGTATGCTTATCGCTATCGCCATGAGTATCAGGCAATACTATGGGTGAGGGCAGCTTTTGAAACAGAATTGGTGTCAGGTTTTGTGAGGCTTGCAGAGTTATTCAATTTACCCGTTAGTCAAGAACAGGATGAAAACTTAGTAATTGCCGCAGTTAAGCAGTGGTTAGCAACACATAACGGCTGGCTGTTGATTGTGGATAACGCCGACGACATAACGATGCTGCGGGAGTTTCTGCCAGGAGCGCATCAAGGTTATGTGTTGTTGACTACCCGCGCTCATGCTACGGGGATATATCAGCGAATTGAAATTAAAAAAATGTCACCGGAAGATGGGGCGCTGTTGTTGCTGCGGCGTGCCAAACTGATTGCAGAACAGGCGGGGTTGGATGGGGTGAGTGAAGAAGAACGCACTTTGGCAGAAACAATCTCGCGGGAAATGGACGGTTTACCCCTAGCATTAGATCAAGCAGCAGCGTTTATTGAAGAAACTCCCTCTAGTTTGGCGGAGTATTTGCAATTTTACCGAGAAGAAAGGGCGAAGCTGCTGGCGGAACGAGGCGAACTGGCAATCAATCATCCCAGCGTTGCCATCACTTTTTCTCTCGCCTTTGAGAAAGTGGTACAACGCAACTCCACCGCAGGCGATTTGATTTGGGTTTGCGCCTTTTTAGCGCCTGATGCGATTCCTGAAGAAATTTTTACCGGGGGTGCGGCAGAATTGGGAGAAAATCTCAGCCAATTAGCAAACAAACCCCTAGATTTTGCCAAAGTTGTAAAAGAAGCGGGACGGTTTTCGCTGATTTACCGCAACGCGACTAATAAAACCTTGGATATTCATCGCTTAGTGCAAGAGGTGTTAAAAGCCGACATGGATGAAGACAACCGCCGTCTTTGGGCACAAAGGGTTGTTTGTACGGTTACAGAAGTTTTTCCAGATGCTGAATATGCAAATTGGCATGAGTGCGATCGGCTTTTACCCCATGCTAAGGTTGCAATTGATTGGATTTCGCAGTATCAATTTGAGTTGGAAACAGCGGCTTTATTGCTTTATAGGACTGGCTACTACTTACAAGAACGCGGTCAGTACGCAGAAGCAGAACCTCTGTATCAAACAGCATTGTCACTTAGGCGACGGCTGCTGGGAGAAGCGCATACCGATGTTGCCACTAGTTATAACAACCTGGCAGCACTCTACCAATCCCAAGGAAGGTACTCGGAAGCAGAACCACTGCATCAAAAAGCATTGTCACTTAGGCGACTGTTGCTGGGAGAAGAACATGCCGATGTCGCTAGAAGTTATAACAACCTGGCTTTACTCTACTATTCTCAAGGAAGATACTCGGAAGCAGAACCACTGTATCAAACAGCATTGTCACTAATGCAACAGCTGTTGGGAGAAGCGCATCCTGATATTGCCACCACTTACAATAATCTGGCTAATCTCTACTATTCTCAAGGACGATACTCAGACGCAGAATCATTGTATCAAAGAGCATTATTACTTAGGCAACAACTAATGAGAGAAGAGAATCCTGATATCGCTAGCATTTACCACAACCTAGCAGTACTGTACAAATCCCAAGGAAGGTACTCGGAAGCAGAACCACTGCATCAAAAAGCATTGTCACTTAGGCGACTGTTGCTGGGAGAAGAACATCCCGATGTCGCTACCAGTTACAACAGTCTGGCTAATGTTTACTATTCCCAAGGAAGGTACTCGGAAGCAGAACCACTGTATCAAACTGCATTGTCACTAACGAAACGGCTGCTAGGAGAAGAGCATCCCGATGTCGCCACCAGTTACAGCAACCTAGCTAATCTTTGCTATTCCCAAGGAAGGTACTCGGAAGCTGAACTCCTGCATCAAACAGCATTATCACTTTATCAACGCTTGCTGAGACGAGAACATCCTCTGATAGCCATTAGTTACAACAACTTAGCAGAACTTTACTATTCCCAAGAAAAGTACTCGCAAGCTGAACCAATGTATCAAAAAGCTTTGGAAATTGCTGAACTCAGCTTAGGGGGAAATCATTCCATTACAATTACTATCCGTGAAAGTCTGAAATTATTGCGCGATCGCACTTAATATGAGTTGTAGGTACGGCGATCGCATTCTTAATTTTTAACGATATGCGATAATTTGTCCCAAATGCTTGAGGATTTTTAGAACCTGATAAAGATTATTGCGGTATTGCGAACGGGTTGCAAACAGGTCGGAAATAGCATATTGTTTACCCAAAGTTTTGATAAATAAATAGCTCCTACCATTAGCTACCATTCCGTATAAAGGTTGTTCTATTTCAGGATGAGCTGCCATGTATGCCAATGTTTGAGGTATGGCTAGTTCTAAATCAAATGTGGTCTTTTTTGACTCAATTAAAACAATCCATAATCTATCTTGTAAAACTAAAGCATCAATCCGTCCTTGTAAAATTTCTTCATTATCTCCTTGGGCTTCAATTTCTACAGATACTTCAGTTTTAAATTTGTAAGGTGCTTGATAGAATCCTGCAAGCTTAAGCAATGGCGAAAGTACTACCATTTTTACAGTTTCTTCTAAAAGAATTCCATCAAAGATTTGATAAAGATAGTTATTTATAACTTGTTCTAACCTGACTTGTTCTGCTTCACTCAATGCAGGTAACTCATTCATCCACTCAGTAAAAAACTCGCCATCAAAAGACAGTGTTAAACCTAGTTTTTCCTCAACTTGACGAAGAGTTTTGATGTCTTCTGCAATGGCTAGGCTGTTGGTCATGGTTAGATTTTAAGTAGTGGCTAATATCAAGATACAGCAGATTGCAACAGGCGTGAGGTACAGATCATCGTAGGGGCGCACAGCTGTGCGCCCCTACCCATGTAACCATGTACTTCATTTACCTGAAAAACGCTGTAAGTCATTTTGGATTTTAGATTTTAGATTGTGAAAAAGTTAGTGACTACTTGACTTTGAATACTTCATTTACCTAAAATCTGCTGGAATTCAGTACTGAAAGCTTTGAAAAATCTGTTCGGCATTTAAATTTAATTCTGGGAAAGCTTCTGAGATAATGCACTCCCCGTTTCGGAACTGCCGCACTTGGTATTCCCCCTCAACTAATGAGTAAATCGATATAGTGGGTTGCTTGGGATTGCCGATAAACCGCCTACCACCTAAAGCGGCGTAATCTATAATCCAGTATTCGGGAATGCCTATTGCCTCATAATCAGCCGCTTTTTTTAAATAATCATCTCTCCAATTGCTACTAACCACCTCAACTACTAAGGGAATTGATTCTGCAAGGCTGACAGTAGATTCTTTTTTCCACAGAGGCTCATTCACTAAATTAGGCTGATTTAATATCAGCACATCTGGTGAATAAGCTGATTCACCCTCCGGTGGTTTGACAAACGCTGTTTTGGGAATAAAGTAAGGCAGTTTCAAACGTTTATATTCCGCAACTATTTCTCCAACTAAAAATCCGATAATTTCTTCGTGGTCGCCAGTTGGTGGGGGCATCTCAACAATTACTCCGTCATGCAGTTCATAGCGTTGTGGCGAATTTTCTGGATACCAAGCGATAAAATCATCAAATGTTACTAGCGAGCGTTTGGCTTGAATCATAAATTATTTTCTCTATCGCCTTAATAGGGTGCAGCATCAATAATCTATTAGTTGACAGCAAAAATCTTTCGGTGCAGTGATTTTACAAGTCGTGAAGCCTGACAATGCCATTGTATCGAGCGACAATTCGATTGTATCGAGTGACAATTCGATTGTATCGAGCGACGATTCGATTGTATCGAGCGACAATGCCATTGTATCGAGTGACAATGCCATTGTATCGAGTGACAATGCCATTGTATCGAGCGACAATGCCATTGTATCGAGTGACAATTCGATTGTATCGAGTGACAATGCCATTGTATCGAGCGACAATGCGATTCTTTAGATGCAATACACACTAAAGGCACAGCATTGTTGCCTACCCTGGATGTTAGGTGCAAACTGCTGGAAACTACTTTTTTCTTTTACTGATATTTTTTTTGTGACAATGGGTACATTAGATATGTAGTTTACCACTTATGCTTCTATGCCAGCCCAAGATAAAACACGCCGTTTACCCCCTCAAGCCATTAGTCAAGATGTAAATTCATGGCACGGTTTACAAACTATCAGCAGCTACGACACAACCCGTGCTGATGCTTCTGTTGACAAGTTACAGCAAGCTTATCAAGTGATGTTGGTGCAGCAACAAGCGGAAACTGAGAAGTTAACTTTATACCGTGCGGCGTTGGATGCAGCGCGATTAGCAGAATGGGAATTTCACAATACTGTGTTAGCGATGAAAGAAGTTATACGCGGACAATATGGTTCAGATAGCGATCAAGCGCAAGCTGTAGGATTGAAGAAAAAATCAGATCGCAAGCGTCCTAAGTCTAAAAAGTCAGTTGCGATCGCCAGTTAATTATTGTTGAATTAGAAAGCGATCGCACTTCTATATCTCTTTGGTGCAGTCTGTGGTACTTTGTCAGTATCGATCGGGGGTAATGGCGATCGCTAACCAATCATTTTTCGCTTAATAGACTACCAGATTGTAGCAATCACAAGCAAGTTTGATTGCGCCCGTTTTTCTTAGCCTCTCGAACTTTGTCACTAGCACGCTGCAACAAAGAAACAAGACTTTCTTCTGGCATGAGTTCTACAACTCCAATGCTTGCAGTGAGTCGAAACTGCTGACCGTTGTAAGCTGTAAGTATTTCCTCGCTCAAAGCTAGGCGAATTCGTTCCGCTATCTGGCATCCTGTATTCAAATCGGTATCGGACATGATAATACAGAATTCCTCGCCACCGTAACGTGTCACCCAATCCACTGCTCTGATATTACTTTTAAATACTTGTGCAGCAGTTCTCAGTGTTTGATCTCCAGTGGGAAAGCCGTAGGTTCGATTTACTTCACCGAAACGATCCAAATCGAGGAGTACCACTGTTAATGGTTGCTGGTATTTGTGAGACTTTTCTATCTCCCGTGGTAGTAATCTGTCGAGATAGCGGCGATTGAAAATCTCAGTCAAGCCATCGTGTTCGGCTTCTGCTCTGTATTTCTTAGCTAAACGACTAGCCTTAAGCACCATCTCATTAATCATCCTCTCAGCAGTCACGCGAATTCGATGCTCAAAATCAGTGATTAGCTTGTCTTGTCCAGAAGCGTCTGCAATAGCATCAAATTCCTCAGCGGTGACAACTTGGTTGCGTCCCTTCTGTTTAGCAGCATAGACGCATTGATTGATTTCTTGCCACAGTTGCTCAATAGATGAATGTCCAGTCATCGGCACCACTCCCAAGGAAGCTGTGATATGAACGCAAGACTTTTCATCAAGCCAGAATTCATGAGTTTCAATCTGAGTTCTGAGAAATTCTGCAAAGGCTTTTCCCTGCTCGCTATTGCCACGCATACAAATAGCGAATTTATCACCCCCCGTCCGAGCGACGATACCTGCTCCTAATGAGTACTTTTGTAGAATCTGACCAACCTCCTGCAAAATCCGATCTCCCGCAATATGACCGTGACTATCGTTAATAAACTTGAAACGGTCAATATCTAAGTAAATCAAACATACAGACTCTCCATCTTCCTTGGATGTCAAAAGCTCAATTGCATAATCATTAAACTTACGAAAATTAGCAGTCCCCGTTAACTTATCAAGGTTAAATGAATGCTTTTGCTTGCTATGCCATAAACTCCGCTGCAAACGCAAATCTATCTGCCAATCAATTGCATCGCGTTTACAAGTTTCATCTCCTGGTTCCAACAAAGAAAGGACAGTAGATTCTTGCTCAATGGTATCTATCAAAAATACTGTTGGTAAACCAATATTGGTGTATATATACTTAACTTCCTCCAAGCTTTCAAAAGTCCTGATATCGAGTACAACAGCATCAAAGCTTTTATCAAATAAAGCTGACCTATCAACTCGAATCCACTCAAAGTTGAGTGAAAAATTGTTTGATTGGGGCAAATCAGTTGGACTGCACCAAGCAACTCGTATCGCTTTTACTTGTTTATTCATTAATTCAAACTTTAACAACCGATAACTGTGGAATAGTTTTCTAAAATAATTAATTATGCTTATATTTATAATTTAAAGTTTAACAATCAAATTCAGTAATGACTATTATCTCTTACGGCAAGGTCATCATTTGTTGATGTTATAAAATTGAATTAGGAAAGACTTACAGCATAATTAATTAATTCAGCAGCAAAGCCAAAGACGTTTTGCTAAATTCTCAGAATTAGCAAGTAAAATAATCTTCTAGAGTCTTGTTGATTATTGCTTACTTCTTGGCTGCGCTTGGCGAACCACGGCTTTTTTTTATCGCGCAGAGGCGCAGCGAAAAGTCGGAGCGCCGGCTTCCGGCGATGCCTTCTCTACGAGACGCTTCGCGAACGGCAACGCGAAGCGCGAACTGAACTTTTCAAGACAGAGTCGCAGAGAGAAGATGAGTATGGGGTCTAAATAGATGAAAACTGCTGTAATTTCAGCAATCAAACTGGATTGCTATATCTGCGAGGATTATAGATTCAGCAATTACTTTTTTATTATTTCTTAATGTCTATTTCACCATACTATGTGATTGATAACTGATAATCCAAATATCGATCGCCAGCAAGAGTGTTGAGTTATGTGTATTGAATTTGGGCGGGAAATCTGCGGTAATCTCGACATAGCCGAGTCGCGGGAATGGTTGGTTACTAACGGCATTGGTGGTTACGCCTCTGGAACGGTGGCAGGTTTATTGACTCGCCGCTACCACGGTTTATTAGTAGCAGCATTGCAACCGCCTCTCGGTCGCACCTTAGTATTGGCAAAGCTAGATGAAACAGTCTTGTATGGCGATCGCTTTTATTCTCTACACTGCAATCGTTGGGGAGATGGTACCGTCAGTCCCCACGGCTACGAACATATTGAAGATTTTTCTTTAGAAGGTACAGTTCCCCTCTGGCGTTTTGCTGTTGCTGATGCATTGTTAGAAAAACGAATTTGGATGCAACAGGCAGCTAATACAACTTATGTCCAATATACTCTGCGTCGTGCCAGCCAACCGCTGAAGTTAACGCTTAAGGCGATCGTTAACTACCGCGATTATCACAGCGACACCCATAATTATAATGATTGGCAGATGTCCGTCGAAGAGGTGGAACAGGGAATTTGCGTAACTGCTTATCCTGATGCGGTACCAATATATCTACTAACTGACCGCGCCAGCGCCTCCCCCGTCCACAACTGGTACTATAACTTTGACCTAGCAGTTGAACGCTATCGGGGATTAAACGATAAAGAAGACCACCTCCACGCCGCTACCTTTGAAGTTACCCTTAATGTGGGAGAATCTGTTACCTTTGTTGCCAGCACTCACAAGCAACCAGAATTGAATGGCGAAGCAGCACTCAAACACCGCCACACCCTGGAACAAAAATTAATCGGACTCTGGAAATCTAACCGACCTCTGAATGCTGCCGATTCTCCTGCTTGGGTGAATCATTTAGTTTTGGCTGCCGATCAGTTTATCGTCGATCGCTCAGTGCCAGAAGACCCTTATGGTAAAACTATCATCGCTGGTTATCCCTGGTTTAGTGACTGGGGACGCGATACCATGATTAGCCTCCCTGGTTTAACCCTCGCCACCGGTCGCCCAGAAATCGCACGTTCCATTCTTCGCACCTTTGCTAGGCACGTAGACCAGGGAATGTTGCCCAATCGTTTCCCGGATGCAGGCCAAACACCAGAATACAACACAGTGGATGCAACTCTTTGGTATTTTGAAGCCATTCGAGCTTATTACAATGCCACCGAAGATAATGATTTGCTGATGGAACTGTTCCCCGTGCTGGCAGACATCATCGACTGGCACTGTCGCGGTACCCGCTACAACATCCGCCTCGATGCCACCGATGGTTTACTGTATGCAGGCGACAAAGGCGTGCAACTCACTTGGATGGATGCGAAAGTCGGAGATTGGGTAGTCACGCCTCGCATTGGCAAACCAATTGAAGTCAACGCTCTGTGGTATAATGCTCTACGGACAATGGCTAAATTTGCTCGTTTGATTGGCAAGCCACACCAAGAGTATCAGGCGATCGCCGACCGCGCCCAAATCAGATTTTCTCGCTTTTGGAATCAGGAAACAGGCTACTGCTACGATGTCCTGGATACTCCCGATGGAGATGACGCATCTTTGCGTCCTAACCAGATTTTTACCGTTTCGTTACCCGAAAGCCCACTGACACCAGCCCAACAAAAAGCAGTGGTAGACATTTGCGGACAGATGCTACTAACTTCACATGGATTGCGATCGCTTGCCCCCAATCATCCCCAATACCAGGGTAAATACGGGGGAAACCAGTATCAACGTGATGGCGGTTACCACCAAGGAACCGTCTGGGGTTGGTTGTTAGGGTCATTTGTTCTAGCACACCTGCGCGTTTACAAAAATCCCAAACAGGCGCGTCAATTCCTCCAACCAATGGCTAATCATCTAATAGCACACGGCATTGGCAGTCTCAGCGAAATTTTTGATGGCGATGCACCCATGACTCCACGCGGATGTATTGCCCAAGCCTGGACAATTGCAGAGGTGTTGCGTGCTTGGTTGGCAACGGAGATTTGATAGGTGAATAAAGTATAAAAATTTGCTTTTAAGTTCATAGCGGTTAGCTTCTGGTTTCCACTTTATGAACTCTTCAAAAGTTACTGGCTTAGTTTTAAGTATTGCTTCAACCATAGTTGATTATCAGCGACTCATTGCAAAAATTTGTTCAGCCGTTAAAGGAATGTTTGGAAACAATCGAGAATCAATTCGATCTTGTTCTCGAAACACCTTGGCGGGTAAATACTCTCCATCTTCAAGTTGGTAGATTGTAATGGTCGGCTGCTTGAGAGAGCCAATAAACCGAATACCACTTCACAAAGAAACGGTATAAATTAACAAGAGATTGGCTAATATTTCCACATTAACCCACAGCATATTCTGTAAACTGCCGCATAAATGGTGGCTGAAATCCTAAAACAATATCTTCCTTTGGAACTCCAGCATTCACCAAATCTGCTGCAATATCATCTTCCGTACCATTCCATTGCAACCAAATTTTACCACCTTTAATATCAATGTGTATGATACAACTGTGTACCCAATCCTGACCTTCCCAGCCTAAATAAACAATTTGATAATGGTCGCGTTCTGTGTCAAAAATTGTCTCAACTTCAATATTCCCGTAAGCAGGTTTTTCCCTACCATACTCTGCAAGCATCTGTTGTACAATTTCACGATATCGTACTATTTTTTCCATTCAACAATAACCTCATTTTTAGCATCGTAAACAATCATTTTGACTTGATTTTCTTCTACCATTTCACGGGGAAAATCAAGTTGAAAAAATGTTCTATAAGTTGTCAAAGGTACTGCTAAATATAAAATGCGCTCTGGATCTCGTCGCTTTAATGCACCTCTGTAGTTGATAAATTGTCCCAAAGCAGTGTGAAATTCTGAAATGGCAGAAGATTGTTCTAGAAAACTCTTGACTTCAACAGCAATTTTTCATTTTTTCGTTCTGCTGCAATCAATTTTTCTGCTGCTAAATCAATCGACATTTTTACACCACCCACGTTAAACAACAGGGGGTCATGAGTTATCTGCCAACCGTCCTTTTGTAAAGCTATTTTTACAACCTCATGAAAGACATCTTTAGCAGACATGAGCATCAAATATAGTATTTTCCACTTCTAAGATATCGTGTTGCTGCATTTTCAGCAGCAGCTCGCGTTAAAGTTTACCAACGCAAAAAAAGAAGCCTGAATAACTCAGGCTCCTCAATCAAAAAATAGTAATCCAATTGTGATTACTTAATAGTTACCTGACCGCCAGCTTCTTCGATACGCTTCTTAGCATCTTCAGCAGCATCCTTAGCAATACCTTCCTTAACTGGTTTGGGTGCAGCTTCTACCAAGTCTTTAGCTTCTTTCAGACCCAGACCGGTCAATTCGCGCACAATCTTCAGTACGGCAATCTTCTTATCAGCGGGAACTGATTCGAGAATCACGTCAAACTCGGTTTTCTCTTCTACTGGTTCAGCGGTTTGAGTGGCTGGGCCAGGGCCGGCGATCGCTACGCCAACAGGTGCAGCAGCACTCACACCAAAAGCTTCTTCAATTTGCTTAACTAACTCAGCAGCTTCCAGCAAAGTTAGGCCTTTGAGTTTTTCCAAAATTTCATCGGTTGCAGTTGACATTGATATAACTCCTGTAATTTTTGATTATTTATTTGGTCATCGGTCATTAGTCATTAGTCATTAGTTCTTGACTGTTGAGTGGTGACTGTTGACCTAGCGATCGCCTGTGAAGTCTATTCAGCAGCACTATCGCCTTTTTCTGCGTCGGCCACAGCTTGCAAAGCACGAGCCAGCGAACCTGGAACTTCGTTGATACCCACGGCAATCTTGCTTGCCAAGGAATTGATTGCCCCAGCAATTTGACCCATGAGTTGTTCCTTAGATGGCAAGTCACCTAAAGCCTTGACATCGTTTTCTTTGAGTAGGCGACCTTCCATCACACCGCCGCGAAGTTCTGTCTTCTTGGTGGCTTTCTGGAAGTCTTGGTAAGCCTTAATTGCAGATGAAAAATCGTCCTTGACCAGCAAAAAAGCTGAAGAACCTTTGAGCAGTTCTGATAATGGCTCCCATTTTTCCTGATCTTGAATGGCAATGCCCATCAGGGTATTTTTTGTTACCTTACAAACAGCGCCGCTGGGACGCAGCCGCCGCCGTAAGTCGGTAATTTCAGCAACCGTTAGCCCCTGATATTCAATTACCAGTGCCAGAGTTGACTTGCTCAAAGTTTCTTTGAGTTCAGCTACAATCTCTTGTTTATCTTCTAGCGTTCTACCCATTCCAATCTCACCTCCTCAAAACAATCAGCGATTTCTCTACTTATGCATTTTTTCTCAACTAAATCGAAAACAACAAACCCCAGCTGTCTCAGCCGGGGTTAATTAGTAAAACTTCTGACGCCATAGTTATCACACCTTTATCGGTGGCAGTTCTGGCAATTAGAGTTTTCACCTCGGCAGGATATTAAGCTATTAGCACCTGCTGTCTCCGGCTTTGACTATTTAATTTTGTCCTTTGTCATTTGTCCTCTGTCCTTTGTTTTTACAAATGACTAATGACCAATGACTAATGACTAAAATTATGCTGCTTCGCTTAGTTTCAAATCTCGTAGGGCACTGATATCAACTTTAATTGCTGGCCCCATCGTAGCAGATACATAAAATGTCCGCCAATAGCGGCCTTTAGCTCCTGAAGGACGGTTACGGTCAATTGTTTCTTGTAACGCCTTGAGGTTGACTAATAAATCTTCAGGCGAGAAGGTTGCCTTACCAAACATAACATGGACAATGCCAGTTCGATCGGCCCGGAATTCTAATTTACCAGCTTTGAATTCCGCGATCGCACTTGCGATGTCAAATGTCACTGTTCCACCCTTGGGCGATGGCATCAAACCACGAGGCCCAAGCAATTTACCTAACTTCGCCACCTGTGGCATGACATCAGGTGTGGCAATGAGTTTGTCAAAGTCCATCATGCCTTTTTGAATTTCGTCAATTAGTTCTTCCGAACCAGCTAAATCAGCACCAGCGTTTGTTGCTTCTGTTACTTTTTCGCCTCTGGCAATCACCGCCACTCGGACGATTTGTCCTGTACCTTTGGGCAGTGCTACCGTTGTCCGCAACTGTTGGTCTGTATACTTCGGGTCAATTCCTAGCCGGATATGCGCTTCAGCGGCTTCGGGGAATTTAGCTGTTGCTGTTTCTTTTAACAATGCTAAAGCATCTAGGGGTTGATAATCCCGATCTTCTACTTTTTCTTGTAGCGCCTGCAAGCGACGCGATACTTTTTTTGTCATTTTTCTCTCCTGGGGTAATTCCGAAGCTTTGCCTCTCCCCCGATAAATTTTATATTTTGGAGTAACAAAGTGAGGAGTGAGGAGTGAGGAGTTAAATATCAATAACTCATAACTCATAACTCATAACTTTTTTAATCCGTTACCGTGACGCCCATATTTTTAGCCGTTCCTTCCACAATTTTCATCGCTGCGTCGATGTCGTTGGCGTTGAGGTCGGGAAGTTTGGTTTGGGCTATTTCTTGCAATTGCGCTCTGGTGATTTTACCAACTTTCTTTTTGTTGGGTTCATTCGAGCCTCTTTCGATTTTCGCTGCCTTGCGAATCAGTACTGACGCTGGTGGCGTCTTGAGTACAAACGTAAAACTCCGGTCTTCAAAAACCGAAATTTCTACAGGTATCACCATTCCAGCTTGGTCTGCTGTTTTGGCGTTGTACTCTTTGCAGAACATCATGATGTTGACGCCATGTTGACCCAAGGCGGGGCCTACTGGCGGTGCTGGGTTGGCTTTTCCAGCATTTAAGGCCAGTTTAATGACCGCCACTACTTTCTTCGCCATTTGTATTTAGCTCTGTTTCTCTACCTGATTAAATTCCAATTCCACTGGTGTATCTCTACCAAATATGGAGAGCAAGGCTTTAAGCTTACTCCGCTCTGGAGAGACTTCAATCACCTCGCCTTCAAAGTCCTTAAATGGGCCAGAAAGCACAATTATCTTATCACCAGTAGCCATGTCAATTTTAACGACCGGCTCTTGTTCGCTGGTCTGTTTGAAGATGCGTTCTACTTCTGAAGCACTCAGTGGTATGGGGTTGACGTGACCGCGACCCTTACTACTGCCACGTTTTTGTTCTGAACCAACAAAATTAATCACGTGGGATGTGTTTCGTACCACCTGCCAAGTATCATCATCCATCTTCATCCGCACCAGCACATAGCCTGGAAAAACTTTCTCTTCTGTATGCTGGCGACTACCATCTTTGCGGATTTTCACCGCTGGTGTGTGGGGAATTTCCACTTGGATAATTTTATCAGCGACATCAAATGTTTGAATGCGCTGCTCTAAATTCGTCTTTACACGCTTTTCACAGCCTGAGGCAACTTGCACAGCATACCAACGTGCTTCTTTTGACGCTGTTTCTGCTATTTCTGCTGTTTCTTCTGGCTGCAACATTGAGTCGCGTGGTTCGTCTGTTGCAAAACTCATTAGAACACCTGTTTTGCTGCCCAACCAAACAATCCATCGACCAAGTATATCAAAGATGCCGAGAGTGCCACCATTAACAATACGGCGGCGGATTCGCTCACTATCTGTTTGCGACTAGGCCAAACTACTTTTTCAAGTTCTTCTTTGATTCCTTGTATGAAGTTGCCGAAGCTAAACCCGTTTGTGGTTTCTGGCAATTCTGCTTCATTTTTTTTGGCCACGACCGTTTATCCCCCGTTTGTCAATCAATTTTGGATTTTCGATTTTGGATTTTGGATTTACCCAAATGAGGGCAAGGACGCTCAACTTAAGATTTTGGGTTGTCCGTTATTTAGATATTTAGATTTATTCTCAATCCAAAATCTAAAATCTGTTTTAAAAAGTTCGGATGCCTGGAACTCGGCCCTCCGACGCCAGTTGCCTTCCGACGCAAGGCGCTCTCGGTAGCGCTGGCTCGACTTTTCGCAAAATCTAAAATTCAGTCGTCTTGGTTTGCAGCTTCGACTCTATTTCACTTACTGAAAGCAAAACAACTGCAAATGCAATAGCTATGCCCGAAACTATTAACACTAACTGCTATTTTAGCAGCTTGCGTAATTATTTCGGGCTTTGTTTTTTGCTCTTGAGCGCGCCCTGGAGGACTTGAACCCCCGACATCAGGTTTTGGAGACCTGCGTTCTACCAACTGAACTAAGAGCGCACAAGCTGTTTTTCATTCAGTCATTGCGCTGAACTAAATTTTAGTTTAACGCAAGATTGAGATTTTTATCATACATCAATTTCATGGAGAAAACAAGTCAGCGGCAGATGCCGCTTAAAGCTTGAGATTTCTCCCATACTTTATAAGAAGATAACTACAAAGGACGGTCGAAGCGTTGCTTGATCCGGGTTGCTTTGCCGACGCGATCGCGTAGATAATACAACTTAGCACGGCGTACTTTACCGCGACGTAAGACTTTGATGCTCTCAATCCGGGGAGAATGCAACAAAAAGACTCTCTCAACGCCCACGCCTTGAAAAACTTTGCGGACTGTAATAGTTTCGTTGATGCCACCATTGCGCTTGGCTATCACTACTCCTTCGTAGGGTTGTACGCGGTATTTATCACCTTCTTTGATTTTCACTCCCACTTTTACTGTATCGCCCACATATATATCGGGCAGATTTGATTTTAGTTGTTCCGCTTCAATCGAGCGGATAATCTCTTGAGCGTTCATAGTCTTTCTGTCTGCTTCAAAAACTCACGATCGTCAATTATAAATCGACAATCCTATTTCAGTCTACCTGTTGGAGATTGATAATTTCACCGATACAACAGCCTCCAAAGGGAAGCTATATTGCAAAATGCTGTACCACAGGTATGAATTTATGAAATTTAGCGTCGTCATTACTACTTATAATCGCTTGGATTTGCTCAAAAGAGCAATTGATTCGGCTTGTAACCAAACAATCGAGTGTGAGGTGGTTGTTGCTGACGACTGTTCTTCTGATGACACCCAAGCCTATGTTCAAAGCTTAGGCGATAAGGTTGTTTATCATCGTAATGAAGTGAACCTTGGTCATGCGGCCACCGTAAATGCTGGAGTTGCTAAAGCTACCGGCGACTGGATTAAGTTTCTCGACGATGATGACTATTTAGCTGCTAATTGTGTAGAAGAAATAACTAAGGCGATCGCCCTTCGTCCTGATGCTGTAATCTGCTCTTGTGTGGCGGCTCAGGTAGATGCCAATGAAGTTGAACTTTCCCGCACTCCCCAAGTTGGCCCTGGTTTAGCTTTTTATATTCCCCAAGCTGATATTCACTACGGTATGCTCTTAGAACTTGTACCCTTTGGCACACCTGCACAAGTAGCTTGTCGGCGCGATGCTTTTCTGCAAACTGGTGGCTGGGATTCCACATTGGATGCTAACTGCGATGATATCGATTCGTGGATTCGGATTGCTCAATTCGGTGATGCGATTTTCTTAAATCAGTGTCTTGCTTATCGGACTATCTGGCCTGGTGCTTATAATCAAAAGTTTTCTTTATCTCGGCGGTTGGCGACAAATATCCTAATGAAGGAGAAAATTTACGCTTTAGTAAATGAAGAACACCGCGTCAAGATTCCTCGTTTTCAGGATATAAAAAATTACCTAAAATTACATTGGAGTATAGTGGCACTCAAGCAAAAAAATATTAAAAGTTTTCTTTCAATGATTGAACCGTCTGCACTTTCTCCTCAGTCTTGGAAGTTTTTGGTAAGTGCTGCTTTATCGCGTCGCACTCAGGGAAACAATTCTCAAGTTCGCAAATTTGTGTTGATTGAATCGTAAGAGAGCAGAATTCAAAAGTCAGAATTCATAATTAAAACTATTTTCTGTCAATGCGTAAGTTCTAAATTTGACGAAATAATTACAGGACTTACGCAACTTGCACAGGGCGATCGCCATATAAAAACTCTCGATCAAATTAATTCTAAACTGGCTATATTTTGACTATAATTAGCGACTAATATAAATAATTTCAGCCATTGGGAACCTAGTAAAATTTCCTGTATTTCATCTCCAGCAAATACAGGAATTTCCCACTCTTGATTATCTATGATTACCCTACCACTATAAACATCAAATTCAGTTTCTCCTTGAGCAGTTCTTAATTTATCTTGATTTAAAAAATTCCAATCAAGACTTTGTACATCTTGTTTGTTCATAGCTAAAAATTCAGTGAATCCTGTATCTAACATTGTTTCTACAGGAAAGCTGAAGCCATCACCTCCAATTAAATCAATTTCAAAATAAATTTGTCCATTTTCTCCAAATCTTCCCTCAATCATATTCTGCCACTAACTCCGGTTTCATTAATGCCAAAAATATGATGAATCAGATTAGGATACTTTTCTCTGGCTATTTTACTTGCTACTTCTTTATCCCGATCGATAAAATAATCCCCACTATCAGGTTCAATGGCAATATACCAACCATAATATTTATCTAGTATTTCTGGTTTTAAACGCTCAAAAATCACCCAACAACGTTCATAAAATGCCTGTCTTCTGGCTTTGTCTTCAGCTTTTTGTGCTTGAGTCCATTGAATTTCCGGAAATACTCTCCCGCGTCTGACAATTCTTTCGGGTGAAGAGTGTGTCATATTTTTGACTTCATGAAAATTTATTGTCCATATTTATTATAAAATGCCAAATGGGAACCAATGGTTTCCAAATCTTACCAACAAGCAATCGTCAAGTTTTTAAAGTATGAGAGATGTAACCCAATTTATTGATAATTCACACTACGCTACAAACAGACGCAGTAAACGTATTCTGCGTTTTAGACCAACAAAGACTAGCTTGCGCTTTCATAAAAAAGGTTGGCCTTTTAGATTGCTATCACTTTTTGACAGTTCACTACGTTCAGTTGCGATAGCGATTATTGGTGTTTATCAACGCCATCTCTCACCAAGGAAAGGCTATTCCTGCGCGCATCGAATTGTACATGGCGGTGACTCTTGTTCCGAGTACGTAAAGAATGTTCTTGCAGACAAGAGTCTGTTTGAGTCTACTCTTCTTGCTAAGCAAAGATTTAGAGAATGTAACATTGCATACATATCTTCAAAGAACCGAGTTATCGAGTTTAAGGATTCAGTTATGGTGTCAGTAGGTCCTGATTCAGACCCAATTTTTGGATGCATTTTTCTTATTATCGGTGCTATCCTCAGTTTGATATGTGGAAGAGGTAATAGCCCTTGCAGGTAGATGCTTGCACGCCTAACTCCTCCAAAGACGTAGCCTCAGCAGTCAATGATCTTCTTGTTTCCATAAGCCACTAGCCTTAGTTTTTAGAATCCTAGTATAATTAGCACAGACACATTCAGTAAACTAGAATTCTGTTGGATGAAAGCTACTAGTGATGTTGTAAAACTTACTAGCCGCAGCTGATTTGAGCCGTTAAGTGGCTTGAGTCTTTAATTTCGTTCGTTTAGCTAGAACAAAAATATAAATACATTAATGAACCTTAAGGAATTTCTCTCCTTCTGCCTATGTCTCAAACATGGAAAAATTATATTATGGCCACTATTGCGCTGCTAGCAATGCTTGGTTTTATAGCTTTAAGAGAAAAATTCTTTGGTACGTCTAATACTCCTGACACAACCGCGCAGAGTATATCACCCAAGCCTGAGAAAATGACAGAAAAAGTAAGGCTGCTAATTCGTTCAGAAGAGGACAACGAACTAAATGAACCAATAGAGAATGTGAGTGTAGAGTTTGCGGTCTCTAACGGTTCTTCATCTATTAAAAAAACTGGTAATGATGGGTATGCGGATATTGAAATCCCACAAGGAGTTGATGTTGTAATTTATCTTAAGCATAAGGATTATGTTCAAAGAAAGTATACCATAAATTCTGGTGTTGAGCCTGGTAAAACTAAGGAGTATTTCTTAAAGCGTAAGCTTAAAGCAAATTTGTCCTCCATTTCAATACCATCAAAACCAGAACCAACAATTTCAGGAGTATGGGAAGGCAGATATACTTGTTCACTAGGTATTACTGGTGTGACTGTCGCTATAGCTCAAACTGGAAATAAGGTTATTGCTGACTTTTCTCCCTATCCTGTTCCAGAAAATCCGAACATTCCTCGTGGGGTAGCAAAATATGAGGGAGATTTCAACTCTACTTCTCGGAGTATATACTTTCCACGGGGAACATGGATACATCAACCTGCTCCATTCTGGACAGCTTTCGGTTTTCAAGGTCAATTCGATGAAAACTTAGAAAAGTTTTCCGGAAACATGGATCATCATAGTTGCAAAACTATTAATCTAAGCAGAAAGCACAGCTAAGACACATCTATTGGGCTTAATTCAAATACGGGTGACACTTTCGACAGGATCAGTGTAGTCTGAATAATGGGCAAATAATTCAATTACTTGCTCCATACTAATTTTTTAGATGCCCCAGTACGCTCAGAATTTTGTATGTTGAGTGCTTGAGTTTTATCTACCATAATTAATTATCGCTACTTCTGTTGCAAGCTTCTGTTTCAGGTGCAGCCGATGTTGTGCCTCCAAAATACGCCTATTTTCCCAGTTACTTTAGTTATCTGGTGTTAGCTTTAACAGGACTTACACAACTGGGAGAGCGCGATAATTTTTGGAAACGGTATCACGCAGAGTTTACCTAATTCTTATCTTTTTTTATCCCGATTTTTTAAGCCGTTACTGAATAAGTCTTTAAAGCTAAGCAGCTGAAGATATGAGCTATTGGTCAGTAGTAATTTGTGAATTTCACACACTGCTGGCTAACTTTGAGTTGTCTTTAAAAACTCAATATTATGTTTATTTATACTCAGTTGGTTATCTTTATTTTTTATACATATCTCAAATACTATGCGAATTATACATATTTTGAACCACGTTCAAGAAATAGGTAACGGTATTGTAAATGTGGCTGTTGATTTGGCTTGCTTCCAAGCAAAATCTGGTCATGAGGTAGCGGTTATTTCTGGCGGTGGTGGATACGAGATATTACTAAAAAAGTTTGGTGTGAAACATTACAAATTAGACCAAACTCGCAAACCTATAAATACAATTAAAGCAGCTATCGGTTACAGAGCGATCGCAGCAAAATTCCAACCCGATATCGTTCACGCACACATGATGACGGGAGTCTTACTAGCACGCATTTTTCAAAATCGTTATGCTTTAGTTTCTACGGTACACAATGAATTTCAGGGTGCTAGTTTACTGATGGGTTTAGCTGATAGGGTAATTGCTGTCAGTCAGGCCGTGCGAGATTCTATGGTACGGCGCGGTATCCCAGAAAATAAGTTGCGGGTAGTCTGCAATGGAACGCTAGGCAGTCCGCGCACCCGACAAATACAAGATTATCAAACTTTACCATTACAGCGTCCGGCGATCGCCACTGTAGCCGGAATGTATCAACGCAAGGGAATTGCCGAGTTAATCGCTGCTTTTGAGCAAATTGCTTCAGATTTTCCCGAAGCGCATCTTTATTTGGTAGGCAATGGCCCTGATAAACAGCTATTTGAGGCGCAGGCACAAGCAACTTCTGTGGCAGAACGCATTCATTTTGAAGGCTTCCAACCAGAACCCCAACGCTATCTCAAATCTTGCGATATATTTGTACTGGCTTCTCACCGCGACCCCTGTCCTTTGGTACTTTCGGAAGCTAGAGAAGCTGGAACTGCCATCGTTGGCACTCAGGTAGATGGAATTCCTGAAGCTTTAGATAATGGTCAAGCAGGTCTTTTGGTGTCGGCAAAAGACAGTCGTGCTTTGGCTGGTGTCTTAGTAGAATTGCTGAGTAATGCCGAGATGCTACAACAATGGAAACAGCGGGCAAATCAAAACCTGGAACGGCTGAGTGTTGCCCGCGTCCATCAGGAAACATTGGCAGTATATCGTGAATTAAAGCATTAACAGTGTTGCGATCGCTTTAGTTTTAAAGCTACACCCAAAGCGCCAAACACAAATACACCCAAAACACTAGTTGGTTCCGGAACGGCGGTGTAAGAAGCCGCCACTCTGATAGGCCCATCTCTATCCACTTGGTCTTCTGGTATCGCTGGAATGATTCCTTCACCTGGGGTTAAATTGGGCTGGGTAGCAAATGTATTAAAAAATATCGTTCCATCTGGGATTACACCACCACTGTAAGTAAGAATGTTGTCCTTAACGGTGACGTTTGCAAAGATATCCTTGAGTTCGGGAACACTAGAGAAACCAATTTTGCCATCTCCATCAACGTCTCCCCACTCTACAGGCTCATTATCAAATGCAGGAGTAGAATCCGGATTAGTATAAGACAGCGTTTTTAAGTCAAAAACCAAGCTACCAATATCATTGCCAGTACCATTAAGCAAGTTATTCGCTCGATCTGGAACACCATATTCTATTATTTGCCCTGGGAGAATATCTGCTCCAAGGGTTCTTGGGGGTCTAGTTTCAAATACCTCGTCATTTATAGTGGTGACGATGGGTTCTACAAAGATGACGCCTCTTGCTGGTGTCAAGGATAAAAAACTAATTCCTGCTGCTCCTAGAACAGACAAGGCTATTTTGGTTGCTATTTTAGCCATTTTACGTCCTCTTTATATTGATTGAGAGAATGCTATGTATACCAGGTGAGTTAAACCAATTAAGATTCATGCTTCAACTGCTATCTACTTGCTACTTAAATAACAGTTAATCTGCGTTTGTTTACTTATTTGATATCTACCCATAGGTTGATTTATAAAGCAATTCTTATATTGCTTTATCACTATTACTAGTAATTTCACGTAATCTTTATAAAAAATCTAAGTTAGAGCTTAAGTGTTAACTCCTGATAAATGATTCAGAATATTAAACGGTTGTCAATAAGTAACAATGCTTTATAAGTTTTATTAATATAAATAGCGGTATTGTTGTTAAGTTTTTTAACCATGCCAAAGCTAAAAGCAATTGAACTTTTGCAAATTATTTGCTAGTAGAATTTTGAATTACTGTAGTTTTTGTTTGTATGAAATACAAAGTTACAGATTTTAAAAGGTGCATAAGGGAAAAAATATGTATATCTGATTTTGAGTTTTAGGTTATGCATTTCGCTAATTTTCTACTAGTCCAATAAAGAATGTGCCAACGAAAAAAAATCTCGTTGGCACATCAGGTGAGAAACTATTCTGACTCCTGAATTTTCAATTCCGACTTCTAACTTATGCTGTAATTTTTAATGCTTATCAGTGATGGAAATAAGTTTTTTCTTAAATCCACGCAGCATGGTTAACATTGGCTTTGCCCAATTTCCACCCAGTAAATCGTGGAGTAGGACATAAAAACAGGGGATGATAAACAACGTTAGCATTGTTGCGATCGCCATCCCAAAGAAAACTACAATCCCTAAAGGCTGCAAAAACTCCGAACCTTCGCCAATGCCTAATGCCAAAGGAAACAGCCCCAAAATAGTAGTGACTGTAGTCATCATAATTGGGCGCAAGCGTTGAGGAGCAGCCTTGAGAATCGCAACTTGCCGAGTACAACCAACTTCTTCCCGAATTTGGTTTGCCAGTTCTACCATGAGAATCCCCGCGTTCACGACAATTCCCACGAGCAACACCACCCCAACAATTACAGTTGCGCCAATTGCTGTTTGGGTAATGTAAAGTCCAAAAATTCCCCCAGCTAACGCTAGTGGTACGGTGAACATAATTACCAATGGGTCAATCAGCGAATTGTATTGCACCGCCATCACTACAAAGATTAAGAACGTCGCCAACGCTCCCAAAGTTTTTAAAGCATCCTGGAGTTGCTGATTAGTTTCTTGAGCAGAACTAGGCACAATTGAGACGCCATCAGGCAAGTCTACGTCTCGAAGTATTTCATTGACTTCTGCTATGGCTTCACCAAGACTAGCTCCCTCGCTGAGATTGCCTGCCACAATAAAAGCTTGGCGCTGATTAATCCGTTGCACCTCACCAGGCGCTTGACCTTCTTGAATGTCAGCAACGTCTGAAAGGCGGATTAGCTGATTATTTTCTGTAAATAGCGGTAATTGTTCTAGCTGGGAAGGACGCTGAATGGCTTCTTTATTCAGCTGCACCCGCACATCAACTAAACGATTACCGCGTTGAATTTGCGTGGGAACTGAACCTTCAATTGCTGTCTGGACTGTTGCACCAATTTCTTGAGCGCTCAATCCTAAAGCTGAAACCCTTTCCCAGTCAGGGCGAATTTGGATTTCTGGTTGCCGGGGGTCAGCATCTGGTCGGAATGTTGCTAATTTTGCCCTTTCCTGCAATGCCTCCAGCACTTGTGCCCCTGCTTGGGTTAAGCTTTCTTCATTCTCGCCTTGCAAAATCACATCAATTTCTGACCCTTGCACTGGAGAATTACTTAAGATTAAACCCCGCACCTGGCCAGGATTGAGGCGCAGCAGAATTCCTGCTAAGTTGAGTTTGTTAAATTCCTGAGTTACTTTTTTGACGAAGGCTTCGACATCAGTGCCTGGTTTGAGATTGATAGTGCTGCTGGCACGTAAAGGATTTTCTGTAGTATTGCTGCCAAATAAATTACCACCGACAGTTGTGAAAGCAGACTCGGTTTCTGGTTGTTTGAGCAAAATGTCATCGACAATTTGCATAACTTTCTCAGAAGTTGCTAAAGGTGTACCGGGAGGAAACTGCGCTCTCAAGTTAGCTTGTCCAGTACTGATGCGGGGTAAAATTTCTTGGGGAATTTGACCAAACATCAAAAAGCTACTGCCACCTAAAATTAGTAACGCAGCAGTTACTACTAGGAGCCGATAGCGTAAAACCTTGGTTAAAAAGTTACTGTATCCCCGTGTAGCATCTTCAAATCGGTGATTAAACTGTCTCAGCAGCCAAAATTCACTGATGCGACTAGACCAGGAAATTCCCAAAAGTCGAGAAGACAGCATCGGCACTACTGTAATCGCAACCACAAGGGAAGCTGCCACTGCGAAGCTAATTGTCAGAATCAGTTCATTAAATAGCAGTGCAATAAAGCCGCCAATTAACAGGAATGGTACTACAGAAACTAAGTTGGCGCCTGTGGCAGCAACTAAAGCAGATTCAACTTCTTGGGAAGCATTAATGGCAGTGTCTATAAAGAATTTGGAATTTCCCTGCTTCCTGTGCCTCCCCTGCTCCCCCTGCTCCCCCCTCTCTCTTTGATTGGGAGTCATGCCTGCTTTTTCGGAGATGTTCTCTAAGATCACAACTGATGTGTCAATTGCTTGACCGACTCCTAATGTCAGACCTGCCAAACTAAACACATTCAAAGTTAAGCCAAAGATTTTCATTAAAGCGATCGCTGCTAGAGTACACAGCGGAATCGTCAAACTGATAATTAATGTTTGTCTAAACGATCCCAAAAATAATAACACTGCTGCTGCTGCTAGCAATGCCCCAGAAATCCCCGAAAAAATGACATCATTTAAAGAATTGCGGATGAAAATAGATTCATCTGTAGTGGGACTCAAGGCCATGTCTGCTGGGATTAAACCCGATTGCCTTAATTGTTCAATTCGCTGCTTCACAGCATTGACAACGGTAATTGTGTTGGCTTCAGGCTGCTTTTGCACTGAAACTTTCACAGCAGGCTGACGATTGAGGTAAACAAATACTCGCTGTTCTTCTGTATCGTCAATTACCTGAGCAAAGTCTCGCAAGTAGACGCGGCGGGAAGGAGTAGGAGAAGTAGGGGAAGCAGGGGAAGCAGGGGAGGCAACGGAGGCAGGGGAGGAAACTTCTAAAGAAAGGTTTTCAATTTCGCTAGCATTTTGGAAGCGTCCTACAGTCCGAGTCAATGGCTCGGAATTTTGCCCCAGAATCCGACCGCCAGAAGTGTCTTGGTTACGAGCTGTTAATTCATCTAATACATCATTTAAGCCCACACCCAAAGCTTGCAATCGGTTTAAATCAACAAGCACTCTTACTTCTTCCTCAGCACCACCAGATACATCGATTGAGGCGACTCCTGGCACAACACTGAGTTCACGTGTTAACTCTTCATCAGCAAATACGCGTAAATCTTTACCCGCCAACGAAGCAGATGTGAGTGCCAATTCATAAACCGGCAATTGGGAGGGATCGACTTTAAATAAGCGTGGCTCCTCTATCGTATCTGGCAGTTGTCCTCGACCTCGGTTAAAAGCAGCAGTCGCATCGTTTAGGGCTTGGTCAATATCGCCTCCTGGTTGAAAGTATAAATCGAGGCTTACTTGTCCTTCACGGGTGCGGGAAAAAACTTGCACTACATTCTCGGTTGCCCGTAAAGTTTCTTCTAAAGGCCTGGTGATTTCATCTACTGCTACTTCTGGGGAAATACCGGGAGCTTCTAGCCGAACGCCAATTCGTGGATAGGTAATTGCAGGTAAGAGATCGACTTGGATAGTTGTGAGAAAAAATATCCCAATGACAATTACTGCCACGGTGAGCATGAGTGTACCAATGTGTTGGCGGATAGCGATCGTACTCAGACTAAATCCGCTATTGCCATTATTATTTGCTTGTTGCATGATACTGAGTGCTAAGTGCTAAGTGCTGACTACTAAGTACTTTTTTCATTGGTATGGTGTATTGCTCACCCTACTATTGTTTTTCTGAAAGAATTGAGAGACTTACAGTGTCACCTTCTTTTAACGGCTTACCACTACGAACAACATAGCGTTCCCCCGGTTGCAAGCCAGACAGAATTTCCACTTTGCTATCAGCTCTTTTCCCTAAGGTGACAGCACGCGCCGCTACTTTTGCTTTGCCTTCTGCATCACTGACAACAAATAAGGTTCCAGTTTTGTTTTGTGTGTCTGTGTTGCTTTTCTGCTCCCGTGCCTGTTTCTGAATGGCTGTTTGCGGCACTACTACCCGTTGCGCTGTTTGAGTTTCAAAATTGACTCGTGCCAGTAGTCCGCTACCAATTTTCCCATCGCTGTTGGGAATTACTACTTCTACGGGAATCAAACGAGCTGTGGCATCAGCAGCTGGAGAAATCCGCGTCACTCTGCCAATTAATGTTTCACTGGGGAAAGCATCCAAGCGGACTTTTACAGATTGTCCAAGCTGAATTTGTGCTAGTTCTAATTCCGAAACTTGGACGACGACTTTCACACGGTTAAAGTCGCCAATTTTTAAAACTTCACCACCTGCTTGCAAAAGATTGCCTGGTTCTGTGACTTTTTCTGTAACTACGCCAGTAATGGGGGATGTCAGCCGAGCGTAAGATCTGCGTTCTTTAGCTTCTGCAACCAAGGCCTGTTGAGCTAATACTCTGCCTTGAGCGGCGGCGACGGCTTGCTGTTCTGTACGGACTTGCTCTTGAGCCGCCCGCAATGCCTGGGCAGCTGTTTGTGCCTCGGTACGCGCTTGTTCAGCAGCTTGTTGAGCGATCGCTCCGGCTTGGAATAGTTTTTGCTGCCGTTGTGAGTCTGCCTGAGCTTGCACTACTTGTAGCCTCGCCCGTTCCACATCAGCACGGGCATTACTTACTTGAGTAGTTGCTCTGACTACTTCTGATTTCAGGGCTGCAAGTTCGGCTTCTGCTTGCTTGAAAGCCGTTAGCAGCAGGGCGTCATCTAATTGCCCCACAGTCTGGCCTTGGTTAACTCTATCGCCCACATCTAGGTTCAAAGCCAACAATCGCGCTTCAACCTGCGATCGCAGTGACACAATCCGAAAGGGTACTGTATTACCTGTATATTCTGGTTGTGTTTGCAATAAATCTGTTCGAGCGATCGCCACATCTACAGGTGTTGCACCCCCACCCCGTGCCCGTCCACCAGGACTCTGAGATTGTGCCTCGGCTGATTCCTTGGGTAACGACCCACAACTTGCTGTTAGTAGGCCTATACCAACCAAACAGGGTATTAATAAACTTTTCAAAAGAGTAGAGGCAAAAAAATATTTTTCCCCCTTCCCACGTTTTGCATAACTGCTTTTTGCCAAAAGTTTGCTTTTGACATCTGCGTAGTCGCAGACCGCTGCACGTATCGCTACCTCAGTTTTTGCAACTGAATTTAACTCGATATTAATTAGCTGGGTATTGGTTACAGAATCCTTCATTTTCACCTGTGTGTGCGGCTTAGTTTATGTCCAAAATCATCTAGTTTTCTCCTATGGGGAGCCTTCGGGATTAAACAGCCGTGTTTTCCCAAGTAATTCTGAGAGATATTTTTAATAAAAAACGGCGAGAACGAATAAGCTGTCTAACAGGAAATTTCTGTTTTCAGAAAATTACTGTTTTCCCACAAAAGTCCCAAAATTCTCACCGCTCTACTTCTTATGCAGAGGTAGACAATCTTCTTGCAGCTAATCAATTATAAACTTAGTATAAATATTTTTCAGTTTTCTGTAATCTACCCATAGGAGAAAACTGGCTTTAGCACAAGAAATGAAACTCTTTTTTCCATGTTTAAACATGGCGGTATTAAATTTTCCTTATTTCAAGACGATCGCCCTATTGTACGTAAAATACGCAGACTTTTAGTAGTTTATCAATTGAATTCAGAAAAGTAAACATTTATTTGTTGGGTATTGGGAGTGCTGACTATTGGCTGTTAATTTTCAACACAGAAGTTATTATTTGCTCTTTCCTCCTCTACCTCCACAGGGTTACTGAACTAGTTAATATAAATTTTTATAAAAATTTTTCAAACTTTTCCCCGGAAGATTGACTATTGTGTCATCATGGGTAGTGAAATGAGAATTAATTCGGCGACAGTGTTTGTTCTTAGTATTGACAGGCTTTTTCCTTGTGGTATTACAGACTTCTCTCCGAAATCTAAATCTCTGCATACTTTATGATTTTGGAGATATTTCATGTCAATTTACGTAGGTAACCTCTCCTATGAAGTTACACAAGAAGCTCTGAGTGCTGTTTTTGCAGAATATGGTTCTGTAAAGCGCGTTCAGTTGCCTACTGACCGTGAAACCGGTCGGTTGCGCGGCTTTGGTTTTGTGGAAATGAGTTCAGATGCTGAAGAAGCAGCTGCCATTGAAGCTCTTGACGGTGCTGAGTGGCTGGGTCGGGACTTGAAAGTAAATAAAGCCAAGCCCAGAGAAGACAGAGGTGGTTCTTTCGGTGGTGGTAACCGTGGCGGTGGTGGCTACAACCGCAATCGTTACTAAAGTAATTAGACACCAGTAAGTTAATTTAATCTGGTAAAAGCTCAGGCAGCAATGCTTGAGCTTTTTGCATAGAAAACATAGCGGTTGCCAACTACCTTAGGACTTGAAGGAGGCAGGAGGCAGGAGTCAGGAGGCAGAAGGTTTTACCTCAGTTGGGGACTCAGACCCCTTTTGAATAAGGCTACCAAATTTTTAATTTGGTGTTCTTGTCTTAAACCCTTGCTCCCTCTGGTCGCAGCAGTTCTATACGGGCAGTTTTCCTCCTGCCTCCTGCCTTCCTTGATAAATCGAGCGTAAAATCCTGATATAAAAAAAGATTTTCAAGCCTGTTGCCTGCGACAAGTCTTTTACCGGACATGATATGACAAGTCTGTTGCTCAATTAGAAATCTCGTGGTACGTCAAGCAAAAGGTAAAAAATCATTAAATACTAGGCAGGTTCGAGATGCTGAGGCAACTCAAGCTGTGATTTTAGCAGCAGCTCAACAAGAGTTTGCTAAGCATGGTCTAACCGCGACCAGAACAGAAGCAATTGCCGCAAAAACAGGTGTGGCAAAGTCAATGATTTATTACTACTTCAAGGACAAAGAAGGATTATATCAGGCGGTGTTAGAGCGATCGCACTCAGACATTTTGCAAACTACTAAGCAATTAGATTTGGAAAATCTTTCTCCAGAAGTTGCCTTAGAGACATTTCTGGTAGCGTTGCTCAATTGCGTATCGCGCAATCCCAATTTACCGTTGATTATGTTTCACGAAGCAGTGCAAAATCAAGGGCAATATTACAAACACAGCAGTTCTTTGAGTATTGACAAAATACTGGTGAAAATTTTAGAACGAGGGGTTGCCACAGGTAGCTTTCGTAAACTCGATCCCTTACAATCAGCGATTAATATTATGGGAACTTGTTTGTTTTACTTTATTAGCATTGGAAATGCTCAGCATTATCCCCAAGACAAGGGATTTTTGAGTACAACAATGTTAGAGCAACACTCTCAAGAGGCGATCGCATTAATTTTAGCTGGTGTTAAAAACACTCAATAATTATTAAGCAACTACTTCCCACCAACCAAAAGCAGGGCCGATAAAACGAATAGTTAGCCATGCTGCAACCATGATACCAATGCCTATCCAAGCACCGCGAGTAGTCCAAGTAATAAATAATTCGGCTTGACTTTTTGTGATGGGAATCCAAGGCAAGATACGACTTTCTTTACCGTATGTTTCCCCTAGTGCGGTTTTCCGACGTTTTGCTTCACCCATAATTAGCAATTGAAATCAACTTTGGCTCTATCTTTATCTTGCCAGGAATTGTGGTTATAGACAATTGGGAGCTGGGGACTGGGGGAGCATAAAATAACTTTTAATTCCTAACTCCTAACTCCTCACTGCTCACTAAGCACTCCCCACTCCCCAGTTCCCAGCGATGCACTGAAGCTCAACGAAGTGTCCCCAATCCCCTAAGCCGAATTTTCCTCATTTGTATTGGAAAATAAGCTGGGATCGAGATAGTTAATGCGTGCTAAAGGACTTAAGGCAGCCAGGATTTGGGCGCCGTAGCTGCGGTTAACTACACGACTATCAAGTAAAGCGACAATACCTTGACTTTCTCGCACTGGAGCGATGGCTCTTTGTAATTCATTCAAGGCGGTTGGTAATAAATATAAACGGAACCAGTCTTGATGCGATCGCTTATAACGAGCTACCCTACCAGCTACTAGAGGATTTTCCAAAGATGGTAGCGGCAAAGTCGCAATAATTAACAACTGGGGTGCAGGCAAGACTCGCTGATGTTCTCGCCAAAATTCCCAACCGCTCACCAAAATACCATTTTCATCTAAACAAGTTTTTTCTACCTGTACCCGCGAACCAAATTCTGAGGCCAAAATTGTCCCGATTTGGGACTTGAGTGGCACATCACCCACTAAAATTACGGTTAATCCTGGTGCTGTAGCACTCAGACAAACCAGCGTGCGGACTTTGTGAATAAATGCCGCTTGAAATTCTGGTGTATTAGGTAGGGGTAACTTATAGGGTACATACAGTTGAATTGCTTCGGCTTGACTTTCAGAAGAAAATTTCAGGCAAGTTACGTCTTCCAAACCCAAACGTTCGCGGAATAGGGGAGCCTCTGTTTCTGGTTCTATAGCACTGCCAATTAAAACTACTGGTTGTCGCTGCCAAATGGGGGAAAGTATTTTCCCTAATTCCATTGGGGCGTAGTGTAAAGAAAATAAACCTTGGCGACGGGCAATAGTCGCCCAGAAGAGGGCAGGGGAGGCAGGGGGAGCAGGGGAGGCAGGGGAGGAAAGATTTTCGTTGAGCAGTTGAAATTCTTGCCAGAAATGTTTCCAATTATCTGGGAGATTACTGAGGTCTAAAGTAGAATAAAGACGGTTTAAAATGTCTATTTCTAGTCCAGAGATGACATAGCACTCATAGGGATTAGCAGGATGCTGAAAAAGTTCGTGTGTCAGTTGTATCCGTGCTTCGCGAATTGCTTCAGCTTGGTTTGGGCAAGCTAGCATGAGTCGATCCCAATCATGGGGTTGAATCTCTTGGGTTAGCTGATGACGCACCCAATCTTCGAGATCGTCTACACCATCAATAATTGTAGGAATACCTGGGGGAAAGCGATCGCCATCAGCCAACTGTCCTTTTAACCAAGCTTCTGGGGAAGTCAACAGTAGCCCTTGGAACTGGGCATCAGGCCATGCGTCACCTGTCCTAATCGGTTTGTTGGCTGGTAGCCACTGCTGTAGGCGGGGGATTTCCACCCGCAACAGAAGTTGCTGCACTGCTTCTTGAGCAACAATAATTACAGGGCCATGCCACATCAGAGCTGATGCTACGAAACTGGTACGATATCGTCCTTGATAGCCACAAACAGCCCCCACTTGAATGAGGGCGCTACGTTGAAGGCGCAAGGCGCGTGCTACCAACCGTGCCATCGTCAAATGATGGGGCCAGGAAGGGAACCCCGCTTGCGATCGCAAAAAGTTATGTAGTGACAAATGAACTTCTGCCTCAATCACACGCTTTTAATCCCATAACAAAGTGACTTTTAACAATAAAGCCCCAATTTCTATTATGTTGTCCTTTGTCATTTATCATTTGTCATTTCTCCTCTGTTACAAAGTTCAGGCAGTCTGTTGGCGGGGTTCCCTTGCTTAAAGGAACTGCTGTTGAGACAGTCCATTGCCAAAAAGAATTTTCTTGCGTTCGCTTAGCGTCTCGAAGAGAGGTTTGCGACTATCAGAAGTTGGGGGGTTCCCACACTTAAAGGAACTGCCGTTGAGCCACTGCTTTCGACGGATCTTTGGGCTTATTCGCCCTTGGCGTTACCGTAGGATAGCAAGTGCCGTCTGAATATAAGGAAGCCTTAGCTTTTAACTTTCGGCTTTGTCATTTGTTCTTTGTCTAAAACTAATGACTAATGACTAATGACCAATGACTATTGTACAGACGCGATTAATCGCGTCTCTACTAATGACCAATCACCAATTACCTAATTATGCCAACCTACACAGGAATTTCCAGCGAAGCCTTCAGGCATCCCCTGGATAGCCAAGCTGAGCAAGCTTTACGTAATTTACCGGGATTTGATTTTTTAGCCCGTAAATTTGTGGAATTTTTCGCTGAACGCCCTCAGTTAGTTTATTTAATGGGCAACACCATCCAAGTCGGGCCGCGTCAATATTCCACCATTTACCAGATTTTTCGGGAATGCGTGCGAGATTTGGACATTTATCCAGAACCCGCACTGTTTGTTGAGCAAAATTCCCAAGCTAATAGCTACGCACTTGGACAAGAGCATCCTTACATAGTCATAAATACAGGTACATTAGACTTACTAAACGAAGTCGAAATTAGGGCGGTGCTAGCCCATGAACTGGGGCACATTAAATGTGGTCATACTATTTTAATTCAAATGGCGATATGGGTGAGGAGTCTCGCCTCTACAGTTGGTGAATTAACCTTTGGCGTTGGTAATTTCGTCAGTCAAGGTTTGTTGCTTGCTTTTTACGAATGGCGACGCAAAGCCGAGTTATCCTCAGATCGTGCTGCTTTATTAGTAATGGATGATTTAAATCCTGTAATGACTTCGATGATGAAAGTCACAGGCGGTAGTATCAAATATGCCAATGAATGCAGTTTACAAGAATTTATTAAGCAGTCTGAAAATTATCAAGCGCTTGATGAAGATGGACTCAATCAAGTGTATAAATTCTTAATGTTCGCTGGATTTCAAGGTGCAATGATGACTCATCCTTTTCCTGTGGAGCGCTTGCATTACTTACAACAGTGGTCAGTATCAGAAGAATATCAGCAAATTCGCCGAGGAAACTACCAGCGATCGCCCGCCTCCGGAGCTGTAAATGTCCCCGCAGATTCTTCCGAAAATGAAAAAGAAGCTTTGCGCCGTCAAATTGAAGAATTACAACGCGAAATTAACAGAATGAAAAGGCCTGATAATAATTCGTAAAAGGACTAGAGAGTGGGGAGCAGGGGGGCAGGGGAGCAGAGGAGAAGAATAGTATTTCCCCTCTGCCCCTCTGCGCTTCTGCTCTAAAGCCTTCTTCCTATGCCCAATACCCAGCCCATATCTGAGCATTAAATTAGGCATTTTTCAATATGGCAATTCACTTGAAAAAACGGCTTTTTGTGTTAGCTAATATCCTTGCTTTTATTCTCTTCATGCCGGGAATTGCCTTAGCTGCACCCCTTCAAATGAATACTAATTTTAGTATTATTGTCCCCAAAACTAGCAAAGCTGCCAGCGATTCTACTTCGATTTCAGAGATTAACCTGACTCCCCAACAACGCCAACAACTCCAGGGTATACGTCAGAGACGAAATAAGGAAATTCAGGCAGTATTAAACTCATCCCAGCGTGCCCAACTTGCTCGCAATCTCCGCGCTGGTAATGATATCAATCAAGCCCTAAAAAAACTTAATTTACAACCAGAACAGCAAGAATTAGTAGACGCAATACTGAAGTTTACTAACTTGAAAATGAAGGCGGTTTTATCTCGGTATTCGCTAAAAGTAAATCAAAAATAAAGGTTTGATTTGTAGAGTAAAATGTTTGCGATCGCCACACTTATGGAAACAATTTACCAATCTTAATTTCAATTTCTGGAAATGCGATGGAAGATAACGTTGCATCCTTTTGCAAAATAAACTCTAGATTGTAGGTTTCTAACCCAGGTTCGCGAAAAACAAAAACCTGACGCTGATTCACATCTAAAATCCAGTAGTCAATAATTCCTCCTTTAGCATATAAAGGTGCTTTTTGTTTACGATCTGTTTCTAATGTTGTATTCGCCACCTCTATGACTAAAAAGATTTCATCAGGTGCAGGATGGCGATCGATAAATTTTCCGATAAATTTTCGGGTATCAATTCGGACAACGGCAATGTCTGGTTCGGGTTCCGAATATTAGCTTAATTGAATGGGATCTTGTACGCGAACTAGGGCGAGTTCTGCCAGCAAATGCTTGAGATAATCGGATGCACATAAGGTTGTGGCTGCGTGTGGGGGATTTTTACCACTCATGGGGATAACTTGCCCTTCTATCAGTTCCACCCGTTCATCGGCTGCGATAATACCCATCTCAACCATCCGGTGATATTCATCTACATTCCACAAGCGGACTCTAGTTTGTGTCATTGTATTTGGTTTGGCGATCTAGACACGCTCTCAAGGACAAATATCTCTTACTGCCAACTTTTGCAGCATCTATAATTAATCTTGCCCCCTGAAAGTTCGTTACCATGTCGGAAGAAGATCTCCGTGCCGCGAGGCTGGAAAAAGTAAACCAGCTAAAGCAGTTAGGCACTAATCCCTACGCCTATCGTTGGGAATCCACCCATCACGCAGCGCAGTTACAAGAACAATTTGCCGATTTAGCCAGCGGTGAAGAAGTTGATTTAGAAGTTGCCATAGCCGGACGCATTATGGCGCGTCGCGTTTTCGGTAAATTAGCTTTCTTCACCTTACAAGACGAAACCGGCACGATTCAGCTTTATTTAGAGAAAAATCGCATCCAAGAAGGCATGGCAGATATTGATGCCGATGCGTTCAATCACTTGAAACAACTCACAGATGCAGGTGACATCCTGGGAGTCAAAGGTACTATTAAACGGACTGAAAAGGGCGAGTTATCTGTCTACGTCAAACAATACACCATCCTGACAAAATCTCTGTTGCCCCTACCCGACAAGTGGCATGGATTAACGGATGTTGCCAAGCGCTACCGTCAGCGTTACGTTGACTTGATTGTTAACCCCGAAGTGCGGCAAACTTTCCGCCGTCGCGCCCAAATCACTGCTGCGATTCGTCGCTATTTGGAACAGCGGGATTTTCTAGAAATTGAAACACCTGTTTTGCAAAGTGAAGCTGGGGGTGCAGATGCGCGTCCGTTTATCACTTACCACAACACCTTAGAAATGGAGTTGTATCTGCGAATTGCTACAGAACTTCATCTGAAGCGATTAATTGTAGGTGGTTTTGAAAAGGTGTTTGAATTAGGGCGAATTTTCCGCAATGAGGGAATTTCGACTCGGCACAATCCCGAATTTACAACTATTGAAATCTACCAAGCCTACGCCGACTACAACGATATGATGGCGCTAACAGAAGGGATTATTACCACTGTTGCCCAAGAGGTACTCGGCACGCTGCAAATTACGTACCAAGGCGAATCTATAGATTTAACACCACCTTGGCGGCGAGTGACGATGCACGATTTAGTTAAAGAGATTACAGAGTTAGATTTTAATTCTTTCCAAAGTTTAGAAGAAGCAAAAACAGCAAGTAAAAATGCTGGAATTCCTGATGTAGATGAAGCCCAATCAATTGGTAAGTTACTAAATTTGGCTTTTGAAGAGAAGGTAGAAGAAAAGTTAATTCAGCCTACCTTTGTAATTGATTATCCAGTAGAAATTTCGCCCTTAGCAAAACCCCACCGTTCTCAACCTGGTTTGGTGGAAAGATTTGAGTTATTCATCGTAGGGCGAGAAACTGGTAATAGCTTCTCAGAACTTACTGATGCGATCGACCAAAGAGAACGTTTAGAAGCGCAAGCTGCCAGAAAAGCCGCTGGTGATTTAGAGGCGCATGGTGTAGACGAAGACTTTTTGGCAGCTTTGGAATATGGTATGCCGCCTACTGGTGGTTTAGGAATTGGTATCGATCGCTTAGTAATGTTACTAACTGATTCTGCCAGTATTCGAGATGTAATTGCCTTCCCCCTACTCAAGCCTGAAGGTAGCGTTATTAAGCAATTTAGCCACGATGAAAAAACTCAAACACTGACTATTGAATTTGATAGTGGAAGTGTTTACGAGTATTTCAAAGTCCCTCCCAGTATTAAGGAAGGCTTAGATAATGCGCCATCTAAAGGTCAATATTTTAACAAGTTTATTAAGGGGAAATTTAAGTTTGAACAACTGAGTTGAGACAGTAACTACCATCCAACAGTAGGGTGCGTTATGGCTAAAGCCATAACGCACCATTTTTATGAATAATTCTTTTATTATCTAAGAGGCTGTTTGAAAAGTTTTGAGGGGTCAAATTTTATGCTAATCGCCTGACCACGATCCGGATCATGGCAATGTAGATAAACGTCTCTGAGGTTTCAAGCAATAGTTCATAGTCTCTGAGAGCTGATTCGTAAAGAAAATCTAAAAGACTTCTAAGTGAGTGGGAATGAATTTTAAGCTAGAACCAGTGAGATAGTTGTACTAAAAATGACACGTCTGCCAGAGATAGCCAATCCCCGAGGTGAGTGAAGCGATGATTTATGGTTCTTTGCTTCGTTTCATGGTTAGGCGATTAGCTCTTTAATATTTACTTTACGAATCAGCTCTTAGAATAGGTTCCATTATTGTTCTGTCCATGTGAGTAAGCCAGAATAGTCCAGTATAATAACTACACCACCAGATGCCAAGTAAGTGTTGTTAATTTTTTATACATACAAAAAACGGTAGAGCAATCAATACTCTACCGTTTTCTAGTTTTCTATTTGAGACTAAAACCTCAAATCTTAAATCTTACTCAACGCCTTGGGGTAACAATTCCCGACGCTCTTGAGCGCTTACCTGAACAGTACCATTCTCATCAACATCAACTAAGGCTACATCGCCATCCTTGATGCGGCCAGAGAGAATTTCTTCTGCTAGGCTATCTTCTAACAAGCGCATAATCGCTCGGCGTAATGGTCTTGCGCCGTAGCTGGGACTGTAACCTTCTTGGATTAAACGATCCTTGAAGCGATCGCTGACTTCTAAGGTGATACCTTTTTCTGTTAGACGACCGAATACTTCCTTGAGCATAATTTCGGCGATTTGTGTCACCTCTGGCTTGCTCAACTGACGGAAGACGATAATTTCATCAAGTCGGTTGAGGAACTCTGGACGGAAGTACTGTTTCAATTCTTCGTTCACCAAGGAGCGAATCCGGTTGTAAGCAGACTCGGTAACATCTTCGGAGAACTCAAAGCCAATACCGCTGCCGCCTTTTTCAATTACCTTAGAACCAATATTGGAAGTTAAAATCAGCAAGGTGTTCTTGAAGTCCACCGTGCGACCTTTGGCATCAGTTAACCGACCGTCTTCCAAAATTTGCAGCAGCATGTTAAATACATCGGGGTGCGCTTTTTCGATTTCGTCGAACAGCACTACGGTGTAAGGACGCCGCCGCACGGCTTCGGTTAGTTGACCACCTTCGTTATAACCAACATAACCAGGAGGCGAACCAATCAGCTTGCTGACGGTGTGACGCTCCATGTATTCGGACATATCTAAGCGGATCATGGCTTCTTCGGAACCGAAGAAGTAAGCAGCTAAGGATTTCGCTAACTCGGTTTTACCTACGCCAGTAGGCCCGGAGAACACAAAACTAGCAATGGGTCGATTGGGATTCTTCAAACCGACACGAGCGCGACGAATAGCCCGTGAAACTGCCTTCACAGCTTCGTCTTGACCAATTAAACGCTGGTGCAAGGTATCTTCCATGTGCAGCAGCTTTTCAGATTCCGATTCGGTGAGTTTGTTCACCGGTACCCCAGTCCAAGAAGCGACAATGTGAGCAATGTCTTCTTCTGTAACTACGGGTTCTTCACTTTCAGAGCCAGTTGCATTGGTCTTGCTTTGAGCGATCGCTCGGATTTCGGCTTTGATTTCCATTTCCCGATCGCGCAATTCCCCAGCTTTGTCGAAGTCCTGGGAGCGCACTGCATCATCTTTTTCTTTTAAGATTTGACGCAGTTCTTTGTCTAATTCCTTCGCTGCGGGTGGAAGTTGGGAGTTAATCAACCGCACCCGCGAACCAGCTTCATCCACCAAGTCGATGGCTTTATCTGGAAGGTAGCGATCGCTAATATAACGGTCTGACAATTTCGCTGCGGCCACCAATGCTTCGTCGGAGATTTTCAGCTTGTGGTGTTGCTCGTAGCGATCGCGTAGACCATACAAAATTTCAATTGTTTCATCTACACTGGGTTCGCCCACCATTACTGGTTGGAAACGGCGCTCTAGGGCTGCATCCCGTTCGATGTGTTTGCGATATTCATCTAGGGTTGTGGCGCCGATGCACTGCAATTCGCCTCTGGCCAAAGCTGGCTTGAGGATATTGGCTGCGTCGATGGCACCTTCGGCTGCACCTGCACCGATTAGGGTGTGAACTTCGTCAATTACCAGGATGACGTTACCCGCAGAACGGATTTCATCCATGATTTTTTTCAAGCGTTCTTCAAATTCACCCCGGTACTTGGTACCTGCTACTAGCAAACCGATGTCCAGTGTGACTACGCGTTTATCTTCCAGAATGTCAGGGACATCTTTGTTGGCAATGCGTGAAGCTAGACCTTCGGCGATCGCTGTTTTACCAACACCTGGTTCCCCAATCAGCACTGGGTTATTTTTTGTCCGGCGACCCAATATCTGAATCACCCGCTCAATTTCTTTGGCGCGTCCTACTACAGGATCGAGCTTGTTATCTGTGGCCATTTGGGTCAGGTTAGAGCCAAATTCATCCAGAGTCGGGGTTTTTGTGCGACCTGATGAACCGCCTGGTGAAACTTCAGCAGTTTCTCCCAACATGCGGATGACTTGGGTTCTTACCTTGGATAGATCCACACCGAGGTTTTCTAGCACCCTGGCTGCTACACCTTCCCCTTCGCGGATTAGGCCCAACAGCAGATGCTCGGTGCCAATGTAGTTATGCCCCAGTTGGCGTGCTTCTTCCAAGGAGAGTTCTAGAACTCGCTTTGCCCGTGGCGTAAACGGAATTTCCACGGCCACAAAGCCCGATCCCCGGCCTATAATTTTTTCAACTTCAATCCGAGCATCTTTGAGATTGACGCCCATTGATTTCAGCACCTTCGCGGCCACACCGGTGCCTTCACCAATCAGACCCAAGAGGATCTGCTCGGTACCGACAAAATTGTGGCCTAAACGGCGGGCCTCTTCTTGGGCCAGCATGATTACCTTAATGGCTTTTTCTGTGAAGCGCTCAAACATGGCTTTATCCTATCACCTGCGTCGTGCCGGTACGCTGATTTTAGCACAGGCTAAGCTTTTGGACGCCTGTATAACAGATTATAGACATCCAAAGCTGATGATTTAGGATTATGCGGAAATTACTACCTTGTTACTACTTTCTTGTGGCTAGTGTACTGAGGAGCTTTAGTCTACCAGCCTTTTTGGGATTTATGACAAATGGTTAACTGTTAATTTTTTAAGTTTATTAGTTTATCCCAAACATTTATTATTAACACATTTCTTGATATTAATCAATATACAATTATTAATATATATTCTGCTTATTGAAAAAATATTTGTCATCAAATATTTAAATAAAAATTAGGCATAGCAGAGTTACACTTTTTTGCTGAAGCTTTTGTCATTGGTCATTTGTTTTTCTATGCGCCGCGGCGTCTTACCGTGCCCCATTGCCTTTAAAAACCAACTTCCAAGAAGATTTGCTCAAGCGATCGCTAACAATAGAATGCCAATGGTCTAAAGTTGTTTGAAATTTCGGGTGTTGGAGGTCACCGAGCCAGAGAACGAGTGCATCTTCGCCGTTATCTTGGTAGTAACGCCGACGGCGGCCTGCTGTTTTGAAGCCAAATTTTTGATATAAAGATATAGCCCCTAAGTTAGAAGCTCGCACTTCGAGGGTGGCTCGCTCCAAACCGCGATCGCACGCTGTCTTGATGAGCGAATATAGTAAAGCCTGTCCTAAACCTTGGCGCTGATATTGGGGATGAACCGCCAAAATTGTAATGTGAGCTTCCTCTAAAATTGACCAAAAGCAACCCATTCCTAGCAGTTTTGAACCAGAGACAGGGGAAAACAAACCCAACAAATCGCTGTTGGGACTGTCCAACTCTCGTTGGTAACCCTCCATTGTCCACAGACCACCAAAACAAGCTTCATCTAGTTGCAGTAATGCACTTAGATGCTCTTTGTTGAGTAGTTGAATTTCTAAGTCTAATAAGCTCACATTTATTAAGAGGCAAAAGGCAAAAGGCAAAAGGCAACAGGGGTTGCGATGGGGGATTTAAACTCCATCATTAAGGTTTGTTTGGTGTAAGCGGACGACTCAAGACCCTACATCAAGAGGGAACGAACGAGCAACAAACCTCTGCTTGCGTCAAATTTTCTTGATGTTGTTCCTTGACCATTCCCTTTTCCCTCTTTTGAAGAGAGTTGAATAAGATTACAAACCCTTTGTAAACTGGGAAACGGGAGACTCACTCACCCCAGTATTTTGAACAAGGACAATTAATTATAGTTATGGTATCGACTCACCCCACTGGGGTTCAACATTCTGGAAGTCAATATTTACCTCAAAGGGCCAGCAGCAAAGCACATTCCTCGCCTAATCAGGAACTTTTACCCTTAACAGCCAGAGTTCACGATCGCGACTTCTTGGAAATTGGTGGGTGTGATGTCACAACCCTAGTTAAGCAGTTTGGTTCGCCTTTGTATATTTTAGATGAAGAAACCCTGCGTTTGGGTTGTCAGCAATACCGAGATACTTTTAAGCAATACTACAAAGGCGAATCTCAAGTATTGTATGCCTCAAAAGCATGGAATTGTCTAGCTGTTTGTGCGATCGCTGCCTCTGAGGGTTTAGGAATTGATGTCGCATCAGGCGGTGAACTTTACACTGCGCTGCAAGCAGGCGTCAATCCTGAGAAAATCTATCTTCATAGCAACAATAAATCTCGTGAAGAACTGATTTTTGCCACAGAAGTCGGCTGCACTATTGTGGTAGATAACTGGCACGAGTTACGTACTTTGGTGGAAATTGTTGAGACAGCAAATTCTCCTGACCTACAGCCTAGATTTTTGTTGCGTCTAACGCCGGGTATTGAATGTCACACACATGAGTATATCCGCACAGGGCAGCTAGATAGTAAATTTGGCTTCGATCCGAATGAGTTAGAGGAATTATTTACTTTTGTCAGTAAACAATCTGTCCTTAACTGCGTAGGGTTACACGCTCATATTGGCTCTCAAATTTTTGAGCGCCAACCGCATCGAGATTTAGCTGCTCTCATGGTGCAGTGGTTCCGTGATGCGGCAAAGTATGGTTTAAATTTGACCGAGTTAAATGTCGGTGGTGGCTTAGGGATTAAGTATGTAGAATCAGACGATCCCCCTAGCATTGAAGAGTGGGTGAAGCCGATTTGCGAGGTAATTCAGGAAGCTTGTGCAGCCGAAAATTTACCCTTGCCAAAATTACTTTGCGAACCGGGGCGATCGCTAATTGCCACGGCTTGCGTTACAGCCTACACTATTGGTTCATCCAAAGTTATCCCCGAAATTCGCACCTACGTAGCAATTGATGGAGGCATGTCTGACAATCCCCGTCCGATTACTTATCAATCAGTTTATCGGGCGGTAGTTGCCAATAAAATGTCCTCTCCTCTAAGCGAAACCGTCACAATTGCTGGTAAACATTGTGAATCAGGAGATATTCTGATTAAAAATGCCCTACTCCCAAAGACAGAACCGGGAGATATTCTCGTAGTTATGGGAACTGGTGCGTACAATTACAGTATGGCATCTAACTACAACCGCTTGCCGCGATCGGCAGCAGTGGTAGTGGCGAATGGCGAAGCAAATTTAATTTTGCAACGTGAAACTTATCAAGACTTAATTCGACAAGATCGCCTACCCCAAAGACTGAAAAATCAAGATTTAGGAGTTAAAAGTTAGAAGTTAAGAGTTAAAAGTTAAGAGTTAGAAGTTAAAAGTTATCAATTTGAAGTTTTGAGTTTTGAGTTTTGAATTAAAAGTTTTTTTCAGAACTCCTAACTCCTCACTCCTAACTCCTCACTCCTAACTCCTCACTCCTAACTCCT
>JAVRBO020000010.1:0-118425 GCA_034531195.2 Nostoc sp. ChiSLP01
CACGTCCGGTTCTGAAGACGAGTCGCTCTGGTGACGGAGCGGCTTAGTTTAATAAATAGTACGTTTCAGGCTTTGATTAATCGTTCTTTAATGATACGTAAACCCGCGTTGTAGGGGCACAGCAATGCTATGCCCCTACGAGAGATATGGTTTTCAAACTGTGCATACCTTGTATTTTGCGTCAATGCGTAAGTTCTATAGTCGTTTGTCTTTATTGATTACAAGTGATAAATGACTATTGACGATCTTGATTTTCACAAGTAATAATACTGAGCCAGTTGCTAGAACTATCTTCCCGATGTTGTTTTTAGACAAAAGAGGAGGGTTGTCTGCGATCGAATTAATATCTGCTAAATGAAAAAACTGAATAGGATAATGCTGTTAATGAATTTTGTTCGGGCTGGCGATCGCACCAAAAAACGAATTTTCCCTTATGCTGCTATTATTGCCAGCATTACCGCCGCATTGGTTGATTGTGCATCTGTGGCGCAAACAACACCAAATGCTTCGGAGCAACCACCCTTACCGCAAGCCTATGTGGATGCGGTGGAGGATGCAAAAATCGCAGAACCTCGTGAAATCTATCGAAACCTAACTCCCATTGTCTGGTATAATCTCGATCTTAAATGGGACAAGAGCCGTGTTTTAGTAGTAGCCTGGACAAGCTTTCGTGGATATGCAGAAAATGTGGGTAACTCGATGCTTTTACCCCGCGATTTGTGGGTTACTGCTGTCCCAGACTTACAAAAATTCTGCAAAGCCTATAGTCCCACAACTCAAACATCTTTAGACTATCGACTCAACCAAGTTTTGGGTTTACCCCCAGATAAAACTGCAAACAGATATATTGTTGAACTTTGGGTAGAACCGCGATCGCTATTTCGTCCTAGTAAAGATCCTAACATTACCGACCATGAGGCAGAACTAGAATTTCCTTTACCTAATGCCTTTGAGTCAATCTCAAACAGCTACCAAGATTGGTTTACCCAGCAATTTAAGAGTCGCTACGGTTCATCAAGTAATGCATCAGCCGGCGTTATTAATTACCCGTGGACACAACTAGGATATACTTACGATTGGGGAAGTCAAAGTGATTGGCAAAAACTTGACCCCAAGCGATCGCCACACGTCGGTTTAAGCGAATTCGTCATTAGAGAATGGTCGCAAGTAACCGTCCATTCCACTCAAAGTGCTAAAGACTACTGTAAATGAGAGCGTTCAGAAGTAGGGACTAGGGAGTGTGGGGAGAGAGGGGGGATGGGGGAGTGTGGGGAGTGTGGGGGGAAAGATTTCTTCCCCATCCTCCCACACCTCCCACACCTCCCACACCTCCCACACCTCCTGCTTGTCCTATACTCAATTCTTAAGAACAATTTTGTCCTAACTGTTCGCAAGCAGCAATACTTACCCAGCGACTAGAACCATCTTGCCAATGTTCTTTCTTCCATATAGGTGCATTATGTTTGAGGGTATCGATAGCATAGCGGCAAGCTTCAAACGCTTCACTGCGATGAGGACAACCCACTGCTACTAAAACGCTGATTTCTCCAACTCGCAAACGTCCGATGCGATGATGAATTGCCACTCGATTCACATCAGACGTAGATGAACGAATATCACTAGCAATTTGATAGAATACTTGCAATGCCATAGGTTCATAAGCTTGATACTCTAGGGCAACCACAGGTTTACCATCAGTTTGATTGCGAACCATTCCACTCATCACAACTACGGCACCGTTAGCTGGATCGTCAGACTTGGTATAAATCTCTTCAAGAGACAATGGTGCAAAGCTAATGGTAAAACTATCTTCAGCTCTTGGTTTAACACGAGAGGTAAGTGTAGTTGTCATAACTGCGTCAACATTATGTGGGCTTTTTCTATTCTCGCTGAACAAACCGTTACTGGTTTATGTTTAGTTGCCCATTTGATTCCCTATTATCAAAGATCCTCTAAGGATTAGAATCCCTTTCTATAAGTGAGCGAGCAAGATAAGTGGGCAAGAATAATTTAATCTATGTAAATAGATGTATAGCAGCTGCCAGCTAGGTTAGGACATAACCTCGACACTAAGAGACTTTCCCAAGCCTATTGCCTATTAATAATCAGTGCCATCTATACGATCGCACTCATATCTGCCTTTAATTTCTTGATTGAAAAAGCTGCCAATTGAGTCTGAGCCATGTAAATCTTCCCAAGTATCCTCCTCTACGCCTAAGTATTGATAAACAGAGCCATTTTGAAACTCAACTTGTAAAATCTGTTCGTCGCGATCGTAACCTACAGCTGCCGCCATTGATGAGCTAACTGGTAACATAGCAATTGGTTCTTCTTCAAAAGGTAGTGCAGTAGTTTCGGCGATGGCTTCGTTAAGTTCTTGCAATCCTTCATAAGCTTGTATCGGTGCGGGAATTTCCAAAAACTCTAGCTCGTTACCCCGATCTAGTAACAACTGCAAATATCCGTCAGAGTGAGCGATCGCTACTAAACTGCTCAAGTCTACCTTAGACAGCCTCATTAATTTTGCTCTCCTATTGGCGTAGTCGCAAGTGTTAAAGTTTTATACATGAAGTTTATAGTACAAAAATACTATAAACCCACTTAGCTGTCAAGTTTTTCACACTTGAAGCAACTGGCGCGTCACGAAGAAATGAGAGTTTGAGAGATATTTTGCGTAAGTCCTATTTATTAATGCATTTGGAGACAACAGCAACGGCAGAAACGATATACGTATAAATTATATCTATTTAATAAATAGATATAATTTAATTATCAAAATTTTGGTTTCACACAAAAGAAGGTTAATCTTAGATTATCTAAATGTTAAAGCTGATGTTGTTGTCAGCAATTTTAATATTTCATAAACAAGGCTGAAAAACTTATTACATCTCACTAACGAAAACAAGGAGTCCTATTGATTAGAAAAATAGACGCGCAAAGTTTTGAGATTAAGCCGCTAGGAACATACTTGATTGAAGCTGAACTAATTACTCCAGATCAATTAAACACAGCACTCAAGACACAAAAGTTTAGTGGTGAGCAGTTAGGACAAATTCTGGCAAAGCATGGTTTTATCAAGCAGGAAACCATTGAATACTTGATGTCAAACGTTGTATTGCCAGAACGAAATAAAATCTTGAAAAATCAGTCATATTCCAACAATCGCAAGAGCGATTATTTATCTGTAGCTGAGCCAAGGAGTTCTATAAAATCACAAGGTACGATGGCAGCGTTGCAATCAGCCCATCAATTGAAAGTATATCTTTCTGCCAACAAAACCCTCAAATTTCTGCTTGCTGTGGTATCGTTATTTGCTCTTGCGAGTCTTGTTGCTAATTACAATATCTACTATCTACCTGACTTTTTTGGTAGGGATATGTTTAGAATTTTATTCGACCTCAACAGTGAGAATAATATTCCTACACTTTACTCTGGAGTAGCTTTACTATTTTGTTCTATTCTGACCGAGATTATCTTCCAAGCTCAGAAGTTATCTAAAAATAAAGATTTATGGGCGTGGAGAGGGTTGTCAATAGTCTTTGCTGTTTTTTGTTTAGACGAATTAATCGGTCTTCATGAAAGACTAACTAGACCATTGGCAAACATATTCAATACCAGTGGTTTTTTTTACTATGCTTGGGTTATTGCGGGCGCTATCTTCGTACTTGGATTTTTGCTAGTGTTTGGGCGATTTATCACTACTCTTCCTAGAAAGACACGACGCTTATTTTTGATTGCTGGGGCAATCTACGTAACTGGTGCAATTGGTAGTGAAATAGTAGGCGGATACTATCATTATTACTACACCCAAAGTAATATGTTTTATTCTTTAATCGCAACTATAGAAGAGGTGCTAGAGATGCTGGGCGTCATTATTTTTATCTATGCGTTGTTGTCGTATATAAATTGCAATATGAAAGGTATAGATATAGAAATCCATCTGAATGATTCTAAGAAGCAAGGCCAAAGAAGTTAGCTCAAATAAAAAATACAGCAGAATTCAGAAGTAAAATCGGGATGGGCTAAACACCGGAGTTATCAAGGAGTCAAAGCCAAGTGAATCCCAGTGAAAAACCATCTTTAGAAATCGAGGCTTCTCGTCAGTTCACCGCTTGGCTGTATGAGCAAAACCTTAGTTTATCCTTCACTACCTATCAAGCAGGAAAGTTATTTTTCATTGGCTTGCAGCCAAACGGCAGATTATCTGTATTTGAACGCACCTTTGAACGGTGCATGGGATTGTATGCCAATGACACCAGCCTCTACATGAGTTCCCTGTATCAGCTGTGGCGATTTGAAAACATCATCCAACCCGGACAAAACCACCAAGGCTACGACGCTGTTTATTTGCCGCAGATGAGTTATGTAACGGGAGATTTGGATATTCACGATGTCGCTTTGAGTCAAACAGAAGAAAAAGATTTTGAATCACAAAAACTAGTATTTGTCAATACATTATTTAGTTGTTTGGCAACAGTTAGTGAAACCCACAGTTTCGTTTACCTATGGCAACCCAACTTTATCAGCAAGCTAGCAGCCGAAGATAGGTGTCACCTGAATGGGTTGGCAATGCAGGCAGGAAAACCCAAATACGTCACTGCTGTCAGCCAGTCGGATGTGGCAGAAGGCTGGCGGGAGCATCGGCGAAATGGGGGTTGCGTAATTGATGTCGAGAGTAATGAAATCGTGTTGCGCGGCCTATCCATGCCCCACTCACCGCGCTGGTATCAGAACAAACTCTGGCTGCTCGACTCAGGTACGGGGGAGTTTGGCTTTGCAGACATAGAACGGGGAGTGTTTGAACCAGTCGCCTTTTGCCCAGGATATCTGCGCGGTTGTACTTTTTATGGTGACTTTGCAGTGGTGGGAATTTCCCAACCCAGACATAACAAGACCTTCAGCGGCTTGCTTTTAGACGAGAAATTGCAACACAAAAACGTTCAACCTCGGTGTGGGTTACTGGTAATTGACCTGAGGAGCGGCGATCTCGTTCATTCCGTGCGCTTACAAGGGGTGGTATCGGAATTATACGACGTGGTAGCCTTACCAGGGGTGCGTCGTCCAATGGCGATCGGGTTTCGCAGTGATGAAATTCGCCGAATTGTGACGGTGGGATGAGAACAATTCAAAATTAACAGGAACTAATAACAATGGCTAATGCAGATCTGACCTCGACAGCAGCAACGGTTGATTATTGTAGGACTTACGCACTGTACAAATTAATCATGATGTGAATTACATACATAGGTCGTTTCAGGCTTTTATTAATTATTATTCGATGGCAAATCAACCCTCGATGCAGGGGCACAGCAGTGTTCCCTACGACAAATGTGGTTTTTTAATCATCCATATTTGATATTTCTTGTCAATGCATAAGTCCTATATTGGAGCAAGTGCTGTCGGTTTTCAAGATCCAATAGGTGCTAATCAGAGCTACGTAGTGTTTGGTAGCAGTGAGCTTTGACCGAAGAAGCAGGGGGAGCAAGTCCTTTCAAGAACTGCGACAGGCGTTGCGGAACATGGAGAGGGTGTCTCGCCCTAGAAGGGCACTCTTGCTCTTGGCGAGTACAAGCTCCGTTTGAGTTTTCCCCCTTGCTCCCTGCTCCCCTGCCTCTTCTGACTACACGATCGCTGATGGTCAACTCACCACTACTGCCACGGTAACTGTGCAAGTCGGCGATCGCCTTTTTGGTGGTAATGGCATGTTCATAGAAAGTAAAACCCCAGGATTGAGAATTCATTCCTGGGGCTGTTATACCTGACCACCTTTACCTTTTTAATGTAAAAATCTTGTGATTACTGAAGTTTGAAAAGACATATATATCTGTGTTTTGTCCAAAAATAATCGCATGAAAATAGATGTTTTGTGTTATTATTGTTGGCTGCAAACAGGACTTAAAAAGATTTAGATTCTGATAAAATTTAGTTTAAAAATAAAGTTTTTACCTATTTCAGCTAAAAGATATAATTCAAGTAATTATGTCTATTCTTTTAAGCTTAAGCACTTGCATTTTAGGAAATAATCATTAAAAATAAAAATATCATGATTCATACATGATTGTAGCCGAAAAAAGTGACAGAAGCCCTTACTAAAGTCCGCAATAGCGGGCTTTTTTTTGTATTTGTATAAGTAGAAGGCAGGAGGCAGAAGGGAAAAGCTAGTACCAGGTTTTTAAACTTCTGTATTTTACATTTAATTATGTTTACCTACTTATAAGCTCGTTTATGAATAAGTCATGCTAGGAATTATGGCTATGAGTTTTCTACCTAACTTTTAATGGCTACTTTCAAAAATCAGCATTTATGGAAACGTTTTCCAGTGAAAAAACTCCTAAAGCTATAAATAAAAACATAACTATAAGAATTGCGTCCAAATATCTCACATTAGATGGTTTTCTGAAAATGCAATTTGATATTCTCAAAGAAAGTTGAAGGCGATCGCCAAAAAGATATGCTCAGTGAAAGGCTGCTTAAAAAGTAGTTTTAAATACTTGAATTTTTGATGTTACTTAGTTGCAGACTTTTTTAAACAAACACTACTTCTCTTCACACAGACGCAGTAGAAACGGGAGCATACTAAATGTGCAAGTTTAATTTACATACGGTATTGTGACTTATCCCGGAGGAGAAAAAACGTAGACGCGTTCGCGGAGCGTCTTGAAGAGAAGCGGCTTGCCGAAGGGTACCGCAAAGGACACAAAGGAAAGAAGATTTAAAAGGGTTTTTGCATCAGTTCTATATATTTTTGCCAAATTGGGATGCTCCCGTAGAAACGCGAATTTCCCGTTAGCGTTTCCCCAAGCCACATACTTGCTTCGTTTTGCGGCTGAGAAAATATTATGCATATTTCAATACAGCTCAGATAAACCTGTTTTTTCTCACTCCTGTTTTCTGTTCCCCTGCTTCCATCGAGAAACTTTCTTACCTGAACTGTATTAATGCATATTTAAAGAAATATAAAGTTATGTTAAACTGAGTGGCGAGTCAGTAGCTGATGGAAACACACATCTGGCAAAAGGCTGATTTGTCAAACATTCCCACAGAACTTACAAAATGATTCTATCGATTCGTCCCGATCTAACTTCTGCCGATCAGAGACTGTCATCTTTAATGACTGAAGAACAGCAGACTGTCACAGAAGCCGAAATGATGCAGGCTGTACGTACTTTATTGATTGGATTAGGAGAAGATCCAGACCGAGAAGGGCTAAAAGATACTCCAAAAAGACTGGTGAAAGCGTTGCAGTTTCTCACAAAAGGATATCATGAGTCTTTGGATGATCTGCTAAATGGAGCAGTCTTTACAGAAGATGCCCATGAAATGGTTTTAGTTCGGGACATCGATATTTTCAGTTCCTGCGAACATCATATCCTGCCGATTATTGGCCGTGCCCATGTTGCTTACATTCCCAATGGTAAAGTTATAGGACTATCAAAGATTGCCCGTATTTGCGAGATGTATGCACGACGTTTACAAGTACAAGAACGTCTGACGGTGCAAATTGCTGATGCATTGCAAGGGTTACTCAAACCCCAAGGAGTTGCAGTGGTAATAGAAGCAACCCATATGTGTATGGTAATGCGTGGCGTGCAAAAACCCGGTTCTTGGACTGTTACTAGTGCAATGCGTGGTGTTTTTGCTGAAGATGGACGTACTCGTCAGGAATTTATGAATCTGATACGCCACAATTCTAATTTTCGTTAGAGATGTTAGACAATAGGCAATAGGCAACAGACAAAGAAAGTCTCTTGCTGTTGGGTTTTGCGATCGCTTTATGTCCTGACTTATGTGGCTACGGCTATAAATCAATTATTCAATTGCGTTCGCGATTGCGAATTGTTTTGTCAAGCCTATTACCTATTACCTGCTATAGTAATCATTCGGGCCTCAAATCGTTGGACAATTCCACAATACCCCTAGTTCCATCAATCCGTACCCGTTGACCATCTTGCAATAACCATGTTGCGCCACGAACATCCATAACTGCGGGAATTCCGTATTCCCGTGCAACGATCGCACCATGAGAAAGCCGTCCGCCAGCTTCGGCAATCAATCCTCCAGCCCTTAATAATAATGGTGCCCAGCCGGAATCTGTGTAAGGTACTACTAATATTGTGTCGCGATCGATGTTTGGTACATCTTGTAAATTTCGCAACACCTTTACTCTGCCTTCGGCTTGTCCGTGACTAGCTCCAATGCCTTGTAAAAGTTGGTCGGAGTAGAGAGCAGAAGGCGCTAAGGGATGAGGCGGCGTATTGCCGTAGACTACAAAGGGTACTTGAGTAATCTCGCTATCTTGGAAAAATTGCGATCGCCTAAATTCCACTAACTCAACCAAGTTTTCAGCTAATGTGGAATCTTCAAGAGCGACTAAACGCCGCACTTCATCAAAGTCGAGAAAAAAGATATCGTCTGTTTTATTGAGTAAACCAGACTTTAACCAAATCTTTTCTAAAGCAACGAAACACCAACGCAATTCAGCCAAAAGCCGTGAATAAACTTCGGTAACTCGTCCTTTGATATCCACGCGCCGCTGGACAAACCCACGTTTGCGGGGACTGAAAAAGATGTTATTGTTCTTGTCTTTACCGCTTACTTGTAGTTCGTTCCCCTGGATTAACTGCACAAACATCTGCTTGATGAATTGCGGATTCTCCCGCCAAGTAGGAACGGAAATATCAGTTCCGACTTCGCTTAAATAGCCATAATCCTGAAGCAATTCGTCAAATTCTTGCAGGATTTTCTTTCCTTCGGGGGTTTGCTTTAACTCTTCAAACACGTGTTGTGGTTCGCAGTTAGGTAATATCTCTTTGGCATCTGCGGCTATTGCAGCTAGCGATCGCAATGCTGCTACCTCTGGGGTGACGCTACGATCGATTTGCTTATCCTTCACCCGAAAAATCGCCTGTCTTAAGGCAGCACTCAAGGGAGCTAAAATGCTGTAATACGTTGCTTGACGCAGCAATTCTAAAATCAAGTTAATTCTTGCTAACAGCTGCGGCGCTTCCAAGTTATTTATATCTTCCTGCGCCAACTGCGACAACCCAGGAATGAACTGTTTGTAATAATCCTGTTTGAAGTCCTTTTCTAAGCTTAACTCTCGCTTGAGTAACCTTCCTAGTCCTGGAAAATTCTCCCAAGTGGACTTCCAAGACGGCTTACTGAGTTTCGTTCCCCTGGTTAAAAACTCCAGACTTTCCGGCGGCAATCCCATACGGATAAAAATATCTCCTAAGAGGGATGCGTTAAAGTAAGCTCTCGAATAATGGAGAGTTGCCGTTTCAGCGAAATCTAACCCGGAAGCACGTTCGCCCAAAACTAAAGTAAAAATTTCTCCCCAAACTCCACAAGTTAAGGGACGATTAATCGACCATGTTAAGGGGTGAATGACTCCCGGAATTACTTCGGCAGCAATTTTTCGCGTCCAAATGGGTAGCAAAGTGGTGATTGGTCGAGATTGCAATACCCAAAGGGTTTGACCGTCGTAACTCCATTCGATATCTTGAGGAACGCCGTTGTAACGTTTTTCCAGTCGGTAAGCTAAATAGGCAACTTGCTTGATTAATGCTTGTGGGACTCGTCCTTCACCCTCCAATTGTACGGAGGAAGAATTTTCTGCCTCAAAAATAAAAGCCCGATATTGTTCTGGTGTAACTTTTCCAGAAACGACTTGTGTCGGGCTGCCTGGGAGGGCTTCAATAATAATTGCATCACCTTGCTGGGTAATGGGATCGCGGCTGAAAGCAACGCCAGAAAAGACACTTTGGACTTGTTGTTGAATTAGCACTGCCATTGCTGTTTCATTTAAACCGCGATCGCGCCGATATTGTACAGCAGATGGATGATTGTAGGAAGCTTGCACTTCGGCGATCGCTTCTTGTAATGCTTGGGGACTGGTAACATTTAAAACTGTTTTATACTGCCCAGCCGCAGAAGCGTGTTCTGAATCTTCACCAATAGCAGAGGAACGCACCACCAAGGGAGATAATTCTGATGGTTGAAGAAATTCCGTTAACAGTTGCGGATCTTCATCAACCGGCGCAAGTACCCATCCCTTTGGAACTGAGTAACCCCAGCGCTTAATTTGAGATAATGTAGCTGCCTTTTCGCCAACGATGGCAGCATCTAACTCTTCATCTAAAGAAACCATTGTTCGCTCGCCGCGTAAAAATTCCAACATCGCTTGCGATTCTGTCTGTGCTTCTTGAGCTGACAGATTCATATCGTCAGGAATTTTTGTATAAATCCAGGCCATTAGACCAGCTAAAGCAACAGCCGCAAGCATTTTGGGGATATCGTTCAGGTGCAAAAGCGTTACAAACAAAGGAAACAGTAGCAAAACCCCAAATTTCACTACCTGTCTGGAGTGCATAAGCGAAAAGCTAATGGCTGCAAAGAAAAATACAAATATTGCCACCAGTGGGTCGTGTACGACAAATCCCCAGACAACATTTGTCGTACCTGCCCCTCTACCTATCCAGTATCTGCCGATTACCAGAGCAATGAGAGCGACTATTTCCCAAAATGAGCCATCTGGGAAGAAAGCGCGGCACAGTAAGACCGCCACAATACCCTTTAAAGCTTCTGACAAAACTGCCAGAATCCCAACAAATGTACCCCCGTGATAGAAAGCAGCTGATACGCTGATGTTTCCTGTACCAACTTGTGATAATTGCTTACGCTTGAGGGCGTAAGTAATCCATCCAATTAGCGGCAATCCGCCCAAGAGAGGGCAGGCAATTAAAATAACTAAGACAGCCCAAAGTTCAAACATTCTGGATTTTGGATTTTAGATTAAATTTGCCATCTAAAATCTCAAATCTCAACTCTAAAATTTTTATGAAATTTTTGATGGTTATAAAAGCACTTTGAAGAAAAGGAATTCATGAGTCAGAATTCAGAAGTCAGGAGAATATTTGATGAGTGAATATACTAATCATACTAGACTTCTTATAAAGACAGGGTATCTTAAGTTGCTAAACTACACAAACTCGCTTTTCAAGCCAGGTGTGGAGCCTATTTTACTTTACTTTTAAATTTTGAATTCAGCAATTGTGTATTCTTCCTAAAGGACACTTGGCGAAGACGGACATCGTTTTTGCCAGTGTCCTTTTAGGCTAAAAATGGTTTTAGTTTAGGGCATAGGCGGCTTGGAGCGCCCAAACGATCAAAGCAGCGATCGACCCCAGAAGCAGCACGGTAGAGATGGTGACTACTTTTGGGGAATCTGCCCCCTCAAACTTCATAATTCCTCGATTTAAGTCGGACACAGTTTTGTAATCCTCCTCTGTTACAGCGTGAAAGATTTGTCCGTTTTGATTGTAGTCGTTATATTGGCGGATAACATTAAATCCCCAATATTATTTTGTTTAAGCTTGGCAGCTTTTCCATCGCCACAATTACTTACTTCTTTAGGAGGATGGGTGTGGTTGATACAAAGTGGTGGGGACTGGGGGGCAGGGTAAAAGGTTAAAGGTTAAAGGGAAAAGAAATAAATTTAATCTTTCCCCTTTTCCCCTTTCCCTTTCCCCATGTCCTGTTTGGCCCATGACTAATGACTAATAACTAAGGACTAATGATGAAAATATTGGCGTTTGTAATTTTGGCGGTGGTTGTGGGATTCGTTTTGGTGTTGGAGATAGGATTGCGATCGCTTTTTGGTTTTGGTAATCCCCTGATTTATGTTGCTGATGAGCAAGTTGGTTATTTATTGGCTCCTAACCAGCGTATCCGTCGTTTTGGTAATCGCATTGAAATTAATCAGTATTCTATGCGAGGTGGTGCCATCGCAAAGATACCTGCACCTTCGACGTTGCGAGTCTTACTTTTAGGGGATTCTATTGCTAACGGCGGTTGGTGGACGGAGCAAGATAATACAATATCTAGTTTGATGATGCGTTCTTTGGCATCAGCTACTAACAGTAATTATCAGCAAGTAGAAGTGCTAAATGCTTCCGCTAACTCTTGGGGGCCAAGAAATGAATTAGCTTATTTACAAAAGTTTAGCAATTTTAATGCTCAGGTAATAGTATTACTAATTAATACCGATGATTTATTTGCTACTGCTCCGACTTCTTTACCAGTGGGACGCGATCGCAACTATCCAGATAGAAAACCATCCTTGGGATTAGTGGAAGTTTGGCAGCGTTATCTTACTAAGCAAAAGCCAATTCCGGAAATGAAAGCAGTTCATAATGAAGCAGGCGATCGCGTTGGGATTAATCTAGAGGCAATTAGTAAAATTCAAGAGTTAACTCGCCAAACTAAAAGCGAATTTTTGCTTGTCATGACTCCTTTGCTACGAGAAATTGGCGAACCTGGTTCCCGCGATTATGAAATTAAAGCACGCGAGCGCTTGAACGATTTTACTAAAGCCCAGCAAATTAAATATATCGATTTTTTACCAATATTTAATTCCAACCCTGACCCGAAAAGTTTGTTTCACGACCACATTCACCTTAACTTGCAAGGCAATCAATTTGTCAGTGAAATTATAGAGCGATCGCTTTTAGAAATCTTAACTCAGTCCCATTCGCAAATTCTTTAGTATTGTTTCTCACAGTCTCCTAAATCCTAAATCCTGAATTCACCAATTCTGAATTCTGTTTTTTCACTTTTCTCGAATCCAAAGTGCTAGCCCTCCCCCACGCCCACGAGCTGCAATGAAATCTTCTGTAACTATAAAGAAGGCAAAGAATGGTAATTTAGCTATGGGTTGGCTATAAAAATCTTCGGACTCGACTTTGCCAGAGCGAATCTTTTTGTTATACACAATACGACCGAAGAGACTGATGAGCATATTATTAAAGTCAAATGCCAACAAATTTTTCTTACCCATATATTGTATTGGCCCAGTAAGCTTTAACAATAGAGGAAATAATTCAACCTGATTACCAATTTCGCCTTTGCCTAAACCCTGTTCTAAATTTGGACTAAAGGAAATATGAATTCCGACAAATTTGGGCACATACAAACCCTTGCCTAATACAATTCCTCCTCGTTCCCTAACTTTTTTTGTACCAGTGGCAAAGCAAAGCCGCCATTTTCCTATAAGAGACTCAAACCCATAGTTCAGCCGTTGTTGCTTGGCAGTTTTTTCTGCTTCTAATAACGCATTTACTAATATTTCAGCACTAGGACGTGTAGCTTTTTCTCCTCGATATGCAGCCGCAGCCTGAGATAGGACGGTTACAAAATCAGATGTCAAATCAGTCATGATGAATAAGCCTCATATCAATTCAAAATTAAGAAAGCTAAATTTTATTTACCCGCAACCAAATTTCTAAGCTTACCAATAACCAAAGTTTAACGCCATAGCGTCCCCAAATATCGCCTTTATAGGCTAGCCAGTCACGTAGTAGGGACTGATTAAAATAAGGCGCGATCGCACTTTTATTATCTAACAATAATTTCCTAGCTTCTCGTTGCCAATACTTCCGAAATCCCATTTGTACGGGTACCATCATCCCGCTTTTGGGACGATGAATAATCGAGTTTGGCAAAATATCAGCAACGGCTTGTTTTAGTACTGCTTTTTCTTCTACTCCAGAAAGTTTATACTGTGGAGGAATTTGCATACTTAAGTCAACAACTCGCTGGTCAAAAAGTGGCGATCGTCCATGTAAATTTGCTGCTTGAGTTAAGTTATTTACTTTTGTTAAAATTTGGTCTGCTCCCTTAAATTTAATATTCAGTGCCATTAATCTATTTAAGTAACTGGCATCAGAATTTAAATCAGGTGAAAATACAGATGGTTCTGTTTTGACTGCTGTCCAAACTTCTGGTTTAAAAAGTTGCGGCAAGTCTAACGCACACTTTTGAAAAGCAATTAAATATGCTTGTAATGAATCTTGATTATTAATTGAACCGTATAAACTATTAATTAGCATCGGTTGATTTTTTGGGCCGCCAAAACACGGATCGCCACCTTCACCATTGAGAATAACTTGCACATTTTCTCGCGCCATTCTTCCCAAAAGAAAATTTGGTACTGTCAGCGGATCGCCAATCGGATCGTCAAGATGGGCCATTGTTTGGGGTAAGCGTTCCCACATATCTTTAAAAGTAATTTCGAGAATGTGGTGTTGAGTTTGACAATGTTCGGCTACCAAATTAGAAAACTCTAATTCGTTGGGACATTCAGCACCAAAATGAATCGAGTAAGTATGCACTGGTTGATGATGAAACTTTGCTGCTAAAGCAGTGATACTGCTAGAGTCCAAACCCCCAGAAAGGAAAACACCAACAGGTGCATTTTGCGGTAAATATTCTCGAACAACTCGATCTAGTAGAGAACGCAAGCGATCGCCATGCCATACTAAAGATTCATTCTCCCCTGTAATCTGCTGTTGCAATTCCCAGTAAGTATAAACTTTGTTTGCAGACATTTCGATAACAGTTCCCGGACGCACTTCTCGCACCTGTTCCCAAAGTGTGCGTTCTCCCGGTACGAAAGCGCAGCAGAGATAATCCCGCAACGCCACCAAATCTACATCTGTTGAACGATACAATACAAGCGATCGCATTTTTGGCGCGATGGCGCGAATTGCACCAGCACTAGTATAATACAGAGTCCGGCTACCAATGCGATCGCGTCCCAGCCATAATACTTGTTTGTGGCGATCCCAAATTACTAACCCAAACATCCCCTCCAACAATTTCAGACATTCGCAACCAAATTTTTCCCAAAGTTCAGCAATCAATTGACAATTGTTTGTAGAAAAACTATTTGCATCGACTCCTAATTTTTGCAGCAACTCCAGTCGGTTGCTTAACCACAAATCTCCAACCACTACGAATTGTTCTGTAGAACTAAGTGCAAATTGTTCTGTAATTAGTGCAGAGATTACAGCAAATTTGTCATCTCGCCAGACTACATCCGCTGTTGGAGTATTTAATGTTCCCCAAACTACATACCAGCTAGAAGGAACATCGATAGATGAAATGCTAGATTGAGAATTTTTGAAAATATTGAATAGCATATTGAGAATTTTTGTGCGACACCTACGGCGGTAAACCTGCCTTCTGTGCGTGTCCCAGCCTAAGAGCATCAGCCTAAATAATAAGGATTGTGAGTAGCTGTGACAACTATATCTGTATTTAGCGATCGCTCAATCTACAAGCATCTGTTACCAATGCTAAACGTTTTTCTGATTTTATACCGTTTCTTTGTGAAGCTGCGCCAAACTCTCTCAAACTCTTACCTTGGCGCTCTTCTCTACGAGACGCTGCGCGTTGGCGGAAGCCTCTCGTAGAGAAGGCGGTAGCCTGCGGCAAGCCGCTGCGCGTCTACGTTGAAAAAATTAAATGCATCTTCATACAGAATTGGTATTACTCACAACCTGAGAATCCAGCACAGGATTTATAAGTAATATCATGTCCGGCTAATTAGTTATGATTTCAACAGTCATTGCATCCCACCCCTTAATCCCCTCCCCTTAGCAACTAGGGACTTCCAAATAAAAAAATACTCAAAAAACTGACGAAAAAACTCTCTCCTCCTCATTCCTCTGTGTTCTCTGTGTCTCTGTGGTTCGTTTCATTTGGGTAATTTATTTCTTGGAAGTCCCCTACAGTTGTACACACAAGTCGAATTACCCCCCTTAATCCCCCCTTGTCAAGGTGAGAAACAAGAAATCCAATTCCCTCCCCTTGACAAGGGGGAGCCACTGCGTTGGGCGGCTCTGCCGACTTGAAGCAAGTGGCGTTAGGGTTAGGGTGGGGTAAAACCTTGGTTAATCAGCTATTTCAGACTTGTGTGTACACCGTAGCTTAAAAAGGGGGAAAACGGAATCAAAGTCCCCCTTTTTAAGGGTGATTTAGGGGGAGCTAGAACGTTTTGCCACCGACAAGGGGACTTTTCAAACATTCTCTTAGACCTCTTCCATCAATCCTTATTAAAGGGGCCTATTTAATATTCATCCAAGAGATATATTGTAGTGCTTTATAGCTGGCAACAGCTATATCAACTCACTAAACCCAGTTAAACACAAATATTTTGTCGAGCGCACAGCTAGCTGTGTGCCCCTATTAACCTATTTATATCGTTATTAATGGAAATGATATGAATTGGTGATTGAATTTCAGAAATCAGCCTTTTGATATAAGCTAGATTTACTTTTATATGATCCATGTAAGTAACTCCTACAGAGCTTATCTGTGGATTTACTATATTACCAAAAACTTAAAGCATATCGACTAAACAAGGAAGATTTTATATAAAACATCCTACTTAGGTATGAAATTTATAAGTTTTTATCTACTGTTGGACATAGTAAAAGTGTCATTACTAAAAGCAAGAAAAGTGAAATTTAAAAAAGTAGGAAAAGCAATAAAAGTGGGTTAAGTAAGAAAAGCAGGTTCTTTTGTATTAACTATTGACAAGCTATTAATTGAACTGTTATTTGTAAGTACATCAAAGGCACAAACACCTAAGTGGTTTCTGGAGGACAATTATGGCTAACGTTAATGATTTGGTAAAACTCAATAATCAAGAAATTCTATTAGAAGAAATAACAGAGGAAGGAGAATTACAAGAAGTAGTGGGAGGTGCTCCAGGTGATACAACTATAGTCATCGGACAGCTGCCAATATTAGGATTCGTGGCAATAGGGCCTATTCCTGCACCATTAGGGCCATTACTAGGAGGATTGGTCGCCAGTCCATTACCGACACTAGGCTTAGGAGGCGTAATAGTAGAACCATAGCCACAATGAGGCATGTATTGGGGAGATAAAACGAATTTAGTTTACAGTCGATAACTAACATAAAAATATAAGCCTGCAAAGGTTGTAATTTTTATGAAAGTTTGTTGCTCAAAGAGAGTACTACAAATTCATTCTCTTTGTCTCTCATTTAATAACTAATATAACCCCAATTATACACTCCTCATTATCTTGTTGGTGATATAGCCAGAAGTCGGAATATTCTGACTTCTGACTTTTCTATGTCACTTCTATGTTCGTAAATTACTGATTTTTACCAAAAGTTTAGAGTTTTAATTTCAATTAAAGCTTTGAGATTTCAGGACTTCAATCTTCTAACTAAAAACCCACGTTCGTGACAACATCAAGAATAATTTTGCAAGCAGCAAAAGAATATTTTTACGGCGTTGATAACTCAATTTTGCTGAATAGCAAAGATTAACCAACAATTTTCTTTCATAAAGAATAGTAAAATTAAGCTTATATGTCGTATAAATGTTGATAGTAAAATTCAATATAATCGGACAATAATTTGTAACTCCGAATTTAGCTTCGCCAAAATTAAGATTTAAAAGTTTATATTTACTTTTAACTAACAAGTATTGCTAAAAAAATTAGAAAGTTAAAACATAGAAAAGTGGGAAAAGTAAGTTAAGTGGTAAAGGTACGATGTTTTTATAAACCGTTGACAAACTATTAAAAAAACTGTTATTTGTAAATACATCTCAGACCAAAGTTTTCTACATATTTCTGGAGGAAATTATGACTAATGTCAACGAATTTAGTTTCAAATCTACGTGTAGCCAAAAAGTTATTGTCGAGGAACTGAAAGATGGTGAATTAAAGGGAATAGTGGGGGGCGAATCAGTGTCTTTTTCAGATGCAGATATACCTGAGGGTGGAAATATTACCATTCAGATATCCACTGAAGACAAGCAGATTGGAAATGAAAGAACAGTCAAAAGAAAGACAAAGAAGGATGTAAATGGAAAAGTAGAAGCAACGGAAGAAATATTGAAGTTCGTTAATGGAGTTCCGGTTCCCTAGCTACATATGTGAGGTGACACAAGAAAATAAGGGTGTGTATGTGTAGGATAAATTGTGGAAGTGTGATGGATATGAAGAGAAGCGGCGTAAGCTATCAAAGTACTAGCTAGAATGAAGATATTAGCCTGGAAAGGTTGCAGTTTTTCTAAAAATTTCTTGATTGAAGAGAGTACTGTAAATTCATTCTTAGTTGTTGCTCGAAATTTTACGCTTCTTTTCACTTTAAGAGGATGTTTGTAAAGTCTAATTTATTACTAGTCCCAGCGATTAGAACTCGCAATTTATCTTGCACATAAACAAAACCTGCCTGTCCGCGTTAAAAACCTTATTTTTTTGTTTCACGTCAGTTGACTACCCTTATCCACCTAATACTTTTCAAACATCCTCCAAGATTCCATTATTCAGTTAATTTTATCCAACTACTTATTGCAGTATTTTTTAATCAAGTAAGGTACAAAATCTAAGCTTAAACCTAGATAAGACTAAAATTCGCGGCTTCTTTAAAGAAGCCGCGAATTTTATTATTTGTGAATAATTTATATTTGCTATTTTCCTGTGAAACTAGAAAGTTAGTACTATACATCGGTTATCCAACTTGGGGCAACTGTCGTAGAAAGATAGAATTTTCGATTTTGATACTAATTCTATTCTTATATAGCAGCTTTTTGGAATTCGTAAATATTTTTATTTATAATAAAATCCCTGTAATTCCCTCTGGATAAGGAATACGGCAATTACTGGTGAGGAAATTTTCTTACAAATCATTTAAAATTATCTATACAACGTAGTACATGTAACTGATTTTTAAATAACTTTGCTTGTAGATTTTGCATCAACTATGCTCTTAGTATTCAATAACTTATAGAACTATATTACTATTTCTATTATTCTTACTTTTCTTACTTTTATTACCTTTTTTTTTGTTCATTTGTACTATTTTTTTACTCTGATGGTATTTATTTTTCAATAATTTTAAAATCTAATCTTTAAAATATTTTCTATTAACTTCATAATTTCTTTATATACTTTTATTGGAAAAAGATGTATTATTTAAACATAGAGAAATTCAAAGGTTTAGCCAATAACAAATGTCTTTAAAGGTACTGTTTTAGTACTTTTTAAATACAAAGCTAACAAAAATTATAAGATACTCTTTTTAAAGTATCTAGATTAGTTTGTTATCGATAATTATTGGTTAAGCAAAAGAAAGAATTTCACTATCCAAAAACCATTTTGTACAAGGAAGTAATTTTATGTCAGTTGTAACACTTGAAAAAGAAACCCTCGTAGTAATGACAGAGTTAGCTGATGAAGAAATCGGTGGAGTTGTCGGCGGCGGTGGCTATGACAACTATTTCAAAGCTAAAAAAGTAGATATCGATGTTGACAATAACAATGATGTTGACATCAAAAAAGTAGGCAAAAATTCTACAGTAAACATAATCCAGCAAAATGCTACTGCAATAGCATTCAATGGAAATGCTACTGCTAAAAATGAGTACAGCAACGACCGTGCGTACGTGAGATATTAATCCTACTGATTAGTGGGTACTAATTTATCTCTCTAGTACGTGCATTGAGTTATCAACTCAATAAAAGTCACTTTAACGCTCTGTATTGCCAAAAATTTCTTTATCATGATTTGTATCATCACTACAAATCACAACACCACTAAGCAAATAAGTATGCAACTTACACATTATTTCGTTAAGGCCCTTATAAACCAGTAGTCCTTTGCCAATTGCTGCCAACAACTGACAAAGGACTAGAGACGACCCTTACGAATAAGTGTAAACACACCTTATAACATAGTGGCCTGACTATTTCTGGTACTACAACCTACGACAACGTTACGCGAACATTGACGGGTGTAAGCTGGATAATGTAAAAGGTCAAATGTAAGCGACCAACAATTATTATCCCCTACTTCTTACTACCCGTCAATGTTTTCGTGTCAACATTACACAATCGTTACATTAACGGAAGTTAGTGTAACTTTTGGTTGAGTGACTTAAAGGATTTCGCTAGACCAAACTCATTTTGTACATGGAAGGATTTGTTATGTCTGACATCACTCTTGAACAAGAAGAGTTCGCAGTTGTGACAGAGTTGGATGACGAAAAAACGGTTGCTCTTGTAGGAGGAAGACTTTGGGAAACACCAAAGTTGGAACCAATAAAATTGCAACTACCAAAATTGGGACTACCAGCCCTATCTGCATTAGACAAACTTTACGATGGTGCTTTCATAAGCCTCAAGATTGGTGGTCTAGTTATTAAGATCGACCTCGGAAGCAAGGACAAATAATGTAGCAGTCCTAAATTATACGTGAGGATGAATACAGGCTAGAATGCCTATGTGATAAAGATTTTTATCTCAGTATTTTCTCACGAATGATTCGGGATTGTTATAGAAAGCGACGCTTACGGTTAACTAGACTTTTCACGAATTCTGTCAATTCTATTTTAGACTACGGTGTAAAGGTATGATGATGTAAAAGGAATTGATTATTTCAGTCTAAGTGAAAGTGTTTTTCTATACCTTTACACCTTTGTTTAACAGTTACAACTATAGGAATCTGATTTGATTCATGAAATCCTAGAGAGTGGGCACAGAGTAGGGTGTCAACCTGTTATACAAGTAGGTCGTTTTTTCACCAAATCAAATATGAGTCCTATAGTACCCTCTAAACTAGAACAACTCAAATAGAATATCGCGCTGCTAACTTAGTAAACTACAGCGCCAAAACGCAGACAAAGAAGTCATTAAACACTAATGTCAATCTTTGCTGTAAAATCTCCAAGCAGTACAAAAGATTTCAGCTTTTGAACGCTTGTGAGAACTTTGTGTATCTTACCAGCTTTTCGTCCCGCCAAGAAATAAATTTATGAGCTAATAGTTAAAGTCAGATAAATTTGAATAGAACAGTATTTGAGTCCGTTTCAACGAACTTGTGCTATTACCCTGAGAATAAATTATCAGGCAGGATATGGGCTAGGTGCAAGATATTAGATGAGCAATTCTTACTTTTCTTACTTTTCTTACTTTTCCTACTTTTAGACATCAGGTAGATATATTTTTTTGTAAGTAGTTTTAAGCTTTCAAACTTTAATTTAACTTTCACTCAGTTCCTTATTGACTTCGCTTTTAAAAGTTAGTATTGTCATAAATATGCGAAATTCACACTAACCAAATTCATCAGCTAGATTTAGTTGAGGACTATACTGATTGTAATTTATGTCAATTTTCGATATAAGATGGGAAAAATTGATTACTTAAATGTAAAAGTGTTTTTCCTAAATTTTTATACTCTTTTATAAATACTGTAAAAAGTTTGATTTGTCCTAAAATTCTGAGCAAATAAGCCTTGAATCAGGGCTTTAATTCATGTTTATAAAAAATAAAAAAATAAAAATTTTTAATTTATAAATTTATCGCTCTCTCATCAGATGGTATGATTAAAATAATTTCTATTTATGAATATTAATACTGTCAAATAAGCAAACAATTGTATTGCCTATTTTTAATTTAGGCTGCAACTCCTAGCGATTGTAGCAACAGTATTGTACTCACTTAAAACTGTTTTTGTTTTCATTCTCATAGAGATTGGGACGGTGTTCGGTGATTAATCAAAAAAGCGACCTGTTCCGTAAAGAAGCTTTAGAGCGTGCTTCTTTGCCTGAAGAACTAGATCAAATCATGCAGGTAGTTAGCCCGAAAAAGTGGCTACCTCTAGTTGCAGTTGGTTCCTTGCTAGCGACGGGGTTGACTTGGAGTTTTTTAGGTCGAATCCCAATTACAGTAACTGGTACTGGCATAATAGTTTATCCCAGTACAGTTACCTCGTTTCAGTCACCGATCGCAGGTAAATTGCGAACAATTAACGTCCGAGTTGGCGACTATGTAACTAGAGGAGATGTGCTGGCGACGCTAGACCAAAGCGAACTGGTGAAACAGCTACAACTAGTACGCTCTAAGTTACAAGAACTACAAACAGAAGATCGCGCTGCTAACTTAGTGCAACTACAGCGGCAAAACGCAGACAAAGAAGCCATTAAACAGCAACGCCAATCTTTGCTGCAAAATCTCCAGACAGTACAGAAGCTAACACCGATTTTAAAAGACAAAGGGTTAGACTCGATTGCTCGCGATCGCGCCAACCAAACCCAAACCTTAGAAGCACTGCGACAACTGCTGCCTACCTTTAAAAAAAGATTGGACAACCGCAATAAACTATTGCAAGAGGGAGCAATTTCTGGTGATTCAGTCCTACAGTCACAGCAAGACTACTTAAATGCCGTGACACAAATCAATGAAGCCGAATCGCAACTCAAGCAACTGGATGTCAAGGAAGCAGATGCCCAACGACAATACCTAGAGAATTTGAACACAATTAAAGATTTGCAAGCGCAGTTAAAACAACTAGATAGCAAAGAAGCGGCTGCGGTGCAACAAGACTTAGAAGCCGTAACTAACCGCAGAAAAGAAATTCAGGAAGCTCAGCGCAATATTGCTCAATTAGCACTGCAACTATCTAGTAACAGCTTAGTTAAAAGCAATTACTCCGGACGAGTTTTAGAAATTTCCGCCACACCAGGGCAGGTTGTTTTACAGGGTACACCCATAGGAACCATCGCCGCACAACAGCGAGCCGCTAGACCTGTAAGTGTGGCATTTTTTCCCATTGGGGATGGTAAGCAAATTCAACCAGGGATGAAGTTACAAGTTACGCCTAGTACAGTCCAACGCGAACGCTTTGGTGGCATCATTGGTGCTGTCACAGAAGTCTCAGCCTTTCCTGTCACTAAAGAAGGTGCATTAAGTATAGTCGGCAATTCCGAATTCGTAGAAGCTTTAATGTCACAAGGGCCACAGATGTTGATTACTGGGCGAATGCAACCAGACAATTCGACCTTCAGCGAATACAAATGGTCTTCTTCCCAAGGGCCACAGATGAAGGTAACTTCTGGTACTACCACTTCTGTACAAGTCACCGTGGAAGAACGCGCCCCGATTACCTTTGTTCTACCGATTCTGAGATCCTGGAGTGGTGTTTCTTGATATTCGGGATGGGGGCAGGGGGGCAGGGGAGGCAGGGGGGGCAGGGGAAGATGAGGGAGATAAAACTTCTGCCTCCTGCCTCCTGCCTTCTGCCTCCTGCCTCCTACCTTCTACCTTCTGCCTCCTGCCTCCTGCCTCCTACCTTCTGCCTCCTACCTTCTGCCTCCTACCTTCTGCCTCCTGCCTTCTGCCTTCTGCCTCCTGCCTTCTGCCTTCTGCCTCCTGCCTCCTGCCTCCTGCCTCCTACCTTCTGCCCCCTGCCCCCCTACCTTCTGATAACTGAGTTCTTATTTTAAAAAAATATTTTTATGTTCTGGCGAAATTTACAAAATATGTTAGGGCGATGCCTGCGGTGGGCAAAGCCAACGCGTAAAAACAAGCGGTGTCGCACTCCTACTCTGCTGCAAATGGAAGTAGTAGAATGCGGCGCTGCTGCTTTGGGAATTATTCTGGGTTATTACAACCGCATTGTCCCACTGACACAACTGAGGCAAGCGTGCGGTGTCTCGCGGGATGGAGTTAGTGCCTTAAATATCTTGAAGGCTGCCAGAAATTATCGACTTACCGCTAAAAGCTTTAAAACCAACTTAACCGGTTTATTACAGTTAAAATCTCCCTACATTGTATTTTGGAACTTTAACCATTTCTTAGTGGTGGAGGGATTCGATAAACAGCGAGTTTATCTTAATGACCCTGCTACTGGACGGCGCATCGTCTCCTTAGAAGAATTCAGCGGTGCTTACACTGGTGTAGTGCTAGTTCTAGAGCCTAGTCCAGAGTTTCAACGCGGAGGACGCAAGCCCAGCACAATCTTAGCTTTGTGGTCGCGGCTGCGAGGTTCTCTTGGTGCATTACTTTACTGCGTGCTGGCAGGATTTTTGTTAGTCATTCCTGGACTGGCAATACCCGCATTTTCCCAGGTATTTGTAGACAACGTATTAATTGAGCGTCGTTATGAGTGGTTGCGTCCGCTAATTTTAGGCATGATCTTCACAGCCGGACTCAGTGGAATTTTGACGCTGTTACAGTTGCAGTTTTTACGTCAAATGAAAATTAAGTTGTCCGTAGGTATGAAGAGTCAGTACCTGTGGCACATTTTACGCCTACCCGCTAGTTTTTACGATCAGCGTTATGCTGGGGAAATCAGTAGCCGGATGCAACTCAACGACAGCATTGCCGACATGCTTTCGGGTGAGTTAACGACTACAGTAATTGCAGCAGCATCAGTATTTCTATATGTAATAGTGATGTTGCAATATGATGTTGTACTAACTTTAATTGCGATCGCCTTCGTCATTATTAACCTTACTGCCTTGCAGTGGGTGAGACGGCGGCGCATAGATGCCAATATCAAACTCATCCAAGAAGAGGGAAAAGTTCGGGGCGTAGAGATTTCTGGTCTTCAGAGTATGGAGACACTAAAAGCATCTGGCTTAGAGTCAGATTTCTTTTCCCGTTGGGGGGGACACTATGCCAAAGCCATCAACACCCAGCAAGAATTAGAAGAAACAAACCAGACAATAGGTGTTTTACCATCTTTTTTGTCAGCGATCGCTTCCATGCTGCTTTTAGCTGTAGGCGGTTTGCGAGTCATGGATGGAGCCTTGAGCATCGGTATGTTAATAGCCTTTCTCGGCATGATGCAAAGATTTTTCGCTCCAGTAAGTAATCTCATCAGCCTGGGAAGCGAACTTCAAGAAATGGAAGGTAATTTAACTCGCCTCGATGATGTCTTAGGTAACCCCATTGACCGGCAGTTGCTAGAAAGAGGCAGGGGGGCAGGGGGGCAGGGGGGCAGGGAAGCAGAGGAAGAAAATACTTTTTTACCTCTGTTATCTCCTTCATCTCCCTCATCCCCCTACCCTCTGCCCAAACTCCAAGGTTATGTTGAATTACGTAATGTGACATTTGGCTATAGTCAAATTGCCCCGCCATTGATTGAAAATTTTAATCTTTCGCTCAAGCCAGGGCAGCGAGTTGCCTTGGTAGGCGGGAGTGGTTCTGGTAAGTCTACTGTTGCCAAACTTTTATGCGGACTGTACCAACCGTGGCAGGGAGAAATTCTATTCGACGGCACACCCAGAGAACATATTGCTCGCCAGATACTAGCCAATTCTATTTCTGTTGTCGAGCAAGAGATTTTGTTATTTGCTGGCAGCGTCAGAGACAACTTAACGCTTTGGGATACTACCATACCTGACACTCATCTCGTGCGAGCTTGTCAAGACGCAGCACTTCACGATGTAATCCTTTCACTACCTGGAGGCTATCATGCTGACCTTTTAGAAGGTGCTACTAATTTAAGCGGTGGTCAAAGGCAACGTTTAGAAATCGCGCGTGCTCTGGTGAATAATCCCAGTATCCTGATCGTGGATGAAGCCACCAGCGCTTTAGATGCCGAAACAGAAAAGAACGTCACTCGTAATCTGCGGTTGCGCGGTTGCACTTGCATCATCGTGGCACATCGACTCTCGACCATCAGAGATTGTGATGAAATTATTGTCCTCGATCGCGGCAAGATAGTTCAACGGGGAAGCCACCAACAATTGCGGCAAGTTGATGGGCCGTATTTACAATTAATTCGTAGTGAAGAAGCAGGGGAAGAGGCAGAAGGCAGGAGGCAGGAGGTAGAAGGCAGGAGGCAGGAGGCAGAAGGCAGAAGGCAGGAGGCAGAAGGCAGGAGGCAGGAGGCAGAAGGCAGGAGGCAGGAGGCAGAAGTTTTATCTCCCTCATCTTCCCCTGCTCCCCCTGCTCTCTTATCCTTCTCAAACCTCAAAGGACAACATTATCATTTTCAATGCAATGAATCGTTACTGCTAGATGACCCTGAGTCAGTTTGGTTTGTGAAATCTGGTTACTTGGCGCTATTTGCGATCGCAGTTAATAATGGCGTTCCAGAAGGCACCCGTCGCTATTTATTTAGTAGCACACCAGGACAGGCGATGTTTGCTATTGCACCAAATAACATAGGCAAGCAACAAGAGATTTTGGCAGTGTCGTTTGAGGAAACAGAAATTCTCAAAGTATCGATAACTGACTTTAACCAGTTGTTTACTGACGCTAATCAAGAAGTAGTAACTCTGATAGAACGCTGGATTTCTCAATTAGGTTCGATACTTTCTGGTATTACTACGCCAACAACACCAACATCGCTGCCAGAAATCGGCCATTTCTCCTTAGTCAAAGACCAAATCTTCCAGCCGCATCAAATATCATGGCTGCAAATTCTCCAAGGACGTGCTAGATGGATGGGATTTGACGATCTGCCGTTAACTCCTGCCTGTGGAATGTTGCCTTTAGCTGCAAATATGTGGTTGCAAGCAAATAACACCCTAGAGGTGAAAAGTGTTAACACCGCAGACATCGAAGATATCAATATTTTGTTAGATGGTTTGTCCCAACTACAAATCTACTTCCTCCAGTGCATTAATATGCTGCAACAGCAGGAAATGGATGCAGAATTACTGAGATTTCAAGCCAGGGAACGTCTTGAAAGCCAAGTGATGCAACAGACGTTAGCAGAATTAGCATCTGTTTTGCCACAGCCAAAATCAGACGAGCTAAATAATATAGGATTCAGTAGTAGTCTCGATGCAAATGACCCAGACCAAGCCTTACTAATGGCTGCTGGTGCTGTTGGACGAGCATTAGGAATTAAGATTAGCCCGCCAGCTGCCTCAGAAGATTTATCACGAGTGCAAGATCCTGTAGAAGCGATCGCTAGGGCTTCGCGTATCCGCGTGCGACGAGTTCAGTTGCGGGACAACTGGTGGGAAAAAGATTGCGGTGCAATGTTGGCATTTAGATTTGCCGATAAATTGCCAGTGGCACTATTACCAGTGTCTGATACACATTACGAACTCTACGTTCCTGGAGAAAAAACGCCTATCCCTGTCGATGTCCACATCGCAGCAGCCCTAGCTAAGACTGCCTACGCATTCTATCGACCCTTACCCGATAAAAAGCTGAAAACTTTTGATTTACTTCGATTTGCCCTTCAAGGACATTACAAAGAACTAATTTTAGTTTTTGTAATGGGAATTACCATCAGTCTGTTAGGAATGCTCACACCTCAAGCTACAGCTATCCTCATCGACAAAGCTATCCCAGATGCTAATCGAGGGTTGTTAAGCCAAATTGCTGTTGCTTTGGTAGCTGCTGCCTTTGGCGGAATGCTGTTTCAACTCGCCCTTGGGTTTGCCAGCATTAGGCTGGAAACTTTTGCCGATTCCTCTACCCAAGCGGCAGTGTGGGATCGATTGTTAAACTTAAAGGCTTCCTTTTTTCGCTCTTTCTCAGTTGGGGACTTGGATTCTAGAGTCACAGCTATTAGTCAAATACGCCACAGACTGGGTAACACAGTTTTAAAAACAATCTTTTCCAGTTTGTTCTCCTTACTGAATCTGGGATTGTTATTTTACTACAATGTCTCCTTAGCTCTCATAGCTTGTGTAGTAGCACTGGTAAATATTGTCGTAACCATCATCTCTGGTGTTCTGATTGTCCGTAAAGTTCGTCCATTACTAGAACTACAAGGAGAAATCTTTGGTGTGATGGTGCAGTTAATTAATGGAGTTACCAAACTCCGCGTTGCCAAAGCTGAAGCCCGCGCCTTTGCCTACTGGGGTAAACAGTATACGCATCAACTGAAACTAATGCTGAGTACCCAAGGCATTGAAGATAGCTTGGCAGTAATCAATCAAATATTACCTGCAATCACCACTGCCGCCCTCTTCTGGTTTGCTACTAGCTTAATTGTGCAGTCCCAAACTCCTGGAGGAGGTGGTTTATCTACTGGCACTTTTTTAGCATTCAACGTTGCTTTTGGCACGTTTATTAACGGAGCCACTAGCCTCAGCAGCACAGTTGTGGAAGTTTTGCAAGTCTTACCCTTGTGGCAACGGGCCCAACCAATTTTAGAAGCTGAACCAGAAATTAGTTCCGCTCAGGCAGATCCGGGTAGGCTATCGGGCAAATTAGTTGTAGATCGGGTAACTTTCCGCTATCGTGACGATGGCCCCTTGACGCTGGATGATGTCAACATTAGTGCTGAACCCGGAGAATTTATTGCCATTGTCGGGCCTTCTGGCAGTGGTAAATCAACTTTATTGAGATTACTTTTGGGGTTTGAATTCCCGAAATCTGGCACAATTTATTACGACGGGCAAGACTTAGCTTCTTTGGATGTCCATGCTGTCCGCCGCCAATTAGGTGTGGTATTGCAAAATAGTCGCTTAATGTCAGCTTCGATTTTTGAAAATATTACCAGTGGTGCTTTAGTGACAATGGACGAAGCTTGGGAAGCAGCTCAGATGGCGGGTTTGGCGGATGACATTGCCGCAATGCCGATGCAGATGCATACAATCGTCAGTGAGGGAGGTAGTAATCTCTCCGGCGGACAACGACAGCGGTTGTTGATTGCCAGGGCCTTGGTATTGAAACCCAGAATTTTGCTGTTTGATGAGGCCACTAGCGCTTTAGATAACAGAACTCAGGCAATTGTCAGTGAAAGCTTACAAAAGCTAAAGGTGACTAGAGTTGCCATCGCCCATCGCCTCAGTACCATTCAAAACGCCGATCGCATTTATGTACTTGCAGGTGGCAAAGTAGTGCAGCAAGGCAGTTTCGCCGAACTAGCAAATCAACCAGGGCTATTTGCAAAACTCATGCTCCAACAGTTGCTTTAACTTAGGGTGTAGTGTTGCACATTCTGTTTACAGGCAAATCCCTTACTTCCCTAGCTTCAAACTCCTTTCCATCAGCATTTGAAGTTCAACATTCTCAACATTTGGTATGGCTTCTAAGCGAGAAATTCCAGCGATCGCATCCATAATATTACCCGAACGGGGACGCAACCAGGCAGCGTGGGGTGCATAGGCGAGACTTTGCTCTACCTCGTAACCTGCTCGATTGATGGCTTGGTGCTGAGATTCCACATCAACACCTTCAGCAAAACGAATGAAAACCAGCCCAGTTGGTACAGCAAGGGAACCATTGGGTTCTAGTGTATAAATTGGACTCAATGTATTTTTTTCTGATTGATTGGGGTCGCCGGAAAAAACTGCGATCGCTCCTTCATTAAGTTGTAAAATTGCTCCTGGAGCCACCGTGCTGGGTTGATTGTAATGTATTGCATAGTACCCAGGCTGACGAGTGTAGGATACAACAGAGCGTTCGCTGCCAACGCGAATTTGTTGGGGATACTCAGAAAAGTAATCTTTTTGGAATCTCACTTCAGCAATCGGGGGTAGAGAATATATCGCCAGAAAATACTCAGCTGGAAAATAAATCATTTTTCTTAAGTTCTAATGATGTTATAGCGTTTTTTAGTGGCATGAAATACAAATCTTTCCTACAGCTGCACAAATACAGTGAAGATTCGTAAATCAACCTGAGTTTCAATCTTTTGTTTTCTGGAAAGAAGAATTCAAGACTTGTATGAACTTAGAGAGATTAAATTCTGTTTAAGCTATATCTTTTCTTTGCCTTAATCCAGATATAACACATGAAAATCGATAAAGGAGATGAGGGACTGAGGGAAGAGAGAGGGAAGTGTGGGGAGTGTGGGGATTCTGGGGAGAGAGGGGAGTGTGGGGAGTGTGGGGGGAAAGAGAATTTATGCCCCCCTCTCTTCCCACACCTTCCTCTCCTCCCTCTCCTCCCACACCTCCCACACCTCCCACACCTCCTGCTTGCCCCATGCCCAATAAATATAGGAGATTAAATTATGGTTGAAGTTCGCTATGGTGGTGAAAATGGTCAACGTTATGAACTTGCAATTAGTGACGAACACATTGTAGTTCGTACCGAAAACCGCAGCCCTTTGATCGGTCAAAGGCCCTTTGAAGTTGCACCTGTATCTATTGCAGCTCGTAGCATCCTTAATCAATTCGAGTTAACAGCGCGGTTTAGACAAGCGGGTGTAGAAATTCTGCGTGCAAAAGTTCCGACTCAAGGGGTAGCTTTGCGCGATCGCGCCAGGGCTATTCTTAATGAAGAACCTAAAGTTGAATTCGCGGGACGCGTTCTCGTCGATCCCAGATCCCAAGAACCTGTAATCTATACCGAAAACCTCTTTGTTAAATTCGATAATCGCCAAGAGTCAAGGGTGTGTGAGGAAGTTTTAGGACGTTACAACTTAACAATCAAACGCAAACTTGAATATGCGCGAAATGCCTATTTTGTCAGCGCACCTGCCAATACTGGTTTAGCCATCTTTGATATCGCCGAGAGACTTCTAAATGAGCAATCAGTTGAGTTGTGTCATCCGGAATTAGTGCGTGAATTACGCCCACGTCAAGCTTTTCCCCAACAGTGGCATCTGAAGCAAACAACAATTAATAGTAAAGTTATCAACGCCCATGCCAACGTTGAGGCAGCTTGGAAATTGAGCGATGGTACAGGAGCGACTATTGCAATTATCGACGACGGCGTGGATCTCGATCATGAAGAATTCCGTTCTTCGGGAAAAATTGTTGCCCCACGTGATGTCACTCGTAAAACTAACGACCCCAGACCGGGAAACGATGATAACCACGGCACAGCCTGTGCTGGAGTAGCCTGTGCAAACGGTAACTTTGGTGCATCTGGTGTCGCGCCCGGAGCAAAGTTGATACCGATTCGTTTAGCTTCAGCACTGGGATCGCAAAACGAAGCTGATGCCTTTGTTTGGGCCGCTCAAAACGGTGCTGATGTGATTTCTTGTAGCTGGGGGCCAGCAGACGGTGTTTGGTTTGAACCAAACGATCCTCTACACAACCAAAAAGTGCCTCTACCCGACTCTACAAGACTGGCGATCGATTTTGCAATTAATAATGGACGTAACGGCAAAGGCTGTGTAGTTTTGTTTGCTGCTGGTAATGGTAATGAAAGCGTGGATAACGACGGCTACGCCAGCTACCAAAATGTCATTGCTGTGGCAGCTTGTAACGACTACGGCACAAGAAGCGCTTATAGCGACTTTGGTAAAGCAATCTGGTGCGCCTTCCCCAGCAATAATGGTGATGCTTCTCAAACTCCTGGAATTTGGACAACCGATCGCTCTGGTACAGTTGGCTATAACTCAGGTAAAGTCAGTTTGGGTGACACCGGAGGTAACTACACAAATGAATTCGGTGGAACTTCTAGCGCTTGTCCGGGTGCAGCTGGTGTAGCAGCTTTAATCATTGCCAGAAACCCAAATCTGCGGTGGGACGAAGTACGAGACATCATCAAACGCTCCTGCGATCGCATCGATCCAGTCGGAGGTAAATATGATGCCAACGGCCGCAGTCCCTTCTACGGTTACGGTCGAATCAATGCTCTCAAAGCTGTGGAATTGGCCAAGCCAAATCAACCATCACCCATCGGCATATTCCAAGCAGTGCAAGATGTACCAATTGCCGACTTGCAAACATCAAAATTACCATTGGCGATCGCAAATACCAATCTTGTCAAATCTATCAAAGTTACCGTAGACATCGAGCATACTTACATAGCTGACCTCGTAGTTACTCTTAACCCCCCAGCCCAAACAGGCGTACCTCCAATAATTCTCCACGACCGCCTGGGCGGATCTTCAGATAACATCAAAACAACCTATGACGAAGTTAACACCCCCAAACTTGCTGCCTTTAAAGGTAAAAGTCCCCAAGGAAACTGGACGCTGGAAGTGCAAGATAAAGCTAACCTAGATACCGGAAAAATTCGCAGCTTCACCATAGAAATTGCATTTTAACTCCTGGGTAAGTAAGATTGGTTAAACTTCAATACGCTTCGGATAAGCCCAAAACCCTCATGTAGAGACGCGATTTATCGCGTCTGATTTATTGCGTTTTCTCTAGACCAATTATCTACACCATGAGTCCTTCCTTAACCCAAGCGTATTGGTTTAAACTTTACTTTCTTCCTGCCTTCTGGAATACCGCCTTTTGAGAACTGCTATTCCAAGCAGTGCAAACATCAAAATTTTCATTGGCGATCGCAAATAGCAACCTCTTATACCATTTCACGAAAAATTGATGCAAATGTAAACCCTGAAAGCCTTGCTAAATCTAAGTTCTTTAATTGCGAATTGTGAATTGGTATTACCGGATCTGTGCAAAAATTGGAAAACCCTCTTTCCCCCCTTCTCCCTGCCCCCTGCCCCCTGCCCCCTGCCTTTTATTTAGTTGGGAGATAGTGCAGCGAGTCGTTGGAATGCCGATGGTACTGGAATATTTACAAGGTGCTGGCGTATCACCTCGGCACATTCACCCGGACTTAACAACGAAGTATCGACTTCAAGGTCATAGATGCCGGGGATGTGGACTTCACGTTGCCATAACTCAACCGGATTTGGCAGTGAAGAGTCGGCTGCACTTACCGCCTTCCACCCCGTGTTTTGTCGTCTTTCGATAATTATCTCGATGGGGCAGCGAACGCCTACAAACAAGACAGGCAATCCATTTAAACGTCGGGCACTATCGGTTAGAATACCCCGCTTCATTGCATATCCTTCATGATGCCCGACATCAACAACGACATTCAGTCCCAAGCGACTGTGGGCCGCAATGGATTCATACATGGCGCTGTAGAGAATCGGAACGAGGGGTTCGATGTCTTGGCGTTCTCCCCCTGGCCGCAGACCGATTCCTGGCAGGTATCGTGCGGGAGTCATTTGCATAAACCTATCGACACCCAAGTTCATCCATACGCCATCAAACATCTCCTGGATCGCTTCGACAATGCTCGACTTCCCCGATCGCGGGGCACCATTCAAGATAATAATCTGTCCTAGCTCCTGTGTCTGTCCCACGATCGCTCCTCGCATCCTTTTCTACTATGTTTAATTGGCAGTAATTAAAAAAGTTTTCTTCTACCCAACAATAACTCAAGAAAAATGGGGAGTGGGGAGTGGGGAAATGAGGAGATGGGGAGATGGGGAAGTGTGGGGAGTGTGGGGAGTGTGGGGAGAGAGAATTAATGCTTCCCCATCCTCCCACACCTCCCACACCTCCCACACTCACTGTTTGCCCCATGCCCCATGCCCAGCATCAATTAACTTTGGGTAACAGTCTCCTTCGCCAAAAACTTCTCTAGTTCTGTCAACGCATCAGCATCAACTTTAGTTTGCATTGGGCAGAATTTAGGGCCGCACATAGAACAAAACTCAGCAGTTTTATAAATGTCTGCTGGTAAAGTTTCATCATGATATTCCTTAGCTCTTTCGGGATCGAGTGCTAATTCAAACTGGCGGTTCCAATCGAAGTTGTAACGGGCTTTGGAAAGTTCATCGTCTCTGTTCCTTGCACCAGGGCGATGCCTAGCAATATCCGCTGCGTGAGCTGCTATTTTGTAAGCTATCAACCCATTCCGCACATCTTCGGCATTTGGTAACCCCAAATGTTCTTTTGGCGTTACATAGCACAACATTGCTGTACCGTACCATCCCGCCATCGCTGCCCCGATCGCTGAAGTAATATGGTCATAGCCAGGAGCAATATCTGTTACCAATGGCCCCAAAACATAGAAAGGTGCTTCAGAACACTCTTCCATCTGCTTGCGGACGTTGAACTCAATTTGATCCATTGGCACGTGTCCAGGGCCTTCCACCATCACCTGTACATCATGTTCCCAGGCTTTGCGGGTTAGCTGTCCCAAAGTTTTCAATTCAGCCAATTGTGCTGCATCCGAGGCATCATGGGTGCAGCCAGGGCGCAGGGAATCTCCTAAACTGAAGGAGACATCGTATTTTTTGAAAATCTCAATGATGTCTCGGAAATGGGTGTAAAGCGGGTTTTGTTTGTGGTGATGTAACATCCACCGTGCTAAGATACCGCCACCACGAGAAACAATACCAGTGATACGGTCTCTTACCAAGGGTAAATGTTCAATCAAAATCCCGGCGTGGATAGTTTGATAGTCTACCCCTTGCTGGGCATGTTTTTCGATGACGTGGAGAAAGTCATCAGCAGTCAGCTTTTCAATTGTGCCGTGGACACTTTCTAAAGCTTGGTATACTGGCACCGTACCAATGGGAACTGGGGAAGCGTTGATAATGGCGGTGCGAATTTCATCCAAATTTCCGCCACCTGTAGACAAGTCCATTACAGTATCAGCACCGTACTTCACCGATAGATTCAGCTTATCAACTTCTTCTTGAAGATTGGAAGAATTGGGTGAAGCGCCGATGTTAGCATTTACCTTACATTTAGAGGCGATGCCGATGCACATCGGCTCTAGGTTAGTGTGATTAATGTTGGCCGGGATAATCATTCTTCCCCGCGCTACTTCCTCACGAATGAGGTCGGCAGGTAGATTTTCCCGTTGGGCGACGTAGTGCATTTCTTCGGTGATAACACCTTGGCGTGCATAATGCATTTGAGATACATTACTCTGCCCACGCCGCTTAGCAACCCATTCTGTTCTCATATTGAATTCCTCAGTAAACAGCTTCCCTCCGCTGGTATTACCCAGACTCAGGTGTTAAGGGTGTAATCTCAGCCTGATGATGTAGGCACCCCTAGCATGGTTGTTGATTGTAGCACCTTGGTTATGGTTGGGATCTAAGGCGTTAACAATTCCTGAGGTGAGAAGTAGGGGGCAGGAGGCAGGGGGCAGGGGGCAGGGGGCAGGGGGCAGGGGGCAGGGGAAAAGGTTAAAGGTTAAAGGGAAAAGAAATAAATTTAATCTTTCCCTTTTTCCCCTTATACCAATTCACTAAAATAATGAGACAGATGCAAACCCACCAAAGCCTTACTAATTATGACTTTATTAATTTTGAATTTTGAATTTTGAATTGGTATTACCCCTTTCCCTTTCCCCATGCCCTGTTTGACCAATGCCGATTGCCTGTTTCCTGGTACATTTAATAATATGGATTGATGCACTTAAGATCCTCACAGCCAAAACCTTGAGTCATCATTGCAGATAGCTGTTGATAAACTTGAGTGTCGAGGTTTAATTCTTGCAGAATTTGTTCATGGGCTTGTCCTTGTGCTATCCGCTTTGCCATTTGCTCAAACTCTAGCCAAGTCAAATCGCTCTCAACAAATGCTTTAGCAAGGGTAATTACCAGTTCCTCATAATCATTGTCTTCCATTTTTGTCATCATTCGGTGTTCAATGTGAAGCGAATCATCGAAACAGTAATACCAGGATTTCGGCTGCTGCTTAACTACCCTTCGGAAAAATTCTTGATGCTTGGAGCGACTAACAGCAGTATCCGCTTCACTACATACCATTAAAACAGGGGCACAAACATAGCTCTGAGCCTTTTCTAAAACCTCTTCTCCCAATTGAAGAAATATCCGTAATGCCTTGAAGCGAAAACCTTTATAACCAAAATTGCCAGGTGCGTCTTTGTTAAACCATTCAAAGTAAATTGGCAAGATTTTAATAAGTCGATCGAATAGCGAGTAACGGCTACCGAAAAAAGGTGCAAACAATAAAGTGCGGTCAATCTCCAGGGGATGCTCTAAACCTAACCAAGCAGCTAAAGTCCCACCTGATGATAATCCACCAATTACAACTTGTTCTCCTAATGTTTTTGCAATCTGCAACCATTCGAGGAGAAATTGTTGATATATCTGAATATCTGTTGGTAGTGGTGGAGGATTTTGACGGCTCCAGTTGCCTGAGCGCCCATGACCGGGTTGTAAAGGAATTAAAACGTTATATCCTTTGTTAAAGAAGGCTTTGCCAAGCGGCTCAAATTGGTAAGGGCCTGCTGTAAAACCATGCAAAAACAAAAAAACTTTCGATGTGAATTCAGGGTGAATCAAAAATTTAGAACGGCAGGCTTCATTTTTGATACCCACTGTGGATTCTAATTGGTGAACTTGCTCCAGGATTTCTGCTGTTTTTTGAATGCCAATTTTCATTTATGACTAAACCACAAGCTTTTGTAAATAACTATCCTACCTAACATACAGGCAATAGGCATCAGTTAACTTGGGCAAATCTTTTTTTAGTTACTTTTTTTTGAGGAGGTTTAAGCAGCTAAAAATTATAGAGCGATCGCCTACTTTTATAAAAACTCCAAATGATTGTGCATTTCTTCGTTTCATCTAAATGAAATTTAATTTTAACCATGCTGGCGCTTCTTTAGTTTTTGTTGCAACAGCGATGGATTTTGGTCTTGGAGTTAGCGAGCAAATTCTACATCAACTGCAATTTTTTGCCGAATTTCTTCTTGGCGATCGTGATAATAAGCTAAGGCTGCATAAATATCAGCTAGGCTAATACTAGGATGATGATAAAGAATTTCATCGGGTGATATTCGCATCTGTTCGTGCCAGATAACAATATCCTGGACTCTAATCCAATGTCCTGCAATCCTGGGCTTACCTTCACATACCCCAGGAGTAATTTCGATGTGTTCTTTGATGATAGGGATTAACCCGATCTTTTTTAGTAAGAGTTATATTGTCAATTATCTCAAATATCGCGCTTATCTTGCTTAAGATACAGGCGATCGCATTTGGATGAGATTATCTACAACAACCTTGATTTGAGGTGTTTGGTTTGGTCGTTAGTTTCTGGTAGATTTTATGATGGACTTAGCCATACCAATGTAGGTAAAATTGTTGGCAAAGAATTCTTCAAGCAGTGGGAAGATAAGGAGGAGAATAATAACTCCTAACTTCTAGCTCAGCACTCTTGCAAAACAAAGCGCACAGAGAAAAGCAAAGATTCTATCAGTCACTTTGACTTCTGCAACACAAGCGTATTTGATGGCTAAATCAATTGTTTCAACAAAACGGCTCAGCAAACAGTTCATCCGCTGGTTGCTGGAAGAAAATAGACGAAAGCGGCAAGGGCCTTACCCTAAGGAAGAATCACATCGCCAGCATCCTTGGTGGCAGGTGATGTGCTTGACTGGTGTAGATTATTTCTCGACTCTGGGATATCAACCTGGAATTGCAGCACTGGCAGCTGGCGCTCTTTCTCCTGTGGCGACGCTGATTCTAGTTTTGCTGACGCTGTTTGGCGCATTGCCCATCTATCGCCGCATTGCTGCCGAAAGCCCTTATGGGGAAGGGTCGATCGCTATGTTAGAGCGTTTGCTCTCTTGGTGGCAAGGCAAACTACTTGTGCTGTGCCTACTCGGCTTCGTAGCAACGGACTTTATTATTACAATTACTCTGTCGGCCGCTGATGCTACAGCCCATATCATCGAAAATCCCCTAGCTGCAAATTGGCTTCACGATCAGACTATCGCTATTACTCTGATATTAATTGCATTACTAGGCGCAGTTTTCTTGAGAGGTTTCAAAGAAGCCATCGGTATTGCAGTGTTTTTGGTGGCAGTTTATCTGCTGCTGAACTTTATTGTGGTTAGCGTTGGTACGTATCAGATTCTAAATCATCCAGAAGCGATCGCACAGTGGCAGACTGCCTTATTTGCCCGCAATTCTAATCCTTTACTACTCGTCGGTTTAGCTCTTTTGGTATTCCCCAAGTTGGCGCTGGGATTATCAGGCTTTGAAACTGGCGTCACCGTTATGCCCCTTGTCAAGGGTAGCAGCAGCGACACTCCCCAGTATCCCAGAGCCAGGATTCAAAATACACGTAAGCTGCTGACTACTGCTGCTGTGATTATGAGCTTCTTTTTACTCACTAGCAGTTTTATAACTAGTCTGCTGATTCCCGCGCCAGAATTTGCACAGGGAGGCAAAGCCAACGGACGCGCCTTAGCTTATTTGGCGCATCTTTATTTAGGCAATAGCTTTGGCACAATTTACGATTTAAGCACGATTTCCATTTTGTGGTTTGCTGGCGCATCGGCAATGGCAGGGCTATTAAATATTGTGCCTCGTTACTTGCCACGCTATGGCATGGCACCGAATTGGGCACGAGTCAGCCGACCTTTAGTGTTAGTCTATACAGCGATCGCTTTTATTGTCACAATTATCTTTCGAGCAAATGTCGAAGCTCAAGGCGGGGCTTACGCAACTGGCGTCCTAGTGTTGATAACCTCAGCCGCCTTTGCCGTCACCTTATCAGCTCGCCGTCACAGAGAGAAGCACGCAACCTTCATCTTTGGAATAATTACAGTGTTGTTTGTGTATACCACTGTAGTTAATATCATCGAAAGACCAGAAGGGATTCGCATTGCTGCATGTTTTATCGGTGCAATCATTTGTACTTCCTTGATTTCTCGCGTTTGGCGTTCGACTGAACTGCGAGTTGAGCGAATTGAAATTGATGATATTGCCCAACAATTCATTGCCGAAGAAAGCCAGGGAGCAATACGAATAATTGCCAATCGCTTGAATACAGGGGATATCGAAGAGTATTCTTCAAAAGAGAAAGAGGTACGTGAAGACAATCATATTCCAGCTGACGATCCGATTCTCTTTTTAGAAATTATGGTGGCAGATGCTTCAGAATTTGCTGAGGTGATTAAAGTCAAAGGGGTGCAAGTTGGCGATTACCGCATCCTACGCGCTCAGAGTGCCGCAGTACCCAATGCGATCGCCGCTTTATTATTGTATATTCGCGATCGAACAGGTAAGATTCCCCATGCTTACTTCGGTTGGGTCGAGGGAAACCCCATACAATACTTACTGCGTTTTATTTTATTTGGTGAAGGTGATATTGCCGTTCTCACCCGTGAAGTAGTTCGTCGCGCTGAAAAAAATTCCGAAATGCGTCCCGGTATCCACGTTGGCGGATGAGGCAAGACGCAAGAAGAATGTAGAGACGTAGCAATGCTACGTCTCTACAAGGATTTCGGGTAACGCAGAATTAATTTCTGGAGATGTCTATTGCCTATTGCCTATTTGCTAAAAGCATCCTTGATGTTATCAACAGTGCGTTCAACAACATTTTTGGTATCGTCTATTGCTTTCTGTGTGCGAGATGCATCTTCGTCTGCTCTTTTCTCAATGCGAGCTGCATCTCTTTGTGCTTTGCGCCCAATAAAGCTACCGTTATCTGTTGCGTCGTCTACTTTATTGGCATTGCTGTTTGCTGCATCCTTTAGCTTGTCTCGTGTCTCTTGGACGAAACCCTTGGTGTTTCTAGCATCTTCACTAGCTTTGCTTTTAGCATCATTGGCATCAACAGATGCAATTAAGTTTGTTGCAGGATTCGCCATTGCTGAGGTGTTTACAATAAATGCACCATGCCAAATAAAAGCGATCGCTGATACGCAAAACAATGTTGTAGCTATCCAACGCCCTACAATGGAAAGCCCTTTTGTAAAAAAATCCAGTTTCATAGAACACAATGTCCATTTGCTTTTGTACTTTATATTTACTTCATTTGAATCATGAGCCAAATCACTCCCCAGGTAGAGGTTTTCTCATCATAAGTTATTAAATAAATTCGCTCTTTTAATAGATTTAAATGGTAGTTAGTTAAGCCTAAAGTTCATAGGATAAGATCTCAAACTTATGCTATATTTTTTTGTCATCGTAAATTATCTAAATAAACTTCTGGCGTGTTAATATCTAATAATACAGAAGGCTCGTTCAAGTTTACTTTGCAAATTACAGGGTAAAATTCTTGGATAACTTGGCGCAAACCAAGAGTTTCTTCACGAATATTTTGTAAGTGCGATCGCATTTGATTATTAAATAACAATGGATGCCCGATTTTGCCTTGATATGTAGGTGCAGTAATCAATGCTGAATTATCTTGGTGTGCTGTAAGTAATTTTTGATAAATCTCTAATTTTCTTGGTTGATCGACTGCGGAAATTGCCAACACTTCAAAATTTTGGGGAACATATTGCAATGCTGTCAGCAAAGAGGTTGTTTTCCCTGCATCGCTATGAGGATTAATTGCACTTAAGCTACCAAGAAGACAATCTTTTTGTTGCTGGCTATTGTGTAAACCTAGCACTACCACAGGAGTAAAACCTAAACTTAACCACTGTTCTAGTTGATAAGTTAATAATGTTTTACCTGCACCCCAAGGAAGTGAAGTTTTACAAGTACCCATGCGAGTAGATTTTCCGGCTGCGAGAACAATAGCAAAGTTCACTTTATAACAATACTCAACTTATATTTTATCGGATAAAGAATTTCCAGTTCCACCACGCCGAACTTTAATTAATTCTGCACAGATACTAATTGCAATTTCTTCTGGTGTTAAAGCACCAATATCTAAACCAATTGGTGCATATATTTGATTTAAAAATTCAGTTTGACAACCTTCAGCTTGCAGCATTTTATATACGGTGTTGACTCGTTTATTGCTACCAATCATACCAATATATGACAGTTGATAATTAGATAATAGCCGTAAAGCAGCTAAATCTTGCAGGTAACCTCTAGTAACTAAAGCAACATATAAATTAGTATTTTTATTTAATATTTCTCGAATTGAGGTGATGGGTTGTGCTAGTACCAGCGATGCATCGGGAAATCTTTCTTTTGTGGCAAAATCGGGGCGATCGTCTTGTATAATAATTTGAAAACCTGCTATTTTGGCTATCTGCACTAGGGAAATTGCAATATGTCCTCCACCTATAATTAAAAGTTTTGGCGGTGGTAGTAAAGGTTCAATTAATGCTGTGCTGTGTAAAGATGCAATTACTTCTGTTTCTTCGATTAAATAAGTTTTTTCATCTGTGTTAAATGGGGTGATAATCGTTGCTGAATGCCCAGATGTTAAAGTATCTATAATTTGATTGACTAAGTTTAAACTTTCCGAGCCTGACCATAACTCTAATAATACCTGCATTGTACCGCCACAAACACCTTGAGTTTCTCGTTGAGGTACGCCAGATAAATCTATTTCTACAAATTGTTTTTTACCTGTTTCCAGTAATTGCAAAGCTTGGTGATAAACTTTTGCTTCCCCAGCACCACCGCCAATTGTTCCTACTGTTTTACCATCGGCGCTAATAAACATTTTCGCGCCTACTTCTCTTGGTGTGGAACCTTTGGTGTTGGTGACGGTGGCTAAAACTGCGGCACTATTTTTTAAGGTTTTTGCTAGTTGTTTGTAGAACTCAAGCACACGATTAGCAATCTTTGATTAACTATTTAAATAAGGTCGATCGCTGTTCTCATTTACCGCAAGTCAAGATAATTTAGCTAACTCCAAATGACTAATGACTAGATCTAAAAGGTTGTCCTAATGATGCAGGTGTCTCAAGTTTAATGCGTGTATTATCCCGCGAGATCGACACTAATACCAAGATAGTAGCTAAGTAAGGTAAAGAAGACAAAATATAAGGAGAAATATTAACTCCTAATCCTTGAAGTATTAATTGTATAGCACTAACGCCGCCAAATAAGTATGCACCAAGAAGGATTCTTTCAGGTTTCCATGTAGCAAACACAACTAACGCGATCGCAATCCATCCTCGTCCACCAGTCATATTTTCCGCCCATAGCGGCGTATATGCAAGGGAAAGATAACCACCCGCCAACCCAGCCATCGCCCCACCAAACATTATCGCCAAATAACGAACTCTGCTAACAGGTAAACCCAAAGCATCAGCAGCATCAGGTGACTCGCCAATACTCCGCAACACTAAACCCGGCCGCGTACTTCGCAAAAACCACCATACCACGATCGCTAAGACAACTGAGGCATACACCAAAATATCTTGATTAAATAAAACTTTACCCAAAAACGGAATTGATTTTAAAATCGGGATGTCAACAGGTTGCAGTCCGGTAATTGTTTTGCCTACATAACCCGTACCAATAAAAGCGCTGAGTCCGGAACTAAAAATACTCAAAGCTAAACCCGTTGCCACTTGGTTAGCAGCTATAGTAACTGTTAGTAAAGCATGAATCAGAGCGATCGCTATTCCTGATATTAGTGCGATTAATAATCCAAAGTAAATATTACCTGTAACTGAAGCCGCAATAAAACCACTCGCAGCCCCAACCAGCATCATTCCCTCAACACTAAGGTTTAACACCCCCGATTTTTCAGTTATTAATTCACCTAATGCTGCAAAAATTAGAGGTGTAGCTGCCCGTATGCTATCGCTAACGATGAAGCTGATTGTTTGGATATTCATGATTTGTAACTACAGGTGATACTGGTGTTACCAAATTTTTTTCTTGGGCTTGTATTTCCAGTAGTTCCGGTATTGTCACAAATTTATAACCTTGTGCCTTTAAACCATCGATAATTTGCGGTAAAGCTTTGACAGTCCGAGAACGATTTCCGCCACCATCATGCATTAGTACAATTGCTCCTGGTTTGGCATTTTTTAGCACATCTTTGACCATCTTTGGCACTTGAGGCGAACTACGTTCGGCATCTCCCGATAATTCTGACCACATTATGACAGTATATTTCTGGCTTTTAGCATAGTCAGCTAATCCATTATTTAAAAAGCCGCCAGGGGGACGAAACAGAGTAGTTTTCACTCCCGTAGTCTGATAAATGATGTCTGCTGTAGTATTTATTTCATTAGCCGCAGTAATTACATCCATATGACGATAGGAATGATGCCATGTATGGTTGCCAATTACCTCGCCATCAGCTGCAACTTGCTTGGCAACCTGGGGAAAATATTTCACCATTTGCCCAATCATAAAGAATGTAGCTTTGATCTGATTTTTCTGCAAAATTTCTAATATCTGCCCTGTATTTTTAGGGCTGGGGCCATCATCAAAAGTTAAAGCGATGACTTTCTCAGTTGGCTTGAGTTTCCCTTGATAAACGACAGTTCCTTGAAATTTATTCGGTACTTGATTTATTTGGTTTGTTGTTGAGGAGACAGCTTGTGCAGATCCTATGGTTTCCTTATTTTGACTTGCTTTCTCTTTCTCACTTTTTAATGGTTGAATTCCTAATAAAGAATTAAGTTTTGTTGTACCTAAAACTAGAGTTATACCTAAAGTAGTAGCACAAGTCACTAATGTAATGACTACCAATTTTAAACTTACAGGTAATTTTTCATTGGACACATTAAATCTCCCGATTTTTATTATTTTTCATTGTCATTTGCCATTATTAACTAGCTAATAAATGTTTATTTATTACAGTTTACAATTAAAACGATGTGTGCTTTTATACTTCCGTTTCTAAGACAACATCTTCATACAGCAATTCTATAGGAAACTCAAATTCAATGCTTGAGAAAGCGATCGCATCTCCAGCAGTGTAACGATAGTAAAGCCACATTCTTCCTTCTCCGCGACAGTAAGGCTCAACGGAGATTTTTTCAGAGTCAATCAAGATATATTCCTGTAAACTGGGTATTGTCAAGTAGTGAGTGAATTTTTCCCCTCTATCTTTAGCACTTGTACTAGGAGAAAGAACTTCGACAAGCAACTTGGGGTTTTGAATAAATTTGCGGGCGTTGATGTCTTGAGGGTCACAACTGACGATAACATCAGGATAGTAGTACTGATTCTGAAAATTGCCTTGCACTTTTACATCTGACACATTCACTCGGCAACCCCTAGAACGCAGATGAGGGTATAAGGCTCTGTAGAGATTTAAAGCAATGTCATTGTGGGGAATTGTACCACCTGTCATGCCAAACACTTCGCCATAGACATATTCGTAGCGAACGTCTTGCTGAGGTTCCCATTCGAGATATTCCTCAACAGTCATTTTTTGGGGTTGTTGGGGGATGGCTATCATACCAAGATTTTTCAAACTTGGATTGATTGTAGCTAAATAGTGCCGATTAATCAGTTTTTTAACTAATTCACAAGTCAGGAGCGATGCTCTGAGCGCAGTCGAAGGTTCAGAATTGAGAATTCATAATCCTGACTGCTAAATTTAGCTTCACTTAATTTTTACTCGATTGTAAATTAATATATCTGCTGCTAAAACAAAAAAGAATAAAATACCTTGAAACATTCCAGCTAAAGCTAAAGGAAGCCCCAATTTAATCTGTACTAATTCGCTGCCTACATACAAAAGTGCTATGAGTAAACTGGATAAAATAATACCCAATGGATTTAATCTGCCGATAAAAGCAGCAATAATAGCAGTATAACCGTAACCTGGAGAAATACTAGGGCGTAGTTGACCAATGGGGCCCAATACTTCGCAAACACCGGCTAAACCTGCTAATCCACCGCTAATGAGGAGAGTTAGCCATATAATGCGATCGCTCTCTATTCCAGCATATACCGCAGCCCTAGCGCTAGAACCAATTACCCGCACGCTGAAACCAAAAAACGTTTGTCGCAATACTCCCCAAATTAACACCGCTGCCACAACCGCCAAAATTACACCCAAATGCAATCTCGTACCAGCAATTAATGGTTGTAAGCTAGCAAATTCTGTAAAGGGTGCAGATTCAGGAAAGTTAAATCCTTGTGGATCTTTTAATACCCCATGTACTAAATAGTTTAAAACAGAAATTGCTATATAATTTAACATCAAACTTGTCAAAATTTCCTTTGTATTAAATCTGACTTTTAAGAAAGCAGAAATACTTGCCCAAATCGCACCACCTAACACACCAGCTATTAAGCTAAGTAGCAATAAACTATAATTATTAATGCTAGGAAATGCTAAAGCTACAGCACCACCACAAATCGCACCGATAGTAAACTGCCCTTCTGCGCCAATATTCCACACATTACCTTGAAAACACACCGATAAACCAACAGCAATTAATAAAATCGGTGCTGCCTTAACAGTTAATTCTGACAATCCATAAAAGCTAGTTAAAGGCGAAATTAATAAAGTTTGTAAAGCAGCAACAGGCGGCTTACCCAATGAATAAAATAATATAAATCCTAGAATCACCGTTGCCAGTAGTGCAACCAAAGGTGATAAAATTTGCCATATTTTTGACGGAATACTACGGGGTTCAAGTTGAATGAGCATAAATATAAATTAGGAATTGTAGCAAAACAGAATTCAGGAGTCAGAAATCAGAATTCAGCATAAATTCGAGTCTGGCTGGTAGATGAATAAATTGGTTTAAAACCCCTACTCAATATTTAATTTACTAGTTAAATCCGCCACATTCTTGATTCTGAGTTTTGAATTATGCTGTAAAATGTGCTGCATGAAGCGAAAATTGCAACAATATTTTTGGCATTGCGCCTTAGTACTCCTTTTAGCATTAGCTGTATGTGGATGGAGTGTTGAGCCAGCACAAGCACTGCTACGTCAACATCATGACTCCCCTAATGTCTTACGCTACCACTCGCAAGTATCTATCAAAGATGAATTTGGATATGCTTGGCAAGTGCTACTGTTCAAACAGAATTACAATAATCCAGTCAAAGATTTACGGCTGCGCTTGGTTGCCTTTCCTGGTGTTGTTGAACTTGCTCATCCCCAACCACTATTAATTGAGACAGCAGGGGGAAAATTGTTGAATGCATCGGACGCATACGCCCTAACTGCACCCGCACCCAATGTAGGCGAATATAACTTAACGGATGTCCTAGCTAAATTGCCAACAACCGATGCGCTTAAACTTTATGTACCCATCTCCAATAGACAGCCACTGATTCTCAATATACCCAAGACTGTAGTTACTGAGTGGCAATGGCTAGTGACAGAGATTGATTGATGAAATCAACTTGAGAGCAAGCAGAATTCAGAATTCAGGAGTCAGAATTCAAGAGTTAACCAAGCTTAGGGAACTGCAAAAAATAAATTATCCAAATTTTTGTATTCAACAGGACGAATATTTTTTATTTAGAAGTCCCTTAATACCTCCCTTGGGTATTTAGTTTGTATTCTTCATGAACTTGAAATCAACTTTATAAGTCAATACAGTTCAGTTAAGCATTTATACTCTTTCTTATCTCTGTCTGTGTTCTCTGCGCCTCTGTGGTTCGTAAAACAATAGTTTTGGCCTTAAGTGAACCGTATTGCTTTATAAGTAGGTGGACATAAAATGTAAAATGTCAATCTTTCAAATCCTCTGGTCAACTGGTTTTTACCTTCTGCCTTCTGCCTTCTGCCTCCTGCCTTCTACTTATCTCAACTACTTCTTTGCTTGTATAACTTGCAAACTACCACCTGCATACAAAGTTGGCTTATCCACCTCAAAGCCAGTTTCTGTTAACAAACCAGGCAAATCAGTTTTTAGTAATTCCCAAGCTGTTTCTGTCTCAAACAACAACAAAAACAGTGATATCCCAGGCCAAAATATTGGATTTGTGGGAGCGTGAAAATCTATCAGAGTTAATACTCCTCCTGGCTTCAACACCCGATAAACCTCATTAATAATCTTTCGTAATTGCTGGGGTTCCATTTCGTGTAGTGCAACGCTGATATGTACCACATCAAACAGATTATCTGCAAATGGCATTGACTCGGCAAAAGCTTGCACATATGAAGCTGATGGTACATTTTGCCGCGCCCGTTGCAAAGAAAACGGTGAAGCATCCAGCCCTGTTACATTTTGTGAAAGTTTTACCAAAAGTTGTGTTGTTTGACCGCTACCGCAACATAAATCTAAAACCTGAGTATCTGAGTCAATTGTTAAGCCTTGCAAAGCAAGTTGCCGAAAACGACCTTCACCACCTACACTCAAGGCTGCTAAACGAGAAATACTATCATATAGCCACTGATAGCGGTAACTCCAATCCCTTAAAATTGTTGCCATTGCATATTTCCTTGCTATTAAGCTTTATATTTAATAAAGATATATTGTTAACATTAGTAAAAAACCTGAAAAAATCGGGGGAAAGTAACTGCTATGGGTCGTGTAGGCGTCTTATTACTCAATCTCGGTGGCCCCGATAAGCTAGAGGATGTTGGGCCGTTTTTGTACAACCTATTTTCCGATCCGGAAATTATTCGCCTACCGTTTCGTTGGTTGCAAAAACCCCTAGCTTGGTTCATAGCCACCCGGCGAACCAGAACATCTCAAGAAAATTATAAGCAAATCGGTGGTGGTTCCCCACTGCGGCGGATCACAGAAGCCCAAGGAGAAGCTCTAAAAGAACAGTTGGGTAATTTGGGGCAAGAAGCTAATATTTATGTGGGAATGCGTTATTGGCATCCGTATACAGAAGAAGCGATCGCACAACTCACCCAGGATAATGTAGAACAGCTGGTAATCTTACCACTTTATCCCCAGTTTTCTATCAGTACCAGCGGTTCCAGCTTCCGGCTTTTAGAAAAGCTTTGGCAAGAAGATCCCAAACTTCAACGCATTGATTACACCGTCATTCCTTCTTGGTACAAACAACCAGGTTACCTCCAAGCAATGGCGGAACTCATAGCCCAAGAACTAGACCAATTTCCCAACCCAGATGAGGTTCATGTCTTCTTCAGCGCTCACGGCGTTCCGAAAAGCTATGTTGAAGAAGCAGGCGACCCCTATCAACAAGAAATTGAGGAATGTACTGCCTTAATTATGCAGACCCTCAATCGACCCAATGCCCACACCTTGGCTTATCAAAGTCGCGTCGGCCCGGTGGAATGGATACAACCTTATACTGAGGATGCCTTAAAAGAACTGGGCGCACAAGGCGTGAAAGATTTGGTAGTCGTGCCCATCAGTTTCGTCTCAGAACACATTGAGACACTACAAGAAATTGACATCGAGTATCGAGAAGTCGCAGAAGAAGCAGGAATTCACAACTTCCGTCGCGTACCTGCTCCCAATACCCATCCAGTGTTTATTAATGCACTAGCCGAATTAGTGATTGATGCGCTGAAAAACCCCAGTTTCAAGCTGTCGCAAGCAGCCCAAATGAAAAAAATGGTGAAGATGTATCCCCAAGAGCGTTGGGAGTGGGGTTTAACTACTAGCGCCGAAGTCTGGAATGGTCGCATTGCCATGCTCGGCTTCATTGCCCTAATTATCGAGCTAATCACCGGTCACGGTGTATTGCATATGATTGGGATTTTGCAGTAAATGAAAGGAGTTAGGAGTTAGGAGTTAGGAGTTGGGAGTTGGGAGTTGGGAGTTGGGAGTTGGGAGTTGGGAGTTGGGAGTTTTTCTCTCTAACTCTTCATTCTTGACTTCTATCTTCATTCCTAACTCTTAACTCCTAACTCCTAACTTTTCTGCCAATACCAGTCATACCACTGCTTGGCGCTACGAACTGCAAACCACAGCAGAATTAAAGCAATTAATCCTCCTTGCCAGGGAGCGTCAAAGGCAAAAAGTACTAGAGCAATACATAAGGTATCTTGAAGAAATACTGCCCACAACGGTAAGCCGCGTAACCGATAGAACCAACCAACTTGAACTAGCTGGAGTACCAAAGCTAACAAACCCCCAATTAAGCCAATCAGCCAGTGTGGTGTTGCTGTGGCAGAAGCTACCGCTAACCCCATAATTGCCCCTACAAGAGGAGACATTGATAACTGAATCATTTGTAGCAGTCTTTGTCCCCATAGCTTTTTTGAGGCTAATAATTCAACTAACGACCAACTGGTAAGACAGGTTAATAATATTGGCTCAGAAATATGAGATAAAATCGGCACTTGCGACCACAGGTTACTACCCTGCAACAGCCCAATAATTAACAAAGGTGTGCCTATTCTCATTCCTGCTGCCGCAGAGGCAGAGAGTGTGGCTAGGATTTCAATCATCAAAGCACTCGCAGCACGAATAAATAAGTAAGTATTTGTTATCTATACTACCCACCGTTGGTAGTAATTACAGCAGCAAATTGAAAGTGTTTTTTGGGAGTGGGGACTGGGGAAATGAGAGAGACAAACAGGCAGGGGAGCAGGGGAGTGTGAGGAGAGAGGGGGATGGGGGAGTGTGGGGAGTGAGGGGGGAAAGATTTCTTCACTATCCTCCCACACCTCCCACACCTCCCTCTCCTCCCACACTTCCTGCTTGCCCCATTCCCAATAAGATTTAAATCCCTAGTCGTTGGTAAACTTCTTCTAAGTGCCGCAGATGTTGTTGGGGGTCGAAACACACCTCTAGTTCTGCTGGGGACAATTTTTCGGTAACACGGGGGTCTTTGCTAATTAAGTCTTGGAAATTGCCTTCTGGCTTGTTCCAAGCGGCGTGAGCGCTTCCTTGAACGATCGCATACGCTTCTTCGCGGCTTAATCCCTTGTCTATCAAGGCTAATAGCACTTTTTGGCTGAAGACAACGCCGCCGTAGCAGTTAAGATTTCGTTCCATGTTCTCAGGATAAACCAGCAGGTTTTTCACTAAGTCGGTAATTTCTGCAACCATAAAATGTGTCAAAGTGCAAGCATCTGGCAAAATTACCCGTTCTACGGAACTGTGAGAAATATCCCGTTCGTGCCACAAAGCAACGTTTTCTAAGGCTGCGCCGGCATGGCTTCTCACAAGTCGTGCGATTCCCGTCAGCCGTTCGGAACGGATGGGATTGCGCTTGTGTGGCATGGCTGAAGAGCCTTTTTGACCTTTGGCGAAGAATTCTTCGACTTCTAGCACGTCTGTTTTTTGCAGATTGCGAATTTCCACGGCAAAGCGTTCGATGGATGCTGCTAATAGCGCTAGTTGCTGCACATAGTCGGCGTGGCGATCGCGGGAAATTACTTGTGTGGAGGCGGTATCGGGTTGCAGTCCGAGTTTTTGGCAAGCGATCGCTTCTACACGCGGTTCGACGTTCGCATAGGTGCCCACTGCACCAGAAATCTTACCCACGGCAATAGTTTGACGCAGAATTCTCAGGCGTTCTTGGTGTCGCAAAACTTCTGCTAACCACCCAGCTAGCTTGAAACCAAAAGTGATCGGTTCGGCGTGAATACCATGCGATCGACCAATCATCACTGTATGACGATGTTCCTGTGCCTTTTGGCGAATCGCACCAATCAAATCTTCCACGCGTTGCAATAACACATCCAAACTAGCAACCAATTGCAGTGCTAAAGCTGTATCCAGTACATCGGAACTGGTTAACCCCAAGTGAATATAGCGTCCTGCATCCCCAACATATTCATTGACATTTGTCAAGAAAGCAATTACATCGTGGCGAACTTCAGCTTCAATTTCTAACACCCGCTTTGGATCGAAATCTGCCTTCGCTTTAATTTCCTCAACAGCCTCAGATGGAATGTAACCCAACTCAGCCTGAGCCTCACAAACTGCGATTTCTACTTGCAGCCAGGTTTTTAACTTATAGGCTTCACTCCACAGATTACCCATTTCGGGCAGAGTATAACGCTCAATCACAATCTGGCACAGAATACAACGGTCATATTTTACAGTCTAATTAGTGTACATCGCTTTTTAACTCTACTTTTTGCCCAGCGATGGAATTAGGCTTTGAGTCTGAGGTAATGATACTAATCCTACCATCAGCTTCCATATACGCCAATTTTACATCAGCCAAAAATTCTACACCTTGCTGACGTAACTTGCTCATCAATTCCTCTTCTGTAATTAATTCTCGTTGCAAATGGCGCTCAATCATCCGCCCGTTTTTAACCAATAAAAGCGGTGGCGGATTCATAAAACGTTGAAATTGCGGAATTTTGTAGCCTAACCAGTTAAGTAAGTAACTCCAAAAAATTACAGTTCCGACCAGAATTGCACCTTCAGTAATTGATGTATAATGGCTTGCCATAGCGTTTTGGGCAGCTTCAGCAAATAGCACAACTACCAGTAAATCTGTAATTCCTAAAGTTCCAAGTTGGCGACTAGGAAGCAAGCGTAGCACTGAGAACAGCGCTAAGTAAACCAGCGACCCGCGTATAATCAATTCCAAGACACTCATACTAGGAACAAAGATTGCTTCCCAATCAATAAAAAACAATTTGTGCATTAACATTAATTTTCTTTCTTTAAATCTCGTCAAGAATGCCGTTGTTTATAAGATTTATGATTGAAATTTGTTTGAGTGCAATAATTTTAGTCCTAATTACAAATAAGTTTGGTTTGTAAATGATAAATCTGACAGTAAAATTATTACCGTCAGTCGTAAGTAGCGATGTCTACGACGGGCTACGCCACGCAGCTTATTTGCTTTGATAAATTAATTAGATACCCATTAGCTTGATTATTAAGCAACTAAAAATGTTCGCTTCTTCTTCTATATCTCAAGCGTTTTGGTTTGGTAAAATTGCGAATTAAGCGGCTCAGTAATTTAGAAAATGACTGTTGATTATTGCTTTGTTTTTTATGGGCAGTATTATTGTTATTTGTCCCTCGATCGGTAGAAGTTTTATCGTTCATAGGTACGGCATTTTTAGTAGGCGTGATCCCACTTCCGTGCCTTCTAGAATACACTTGGGTAAACTCAGCACCAAAGAAAAGAATCTGCGCCGCATAATTAACCCAAGCTAAAATTACTACTAGTGAACCCGCAGCACCATAGGTTGAACCAAAACTGCCATTACCTAAATATTGTCCTAATAAAAATCTTCCGATGGAAAACAAAAATGAAGTGAGAATAGCTCCAATTAAAACATCACTCCAAGCGATTTTCACATCTGGTAGAACTTTAAAAATTAGCCCAAACAAAAATGTAGTGATGGCAAAAGAAACGATAAAATTGATAATTTGCCAGAGGAAATCAACACCTGGTATTAAATTACTAAAGTATGTCCCTAATGCTGCTAAAGCTGCACTAATTACCAGAGACACCAAAAGTAAAAAACCAATACCTAACACCATTGCAAACGAGAGAAAGCGTAAGCGAATCATGTTAGTTACAGTGCGTCCGGGTTTCGGTTTAACTTCCCAAATCGTGTTCAGAGAATCTTGCAATTCGGTAAATAAACCAGTAGCACCTAAGAGCAAAACCCCAACACTAATAATCGAAGCCATCACACCCGTCTGTGGTTTGTTAGCATTCTGAATCGCTGTTTGGATGAATTCTGCACCATCTGGGCCGACTAAACCTTGAATTTGTCGAACAATTTCACCCCTTGCGGCCTCTTCTCCATATACTGCGCCGGCGATCGCAATTACAATAATTAGCAATGGTGCAATAGAAAAAATCGTGTAATAAGCTAACGCTGCGGCTAACCGAGAGGCTTTATCCTCACTCCACTCCTGAAAAGTCTCTTGGAACAACTTCAAAATCGCCTGCAAATTCATTGAGCCAGTCTCCTTGTAAGGGATGTTGTTTAGTCCCTGATATATTGGATACTGATTTGCTAATTAGCCACATCTTCCCAAGGGTGTTAGTGTAGCTTCCTTGAGGAGGAATTTAGTAAGAAAGAATTCAGAATTCAGAATGAATTGCAGCGCAAGTCGATAGAATATTGTGTTTATATCATATCTGCTTAATCAATTATAAAAAATTCTCTACCTTGGAGCGTTTCCTGGTCTTTACGCCATTCTAAACGATAGGTATTCACTTGGACATGATATTAAAGTAGCAAAGGGATGATTTGTAGATGTTAACTTTACCGACAATACTCGCGAAATTTTTGGAGAGTATAACTATAGCAATCAAATTAGAAAGTCCAATTTTCCAAAACTAAATTAGGTACTTGAGAAAAGTCTCGATTGTTACGTGTAACCCAATACTGCTCGGTTAACGATTTTTAACTCGGCATTGGGTTTGGGGAAAAGGTTAAAGGGTAAAGGTTAAAGGTTTTTTCTTTCCCCTTTCCCCTTCCCCTTTTCCCCTTAACCGACAAGTATTGACGTGTAACCAAAATTCCATCGACAGAAAGAGCAATGGCGGCAATCCGTAAATCCTGGCGACCGACTTTAATCTTTTGATTGATTAAATTCGTATATAATTCTTGTGCTTCAGGAGTGAATCTTAATATATTGAAGCTTTTCAAGCTATCAAATGTTACCTGTAGTTTGTTATAAGGCAAAACTAAATCGTTAGCCGCAGCTCGTCGAATAACTTGAAATCGTCCGCGAAGTTGTTCTTCAACAGTGACGATTGTAATTGATATTTCGCTAGGATCGACAATATTTAGACGACGAGCAATTTCTAAATTTCCTCTTTGGAAAAGAGAAACGCTATCAGTATCGAGAATCCAAAGACTCAACTTGCTTCCCTCTACTTCCCTCTATTTATCAGATGCTACATCTTCAGTAGCATCCAATTCTTGACGATATTCTTGAATATACTGCTGAACTACCTCAAAATCTGGATCGTCTTTGAATACCCCTGCAAATTTCATCCAAGGCCTTTGAGATTGCTCAGGTTGAGGTACTTTAATCTCCATAGGAATGATTTCAACTTTGTCCATACGCTGAATCAAAAGTTGTTCTAGGATCGAGAGTGCCTGTTCGCGAGTTGCTGCTTCTACATGGTACTGTGGAAGTTCTAAAATAGATGCGATCGCACTACCATCCTCTTTAGTTTCCAGTAAAATATTTACTTTTAAATTTGCAGCATGTGATTCTAATATAGGATTGATTTCCATAGACTTTGGACTCTCACTCATCTATTAGAATCATAACTTTAGCTTTACTGTTTTAGCTGCTGGTAACACGAACTATCTGTATCAACTTCTAACAAATTTCAGCGATTATAACAAAATTCCTACTGCATTCTATCAATTGTCCGATATTGAATTGCTTCTGCTACATGATTAGGTTGTAGCTCTTCCTCTGCTGCCAAATCTGCAATCGTCCGTGCTACTTTGAGAATGCGATCGCTTGCTCTTGCTGATAAACCTAATTTTCTAATTGCAGCTTCTAATAAATTGCGGCTTGCATCATCTAGCTTGCACCATTTTTGCAGATGATTACTCTGCATTTGGGCATTGCAACGCAGATTTGCTTCTGTTTGAAAACGGATACTTGCGCGATCGCGTGCTTCTTGTACTCGTTGACGCACCGATGTTGATGCTTCTCCCGTCGGTTGTTGGGTAATTTCTTCTGGTTTTAAGCGATTCACCGCCACTTGTAAATCAATTCGATCCATTAACGGCCCAGAAAGTTTTGCCCAATATTGCTCGCGTTGCCTGGGGGAACAGGTACACTGTTGGATAGTATCGCCATAGTAACCGCAAGGACAGGGATTGGTACTCGCCACCAAAGTAAACTGTGCGGGAAATATGACTGATAATTTGGTACGGGAAATTGTCACGTAACCATCTTCTAAAGGTTGGCGGAGAAATTCTAAAACATCGCGTTTAAATTCGGTGAGTTCATCCAGAAATAATATACCATTGTGAGATAAAGAAATTTCCCCAGGACGAGGAAAGCTACCACCGCCTACCAGGGAAGGGCCCGATGCTGAGTGATGGGGACTGCGAAAAGGGCGATCGCGTACTAAGGAACCACGATTTTTCAATAAACCAGCCACCGAGTGAATCCGAGTCACCTCCAAAGATTCGGCAAAACTTAAGGGTGGCAAAATTCCCGGTAAGCGCCGCGCTAACATAGTTTTCCCACTACCAGGCGGCCCGACAAACACCAATAAACAACAGCCTTTAAAAACAATTCTTTAAAGTAAACAACAACAACTTGACAAGTACATCTGCACTCTGTAGACTATCTAACATTGAGCAATTCTACACAGTCAATAAAGTCTACAAAGTACAATGAAAGTTCAAAGGGTACGTATCCCCAAGAGTGAAAAAGTAACCTGGATTGTTCTAGGGGATGATTATCTGCCTATAGAACCAATTCGGCAGTACCTAGCTTATTTAGAAAGCATAGAGCGATCGCCAAACACAATTAGGTCTTACGCTCACCACCTGAGTCTTTATTGGGAATATCTTCAAGCCCATGATTTAGATTGGACGCGAGTCAGTGTGATTGAGCTTGCCGAGTTTATGGCATGGCTTAGAAGTCCTAATCCTCAAAAAGTTACATCAATTCAAGAGGTGGTTGCTAAACGTACAGAATCAACTGTAAATGTGATTCTGACCTCGGTTTGTATGCTCTACGACTTCCACGAAAAAACTGGTAAAGTTCCCCATATTCCTCTTTATCGGTCACAAATTATGCCAGGGAGGAAATACAAGAGCTTTTTACACCATATTACTAAGAGCAAACCGATTAGAACTCGTTTAATTAAGCTCAAGGAACCGAAACGTTTTCCAAAAACGCTTTCGCTTGAGCAAGTAAATCAACTTGTTGAAAACTGTAATCGACTTAGGGATAAATTTTTGGTTTGCTTGTTACATGAAAGTGGAATACGAATTGGGCAAGCACTAGGGCTAAGACACGAAGACATTCAATCTTGGGATAATCTCATCAAAATTGTTCCGAGAGATAATAATGCTAATAATGCTCGTGCTAAAACTAATTCTCCTTACGATGTCCATGTCACTAAAGAACTAATGGGACTTTATAGCCAATATTTACAAGATGAATTCATGGAAATACTTGGCGACGACCTTAGCGATTACGTTTTCGTCAATCTTTGGGACGGAAAGATTGGTTATCCTATGGCTTACAACAATGTTATGGATCTGTTTAATCGCCTCAAAAGGAAAACAGGAATAGCAATTCATCCTCACATGCTCAGACATACACACGCCACAGAACTAATTCATGAGGGTGTAGGTATGGCTTATGTACAAAAGAGATTAGGTCATGCCAGCATTCAAACCACAATTGATACCTATGTTCATGTCAGCAATGAAGACATGAAAAGAGAATATAACCAATATTTGAGCAATAGATATGACGCAGAATCAGCCAGCAGTTCAGAAGCAGAATAAAGTTTGTCAATTTATTAACTGCCCAAAGTGTAAAAGCACAAGTTTTCGGAAAAATGGTAAAAATTCATCTGGTACTCAAATTTATATATGCAAGCAGTGTAATAAAACTTTTACACCAGAAGCACTAGCTTTAATTCAAGAATCTAATGAAGTAAATATTAATCCTAAACATGAGTATTCTAAAGATATTTGGGATTGTAGGGCATTGGGAGTTGAAGGTGGTGTAGGAAAATCAAGTTATAAACTGAGTTTTGTTCCCATAAAACAGGATTGGCTAAAAGAAACAGCAAAAACTTATTTAAAAGTTTGTTTGAGTTCTATCACATTTGCTTCTGTGCAAGAAAAACTTTATTCAATTAGAAAATTATCAAAGTTCTTGTCAGAAAATTACCCAGACATTACTCCAGAAAAGATTAACCGCGATATTATCACTGAATACACAATAGACTTAGCGAGTCAAAAATTAGCATCGAGTACCCGATACAAGTGCATCAGTGATGCAAAACTATTTTTTGATTCTGCTTATCAATATCAATGGCTTGATGTGCGAAGGTATTTGGTGCGTCCTGAAGATTTCCCTAAAATAGAAAAAAGACTCCCTCGCTACATTCCAGAAGAGGTAATGCAGCAACTTAATCAATATTTAGATGATTTGGCAGAGCCAATAATCAGAATGGTATTAGTATTGCAAGAGTGTGGGATGCGAATTTCAGAGCTAGTAAATCTTAGCTTTGATTGTTTATTACAAGACAAATCTGGAGATTGGTTTTTAAAATATTACCAATTCAAGATGAAAAAGGAAATTACTATACCCATTTCCAGAGAGGTTGTAAGAGTTATTCAAGAACAACAGAGATATATCCGTAAACATTTTACTCAAGAGGAATTTAATTATTTATTCTGTGCAAACGTAGGGGCGGTTAGACCTAACTTTATTCCGTCCCCTCATGTGATGATGCGGAAAACATTACCCAATCATCTCAACCGTTTAGCTAAAAGAAGAAATATTTGCGATAACTCTGGCAATCTATGGCATTTTCAAAACCACCAGTTTCGCCATACAGTGGGGACTCGGATGATAAATAATGGTGTTCCCCAGCATATTGTTCAAAGATATTTAGGACACGAAAGTGCTGACATGACTGCTGTTTATGCCCACATTCACGACCAGACGATGAAAGAAGAAATTGCCAAATTCCAAGGCAAAATCGTCAATATTTCAGGGCAAGTTGTCGAGCCAAACAACATAGAAGCAGATGTAACTGATTTGCAATGGTTTAAGCGAAACATTCAAGCTCAAGCACTACCAAATGGATCTTGTGCTTTACCTACTATTTCTCAAGGATGCCCCCATGCTAATTCCTGTTTAACCTGTACTCACTTTCGTACAACAGACTTGTATTTACAAGAACACAAACAGCAGTTAGAGCAGACAAACCAAATTATCCAAAAAGCTGAAGCAAATGGATGGGTGCGACAGATTGAGATGAACCAGAAGGTCAAAAGCAATTTAGAGAAAATAATTTCGGCTTTGGAGGTAGGTTCAAATGACGATTGAACGCAATGTCGAGGGACTAGCTATTGCTGCCCAAAAGAAGCGCCAAGAGGCATTTGAGAAAGTTGAACAAGGAATTCAAAAACTCCTCAAAGAACGAAAAGTCATAAATTTTAATACGGTTGCTCAAGCCTCTGGGGTTAGCAAAGCTTGGCTCTACAAGGAGCCTGAGATTAAATCTCGAATTGAGCATTTAAGGACAAATAACTCAAAAACCAAGGAAATACCACCAAAGCAAAAAAGTTCAGATGCATCCAAAGATGCAATCATTAAAACCCTAAAGGAAAGAATTAAAAAGCTTGAAGCTGAGAATAGGGGGTTGCGCGACCAGCATGAAGCAATTTATGGGCGTATTCTTCAAGCTTCTGAGATAGAACATCGACTAGAGAGGCTGGAAGCAGAAAACACAAAATTAAAGAAAGAATTGGAAGCGTGCCTTATTCAGCCACCTAAACCTTCTGCGTCTAAAACATCTAATATTCCATCTCTCTCAAACAAAAAAATCCAAGATGGGATTAGCAATACCATTAAAGATGAATTAGATGCTTTAGGTATTGAATTGAACACCACGCTTGCCCCAACGATAAACAACGCTGAGGAAGAAGTGGTTTTAACTGCGATTGGAGCATTAAAAGAGCAATTACGGCATAAAGCCATTCCAAAACCTGGAGGTTGGCTGAAAAAAGCAATCGAAGGTGCGTGGCGACCTAATCAGCCCCTTGCACAAAAAAGTGACTTAGCAGACCTGTTTAGTGAATGGTATGGCTTGGCTAGAGAATTTGGGATTGTAATCGGTAGTCGCAAAGAAGACGATGGCTCTATCTCGGTTCAAGAAAATACTGGTCAGTGGTTCCCATTTCAGGAGTTCTCGTCAAAATGGACACTTCAGTACTTGCATTCAAAAATACCCAAGCAAAGATGAATCTAGTTTTTAGGCGAAATCAATACAAAGTAAATAAAACTTACCTTAGTTTTTAAAAATTTTAGCGATCTATTTTGGATTGATGTGTGATATTAATGTAATAGGAAAAGACGCTCTTATATTTAAGAGCGTCTTTTCCTGTAAAGTTGAATACTCTACTTTAAGTAGACAAGTGATGTTAAGTTTTGTCCGACTCACGCACTTTGTCTACCTTGAGTAGAAGACGATAAACCCTGCTATAACTTAAGGGAGGTTTACCATGTCTAGACTTACTAGCTTAAGTCTAGAAGAGTCTTTTTTGAGAAGTCAAGTAGCTATTTTGAGGGATTTATTCCAAAGAAAAACAGAAACAATTACAAAAGTAATTGCGCTTGCTCGACTCCCTTTTATATGCTTGCAGATTTTGCAAGTTGTTTCTGTTGAAAATGATACAGGCATAAGTGCAAAACTTATAGCTCAAAGAATTCATCTCTCAAGGTGGTCTACCTTAAACTATTGCAAAAAATTATTTGCTATAGATTGCTTATCTTGTGAGCAAATCATCGGTGCTAAGACTGGAATCAAGCCAACATACCTATTCCGGCTTTCTGTTTGGTTATTTGAATACAAAGATTTAATTCAGTTGGCAATTGAATATCAAGCACGGGAAAGTGATACTACTATCAATTCAGTCAAGACAGAACAATTTACACCAATGAGTCTTTCTGAAACAGATTCTATCAATGGTAAAGATGAAAATGGCTATGTATTAAAGCTTGCACGTCTTCAAGAAGACATAAAAAAACTCGTACCTATTGAACAAAGAGTTTTAAAATTATTTGTCAAAAAACCGGAGAATACATCCTTAAATGCTTCTCAAGAATTGAATTGTAGTCAAACAACGGCTCATAAGGCTCTTAAAAAGCTTTACGACTTAAATATTTTGAATCGCAAAGAAGGGCTATCTAATAAGGTTGGTAGGAATGGGTACGTTTATTTTTTGAATAATCCTCTGACACCTGGCTTAATTAATGTAGTATTCAAGCAATCTCAACAAGAGCAAACACTTAAGCCAGAACTGATTTTAAAAGATTTGACAACCAGCAATGGTTCTATTAATGACGAAACTTTAAAAGACAATAAATCCGATTCTATGAAAAAAGAATCTTCTGAACAAGAAACTAAACTTCAGACTGAATCTCACGAAAATGTAGAATTGAGTACGGCAGTTATAACAATGGTTACAGAATTTTTAAATTTACGCCAACAGGCTAATATTATTGCTCAGAAGCAAAAAAATATTGCAGACAGTCTCAGAGATATAGGTGGCGAACAGGCTGAAGCGTTGATAGCGACTTTGTATTCCGACAAGCTTTAACTAAAAGCGGCGAGATATTACTCACCGCTTTAGTTTATGGGCGATGCTTAGTGCCAGACTAGTCTCCTAAACTGCGTGCTGGAGGGCGCAAATCCCTCATCGTCCACAACATCTTTATCATAAGACATTAGACATCTGCAAAAATGCCAGAGTTTTAGATTACTGTATTTAGACAACCCAATTACCCAATCGTTATGAGCGCAATGGGCTTAAAAATTTACGCTGGCAGAACATTTCATATTCGCAAATCATCAGCATCGAAACCTCATTTGTGGATAGCTACCACTGAGCCTGATGGTACTCCCGAACAGGTGGTAATAGTAAATTTGACAAGCAGACATGCCAATAGTGACACAACAGTGATTTTGAATAACACAGATCATCGATTTATAAAACATGAAACTGTTGTCTACTACGCAGATGCTCTATTCGCAAAAGTTGCTGCAATACAAGACGCTATTAAAAATGGAGTTTCAAGTTTTGATGATGACTGCTCAGATGCTTTGCTTGAAAGAATTCAGTTGGGTCTACTAGAATCACCATTCACACCAAATAAAATCAAGGATTACTGCAAAGAATGTTTTAGAAATTTTTAAGAGCCAAATATATCCGCAGCAAAACAAACCTCAGAAATTTCTTCCTCGATATAGTTTATTTCTTCCTCAGACTTACCACCAGCTTTTAAGATATCTCTATAAGTAATTGGTATCGATGAGCAATTGGGGTTTTGCCACTCTGGAAGAATAGAGTGAAGTAAATCAACTAGTTCCCATTTATCGTAATGTCCGTATTTTTCAAAAATCAGGCTGATTACGGATTCTTCTGCTTGTGATAAGTCATCAGGGGAACAGTCTTGGCGCAAAGTCACTTCAAATCGCTCAGGCGTAGAGACATACTGAAACCAAATATGTTCTGAATCAGGTTGTTTGCCTTCATGAATCAGATCAAGAGTAGTACTTAGTATTGGCCCATGTTTCAGAGAAAAATATGAATCATAAGTAATAGGTCTGCCCCATTTCAGCAAGGCTTCCCGATCTGCTAAGTACATCAGCTTTATCAGCTTCATGTAGTTCAGTCTTCCACCGCAAAGCTTGATGAAACTAGCCGCAATCTGAGTAGCTTTTCTCTCGTTAAAGACTGGTTTCATAAACGTTTGTGCTTGAAATTAGTAGTTTTGGAGCTTTTAATACGGTTGTACTATTTTTTTAGACTACTTTAGTATATAATATTCTGATCTTTAATTATAAAATTTTTAAACAAAAAAAATAATCCGAAGTGTTCGCCTAGTGAAATCTTCATCAATTATTAAGTACCTTCTCTGTAACATTGTTGTTTGTCGAGATTATACAAAGGTAAAAGAAGCTTTTAAATGTCCTTGTATATGCAAGCAACCATAGTTACTGAAATTAAAAATAGCAACTTATCTAGCAGTACTCAACAATCAGCCCGCTTCCAAACAACCAAAATGCTGAAAGTGCTAAGATTTTTGCTTCCTCATGAAGGATGGGATAGCAATAAACTCCATAAAGAAGCTGGAGGTAAAATTTACACTTTTCAGCACGGAACCATACGTGGTCTTGGTCAACCAAAGGGTAGTGGAACTGAATATTTATGGGAAATAATAGTTGATGAGCAATGGGCAAGGCAATTATTTGAAGCAAACAATAAGGCTGATGCTGAATTAGTAGTAAAAGCCGAAGTTTATCCAAAAACCTGGAATGGAATCGTTTTGCGTTCTCCTGCTGAAGTTGCAATAGCCGAAGCTTTACAGCAACAAGGAGTCTTATTTTTTGCTAATGCTAGGTGCCGTCTATGCAATCGTTTAGGACAACTTGCTACTTTAGAGACAGATTTTTTGATTGTTCGCAAAGGAGTGCTTCGTATTCTAGAGGTAGATGGAAAAACCTTCCACCAAGACCCATCTGTTGACTATAAGCGCGACAGAAGCTTTGCTAGAGAAGGAATCCAAACTAGCCGCTTTACCGCTTCAGAGTGTTTAAAAAATCCAGGGGAGGTAGTCAAAGAATTTTTAGAATTCTTTGACTCCTGCAACCAGGGTTGTGCTTAGTAATACTAAATTAGATTTAATTTTGGTTTTAATTTCTCTGACATTGTTTATATAAGCGGAGATTAAATATCCCTTCAACTTATCTCAGATTCATCAACTTCTAGTTGGTAAATCTGTAAAGACGGATGTTCACTCATTAATCGCCAGTAGCAATGCTTTGGGGCAGACGATGGTCTGTCTCCGCAACGGTATAGAAAAACTAGCTCATCTCTTAGTAATCCTGTCAGTGCTACTTGCTCCCAATCTTGATTACCCAAATCCCATATCAAATGCGATTTCTCGAAATAGCCTGTATTCAGCAAACTGGCAAACAACCATTCCATAATTTCCTGAATCTTTTCTATTTCTAGCTCACTTTCGCTTTGACCATAACTTTCAATTTCAGGTTGGTTAGATTTTGGCTTGAGTGTGGCTAGTAGGATTGATGGAATTTTCAAAAAATTCTTCATTAGGTGTTTCTTCCAGTTAATACTGATCTTTTTATTGCATTACAAAATACACAAGAGTTAACAGTTAAATTTTCAAAAACTGTTTTCTCAATTTTACGGTGTAAATATGTCTACAAAGTAAAATACTTGCTAGTAAAGGTTGTTGTTGTTTTAGCTATAGATAACACCAAATTATGTCCGCCAGCCGCAGCAATTTCTAAAGCACGACGCGCATGAGTTTGTCCTTTAACATCTTGTAAATCTGGTGAATGTAGAGAGGTTGCATGTAACGTCTCTACATTATCCGACATCTGCACAGGTTTATAACGTCCTGGATTATTTAAAAAGTTCACCACATCAGACAGATGTTGGCAGCCGTAAACAGCTAAACCTTGAACCACTGCGGCTTCTTGGGCATTATCAGCAGGGAGAACTAAACCTGTAATTCCCATCTTTTCGGCAGCAGCAGCGATCGGCAACACACCAGCCACCGCACGCAAGGTGCCATCGAGAGATACTTCCCCTAAGAAGAGATAATCCCCTAACAAATCAGCGCTAATTTGCTCAGAAGCCGCCAAAATTCCCACACTAATAGGTAAATCAAAACACGGCCCTTCTTTGCGTAAATCTGCCGGAGTTAAATTAATAACAATCTTTCGCATGGGAAAGGCGAAACCTGCATTTTTCAGCGTTGCCTTCACTCTCTCTTTCGATTCTTGAATCGCCGAATCTGGAAGTCCCAAGACAACAATTCCCGGTAATCCTCCTGATACATCGACTTCCACGCCTACTTTAACGGCATCGATACCGACAATTGATGCACTCCAGACTCTAGCAAGCATTTGTTATATAACACTAAACCTTTAGCATCTCTAGCAGATGAGTCAGGAGATTGGCATGGGTGAAACCACAGAGACAATTTTCCCACAAGTGATTCACAGAAAAATCATCCAACCAAGGATGAAAAATATTTCCTCATCTTCGCATACTCCCTACAGACGCGGTTAATCGCGTCTGTACCCAATCGCTATTTTCAACTTTTTTTACACTGGCTCTAGAGATTTTTTATAGGCAGACTCAATAATGTGTAGTAAATCTGGAATATCAAATGGTTTACTAACAAAATACGAAATACCTAGAGATGAGGATAACTCCTCTAAATATCCATAAGCAGTAACTAATACAATTGTTAAACTAATTCCTCGTCTTTGAAGATGCTGAAAAACTTCACTTCCTGTGAATTCAGGCATCCTGTGATCTAAAATCAATAAATCTGGCTGCTCCTGAAATACCTTTTCTAAAGCTTCTTTGCCATCTTTGGCTTGTTTTACTTCCCAGCCTTCTTGTTCGAGTAAAAAAGCAAGTAGAACTCGACTATCGTTATCATTATCTGCAATCAGTACTCTACGCGTGACTGAATTCTCAGTTTTCATAGTCCCTTTTCCCTATAGGTAAAGTAAAAATACACGAAGTCAAATCTGATTGATAAATATTTGATCCTGGAATTGATTGAAAAGTCACTTTTACTAATTTTGAATGCAGTTTTTTATCCACTTCCACTTTTACTGTTCCACCTTTATTGGCATTTTCAAAAGCAGATAAAAAATAACTAAGCAGCTTACGTAAAAGAGTTTTTAAATCAGCAAATACTATGCTGCTACGATTTCTGTGTAATTTTCTTCAGCTAGTGTTGTACCAATACCATTAGCACCAGCTACGGCTTCTGATAGTAGGGCACCAGGTAAAGGAAATGGTTCTGGCCCGTGTATTGTCTGTTCATCGCCAATTACATCTACCAGGATAGCCTCATGATTGCTAAGCATTACTGCATGGCGCTCCCTCCCAGCTGCCTGTGATAGGATTCGGAAATAAGGACGAACTGCATTGAGTAAATAAGTGTGTTTTTCTAACAAACGTTCTGTATCTAAACTTGATAGCCTTTCTGCTTGCAGAGTGTGGGGATTAGCTCCTTGAAGATGCGATCTTTCCCAAGCACGATAGATATCTGCACGCAAAAGATCGGGTGGTATTGCGCCTATACTTCTATATATGCGCCCTGCTTCTAATACATTACTTGTTTGAGAAGACATGGCTCTAACTACTCTTAGCAGTAGATTGATTTTAATTTTCTAGATTTTAATCTCAGTTAGACAGCAAGTAAGCGAATATTTAAGTTTTATTTTTTGTTTTAACTAGGTTTGAAAAAAAATTCAAAATTTTGAGTTAATAAGTAAGATCTGGGATATAGAGCTACACAACATTACATAGATATCAAAGCAAAACGGTACAGCAAAAATACGGAATTAATCGCTGAGCATTTAGAAATTTACTGTACGTTATCAGTTTGGCTATGATACATGTATAGGACTTACGCAAGAACTCTCTCTTGCTCTTATTTCTCCGTGCCCTCTGCGTCGCGCCAGTTGCTACCCTTCGGGAACGCTTTCAGCGAACAAGTCGGGGAACCCGCCCAACGCACTGGCTTCTCTGTGGTAGCCTGCGGCAAGCCGCTCCGCGTCTACGTTTTTTCATGATTTTGCGTAAGTCCTGACATTATCGCTAAATCGATACTTATGTGCTACTGACTAGCGATCGCACTGTGCCAGTTGCGTAAGTCCTGGATATAAAAAACCAAAGTCAGATGATTAATGAAGAGTAGAGAAAAAGATAATTATTGTATCGTTTTCTAAAAATCTAACTTTTGGTAAATGTCTAAAAGCCAGCGAGATATTAATACTTTTTAGTTAATAAATAGCGAATAGGGCGGGCACTGTTACCCACCCTCATTACTCTAACTTGCTACTTCTTCAGTGGCAGTTGCGGCTGAGTAAACACTAACTTTTTTACGGGTTTTGCCCTTTCTTTCAAAGGTTACTACGCCGTCGATTAAGGCAAACAAAGTGTCATCGCTACCAATACCGACGTTGTTACCAGGGTGAAATTTGGTGCCGCGCTGACGCACGAGAATATTTCCTGCACGTACAGTTTGACCGCCATAGCGCTTCACGCCTAGACGTTGAGCGTTAGAGTCTCGACCGTTGCGCGTACTACCTGTTCCTTTCTTATGAGCCATGATTTCCTTTTGTGGTATCTACTTCTGTTTTCTTTATTATTCTGCAACGGTTTCAGCTTCTTGTGCAGGAGCCTCATCTACAATAGGGCTTTCATCCGCTGCTGCTTCGGCAGCAAACACGGTACCGTTAAGAGTGATGGAGTCAATGAAAAGCCTGGTAACTTCTTGGCGATGTCCGCGCTTTTTGCGGGTTTTCTTTTTCGGCTTCATTTTGTATACCAGGACTTTACGATCTCTGAAATTTCGTAGTACAGTCCCTTCAACAGTTGCACCTGACACTCGTGGCTGTCCAATGGTGACTTCACCATCGTTCTGCACCAATAATACTGAATCTATTGTAACTTTTTCATCTGCTTGGGCTGTCAGCAGCTCAATGTCGTAAAACCGCCCTGGCTCTACTCTTATTTGTTTGCCGCCAGTTTCAATAATTGCGTAGGTCATGAAATTGTCCTTGAAGTTGCCGTACAGGTAGCTGGTTTCGATCTTGTTTGCAGATGCTTTTGCCAGCCTTTGCTATGTGTCCACCTGTTCCGAGCGGAATTAGACAGACAATCTATAATCATATTCTATTAAAAGGTTTTCAGTCAATTGAAAAAAAATGACTCTGAAATTCAGAGTCACTATAAAATTGCAGTTGAAAACTTTTTAAACTTTCACAATCTGCTGGTGTGTGAGGGCGAAAGCCTATTTTTTATCAGCTTCAGCGATTGGTACCCATTCAGTATGGAAGGTTCCTGGCTTATCAAGACGCAGATAAGTGTGTGCGCCAAAGTAGTCGCGTTGTGCTTGGGTCAGGTTTTGGGGTAGGCGATCGCGGCGATAGCTGTCAAAATAATCCAAGGATGCGCTAAATGCGGGTACTGGAATTCCTAGCTTCGCTGCTGTGGCTATCACTTCCCGCCAAGCTGTTTGTCTATCCAGAATTGTCTGCTTAAATTCGGGAGCTAACAGCAAGTTAGGCAAAGTTGGATTTTCGCTAAAAGCCTTCTTAATCTTATTCAAAAAGCGAGCGCGAATAATACAACCACCTTTCCAAATCCGCGCCATTTCCCCCAGATTCAAATTCCAGTTATATGTTTTTGAAGCTGTAGATAGCAACGCCATCCCTTGAGCATAAGAACAGATTTTTGAGCAATAGAGAGCATCGCGTACTTTGTTGATAAAGTCCTTGGTTTGCCCATCATACTTGCCACTGGGGCCTGTGAGGACTTTAGATGCTGCTACCCGTTCTTCTTTAATCGAAGATATAATCCGAGCATTCACAGCAGCTGTGATTGTGGGAATCGAAACTCCCAATTCCAATGCAGTTTGCACTGTCCAGCGTCCAGTTCCCTTTTGACCTGCTGCGTCAACAATCAAGTCTACCAGGGGTAGATTTGTTTCTGGGTCAATATATGGGAAGATATTCTTCGTAATCTCAATCAAAAATGAATCGAGTTCATCGGTGGTGTTCCATTCAGCAAACACCTCATGTAGCTGGTTATGGTCTAGCCCACCGACATTTTTGAGCAAGTCGTAAGCCTCAGCAATTAGCTGCATATCGCCATACTCAATGCCATTGTGTACCATTTTTACATAATGGCCAGAACCACCAGGGCCAATGTAGGTTACACAAGGGCCATCATCGACTTGGGCAGCAATTTTGTTGAAAATTGGTGATAGATACTCGTAAGAACTGGTTGTACCACCGGGCATTAGTGAAGGGCCGTTTAGCGCCCCTTCTTCACCGCCACTGACACCCATACCAAGATACCGCAGTCCAGCCGGTTCTAATTCTTGAGTGCGTCGTTCTGTGTCTTCAAACCAAGAGTTGCCACCGTCGATAACGATATCGCCTTCATCTAGCAAAGGTCTGAGTTGAGCTATCACCGCATCCACTGGCTTACCAGCTTGTACCATGACAAGGATTTTGCGGGGACGTTCCAATGAGGCGACAAATTCTTCTAGGTTAAAAGCGGCTTTGACGTTCCGTCCTGGCGCACGCTGCGCCATAAATGCATCCGTTTTTTCTCTGGAGCGGTTGTAAACTGCAATTGGGAAGCCATTACGCTCGACGTTTAGAGCGATATTCTCACCCATAACGGCTAATCCAATCACACCAAAGCTTTGTAGTGTCATAAATTTGTTTGGCTAACTCTTGCAGATCCTTTCATCTTTTAGGGTAGTCCGAGATTTTCGCCGATCTCCTAAAGAAGACCTTAAGAGTTGATCTCAATGACAAAAATCCACAACTAACACAGATAATTAATTTTAAGTTGTATCTAAATCAACAATTGACTTGTATTCATTTAGATCGGGGAGTGGGGAATAGGGAGATGGGGAGCAGGGGAGATGAGGGGATAGGGAAGTGTGGGGAGTGTGGGGAGTGTGGGGGGAAAGATTTCTTCTCCATCCTCCCACACCTCCCACACCTGCCACATCTAATGAGCTTGCCCCATCCTCCCACACCTCCCTCTCTTCCCACACCTCCCACACTCCCTGCTTGCCCCATGCCCCATGCCCACAATCTCTAGTCAAAGGAGTAACCAAATAATGCTGGCATATGTCCTAGCTTTGGTGGTCGGTCTTGGTAGTTTAGCCATTTACATAGCAGCTTTCTTTTTCCCAGAAATCCACCGCAAGAATGACTTTATTTGGAGTGGTGTCGGGTTGTTCTACGCCTTAGTTTTATGGGTGTTTGCACCACGCATTACTGGGGGTTTGCTGCTTGGTCATGTGGCTAGCGTCGCTCTTTTGGTCTGGTTTGGCTGGCAAACTCTTTCGTTGCGTCGCCAACTAACACCACAGGCACAACAAACCCAAGTACCTAGTCCTGAGACGGTGAAAACTGGCATTCAGGAACAGGTGAATAAATTGTCTCTTCAGGAGAGGCTAGCTCAGTTGCAACAGGATATTGGTAGCACCTTGAGTGGCGTGAAAGGCAAGGTGCAACAAACTGTGAGTTCAAAGACACCCACAACGACCAAACCTGAAGACATTACTGCTGTATTGGCTGAGAAACCTGCTGTTGAGATTATCGACAATACTACTGCTACGCCAGTACAACCAGCAGAGGAGACGGTCAGTAGTACTGACACCGAAGCAAAAACCGAGAGTGTACCAGAAGCGATTCCACCAAATCCTCCTTCCTGGGAATTGGTGGAAGCAGCGCAACCAGATCCCGAAACTGAGAACAAAGAAAAGATTCCTGTGGAGGAAATTGCTCCAGATGCATCTCTGGCTCCTCCAGCCGAAACGCCACCAGATGCAACATCGCCAAATAATCAGGCTAGTTAAATTTAGTGAAACCCAACGTTAACTTATATATAATGTTGGGTTTTGCTTATAGCCTAAACAAACACCTTCATAGGAATTTTGCCTATTTTAAAATCTATCATTTAGTAAAAAAGCTGAATTTGAGTTTACGTGTTTTATCCTCAATGATTCAGGATTGCTATGTAGTAGGACTTACGCAAAAATTACCAAAAAGCTTAATTTATCGAACCGCCAAGACGCCAAGAACGCCAAGGATTCGTAGAGTGTGCGTAAGTCCTGTGTAGATAATGAATGACAAGATGTTTTTAAATCTTGCAATTGAAGTACTTCGTAACTATGGTTTAGAAAACACTCAGCTAACGCGCTTAGGCGGAGCTAGCAATACTAATTTTAAAGTAGATGTTAACAATAAATCCTATGTGCTGCGTCTGCACGCATCTGGACATCATGACCGAGCTGCCATATTGTCAGAGCTAGCCTGGTTAATCAGTTTGGAAAGGGACACGCCTTTGGTACTCCCTAAACCCATTTTCAATCTAAACAAAGAATTAGTCACAGGTATATCTGTTGATGGCGAACCAGAAATACTATGTACACTCCTATCCTGGATAGAAGGGAAAATTCCACCTACTGTGGACACTTTGAACGATGAGCAACTTGCAAAAGTAGGCTCTCTGATGGCACAACTTCACATACACTCGCAACAGTTTGAACTATCCGAAGGCTTCAAACGCCAAACATTTGATGAGGCGCATTTTAGGGGACGTTTAGAGGCGTTGTATACGGCTTTAAATAAGACTGAACTAGATAAAAGTGGCCTAAACAGTTTGAAAATCAATGCCAACCACATCATCTCTTACTTTGCTCAACTGGAACGCAAGCAAGACAGCTTTGGTCTTATTCATGCCGACTTTCATTCTGGTAACTACCTAGTTTGTGGCGAAAATATCTACATTATTGACTTTGACCGTTGCGGTTTTGGCTTTTACGTTTACGATCTTGCTCTAGCGCTTATGGAGCTTGATGAGCAACAACGAAAACCTTTTTTACAGGGTTACGAAACTGTCAAAACATTGCCTGCTGATTACATCAACCTCAAGCAAGTATTCCTTTGCTTGGCTTACCTCGATAATCTAGGTTTTCTTGTTGCCAATCCTGAGGAGTTACCGTTTGTCGTGAGAGAATTGCCATTTACCATTAAAGCATTTTGTAATGCAGTTGAGATAGTGCCTTAAGTATTGAACTAGACATTTTTGCAGATGTCTGAAATTATTCTCCAGGACGTTTAGAGTGTCTCGGCAAAATACCGATTCAGAAATGCTTGCGGTGTCAAAATCGGAATTTCATTAAATTCTCTCAGCACTAATAAATCTAAATCGCCAGTAATAATGGCTTCTACATCACTAGCTAAAGCAGCTTCTATAATTTTTATATCTTTAGGGTCGCGTAATTCGGGAATATCTAGAGCTTCTGTTGGATATGATTCGGAAAATGCTTTGGCTATAGATATTAAATCTTCAACTGTATAACCTCGCTGTTGTAAACGTGGCTGAAATTTGGCACGTCTGAGAGTAGTTTCTAATTCTAAAAATAATGCTTCAGACGTAAAAATATTAACTTGTTGATTTCGTGCTAAGCGTAAAATTTTACCTGGTATACCACCCCAAAGCAAAGCCGAAATCCAAACGTTAACATCAAGCACTATTTTCATTCTTTAGACCATAACTCCTGTCGTACTTCCTTTACGATTTCATGAATTTCTTCTAAGCTTGGTTGATTAGGATCGGGTTCCAGTGCATCCATTTTTTCGAGAAATTCATCTAAATCAACACTCGGCTTGGAAATTTTTTTTAAGACTATTTCCTCATCTGTAATAGTCGCAAGATATTCATCACCGGGGTGAAGTTGCGCCTGAATTTCTGCGGGGAGTTTCAATTGACCTTCTGCTGTAACCTTCACTAAAATATCTGTCTCTATCATGGAATTGTCTCTCAGAAATCACATTATATTACTATATTGACAAATTACTCAGAGAATTTCTGTTAACCAAATTGAATGCAACTAACACCAAGTTTGCACAACACGACCTTGTAATTGTTGTCCTAACCAAGGTGTATTTTGTGAAAGTGTATGCAGATTTTTCCTTTCAACTTTCCAAGGTTGCTGGGGGTCAAATAAAGTTAATTCTGCTGATTGATTAGGTGCGATCGCATTTATTTTCTGCCCCAAACACTTGGCTGGATTACTACTCAATGCACGCCATAATTCTAAAGCTGTAAATTCCCCAGTTTCCACGAGATATTGCCATAACAAAGGCAATGCTAACTCGAAACCGATCGCTCCGGCTGGCGCTTCCGCAAAAGCCTGGACTTTCTCTTCGTAGGTATACGGTGCATGGTCAATGGCGATCGCATCTATAATCCCTCCTTTCACCCCCCCACGCAACGCCGCTACATCACTAGCATTGCCTAAAGGCGGGTCTAAATGCAGGCTGGAATTATAACTTTTAATTGCTTTTGTGTCAAGTAAAAGATGCATCCAAGTAGTGCTGGCGGTGATGGGTAAACCAGCAGCTTTAGCTCTTGCGATTAATTCCACGCTGCGGGCTGTGGAGACGCGCATGATATGTACTGGCGTGCCGATGGCTGCAACTAATTCTATCAAAGCAGCGATCGCACTTGTTTCCGCGCTGGCTGGTACTGGCGGTAAACCTAAACGCAGGGCTTGGGCACCTTCTCTGATTACACCATTGGCAGCTAATTGGCGATCGCAAGGCCAAAACGCAACAGGTTTTTCCAACGGTTGGAGATACTCTAACACCCGCTGCACCAGCGCTAAATTTTCCAAAGGCTTACCATCAGTAAAACCAACAACCCCAGCCGAGGCTAAATCCGCCAATTCCGTCATTTGCTTCCCAGCAACATCGAGGGTAATCGCACCCCAGATATGAAGCAGGGGGAGAGAATAAGACGCGGGGAATGAGAGACGCGGGGACGCGGAGAGATTGTTAATAACATCTTTGCGCCCCCGCGTCCCCCGAAGTTCTGAGCGGCGGAAGCCGCCGCTCAGACTTCTCTCCGTGTCTCCGTGTCCTCCCCTCTGCTGCAACTGCACCACAAGCGCAGGATTATCGATAGCTGGGGATGTATCCGGTAATAGACTAACTCTAGTAAAGCCGCCAGCAACAGCAGCTTGCAAAAGAGATACAAGAGTTTCTCGTTCTTCAAATCCTGGTTCGCCGGAGTGGCTGTATAAATCCACTAACCCAGAACCAAGAACTAATCCCCGACAATCTCTGATTTGAGTATCGGAACTGATATCAGAAATACGCGAAGCCACTGCTTGGATATAACCATCAGCAATCAGGACATCAAATATTTCATCAGTTTCTGAAACCGGGTCAATTACCCGTACTTGTTGCAACAGTTCTATCATAAAAATCTTTAATTATGAGTTAGGAGTCAGGAGTTAGGAGTTATAAGTTGTAAGTATTTGTTTTTTCCTCATCACTTCTAACTTGATTCTTTACTCCCAACTTCTTTCTAACTCCTAACTCTTAACTCCTCACTCCTAACTATTAACTCAGCACTCCTACAACGCCCCGGCTGCTGTTTTATCTAATACGCCTCCACCCAGGTGAGCGGTGATGTTCATTGCTTGCAGTACTGGTAAACCATCTAATCCAGAAGGATAATCAATAACACTAACAGCACCATTCCCTTGGCGAAAGTTCCAGAAATTTTCTAAAGGTAAACCGAGAATGTGACAAAGCAAGGTTTTATTCGTAGCATCGTGGGCTACTACTAAGACGGTTTTCCGTTGGTTAGTTAAGGCTGTCTGTACAATTAATTCCCAAGCTGCAACGCTACGTTCCCATACCTGTTGCAAATTTTCCCCTTCAGGCATTTGCACTTCGCCTGGGATTAACCGCCACCGCTGTAACTCTCCTGGAAATTCTTGTTCTATTTCTGTTTCTAATTTTCCTTCCCAAAGTCCGTGGCTGATTTCTCTTAAACCACTTTGTAATTCCAACTGAACGCTAGGATGCTGTTTTAAAATAATTTCTGCTGTTTCTTTAGGACGTAGCATTGGGCTACTCACAGCATAATCGATCGCTACTTTTTGCAGAAATTCGCCTGCTTTTTGCGACTGTTGTCTACCGTTATCGTTGAGGGGAACATCAATTTGCCCTTGAAATCTGGTTTGGCGATTCCACTCTGTTTCCCCATGACGCACTAGCAGCAACCTTACTCCTTGATGTTCCGGTCGCAAGGAGGGTAGAATCTCTCCGGTGTGTTGTGTCTGATTCAAAGATTCTAGCTGTACTGGTTCCCCTAATCCCCCAGCAAAATTTAGGACGCTGATACCACAGTTGGATTGCTGTATTGAATGGTAACGACTTGGGGGAATTCCTAATGCTGTGCTAATCAGGGCGCGATTAATACCGTTATGTCCCACTATGAGAACGGTTTCGCCTTGATGCTGGGACAAAATTTCTTGCCAGAATTGCCCCGCTTGTTCGTATAAAGCCAGAACCGGAAAATGTTCTCTTGTTCCTCGTGCATCATTGAGCAGCATCCGCAGTTCGTGGGGCCGTTCGTGCCAAGTCCGGTAGTCTTCGGCTAACTCCTGCTTAACTTGGGCTGTGAGCATTCCTTCCCACAAAGGCAAATCAATTTCTAAGAGCAAATCGGAAACCTGCACTACCGCAGACTGTCCACCAACAGAAGCTAACTCACTATGAATAATGTCTGCTGTATGTTTCGCTCGTTGCAGGGGACTGCTGTAAATCGCATTAAATGAAAGATTACTGAGGGCTTTGCCTAGTTTACTGGCATCGTTACCACCTTTTTCGGTTAATTTTGACGCATCAGTGCGCCCTTGGATACGCCGCTCGGTGTTATAACCGCTTTGACCATGACGTACTATGATGACACGAGTCATCGCAAAAAGCCCTCCTGTATCTAGACGACTAATTTTACTGCAAAATGATTGCACAATTATCTACTAGGGAAAGCGGATTATTGAAATTAGTCATTAATTATAAAGAGAACAGGCAACAGTTCAATACCCCATAATTAAAATTAAGGCATTTGTACAAGGACATATTGTATTGAAAAGTAACTCTCCTGCGTGGCTAACAAATGGCTACCGCAAGCCAACGCTAATTTTTCGGGGCTAGTTCTTCCTCCGTTCCCCCAATCTTGTTCTTTGTTCCCGTCACGTTGGCGCAAGCTTCCCGCAGGATAGAAGTTGGTCGTTAGTTATTGCTAGCTGAAAAATGATGGGGATTAGAGGGTTAAGCTTTATACTTGGCTAGTCTCCGCCTATATCTAACTGTACTTGCAATCCATCATTATCATTTCCAGACTGAGCAGGTGTTAGAAAAACCGAAGTATCTGGCAGTGATAATGATTCGTTAAAGCGTATTTGAGTCCGAGTTTTATTGTCTCTTCGATTATTGTTGGAAATGCTTGATGGATTAGTTTGCTCAAAAAAGCTTCTAAAGTCATCTTCAGCTGTTCTGTTATCAATCCCAACCAGAGAATCTCCATTTATTGTGTATTGTTGGGGATTTGGGCTTGATGGTGACGACTGCGCGTATACTTGGCTTCCTAAGCTTACAAAGGCAGCCGTAATTCCCAAGAAAGCAATAATTTTGGTGTTCATTTGTTTTATCCAAATTATTTTTATATTGCTTGTCTTTATTTTTTGGGTAAATTAAAATAATTTACTCTATCTTTAGCCTTAACAATAATGATTGTATTGCGTATATACTTAGGCTGTCAATTCTATGTTACGTAAAATAAACATATAAAATACTGTCATTTCGCCTTGGATTTTTGAAATTATTTGCGTGGTTCGAGAAGCGCTATAAGCAGACAAGAGGCAATAAAGCTCTTCAAGTTATAGGTAATTTTTTCACCCAATCAAATAGGAGTTCTGTATATTCCATCGATATTGCAAATTAGACAATATTTCTTGACCAAAAAATATTATTCATGGCTATTTTTAATAACTATGTACTGAATGCTGACTAAAGAGACTTCTTACCTATTGCCTAGTGCCTCTTGCCTTTTACCGTTTATGAATCAAATCGGAATACCATATAAAAAAAATTAATATGATTCTTGCTTGTCTGCATAAGTCAGGACAAAAATAGTGATGAGTATTATATGTAGCACGAAATTAGATTAAACTGTAATCGATGTTCGATTTAAATCAATCAGCCATATCTTGACATAAGGGGGATCGATCTGGTTATATAAAATATAACGGCCGTTCGATATAAATAAATTGAGCCATGCCTAAAATTGTTGACCGCGAGCAGTATCGTAAAGAACTGCTCGAAAAATGCTTTGATTTATTTGCCGAAAAAGGTTATGGTTCGATTACTATGCGCCAAATAGCTGAAGGATTAGGGGTTTCCACGGGGACGTTGTACCACTATTTTCCTAGTAAACAAAGTTTATTTGAGCAACTAGCCCAAGAGATATGCGAGCAAGATGTAAGTGCAGCTTTAGCTGAATTGCAAGGAGCGCAAACGCTACAAGAGGCAATGGAAGCACTAGGAAGATACCTAGTGAACAATGAAGATTATTTTGTAAAGTGGACTTATATTTGGATTGATTTTTGCCAGCATCAAGATGCTAATAGTACACAGAAAAATAGTGTTTTTAAGCATACTAATAAGCAGTATCAGCAGGCTGTTTTTGATTTTTTGGGCGTTCAAGATCCAGTGCTAGCTTCTTTTGTATTGACTTTTGTCAATGGTTTAATTCTGGAGAAGCTATGGGGTGATGAAACAGTTGATTTCATTGAACAATGTGCGTTATTAGGCAAAATGCTGACGGCATATTTGCCGCATAGCAATTAGTTATCTCAAATTAAGTAGAAGGCAGGAGGCAGGGGGCAGGAGGCAGGAGGCAGCAGGCAGGGGGCAGGGGGCAGGGGGCAGGAGGCAAAAGCCAGTCGATCGGAGGATTTGAAAGATTGAGATTTTACATTTAATTATGTTCGCCTACTTAATTGTTGATTAATAGGAATGATTACTTGATGGTATAAATCACCGGAATTATCCGTCTAGAAAATTTTAGAACACCGAAAGTCGGCGCTTCAAATTTTTGGAAAATAGAAAAACCAAAATTGTCTGGCAAAGAATAGTTTTATGAAAACAAAAGAGATGGTTGAAAAAGTATCATTCAAAGCCGGAAATAAAGGGTTAATTGCATTAGTAATTACGGCTACTGCAATTACAGGCGGAATTGTATTTTATGGAATTTCTCAATTTGGACAGGTGAATAAAACTGCCTCATCTGAGCCGGTAGAAACTATACCAGAGACTCAAAAAGTGACTGCCTTAGGGCGACTAGAACCAGAAGCCGAGGTAATTAGCTTGTTTGCACCCTTGGCTTTGGATGGCGATCGCGTTGCCCAAATTTTAGTCAAAGAAGGCGATGGCGCTCAAGCCGGACAAACCATCGCAATTTTAGACGCTCGCGATCGCTTGCAAGCAGCCGTCCAACAAGCGCAAAAACAAGTCAAAGTCGCCCAAGCTAAACTCGCTCAAGTCCAGGCTGGAGCCAAAGTAGGAGAAATCAAAGCCCAGCAGGCAAGCGTTGAACGCCTGCAAGCCCAATCAGAAGGAGATATCACGGCACAACAGGAAGCGATCGCCCGCATCGAAGCACAATGGGAAGGAGACAAAATCGCCCAAGAAGCAACCATTAAGAAGCTAGAGGCAGAACTGAAAAATGCCGAAGCTGAATATCAACGCTATCAGCAGCTATATTCCCAAGGAGCAGTTTCTAATTCTTTGTATGACACTAAAAACCTGACTGTAGAAACTGCCAAACAGCAACTAGACGAAGCCAAAGCAGTTCTCAACCGAATTAACACCACCGCAAGCAAACAACTGGCTGAAGCCAAAGCAGCACTCGCCCGCACCAACGCCACCGGTAACAAACAAGTCAGCGAAGCCAAAGCGACACTCACCAGTATTGCAGAAGTTCGAGATGTGGATGTCGTCGCTGCCAAAACAGAAGTTGAAAATGCGATCGCCACACTCAAACATGCCGAAACCGAGTTAGCCGGAGCTTACATCAAAGCACCGATGGCCGGACAGATCATCAAAATTCACACGCGAGTCGGAGAAAAAATTAGTGAGTCTGGCATTGCAGAGTTAGCGCCAAACGACCAAATGATGGCAGTAGCAGAAGTCTATCAAAGCGACATCGCTAAAGTGAAACTAGGACAACAGGCAGTGATTACCGGTCAGGCATTTATCGGAGAAGTGCGAGGAACCGTTGCCCAAATTGGCCGCCAAGTCATTAGACAAAACGTTTTTAGCAACCAGCCTGGTGAAAACCTCGATCGCCGAGTCATTGAAGTGAAAATTCGCCTCAATCCCAAAGACAGTAAGCGAGTTGCAGGTTTCACCAACTTGCAAGTACAGACAGCAATTGAAATATAGCAGGATTCAGAATTCAAGATTCAGAATTGTCTATTCCAGTATCTTTGTATTGGGTGAATTCAATCATGATTAAAGCCATATACTTTCTGCTTTGTATCCTTGGCTTCGTTCTACCTTACTCACAGTTTGTTCCATTTGTCTTAGAGCATGGCCTTGATATAAAGTTGTTTTTTGAACAACTCTTTGCTAACAAAATTTCTGGATTTTTTGGCATGGATGTTATTGTTTCATCGTTAGTATTGTGGACATTTGTATTTACGGAAGGAACACGCCTGAAAATGCAAAATTTCTGGATTTATGTTGCTTGTAATCTTCTGGTTGGCGTTTCCTTAGGTCTTCCTTTATTTCTGTTAATGCGACAGCGCCAGCTTGAACAGCAAGCTGACATAGTAGCTTACTAAAAATTTATTCAATATGTTTTCTAAAATGTTTCGTAAAACGCCCCTAGCATGGCGGCAGTTGATGAAAGAAAAAACGCGTCTGGCTGTTGCGGTGGCAGGTATTACTTTTGCCGATTTACTGATGTTCATTCAGTTGGGATTTGAAAGTGCGCTGTTTGATGCAGCCATCAAACCCCATCGCAATTTACAGGCGGATTTAGTTTTGATTAATCCCCAATTTCAAACTCTGTTTTCGGTGAAAAATTTTTCCAGAGAGCGACTGTACCAAACATTGGGTTTTGACGGCGTTCAGTCAGTGAATTCTGTCTACATCGGCAGCGCACAGTGGCGAAATTCAGAAACACGTCTCGATCGCACGATCTTAGTTTGGGGTATCGATCCTACACAACCCGCCTTCAAATCTGCCGAAATCAAACAAAATCAGCACCACCTCAAACAGTTGTATCAAGTTCTGTTTGACCAAGCTGGGCGTCCAGAATACGGAACAGTTGCCGATATTTTTAATCAAACAGGCAAGTTTGAGACAGAACTGAATGATAAACTTGTCTCCGTTAAGGGTTTGTTTACTGATGGTGCCTCCTTTGCTGCCGATGGTAATGTCATCACCAGTGACTCCACCTTTGGGCAACTATTCCCAGATAGTAAACCCGATCGCATCACAGTAGGATTAATCACTCTCAAACAGGGTGCCGATCCTCAGAAAGTGCAATCGCAACTTGCCGCAGCACTACCTAAAGATGTCAAAGTCCTGACCCCAGAAGAATTTGCCCAAATCGAGAAAAAATACTGGGAAGCCGGCACTGCCATTGGTTTCATTTTCGGTTTAGGTACGGGAGTCGGATTCATTGTTGGTATTGTTATTGTCTACCAAATCCTTTATTCAGATGTTTCTGACCATTTGCCAGAATATGCCACACTCAAAGCAATGGGATACACTGATGGCTATCTCTTAAGAGTGTTATTTCAAGAAGCATTGTTTTTAGCTATTTTAGGTTTCATTCCTGGATTAATCCTTTCTGCTGGCTTATATCAACTTGCTTACACTGCGACAATGCTGCCTCTTTTTATGAAGCTCGAACGAGCAATATCCGTCTGGATTTTGACGCTGATCATGTGTAGTTTCTCTGGGGCGATCGCAATGCGAAAGCTGCGATCTGCCGATCCTGCTGATGTGTTTTAGTTTTGGGACTGGGTATTGGGCAAGCAGGAAGTGTGGGAAGGGTGGGAGGTGTGGGAGGATGCGGAAGAAATGTTTCCCCCACACTCCCCACACTTCCCCATCTCCTCATTTCCCCTGCTCCCTTCTCCCCTGCCTACCCAGCGATAGGATATTTTTTTAGTTGGAAGTCCCCAATCCCTAATCCCCATTCTCTATAAAATTCTATGTTGCAAAAATCTTTACCATTAAATTCCAATTCGATATTTTCTGCTTCAGAACCTGTAATTTGTGTGAATAACCTCAACCACTATTTTGGTGAAGGTGCCCTTCGCAAACAAGTATTATTCGATATTAATTTGGAGATTAACGCCGGGGAAATCGTCATCATGACAGGCCCCTCAGGATCGGGAAAAACCACTTTGTTGACCCTAATGGGTGGCTTGCGTTCTGCCCAAGATGGTAGCCTCAAAATTTTAGGAGAGGAAATTCGCGGTGCCAAAAAGCAGCAGCTAACGAAGCTTCGCCGTAATATTGGCTATATTTTTCAGGCGCATAATTTGATGACTTTTTTGACAGCTAAAGAAAATGTGCGAATGTCTTTGGAATTGCATGAAGATTTTCTGAATCAGGATATCGATGCTAAAGCGATCGCCATTTTGGAAACAGTCGGTTTAGGAGATCGGGTAGATTACTATCCAGAAAAACTGTCTGGAGGGCAAAAACAACGCGTGGCGATCGCTCGTGCTTTAGTCAGCCATCCTAAGATTGTCTTAGCAGATGAACCCACTGCTGCACTTGATAAAAAATCCGGACGCGATGTCGTGGAATTAATGCAAAAGTTAGCCAAAGAGCAAGGCTGTACGATTTTGCTAGTTACCCATGACAACCGCATCCTCGATATTGCCGATCGCATCATTTATATGGAAGATGGTCAGCTCAAAACTGATAGCATAGATGCCCCCGTAACAGGTAATTGAAGGGGGTAGGGGGTAGGGGGGGTAGGGGAGCAGGGGAGGCAGGGGGCAGGAGGCAGGAGGCAGGGGGCAGGAGGCAGGAGGCAGGGGGCAGGAGGCAGGGGGCAGGAGGCAGGAGGAACAATTCGGAGAAGATTCAGATCCCTCCCAATTGTAAGCGCCGTATAGAGCAATACCGTTGAGTCAAGCTTTTTTCTCTCCCTCTGCCTCCTGCCTGCTTCAATGGTAATATTTAGCACAAACTTTAAAGTTCATGAATCAAGCTTTCTTCTGGGGTTCTTGGTTTACTTCACTTGCCAGTACCGCCTTACTCTTTTTTTGGTCATTGCCTATGTCCCCATTTACACATCCTGGAATGAAGGCCAATGAAGCAGCTATTATCTTTTTTCCTGTTGCGGGCATACGCTGGCTGGGTCTTGCTAGCACTCTGTTTTTAGTGGCGATCGCTTGGGGGCAATACCTGTATTCAGAAGCTATCTCTATAATTTCTCTGGCAATTTTCGTGTTAGTTTTACACTTCGTTCTTGGAGTAATTAATATTGCAATAATGAATCTTTGGCTTTCTGTTGAGCCTATCAAGACACGCACCACTAACGCAATTTACGCAGGAATCTACTTTGGATTGCCGATGTTTTGGCTATTACTCGTAGCAGCGTTAATGCTTAAGATTACTTATTTTCGTAACTGAAGCAGCAAAGAGGATGCACAATTGTCTGCTCGATCGCTTGATTTCTTTACAAAATCCTGGTTTTCTCAATTTAGTCTAAATTTATAGTTCAAATTTATAGTTCATGTCAACGAAAATTCACACAATAAAATACGCTTTATCACTGCATACCACGACGCCAGAATTGGGTATAGCAATTAGTAATTTTTCTGGCGATAATCGCTCTCAAGTTTGGAATTTAGGGCGTGATTTATCTAGTTTAATACATCAATATTTAATTGAATTTATCAAACCACAAACTTGGACAGATTTGTCCTTTATCGCAGTTGCAAAAGGCCCAGGAGGCTTTACTGGAACTCGTATTGGCGTCGTAACTGCCCGAACTTTGGGGCAACAATTATCTATTCCTGTATTTGCAATTTCGACTTTGGCTGCGGTAGCCTGGTCGCAGGCAAGCAAAAGTCAAAATCCAACAACTCTTGCTGTGGAAATGCCAGGACAACGAGGTCAAATTTTTGCTGCTATCTATCAATTTATCCCAGATGCCTCTGAGCTAATAACCTTATTGCCAGATACAGTTATGACACCAGAAAAATGGCAGGAAACTTTAGCCAATTGGAACACTAGTTATCGGCTGATTCAAGCCCAATCTGGGTTAGCAGCGACTGTAACAAGTATTCTGGAACTAGCTGAACTCGATCGGCAGCAGGGCAAGTCTCCTCATTGGTCTGAGGCTTTGCCTTATTATGGGCAACATCCTGTAGAAGTTTAACTAGAACATTCAATCGTCCAACAAACTCATCAATGCTTGTAATTCAGAGTCTGGTGACTCTGATAACCGATCCCGTAATTCTAACAGTTGAGTCTCTAATGCTGTAACTACGTTCGCCATATCAGAGTCTTGTGCTATTTTTAGCTGACTTTCTTTGATTCTGATTTTTCTCAGCAGGTCATTTACAGCGGAAATTGAATCATAATCTTGAGAAATCATAGCCTTACACCTAACTAGAAATTACAAAAGTAAAGTGATACTTGTTGCTCACACATTGCCTAGCATCGTTTAAATTTTAAGTAAAAATTCTACATGCTATTGACACAAACTTGCCATGAGAGTAATTTTTTTTTAAAGTACTTTACACAAACAAATGATACTTCTAGCAAAATATTGCTTTATAGCTAATTAGTTATGCAATGCCAAAAAATGTAGTATTTGCGATCGCCCCAGTAATTGCTAAAATTCTCAACAGCTGGTTAAGCATCTATACGCTGTTTGACCTCAAATTGGTTAATTAGTATAAAATTTTTAGTTTAATGCGAAAAAACAATTGTATTTACTTAAATTTAAACTCATCATGTGATACTACGATTACCTAATTTAGGTTATAGCTAACTTTACAACTACCATTGAACAGCACAGCAAGGTTATCTTTAGGACTGATAATGGCATCTCAGATACCATTTTCTGTAACTTCCTGCTTGCTAAAAAATTAGTCGAATGAAAATTAAGTACTGGATTTCTCAGGAGGAGTGAAATGGGACTTAGCGACGAACTTTTGAACCCAAACAAAAAAGCTATGGTTGTAGAAGACTGCTGCAACCTACTGGAAACACAGGTTGCTTCTAAGTCAGGTATTAGCGGTATGGCTTTGAAAGCTGCCTTTGGGGCCTTAAAGGGTATCAAACCTGGATACATACCCTATGCCGTTGAACAACTTTTGCCCCAGTGTTTCACGGCGATCGATCCCATTTGGAATGAAGGCGTCCAGAAGGGTGACCCGGTGGGGTACGTGATTGCAAATTCATCGGATACCGCAGATGCACTTTTAAGCGTAACTGACGCGAGGCTCAAAACTGTGAAACGCCAAATCGTGCGAGGAACTTATGAAAAGCTTCGCGGTTCAGCAAAAAAACATGTCGAAGAAGCGGTACCAGACTTAGCCAATATCATCGACAAGTACGCCAAGGGATGATGGGGAGTGTGGGGAGTGTGGGGAGTGTGGGGAGTGTGGGGAGTGTGGGAAGAAAGAGAATTTATGCCCCCCCTCCTCCCACCCCTCCCACCCCTCCTAATACCCAATGCTCCATTCCCCACTCCTATCTACCAATCAAAGTCGCAATTGCCTTGACTAACTCGTCTGGTTCCACGGGTTTAGATATATGCTTTTGAAATCCTGATTCGAGGGCTTTTTGCTGGTTGATTTCGCCTGCATAAGCAGTTAAAGCGATCGCCACAATCTGTTTGTCCTCTGCCTGCAATGCTTTAACTTGGCGCATTAGCATATGGCCGTCTGTTTCTGGCATTCCGATATCACTTACCAGAACATCCGGCTTTGACTGTGCCAATGCTTGTAGTGCTTCCAAAGCAGATGCCGCAGCAGTCACCTTTGCTCCAGCCTGTTCGAGGACGAATGTGTGGAATTCACGGGTATCTGTGTCATCATCCACAACTAAAATTTTGATGCCCGTAAGAATTTCAGTAGCGGGGGAAACATCAGAGGCAGTAATATCGTTGTCTTGTTTTTTACTTAAATTTTTTTTGATTAACGGTAGTCTGACTGTGAAAGTGGCTCCTTGTCCTTCGCCTAAACTTTCTACCCAAATCGTTCCCCCATGTAGTTCTACCAAATGACGGACAATTGCTAGGCCTAATCCCAAGCCACCAAACTTTCGGGTTGTTGTGCTGTCAGCTTGACGGAAATATTCAAACACATGAGGAAGGAATTCCTGCGCGATCCCTTTGCCTGTGTCACTGACGGTAATCTGAGCATGAGCGTCAACGTGCTGGAGTTGAACCTCAATTTTTCCTCCTTCAGGGGTGAATTTCACAGCATTCGATAACAAATTCCAGATTATTTGTTGTAAACGACCGGAATCGCCCAAAACTCGCTCTACAGAACTATCGAGGGTTTTATTAATTTGAATATTTTTAGCTTCTGCTGCCAAACGCACTGTCTCCAATGCTGCATCAATTACAAGCACTAAACTGACGGGAAACATATTGAGGTTGAGCTTGCCTTGTAAGATGCGAGACACATCAAGCAAATCTTCAATGAGTTGAGCTTGTAATTTAGCATTACGCTCAATGGTGGCGATCGCTTTTTTAAGTGCAGCTTGGTCAAATTCACGAGTCTTTAGCAAATTCGCCCAACCCAGAATTGGATTCAGGGGCGATCGCAATTCATGGGAAAGCACCGCTAGAAACTCATCCTTGATGCGGTTGGCTCTTTCGGCTTCGGTTCTGGCAGCTTGCTCAAGTTGCAGCAGGCGATCGCGTTCTGATTCTGCTGCCTTGCGTTCGCTAATATCAATACACGAACCGATGTAGCCTAAAAAGTCTCCTTCCGGAGTAAACCTGGGTACGCCTACATCAAAAATCCAGCGGTATTGCCCATCAAAGCGTCTGAGTCGATATTCTATTTGAAATCCTTGACGGGCATCAAAGGCATTCCCATAAGTATCTAATAAATATTGCAAATCGTTGGGATGCACTCCTTGAGTCCAAGCATTGCCCATCTCTTGCTCTATGGTTCGCCCAGTAAAGTCCAACCACGTTTTGTTAAAATAATTACATAATTTATCGATTCCAGACATCCAAATTAATGTTGGTGTCGAATCTGCCATGAGCCTAAAGCGTTGCTCGCTCTCTCGAAGTGCCTCTTGTGCTTGTTTGCGTAAGCGTAGCTCCTCGTAAACATCACTGACATCTGTAACAAAAATTGATACACCTTCACTAAAGGGATAGATGCGATTCTCAAACCAGCGATTCCATTTAGCATAAAAATATTCAAAACGAACCACAGTCTGTTCGGCGATCGCCCGATGAACTTGGGTATAAAATTCAGTTCCCACCACATCTGGAAATATTTCCCAAATGCTCCTACCCAGCAACTGTTCCTTGGAAAAGCCCACAAATTCTGCTACCCGTTGATTGACAAAGATGTAGCGCCACTCGCGATCCAATACAAAGAACTGGTCTTGGATACCAGCTAACACCGTCTCCAAGTGGGCTTTTGCTACCTCCGCTTCAAGCCGTAGCTCTTGTTCCCGTTGCATTGTCTCCTGTCTCAGACGAGCCATTTTTAAGGCTGCTTCTACCCGTGCTAACAATTCACGGGCTGAGAAGGGTTTAATCAGGTAATCATCAGCTCCAGCTTCTAACCCTTCCACCCGTGCCTCTTCTCCTGCCCGTGCCGACAGCAGAATAATCGGAACTTTTTTCGTCTGCGGATCGGTTCGTAATGCTTGCAACAATCCGAAGCCATCTAAGAAAGGCATCATTACATCCGTCAGTACTAAATCTGGCAGATGCTCCCGAACAGAATTCAAAGCAGCTAAACCATTGGGCACTGCTTCCACTTCATAGTGCTGGCTTAACAACCGCTTGACATAATCGCGCATATCAGCATTGTCATCAGCTAGGAGGATGCGGGCAGTTTTAAGCAGAGGGACAGAGGGGCAGAGGGGCAGAGGGGAAATTAGACTTTCCTGCTCCCCTGCTCCCCTGCTCCCCTGCTCCCGATCCTCTTCTGGTAGCCAACGCAGAGCTTCTTCTATATAGGGCGCTGCACCTAAAGCTGTTGAAGCTAAAGTTTGAGGGGCGCTAATCCTGTCTGGAGGCAAATGAGCATAACCTGTAGGAATCGACACAGTAAAGCAACTGCCTGCTCCTAGAACAGTGCTTACTTGGACAGTTCCACCATGCATTTTCACCAATTCTTGCACCAGTGACAACCCAATTCCCGATCCTTCAAAAGTTCGTCCTTGCGCTCCTTTGACGCGGTGAAATCGTTCAAACAGATGGGGGATTTCTGCTGCTGGAATACCAATGCCTGTGTCTTGCACCGACAATTCTACGAAAGAGGACGCGGGGACGGGGAGACGGGGAGACGCGGAGAGTGTTTGTGATAAATTCTCCACATTCTCATGTTCCCTTATCCCCCCATCCTCTTTCCCCGCGTCAGAGCGTCCCCGCGTCCCCGTATCCTTATTTTCCACCCACTGCAAATTCACCGTAATTTTTCCTGCCAAAGTGAATTTGAAGGCGTTAGACAGCAGGTTAAGAACAATTTTTTCCCACATTTGGCGATCTACATACACTGGTGCGGGTAGGGGAGGACAATTAACTGATAACCGCATTCCTGCTCGTTCGATCGCTGAACGAAAAACACTAGCTAATTCGGCGGTGAAAGTAGCAAGGTCGGTGGGTTCGTATGAAGCTTGAACCCGTCCGGCTTCAATTCGCGAGAAATCTAGAAGGCTATTGACTAGTTTCAACAAGCGCAGTCCGTTACGTTGCACCATTTTTAACTGCTCTTGTTCGTTGGCTGGTAACAAATGACCATAACTGGCTAAGGTGTCTTCTAGTGGCCCCAACATAAGAGTTAATGGGGTGCGAAATTCGTGGCTGACGTTGCTAAAGAAGATAGTTTTGGCGCGATCTATTTCTGCTAAAGCTTCAGCCCGTTTGCGCTCTTGTTCGTAAGCCTGAGCGTTGGCAATGCTAGCTGCGATTTGAGCTGCAACTAGTTCCATGAATCCTTTGTAGTTGTCATCGAACAGCCTAAAGGGGTTTAAGCCAGCAATTAAGATGGCAGCTTTGCCTGTTTCACCCGATGGTGCAATGGGTACAGCCACTGCTTGATGTGGCGATCGCTCCCATATTCCACAAGGTAAGTTACCAAAATCCGCTGCTACAATGTCAACCAGTTTTGTTTGATGGGTTGTCATCACTTCCCCAAAAGGCCAAATTGCATCAGAATCGAGAGCAACTGTTTGTGGAACTGCGATGTGGTTTGGCTCAATGCGGCATGTTCCGGCGAGAAAAACTTGTTGTCGATCTGGCTCGACCAAATAAATCATTGCAAAGGGTAAGTCATAAGGGTTAGTTTCCAGACAATTCGCACTCAGGGTACACGCTTCATCAAATGTCCGTGCATCTGCTGTCCTAGTTGCCAACTCTCGTAACAGTTTTAACTGACGCTCGCTAATAATGCGTTGTGTGTCCTCTGTGTTAGCACAGATGATCCCGCCCGTCTCGCCTTCATCATTGGGAACCGGGCTATAAGAAAAAGTGTAATAAGTTTCCTCTGGGTAGCCGTTACGCTCCATAATTAGCAGTAGGGCTTCATCGTAAGTGCCCTCGTTTTTCAGCATCGCTGATTCTGCTCTAGGGCCAACCTGATCCCAAATTTCCCGCCATACATAGGAAGCTGGCTGACCGAGTGCTTGTGGATGTTTGCCACCAATAATAGCTTTGTAAGGATCGTTGTAAAGATTAATTAGTTCGTCGCCCCACCAAACAAACATCGGTTGACGACAAGTGAGCATAATCCGCACCGCAGTTTTCAAACTCTGCGGCCAATGCTGTGTTGGGCCAAGGGAGGTTTGCGACCAGTCAAGTTCTCGCATCCGCGCACCCATTTCACCTCCACCGAGAAGGAAATTACCGTCGGCGTTGCTTGCTGACGTTGACTCGTTTTTCATTGGTTCCTCTCGATTAGTCATGGGTCGGGTAGAAAGCTACAGTTGTGGTCATCTGCTGGCCAAAATCTTTTTGGTCTAGACTGAATAATGTTGAGGGCGATTCTGACTTTGAACTCAGCACCATAAAACAAGCTTACTCTTCTTGTTTGAAGTATGTCCCTTGGAGAATTTTACTTCCATCGCCCAACTTATTAAGTAAGTATTAATACACTGTATTGCCAAAACAGAGGGATGTTGCGCGTCCATTTTACCAAGGGTATATTGTTGCAAACGCCACACCAAACTCAGCGGAAAATTTTTCTTGAGACAGATTCAATTCTTTCCGCAGGGCATGAACTAGCTTACTAATATTGGATTGTTTTGCCACAAGTAGGCTTCTACTATGAAGCAGATAAATAAACTTTATAATGCTCTGTATATCTAATGTTTACGTTATAGTGCTATTTGGCGTCAATTATTCTTGAGATAGAGATTATAATTTCAACAGCTTTTTCCATTAGTTAGAATAGACGAGCTGATATAGTGCGATCGCTGCCCAAAAATTAGATGACAAAACTCATCAAAACCCAGAAACACCATATTTAGTAAATTATCATAGCCAAAGTTGTCGAGGTAAACTAGATTGATTTTTAGCTTTAAGATTTAGCTTATTTAATTCATTTTCATGGAAAATATTGTGAATAGCTACCTGTATTGAGAAATTTATTTAGATTACGATTAGTTTAATTTATGGTTTTAACAAAGAATAATATTTGATTATATTTGAAAGCTTGTTTATTCTAGAAGTACTTCAAGATTCCCAATTACAACAAATCATAAATTTTTAGTCGATTATTTAACTTTAAAAATCATCAATTTTCTAAAAATATAAAGATTTTTGAAAATAAAAATCAAACTAATATTGAGTTAAACAATAAATACTAAATTACTGAAATAAAATTTATGAAATAGGTACAATTAAAAAATCAATTTTGAGAAAGATAATAAACAAAAAATCTCAACCTTTTATAGCAATTATTACTTCAGCTTTTTGTAAAAATTTACTAACTGTAATGAACATCAAATTTTTCCAAATTACTCTAGTGTTATTAGTATTTCTGTTCAACTTAGCAGTTGCTTCTCCCACCTGGGCAAAAACAGCAATTTCCTTAACTAGCAATCCTGACTACTTTGAAGTGGGTCAAAAAGTTATTTGGCTTTACAAAGCTCGTGGTGATTCTGCTGATATCCAACGAATTCCCGCAGAAGTGGTCAAGTTAGGTTCCAAGGAAGTGCAAATTAAGGTATACAAAAATAAAAACGAATTTGTGAATCGTTGGGTAAATCCAAACAAGCTGGAAAATTTTCATAAATAGGGAAAAAGTAATCAGATCGATAAGATAAGGGGAAAGGGGAAGAATGGAAAGAAAAAAAGGATTTAAGAGTATGGCAAAAAGGTCTTGAGGACTGACTCTTTCAAGGTTATCCTCAAAAAGATGAGTAGAAATTTTGACCAAAAACACGCTATTATTACTGGCGGCTCAAGCGGAATCGGTAAAGCAACAGCGCAACTGTTAGCTAGCGAAGGCGCACATATTTCTATTGTTGCTCGCAGCCAAACGAAACTAGAAGCTGCAAAAGCAGAGATAGAAGGAGTACGGGCGCATCCAAATCAGCGCATTATTGCCATTTCAGCAGATGTAGCGGATCGAGTTCAAGCCCAGCAGGCTATTAAAACAGCTATTGACCAAATCGGGTTTGTTAATTTATTGATTACCTCTGCTGGTATGGCCCAACCCGGTTATTTTCAAGAACTCTCAACAGAGGTTTTTGAACGCACAATGGCAGTGAATTACTTTGGCTCGCTTTACTGCATTCAAGCAGCACTACCAGCTATGGAACAACAACGACAGGGTGACATCGTACTCATCTGTTCTGGTGCTGGTCTGATTGGTATTTATGGCTACACTACATATAGTCCTACCAAGTTCGCTCTACGTGGTTTAGCGGAGTCTCTGCGCGGCGAATTGAAGTTGATGGGAGTGAACGTCTCGATTGTTTATCCTCCCGATACTGATACCCCGCAACTTGAGGAGGAAAACAAGACCAAGCCTATTGAAACGCAAATGATTACAGGCACTGCCAAGACTTGGAGCGCCGAGAAAGTCGCTTTTGAGATTGTACAAGGAATTAAGAAAAAATCATTTGCAATTACTCCAGGACTAGAAATGACGTTGCTTAGTAGGTTTCATAGCCTGCTAGCTCCTGGAATTAACTGGTATATAGATCGGATTGTTAGCAAAATTTTGTAAAGGGCATTAGGGTTAACAATTCAAAATTAAAGACAGTTGAGTTGGGGATTTAAACCCCAACCCAACTGATACTACGTGTAGACGTAGGGGTCTTAAACCCTTGATGTTACGATAAGGATTTTAAAATTAATTTTCTGTTGTTTTTCGTCGATTTTATTTCCAACTCAACTTGTGTATACACGGTAGCCTTGGAAAGGGAGGCTAGGAGAGATCGATAGATGTCTAAAACTATAGCCAAGCACTTTTTAAACAACCTCTAAGTTGAGTTTTATAGCTAATACAGCAGTTTGCAAATAAATGGGGTACACAACTGGAGAATTAAATATAGAAATTCTTCTTTTCCCTCCAGCAATAACTGGCTTTTGCACGAGTTTCTCTGTACCTCATGCAAATAAAAACTGCTGTAAGTTTTCACTATAGGACTTACGCATTGACAGGAAAGAGCAAATATAAATATGAATGATTTAAAAACCACATCTGTCGTAAGGGCACAGCATTGCTCATACGTGTCAACTTAAGCCCAAACGTTTATCCCACATGCGTTTTACCCCACCCCCAACCCCTCCCCAAGGCATCGGGGAGGGGCGGTTTTGGCTTTAGACAAAACCGGGGTGGGGTAGAGCGGATCTTCATGGAAAATGAGTAAATCCAAAATCGAGTTTTGACAAGGGTTTCACGTTAAGTTGACACCAATGAGCATTGCTGTGCCCCTACAGCGCGAGCCTATCTACCATCAAAAAATGATTAATAAAAGTCTAAAACGACTTATGCATGGTAAATGCATACCATGATTAATTTGTACAGTGCGTAAATCCTACACTAAGTGATTTCAAAAAATTATTTAGAAAAAAAAGACCACTCTTGCTCAAGCAGAGTGATCGCTTAACTCAATATTAACAAGCATCTTTAAATTATCATTCTCAGCTTTAAAAAGCAATTTTTATCTGCTAATTATCCAGAAAAAATTGTTTTAATGTAAGTTCAAATAAAATAATTTCTGTACTTTAAAACTACTATTAAAAATTTGATATGTGTATCTCTCACAAGAAATATTTTCTGGGTAATTAAACCTTGAGGTAGATTATATATTAACTATTATTGTTTGTATCATCGCAATTTTATTTACTAGTTAATAGACTGATTTAGATAAAAAAATTTTAGATTTTCTCAAAATCTCATCCTTTAGAGTTGCTTGTGCTTTAAAACTACAGACAGATAGCGAGCCATAATTAAGTTAAGTAATATAAAGCATGTAATCAGATTATTAAGGGAAATTAACAATGGGACTTTATCCTAGTGACGCAACTGAAACTGCATATAATGGCAAAGACCGCAATGCAGGAGATCTTGGTATTACTCCTCAGGCCGAACTTTGGAATGGCCGCTTAGCTATGATCGGTTTTATTGCTTATCTAATTTGGGATCTGAACGGCTACAGTGTCTTGCGAGATGTATTTCACTTTGTTTCCAACAATTATCGCTAAAAATCGATTGAAGTAAGTAAAAATAATCGAACAAATTCAATGATTATTTACTGAACAGTGAGGTACAAGGTAGGGGCGCAAAGCTTTGCGCCCCTACAAATTTCTGTACCTTATTTGATGGGAACCGCTATATATTAGATAAGCCTTTTAAATTCTTTATTTAGCTTGAAATTAATAGTTATAGTAGTCACATAGCTTAGTAAATTTTGAAAGCTTGAATGCTAAAAATATTACTATTTTTACCTCCTGCCTCCTGCTATATAACTTACCAGTTTTAATTACGTAAAAAGCCTGTTTGCGATAATCACTCGCAAACAGACTTCACTTGTTTTCTGGTTTTTAATTAAGCTTGCTCCCAAAGTTCGCGTACACGATCGGGCAGCCAACTGGCAATTTCCTCAATCCGCTCTTGGGAAAGTTCCTCTTTAGTAGCAGAAAATACTGCTTTGACTGCTTGCTCCCTGTCAACTGTTGCCGGTTTTCCACCTTCATTTGCAACTCGGAACAAAAAGCGATCGGAATCTATCTTGAAGATGCCAGGGCCTTGCCAAGGTGGACGAACCCGGCTCAAAAATCCGACTATTGGATTGCTGTCTTTCCAGAGATCGGCTACCTCGAACTGGAGTGCTTTCTCATCAGTAGGTACAGCCTCTGTATGCAATTCTTCTTTAACGCGATCGCTAGCTTCGGTCGTCATTAAGTCACGCATAACGCGAAACACTACTTCGGTAAAGTCTCTTGCATCATACAAATCTGCAAATCCGGCTTTGACCATGACCTTTTCCAAGAACGAGTGATGTTCATCAGCGATCGCAGTTCGAGAATCCTCTATTTCCGTTGGATCGACTTCTGGTATATTTGTACTAAATGTTTCATCGGGCATTATTTTCCCTTGTACTCCTTAATATTGAGTCTTTATGCTTACCTATGTAAGGTCGCACAAATCAAAAATGCTTGGGATCGTCCAAAAGTCCGAGATGGTATCTATTCAAAAGTGATAGATTTAGCAAATTACTTTAAATAGTAAATTTATCCTATAAGTCCTAAAACGTTTTTGGCACTAGCTGAAGCATATTGAATTATGGCCGAGGCTATTACCCACGATCGCAAAATAGGGCTTTGCGAATCGCTACCTATCTACCTATCGCCGCAGCCAGTCGAGAAATAATGCCTAGCGACTTTGAACTATGGACTGTTGATTAGAATTTTCTAAGTCTGGAAGTTCTAGTTTGCTGGGTTTGGAGTTTTCCACCCAAGCAAGGCACAACTGGCGGAAATGGTCGCCCCGCACCTCAAAATTCGGGTACTGGTCGAAACTCGCGCAAGCAGGAGATAACAACACTACAGCTGCTTGATATTGGTTAGCTAATTCTGCCGCTCTGGGAATTGCTTTTTCCATAGTTTCCACAATTTCGTAGGTATAATACCCTACTTCTTGTAACCGTTGGGCAAAGGCGGGTGCAGCAGAGCCAATCAATAACACAGCAGCGGCTTTGCTTTGAATTTGTGCCAGCCAAGCAGTATCATCGCCTGCTTTCGCTTCTCCCCCAGCAATTAAAATCACTGGACTGTTTACCGATGTCAAGCCAACTTCCGCAGCATCGTAATTTGTGGCTTTGCTATCGTTAATAAAATCAATACCTTCCCAAGTGCAGATATGCTCTAAACGATGAGCAACCCCAGGAAATTCACTAATTGTACGAGCGATCGCATCGTTATTAATTCCCGCCAACCGCGCCGTCGCTACCGCCATCAAGAGATTTTGCTGGTTATGTTCTCCCACCATCCGCAAAGCAGATACTTTCACAATCCGTTGTGGTGCAGAGGTAGCTGTTAACTTTTCCACAACCCAGCCATCTTCAATATAAAAGCCTTTTTCGCTAATCAGGAAATCTTTTCCTTTGACACTCGTCCAATAAGCATTCGCCCAAGCACTCAAACCCAACTTGCTCAAGTAAGCATCATCGCCATTAAATACTTGTAACTCAGACTGGCTCAATAACTTGGCTTTGATGTTGTAGTAATTTTCTAAAGTTTTATGCCGCGCCAAATGATCTGGTGTAAAAGTCGTCCACACACCAATCCGAGGTGCCAGGGACGTTGAAGATTCTATTTGATAGCTGCTAATTTCGGCAATTATCCAATCGAGTGAAGAAGACGCGGAGACTGGGAGACGCGGTGACGCGGGGAAAGAATTCTCCGTGTCCTCTTCTTCTGTATCCCCGCGTCCCTGCGTCCCCGTGTCCCCGCGTCCTTTCCAAGACAGAGCAACCTCACAGGCAGCATAGCCAATATTACCGCAAGCAGGTGCGTTTAAGCCTGCTGCTTGGAAAATGGCGGCAATTAAAGATGTAGTGGTGGTTTTGCCGTTAGTACCGGTAATTCCTACCCAAGGTAAAGGTTGCAAATGTCGCCAAGCGAGTTCCATTTCGCCGATGGTTTCAATCCCTAGTTCCCGTGCCTTATTTAAGACAGGAACATCCCACGGCACGCCAGGACTAACGACTATTAATTCTGGTAAATTAGCACCATTCAGGTCTGGGGATTGACCTAGTTTAACGGTTATTTGTTCGGCAGTGAGTTCTTGTTGTTGTTGGAGAAGGGTCTCGGAGGTGTTGCGTTCAGCTAAGCTCTCGGCACTAGCGGAATCAATCAGTTCCACCTCCCAACCTTCCCGTTTCAACAATCTCGCCGCAGCAACACCGGACTTTCCAAATCCAATTACAGTAGCTCTGGACATAGATTGCAGCAGAGATCCCTGGTTAAGCACTCCTTATACTAACGTTTATTGGCAAAAATTACACAACTTTTTGTTGACCTACGCTACAGATTTTTGACAATTGCTCCGAAATCAGCCAAAACGCGGGCATGATTGCGGACTAATCCCAACAGATGTAATCGATTACGCTTAATTTCTGGATCGGAGTCCATTACTAAAACGCTATCCGGCCCGTCAAAGAAGTTACTAACTGTGGGAGCAATTTTTGTAAGGGCTGCTACTAACAGTTGATAGTTTCTGGTTTCTTGTGCTGCTTGGGTTTCTGGCACTAAATCAACTAAGGCATTATACAAAGCCACTTCCGAAGGCTTTTGGAATAGTTCTTCACGGATTAAGCTTGTGGGTTCTAGCTGTTTTGTATCCAAATCTCCTTGGGCAGCTAGGCGTGTGGAACGGTTAACGGTTTCATAGATGGTATCTAAGATGCCATCGTTGCGAATTTGTTGCAGATATAAGGCGCGATCGCGAACATCTAACAAATCCTTTAATGCCCGTTCTGTATATTCTGGATCGTTTTCTCCCAAAACTGCATTCACTAAGTCGTAATCAATCTGTTTTTCTTCTTGCAATAAAGTGCGAATGCGTTGTAAGAAAAATTCTTGTAATGCTGTGGTTAATGATGTCCGGTCTTTGTCATACTTTGCTGCAAAATCTGTCGCTATTTGCAATAATAAATCATCTAGTTTTATTGCTAAATTCGCAAACCAAGTAATTTTAACTACTGCATTAGCAGCACGGCGCAAGCCGTTGGGGTCTGAGGAACCGGAGGGAATGAAACCTAAACCAAAGTTACTTACTAAAGTATCTAATCTATCTGCTAAACCGACAATTTGACCTGTGAGTGTTTCGGGTAAATTGTCACCAGCTCCTGTAGGCAAATAATGTTGAAAAATTCCCTTTGCTACTTCTGCATCTTCACCACTGGCTAAGGCATATTTTTCTCCCATAATGCCTTGTAATTCTGGGAATTCATACACCATTTGTGTCACTAAATCCGCTTTACATAATAAAGCCGCGCGTTCGATTTTTTGGCTTTGATTTTTTGCTAACTCTAATTGGCTAGTTATTTGTTGGGCAATCTTAACTACTCTATCTACCTTTACACGCAACGAACCCAATCCTTCGAGGAAAGTGACTGTTTCTAACTTGGGTAAAAAGCTTTCCAAAGGCTTGGTTAAATCAGCTTCGTAGAAAAATCTCCCATCAGCTAATCTGGCACGAATTACCCGTTCGTTACCCACAGCAACAATATCTGATTTCTCCGGATCGGCGTTAGAAATTGTGATGAAATTCGGCAATAATTCTTGCTGAAAACCACCTGGTTTAAATACAGGAAAATAACGCTGATGAGTTACCATAACTTCAGTGATTACTTCAGTCGGCAACTCCAAAAATTCTGGTTCAAATTTACCGACAACAGCCGAAGGATATTCTACGAGGTTGATTACTTCTTCTAACAAATCGGGGTAAATTACTGTATGTCCACCTAACTTTTCTGCTACCGTATTTACTTGCTCTGTAATTAAATTTGCTCGTTCTTCTGGGTCAACCGTAACGTAGGCTTCTTTGAGGGTGGTAACATAATCTGTAGCCTGGGCAATTGTCACAGGTTGAGGATGTAAGACGCGATGAGCTTGGGTCAGGCGATCGCTCTGAATCGTTTTAGAACCATTTACCAATTCTAAAGGCAGCACCGTATCATCTAACAAAGCCACAAGCCAACGAATCGGTCGAGAAAACCTCGCATCTCCATCACCCCAACGCATCAACCGCTTACCTTCCAAGCCCCAAATCCACTGGGGAATCAGTTCTGTCAAAATTTCCGCCACAGGACGGCCAGAAATTCTTTTTTGCACAAACACAAAATCCCCTTTATCAGTGGGGCGAACAGACAGTGCATCTACTTCCACACCCTGCCTTTTGGCAAAGCCTACTGCTGCTTGGGTCGGCTGACCATCTTTAAAGGCAGCAGCAGCAGGAGGCCCTTTAATTTCTTCTTCCCGGTCTGGTTGCTGGGATGGTAGGCCTTTAATCAATACGGCCAAACGCCGGGGAGTCCCGTACACCTTGACGCTTTCGGCCTTGAGGCTGTTTTCTGCCAAACTCTGGGGAATGCGCTCTTGCCATTGCACTAAGGCACCACTGAGAAAGCTTGCAGGTAGTTCTTCTGTACCAATTTCTAATAAAAAAGCAGGCATAGGTTACTGTTTTCGACTTTGCGTAGCTCAACTTTATTCAGTTGATTCCAACAGTTTACCTTGCCGCAATGCTGCCGTATGGGCTGTAAAACACTTTAAATGAAAAAGAGGGGGAAAGGGGAAAGGGGAAAGGGAAAAGGAACCAGCAATTTAAAAACAGGGGTTTCAAGGCATGGAGTCGGCAATTTTTATCGCACTATGTATCTCCTCAATCTTCTTTTTTGTTCTCCATATTTAAAAACACTTGCTCTATACCTTGTGGGCAAAAGTCTTTTCTTCTTCCCTTACCCCTTACCCTTTCCCCTTTTCCCCTTCTTGGTAAAGTAATTCGGCAAAATTCCTCATCTCTCCTACAGGGTGGTGTAGTTCACAATGCTTTATGTGCCACTTTCCAAGCCGGAATGCGGGTTTCATGCACGAAATTAAATATGATGCTACAATCCCCTATGAGTAAATTTAACGATTAAATTCCCATTTTAATTAGTTCAAAGTCATCACCCGTATGGTGAGAAAGTTAAATTTAGCGAACAGTTAACTTAGTAGCTAATAACTGCACAGTGGAGGAACATTATCCAAGCAGAAAAAACTGAGAATTGATAATTAATAACTGTTAAAATTTCCCTAGAAAATTTCTAAATAGTCTGCAATGCAATTGTAATTTAAATAAATCATAACCTGTTCGCAACCTAAATTAAATAATACAAAATAGCAGACCATACTGAAAGCAATCAAATTGCTAATCATTGGCTGTTTTCACCAACTTCAAAAATAGCTCATGCACATTCTGATCTATTCCTACAACTACCATCCAGAGCCGATTGGAATTGCTCCCTTAATGACTGAATTGGCAGAAGGACTAGTAAAGCGTGGTCATGAAGTGCGGGTAATCACTGCAATGCCTAATTATCCTGAGCGACAGATTTACGATGAGTATCGGGGTAAATGGTACGTAACCGAACGCAAAAATGGTGTCACAATCCAACGAAGTTACGTGCGAATTAAGTCTAAACCCAACGTTGTAGATCGACTTTTATTGGAGTTGAGCTTTGTTTTCACTAGTCTACCGCTAGCCTTTAAAGGCGATCGCCCAGATGCGATAATATTAACAGTTCCGCCTCTACTAGGTATTTTACCAGCAACAATACTTAGCTATTTATACAACTGCCCGCTAATTCTGAATGTGCAAGATATATTACCAGAAGCTGCCGTGCGTGTTGGGCTACTGAAAAACAAATGGATGATCCGCACCCTCGCAGCCTTAGAAAAATTTGCATATCGAACTGCACGCAGAATTAGCGTGATTGCTGATGGATTTAGTGAGAATTTAGTGAATAAGGGAGTACCTGTTAATAAAATTGTTTGTATTCCTAATTGGGTAAATATAAATTTCATCCGCCCTCTACCAAAACACGAAAACTCTTGGAGATCTACACATCAATTAGATGGGAAATTTGTAGTACTTTATTCTGGAAACATTGCCCTTACACAAGGTTTAGAAACAGTCATAGAAGCAGCAATTTGCTTGCGCCATCTCAAGGATATTGTTTTTGCGATCGTTGGTGAATCAAGAGCATTGCAGAGGTTACAGGAATATTGTCTATTAAATGGAGCCGATAATGTTTTGCTGCTACCCTTGCAGCCACGAGAAAAATTACCAGAAATGCTAGCAGCATCAGATGTGGGACTGATTGTGCAAAAACACAATGTAATTTCATTCAATATGCCTTCAAAAATACCACTGCTTTTGGCGAGCGGTCGCCCGATTGTGGGTTCAGTTCCCGCCAGTGGTACTGCTGCCAGAGCGATCGCACTTAGTGGTGGTGGCATAATTGTGGAGCCAGAATCACCCCACGCTTTAGCAAATGCAGTGCACGATTTATATACCAATCCGACTTTTGCAGCCAAGCTAGGTCACGTAGGCAGACAGTTCGCCGAAGCAAACTATTCCTTAGAGCAAGCACTCGATCGCTATGAGTGGCTGTTTTCTCAGATTGTTACCAATCAAAAATCAATTGAAAGTATATTGCCAAAATTGGATTCCAACAAATCTGTTGTAGATGGTTGAAACTCCTCCCCCCTACCGCCCCTGCCCCCCTGCCCCCTGCCCCCCTGCCTCCTGCCTCCTGCCCCCTGCTCCTCCATCGCGCAAATCAGGGAAAATTAAATCACCCGATCGGGTGACCTAAGTGTAGGAAGTCGAAATCGATTAAAAAGAGGATTCTAGATCAATAAACGCCGATTGTGGTTCGTTCTTGGTGAGGATAAATCAATGAAACTCGCAATCTTGATTAAATAGATCTGAAATAATTAGTGATTGGCTACTCTTTATCTTCCTTCAGATCAATATTCACTACTACTTAAGAAGGGTAAACTCATTTTTAGCATTACCAATCTTCTTTACTATGTAGTTATAATGCAACCTAATACTTACATAGAGATGCAAGCAAGTACTTGCAAACACTGATGAAAAACTCAACACCAGGTTGCACATTTGAGGTGATACAAGACTGAGAAATTGCTGCCCAAACAGTTGGTTGTGTACTAAAAAAACGGCGAGGAGAAAGGTACAGTGCGCTCAGATATTGATTTGAAACCATCTTTGCATAGTTTTGTAGGTATGTTGCTTCGCCTCAGAGGCAGAGATATAGGGTAGCAAATATAACGGAGACGGGGGAGCGTGGGAAGAATATAAAAAGCTTTGCACACCTGTCAACACCCAATGCCCAATGCCCTGTTTGACCAATGTCCTCATCGTTGACCTAAGTAAGATTGCTCAAGTCTAGATTCATAAGACGAGAAAACGAAAATGTCCCATTCTGAGTTCCCTGAATCTTCCTTTCCTGTTGAAATAGAACAGCCCGCTGTTAATGATTCCAGTCAAGAGTCCGGATCGTTGCCGCGATCGCCCAAATCACCTAAAAAGCGGCGTTGGCCTGTGGTGTTGGGAATTATCCTGTTAATCGCAGGTATTGGTTTTGGTTGGCGGTGGTGGCAAACTAGCAGTGCCAGCAATGGAGCATCAGGTAATCAGGCCGCTCCTGGTCAACCTCCGGCAATTCCCGTGAAGCTAGCAACTGTAGAGACAGAAACTACACAAGAAAGTTCCCAGTTTCTTGGCTCCTTAGAGGCTCCTCGTTCGGTACTCATTAAGCCACAGATTGAAGGACGAATTACCCAGATTTTCGTCCAAGAAGGCAACCGAGTACAACAAGGGCAAGTTATTTTTACCTTGCAAAGCGATGATGCCCAAGCTCAGTTATTACAAGCTAGAGGCTCACTCCAACAAGCCCAAGCGCGTCTTGCTGAACTTGTAGCGGGTACCCGGCGAGAAGAAGTTGCCCAAGCTAGAGCGCAGTTAGCCCAAGCCCAAGCTCGCCTTAGGGATGCCCAAGCGGGAGCGCAGCCAGAAGAAATTGCTCAGGCTGAGGCTCAAATCCAGTCAGCTAAATCTGATGTGGAACTGGCACAGTCACGAGCCAAACGATACGAGCAATTGAGAAAAGAAGGTGCAGTTTCCCAAGATACCTTAGAAGGATATGTCAAGGAACAGCGGAGTGCTGAAGCTGACCTCGTAGTAGCCCAGAAACGTTTAGACCAACTCCGCCAAAGTAGAAACTCTAGTATCAATGAGCTAGCTGCTGCTGTAGAACAACAACAGCAGAACCTAAGACAGCAGGAAAATGGCTCTCGCCCAGAAGAAATTGCCCAAGCGCGATCGCAAGTAACTCAAGCAGCAGGTCAAGTCCAAGCTGCCCAAGTGCAACTGCAATATACAAAAGTCCTAGCTCCTTTCACTGGCATTGTTGGTGATATTCCCACAAAAGTCGGAGATTACGTACAAAGAGCAGATCAGCTCACCACATTAACTAGAAATGACTCATTAGAACTGAATATTTCCGTTCCCCTAGAAGAAGCCAAAAAGTTGCGCTTGGGACTACCCGTACAAATGCTCGACGCCCAAGGCAAAACCATAGCCACAGGTAAAATCAGTTTCATCTCCCCCGATGCAAATTTAGATTCTCAAACAGTTTTAGCCAAAGCCAACTTTGGCAATTCTACAAGGCAACTGCTCAATCGTCAGTCAGTACAAACCAAAGTCATTTGGGACGAACGCCCAGGCATTTTAATTCCAGTGACAGCAGTATCTCGTCTCGGTGGCGAGACATTCGTCTTTGTGGCTGAAGCACCAGCGCAAAACACCAAACCTGAAGCCCCAAAAGCTGAAGCACCAGCGCAAAACTCCAAACCCGCAGCGCCAAAATTGGTAGCTCAGCAAAAGCCCGTAAAGCTGGGAGCTATTGAGGGCAATAGTTATCAAGTGATAGAAGGGCTAAAACCTGGTGACAAAATTGTTGTTTCTGGTATTCTCAACCTCACCAACGGTGCCCCCATTAGCCCTGCGCCGGAAACAGTCGGTAGTCGGAATTTTTAAGTGAACTGGGGAGATGGTGAGCGAAGGGGCAGAGGGGGCAGGGGAAAAGGTTAAAGGTTAAAGGGAAAAGGATTTAATCTTTCCCTTTTTCCCCTTACCCCTTTCCCTTTACCCATACCCAATGCCCCATACTTCTCTACGAGAGGCTGCGCCAACGGCTACGCTCAGTACAAGTGCCAAATACCCAATGCCCAATTTTCTAAATTATGTTTGTTGACTTTTTTATTAGGCGGCCAATCTTTGCGTCGGTCTGCGCTATTCTTATCCTTTTAATAGGATTAATCAGTATTGCAACACTGCCGATCGCCAGGTTCCCAGAAATAACTCCCACCCAAATCAGTATCACTTCCAACTATAGCGGAGCCAGTGCCGAAATCGTAGAAAGCGGCGTTACCAATATCTTAGAAAGGCAAATCAACGGAGTTGAGGGACTTAGATATCTCACTTCCAGCAGCAGTAATGATGGCACGAGTACCATTACAGCCACCTTTGATTCATCGCGAAATAAAGATATTGCGGCGGTGGATGTGCAAAATCGGGTTTCTGTTGCCCAACCACAATTACCAGAGTCTGTGCAACGCACGGGAGTGCGAGTATCAAAAGAGTCTAGCAACATTCTCTTAGCAATTGGTTTATACGCAGAAAATAATGAATACGACAATGTATTCTTAAGTAACTATGCTGACCTTTACATCGCAGATGCCTTAAAAAGAGTCAAAGGTGTCAGTAATGCCCAAGTTTTTGGCGAACGCCGCTACGCCATGCGTTTGTGGTTAGATCCGAATCGGCTTGCTAGTCGAGGATTAACAACTCAAGATGTGGCAGATGCCTTATCCGAACAAAACCTTCAGGTGGGTGCAGGAAGAATTGGACAAGAACCGGCTCCTGAAGGACAAAGATATCAACTTGATGTGCGTGCTTCCAGTCGATTAGCTGAAACCACAGAATTTGGCGAAATTGTCCTGAAAACTGAAGATGATGGCACATTAGTTAAGTTTAAAGATGTCGGGAGAGCAGAACTAGGTGCAGAAAATTACAATACATTTCTGCGATTTCGCGGTAAAGATGCTATCGGTTTAGGGATTTATCAGGTTCCTGGTAGTAATGCCTTAGATGTAGCTAAAGGAGTCAAAGACGAAATCGCGCGATTGGCTCCGAGTTTTCCCCCAGGTATGAAATATCAGGTAGCTTTTGACACAACTATGTTTGTCGAAGAATCGATGGCAGAAGTGGTCAAGACTCTGATTGAATCAGTGGTACTGGTCGTACTTGTCATTTTTGTGTTTTTGCAAGACTGGCGAACTACCTTAATTCCAGCGTTGACAATTCCACTTTCCTTAATTGGGACATTTGTATTCGTCAAAGTTTTTAACTTTTCCATTAATAGTTTGACTTTGTTTGGTCTAACTTTAGGATCTGGGATGGTGGTAGACGATGCGATCGTTATCGTGGAGCAAATTAGCCGCTTTATTCAGGATAAAGGTATAAGTCCTCGCCGAGCCGCTAGCGAATCAATGGCAGAATTGCTTGGGGCGGTGATTGCAACTTCACTGGTGTTGATGGCGGTGTTTATACCAGTGGCTTTCTTCCCAGGAACTACAGGCGCACTTTATCAGCAATTTGCTCTGACGATTGCCTTTTCCATTGCGATTTCGACTTTTTTGGCTTTGACTTTGACACCTTCTTTGTGTGGGGTGTTGCTGCGTCAAGGACAAAGAACTTCAGGCTGGCTGGGTTGGATTTTTGACCAGATTAATCGGTTTCTCGACTGGACGCAGCATAACTATAAGCGATCGCTAAATTTCCTCACACGCTTTAAAAGCGTCATCATTGGGTTGTTTATCGTCTCCTTGGGGATGACTGCTTGGCTTTACACCACAGTACCGACAGCCTTTCTGCCAGATGAAGACGAAGGTTATTTCATCACAATTATTCAAGGGCCGCAAGGCGTTTCGCTGCAATATACCAGCGATGTAATTGCACAAGTAGAAAAAGAAATCCTACCAATTCCCGAAGTACTAGGGACTTTTGCGATCGGCGGATTTGGTTTTAGTGGTAGCACTGCTAACAGCGGTATCATATTTACAACCTTAAAATCTTGGGACGAGCGATCGAGACCCGATCAATCAGTACAGGCGATAATTGGCAAATTGCAGGGTAAATTGTCATCCATTCCAGAAGCCAGAATATTTGCGGTAAATCCGCCACCAATTCAAGGTTTAGGCAACTTTGGCGGCTTCGTCTTTCAGCTGCAAGACCGCAGAGGTAATACTGGTTTAGAAAATTTGGTGCAGTCGATGGGGCAATTACTCGGCCGCGCCAATCAAACACCAGGATTACAAGCTGTATTTAGTACCTTTGCCGCAGATACACCACAATTACTTGTGGAAGTAGACCGCAATAAAGCCAAATCACTGCAAGTTTCCATAGATGATGTCTTCAGTACTTTACAAACTGCTTTGGGTTCGCAATATGTGAATGATTTCAATCTCCAGCAGCGCAATTATCGGGTTTATATCCAAGCAGATCGACAATTTCGTTCTAATCCCAAAGATATTGGTAAACTCTACGTTCGTTCCGAAAAGAATCAAATGATTCCTTTGAGTAACTTAGTCAAAGTGACGCCATCTGTGGGAGCGCAAACGATAAATCACTATAATTTGTTCCGCTCAATTGAAATTAATGGTTCTGCTGCTCCCGGCTCTAGTTCTGGAGACGCCATTAAGGCAATGGAACAAGTTGCTCAAGCAGTTTTACCTCCAGGTTTTGGTTACGAATGGTCGGGAACTGCATTGGAAGAAATAGATTCTGCTGGTTTAGCACCTATAATTTTTGGGTTAGGATTGGTGTTTGTATTTTTAGTGCTAGCTGCTCAGTACGAAAACTACATTGACCCTTTTATCATTCTGTTGTCAGTTCCCTTAGCTATTTTTGGAGCGCTCATAGCTCAATCGTTGCGAGGTTTTTCTAATGATGTTTACTGTCAAATTGGTCTTTTAATGTTAATTGGTTTGGCTAGTAAGAATGGTATCTTGATTGTGGAATTTGCTAACCAATTACGAGAGCAAGGACTTTCCATTACCAAAGCAGTAATTGAAGCTTCACAAGAGCGTTTACGCCCAATTTTGATGACTGGCTTTTCTACTCTTTTAGGAATTTACCCCTTGGTTGTGGCCACAGGCGCAGGAGCAGGGAGCCGTCAATCTTTGGGAACAGCAGTGTTTGGTGGGATGTTAATTGCGACTTTTTTAAGTTTGTTTATAGTACCAATTTTGTACATCACGATTAAGGAAACGACGGAGCGGTTCATTAAACCAAAACGGCATCAAGAACTGCAATCATCGGTGATTGAGGGTAAATAGAAATTGGTCTTACGCAAAGGCAAGGCAGCGCGGTCTTGGGGGTTTCCCCCATGAGCGACTGCCGCGCAAAGTGCAGAGAATAAAAGTTAAATAGATGTAATTTTGGCATTTTATATTCAGATTGAGCAATACCCGATCTTGAATATCATTTAGCTAAATTGTAGCGACAGTTAAAAAGGTAATTAACTGTCGCTATTTATCGTAAGATGAAACAATAGGGTAGGCTACTTTTAGAGGGTAAGGCATGAAAATCGCTATTGGCAGTGATGAACGCACTAACCTTACTGATACTGTATTAGAAGAACTTAAGCGGCGTGGGCATGAAGTTATACCTTTCGGTTCCCTAGCGGAGAATCATCGAGAAGTTGATTGGCCTATCAGTAGTAGTAAGGTTGCTTTGGCAGTAGCAACTCAGAAAGTAGATGAGGGAATTGTTTTTTGTTGGACTGGTACCGGTGCATCCATCGCTGCCAATAAAGTCTCTGGGATACGTGCTGCTTTGTGCCATGATGCTGAGACGGCGCGGGGTGCCCGCATCTGGAATCATGCCAATGTCCTAGTATTAAGTTTACGCGCAACTACAGAAGCGATCGCCAAAGAAATATTAGATGCTTGGTTTAGCACCCCCTATTCTGAAGATGACTGGAATCTGCTACAAATCAAGCGAATTCGACAGCTAGAGAAATGAGCGCAAACAATAATTACTGACCAAAGTATTTAATAATACTTTTATTCCTCAATTAGCTTTTGGTATGTGCAGCCTGAACGAGAGCTTGAAAAAGTCTTTGATTACTAGGATCTACAACAGTTGAAAGCTCAGGATGCCATTGTACGCCGATTGCCCAAGGATGATGTTCGTGTTCCACAGCTTCAATTACTCCATCATCTAGAGCATGACCAACAACCCGCCAACCAGACGGTACCTTATCTACTGCCTGATGATGCCAAGAAACTACAGATACGTGAGAATTCTGCAAACAGTCAGCTAAACAGCTTTCTACATCTATCTTGACGAAATGTTCTGTAGGCAAACGTCGTCCAGGTTCCGGCTCTACGCGATGCAATGCAGATGTACCGTAAACATCTGGAATGTGAGGAATTAGAGTACCTCCACAGGCGACCATGAGAATTTGTAAACCCCGGCAAATACCCAATATCGGCAAATGACCTTCAAGGGCAAACTTGGCAAGCTCCAATTCAAAAGCATCACGTTCGCTATCAACAGCATAAATAGTAGGATGGGCAAAACCGTTATAGCAAACAGGGTTAATATCTCCGCCACCAGAGATGATTAAACCATCCAAAGAATCTAGAAGCCTGGCAGGCTCCATTTCTCCTGGTGGTAATAATATAGGAATGCCGCCTGCGGCCCGGACTGCATCTATATATTCACTTGGCAGAGAAAATGGTAATGGTGCTTGCCGTCCGTAAGTTGTAATGCCAATCAATGCTTTTCGAGATTTGCTAATCATCTTGATGCTATTTTAGTATTTCGTCTATGGGGCTACTATTTGATTTTGGCGATCGCTCTGGGCACTAACTAATGGTCTATCGCATTAATTTTGCTGATTTGTGGGTGTTCAGATCCTCGGCTTCTTTAAAAAGTCGGGGAGCTATAAGTCCTCATAAGTAATGCGATAGACTACCTGTGCCATTAATACTTCCTCCATTAATACTTCCTCAAAGAATTTTTACCAGTCTATCGTTAAAGTTAAAATCTGGTTTGTGGGCTACCTTGGCCGATCGCTAGTGAGTAGTTGCATAAGATTGCCTCCCTTGGTTGATATTTTTTATGAAGCTATTTGATTTATACTTTTAATTTCGTCTAATTTTAGAGAAATGTTAAAGTTGTATGTCCAGCCTGACTTCTGACATGGTACGCGTCTATTTGCAAGAAATTGGTCAGTTCCCTTTATTAACATCTGACCAAGAAATAACTTATGGCAGGCAAGTACAACAAATGATTGCCATTGAGCAGCACAAACAAGAGCTTAGTCAACAATTACATCGCCAACCAACATCAGCAGAACTAGCAAATTTTGTCAATAAAAGCGAAGCTGAAGTCAATCAAATACTTCAGCTTGGACAACGAGCCAAGCAAAAGATGATCGTAGCAAATCTCAGGCTAGTAGTTTCCATAGCTAAAAAATACCAGCGTCGCAATCTGGAGTTTTTGGATTTGGTTCAAGAAGGCGCAATCGGTTTACAAAGGGGGGTAGAAAAGTTCGATCCTAACCGAGGCTATAAGTTATCAACTTATGCATATTGGTGGATTAGTCAGGCGATTACCAGAGCGATCGCCGAAAAATCCCGCACAGTGAGGCTACCAATTCACGTCAACGAAAAACTCAGTCAAATTAAGAAAGCACAGCGAGAACTATTTCAAACACTCGGTCGTCGTGCTACTGTCACGGAAATTGCTCAGAAACTGGACATGGAACCAAGCCAGATTCGAGAATATCTCAGCGCTGCTAGTGGGACAGTCTCTCTAGATTTAAGAGTGGGCGATAACCAAGATACTGAACTTAGCGAACTTCTCAGCGATGAAGGCATCTCGCCAAATGAGCTAATCACTCAAGAACTGCTGCGCCAGGACTTGAATGATTTGTTAGCATCCCTCAAACCCGTGCAGCGGGAAGTATTAATCTTACGCTTTGGACTGTTGGATAATCAAGAACGAAGTTTGGCTCAGATTGGAGAGAAGCTCAATGTTAGTCGAGAACGAGTTCGCCAAATCCAGCAGCAAGCTATGACTGCTCTGCGTCGTCAAAAACCATCCATTGGTCAATATTTATCTTCTTAATGACATCAAAAGCTCACCCCTAAGGGGGTGATGACTTTAATTGTTTTTCGGTTTAGCTCTAGTATTACGCCAAGGCAACGCAAGCGGGGTAAAGGGGAAGGGGGAAAGGGGAAAGGTTTTTATCCCTTACCCTTTTCCCTTTAACCTTTACCCAACCTCCACAAACACATTTTTGGGTTGGCAGACTACTAGAATGCCCTGTATAATTTCTTTTGCCCTGCTCATTTCGATAGGAGTTAATCTAACTGCGATGCTCAAGGCTACGATCGCAACAAGCGATCGCTTCGCTATCTTTCCATAATTTAACAAGGCTAAAATAAGCTTGTGGATGCCACTCAGGCAAAGTTCCACCAAGTAAAGTCAAGTTTGCAATCTGGATCTGCATGACCGTTGTAAGGGCCGACAAAAACAAGCTCATCAGTATTTTTGACCAACCATTGCATACCATGTTCTATCTCCCAATCACATTCAAGTTCGACATCGATAAAAGTACTAAATAGGTCTTTTTGGGAAGATATAAAATGAATGTTCATTGGCTGACAATGATTCCAGATTTCTGCTGGAGCGAACTCAACTTCTTCTCCAATACTATCTAAATGAGCTTGGTAATATTCAAAACTCGCTTGTTCTAATTTAGTAAATAAGGTTTCGCCCCAAGCGAAAAAATTTTCAATACATCGTTTTTCATAAGCCTCTAACTGTTTGTCAGCAACTAGACGAACATTGCGATGGAACTTAGCAAAATAAATACTAGCTTCTATCGCACCAAAATTATCTGCTGTAAGGGTGGCTAAAACTTTTTCTAGCGTATCTGGTTTCATATAAATTATTATTCCAAAGCATAGTTAAACTGGTGTCAGCGAGAATTTATGCACAATACAACTTTTGTACGCGCTTACAAGGAATTTAGCACAATACTCTTCATGAGAGACACATTGCACGCTGATTTCAATTGCTGGTAGCTACAGGCAAATAATTTACCATAATCATCCATCAAAAAAATCTATTACCTCTGCTTCCACTGCTATGGAAATAATCTTAATAGTTACTGTATTGGCAGTTATACAGCATCACCTTCGCCGGCAGCTTGTAATTGTAAAGGCTGGGAGTTGACATCGCGATTGCTGCCTAATCGCCATCGCTTGTTGGGTAAGAAAAACATAGCAGGAGATTTTAATCTCTTAATTATGCTTCTTGAGGTAGAAAGTATTCGTTCCCAAATGTCTGTTCTAAACCTTCGATAGACAATAACATTACGTGCTTGGTTGATCTTACGCGTACTATCTATTAGATTGATTAAAGCATCAAAGATAGCCCTGACGATTGATTTTGTTGTCACCTCTGTTGGCGCAGCCAGATCCTGAGCAGTTTGAATTAGCTTAACGAGGTGTTCGCGCATTTGATTATCTGGAATTACACCTACTTTATAATTGATCACAATGGACGCAGCTTGTGGGTTAGCACGGACATTTATAACCCTCTTGTCAGATTCCATCACCGATTTAATTTGATTGATATACTCACTATCTCTGGCTAGTAGAGGAATACGAAAACGTATGCGCCCAGGAATTGCATGAACAATGCTATATGATATTTTTGGGGATGGTATTGCTTCTTTTGCTACACTTTTAGCTACCTTTTTTGAAGGTAAATGCAGATTAAAATTAGCACTTTTGTCAGAATTAGGCCGTTTTCTAGAAGTCATAGTATCGTTTTGTAATTACAAAAAAACAAAATTGAAGTTTATAAAGTTATTTATTGATGTTCTAAGTAAGTCAATTTAATTAAATATCAAAAAATAGTAGGGTGCTTTGTAGGCAAGTGCCGCACAATCTATAATATACTTTATGGGGTGCGTAAGGTGCTTTGCCATCACACACCCTACATGTTCGTTTTTTTTAGTTGAACTACTTAAAAGAGCGTTTTATTGAACTGCATTAAGTTTACTTGAGTTATAACTATTATTCTGAGTGAAAAAATCTATCTCAGTAGTGAATGTAGCTCTCGCTGTTATTAGGTTGATTAACCTTATTTAAAACTGTACTTCGCTAATAATAATAATAGAACAGTTAATTGGCATTTTCTACAAGCTCTGCAATGGCTGACGACAATCCGCTTTGCGTCTGAACATTCCCAATAGATGTAAAGAAACATTAACGGTAAGAAGTATGGCAAGGCAGTAGAGGACACTGGCGTTAACAGGGCGAGTTTAAAAGATGAGATCGCTCAAATATCCCCGAATAGTCCTGCTTTAGTAGTCTGCCAACCCAAAATTGCGCTTGTTTGGACTGGGAAAAGGGGAAAGGGGAAGGGGGAAGGAATTAAAACCTTTTCCCTTTACCCCTTACCCTTTACCCCGCCAAGGAAACTTGGCGAACTACTAGTTGTCAAAGCCCGTGTTGCTGCTCAAGATATTGCTCAGGTATGGGTATGCAAAGGTGCAAAAGTCGCAGATTGTCAAGATGCTAAAGTGAAACTAAGGGTTTGGGCCTATCCATATCCAGATTATGGTACGCTTCCTGGTGTTGTCAGGGTCATAACTGCCGATGCGATCGCGTCTAGAAAACAATCGTAATAGTTCAGTTGCACCCTATTATGAAGTGACAATTGAGGTTGATTAATAGGCAAAATATAGCATAGGGCAACAATGCAAAAACTCCTTTTTAGTGACACAGATAGCTTTAGAGCGCAGGCCCTATTTCTTGGTAAGAAAATTAACCTACAGAAATTGGAAAATTATGATTGCTTGGCAACTATGCCAGTAATGGTTAAAGTAGGCAAACGCGGTTGTGCTGTGCTGCTAGGCTATGGTGTAGTTGTCCTGTTTAACCTTGAGCCTGTAGAAAAGGTAGCTTTCTTGAGCCAGCTATCTTCTCAAGTTCATGACTCATTTAGCAACCCTGAGACGGAAGAAGTCGAAGTTCATCTCAACGTTGTGGAAAGTGAGCGAGTTAAGGAAGGAAAAATTTTGTTGCATGAATTGAGCGTAGAACGCTTGCAAATAGTGGCTGATATTCTCGCTAAGAGTGTTGTGCTGTCTCATTATGAAATTAGCATAGCGGCAGTATTCGATCAAATTGAACCATTTGCCGCTAGTCTCCAGCGTGAAAATAGGAGTGGACGGCAGAGTCGGGAATTACTGCGTCAACTTGGGACTACATTGTTAGTTCAACATAAGATAGTGGGTCGAGTCGAGATTATCGATAAGCCAGAGTTGCTCTGGGAATCGCCACAGTTAGAAAACTTATATCTGCGCTTGGAAGATGAATACGAAATCCGCGAACGTCACAATGCTTTGGAACGCAAACTAGAGCTAATTACCCAAACCGCACAAACAGTACTGGAGTTCATGCAGCATAGTAGTAGCCAGCGAGTAGAGTGGTATGTAGTGATTTTGATTGTGGTGGAAATTCTGCTGTCGCTGTACGATATCATTTTCAAAGGCTGAAAAGACTTGTACTTTCCGAAGTAATATTTAGTCAAGCATCTGTAGAACTTACTTCATATATAGCAATCCTATTTGATTTGCTCTCCATCGAGAGGCTCAGATCCCCGACTTCTTGAAGAAGTCAGGGATCTTTTTGTTCGTAACTGATTTAGGACTGCTATAGCTTTGAGATTTCCAAATGTGTTGTAGAGCGACGAATTATTTGACCTCTGGCTCCATGTAGATAAGTTCCCAAATGTGCCCATCTAAGTCAGCAAATCCATGTGCATACATAAAACCATGATCTTGTGGTTGATTGTAGGTCGTTCCACCAGCGGCGACAGCAAGGCGAATCATTTCATCGACTTGTTCTCGGCTATCACAAGATAAACACACAAGCACTTCTGTGCTTTTTGTAGCATCACAAATTTCTTTGGGAGTAAACGTTTTAAACTTCTCATTCGTTAAGAGCATGACGAAAATGTTTTCCGACACAATCATACATGTGGCAGTTTCATCAGTGAATTGAGAATTAAACTTATAGCCGAGTTGAGTAAAAAACTCGATTGATTGGTTGAGGTTTTTGACTGGTAGATTGACGAAAATTTGAGTAGTCATGATTTTTCTTGTAAATTATTGTACAGTGATGCGTCAGCGAAAAAGTACTGAGATTTGAATCTAGGGAAGATGCCCAAAAGCACCTTCAGGCAAATCAAGCAGTCTTCTGGCAGTTGACCATCCACGGAATGCCAAATCGATCGACCAACATGCCAAAGCGAACAGACCAAAAAGTTTGAGCGATCGCCATCTTTACTTTTCCTTTTTCTGCTAGGGCATCAAAGATGCGTTCTGCTTGTGCTGGCTCGTCAATGCTCAACTGCACGTAGAAGCCTTGGGGTGTTTCAAAGCATCCTGGCGGACTGTCAGACCCCATCAATAATCGATCGCCCAAATCGAGGCAGACATGCATGATTTTGTCATGCCATTGAGGGGGTACGTGTTCTGCTGTCGGGGCATCCCCATGAGTTAGCATCATGACAATTTTGCCGCCTAAACATTGTTCGTAGAACTCGAATGCTTCTTTACAGTTGCCATTGAAGTTCAGATAAGAATTAATTTTCATTGGGATCTCCTTGGGTAGATTAAGCAGATTGGGTTATAGGTCTAGCGTGAGAACAGCTTGAGATGTATGTGGATCGAAAGGAACCGAACAATGCTCATGCACGATCGACCATCTACCGTGTTGCCGCTGGTAGCCAGCAGTGAACCGCAGCCAAGTCTGCATCGCCGGATGACCCTCTGGCATATCTGTGAAGCGTAACAGCCAGTGGGCAAAAGCCAAGTCGCCGCTCGCGAAGATTTTGAGATCCCGCGTCTGTGTCCCAAAAGAGTCTGGGAAGTAAGGCAAACACTCCTCCCAAATGCGGCGGAAGGCATCTGCACTTGATATTTGGAATGGCGGCTTACAATCAAAGTAAATGACATCTGTGGTATAGTTAGCCATGATTCGGTCTAGGTCTTTGGCACAAATGGCACTTTGTTGATTGTCGATTAGTTGTCGAATCTGAGCTTCGTCGCGTGTATTGCTGGTTTCGTTTGTCATCTTGGTAGCCATATTTTTTGTCCTTTTGAAAATTCATCAGTTGGTGTCTTTTGCGTCGCGATCGCTTGTACGCCCAGCAGATCCTAATCCTCTGGCAAACCTGCGACTTCAATTACAGGGCGAATCTCGACAGTACCGACTTGTGCTGCTGGAATCTGGGCAGCGATCGCGATCGCTGCATCGAGATCCTGGGCATCGATGAGGAAGAATCCACCCAATTGTTCGCGCGTTTCTGCAAACGGCCCGTCGGTCACAAGCGGTTTGCCATCCCGCACTCGGATGCTGGTTGCAGTCGCAACAGGGTGAAGCGGGGCGGTAGCTAGATACTGTCCGTTCGAGTTGAGTTGCTGCGCCAGTTGTGCGGATTTTACATAACAGTCCTCACGCTCGGTTTCGCTAAGGGCATTTTCTTCGAGGTAAATCAGCAGTACGTATTTCATTGGATTGCCTCCGTTGTTTCCCTTTGTAATTAAGTCGAACGGCAATTGCTCAAATCGACACCTCTAAGAGAAAATTTTTTATCATTTAGGTACAATCGAGCTTTATCAAGGAAGGCAGGAGGCAGGGGGCAGGAGGCAGGAGGAAAACTGCTTTCTCTGCCTCCTGCCGCGACCAGAGCTTTTCTTGCGGTTTAAGACAAGAACATCAAATTGAAAATTTGGTGGCTCCTGTTCAGGAGGGGTTACCAATCCCCAACCTATCGGAACCTCCTGCCCCCTGCCTCCTGCCCCTTGCCCCCTGCCTCCTGCCCCCTGCCCCCTGCCCCCTGCCCCCTGCCTCCTTCAATTCTGTCCCTTTGTGAATAAGTCGAACGGCAATTGCTCAAATCGACATTTCTCACAAAAATTTTTTCCAAGTTAGCTATGACCTCAAACGCACAATCAGATGTAACCCAAGCGATCGCCTCCATTTATCGTGCCGAGTGGGGTCGGATTGTTGCCACGCTCATCCGGCTGGTTGGGGATTTCGATGTGGCTGAAGAGGCGGCACAGGAAGCTTTTGGTGTCGCCTTGAATCAGTGGCACTCCACGGGCATTCCCGATCTCCCCCGTGCCTGGATTATCAAAACAGCTCGATACAAAGCCATCGATCGCCTCCGCCGCCGGACGCGGCTCAAGGAAAAACTCTCATGGTACGCTGCATCCGGGTTAATCCCAACGAGCGAGGAGCCAACCTACGACACCGATGAAATCCCAGACGATCGGCTACGACTGATCTTCACTTGCTGCCACCCAGCACTAGCAAGGGAGGCTCAGGTTGCTCTGACACTGCGGATGCTAGGCGGACTTGAGACGGATGAGATCGCACGGGCATTTCTAGTACCTACGGCAACAATGGCACAAAGACTTGTGCGTGCCAAACGCAAAATCCGTGATGCGGGTATTCCCTATAAAGTGCCAGACACAACCGAACTCTCGGCGCGGATGGAGGCAGTGCTGACGGTAATTTATCTCATTTTTAACGAAGGCTACGCAGCAACAAGGGGCGAGGCAATGGTGAGAGCCGATCTCTGTACAGAAGCCATCCGGCTGGGTCGCCTTGTGAGAACGTTGATGACACCACAGCCACCAACCCAAGTGACTGGGCTGCTTGCACTCATGTTGCTGCATGACTCGCGGCGCGATGCCCGTCTTGATGAGGCTGGCGAGATTGTCCTGCTTGAAGATCAAGATCGTCGTCGCTGGAACCTACAGCAGATCGCTGAGGCACTGCCAATGGTCGAGGAGGCGCTTCAAGACGAGATCGATCCTTTTGCACTGCAAGCAGCGATCGCAGCATTACATTGTCAGGCAAAACGTCCACAAGAAACCGATTGGTTGCAAATTGTCCGCCTCTACGATTTGCTCGAACATTTGCAGCCTTCGCCCATCGTGTCATTGAATCGAGCGGTTGCCATCTCAATGGTAAGCAGTCCTCAGACAGCACTCGAACTCATCGATGGGCTTGCCCAAGAGCTTGATGGCTACCATCTATTTCACGCTGCTCGTGCCGATCTACTGCGCCGTATGGGAGCCTTTCAAGAAGCCGCAACCAGCTACACACAAGCGATTTCGCTAGTCACTAATGATAGCGAACGCCGTTTTCTAGAGCGCCGACTGCGCTCAGTTCAAATTTAATTTCCAGCATCAGTAGGTCGGTGTGAAGATTTATCATTGGGATGAGGCAGGGGGCAGGGGGAGCAGGGGAGGCTGGGGGAGAAAGAAAAGAGCCTATTAGCGTTCTTGTTCAGTTGGGCGGATCAAGATTTCGTTGACGTTAACGTATTGAGGCTGTGTGACGGCATAGACGATCGCATTGGCAATATCTTTGCTCTCCAGATTTTTGACCGAACCGTAGAAGTTTTTCGCTTGCTCTAGTGCTTTAGAATCCTTAATGTGCTGCGGTAACTCTGTTGCCACTAACCCTGGTTCAATAATCGTGACGCGGATGTTGTTTTGATAGACCTCTTTGCGAAGTGCTTCACTAAATGCGCCAACCGCCCATTTACTAGCGTTGTATACACCACTTCCGGCGTTAGCAACACGACCTGCAACCGATGAAATGTTGACGATGTGCCCAACGCCTTGTGCCTTCATCAAGGGTAAAACTTTGTGAGTGGCATACATCAATCCCAATACGTTGATATTAATCGTGCGTCGCCAGTCTTCTGTATCTGCACCGTCAATCGAGCCTAACAGCATCACTCCTGCATTATTGATGAGAATATCAACTCTGCCAAACTTTGAATGAGTTTTGTTCACCAATGCTTCTACCTGCGCCTCATCTGAAACATCAGTCGTAATGGATAATACTTTTCCACCAGTGCTAGTAATACGGGCTTCTAGGGTTTGCAGGCGATCGCTCCGACGGGCAGCGATCGCTACTGTAGCACCCTCGGCTGCCAGCGCGAGTGCTGTAGCCTCGCCAATACCAGATGATGCCCCTGTTACAATTGCCACTTTATCAGTTAACTTACCAGGCATTGTTAGCTTCTCCGTTGTCGTTTGTTTTTTCGTTTTTACGTAAAAGTCAATTTCCGGTTTGAGGGGTGAAAAGTATACCAAGCGGAATACTCGACGCTTCCTAAATTTTGATTAGGGAAATTTTTAAATTTTGGCTGTAGTCGCAATTTATCGGCGCAAAACTAGCCAGTAAATCTTGTATTTAAGCTATATATTTTTAATGCAATATTCAACAAATTTCTTCTATCTATAGTAGTAAGTTTTTCGCTTAAAACATCTCTAATTTTGGAGATTAAATTCTCTAGATTGATTTGTTTGACCAATTTTTCTGATATAAATTCTTTAGTAAATAATTATTAGCATTGATGTGGTATTTGCTAAATATCGAGCAATTTTAGACCAAAATTGAGCAAACATTATCGTAACATTAAGGGTTTAAGACCCCAACCATTACACGTAGTATCAGTTGAGTTGAGGTTTAAATCCCCAACTCTAACTGTCTTTAATGCGTGAATTTTGAATTGTTAATTGGACTGTCTCATCACAATGAAAACTAAGTTAAAGATATCGCTAATTGTCTGGAACTTATCCACTAACGATGGTTTTATTCGGGCGTATTTGTTACAATCGGCATTACAAAAATTGGGTTATGAAGTAGAAATATTAGGATTCTTATTTAACAAAGATTTATATGCTGCGATTCCATCTGATACTAAAATTTTTGCTATAGAAGGTGCAAAATTTCCCAATTTTTTTCAAGCAGTAAACAAATTTTTAAAACATATTGATGGAGATATAATTTATGCTATAAAACCACAGATAGCGAGTTTTGGAGTAGCACTGTTAAAGAGTTTATATAGCAGAAAACCAGTGATTTTAGACATAGATGATTGGGAACTTAGCTGGCATGGTGGTGATAACTGGCGTTATTCTCCGACAGTGAAACAATTAGCTAGGGATTTATTAAAATCAGACGGCGCACTTAGGAGTCCATATCATCCTTTGTATGTTAAATGGATGGAAGGTTTGATAAATCATGCGGATGCTGTGACAGTACATACTAAATTTTTGCAGCAGCGTTTTGGTGGTATATTGGTTCCTAATGGTAAGGATACTTCCTTATTTGACCCGGCTCGATATAATCCTGATTCCAGTAGAAGTCGCTATGGTTTATCTGAATACCGAATTTTAATGTTTCCTGGCGCACCTAGACCTTATAAAGGTTTAGAAGATGTTCTCATAGCGCTAGATAAAATTAATCAGCCAGACTTAAAATTAGTGATTATTGGTGGCAGTCCTTATGATGATTACGATCGCCAACTTCAACAACGTTGGGGGCGCTGGATTATCAAACTACCAAAGTATCCAGCTGATGCCATGCCCGATTTAATAGCAGCTGCTCACATTGTTGTTGTTCCCCAGCGAGATACTCCAGAAACTCGCGCTCAATTTCCTTTGAAGTTGACTGATGGAATGGCAATGGCTAAACCTGTATTATCGACACGTGTTGGAGATATTCCTGAAATTTTAGGTGATACTGGTTATTTAGTTGAGCCTTCTTGTCCCGAACAAATTGTCAAACAAATTCGATTGATATTTGAGAATTTAGAGTCAGCAAACCAGCGAGGTATTGAAGCCAGACAAAGATGTGTAGAACAATATAGTATAGAGGTTATGGCTTCTAGACTCGCGCCGCTAATTAGTAGTACAGCACCGCGGTAGAGAAGCTTGCAAGATTTGGCGATCGCGTTTCTGCTTCTCCTCCTTTAGATAGTAATTTGTCACCAATCTAATTCATAATTATTAATTCATAATTCATAATTTAAAAGGTTTGTACGCGGTGCTTCTAGAAGCAGTGCTGTTTTAGTTAAAATTTAAATTCCCGATTTAGCATAATTATGAATTATTCGGTCGCGATGTAATTAAACGGTGAAATAAACAATTGTTTATTTGACTCCTATTAGTAACGTTAAAGTCTTAGCCAAAGCAATGAAAACAATAACTTCACTTTTTAGCGAAGAACGCAACCAACTTCAGATAGATATTGATAACACAACCAACATTGAGGAGCTAGTTAAGCTGGTTCAAAACCGACTCGATCGTCTCGAAAGAATTTACATTGAAAAGCTAAATCTGGCTCAAGTTCGTCTGGCTTCCTTTTTTCTAGATACGCTGCGGCAATCCATTGCCACCCTTGCTGCGGCAAACTCTTGTCAAGTTGTTCCAGCACAAAAAAGCCAAATTACAAACCCAGGTACAAAGTTTTTTTCTAGCAGAGTAATGCTGAAACTGCTACAGGGACTCATTTATATAGGCATCTTAGGTTCGTTGTTCTCTTTAACTAAAAATACCCCAGGTGTATGGATGGCTATCTTGTTAACCTCTATACTTTTGGGACTAGAAGTTGTGCTTCAACTTGACTTAAACAACCAGCAAAATTCTATGTCTTTAGAACTATTAGAATTACCTCAACCTCTTGTTAGAGTTGATAGCAAAGTATTTTTAGATTGCCTTGGCGATGCTCTCAACACGATCGACCTAGCAGTGGCTAGAGTAGAAGAATCGAATAAATATGAAGGCGACCTCGTAATAGAAGAACTACCAGAGCTATTGAATTTTCTGCAAAGGCTAGTAGGCGCATCAAAACTTGATAAACCCCAAATGACTTATGAACTGGCAAAACTTCTGCCACAGATTTTAATGTCTCAGGGAATTAACGCTCAAATTTACCGCCCAAATGACCCTGATAGCGATCGCCAGTATTTTGACTTTGAGCCTAGTATCGACCTCGATACCAAAGATTGCGTAACTCTAACTCCTGCTCTGTTAAAAGGCGATCGCCTCCTTAGGCGCGGTCGCGTAATTGAGCCAGCGTATTCCTCTTCTACAGAAGAATAGATAATAAGGATATGGAAATTTTAGAAACCATCGGTTTTGATTTGGGACATGGTGAGACGGCTGTAGCTAAAGCGATAGTCGAAAGCATCGAACCCCCCCAGATGCTGGAGATTAATAACAAGAAGAACCAAATTACGGCTCTTGGTTGGCACCCTAAACTTGGTTATCTCGTCGGCGAACAAGCATTAATTCAAGCTGGCGTTACCCAACTGACAATTTCTTTCAAGCAAAAACCCAATAACGATCCCAAGTATCGAGAAACAATTAGCACTTTTGTCGCAACCTACTACCGTCTTTTGAAAGAAAGCAAACAACTTGAAGGCGGGCGAAGTAGCTATTTTTACATTGGTTGCCCTTCAGGATGGTCAGTTAGCGATCGCTCCGAATACCAAAATCTACTTCAAGAAGCTGGCATTCCCCAAATAAATGTTGTACCAGAATCGCGGGCCGCTTTCATGCAAGCCAAGGAAGCCGGGAAGTTGGAGTATGACAAACTTGTTGCATCGGTGCTAATTGTCGATATTGGTTCTTCAACCACAGATTTTACTTTAGTTAAGAGCCTAGAAGAAATCCCCATAGATTTCGGGAGTAATACTTTGGGTGCATCTCTAATTGACAAGGCTATTTTTTCTCGGACTCTTGCCAACCACGAACAAAAAGCATTACTCGAAAAAGTATTTAAGGAATATCCGCATCACCAAGCTCGTTGCGAACTTGCTTGCCGCAAAGCTAAAGAAGATTACTTTTCTAACGAACAGCTATACAGCGATCCTGAATCCTTTGCGCGTGGGTTCGAGTCTATCAACGAACAGATTTATTTTATTCCCCAAGTAAATAAATTGATGATGGAGGAAATCTTAAATCAACCTTTACCTGAATTGGGGCATCACAGTTGGATTCAAACGTTTAGCGACTCTTTAAATGAGGCAAAAGAAAAGTTGAAAAAACTTGGAATTGTGCCGAAACTTGTGTTGATGACTGGCGGTGCATCTCGCATGAAATTTACGCACCTTCTTTGTCAGAAAATGTTTCCCGAACCAGAAACGCTGCTCCGTCCCGACCCGGAACCGGAACGTTGTATTGCACTGGGTTTAGCACGAGTAGGAAGATGGGATCTGCGTGCTGCTGCTTTTAAAGAAGAAGTCAACAAACTGTTTACCTCTAACGAAATTAAAAGTTTGATTGAGAGGCATATCCCGGAGTTAATTGAATCACTAACTAAGCCTTTGACAGATGGCTTGATTGTCAACGCAGTTAAACCAGGTTTAAAAGATTGGCAAAAAAACAAAATACGAACTTTAGCAGATTTGGAAACGTCTTTGATCGGTGGTGCAGAACAGTGGCTCAAAAGCGATCTCGCTGTGCGGATAATTAATAATCAATGTGTTTCTTGGTTTAGCAATAAAATTCAACCAAATTTAGCCGCACAAACCGATCCAATATGTCGAAAGTTTCAGATACCTAGAAGCAGTTTAAGGTTTCAGGATAGCATTGACCCAAATTTTGTTAACCCAGAGCTACGAATTGGAGATGCTATCCTTGCTGAAACAGTGGGGTTTATCGTCAATGTAGTAATTGGTGGAGGTACTGTAGCTAGCATAATCACTCTAATCCTAACTGGACACTTAACCTGGCCTATTGCATTAGTATATGGGGCTTCGGTTATGGCGGCAGGAATGGAGCTAAATCGTAAAAGCGTTCAAGAAGTAATCAAGACAAATGTGGATGTACCTAGTTGGGTTCGTTCTAGTTTTTTAAGTGACAAAAAAATCGAGGATATGTGCGAGCAAATAAAGCCTGAGTTAGAGAAAGTTATTCAAGAACAACTGAAAGCAGATCGAGAGGCTTTTGACAAACTGATTGTCAAAGTTGAGCAAGAGCTTCAAAAAAGCCTTTCCAACAAAGTTCAATCTTGCATTATTTTGATTCAATAGTGGTAATTTATGCTAAAAAATATAGTTTTTATAAATTCTGCTCTTAGAGGATGTTTGAAAAGTAGTTTGTTGTGATTTTAGGCACTTTATCAATCCCCCCTAACCCCCCTTAAAAAGGCTAGGGTGTACACACAAGTCTCTTGACTTGCGCCTTTGTTGCATCGGCTTGCACCTTTGTTGCATCGGCTTGCACCTTTGTTGCATTGCCTTGCACCTTTGTTGCATTGCCTTGCACCTTTGT
>JAVRBO020000011.1:0-34949 GCA_034531195.2 Nostoc sp. ChiSLP01
TGCTCCTTGTCGAAAATATTATCTTCTTTCTTAACTAACCTGCGGAATGTGGGATGTATGTAATTCACACCACGATTAATTTGTACAGTGCGTAAGTCCTAATAATATCGCGATCGATATTTGTCGCAAGGTAGTTTATTTACTAAAAATTACTGTAATCATCTATTGAAAGATGTTATTGCTGATAAATATCAATTTTGAACAAATTATACAGATTAATATCCAAAAACTTTATTTAGTCTGAAAAATATTTTGCACCATTTTTTTGTCTGAACTCGCCGCTGCTTTATCTAACTCTGCAATTTCACCTGCATCTAATTGCCAACCCAACGCACCAATATTTTCCCTGGCTTGTTCTACATTCTTCGCTCCAGGGATGGGAATGGTTCCTTTACAGATGCACCAGTTAATTGCTACCTGTGACATGGTTTTGTTTCTAGATTGTGCCACTGCTTGCAAACATGCTAAAAGCGATCGCACTCCTGGTAAAATCTGTCTAAACAGCAGACCTCGAATACCTTTAGGCAAAGAACCTCCAACAGAGTATTTTCCTGTCAACAGCCCCAAAGCCAGAGGACTGTAAGCAATCAATTTGATTCCCAACTCATCACAAACATCTTTTAGGTGGAGTTGAGTCACAGGATATGTAGACAAGAGAGAATACTGAACTTGCAAAGTACTAATGGGAACGCCTCGCTGAGCAAACTTTTTTTGTACTTGTTTGAGCCGTTTCGGGCCGTAATTGGATAGTCCTACTCCCTTAACCAACCCTTGCTGATAAACATCGGCCAGACCATCCAACAACTGCCCTTCTTGCCAGGGAGCATAGTTCGCTGTAGACCAATGCATTTGTACTAAATCAACATTTCTTCCCAGACGTTGAGCAGATGACTGGCAAGCCTTGACCATTGACTGGCGCGTCCATCTCCACGGGTAAGCAGCAAGTTTAGTCGCAATACAAATATTTTCTTGATTGGAACCTACATATTCTCGATTGAATCGTCCCAATAGTAGCTCACTTCGACCATTCAATCTGCCAGTTCCGTAAGAATCGCCCGTATCAAATAAAGTCACACTGTTGCTCGCACAAAGGTTAAACACGGCTTGCAACTGGTCATCCATGCTTTCGTCATATCCCCAAAGCAATTGGTTGCCCCAAGCCCAAGTCCCGCAGCCCATGTTTGGGAGAGATTTTTGGAGAGTCTGCATTTTTGCTCTCTATAAATTGCCTTAATAATTATCAGACAATTCGTTAGAACTGGGGTAAAACACATCCCAACTTACTAACAAAGCGATCGCACTAACTTATAATCAATTGTGGAAACTTCTACGCTGTTTATGCTTAGCGATCGCTTTACGTTTGCGCTTTTGCAGGGGTGTTTCAAAGTGGCGGTGCTTTCTGATATCTGGAAAAATTCCTGCCTTAGACACTTCTCGCTTAAATCTACGTAACGCTGATTCTATCCCTTCATTTTCACCTACGATTATTTGGGTCATAGTATATTCCTACTAAGTTTGCTCAATTATTGTGCTTGGTCAACGAGAAAGCAAAAAAAAGCAGACGCCTTGTCTGCCCTCAAGACCTGAGAGTTGAATCTTTGGTTCTAGACCTTAATAGCGTCGAGAGTATCCACCACCACCACTACTATTTCCTCGTCTACCACCAGAAGAACCTCCGTCTGTCTTCGGTCTAGCTTTATTCACTTTTAAGCTCCGACCCATCCACTCAGCACTATCGAGAGCTTCAATTGCTGCTGCTTCTTCGGCATCTGATTCCATTTGTACGAAACCAAAACCTCTTACCCGGCCTGTTTCTCGGTCGATAGGCAATTGAACTTCTTTTACTGTTCCATATTCTGAAAAGACTTGCCTGAGGTCGTCTTCTTTGACCTCATAGGATAGATTACCGACATAAATTGACATAAAATGTCTCCAGAAGCATGGGAGTGTAGAGATTTATATCCGGAGATGTCTGTAATATCTGTAATACAAATATATATATAAACAAACTACGCAGCCGAATTGAATCTTCCTTTGATACTTTAACACAAATTCAAGTGTGAATGTTCTTGAGTGTTGAGTGTTAACGAAGGCAGGAGGCAGGAGGCAGGAGGTCGTTTTTGTCACGAGGATTTGATTTATACCCTGTTCCAAAAACTTTTCGCCTTAAAAGGCTGTCTTCTCTACGAGACGCTCCGCGTAGCTTGGTTCTCCGAATTAGTACATAGAAATACTAAATATAGTTTTATACCCAATTGTTTCGATAACTGATAACTGATGATTAACAAGTTATTATTCACCCCTTTGCCTTTATGCTCCCTCTACCCCCATTTCCCACAATCCCTACTCACCTCACAGGTACCTCTGTAGCGTAAAATTAATCTCCATCTGGTATTTGCTAATCCGTTAATGCCCATGTATTGTGACTACCTCATCCAAATCCTGACTGCCCGCGTGTATGATGTCGCTGAGGAAACACCACTAGAGTATGCCCCAAATCTGTCTGCGCGGTTGAATAATCAACTTCTGCTGAAACGTGAGGATATGCAGTCAGTATTTTCCTTTAAATTGCGGGGTGCTTATAACAAGATGGTGCAACTGCCACCAGATATATTGGCACAGGGTGTCATTGCTGCATCGGCCGGGAACCACGCTCAGGGAGTGGCCTTGGCAGCTAACCGTCTAGGAACGAGAGCAATTATCGTCATGCCAATAACTACACCCCAAGTTAAGGTAGATGCGGTTAGAAGTAGAGGCGGAGTAGTTGTATTACATGGAAATACCTACGACGATGCTTATGCTTATGCTCGTCAATTAGAAGCCGAAAAAGGGTTAACTTTTATTCATCCCTTTGACGATCCCCATGTTATTGCCGGCCAGGGAACAATCGGGATGGAAATTTTACGGCAATATCAGCAGCCCATCCATGCGATTTTTGTAGCTATTGGTGGAGGCGGATTAATTTCTGGGATTGGAGCTTATGTCAAACGCTTGCGTCCGGAAATTAAAGTGATTGGCGTTGAACCTGTGGATGCTGATGCCATGTCTCAATCTTTAAAAGCCGGACATCGGGTGCGGTTATCCCAAGTGGGGTTATTTGCTGATGGGGTAGCAGTGCGGGAAGTAGGCGAAGAAACCTTCCGTTTGTGTCAGCAGTACGTAGATGAAATTATTTTAGTAGATACGGATGATACTTGTGCGGCGATTAAAGACGTGTTTGAGGATACGCGATCGATTTTAGAGCCAGCAGGTGCATTGGCGATCGCAGCGGCCAAAACCTACGCAGAACGAGAAAAAATCGAGGGGCAAACCTTAATTGCTGTAGCTTGCGGCGCAAACATGAACTTCGATCGCTTGCGGTTTGTGGCAGAACGGGCAGAGTTTGGCGAACGCCGCGAAGCTATCTTTGCAGTTACAATTCCTGAGGAGCGGGGTAGTCTGCGTCAATTTTGCGAACTGATTGGCAAACGCAATCTTACCGAGTTTAATTATCGCATTGCCGATGCCAAAACAGCCCATATTTTTGTCGGCGTGCAAATTCAAAACCGTGCTGATGCTTCAAAGATGGTAGAAACCTTTGAAGCTCAAGGATTTGAAACTCTGGATTTAACAGACGACGAACTCACTAAATTACATCTGCGGCACATGGTGGGTGGACACTCTCCCCTTGCTCATAATGAATTACTCTACCGTTTTGAGTTTCCCGAACGTCCTGGTGCATTGATGAAGTTTGTTGGTTCCATGAGTCCCGACTGGAATATCAGTCTTTTTCACTACCGCAACAACGGTGCAGACTACGGCCGAATCGTTGTCGGTATCCAGGTTCCTCCCCACGAAATGGAAGATTGGCAAGCATTTTTGGATACCCTTGGCTATCGCTATTGGGATGAAAACAAGAATCCGGCATACAAGCTGTTTTTGGGATAAGTGGGGAGTGGGGGGATGGGGAAGTGTGGGGAGTGTGGGGAGTGTGGGGGGATGGGGAAGTGTGGGGAGTGTGGGGAGTGTGGGGGGATGGGGAAGTGTGGGGAGTGTGGGGAGTGTGGGGGGAAAGAAAATTTATACTTCCGGCTTTTCCCCTCTTCCCACACCTCCCACACCTCCTATGCCCAATGCCCCATGCCCCATCCCCCAATCCCTAATTCTGATAACTACCTTTAGATATCATATTGGAGTCCCAGGTATACAAGCCGATTTGGTCGGGAACCTTAGAGAATCTGCCTGTCCGATAGCCTCTAGATAATTCATTGAGCACCTTATTTTTGATCTCTCGAAGTTCCCCAGATGTTAGTTCTCCGTAAATTCCGGCAATTACTTCAGCGACTGTAAAAACTTTACCTGGATTTTGTTCAAACAGAGAAGTGAGGGCATCAATTAAGAATTGACCTTCATAGGTTTTGAGCATTGGTACTGTTTTGGGATTGGGAGGTATGAAAGGTTTCTTCTTTTTGTTTTTGACACTTTTAGAAGCACCATTGCCATTTTTTGGAGCGACTAAACTTAAATCCAAAGTATAACAACCGGGTTCTTCGGGAATAATTACCCAGTAATTTCTTTCTCTGCCTTGGGTGAGGGAAGATTGAACTCTACCTTTAACTACTTTAAACAGATTAGAATCTAATTCTCCATAAAGCGATCGCACGATGAAATCAATATGACACACAGTACCTGCCTGCTCTTGCAATAGCTGTTTTATGGCTTCCATTCGAGACAGAGATTGATACTGCGGTAGCATGGGGATTTCTGGCACCTTGCTTGAGTTATCGTTGTTCTCTAAAGATGCCTGTATATCCAGGGATGTGGTTGGAAGTTGATTTGTTTTTGTATCAACAACAGAATTATCTATTTCAATGTTGTCTGAATCTGTAAGTTGTGACTCTATAGACTCGACCAAGTTGATTTGGGAGATATCATCTTGGGCTGACAAAAACCGCACAGAGCCTTCTGGGGAAGAATTGGAGTTTTCATCAGCTGCTTTGAGTCTTGATATGTGCTTGTTGCCATCAGAAAAAGACCAGGTAGATAACAACGCTTCTACATGATCGAGTTGCGATCGCGCCTGCACGAATAGGCGTTCATACTCTTCTGTGAGGCGAGCATAATAGTCTCGTAATTCCAACAGTGGCGAGAGAAAATTGCCTGGAGGTGGTTCTAATTGCCCTTTTGAATTCATAATTGTTCAATCAATTTAAATCGGTGTCACTTGTGTAAGACATTGGCCTGGGTTTAGCTTTGCGAGATGCTGGCTGGGATTTCTTCGGTGGTTGGGGAGGGCGACATCTCTCACAATATAAAGGTCGGGGGCCATAAGTCTCACGTTTTGTCAGATCGTTACACTCTTTACAGACAAATTGGAAAACACGAGTGTGAATCTGTCTTTTGTGCGCTCTAACTGTATATTCCTTAACATCGATGAATTTACTTGCCATAATTAGGAATCTTGAATTTCCTTCGTATCAATGTCCTATCAATATAGCTATTCAAGCAAATCAAACTGCATCAGTGTGTGTTTATGTAGAAGTTTTATTCAAATCAGTGAATTTGATGCCGAGGACAAGGTGTGAATATTGCTTAGCAACTAATTCAGAGTTAGTCTAGACTATCCCCTAAGCATATACTTGGTGATGAGCAAACACTATCACCATTTATATAGTGCTTGATTTGAAAAACAATTCCTACTGTCTATAACTAGCTGATTTTGCCTGAGTGATGCACTTGCGATGCATAGTGTGTAGTCTTCAACTAAAGTATAATCCGTCTGAATCATGCCAGTGTTGTAAACCAAGCACTACATCATCAAATAATCCCGCCAACAAAAGGCAAGCACGGACTTGTTTGGTTGAATAAGACTAGTTTTGCACAACAGTGTCTTAAAGACCTCAAAGGAGCTGCTTGAACAAACTGTAGAAATCTTACCAAAGTATCCGCGCTTCAACCCCTGAACTTTATTTATAAAGATATAGACAGAGGAGATTTTCCTGCTCTTCATCAGGGAAATTTACATAGATTGACAAATCGAGTTATTGCCAGTGTATTTAATTGTTCATCCTATTTATAACCCTTATTCCTTCTGGTAGAGGAATATCGATCGCCAAAGTCATCCTTGTATAACGAACAACCGCCTCCTGATTTTTAGAAGGCGGTGATTATCGTCGATTGAAGCATTACCAAAAGTCTAAAACTCCTGAATATTTAATAGTCAAATTATTTGGCTATACTCCCATGTTGAGTTTTGTAAACATTACTTGTTCAGGGCAAAATCGGCATCAATCACATCATCAGTGCCTTGGCGTTGTTCGCTACTAGTATTGCTGGCTGCTTGGGCATAGACAGCGCTACCCATTTGCATTAAGGCTTGCTGTAACTCACCAGATAATAGACTTCTTGCAGAAGTCGGGAAAAGGGGAAGGTGGAGTCCCCTCTGGGGATAAGGGGCGGGAGAAAGGGGGTGCATGTTTGTTATTTTCCCTTTCCCCACCTCTTACAAAAAGAACTTTGCAAAAGGTCTAAAGATTTAATGCGATCTATTATCTTGGTTAATAGCCTGCCGTAGATCGTTTATTAGTGCTTCAATACGAGAGCGGTTAGTACCACTCACCTTATCACCCAAGTCTTGGAGCTGTTTTTCGGATTGATATATTAGAGAATCTGCTAGATTCTTTGTATCAATTTGTTGGCGACGTTTCCGCCCTTCTTGAGCGTGGATCTCTGCATCGTTAATTTTGGTGTTGCTGAGTTTGGCGTCTTCAAGTGCTTGTTTTACTGGCTTGCGACAGCGGTCTAGAAGATCCGAACTCATTTTGTCTGCTTTGTCCCCCCAGTCCCCAGCGATGCACTGAGCTTGTCGAAGTGTCCCCAGTCCCTAAAATCAACCAATATTAACTTTGACGGCTCTGCCTTTTTCAGATTCGGCTTTCGGCAAAGTTAAATGGAGAACACCATTTTTGTATTCAGCTTGTACTTTGTCGTTTTGAACTTGGGAAGGTAACGGAATTACTCGATGGAATTTGCCATAACGAAATTCAGAGCGAGTGACCCCGTTTTCTTCTGTCCTGGTTTCAGTCTTACGCTCACCGCTAATCGAAATTGATTCGGGAGTGGCTTCTACGTTTATATCTTTCGCTTCCAAACCAGGTACTTCTAGCCTCAATTGGATTGCATCATCAGTTTCTTCCATTTCTGCGGCAGGAATAAAGGTAAACCCTGTTCTTTCACCACCATCAGTTGGTATTAATCTGTCAAACAGACGATTCATTTGCCGCTGTAAAGTGTCGATTTCTCTGAATGGTTCCCAACGTTCGCTGTCCCGGAATGGTTCTAAGCGTTCCATCTCTCGGAATGGATTCCAACGAGTGAGTGCCATAAATATCACCTCTAAGATGAACTATCTAGTCTTAGGAGGCTCAATCTCAAGCTTTCTAGCTTGCAAACACCTGATATAATACCCTTGTCAAGCAATCTTCAAATTTCACTAAGCTCAATCTCAAGCTTCCTACCTATCACACTATATCGACATTCAAGTTGAGCAGGTTCGGTTTTATGGTCATGAGCGATCGCAATAACCGTACCTTTTAGGGGTTTACAAAAAATCTGAAAATGACTGTTGATGGTTAACTGTTAAGCTTCAACAGTTAACCATCAACAGTCAACATATCCCAATCAGTTTTGTAGCTCTACTGCTGACTGGGTGCAGCAGGTTGCGATTGAGGTTGACGTAAACGGCGCAAAGAGTTCCGCAACTTATTTTGGCTTGTGCTTTCTCTGCGCCGCCGTCGATTTGTGCTGGCTTGTGGCTTTTGTGATGAATTAGTAGTTGTTCGTTCGCTGCGGATGCGCCGTAGAGTTTCTCTGGCAGTTCCTTGAGAACTAGTTGTCCTTCTTTGAGATGATGAGCTTGCGCTAGTCGTTTCCCCTGTCTGACGACGCAGCCGCCGATTAATTCCAGATTCTGCTGCTCTTGTGGCTGTAGCTTCATTAGTTGACGGTGTAAATTGTCGCCGCCTACGTCTTGAAGTTCCTTCTGTGCTATTGGAATTGGATGCTGTGGCTTGCTGGGTTCTCTGTTCTGTTTCTCTTTTTCTTTCTTGTTGGTATTGACGGTATCGCTGTGAATTTTCTTTAAAAGCCGCAGAGTTGACTCGCACCCCTTGTCTACCACCTTGTGCTGGGTTGAATTTCCACTCACGCGCTTGTCTCAAGTGTTCTTCATCCAATTCACGGTTTCCACTAGAACTAGCTACCCGCACATTAACAACATTACCTTGATCGTCAGTATCGAAAGCTAAACCTGTACGCCCTTCGATTCCTCGCCGTTTAAATGACTCTGGATATTTAAAATCACATTTGCGGCAAGCTGCACGCCCATTACTATTACCTGAAGTGTTAATTTTCGGAGGTGTTGGAGCTGTTGGCGCTGCTGCTACCGGACGGTTTGCTGGTTGGTTACCAATTCCACTGCCAGTGCCGCTGCCAATTCCACTGCCAGTGCCACTACCAATTCCACTACCAATGCCACTGCCAATGCCGCTACCAGTACCAGTACCAGTTCCACTGCCAATCCCACCGCCAGTGCCAGTGCCAGTTCCTCCCCCAGGGCCAGTACCGCTGCTTGTACCGACAGCGATACCGCTACCTGAGCCGAGGCCAACACCAGAACCACCACCGCCACCGCCACCGCCACCGCCACCTGCTGAACTTGGTTTGGCATCTTCAGGTAGAGATGATTGGGGAATGGGTGCAGATTTGACAGGAACTTCTGGCCTGGTAGCAATTGCTTTTGGTGGGGTATTTATCGGCTGTGGCTTTTGAGCAACTGCTGTAATAACTTGCTCCTGAATTTTTTCTACTGGTGGAGTTTCTATAGGCTGTTTTTGTACAATTTCTGGTTCTTTTTTGATTTCTTCTGGAATCTGTGCGATCGGTTTTTCTGTTTCCGCAGCCGGGGAATCAACGATCGCCACCTCTATTGATTCATCATTATCTTCAGGCATTCTTGTTAAAGAGTTACCTATACCTGAGGACAATACACCGATATGCAGCGCCAGTGAGCCTATCAGACTGTAAGCCAGAAAAGACTTGAGAGCCTGAACTTCTTTGGAGCGTTGCTCGACATTAATCCCGGAAAAGGTCATAGCTATTGCTACCTATTCTCACTAATTTAGTCATCTTAGAATGCAAGGTTACAAATATCAAGTAAAAGACTAAAGTTATTTTGGGTACTGTTACGCAACCCCCACATTACTGGCAACATCTTCAAAAACTCTCAATATCACAGTTTCTAAATAAAATGAATTTTTATTTTAATTAAATTAACTTATATAAAGCAAGCAAATTATCTACAGAACTCAGGCAGTTTTGCCTCCAAAAATCTAACTTTAGGTGAGTTAGAGACTAGCAATCGAGCAAAATTTATTATACGTATTCAAAGTGAAAATTGAAAAAAAAGCTTTAATTATAGTTATTTTGCCTTAACTTATACTTTATTTTTGTGTAATTAATTATCAAGCAGTACTGATATAAAAATCCTGAAAATTTGATTTGAAAAAATTATCATTATATTTTAAATTTTATTGAGAAAAAGTTTCAGCTTTTCTCTAGATTCTGCTAGTCTTACTGTGTATTGTTGATGACGTTTAGAGAAAATGGGACTTCAGAATCTTTTTATAGCAGGCGGTGTGGTCATGTGGCCGCTGCTGGCGTTTTCGGTGTTGGGTGTGGCGCTGATTATTGAGCGTATCAGGTTTTGGGCAAGAATTAACAAGCGTCAAAACCGCGTGGTACGGGATGTTTTGAATCTCTATCGCCTTGATAATGTTGTGGGTGCAATGGATAAACTCCGGCAAAATGCAGATTTGCCACTTGCCCGGATTTTTCTTGCAGCTTTAGAATTAGACGAGCCAAATCCAGAGGAATTTCGTTTGGCACTCGAAAGTGAAGCGCAAGCTGAAATCCCAGTACTCAAACGCTTCCAAAACTTTTTTGAGACAATCATTAGTTTGGCGCCACTGTTGGGTCTTCTCGGTACAGTATTAGGATTGATAACCTCTTTTGCCTCTTTAAATCTTGGCGATGTGGGAGGTAGCAAAACCGCAGGCGTTACCTCTGGGATTAGTGAAGCTTTGGTGTCTACAGCATCAGGATTGATTGTTGCTATCTTCATACTGTTGTTTGCCAATACTTTCCGGGGATTGTACCAACGGCAAATCGCCCTAATTCAGGAGTATGGCGGACAGCTAGAATTACTTTACCGCCGTCGTTATGAAAGAGGAGGAGAGAAGACTTATGCGGCTACAAGATGAACCTGATATTCCAGCACAGATTAATATTGTGCCGATGATTGACGTGATTTTTGCAATTTTGACATTTTTTATCATGTCAACTTTGTTTTTAACGCGTTCAGAAGGTTTGCCAGTAAATTTACCAAAGGCAGCCACGGCAAAACAACAGCAAGTTCCCTCCAAAATTACCATCACGGTAGACGAACAAGGAGTAGTAAGTCTGAACCGCAAACCAATTGCAGTTGATAATTTGACACAGCAGGTGCGGAGCTTAATTGGTTCTAACTCAGAAATGTTAGTGATTATTAATGCTGATGAAAAAGTTGGTCACGGACAAGTGGTGGCTGTGATGGATCGGGTGCGTGAGGTTCCGGGAGCAAAATTAGCGATCGCCACTCAAAGAAGATAGGAGAAGGGAGCAGGGGGAGCAGGGGAGGCTGGGGGAGAATCATAACTCCTAATTCCTAACTCCTAACTCCCAATTCTTGAGATATAAGCTTAAGTAATAAATTTTGATGAGAGTGTATAAAAAAGTGGTCGCCGTCAAGCATTTGTAGAGAGAAAGTAGACATCGCCTGTTCTCGCCATGCTTGCAGAACTTCATGACTAACTTCTTTGTCTTGCCAGCCACCAAATATACTAATGGGGCAGTCTAGTGGCTGTTGTGGAGTGTAGGTGTAAGTTTCCAGAACTGCGAAATCTGCCCGCAAAACCGGGAGGAAGATTTGCATCAGTTCTGGATTTTCGAGTACTGCTTTGGGTGTACCGTTGAGAGTGCGTAGTTCTTCGAGTAACTCTGCGTCCGGTAAGACGTGGATGGGTGGTTTTGTGGGCGGGATTTGTGGAGCGCGGCGGGCAGAGATGAAAAGGTGAAACGGTTTAAGATTATACTCTAAGCGCAGTAGACGGGTTAACTCGAAGCTAACTAATCCGCCCATACTGTGCCCGAAGAAGGCGAATGGTTTGTCTAGGTATGGTAGAACAGATGAAGCGATCGCCTTTACAAGAGGTTCCAATTTTGCGATCGGTGCTGACTGCATCTGTCTTCCTCGTCCGGGATATTCCACACCACAGACTTCGACATTACGAGGTAGGCTATTAGACCACGTGCGAAAAATCATGGAGCTCCCACCAGCGTAAGGAAAGCAGAATAAACGCAAGTTTGCTTGAGGATTTGGTTGGGGACAGTTAATCCAAGAATTGAAGGTTGGTTTAGTTGTCATGATGTAACTTGTATTAGCTGTTTTACCCTTTGTAGTTAATTGCTAAAATCGATACTATTTTCATTTTACAAAAATACGAATAAATCTCTACGATAAATATTTTTTGAGCGTTGCTGAATAAAGGGATGAATATTTCACGCAAAGGCGCAAAGACGCAAAGTAAGAGTTTTAAAAACTCGATTTGGAAATGTCATATTTTAATTGAGGATACCGTGATTTCAAGGGGACTGGTAGGATCTATTCAGCATAAACAAATTAATTAAACCACATTGTTGTAATCGTACAAAAGCAATTATTCAGGGCAGGTAATTTAATAATGTATTCGCGTGAAATCGTCAAGAATAAATGAGCGTTTACATTATCCGGCCGAAGACATCAGTAGCAGAATCGTTAGACCTTGCATCTAAAAAATTCACAACAGAAAGCCGTCAGCCGCAAGTTGAAGAAGTTGTAGATTTTTGGCAAGAAAATACAGTATATAAACAAATTGAAAGGTGGTTAGAAAAGGCAAACGCAAGCAACCAAGTTTCAATATACCCACATTACTATGGGATTACTGGGGCTACTGTTGTAGAAATGCCGGATGATGAAGCTGAAATGATGCGTCAGGAATTACCTACTGCTTCAATTTTACGCGATCGCCCGATTAAGTTAATCCAACCGTTACGAAGAAAAAGCATTCAACAACTTAGTAGGGAACACACATTGTCTCACATGACACCAGCACGCAATTTAGGTGATAGAAATCTTCCAAAGTGGCATTTGGAACATATTAATCTTATCCAAAGACGTGCAGAAGGATATCAACTTAATGGGGAAAAGATTACCGTTGCTGTTCTGGACACAGGTATCGATTCACGTCACCAAGAATTCCAAGGTAGAGTAAGTCAATCTTATAAAATGAATGATGACGGAACCATAGAAGAGTTAAGAGTTCCCCAAAATAATGATACAGATGGTCATGGCACCCACATAGCTGGACTAATTTGCGGTAGAAACATTGGTGTTGCACCAAATACTAAACTAATTGACTGCTTACTGTTACCACAAGGTATTGGCAAATTATCAAACTTAGTTTTTTGGCTGGGATGGCTGGGGTTAAAAGAACAAGCAAATGTGAATATTGCTAATATATCAGCTGGTATCCCAGAATATTTTCCTTTAATTCAGGAATTGATTTCTACGCTTTTATTAATAGGAATTTTGCCTGTTTGTGCCGTTGGTAATGATGGATTTAATAATCATATTTCCCCAGGAAACTGTAAAAATTCGCTTTCAGTAGGTGCTACCGACTCAAATCGTCAACTTGCCTTTTTTAGTGGCAATGGTAGGTTGAATATCAACAACCAGTTGTATGATGTCCCCTATTTGGTTGCGCCTGGAGTAGAAGTTTGTTCATCAGTTCCACATGGTGGTTATGAAGCTTTGGATGGAACCTCAATGGCAACTGCGATCGCTTCTGGCGTAGCAGCGCTAACCTTACAAAATAACTTAAATAATAATAATAATATTACGGTAGGGTCTTTAATTAACCAACTGCGCTCGAATTGCATGGATTTGCGAAAAGAAAGGGAACGCCAAGGTGCAGGTTTAATTCAAGTGCCGTAGTCTTATGAAACTTAACAACAGCCAAATTGCCAAAATCGATCCCCTCCTCGAACAAGTTCTTATCCAGGCTAAGGGAGATGAAGTGATTCGTGCAATTATGAGTTTGGGTGACGAAAATCGGATTAGCTCAACTCTTATAAATCCCTTAGAACCTCAGCAATTTATATCATCTGAGGCTTATCGACGCGCATTAATTGAACAGCGTGAAAGCCAAATTGCTGAGATATTAGGTGATACTATCCAAGCACTCAAAGAACTTCGTCTGACAATTTTAGGAGATAGACTGAACCGCATTGTAGTTGTCGAAGGTACGGCTAATGCAATTTTAGATTCATTAAATTTAACTGGAGTAAATAATGTCACGTTAGATAGGCTGATTGCACTACCAAAAGTTGCGCCAAATGTAGCAGTTCAACATTTAGCTGAGTTTTATATAAACATACTAAATCGTCCTTTAGATGAGAAAACTACAAACTTAATTTATCAAGCATCTGAGCAATATATTATTAACTACTACAGACGCCACAATAAGCTGCAAATATTGGGAATGGTGAAGCCTGTAGATTTAGATTCAATCTTCACATCTGTGCGTATTTTGCAGCTAAATAAGCAGCGATTTAACAAACAAGAAGGAATTAAAATTGCAAATCAGCAGCAATATTTGATGGTACTTGGAACGCCGGGTGTAGGTAAGTCAACATTTTTGCGGAAGATAGGACTAGAAGCACTCAAGGTTAATAGCAGCGAATTTAAACATAAATGTATTCCGGTTTTTCTGGAATTAAAAATATTTAATCACAAAGCAATTAATTTTGAAGAAGCCATCAAACAGGAATTTAAGTTGTGTAATTTGCCATTTAATGAGGAATTTACTACTAAAGCTTTACAAGAGGGCAAGTTATTAATTTTGTTAGATGGGTTGGATGAAATAACAACTATTAAGAGCCAAGCTGTAGTTAAGCAAATTCAAATTTTTATTGCCAAATATCATAAAAATAGGGTAATTATATCTTGTCGTACTGCTGCATATCGTTCTGAATTTCAAAATTGGTTTGAAAACATTCCGTTCTTAGAACCTGGAGATGTTCAAATTCAACGGTTGAAGAATTTCTGTGAGAATGAAATTGCGATCGCCAATTTTGATGACGAGCAAATTCAGCAGTTTATCCAGAATTTCTTTTTTTCAGAAGAACATAGAAAAAAAAGAACTGCTGAAAATTTTTGGAATTTAATCAAAAGACATAAATCCATTAAAGACTTAGCTAGAAATCCTTTGTTACTAACTTTTCTCTGTGTAAAGTATGGCGAATCTCAAGCCTTACCCGAAAACCGAGCTACGCTTTACAGTGATGTTATAGATATATTACTCAGAAAATGGGCTACTGAAAAATCCATTGCAATCAATCAAATTTATGTTCAGCTTGGCAGTGATTTAGAAAAAAAGATGCTAGCTGAGATTGCATATCACAGTTTTGAATCACAGCAGCTATTTTTGTCTCACCAAGAACTTGTAAGCCAAATTAAAGAGTTGCTGCAACAAAATCACGACAATACACGCCAGATAGATGCAAATAAAGTTCTAGATGCTATAGCTATTCAGCCAGGAATTTTAGTAGAACGCCTAAGGAATGTCTATGCATTTTCCCATTTAACGTTACGGGAATATTTCACAGCACAATATATTAATCGCCATCAACAAGTTGATAAATTAGTTACTGAACACTTGACAGATAAACGCTGGAAAGAAATATTTTTGATGGTAGCGGGGTTAATGCACAATGGTGCGGATAAGTTGCTGTTGTTGATGGAAAAACAAGCAAAGTTGTATATTAATACTCCCAAGTTACAAGCTTTATTAAACTGGGCAGAAGAAGTTACAGCTGGATCTCAAGGGAATTGTCAACCTGTGCGTAAACGTGCAGCTGCGATCGCTTACGCTTATGTTATCGCCAAAACCTACACTATCGCCTACCGCCTCACCTATGGTATTGGTTATGGCTATAGTCAAGCCTATGCCTATGCTAATATCTATGCCAATGCCAGTGCGATCGCAAACATTGACGGCGATTTTCGTGACTACTCGTATCCCAAAATCTACGACATTGCCAACGCCTATACTAACGCTAACCTTAGTACCATCTCTTTAGCCACCGCTATCTACAACACCAATTCCATTAGAGATGCGATCGAAAACACAATATTACACTTTAGTCGTTTGGAAGAATTAAATATCTTCGCAAATGTCAAATTGACTGAGTTGATAACCCACTTGAAAACGCTAAAATCTCAAGTTCCTAACAATCAAAACTCAATTGAAGAACATCAAGCCTTTGTTCAAAAATTCCAAGCCAAAATTTTAGATTTCCCAAAAGAATGCTTGAAAGCTTTCAATCTCCCTCCAGATAAGGTAAATAACTTTGATAAAGTTGACGATAAATCTTTGACCAAAACTAAAGATAGATTCTTCAAACCGACAGTTGTTTATCCGGGAAATTACACCAGTTCCTTTAACAGTGGAAACCCTCGCAACAAACTGGCTGAGCAAGACCGCGCTCCCTCGCCTTTGCACCTTCCCCCAAAACAAAATTCATCCCATGAATCACCAACGCCGATAAATTTATCTTTAGAAGAAGCGAAAGCACTTGGTGATTATCTCTACGCTAATTACCTGATTATCGAATGCAAACAAGAAGCTACTGGGGTGTTACCTCAAACCTGGGACGAAATTGAGGCGCGAATGTTGTTGGTTCCAAATGATTAAGCAACAATATGAAAATGAAAAGATAGTTAGATAAACACTCCATGAGTTCAGTACAACAGGCTAAAGATACAAACACTCGAACCTTTACAGCAATTCTGCACTGGGAAGAGGATGTTTATGTAGCTGAATGTCCAGAGGTGGGAACCGCCAGCCAAGGAGAGACGATAGAAGAAGCTATTGCTAATTTGCAGGAAGCAACGGAACTGTATTTAGAAGAGTTTTCACCTGTTGTTAGAAACATTAGAGTTGTTTTCTCGTAGTTCATAATTACATGAAATATAGAAATCTGTAAGGTAGCACAGCTTTGCTACCCTAACTTGTACTGTCTTTATGACACAAATTTTTGTAGTTAAGAATAGACAAGTTGTTGTTTTTTCTCTTCTACATATATATCCTGTTCTCTATTAATAAAAACCTCAGATAATGCCTGATAAGCTTCAGTCCAAGCCGCCATCACTTCCTCTGTAGCTGCTTCTTGCAAAACATCTTTCATTGCTTGCAATAAACTTTCTCCAACAATCGGATATTGTTCTGGTGTAACATGAGTCTGCACGTGACGATGGGCAATTTTTTCTACCATCAATTTTAAAGCAGGTAAGTTATCAATTTGGTTAGCATAACTATAAACTGCTGTCGCTAATCTCGCAGGCTGAGAGCCATCTGCTTGAGCAGACATATCAAATTGTTTTCTGATTTCTGGATGGTTGTGAAACATAATTTCATACATCCGAGTTGTGATTTGCTGACCGTTTTTTTTCAAAATAGGTGCTGTAGCTTTAACGATATCTATTGTTTTTTGGCTAATCATAGTTTTTTCAACCACTTAGAATATTGATTAACTTCAATTTATTGTTTATTTCTAGCAGTTACTATGAGGTAGCTCATATATAGCAGGAGTTAGAATTCATCAATTCAAGAGTCAGCCAGCAGTAAGAGTTACGGCTTTAGCCTAACGCGCCAATATACAACTAAGTCATGATGAAAATGTAGAATGCAACTATGTAAATTAATAATTTATTAGATGTAAATTTAAGATGCACACAATTAGTGAAAAGTCAACAAAAAGAGCTTGGGCAGGTGCGATCGCCAAACCAGCAACAGAATTTCCCCTTACCCAATTGCCAATTCTTTCTGGGAAAGTCCCCGATGGCTTGCGTGGTACTCTTTACCGCAATGGCCCAGCGCGGCTAGAACGCGGTGGCGTCCCTGTGGGACACTGGTTTGATGGAGATGGCGCGATTCTTGGCGTGCATTTCACCGATGCAGGGGTGGCGGGAGTTTATCGCTATGTGCAAACAGCAGAATATCAAGCTGAAAGTAAAGCAGATAAATTCCTTTATGGTGTTTATGGTATGCATACACCGGGGCCAATTTGGAAGCGATGGAATCAGCAAATTAAGAACGCAGCTAATACTTCAGTGTTGGCTTTACCCGATAAACTGTTGGCTTTGTGGGAAGCAACTCAGCCTTATGCCCTTGATTTAGAAACTTTAGAAACAAAGGGATTAGATGATTTAGGTGGTTTAGATAATGGATTACCTTATTCTGCTCATTATAAGCGCGATCCAAACACAGGCGAAATTTTTAATTTTGGCATCAGTTTAGGAAGTTTTGTACAATTGAATCTCTACAAAAGCGATGCCTCTGGCAAAATTATTCAAAAATCTACTTTCAAGCTAGACCGCTATTCAATAATACATGATTTTGTTTTAACTCAAAGATATTTGGTGTTTTTCATGCCCCCTATGCGGATGAAAATGCTGTCATTTTTGCTAGGTTTAACTACTTTTAGTGACTCTTTATTATGGGAACCGCAGTTAGGAACTCAGGTGTTAATTTTTGACCGAGAAAACTTATCTTTAGTCAGTCGTGGCGAAACCGAACCTTGGTTTAATTGGCATTTTGGAAATGCTTGTGAAAATCAAGACGGTTCGGTGATTTTGGATGTGGTGCGATATTCAGATTTTCAAAAAAGTAATGAATATCTCAGAGAATTTGCAACTGGTGAGACGCACACAGATCCTCATGGAACATTATGGCAAGTGCATCTCAATCCTCAAACTGGCAAAGTGACAGCAACCGACGAAGTTATCAACCGCGTTTGTGAGTTTCCTGTGGTGCAGCGATCGCAAGTCGGGCAACCTTGGCGTTATACTTATGTGGCATTGCTTCCAGAAAGAATGAATCCAGGTAAAGAATGGTTCAGCGCGATCGCTCGTTTTGATTACAAAACTGAAACCCTTACCGAGGTAGACTTAGGAGAAAATATTTATACCTCAGAACCCATTCACGCCCAAGATAGCCAAAACCCCGAACAAGGTTGGGTATTAATCGTAGTTTATGATGGTAATTCTCATAATAGTGAAGTTTGGATATTTGATAGCGATCGCCTAGATGCAGAACCAGTTTGTAAACTAGGATTACCCAGCGTAATTCCTCACACTTTCCACGGCACTTGGAACCCAGCGTAAAATTTAAAACTTAGGAGTTATAAGTTAAGAATTAGGAATGAGAATTAAAAATAATTCAAAATATTTCTAGCTCTCACTAATATTCTTAATTTTTGCACTAATCCAAAATCTCAAATCCGAAATGGAAAAATCGCATTTCTTGAACTCTTACTCTTTGCGTCTGGAGCGTCTCTGCGTGACACTAATTTATATTTTCACTCAACAACCCCAAAATATAATATCCTATTAAAATTTGAGCAGGGAATTTCAAGGGGGTCACAGAGTGGCTGATGAACGCATAAGCAATGCAGAACAGATTCATCCAAGGGACTTTTCCTGGCGATTATGGCCTGTTGTGCCACTTTACCCATACGGTAGGCGGCGGACAATCCGCAAAGAAGTCCTCAAGGATACAATCTGGAATTTTGACCAACTTCAGGGCATTTTTTACGTTGCTGTGCCAATTCGTATGACTGTGGTTAAGCTTGAAACCGGGGGTCTTTTGGTTTATGCCCCTGTTGCGCCTACCCCAGAGTGCATCCGGCTTGTAAAAGAGTTAGTGGCTGAACATGGTAACGTGAAGTACATCATTCTGCCAACAGTCTCCGGTTTAGAACACAAGGTTTTCGTTGGCCCCTTCGCCAGATACTTCCCGACTGCACAGGTGTTTGTAGCCCCGAATCAATGGAGTTTCCCGCTAAATCTGCCCCTGAGTTGGCTTGGCTTACCGCCAAAACGCACTCAGCTACTTCCAGAAGATAGCAGCAAAACACCCTTTGCTGATGAGTTTGATTATGCCATGCTCGGCCCCATCTACCTTGGCACAGGTCGGTTTGCGGAAGTTGCTTTTTTTCACAAGCGATCGCATACTCTCCTTGTAACAGATTCAGTGCTTTCGATTCCAGAAGATCCACCTGCGATCGTCCAATTAGATTCATATCCTTTGTTATTCCATGCCAAGGATAATGCCTGTGACATTGTTGCAGACACTCAAGCAAATCGCCGCAAAGGATGGCAGCGCATTTGTTTGTTTGCTTTATACTTTCAACCAAGCGGTTTAGAAATACGTCCTTGGGGTAAGGTATTCCAAGATGCCCTGAAAGCACCAGAACGCTCCAAAAAAGCTTATTTTGGATTGTATCCCTTTAAATGGCAGAGTGATTGGGAGCGATCGTTTGATGCCTTACGGGGTAACGGTCGATTGTTTGTAGCACCAATTTTACAGACATTAATTCTCAACCGCGCACCCAAAGAAACCATCGAGTGGGCTGATAAAGTTGCAAGCTGGAACTTCGAGTGGATTATTCCCTGCCACTTTGATGCACCGATTAAAGCCCAGCCGTATCAATTTCGTCAAGCTTTCTCTTTTTTAGAAAAGCAGCCTGCTTTTGGTGCAGGTTTGTTTAATAGTAACAGCTATCCCTTACCAGAAGAGGATTTTAAAACACTTAAGGAAATCGACGCAAGTTTAAATAAATTTAGTATCGTCCCGCCAGCAAAGGAAAAGGTGTAGGAAAAAATGCAAAAAAGTTCCTAGTTTTGAGTAAAGAATTCCCCACTCCCAACAGACGGAATTAATCGCGTTTGTACCCACTCGCCATTTAATATCAGTGGTAAACTAAAACAACTTTCATAAAAAGTCAATAAGTCTTTATTTTCGTTAGAGTTGGGATAATAATCAAAGTGTGAGGATTGATACTAAATGCGAGTATTGCTGGTGTATCCAATATTTCCCAAAACCTTTTGGTCATATGAAAAAATTTTGGAATTAGTCGATCGCAAGGTTTTATTACCACCTCTAGGTTTAGTAACAGTAGCAGCAATTCTTCCCCAAGAATGGGAATTTAAGCTAGTAGATCGCAACATTCGTCCAGCCACAGAAGAAGAGTGGGCGTGGGCAGATCTAGTAATCTTTTCGGCGATGATTGTTCAAAAACAAGATTTACTCGATCAAATCCAAGAAGCAAAGCGGCGTGGCAAGTTGGTTGCAGTGGGCGGCCCCTACCCAACTTCTGTACCTCACGAAGTGCAAAATGTGGGTGCAGATTTCCTGATTTTGGATGAAGGGGAAATCACTTTGCCGATGTTTATTGAGGCAATTCAAAGAGGAGAAACTTCTGGGACTTTCCGCGCCACGGAAAAACCAGATGTCACAAGCACACCAATACCCCGGTTTGATTTATTAGAACTGGATGCCTATGACATGATGTCCGTGCAGTTTTCGCGCGGGTGTCCCTTCCAGTGCGAATTTTGTGACATCATTGTTCTCTACGGTCGCAAACCACGTACCAAAACCCCAGCCCAGCTTTTAGCAGAGTTAGATTACCTCTATGAACTAGGTTGGCGGCGGGGTGTGTTCATGGTGGATGATAACTTCATTGGCAACAAACGCAATGTGAAATTGCTGCTTAAAGAATTAAAAGTCTGGATGGCAGAACATAAATATCCCTTCCGCTTTGACACTGAAGCTTCAGTTGACTTGGCACAAGACGCAGAAATGTTGGAGTTGATGGTTGAGTGCGGTTTCTCGGCGGTGTTTTTAGGCATTGAAACACCAGATGAAGATAGTTTGCAATTAACCAAAAAATTCCAAAATACTCGTAATTCTTTAACTGATGCTGTGCAAACCATCATTAAAGCTGGATTGCGCCCGATGGCTGGGTTTATTATTGGGTTTGATGGCGAAAAGGCCGGTGCAGGCGATCGCATTGTCCGTTTTGCAGAAGAAGCAGCAATTCCCTCTACTACCTTTGCTATGTTGCAAGCGTTACCCAATACCGCGCTGTGGCATCGCCTGAAAAAAGAAGGACGACTGCGGGAAAATCAAGATGGCAACATCAACCAAACAACATTGATGAACTTTCTTCCCACCCGTCCTTTAGAAGAACTTGCCAGAGAATATATTGAGGCATTTTGTAGTTTATACGACCCAGTGAAATATTTGGATCGTACCTACCGCTGCTTCTTGATGATGGGTTTACCAAGTTGGAAAGCACCAGCTAAAATGCCAGAATGGGTAGTTGTGAAAGCCTTGTTAATTGTGATTTGGCGACAAGGAATCAAACGCGAAACCCGTTGGAAATTCTGGCATCATTTATTTAGCATTCTCAAACGTAACCCCGGAGTTTTTGAGCATTACCTTTCTGCTTGTGCCCACAACGAGCATTTTCTAGAATATCGCCAAATTGTCCGCGATCAAATTGAAAGTCAGTTAGCAGAATATCTGGCGCAGGGTGTAGAAAAACCGTATGTGCCGGTGGAGAAAAAAGCAGAGGAAAAAACTGAAGCCGCAGTTAGTTAAATGTAGTAACGGTTAATAGGTAAAAGTGAAAAAATTACTTATTAGCCGTTATTAAAAAAGGAAATTCAAATGAATTTGTCATTTAAAGACATAAAGTTTATCATTGAAGCCATCGATCGCCTGATTGATAAATACCAAGAGCGACTCCATGAAATCGAAGATACGAATGAAGATGAAGCTTCCGCTCTTGGTAATGATACTATGTTTTTAGATTCGCTTCGTAGAAAACTAGCGAATAGTTTGAATAACAGTACTAATGTCAACACGTTGGCAATCAATGAAGTTGTCCAAGGCTCGTTAGATGCTGTGCTAGAGGAATCTAAGATTGTAGCAAAGACAAACATCAATAATTCCTAGATCGCGTTCGTCTAGCAATCTCAATGCTTCACCCATCACTTCACTAACTGAGTGATATCTACCACTATTAACCTTATCCTTAACCAATTGTTCGAGTTCTGGGGTCAAAGATATATTCACAACTATTACCTCATTCCGTTTATTTTATATGCTAACCGAAACGAGTTGCAGCCGAGTTAATTTGCTGCTGATTGGGCTTCTTGATAAATTATTTCCTGAAACTGAATCATATCTTTTTGCGGATCGGCATGGGTAACTTTCACTAATATCTGTTCGCCCAAATTCACAGAACGTTTAAAAGACATTGGTAACTGCAAGCCTAAATCTTCTAACAAAATTAGGGCTAGGTTGCTGTCTTCCCGCAGCCACATTAACACTGTCACATGCCAAATTTGCTCTGGATTACGGCGCAAATACTCTAGAGCATAATATCTATTAGTTTGCCGTTCTACCATCGTCACTTCTTGGGTGATGGTGGTGACTGTCATCATCACTTCTTTGAGTTGTTCGGCAGAAAATGGCAAAACTTCACCCCGCAAGTGGGCTTTGAGTTGGAAGTGAGTTAGCAAATCGCTGTAGCGGCGGATGGGAGAAGTTGCTTGGGTGTAGGTATCCAAACCTAAACCCGCATGGCGTAAAGGCGTAATGCTCATTTCACTTTTGGGCATACAACGCCGCATGGCGCAGGCGCGAACGAATCCGGCTGGTAGCTGGAGTAATTCTTCGTCTGGAGGTAATTCTGGTTGGGGCTGACCGCGAAATGGCAAGGGAATGTTATGTCTTTGGCCGTAGCGGGCAGCAACTTCACCGGCAAGTATCATCATTTCTGCTACTAGTTGCCGGGAGGGTGAATCGTCCAAAATGTCAATATTGATTTCGTCGCCTTTGACTTTGATTGCAGCCTCAGGCATGTTGATGCTAATTGCTCCTTGGGCATAACGCCAAGTTTTGCGCCGATTTGCCCAAGTGGCGATCGCTTCAATTTCTGGTTCAGCTTGTACCCGTAATTGCAGCATTTCATCTACATCTTCGTAGGTGAGGCGGTAAGTCGGCTTAATTAAGCTGGTATGAATGCTGTAATCTTCTACTGCTCCAGTTGTCCCTAAAATAACTCCAAAACTCAAGGCACAACAAATCCGCCCCTGTACCAGACTCATTGGCCCAGTTGCCAATATTTCTGGAAACATGGGAATCATGCCCGTAGGTAAATATACTGTACTACCTCGTTTTCTGGCTTCTAAATCTAATTCATCTTCCGGCACTAACCATCTAGTAGGATCGGCGATATGTACCCATAGACGTTCTCGTCCATCGGGGAGTACTTCCCAACTCAAACCGTCGTCGATTTCTGTGGTGGTTTCATCATCAATGGTGTAGACCTTCAGGTGAGTCAGATCCAAGCGGTTGGTATCTGAGTCAATGGGTGGGAAATCCAAACGTTGTTGCGCCACTTCTAATACCTTTTGATGAAACTGAACCGGAATTGAAGAACGACGCAGGAACAAGTTTTCATGAGGACTCCACCATGCCAAATCTACCAATAGTTGAAAGGCTCCTTGGGGTGTTGTGGGGCGTCCCAGCAAGGTCATAGTTTCTAATACTGGGGCTGAGGGAGGATAGGCACGAGCCAGAGTGTCATAATTTACCCCCATCCGCACGGTGTCAGCAAGCAGCGCTGCGTATTTTTCTATTCCTTCTAAGCGCTGGCGATCGTGGCGCTGCCACTCTACTGCTTCACCTTTGAGCGCCTGCTCTACACGAGCTAAAAATTCCTGCTGTCCCTTAGCTTTGAGTGCCTCTACTTCTATCTGGTGCTTGCGTTCTGCAACCTGAGTAGCAGTTCGGGCTTCGTAAGCCTCTCCTTTTTGCTTGAAATACAGTTTGTCGTCTGATAACAGGCAATGGGCAGCGTAACAATGGGGCGCACCCGATTCGGAAAATAGCAAATTCGCCATTTCCTCTGGGCTGATTGTTTCCCCACCTTCAACCAATAATTCCCAAGCTACTTCCAAGCTAGATGGATCTAAATAAGGCTTGACCTGCTCTAGAAACTTGGCAATATCCGTGGGCTTATAAGTCTCTTTGTTAACTGTATAGGTTACTTGTCTAGGCGCGAGGCTGTGGGATTGACCGCGTTCGTCCACCACAAACCAGCGGGTTTTACCGTCCGGACGTTCTACGACGCCCAGACGGCGATCGCCTTGAACCCTAAATTCAACTAGCGTCCCCTTCTCCACAACTCTCGCACTTTATTTATTGAATGAACAGTTTAAATAATTTTCAGTTAGGAGTTAGGAGTTAGGAGTTTTGATTCATAACTCATCACTCATAACTCATCACTCATAACTCATCACTCATAACTCTTTTTAGCCTTCCGCGTTGATAAATGGCAACAAAGCCACAATCCGCGATCGCTTAATTGCTAATGTCAACTCTCGCTGTTGCTGAGACGTAAGCCCTGTAATCCGCCGTGGCAGTATCTTGCCCCGTTCGGTGATAAACTTACGCAACAAATCAACATCTTTATAATCTATTGGTTCTCCTGGCTTAATTGGAGAAAGGCGACGACGGAAATAACTCATCTCTACTTAATTTCCTTGTGAACGGTATGTTTATTACAGTGCGTGCAGAACTTTTTCAGTTCTAGCCTGTTGGTGGTGTTGCGGCGATTCTTTGTACTGGTATAACGAGATACACCAGCAGAACGCTTTTCTGGATTTGTCCGACACTCGGTACATTCTAATGTCACGATGATGCGGGCACCTTTACTCTTAGCCATAATCTTACAAACAGTAAAGCCTGAAGAGAATTAACACAAATGACTATCTTCTCACATTCTGGCGGATATTTTCAACTAATTTTTTGATTTTAATATCCAGCGAGTAGCCACGACGCGAAGAGACGATAAAAGTTCCGCAAAAGCGATCGTGTAAAGCCTGCCGCATCTGGGCATCAGATAAGGCAGTACCACAATCAATGAATAAAGGAAGTACTAGCAGTATAGCAGTGGGATTGACTCTAATATTGTTTAAGGCAATTGACACAAGAAGCGCACCTAAGCCGGTAATTGCCTCTCGCTTTAGTAGCGCCTGTAAATCTGGGATTCTACCGATTATTTCCCCGTTTCTGACTTCCAGTACCTTTAAATCAAACGCCCAACGCCCTAAACTTTGTCCTTGATTGTTATATACCACCAGTACCCGCAAAATCAGCCAAAATATCACAAAAACTAGGATTTGAGCGAATTGAATGCCGATATTGCCACTTCCCAGCAAAGAACTGACTAACCAGACAACAACAAAATCTAACCCCAATGCCATACCTCGCCGCCCAATATCAGCCTTGGGATAGTGTTTTTGCCGAACGCGTTCGATGGTCATACAAAACAAGTATTTTTATTTAAGGGTTGGGAAATAAAGATCGCTCCTGTTTTTTATATTATGATGATGGCCTAGCTACTTGCTGCCGTATAAACCTTGATTATCGACGGCGATCGCTTTGATTGAGTGTGGAAAACTCGATGAAACTCCACAAGTAATTTTTTTTCAGCCGTTACAAGACTTTAGTTAACGGCTAATTTTACAAAATTGTGGGTTTTACCAGACGCGATAAATCGCCGTCTCTACAAGTTTTTTGGTCTATGCTTCCGTTGTATGTGGTGAAATTAATGTTGTTACGTTACTATCCACCGCCGCAACCACCGCAACCGCCACCACAACTACTGCCACAGCTGCTACCACAACTACTACCACAACTACTGCCACCACAACCACTGCTACTATCAGTGCTAGTAGATACTGGTGTAAGTACCTTCTTCAAGTCAGCAAACATATCATTTGGTAAAGCTGTCGTACCCAAAAGAGCAAATGCGACTATGAGTTTGGGATTTGTATTACTAATTGCTGTTAAGGGTTGTATCTGTTTGTGAAGTTCTTGGAGAATGCGATCGCCATAACGACTGCGAGGGGTAGAACTCAGCAACAACCATAACGCAATAATACTGACGAAGATACACATTATGGTTAGATAAGCAACAGGCTTATGGCGAGAGATTCCTACACAAATCTTGGCAATACCCAATCCTAACAAGCCAGCGATTAATATTGTTGGGTAAGTTTTAACATTGAAAGATTGTTTCTGGTTCACTAAAAGGCCAAGTTCGCGCAACCGCTCCCGAACCTCATCTGTTGCTTGAAAAACTTGGCTGCGAATGGTATCAATATGTCCGTCTAATGCAATGGCATCTGCGACTGCTCGCTCCACAGGATGAGATAACTTTTCTACAGATTCCTTTAAAGCAAGCATTCGTTTTTCTGTGTCTGCGATCGCGTATTGCTTTTGTACTAAACTGGCGATCGCAGTATCTACAACGTGATTTTTGCCATTTGCAAGGTAGGCAGTTTCATAGGCATCAAGATGTACGGGTTGTTTCACCGGATTGCCATTAGGTAGCCGCAGAAAATCTCGGATAAATAATGCTAGGCATACTACAATAATTGACACCAAAAGGTAAAAGTTTAAAAATTCCGGGCCTGTAAAGTTGAGTGAATCAAGCAGGATAGGAATGACTTGCCAGCAAACAACTACAACTATCAAAACGAACAAAATAAACGAAAATACTGCTTGATTTAGCTGCACCTTCGGTAAATAACTCAAAGATGGCTTTGGGATAATCGAATTTTGTTGTTCGTTGGTTTGTACAGAGTGCAAATCTCTTCTAAAATTCTCTTTTGGTTGAGGCCAGATATCTACTGGAGGAACCTCACCAAAAAAGTGTTTATAGCTTTCTAATGTTTTGTTATACCATTCATCAAACTTTAACCGCTCCGATGAACCTCCACGACCTGGTTCATGATGCAATGGCATTTTTAGAATATTTGGACAAAACTCCTGCCAATACGAACGCGTGTAGCTCAAGTGCAAATGCCAAACTCGATCTACTGAATCTGATGGTGTGACTGGATGACCTGCTGCAACTGCAATAAAGGCAAATTTTTTGTATTCTTCAATCACCCTCTGAGTATAATCTAACGACCAGGAATTTTCCTTTGCCAATCGTTTGCTAAAAGTTAACTCGGAATCGGACTCATCTAATGAAAAAGCCTGAATTCGTTCGTATAACTCTAGTTGCTGCAAATTCATAGATTGGTTGTTTTCAAAGTTCAACATACAGTTTTGGGTAGTGGTAAAGATTTCAGAACGAGCATTTCTAGCCAAAAGGCCAGATTTTTTATCAATCGTTGTGCAATACCCCATTCCTAGATTGATTTCAGCGATTTTTTAGCTACCATAACAGCCACTTTCTGAGCAGATATCAGCATCCTCCTTATTTATGTTTGCTACTCTACTTACATTCACATGAAGTATTTCTATGTTTATGAAATGGCTGGATGAAAATGGCACTAAGATTAGCTGAAACTATTGATTGAAAGTCCTTTTGGCTATGGCGTGTGGCAATTTCAAACAAATATTAGAGAAATTCAGTGCCAAAATAGTGTTAGGAGTAACAAGGCTGATGGAAAAGTTTGTTGTTTAGGAGCATTCAACGAAAGGAAAAAGCAATGACGACAGTCAACTTGAAACTCAGACGTACCTCACAAGAGGGATTTTTAGTAATTCTGAGAGTTAAAAACTTGGAAGAAGAAACAGAAGGTTTGTTACCTCCATTACCCCCAGAACTAAAATCCTCCTTCAACCAATGGCAGTCAGCCTATCGTCAAATTGAAGCTGTGCGTTCTTGCGTTGCTCCCGCGCCAGGGTTACGTATCGTACCCAAAACAGTGACTATTTATTCCCACGAAGAACACACAGTAGCAGTAAAAAAGTACCTCAATGAATGGCTGAATTCTTCAGAGAGTAGATGGCGGCCAATTCGAGATAGATTAATAGCGATCGCACATCAATTACATCAGTCAAATGAAGAAATTCGCATCATCATTGATGTCAAAGATATAGATTTACGTCGTCTTCCTTGGCAAGAATGGGATTTATTTGAACAACACTATCCCCAAGTCGAAGTTGCCTTCAGTTCGCCGAAAAATGCCAATCAATTGAGAGATAAAGTAGTACCAAAAGCCAAAAATATCAGGATTTTAGTTGCTGTTGGTAGGAGCGATGGCATTAACACAAAAGATGATTTAAAAGTAATTCAAGAGCTAGAGGAAAATGGGGTAGAAGTAATCTGTTTAATGCAACCAACTCGAAAGGAATTGTCTGAAGCTCTTTGGAATGAACAAGGTTACCATATTTTTATTTTCACGGGACACAGTGGCAGCCAAAAAGATGGACAGATAGGTTGGATTGAACTTAACGATAAAGATAGCTTGAGTATTGAAGAGTTTCAAGAAGCTTTAAAGCAAGCTATTTCTAAAGGATTGCAGTTAGCAATTTTTAATTCTTGCGATGGTTTGGGATTTGCTCACCAACTTTTACAGCTACATTTACCTCGGATTATAGTCATGCGCGAACCCGTGCCAGACTTGGTGGCTGTAGAGTTTTTGAAATACTTTTTTCAAGAATTTACTGGCAATAACTCTCTATTTGCTTCTGTGCAAAAAGCACGTAAACGCCTAGAACACTTTAAATTAGAATATCCAGGTGCGATTTGGTTACCGACAATTTGTATTGAACCCAATATTGAACCATTGACTTGGCAAGTCATGTGTGGCAATAACCGAAAAGAGCCTACTTATGAAACGCCAAACAATTTTAGCCATACAATTAATAAAAATATTAAATTGCGGTTATTAACTGGCTTAGTTAGTATAGTTTTCGTATGTATTTTCTGGTTTGGCTGGAATATAGTCCTACCATTACCGCCGTCAGGAATATTTCTCTATGGAGGAAGTAGTTCTTGGGAACCAATTAGAGAATTAGTTGATAAAGAAATTCGAGCTAAATGGCCGCAATTTAACCTGATATACCATACACATCCTACTTTGAAATTAGGTTCGGGAACGGGAATCAAAATGTTATTAGAAGGTCAAATTTCCTTTGCTGAATCTTCACGATATATTAGAGATGATGAGTTTTTGCGTGCGGCTGGTTTGGGGATAAAGCTAAAGCAAGTGCCTGTTGCCATCGATGCGATCGCCATCGCTGTTCACCCTAGTTTGAATATTCCTGGTTTGAGTATAGAGCAATTTAAAGGTATTTATACAGGTGGAATTACCAACTGGCAACAGGTAGGCGGCCCCAATCTTCAAATCACACCCTATTCTCGTCCTGATGGTAGCGGTACAACTGAATTTGTCAAAGAAAATATTTTGGTAACCGATAATTTTGGTGCAAATGTTAAGTTTATTTCTACTACAACTCAAGCCCTAAAACTAGTAGGTAAAAATGTCAGTGATGGAGCTATCTATTATGCTTCAGCTTCTGAGGTGATTAACCAATGTATTGTTAAAACTCTACCAATTATTCGAGAGCTTGGGAAAGTAATTGCTGTAGATAAACCTGGAAATATACCAGGATTTAATTGTCCTTGGGAAAATCACAAAATTAATATTGATGCGTTAACTAACAATGATTATCCGCTTACTCGTTACTTGTTTGTAATTGTTAAGAAAAATGGTCAAGATGATGAAAAAGCCGGAGAGTTATTCGCTAATTATCTGTTAAGCGATCGAGGACAAAATATAATTGAAAAAGCTGGGTTTCTTCGGATTCATTAAATTTTAATGCTTTGATTGCTTTTTCTAAATCGGATCTGCCTCATTGTGAAAGCTTTGATACCAATTCTATATGAAGATGCACAGAATATTAAACGAACCGCCAAGTACGCCTTCGCGAAGCGTCTCGAAGAGAAGAGCGCCAAGAATAGAGAGTTACTCATTTAGTGCTGCTTCACATTAAATTGGTATTACATTTAAATTTCTGGGGATTCCGTTAAGTAACTACTTTGTCTTGATTTTTGGGAACTGCCGATCGCGCTGATTTGCGTCCAGAGATATCGTGTAGTAAACCCATGAGTGCGGGTACGACGGTGGGAGTCAAAATGGTGGAAAAAGCTAGACCACCAGTCAAGACGATGCCTAACCCTTGATACAACTCTGAACCTTGACCTGGTAGCACTGCCAAGGGTAACATTCCCAGTACGCTGGTGCCGGCGGACATGAAAATTGCTCGGAGGCGATCGTTTGTGGCATTGTATAGCGATGCATCATAATCTTCGCCTGCTTCCTGGAGCTGCAAGGCGCGATCGACGAGTAAGATGGCGTTGTTAACAACCACACCTGTAAGGATCACAAATCCCAAAGCAGTAATCATATCCAATGCCACGTTCATTCCTGGGATTTGGTTGGCAATTACTAAACTCAATAGTGCGCCACTCATTCCCATTGGTACTGTTGCCATAATTACCACTGGATAGAGGAATGAGCGATACAAAGCCACCAGTAACAAGTAAGTAATCAAAATCGAAAAGACAAATGCAGCGGCTAGTTGACCGACAGTTGTTGCTAATTGATCCGCTGAACCCGCAAGTTCTAGCCGATAGCCTGTTGGCAGATTGGCACGCAAAGGAGCGAGGATTTCTTCTTCGGTGCGTTCTACCAGCGTCGCCAGGGGAGCGTCGGATGCAAGGGTGACTGTGAGAGTAATTGAACGGTCTAAATCGACGTGGTTAATGGCGTCGGCTCCGGTTGTTTCGACGACTTCGGCAACATCTCCGAGTTGCACTTGTCGTCCCTGTGCATACAAAGGTAATTGGCGTAGTTGTTCTGGGGTTTCCACAGCAGTATTTTGCAATTCCACTGAGACATCTAATTCTTCTTTGCCATCAATGAAATCGGAAGCAATGCGACCACCCAATGCTGCTTCTACCATTGAACCAATTTCGGCTTCCGAAAGTCCCACTTCTGCGATGCGTTCGCGGTTGGGAATTACTTGTAATTCAGCTGCACCCAAGACAAAATTCGATCGCACATTCTGTACTCCTTGGAGCGATCGCAGTTTACCAGTAATTTGCTTTTCTAAATCGCCAATTTGATTGAGGTCATCACCGACGATATCGATTTCAAATTCTTTACCGGGATCGCGGAAAATAGAAATTCGCGTGGGAATGACAAAGCGGTATCCAGCAAAGTTACTGCTTTGGGCGCGTAACCGATCCACCATCTCGGCCAGCCCGGTGGTTGTGGCAAATTCGGGTTTTAAAATAGTTGAAATCCCGCGCAATGCCCCAGGACGGTCAACGTACATGATGCGGTCAACTTCTGGTTGCGATCGCAGAAATTTTTGCACCGGTTGAGATTGCCGAATCGCTTCGGGGATACTGGTTCCTGGCAAAGGTTCTGCCCGCAAAACTACTAAATTACGATTTCCTTCCGGCAAATAATCCGCAGGTGGCAAAAGAAAAATACTAGTCACGAGTAAAACAACCGGAATCGACAGTACTAACAACCTGCGACCAATGCGTTTGCGTCCCAGCGACCAACTGACAGTAGTGGCGAGAAAGTTTTCTAGTTTACCTTGGAAATGGCGAAAAACGGCGGAGCTTTTAGCTACCATACGCTCAAACCAATTGCCTGTGCGGTATTCACCGCCCTGCATCATTTGTATGGCTTCTGATTGCTTGAGGAATAACCCCGATAGCATTGGTACTAAAGTTAACGCCGCAAACAGCGAAAATATGGAAGAGGCAGAAAGAGCGATCGCCATATCCGTGTAAAGTTGCCCTGCTTCACCCGTGACCATAATTAGCGGTACAAATACCACTACGTTGGTTAAGGTGGAACCAAGCATTGCGCCCCAAACTTCCTGCGTACCTTCAATGGCTGCCCGCAAGGCGCTTTTACCTTGCTGCATGTGGGTGAAGACATTCTCAATCACGACGATGGAGTTATCTACAACCATACCCACGGAAAATGCTAGTCCTGCTAAGCTGATGATGTTTAATGTGCGTCCAAGTGCAGACATGACAATAAACACAGCAATTGTACCGATGGGAATCGTAATTGCAATTACAGCAACAGTTCGCATTGAACCAAGGAATAGCAGTAAAACAATGGTTGCTAGTAATGCTCCACTAATCAAATTCTCCCGAACGAAGCCTACTGATTGGTTGATATACTCACTTTCGTCGTAGTTGTAGACAAAGCGAATGCCTTGATTTTGGCGATCGAACTCAGTTTGCAAGGCGGCAATTTCGGCTCGGATGCCTTTAGCTACTTCTGGTACATTCGCCCCAATTTGCCGAATTACACCAATGGCTACCCCTGGTTTGCCATTGAATACTAAGGCACTATCTTGGGGTTTGCGTCCCATTTGTGCGATCGCCACATCCCGTAAATAAACTGTACCGGATTGGTCGCGTCGCAGCACAAAGCCTTCAATTTCTGATAAATCCTGGGAACGGCTAACTGTACGTACCCGATATTCCCTGCGTCCTAAAATTAACGGGCCGCCCCGGATATCGCGGTTGTTTTCCTGTAAAACTCTGACTACATCGCCGATTGTGAGATTGCGATCGCTTAATGCCTTGGGATCGATTTTCACCTCAACTTCTCGTTCTTGTCCGCCTACTATTAAGAATTGTCCGGTTCCTTCCACTCGCCGCAAACGGGGAATCACCACTTCTTCCGCTAAATCTCGATAGCGATTGGCATCCGGTTGAAATCCTTCTTTGGTATCAAACGGAATCCACATCATCGGCGAACTGTTACCACCCACCAGTTCTACATTCGATTCTTGAGCTTCTGGGGGCAAACTTTCCACCTGTTGCAAGCGGTTGAGAACATCTACCAAGCGTTCTTGCACATTGGCATCCTGAGCAAATTCCAGGGTGATGCTGCTGCGTCCAGCACGAGAAGTACTACTGATTTCTTGAACGCCCAGCACCTCCTCCATCTGTTCCTCAATGGGACGGGTAATTAAGTCTTCTACTTCCGTTGGCCCGGCTCCAGGATAGGTAGTTGTAATTGTAATTTCCGGGCGATCGCCTCCTGGTTGTAATTCTAGAGGTAACTTGAACAGCGAGAATACCCCAAATATTGCCACCAAGCAAAATAGAACGAAAGTACCATGTCGCCAGCGAACGGCAGTTTCAATAAAGTTCATACTAATTCGTAATACTCGCCTTTGGCGAGAAGCAAGCTACGTAATTTGTAATTCGTAATTCAGAAAGTCATATTCAAACTGGGTTTGCAGCCTTTTGAAGAAGAAAGGGTTAAAGGAGAAAGAGAACAGAAAAATTTATACCTCTGATTCTTCCTCTTTAACCGACTTCTGCAAGAACTCTATAGAAGTGTAGGTACAACCTATGTTTTAAGTTGGATCGACTATCTTTACAGGCGCACCATCTTGCAAACCGTCACCGCCACGTAAGACGATGGGTTGACCAGTACGTAAGCTGGGATGATAAATTGCGACATCTTTACCCATGTCGGCAAGCATTTCTACTGGAATTTGCTTGGCTTTGTTATCGGCAACGGCGAAAACTAACCACTGATTTTGGCGTCTGGTTACTGCATCTCTTGATACCACAAAACTAGGGCGGTTTGAGGGGAGGTTGAGATTGCCTGCGATCGCCATTCCTGGTATTAATCCTGTTGGTGGTTTGTTAATTTGGACGCGCACGCGCTGGCGACGGGAGGCAGGATCGGCGGAAGGAACTACGGCGGTAATGCCGGCGCGTTGTTTCCATTGGGGTAAGGCGCGGGCGGTGAGATCGATTGTCATGCCTGGGGTAACTGTTCCGCTGAGTTCTTCTGGTAACTCTAGAAAAATGTCAAAGCGATCGCCAGCTACTAGGGTGACAATTTGACTGTTATTTTGCACTAAATCGCCGCCGCTGATATGGCGAGTCTCCACTATCCCCGATTCCGATGCCAGAATTCGAGTGCGCTGCTGTGTTAATTCGGCTTGGGCTAGGGCGGCTCTAGCTGCTTCTACGTTTGCTCTTTGGGCGGCGATTTCTTCTTGAATCGGCCCGGCTTTGGCTTCAGCCAGTTCAGCCTCGGCTTCTAAGCGTTCTCCTTGGATGTTATTTAATTGTGCTTGGGCTTCAACTAATAATCTTTGAGATAAAGCACCTTCTTTAACAAGGTTGCTAGTGCGTTTGAGATTATCTTGTGCTTCTAGTTCTCGCGCCTTAGCAGATGTGACTGCTGCTTGACGTTGGGCAATGATTTCTTTTCTAGTACCGACTTCCAAGCGTGCCAGATTGCTGCGTTGTTGTGCCAATTGTGCCCGTGCTTGGCTAATTGCCAATTGCTGATCGGTATCGTCCAAAAACGCGATCGCCATACCTGTTCGCACGCGATCGCCTGGTTGCACGAAAATTCTCTTGACAATTCCACTCGTTTGAGCGCGGAGTATTGATTGCTGACTGGCTTCCACTTGTCCTAAAAGCTGAACACTTCTGGTAGCCCGTCCGTTTGCCAAAGCGATCGTTTCAATTGCCTTTGGGGCTGGTGCTTGCTGCTGTTGTGCAACAGAAGAAGGTGGGCCCCCACCAGGAGCCAGCATCCGCCACAGAATAATACCACCAGTCGCCAGAAATAGAATCAACAATCTCCAGAACCAAGGTTTACCCGAACGAGTAGCTGCTAACTCAGAAGGTGCAGAACTATCTGATTCTGTTTCAACCTTTGAAACTTGAGCTTCAGAAGTATCCATATTCACAGTGAGCTATTAAGGGTTAAAGATGGAGTAAAAAGAAATGGGAATTGAGGATTGGGAAAACTCCCCCCTAGTCCTGTTCAATGTCACCTATTTAAAGGTCAATTATTTTAGAGAAATGTAAAATTACATTACCTTTTTTAGAGTCTATGGAATAAATATGACAAGCAAATGTCAAACGCAATAGGGTATGGGGTATGGGGCATTGTAAGCCTTGAGTTCAAAGGTGTATTAACGAGTATTAAAGGTGGATGAATCCAGTTCAAAGGTGGATGAATCCAGTTCAAAGGTGGATAAATCCAGTTCAAAGGTGGATGAATCCAGTTCAAAGGTGGATGAATCTAGTTCAAA
>JAVRBO020000012.1:0-28210 GCA_034531195.2 Nostoc sp. ChiSLP01
TCATTTTCAAAAATACAGCATTTACGAGCGCACCTGCGGAATCTAGGTTATATAGGAGTCCGATTTGATTTATGAAAAAATCTAAGTATTTGTAGGGTGTGTTATGGCGTAGCCTAACGCACCTAAATCGTTAACTGGTGCGTTACGCCAAAGGCTTAACGCACCCTACCTGTATTTCATAAATCAAATATGAGTCCTATAGGACTCATATTTGATTGGGTGAAATATACGTAGGGGAGCCAGCCGCATGGGCGGGTTTCCCGACTTGAGCGGACTGGCGTTGCGTTAGCCTGAGGGTGCGGCACCAAATCCTTAAGAATGGTGCGTTATGCTTCGCAATAAAGCACCCTACACATACTTAAATTTTTTCAATAATCGAATCGGATTTCTATATAAAATTACACAGCTATGAAAACATAGATTTTGTGTAGCAGTTTTGGATTGCATCAATCAGCACCACGACGTTTTTTCGCGACAATGCAGCTAAGCGTATGGAGTATGGCAATTCCTGAGGTAGCTTTGATCTGCTAAACACAACTTTGAATTATAATTTAGGACTGTTGTAGTATGATTTATAACAATAAATTAGTAATTTTTGACAAAAAAATTGTTTAAAATTTTCAACAAATTGTTACTTTTTAGATTAGGATTTTCCGCGTCCTGTTGTTTGATTTTTGGAGAAAGCCATGTCCTAGCTCAAATTGAAGCTGATGGGACATTGGGTAGTGAATCATCAATCTTAATCCAAGGCGTTGAAGTTAAAGGAGCAATAGGCGATGCCCAAGGGCAAGAACCTCCGGTTCTAAGCATTGATGGTGGTGCAGTTCGAGGAGCAAATCTCTTTCACAGTTTTAGCGAATTTAGCATTGGTGATGGGCAACGGGTTTACTTTTCCAACCCCACAGGAATAGAGAATATTCTCACGCGAATTACAGGTAATAATCCCTCAAATATTTTGGGAACATTGGGGGTTTTGGGTAACGCCAATCTGTTTTTCATTAACCCCAATGGCATCATATTTGGAAGAAATGCAAGGTTAGATATTGCGGGTTCTTTTGTAGCGAGTACAGCTGATAGTTTGAGATTTGATAACAATTTTGCTTTTAGTGCTAGCAATCCCCAAACTCCTCCCTTGTTGACTGTTAATGTACCCATTGGCTTGCAATTTGCCACAAATCCAGGTAGTATTCTCAACCAATCCACTGTTCAGGCTAGTGATGGTGAAATTGTCGGACTCCAGGTGCGATCGCAAAAAACCCTTGCACTTGTGGGTGGTGATATTTTTCTGCAACAAGGCAGGATGAAAGCAGATGGAGGACAGATAGAATTGGGATCTGTTTTCGGCAATGATATTGTTGACTTGAACTGGTCATTTGCCTCTGATGCTATTCCTCTAACATTAAGCTATGAAGGGATTAAAAGTTATGGAGATATCCAATTGTCTGGTAGGGCTGAAATCATTGCTAATTCTGACAGCATTAGTCAAAAAATAGGTAGCGTTCATCTCCAAGGTAGGCGAGTCAGTCTCAGCGAAGAATCAGGAATTTTTAACCGCAACAGAGGTTCTGAAAAGCCAGGAAGTGTAATTATTAACGCCACAGATTTGGTGGAACTGTTAGGAGGTTCTCCAATTAACGAAGATAGCCTCATAAATGTCTCCAACTCTGGCTCTGGAGGGGGAAGCAGTGTAATAATTAACGCTAATCGATTGTTTATTCGTGATGGTGCATACATCGCAGCTACCACCGCAGGTGCAAGTAAAGGTGGTAGCTTGATTGTGAATACATCAGAATCAGTAGAACTTATTGGCACAACCCTAGACAGCCAGTTTGGAAGTGGCTTGTTTGCTCAATCACGGCGAGACGGTACGGGGGATGGAGGGAATATCACTGTTAATACTAAGCGGTTGATTGTTGGCGATGGCGCACAGATATCCACTGCCACATTTAGCACAGGTCAGGGTGGAAATATAGTCATTAAGGCTTCAGAATCAGTGAAAGTCTCTGGTATAACCCCTGATGGCCAAAATTCTAGTGCCTTGACTGCTCGATCCGACCGGGTTGCTAAGGGTAAAGCTGGAAGTTTGCTGATCGAAACAGGGCAATTATCGATTCAGGACGGAGCTAAAATATCTGTTAGCAGTTTAGGGTCGGGTAATCCTGGCGACCTAAAAGTTAAAGCTAGCAACCTTTTTCTAAATCGGGGTACAGTTGAAGCATTCACTTCTTCTGGTAAAAATGCCAATATCGAGTTACAAGTATCTGACCTCATCTTGATGCGAAACCACAGTGTAATTAATGCTCAAGCATCTAACAAAGGTGATGGTGGCAATATCAATATTGATACAAATTTTGTGGTTGCTGCCCCTAACGAAAATAGTGATATTATTGCCAACGCCTTTGAAGGTTCGGGAGGCAACATAAATATTACTGCTCAAGGTATTTTTGGATTGAATTCGCGTGATTTAACTCCCTTCAGCGATATCAACGCCAGTTCACAACTGGGAATTAATGGAGTTGTGCAAATTAACACACCTGATGTAGACCCCAGTAACGGACTGGTGAATTTGCCCATAAATATAGTAGATGCTTCCCAACTCATCGCCCAAAGTTGTAGAACTGGTGGCGAAGCAACAGCCAATCAACAAAGTGAATTTATAGTCACTGGACGAGGAGGTTTGCCACCTAACCCCATTGAGCCACTTAGCAGCGATGCTATTTGGCAAGATTTACAAGCCTATGCTTTGGTCAATGAAAAGGTAATCGGCTCTCAAAAAGAGGTAAATTTAATTTCAGAGACACCGAGTGCGATCGCTGAAGCTCAAGGATGGGTAACTAATGCTGATGGTACTATTACCCTTGTAGCTCAAGCCCCCACTACTACCCCTCACACCTCCTCACTCACACCTGTTAGCTGTCCGGTTGCCCAAAACTAATGTTGCACTCTCGCATGGCAAAAAAACAGCCGAGATTTTGGCGTCAAGCTCTAGCTTTTGTGCTTTGTGTGGTGTTAGGAGCGAACCTAACTCTGATACTTGAATTGAGGCAGGTTATAGCTTCTTCGGTTCAACCTCTAGTTAGCAAAGAAAAAATTGCAGAAAAATCAAACTTAATTCAACAAGGTAGAGAACTTTACCAAGCACAACGATATGCTGAAGCGATAAATATTTGGGACTTAGCACTCAAAGCAGAAAGTAATCCATCGTCTCAAGCTATGGTGCTAAATTATCTTTCGTTGGCTTATCAGCAGTTGGGACAATGGCAGCAAGCAAGCCAGACAATTAGCTCTAGCTTAAATTTAATCCAAAACTTTCAACAAACAACACCACAAACAAAACTCATCTTTGCCCAAGCACTCAACACTCAAGGAAGTTTGCAATTAGCCCAAGGTAAGCCAGAAGAAGCTCTCAATACTTGGCAACAGGCAACTACTATCTACACCGCAGCAGGTTATACACAAGGCAGAATCGGCAGTTTAATTAATCAAGCTCAAGCCCAACAAGCTCTAGGACTTTACCTTCAGGCACGTAAAACCTTAATAGAAGTAGAACAAACATTAGAAAATCAACCAGACGAACAGTTAAAAACTACGGGACTGCGTAGCCTGGGCAATGTTCTCAAATCAGTGGGCGCTTTTGCCGATTCTCGCAGAGTTTTGCAGCAAAGCTTACTGTTGCTGAAGAATGGCGCGAGTAAATCACAACCAGAATTGAGTGCCACTTTACTCAGCCTGGGTAACACAGCTTATGCTCAAGGCGATACAAATGCAGCATTGGCATACTACGAACGGGCTGCAAATATTATCTCTGCAAACAGCATGACGCAGATTCAAGCTCAAATCAATCAACTTCAATTATTAATAGCGACTGGACAAACCAAAAAAGCCGAGAATCTCTCGCTAGAATTGCAACCAAAGTTTAATAATTTATCTCCCAGTCGCTCAACAATTTACTCTCGCATCAACCTTGCTAAAAGTTTGGTGAAACTGGGAACGAAAGAATACACTCCATCTGCTAAAGTATTGGCGATCGCAATTCAAGAAGCTGAAAACTTAAGCGATCGCCAAGCACAGTCTTATGCTTTGGGTTATTTGGGCGGACTCTACGAACAAACCGAGCAGTGGTCAAATGCTGAAGATTTCACCTACAAGGCTTTGCAAATAGCTCAAGCCATTAATGCTCCACATATTGCCTATCAATGGCAATGGCAATTAGGACGAATTTTAAAAGCCCAAGGTGCGATCGAGCAAGCAACATCAGCTTATGAAGTCGCCTTTACAACTTTAAAATCTCTGCGTGGCGATTTGGTGGCAATTAACAGTGACATTCAATTTTCCTTCCGGGAAGCTGTAGAGCCTGTGTATCGTGAATACGTACAATTATTGTTAAATCCAGAACCTAGTCAGGAACAGCTAAAACAAGCCCGTCAAGTAATTGAATCGCTACAACTAGCAGAACTTGACAACTTCTTTCGTTCAGCTTGTCTAGAAGGACAGATAGTACCGATTGAGCAAATTCAACAGTCAGCAGCAGCAGTAGTTTATCCCATCATTTTGCCAGACCGACTAGAAGTAATTCTGAGTTTACCTCAGCAGGGACTACGCCACTATGCCACGAAAATCAGTCAAGCTGAAGTAGAAGAAGTTATAGAGCAACTTAGAGAAAATTTAGAAAAGCCCTTCACAACTCCAGAGGGAAAATTATTATCTGCAAAAGTTTACGACTGGTTAATTCGCCCTGTGGAACCAGAACTGGCTGAAAGTCAGGTGAAAACATTAGTTTTCGTCTTAGATGGTGCTTTGCGGAATGTACCAATAGCTGCTTTATATGATGGTAATAATTATTTGGTAGAAAAATACAGTATTGCCCTAACGCCTGGGTTAGAGCTATTAGGGCCGCGTCCTTTGCGTCAAAGCAAGCTAAAAACTTTGGTTGCTGGACTCACAGAAGCACGACATGGATTTAGTTCTTTACCAAATGTCAGCGACGAATTAAAAACAATTGAGTCGGAAGTTCCTAGCGAAGTTCTCCTGAATCAGACATTCACTAGTTCTGCATTACGAAAACAAGTTGACTCAGTGCCTTTTTCTGTTGTGCATTTAGCAACTCACGGTCAATTTAGTTCCAATGCTGATGAAACCTTTGTGTTGGCTTGGGATAAACCAATTAAACTCAACGAATTAAAAGACTTGCTTCGCAGCAGGGAGCAAACAACACCTGAGCCAATTGAATTACTCGTTCTCAGTGCTTGCGAAACTGCTGAAGGAGACAAACGCGCCGCTTTAGGACTGGCTGGCGTAGCAATTCAAGCAGGCGCACGCAGTACTTTAGCTTCCCTTTGGAGTTTAGATGATGAATCGGGGGCGCGTCTAGTTGGTCAATTTTATAAAGAGCTAGCGACTAAGCAAGTGACAAAGGCAGAAGCTTTGCGACAAGCGCAACTCTCACTGTTAAAAGACCCAGATTATCGCCATCCCGTGCATTGGGCGGCTTACGTTTTGCTGGGAAATTGGCTGTAGTAAAAGACAAAAATTTTCTTCTGTTTTATCAAGAAAGGCAGGAGGCAGGAGGCAGAAGGCAGAAGGGAAGAGGATTCAACTTGTGTATACACGGTAGCCAAAGCATCGGGGAGGGGTCTAATGATTACCGAAATCATAACTAATTACCTGAACATGATATGAAACCCAACAATACCAAAGTTTTCGGGTGTTGGGTTGAGGAACGAAACCCAACCTGTTATGTCGCGGTGGCTTTTGCTTGTGCGTTTGATTTTAACCGAGTAATCATAGCTTTACGAACGCGTAGGCGTAGCCCGCCGTAGGCATCGCTTTTTCTTACCGCACCTGCTAGTTCATATTCCCGACTATCTTTGCCATACTTTGACGCTACACCACTAACTAAGCGTTCTGAAGTTTCGCGGATGCCTTTTTCCAAGGCTTCTATTTTTTCCTTTGCCGAATCGAGGGTGTTTAATAACTGATTATATTGCTTGAGTTCGTTACGTAGTTCTACAGTTAACTCAGTCAAATACTGCAAGCTGACAGAATCACCAAAATCGAGGCTGGGATCGATGGATTGAAACCCGATTGTCTGCTGTTCTATTTTTTCGAGTACGGAAGAAGTTTTTTAGTGCGTGGCATTAATACATACCTTTTGCTTAACTTTATTCTTCTAGCGTCTCTCAAAAATATAAGTAGTTGGTTCAGTGAAAATAGCCAAAATCAAGCATTTCTTCGCAAAAAAGTTGAATAATTAGTTCAGTAATTACCGTAAAAAAATTTACTTTGTTAACCAAAGTGCTTGCTTTGTTAACCAAAGTGCTTGCTTTGTTAACCAAAGTGCTTGCCTTGTTAAACAAAGTTCTTACCTTATTAAACAAAGTGCTTGCTTTGTTAAACAAAGTGCTTGCTTTGTTAAACAAAGTGCTTGCCTTGTTAAACAAAGTGCTTGCCTTGTTAACCAAAGTGCTTGCCTTGTTAACTAAAGTACTTGCCTTGTTAACTAACGATCGCACGTATTGTCTCTTAGCTTAAAATTGCAGCATCGCCCCGATCTAGTCATCAACAATCTTAAGTTGGAGATGCGATCGCTCAAAATCTCCAAGATTTGTTTTAAGAAGGCAGGAGGCAGTCCAGATGAAGCAATTTTGTAAGCCTTACATGAAAGTCTTTTGCCCATTCTCTACTTCCTACTCCCCACTCCCCACTTTCAAGCTAGAGGGCAGGAAACATACATAGCTGCCTCCTGCCTCCTGCCCTCTGCCTTTCCTGATAAATGGGCTGCTAAAAAATTTTTCTGGCTTTTTTCTAATTTGAGTGCATAAACCTCAAAAGTGCAACGTGTAACTCAGCAAGAAGTTCAAAGGCTAACACCAGACTTCTTTACACACACAACACGAGGTTTATAAAACATATGGAAACTTATAATGGCGACAACGGTAATAACACCTTCCTGGGACTTAATGGTGAATCTTGGATACTCAACGGACTAGGCGGTGATGACTACCTAGCTGGTGCAGATCGAGATGACACCATTAATGGTGGAACTGGGAACGACAATTTGCTTGGTGCTGCTGGTAACGACATAATTTCTGGCGATGATGGAAATGATAACTTGTATGGCGGTGCTGGAAATGACAACTTGTATGGCGGTGCCGGAAATAACAACCTGTATGGTAATGACGGCGATGACACGTTAAATAATATATTTGGTTCAGTAGATGGTGGTGCAAATGTTGACACACTAATAGCTAACTACAGTCAGTTCAATAATGGTGCTGGTATAGATGTAGGATACAACCAGCAAAGTGTCATCTTTGCTCGCTTAACTGGTACTGGCGTACTTGGTTATAGTAACATTGAAAAATTTAATATTACAGGTACACAATACGTAGATGTTTTGCGTGGTGGTGCTGACAGCGATAGCCTGTTTGGTGGTGCTGGTAACGATCAAATTGAAGGTCGTGCTGGCTTTGATTATCTTTATGGTGAGGCTGGTGATGATATTGTAATCGATACAGATGGTTCAGTAGATGGTGGTGCAGGTGTTGATACGCTAGTAGCCAACTACAGTCAGTTCAATAATGGTGCTGGTATAGATGTAGGATACAACCAGCAAAGTGTCATCTTTGCTCGCTTAACTGGTACTGGCGTACTTGGTTATAGTAACATTGAAAAATTGAATGTCACGGGTACACAATACGCAGATGTTCTGCGTGGTGGTGCTAACGCTGATAGCTTATTTGGTGGTGCTGCTAGCGATCGAATTGAGGGTGGTGCTGGCTTTGATTATCTTTATGGTGAGGCTGGTGATGATACTGTAATTGATACAGATGGTTCAGTAGATGGTGGCGCAGGTGTTGATACGCTAGTAGCCAACTACAGCCAGTTTAATAATGGTGCTGGTGTAGATGTAGGATACAACCAGCAAAGTGTCATCTTTGCTCGCTTAACTGGTACTGGCGTACTTGGTTATAGTAACATTGAAAAATTGAATGTCACGGGTACACAATACGCAGATGTTCTGCGTGGTGGTGCTGACAGCGATAGTCTGTTTGGTGGCGCTGGTAACGATCAATTTGAAGGTCGCGCTGGTTATGATTATCTTTATGGTGAGGGTGGTGATGATACTTTTATTGATTCAGATGGTTTTGTAGATGGTGGTGCAGGTGTTGATACGCTAATAACCGACTACACTGATTTGAATAATAGTGCTGGTGTAGACGTGAGAGAAAATGGCGTCTTCAGCCGTGTGAATAATAATGCACTACTCAGTTTTACTGGTATTGAAAAATTTGACATCACAGGCACACAATATGCAGATATCCTGCGTGGTGGTGCTGGTAATGATTCCCTCAAAGGGGGTATTGGCGATGATACTTTAATAGGCAATGCTGGCAATGATTCCCTCAAAGGGGGTATTGGCAATGATTACATCAACGGCGGTACTGGCTATGATGTTGTTAACTATGAAGGAAATTATACAGATTATACAATCTCTTTCCTCAACAATGGCGATTTACAGGTGATTGATAATGTCACTGCCAATGGTAACGAAGGTACCGACATCCTCACTGGTGTAGAATTCATTACTGCACAAGGTGGAAATTTTGCAATCCTCACGGGTGGTGCAGGCAATGATGTGCTAACAGCATCGAACTCCTGGACTTTCCTGTTCGGTGGTGACGGAGCCGATAGCCTAACTGGTGGAACTGGTTACGATAACTTCGTCGGCGGCAATGGTAATGATAGTTTGGTAGGCGGTGCTGGCAATGATACTTTAATCGGCGGTGCTGGCAATGATATTGTCACTGGTGGTGTTGGTGCAGATAAATTTGTGTTTAACTCGAAGTTAGAAGGCTTAGACATCATCAAAGACTTTAGTAGGGTTGAAGGTGACAAGATTCAGATTTCTAAAGCTGGTTTTGGTGGTATAACTGACTTCAGCAATTTCAGCTACAACGATGCTACTGGTGCTTTGTTCTTCCAAGGAACTCAATTTGCCACCATTGAGAATAAACCTGCTGGTTTTGCAATTAGTACAGATGTGCAGCTTGTTTAAAATTCTCTAAAGATTAGTCTGACAAGTTCATCATATCAGTTACCAGCCCTTCACCGAAGTAAGGGCTGGTTTTTACATTTAGAGAAAAGGAGCTAACAGATGAGGAGCACAGAGGCAGGAAGCTTTTTTAGGGACTACCAAATAAAAAAATACAACTTTTCTTGTGGGGTGGGCGACACGAGCGCCTGTAGAAAGGGGCGGACAAGATGTCATTGGTGTCAAGTTAAGAAAAATAGAGTCAAGTCAAGTGGGTAAAGCTCAATAGTTAAACTCAACACAATGGTGTTGATTTTAGCCATGACTAAGCCACGCAAAAAACAAGGAAATCCAGATTTTCGACATCGGGTAGCTTGCCCAGCCCCAACAAACCAACAGATCGAATCACGGTTGATAGAGTTAGTGACTCCAGGAACATTTGCCAATTTAAAACAGGTAAAAGACAAAGAGCGTAGTTTACGCGTAGGCGTATCGCGCAAGATCGCAAAACCCACAACTACAACTAATTCCTTGGTTAAGTAGAAAGGTGCAAAAAAACTAATGTATGTAACGAAAAGTAAATTTGTCTGAAAACCTCTTCCCTTCTGCCTTCTGCCTCTTGCCTCCTGCCTTTTCATAACTACAATTTTTAACACCGACCTACTTAGTAGAGCATCAGCGTTCTATGGGCTTGGTGAAAGCTATTCGTCAACCAATACTGCTCGGTTAACGATTTTTAACTCGGCATTGGGTTTGGGGAAAGGGTTAAAGGGTAAAGGTTAAAGGTTTTTTCTTTCCCCTTTCCCCTTCCCCTTTTCCCCTTAACCGACAAGTATTGATTCGTCAACGACACCGACGCAACGCCGCAAGGTCGCTTGACATCTGGGCATCTGCTTTAACTTGACACCAATGACGCCCACCCCACAAGACTGGATAATTTATTTCTTGGTAATCCCTTAACGAACAGCTTTCAAGGTATCGTAAAGTAATTTGTAGCGATTAAACCCTAATTCATACAAAGGATTTGCCTGCGGCTGTACCACATGACTACCTTGCGATACTTTGAGTGCAGCTTCTAAATTAGGGTAAGCACCAACCCCCACCATTGCCAAAATAGCAGCTCCGTAAGCGGCTCCCTCTTCAGCTTTGGGAGCAATAAGTTCTGTTTGCAAAACATCTGCTAAAATTTGCAACCAAATATTAGAGCGTGCCCCTCCACCTGTTGCCAAGAGTTGACGAACAGGAGCGATCGCACTAATTACCTCCAAGGCTTCCCGCAAGCTAAATGCAACCCCCTCCAAAACAGCACGAGTTATATCTGCTTGAGTATGAGCTAATGACAAATTCACGAAAGCACCGCGAGTATTTGGATCGAGGTGGGGACTGCGTTCTCCGGAAAGATGAGGCAGAAATAGAACACCACGCGCACCAGGCAGCGATCGCCCTGCCATTTCCATCAAATCAGTGTACGATATCTGCGGTGCAAATGTATCTCGATACCAACGCAAAGAACCACCAGCCGCGAGGGTTACTCCTAATAGATGATAGCCACCATCCACATGACAGAACAAATGTACGCGACCTTGGGGATCGGGAATTGGGCGATCGCATGGTGCAAAGATGACTCCTGATGTGCCAATACTTAAGCTACCAAGGTTGAGGTTGCTGGATGAGATACCCAAACCAATTGCTGCTGCTGCATTGTCGCCTCCGCCTGCAATTACAGGCAATCCTGTGGGTAATCCTACGCAGGCAGCAATTTCTGGTTTTAGCCGTCCGGCGATCGCAGTAGATTCGATGACTGGGGGAAATAATGCTGGTTTGATATCTAATGCATCGAGAATATCTGTATCCCATAGCCGCTTCGCCAGATTCAGACACCCGACACCAGAGGCATCAGATGGTTCTGTCGCAAGTTCGCCCATTAGCACGTATCCTAGATAATCTTTTGGCAAAAGAATTTGCCACAACTTAGCATACGCTTCTGGTTCTTCACTCCGCAACCATAAAAGTTTTGGCAGTTGAAACCCGGTAATTGCCGGATTGCCAGTGCGTTGAATTAATTCTTGACGGGGAATAGTGGCTTCAATCTCAGCAACAGCTTTACCTGTGCGTTGGTCGTTCCACAAAATTGCTGGTCTGATGGTTTTGCCTTCGGCATCGAGAGGAACCATACCATGCATTTGTCCCGATAAACCAAGGGCAATGGCTTGGCGTCCATTTAGCTGTTGGGTAACATCAGATAGAGTAGCTAAACTTGCATCAATCCAATCCGATGGGTTCTGTTGTGTCCAACCGGGTTGTGGAGTTAACAGCGGATAGCTTCTGGTTGCTTGAGCGATAATTTGCCCTTGGAGGTCAACTGCGATCGCTCGTATTCCTCCTGTACCCAAGTCTAAGCCAACTACGATGTCAGTCAATTGTCCCTCCCAAATTCTTAAGCTCAAAAGGCGGAAATGAAACTTCCGCCTTGAAAGGTCACAGCTTTCATTCTCCCGTTAAGTTTTCTCTAAGAATCGGGCTAACGTTTCTTTAGCTCCAAACTCATACAACCTGCGTAAATGGTTCGTAACTGCATCGACAAAAAGCGTTGATTGGGATAAATCGCCAAAAATCTCAGTTAGGTTGAGCAATGGTCTGGCATCAGAGCCACTGGTACAAGCTAGTTGCGTGAGAGTACCTCCTATTGGGTCATCAATGGGAATAGTGTTGCCTTGGTCATCCTTTCCGTTGAGGTAACGGAACCAAGCTGCAACCGTGAGGCTCATGTAATCGATTACTCCACCTTGTTGCAGTGCATCGCGAACTGAGCCTAAAACAAATTTTGGCATTTTGGCGGAACTATTGAGGCAAAGCCGGGGCAGTTGGTCGCGTATCTTGGGATTGGCAAAACGTTCTATTAAGGTCTGTTTGTAATCGTCTAAATCAATCCCTGGTACGGGTTGGAGTGTGGGCGTAACTTCTGCCATTAAACGATCCACGGCTTGCCTAATTAAAGGATCGACCATCACCTCGTGGACGTAGCTGTAACCTGCCAAGGAGCCGAGATAACCAATTAACAAATGACTGGCGTTGAGCAGGCGGATTTTCATCATCTCGTAGGGATGAACATCGTCGGTCATCTGCACGCCAACAGATTCCCAATCAGGTCTACCCGCACAGAATTTGTCTTCAACTACCCACTGAAGGAACGGTTCGGCAACGACTGGAAAGGCATCATCAATATTAAACTGTTCCGCCACCATTTTGATATCTGCTGGGGTGGTGGCGGGGGTAATGCGATCGACCATACAGTTGGGGAAGGCCACCTGTTGGGCAATCCAACTTCCTAATTCCGGGTTCTGCATTTCGGCAAATGCAGTCAACATTTTCCGGGCAATGTTGCCGTTACCTTGCAAGTTGTCGCAAGACAACACGGTAAACGGTGCTATTCCCTGTTGGCGGCGGCGATCGAGTGCTGCTGTCAAAAAGCCATATACGCCAATTGGCTCGTGAGGATGCTGTAAATCATACTGAATTGTTGGGTGATTGGTATCAAATTCACCGCTACCTTCAATGTAGTAGTAGCCACCTTCAGTAATTGTGAGGGTGACAATACGACATTTGGGATCTGCTAAGGTGTCAATTACTGCTTGGCGGTTATCTGGGGCAAAGAGATATTTTGTAATTGCTCCGATCGCACGGGCGCGATCGCCTTCTGGCGACCTTTCAACTAAGGTATACAAACAATCTTGCGAGTTCAGTGCATCCCGCATCCGCTTATCAAATTCCAGTAACCCAACCCCGCAAATTCCCCAATCACTGCCGGGATGCTGATGAAAGTAGTTATCGAGATATAATGCCTGATGTGCCCGATGGAACCCACCCACACCGATATGGACAATGCCATTAGTAATTTGGTGGCGATCGTAATTCGGTACGCGAACGTTACTTGCTAAACGAGCTAAAGCTGCTTCATTCAGCTTGATTGCTGAGCCGGTGCTGATATTGTTCATGGGATTCATTAATGGTTAAATGGTGACGGCGAGCTTTAGGAATGGCTTCACCCTCTCGGTCGAACAAATGGCAAAGTTCGCCGTTAATGTAAATCGGCACGAAATCGTGCAATTGGGCAGGATTATCTCCATCTGTTTGCACTACGATGGTGTCACCACCTGCAATCTTGATGTAAAGATAGGTTTCTCCGCCTAAGCGTTCTACTACTAGCACTTCGCCATTTATGCTGGGGTTACTGCGATCGAGCCGCAAATGTTCGGGACGAATTCCTAATGTGGCTCTATCCCCAACTGATAGGCTTCTGGGCTGCACGGGAATCATTACAGTTGCGTCGCCAGGAAGTCTTACAGTTGTTCCAGAGTCATTAACGGCTGACACCGTGACTGGAATAAAGTTCATTTTCGGCGAACCGATAAATCCAGCAACGAAGATATTGCGGGGATGGTGGTAAAGTTCTAGGGGAGAACCGACTTGTTCGATGATGCCACCTTGCAATACCACAATTTTGTCAGCAAGGGTCATTGCCTCAACTTGGTCGTGGGTGACGTAAATCATTGTTGCTTGCAGGCTGTCGTGTAAACTAGCAAGCTCAATTCGCATTTGTACGCGCAAAGCTGCGTCTAGGTTTGATAACGGCTCATCAAATAAAAATACTTTGGGATTTCGCACCAAAGCACGGCCGATCGCTACCCGTTGGCGTTGTCCTCCCGATAGTTCTTTGGGTTTGCGGTTTAAGAGTGGTTCTAATTGCAGGATGCGGGCGACTTCACGCGCTCTTTCATAGCGTTGGGCTTTGGGCATACCTGCTAGCCGGAGGCTAAAGGCCATATTTTCGGCGACTGTCATGTGGGGGTATAAGGCGTAGGTTTGAAAGACCATTGCCAAACCGCGTTTATCGGGTGGTATGTCGTTGACTTTTTGACCGTCGATGAGTAAGTCGCCGGAGGAAATTTCTTCTAGTCCGGCAATCATGCGGAGTAAGGTGGATTTACCGCAGCCGGAGGGGCCGACGAAAACGACAAATTCGCGATCGCTGATGTCGAGATCTATGCCTTTGACGATCTCTGTGTCGGCGTAGGTTTTATGGATATCTCTTAATGCAACTGTTGACATAAAATGTTTCCATTAATTAAGTTTTTTATCACGCAGAGACGCAGAGGCGCAGAGAAGAACGCAAGAGTTTGTTTATAATTCCTTCTGCCTTCTGCCCTCTGCCTCCTACTTCACTGCACCGAAGGTTAGACCTCGTACTAGTTGGCGTTGACTTAGCCAGCCGAAGATGAGGATGGGTGCGATCGCTAGTGTTGATGCTGCTGAGAGTTTTGCCCAAAATAATCCTTGGGGGCTGGAAAATGAGGCAATAAAGGCTGTGAGGGGGGCTGCGTCTGCTGTTGTTAGGTTCAGGCTCCAAAATGCTTCGTTCCACGACAAGATAATTGAGAGTAAGGCAGTGGAGGCGATTCCGGGGAGTGCTAGGGGTAGTAAGACGTGCAGGAGTTCTTGCTGTGTGGTTGCTCCATCCATGCGATCGGCTTCGAGAATATCTTTAGGAACTTCTTTGAAGAAGCTGTAAATCATCCAGACGACGATGGGTAAATTAATCAAGGTATAAATGATAATTAAACCGATGCGGGTATCTAGTAAGCCAGCGTTGCGGCACAAAATGTAGATGGGAACTAGTACGCCGACGGGTGGCAGCATTTTGGTGGACAGCATCCACAGCAGAGTTCCCTTGGTGCGTTTGGTGGGGAAGAACGCCATTGCATAAGCGGCTGGTACGGCAAGCAGGAGGGCAAGTACAGTTGAACCGAGGGAAATTGCTACGCTGTTAAATGCATAATTGAAATAATTTGCCCGGTCTTGGATGGCAACATAATTTTCCAATGTCGGGCGGAAAAATAACTGTGGGGGAGTTGAAACTGCGGCTACTTCGGTTTTGAAACTGGTAAGGAACATCCAGAAGATGGGGAAAAATAAGAGGCAAGCGGCAAGCCAACCTAGTAATGTCCATAGCCACCGCTTTGAAGTTTTACGTGCCATGTTAGGTATCCAAATTACGAGCAACACTACGCATCAAGAAGATTGCCACGATGTTGGCAAGGATGACGGCAATTAATCCACCAGCTGAGGCACCGCCGACATCAAATTCCAGCAAGGCTTTTAAGAAGATGTAATAGGCGAGGTTAGTAGTTGCCAGTCCGGGGCCACCGCCTGTGGTCACAAAGATTTCTGCAAAGATGGTCAAGAAGAAAATTGTCTCAATCATGGCGACCACGGAAATGGCGCGGCTCAGATGCGGTAGCATAACGAAACGAAATAGAGCGATCGCATTTGCTCCATCCATTCGCGCTGCTTCTAACTGGTCGCGATCGAGTGACTGAATGGCTGTCAATAAAATCAGCAAGGCAAAGGGCAGCCATTCCCAGGAAACAATAATAATGATGGCAAGTAGGGGAACGCTGGCAAACCAATCAATTGCTCCCAAACCCAAGCCTCTGGTAATTTGAGCAAACAGCCCATTCACTGGATGCATCAGCATATTTTTCCAGATTAGGGCGCTGACTGTAGGCATCACAAAAAACGGCGAGATTGCTAGCACCCGCGCCACACCACGACCGTAAAAGTCCTGGTCAAATAACACTGCTAGTAATGTGCCTAGACCAATTGTGATTACTAAAACCGAAACCACCAGAATAATTGTGATGGCGATCGATGTCCACAGTGCTGAGTCAGTCAGAATGAAAGTGAAATTTTCAATGCCGATGAATTTACGTGCATCTGGATTCAGCAGGTTATACCGCTGAAAGGAAAACCATATAGTCATTACCAGAGGCACAATCATCCACAGCAACAGGACAACGACCGAAGGCGCAACCAGAGGTAAGGTTGACGCTTGCCGCCTAGCCCGTTGTCTAGCGGGTGGCGGCGTTTCGTGTTGAGGTTTTACCGCTAATGAAGAAGACATAATAACAATTCAAAATTCAAAATGGCAGCATTTATGCAAAATCTCTCTAAAACTTTCTTACCTTGGCGTTCTTGGCGTCTTGGCGGTTCGTTTTTCCTTTTTCACTCGATATAACCTGTATGTTTCATAAAGCGTTCAGTCGATCGCTGCGATTGCTGCAACGCCTGGTCTATTGAAGTTCGATTGGTAAGTGCTGCGGCTAGGGTTTGCCCGACTGAAGAACCAATTGCCTGAAATTCTGGAATATCCACATATTGAACTCCCTTATAGGGTGTTTGTTCTGCGGATGGACGAGTGACATCGGCAGATTGGATTGCTCTCAACACGATTTCCGCGAAAGGTGCAGCTTTGCGATAGTTGGGATTTTGATATGTGGAAGTCCGAGTTCCTGGCGGTACGGCAACCCAGCTATTTTCTTTGGCAACTAGTTGGATATATTCTTTGGATGTTGCCCAAGCGACAAACCTTTGTGCGGCTTCCGGTGATTTTGAGGTTTTAGGAACTGCTAAAGCCCAAGCCCAAAGCCAGTTTGAACCGTTGGGATATTTTTCAATTGGCGCACGGGCAAAGCCAACTTTATCGTAAACTTGGGATTCTTTCGGATTCGATAATAGCCCCGCAGCAACTGTCGCATCTACCCACATACCGCATTTACCTGTGGAGAATAACGCCAAATTCTCATTAAATCCGTTGGAACTGGCTCCTGGCGGCCCGTACTTTTGCAGCAAATCCACATAAAAGGCGATCGCCTCTTTCCAAGCTGGAGTATTAATTGTCGGTTGCCACTTCATGTCAAACCAGCGCCCCCCATAAGTGTTGACCAAGGTGGAAACAAATGCCATGTTTTCACCCCAACCAGGTTTTCCACGCAAGCAAACTCCATAAATTCCACGCGCCGGATCGTGGATCTTGCTTGCCCATTCTCTCATTTGGGGATAGGTTGGCTGTTCTGGAACTGTAATCCCGGCTTTATCAAACAAGTCTTTGCGGTAATACAGCATAGAACTTTCCCCATAAAACGGCACGGCGTAAAGTTTGCCGTTATGAGAAAGTCCTTCGCGGATGGGTTTTAGTAAATCATTTACATCGTAGTCTGCGCCTAAATCCAGAGGTCTTAACCAATCCCGTCTAGCCCAGATTGGTGTTTCATAAGAACCGATGGTCAAGACATCAAATTGACCGCCTTGGCTTGCAACATCTGTAGTTGTGCGTTGGCGCAAAACATTCTCTTCCAGCACCACCCACCGCAATTGAATATCGCGGTTGGCTTCCTCGAACTTGCGGGAAAGTCCTTGCATTACCACCATATCGCCATTATTAACAGTGGCGATCGTCAGTGTGGTTTTCTCTGCGGCTTGGGATTGCCACGAACAAGCGTGTAGCAGTTGCGCCAACATCACTCCAGCGAGAAATGCTACCAGCACTTTAGCGAAGCGGGGGATACGCATCGCATTACTCCTTTGATATAAAAAATCGAACGGAGAAAATTTTTGATTTTATGCTCTAAATTTGAGTAAAAGCTCAATAATAGAATCATACCAACCCCACTTCAATGACGGTAATTTGCAACAATTCTTCAATAAGAGGCGAATTTATGACAGCAACAGCAACCTATCAGTTTGCAGGTAAGAATATCTTGATTACAGGCGGTGCAGGAGATATTGGCAAAGCGACTGCACACCGTTTTGCTGCTAATGGTGCAGGTATAGCGCTGCTAGATTTGAATGAACCAAAGATGATAGATGTAGGTGAGGAATTAAAAGATTACAACGTTCCTGTGGGCAAATTTCGCTGTGATGTTACATCGGCTGATGATGTTGCCAAAGCCTTTACTGGTGCTGTAGAGCAGCTTGGACGGATTGATTATGTATTTAATAATGCGGGTTTTCAAGGAGCATTTGCCAAAACAGACGAATATCCTGAAGATGATTTTCAAAAGACGATCAATATTAACGTTGTTGGCGTTTTCCACGTTCTGAAGGCGGCTGCAAAGCACTTGCGCGATATCGGCGGAGGTGCGATCGTTAACATGGCGAGTTATGCAGGCGTAGTCGGGCCGCCAAATATGTTAGCTTATGGTGCTTCTAAGTTTGCGGTGATTGGTATGACTCAGACAGCAGCCAAAGACTTGGCTCCCTATGGCATCCGGGTAAATGCATTGTCTCCTGCACTGATAGGCCCTGGTTTTATGTGGACGCGGCAAACCCAATTGCAAGCAGCAGTAGGTTCTCAGTACTTTGATGCCGACCCCAAGGTAGTAGAACAACAGATGATTAATTCAGTCCCAATGCGGCGCTTGGGAAGTTTGGCAGAGGTGGCAAATGGGGTAGCGTTTTTGATGAGCGATGAGGCAAGTTATATAACCGGGTTTAACTTGGAGGTAACTGGCGGTCAATGAAGAGAGCAGGGGGAGCAGAGGAGGCAGAGGAGGCAGAGGGAGAAAAATTAAATAGTGATGTCGTTGAATGCAGGAATTGAGTAGTTTAATTGTTGGATGTACCGAAACCTGATTTAGGCATTCACCCTTTCTTAAGCACTACTTCAATTTCAAGAGCGTTAGATCTGCACTCTTTAGTTTATGCGAGCAAAAGTTATATCTTTGGGCATATACTCAAAATTATCTAATTATTCTTTTGGTAGGTACATAGTTTTGGAAGGTGGGATATGGGAGAGCCTTTGTTAGAGGGGCGCGATGCCAATAAAGGTGGCTTGCCCCTTAGATCCCGCAAATTAGATCTAGCTGCTCATGCTGCTTGGCTCTATTACATTGCTGGTAATACGCAAGAGGAAATTGCAGCAAAACTCAATGTATCCCGGCAAGCTGCACAACGCTTGGTGGCGCTGGCGGTGAGTGAAAAATTGATCAAATTTCGCCTCGATTATCCGCTGAGTGAATGTATTGGTCTAGCTGAGTCGCTGCGCGATCGCTTTGGGCTGTCGCTTTGTGAAGTGGTTCCAAGCGATGCAGGCAGTGGCGATACAGTCAATGGAATTGGTGTCTGTGCTGCCACCCACTTAGAGGCTTACCTGATGGCGAAAACCCCGACCATACTAGCGTTGTCTTCAGGTCGCACATTGCGAGCAATGGTGGAGCAAATCCCCTCAATGAACCAACCCCAGCATAAAATTGTTTCCATTATTGGGAATATGTCTCACTATGGGCGTGCAGGTCGCCACGAAGTAGTGATGCATTTGTCCGATCGCGTCGGTTCCCAAGCTTACCCAGTGCCGACTCCGGTTGTCGCTACTAGCATTGAAGAACGAGAATTATTGCAGACTCAGCGATCTTTTATTACCGTTAAAACTCTTGCAGAACAGGCCAAAGCCACATTTGTCGGTATTAGCGAGATTGCTTGGAATGCGCCATTACATCAAAACGGCTTTATCAATGATGATGAGGTGGCTGAATTGATTGAACTGGGGGCAGTAGGAGAAATTGCGGGTTGGGCTTACGATCGCTACGGAGTTTTGCTGCAACAAGGAACGAACAACCGTGTTGCTAGCGTACCGCTGGAACAACCAGCTTGTCGGCTAATAATTGGTGTCGCAGGCGGCGTAAAAAAGGCAGAAGCGATTCTAGCTGCTTTACGCGGTCAGTTAATTACAGGATTGATTACTGATAAAGCCGCTGCCCAAGCGATTCTTAGTGACATACTCCTACACTGATGCTCTGCATACAGTGTAGGCTTCTCGCCCAATCCGGCTATCGCTTAGAAGGCGACGAGCTTTAAGGTCGGGATGCCCCACCGACCTATTTTTAATAATATATAGCTGCGTTATGGTCGAGCAATTTTCACCAAAAACTCTTTACATATTCGGACACCCTGGCATATTATCTCCAAGCAGCAACCGTGCCAAACTGGGTAAAGCTTCACCATAGGTGGGATGGATGTGAACCGATCGCTCTAACAACTGCCAAGTTGCTCCTGCTTCCATCAGGGATAAAAATACATGCACTAGTTCAGCAGTTTCGTACCCCACCAGGGTTGCTCCCAGGATTTTGTCTGTGTCGCAGTCGATCGCCATGCGATAAAATCCCAGGTCATGCCCCCACTCGATGGCACGCGCAATTTGGCTCATGGGTAAGGTGACAGCACGGGCGTTGATGCCTTGTTTCTGAGCCTGTTCTAAGGTCATACCCACTCGCCCAACCTGGGGTTCTGTGTAAACCGCATAGCCAAGGACGCGATCGTTCCGCGTCCGGTTTTCTCCACACAAAATTGCTTTTAAGCGGCGATAGTCCTCCCAGGACACATGGGTAAAGGCAGGCTGTTTGGCAGCATCCCCGATCGCATAGACTCCAGAACAGGTAGTATGGAACTGGTCATCAATTTTGATAAATCCTCGGTCGTCTAGCTCAATTCCGCTGGCGGCTGTATTTAATGCAGTTGTATTGGGTTTCCGTCCAATCGCAACCAGCAAAGCTTCCCCCTGGAGTTGTTCGCCATTGCTCAGGGTCAGCCGAAACACATTATTCTCGTGGGCGACGCGATCCACATTGACGCCAAAGTGGAGCGCAATTCCATCCTGCTTGAATGCTTCTGCTAAGACCTCGCTGACATCAGACTCTTCCTGTCCCAAGACGCGATCGCCCCGCACAATTAAGTCAGTCTGACTGCCCAAACGCGCTAGTCCTTGTCCCAATTCCAAGCCAATATAGCCCCCTCCGATCGCCAATAAACGGGCTGGTAAGGCGTTCAAGTCAAAGAAGTTGCGGTTAGTCAGGTAGGGAGTTCCGGCAAGTCCGGGAATATCAGGAATCAGCGATGACGTACCTGTGTTAATGATTACCAAAGGAGCCTGAAGGGTAACATCTCCACCTTTGACCGTTCGTTCGCCCACAAAAGAAGCTTCGGCACAAATAATTTTGACACCCGCACTCTCCAATCGCTTGCGAACCCCCTGATTAAAGCTGCTGCGGATTCCCCGAACACGCTCCATGACAGCGGGAAAATCCACTTCAACCTCTGTGTGGATGCCTAACTTCTTACTCTGGCGTGCCCGCCCTGCTGCATGAGCCGCTGCTAAGAACGCTTTCGACGGAGTACAGCCATAGTTGATGCAACTGCCGCCTAAAGCATCCCGCTCAAACAAGACAACCTTGCGCCCCTCATTGGCCAAATCAGCCGCCAGTGGAATGCCTCCTTGACCGCTGCCGATGACAATGACATCTGCTGTTTCCATCAGCGCTAAACTCCTTGGAAATAGTTTGCTTTCATCACACTCTCACACTCAAAATTAAAATACACACTCGATGACATCAACGGGTAACGATAAAGGCAGCCAGAGCGATCGCTACCACATCCTCAGCAAGGGCAGCAGGAATTGAACCAAGCTTTTCAATGGCCGCTATCCGCACCGCCCGACCCCCATACGCACCGACCAATGCACCCACAACACCAAAGAGCGCTCCAACAATTGCAAAACTGCTGTTTGCTCCGGTGATTAGCCATCCCACAATGCCACCGCTGAGAATCCGAGCAATCAACGCCGGGGGACTGGTGCGAGACGGGATTTGCGGCAGCTTATCGGCAATCAACTCACCCACTGCCAATACAGCCAGAACGATCCCTATAATGCCGCCACGTGCCAGAAATAAAGCAGCAGGGGCTGTGAGCGATCGCAGCCCCGCAACTAACCCAAGGAAAAATGCAGAAATCAATGCCACGAGCATAAATAGCCTTTCTGGTAGATTTGGATACCATCTTTAGTCATAATCGCGAGCAATATCGTGCTTATGAGATTATTCTTCCTTCAATGGGTTTATAGTATTCTGATTTTTCATTCGAGGGTTTGGTTTTATTTGAAATAGAAAACCCCGAACCATATTTACTTGATGCTTTTGACACTCCACCGCCCTATAAAGACGGGGATTCTTGGTTCTGTGACTCGCCGTTAGACAGCAGGGTTGCCCCAACTGCCCAAGAGGGCAAATCTCCCCAAGCGTAAGTTCCCGTGTGCCCCACGGTACTGAGTCCGATTCTCAAAATGTTAATTGCTGCGTTGATGTCTCTGTCTTCGATGTAGCCGCAATCAGGGCAAACATGAGTCCTTGAAGATAGAGATTTCTTCACTTTCTGCCCGCAGTTAGAGCAATTTTGACTTGTATTGTGGGGAGGAACTGCAACAGTCACCTTGCCGTATTTATGACCAAAATATTCTAACCAACTGCGAAAAGTGTACCAACCAGCATCAGATATTGATTTAGCCAGATGTCGATTTCTAACCAGCCCTTTGACATTTAAATCTTCATAGGCTACCAAATCATTAGATTGGATGACGGAGTACGCTAATCGAATGCAATACTCTTTTCGCTGCCTACTTACCCTTAAATGCTTACGGGCATATCTTATTCTTGCCTTGTGGTAATTATGAGATTGTTGTTGTTTGGCTTTCTTCTTTAAAATGTTGAACTTCTTGGACTTTTTTCGGTTAGCTCGGTTCAACTGTTTCTCTGACTTGCGGTAGAACTGGGGTGATGGTTCTACATTGCCCTTATTGTCGGCAATGAAATACTTCAATCCCAAATCAATACCCACCATTTGTAAGGTAGGTTGGCTTTCTACTTTCACATCAATGTCAATTGCAAACTGGGCATAATACCCATCGGCGCGACGCACCAAACGCACACGTTTAATTTGTTTGATGTCGTAATAATTAAGGTCATAAGTTCCCTTTAGTTTCAGAGTTCCAATGCCTTTTTTATCCGAGAAAGTTATGGCTTTTCGCTTTTGCCAAAGCTTCCATCCAGACGATTTATACTCGACTGAGCGGCAATTTTTCTTAAACTTCGGGAAGCCTTTGTTGCCTTTAACCTTCCGCTTGCAGTTATCGTAAAACCTAGCTATTGCACTCCAAGAGCGTTCAGCAGCAGATTGTCTAGCCATTGAATTGAGTTCATCAGCAAAAGGAAACTCAGCAGCCAATACCGCACAGTATTTATTCAATGCGTACTTATCTACCTTTGAATCTTTGTTATCCATCCAATAGCGTAAGCACTTGTTTTGAATGAATTGGCTAGTACGAATTGCTTCGTCTATAGCCTGATATTGCTTGTCTTTTCCTTTGACTTTAAACTCGTAAACAATCATGGATCTCGACCAATTAACCACACGCTTATGCTAACACATAAAGCATAAAGCCGTCCTAAAAGTACGGGGTTTTAGACCCATTTTTCTGATAATTAGCACCTATAGGATTCCATCGTGTTGCACCTTTCCTGACTTGACAGTGTTCGATCTCGCATCCAACCACTACGACCCAGACCAGATTGAACCGTTCGTTATACAGTCATGTCTCACAAGCGCTCTGAAGAAGTTCGGCATTATTCCAATGGTCAAATTCAAATACTTTCAAGTGCCCAGATACAGACACTCTTACAGGCAGAGATTGAACAACATCAACTGCAAGTAAGGATTTAGTTAATCTTAATTTAACCTCAAGATAATATTAAATTTATATAATTTACTTTAATTTATGTACTTTAACAGTGAATTATTTCAATATAAAAACATTTGAAATGAAACAAAAATTTTTAAATTAAATGTAAATCATTTTAAATGCAGTGAGTAAATTTTAAACCCGTAAAAATATTTTTAGTAAAAATTTTATATATAATAAGAGATTGCTTAAATCAAATAGTATTGATATTACATAGTAATTACAATTAGTAATTAACATTCAAAATTTGTCATGCTTATGTTATCAAGCTAAATAATAATTAAATGCTATATGTAAATTAATTAAATATTATATTTATTTATTAGCTTGTTTACTCAGAGCCAACAACTATCGTAACCTTATCCTCTTGTGTAGCTCCCTTGTTTGGGAGTCCGAAACTAACCAGCCGAAAACAAAAAATGAGTTCTTTAAACATCTCAACGAATATTCGTACATTTTCCACTACCCCCTTTGCCGATCAGAAGCCTGGCACCTCTGGGCTGCGGAAAGCAGTGAGTGTTTTTCAACAATCTCACTACTTAGAAAACTTCATCCAATCTATCTTCGACATCCTAGAAGGTTTACAGGGACAGACATTAGTTTTGGGCGGTGATGGTCGTTACTATAATCGTCAAGCCATCCAAATTATCTTGAAAATGGCTGCGGCTAACGGTGTGGCTAGAATTAAGGTTGGTCAGGGAGGAATTTTGTCCACTCCTGCTGTATCTTGTATCATTCGCAAGTACAACGCTCTTGGTGGCATTATTCTGTCTGCCAGCCATAACCCCGGTGGGATAAAGGGTGATTTTGGTGTTAAATACAACATCAGTAACGGCGGACCTGCGCCAGAAAAAGTGACAGAGGATATTTATAACCGCAGCAAAGTAATTGACCAATACCAAATCCTAGATGCACCAGATGTAGATCTAGAAACTTTGGGTGAATCTCAAATGGGAGAAATGGTTGTCGAAGTCATTGACTCCGTGCAGGATTATGAAAAGTTAATGGAGTCTTTATTTGATTTCGATCGCATTCGCCAACTCTTAACGTCTGGTAACTTCCGGCTGTCTATCGATTCACTTTATGCCGTGACTGGCCCCTATGCCCATGCCCTGTTTGAAGATCGCTTGGGCGCACCTTCAGGAAGCGTGCGTAACAGTATACCTTTGGAAGACTTTGGAGGCGGACATCCCGACCCGAATTTGGTGTATGCTCACGAACTAGTCGATATTCTTTATGGAGAAAATGCCCCAGACTTCGGTGCAGCTTCCGACGGTGATGGCGATCGCAATATGATTTTGGGGCGCAGGTTTTTCGTTACCCCCAGCGATAGCTTGGCAATTTTAGCTGCCAATGCCAAGCTAGTTCCGGGATATAAGGCTGGTTTAGCAGGAGTAGCACGATCTATGCCTACAAGCCAGGCAGTAGATCGAGTAGCAGCACAACTTGGAATCGACTGCTATGAAACACCTACTGGTTGGAAGTTTTTTGGTAATTTATTAGATGCAGATAAAGCAACTCTGTGCGGTGAAGAAAGCTTTGGCACTGGCTCCAACCATATTCGAGAAAAGGACGGATTGTGGGCAGTGCTGTTCTGGCTGAATATTCTAGCAGTACGGCAACAATCTGTAGAGGAGATTGTCAGCGAACACTGGCAGATCTACGGACGTAACTACTATTCTCGTCACGATTACGAAGAAGTAGATGCACAACGAGCCAATACCCTCATGGAGCAACTGCAATCGCAAATACTAAATCTCAAAGGAAAACAGTTCGGTAAGTATGAGGTTGAGTATAGCGATGACTTTAGCTACACTGACCCAGTTGATGGCAGCATTAGTAAAAATCAAGGCATTCGGATTGGATTTACTGATGGCTCCCGCATTGTCTTCCGTCTATCTGGTACGGGTACTCACGGTGCAACTTTGCGAGTTTATCTAGAATCTTACGAACAGGATGCTGCTAAACAAAACCTCGATCCGCAGCAAGCACTAGCAGATTTAATTGCGATCGCTGATGAAATTGCTCAAATTCGCACCTTAACAGGTAGAGAAAAGCCGACTGTCATTACCTGATGAGTATCAAAGTAAGGATCGAATGAGATTTTATCTAAAATCTCAGCTTTGACCTTTAGAAATAGACTCTAGTGGTGTGCCACACAAACTTTGAACTTTGGGTGACACACCACTGGCTTTTTAAGTTTTGAACTCCTTGTTCCCTGTTGCTATTCCCTTTGAACAATGCACATCGAATCAACAGAAATTAATTTACTCACTCCATCTAGCAAATTACCTCTACATAACAAGAGAATTTTAGTCACAGCGCCGAGAAATTATGCTTGTAGGTTGTCCGAACAAATCATCAAAAAAGGTGGTTTGCCTATTTTGATGCCTACTATCGAAACCTGTTATTTATCAAACTATACTCAGTTAGACAACGCTTTGAGCCGCATAAAAGAATTTGATTGGATTATCTTCACAAGCAGGAACGGAATAATTGCATTTTTTCACCGGATGAAAGATTTAGATATTCCTATATCTGTGTTAGAAAATTGCCAATTATGTGCATTGGGAAAAGATTCAGAAAGTTTATTCTCGTTTAGTGGCAAAGTAGATTTAATTCCCCAAGAATCTAGCCCAGGTGGAATTGTCGCCGAATTAAAAACAATTGTCCAAATTCATCAAAAAAAAGTGCTGGTACCTGCTCCAGAAGTTGTAGGTTTGCCGGAACCTAATGTTATACCGAATTTAATTACAGACTTAGAGAATTTGGGCATAAAAGTGACTCGCGTACCTGCATATATCACGCAGGGTTTAGATAAAAATATTTACAGTATTGAATTAGACTTGATTCGTCAAGGAAAGATAGATGTTATTGCTTTTAGTAGCACAGCAGAAATAGAAAGTTTTTTAAAAATGGTCAACTCTCCAACCGATTACGAAAATTGTGCGATCGCCTGCTTTGGCCCGTACACAACAACTAATGCTCGAAACTTGGGAATCAATGTCTCCATTGTGTCTAAGAATTATAGTTCATTTGAGGGATTTGCTGAAGCGATCGCCACATTTTTTGCTCTGTGATTTTATTGTCCACCTTTTGGTAGATGTAAACTAGCCTTACTAGCTGATCCTAGAATTTAGAACACTCAACCATAAATAACTCTAGACTAGCTGCACATAAACCCGTAGTATCGAAAATGGAGTTTATATTAGTTAGGGATTTTTACATGGCAACTTACAAGGTCACATTAAAGACCCCAGATGGCGAACAAGTAATTGACGTTCCTGAGGATGAGTACATCCTAGAGATTGCTAACGAGGAATACGGTCTGGACTTGCCCTACTCTTGCAACGCTGGTTCTTGCTCTACCTGCACCGGGAAGTTGATCTCTGGTACAGTTGACCAATCGGATCAGAACTTCTTGGACAACGATCAAATGGATGCGGGATGGGTTCTCACCTGCGTTGCCTATCCTACTTCTGATTGTGTTATCGAAACCCATCAAGAGGAAGCACTAAACGCTTAACTTAAGAAACCGGATTTAATAAAGAGCAAGTTTTTAGGGTGCGTTACGGACATTGTTCCTAATGCACCTAAAATCTTAAGTTGTGAGTTACCCTACGCGATAACAAAACACTTTTTGGGTGACGCTCCTTTGTCGCTAACGGTGCGCTAATACCAGTCGCCTACAAAAGGAAACTTTCTTGCAGTGCTGGTTCACCAGCTACCACAACTTCGGCAACCAAAGCAACGCACTAGCTCGCCTACAAGATTTAAAATTTTGCACTTTCCTAAAAAACCTGCACAAGTTCAGCAAATCATACGAAAAAGCGCTCCTTCTTAAAGAGCGCTTTTTATTGCAAATGTGATGTAACTAACACCATATAAAAAAATATTCTTGCATTGAATTTGGGAATTTTTTTAGAGATAATAAAAGTCTTATAACCAACTGCTCGCAACAAATATGTCAATAAGTTGGATTTACCTCATTGCAGCAATTCTTTTTGAAGTTTCAGGTACAACTTGCATGAAATTATCAGAAGGATTTACTAAAATAGTCCCTTCAGTATTAATATTTGTTTTTTATGGATTTTGTTTTACTTTTTTGACTCTGGCTCTCAAAAAACTTGAAATCAGTATAGCTTATTCTGTTTGGGCGGGACTGGGAACTATCCTAGTCGCTATGATTGGTATGATTTGGTTTCGTGAATCTGCCACATTAACCAAACTCATTTCCGTCGCCTTAATAATCATTGGAGTAATTGGTATAAATTCTAACCGATGATTAAAAAAGCTAAGAGTTTGCCGGGAAATCCTTAAATAAAAAATACCTCGTCTTTTAAGAGGGACGAGGGAAATTAACCAAAACTCATTATTTTGCTTGTTGCTGCTGTAGTCAATACATCAGCAATTTTTATTGTTCCGTTAGCAGAGCTAACTTAACTGAATGTACCTAAAAGTATAGTAAACCTCGGTAAATATAGCCCACAAGTAATTGACTTTTATACTTTACCAAAGGCTATCAAAATCATGCAGCCAAATTGGCAAGTTTTTTATACACTGAGTCAAGTCGCTTCTCTACGAGACGCTACCGTAGCTTGCTTCCTCGTAGGGGTACGCTCCAATCCAAAATTCAGGCATTAAAGACAATCAGTGTAGACTTGAAGCCAGAATTAATTACAGCAATTTGCAGTTGAATAGACCACAGTAGGGGCTTTAGCATTGTTCATACGTGTCAACTTAAGCTCAAACGTTTATCCCACATGCGTTTTACC
>JAVRBO020000013.1:0-88004 GCA_034531195.2 Nostoc sp. ChiSLP01
ACGTTGGCGCTTGAGCGACGTTGAATGGTTGCTGTCATGGTTTTATAAGTGCGGTAATTAGATGTATGAATCAGGCGTGTTTGTTTTCGCCCGCATTAGTAATTTACACTGCTTTACAAAAGTTAATCAAGTGCTATGAATTTTGCAGAGTCAATAGAAATGATTAGCTTTACTTATTTCAGAGCTAACAGACGCATAAGAGATGAAAAAAGAGCGATCGCTGCACCCATTGGCGGAGCAATCCCATAAATCCATTGATGATGCCAATTTCCACTCACCAGTGCGTCACTGTTGAATCGGAGTATCTTGAAGCGATCGCTACTCTAGCATTCCCTTTTACTCGTTCCCAATGTTCCCCACAGGGGGATAAAAATCGCCTAAAATATTGAATCATTCTTCGACTCAATCCAATATGCCCAGAGCAGCCACAGCCCCTAAACGCAAGCCTAGAGCTAAACCAACGTCAAAGGACTTAGTTCCAATATGGCCAGATGACACTGAATTGGTGGGGTTGGTGTTTGATTTGGAGGCAACGGCAACGGCTTCTCTTTACTCGCAGTATACGATTGGACTCCATGCGTGGTTTCTCGACCAAGTGCGACAAGTTGACCCAGATTTATCAGCTTACCTCCACGATGGAGAATCAGAAAAAGCCTTTACTATCTCCGCACTGGAAGGTCAACTGCTAGCTAGCGGCAAGCAATTAAAATTAGTTGCCAACCAAATCTATCATTGGCATATCAACGCACTGTCCCAAAGAGTGGCATTGTTCCTCAAGCAGTGGTTAACCAATTTACCCACGGTTATCGATTTAAGAGGGGCATCCTTGCAAATCAAACAGGTGAGTATTGCTCATGCCCCAACTACATATTCACAATTACTGCGATCGCCAATTGAACAATCTGTAGTAGACCTGAGCTTTGTGTCACCCACCAGTTTTCGGCGCAAAGGTCATCATTTCCCATTGCCAGTACCAGAAAATCTGTTCCACAGCTATCTACGGAGATGGAACGATTTTTCGCAGCAGCCAGTAGAACAAGAAGCTTTTGTGAAATGGATCGATCGAAGCGTTATCATTCACCAGCATCGTCTGGAATCGATGAAAGTGGCAGCAGGCAAGCAAGGGTCGGTCACTGGTTTTACTGGAGCCATATCCTTGGGTTTGAGCAGGACAGCGTTGGAAAATACTGAATTCACCCAGCTATTCTACGCTTTGCTCAGGCTTGCACCCTACTGCGGCACAGGACACAAAACAACCTTCGGCTTGGGGCAAACGCGCTCTGGTTGGTTGGCACAACAAAAGTCAGCTGTAGCCGAGCAGTTGCTCGCGGATATGCTGGCTCAACGCATTGAAGAACTCACCGAGATATTTACTGCCCAACGTAAACGCAAGGGAGGCGATCGTACTGATAGGATTGCCGTTACTTGGGCAACAATCCTGGCTCGTAGGGATAATGGAGAGTCATTGCAAGCGATCGCCCAAGACTTGCAAATGCAGCCGAATACAGTCAAAACTTACGTCAAGTTAGCTCGAAAAGCTCTCAAGCAGGGTACAAATTATACCATTTCAAGAAAATAATCAAACAATTTATTTTTGCAAGAGTCCCTAACATAACTCATGTTCGGGTAAAGGATAGCCTTGTACCTAGAAAAATAATCAATGGCATCGGTTCAAGGTTCTCTTTTTGATACCTAGAAAGCATCAATGATAGGCAAACACTAAAAATCTAGTACCTTCGTATGTGAACTCTGCCATCTGAGACATCCCCATCTTTCTATGAGCGCGAAGTGATGGTTGATTGTTTGCTTTGATGAACAGTATCCCTTGACGTTGTGGTAAAAAATTTTTCAATTTAGCAAACATCGCCGCAGCAATACCTTGACCTCGCATGGTTTCCTCAACACAGATCGGGCCATATAAATAAGCGTCTTTCTCACCAGGATAGGCTTGTAACATTGCGCTAATAATTGGCATCTGTATTGATGCCTTTGACCAACTAAGTAAAAATCCTATAATCTGACTATCTTTGCGGGCAACAATACTCGGCATTTGAGAGATGGTCTTGCTCACAGCTTCAGGTTCAAGACGACCCAATAACATTCCGCCATGTTCTGCATCATTAGCTTGGGCTAACTCCAGAATTCCTGTAATATCTGCGACATTAGCACGCTCAACCACAAAATTAGAAGAACACATACATTGCCAAAGTAAAAGAGGGAAACGCTAAAACCCTAAACTCATACATTGTATCTGGTTCGCTCAATCCACCGAATTCATCTTTGGGAAACCTCACCAATAAATAATTCAGGAGTCAGTACTAAAAATTATGAGTGCGCCATTGGAGCAATGAATATCGGTTAGACTTAAGTGATTTCAAGCCTCTGTGCAAAATTCAAAATCTTCTTCAAAAAACCTTTAACTTAGGCATAAGTATTATAATTTATGGCTCCTGGCTTCTAAATGCTTTTTAACCAGCTATGTCTTTGCCACTGTCGTAGGTCATAGCTTCGCAAACAATTAGTTCTAGTAAAAGTTTGAAAAAACCTGCAAAAAAGCTGATTATTAATCAAATATGCAAACAGTTCTATTATTTCTAACGGTACAAGACAAAAAACTAAAAATATTGCAATCTAAGAGTAGTGTAACTATTGGAAATTATGGACGCTGCCAAACGCCTTGCTACTCTAAATCGCATCCGTAAACTCAGCCGCTTGATGGATACATCAATACGCATTCCTTTTACAGGTTTTCGCATTGGAATAGACCCAATTATCGGTTTAGTTCCTGGTGCTGGTGATTTAATCAGTACAGCGTTTTCAGCTTACATCATATTTTTAGCTACTCGGTTTGGCATCCCACGCCAAGATTTAGCCAAAATGATTTTTAATGTTGGTTTAGAAACAGTAGTGGGTACTGTGCCTTTTGTGGGTGATTTGTTTGATGCTTTTTATAAATCCAATATTCGTAATTTGGCAATTTTAGAGCAACATTTGACAGTGGTTGAACCAGAACTTCAAGAAGTGTCTGATGAACTTTACTCTCGTAAGTTCAGCCAAGTTTGAGGAGGCATATAGGACTCATATTTGATTTTTGAAATACACGTACTAGCGTGACGGATTAAAATAGTGCAATAAAATTTCTTGTGGGGTGGGCTAGAAGCCCACCCCGGACGGGCGAGACGCCCATCCCACAAGAGCCAAGCTAATGCACAAAATTAGTCCGATCGCGCTACTACAGATACTTAAATTTTTTCAATAATCAAATCGGATTCCTATATTTAAACAAATTACCCTACACGCTATCATCCATCCAGCCGCACTCTAAGAAACTCGCGTGACAGTCGAACAATTGAATTCGTCCAATTGGCAGCAGGTTTCGGCTGATGAGTTTATTGCAACGTGGTCTAATACCATTTCACCTTAAGATTGATACAGATGCCAAGCAGGGGAAGCAGGGGGAGCAGGGGAGAGGCTTATACAAGTTCTTTCCCCTCTGCCCCTCAAGCTTGTGAGAAATGCGGGTTCCCCTGTTTTTGCAACACAACCGGATTAGAGATTACTCACATCCTCCGGGTAACATCCAAAGGGTAAATTCCTCAAGCTGTGAGGTGTTGGTGTCGGTGCAGCAGCGGTCAATATCACTTCACCTTTAGCATTCACTACCCACCCCTGAGCTTCTACAATCTGTGTACTCAGTGCTGAACTTTTCTCAATATTTCCCCTTCCCCTACTGCTGTACTCTCCTGCTTGTCTTGGCACAGCAGTGACTCGCCAATCTTCCCAAACTGTATTATTGTTAAGTACAGTGTTGGGGGAAGGAGGTAAACCACCACGTCCAACGAGCGTGAAGCTACTATTACCTCTTTTGGCACAGAAGTTTTGGTTAATTAATTGTGAGGCATCCACTACTTCTAGTGGCAATTCCTCTAAACCATTTGTGGGATCTTGTTGTGGCGTATTGAGTTGCACAGTACCATTCAACTGCTGATTAGCTCCTGTAGCAGTGATATCGCTATTTGGGGTCGGAACATCACGAAATTGAGTGCCGAGTACTCCTTTGGCATTGATTGTCACCTGACCTCCTCGAAAATCAGTGGAATTTGCACTGATATCACTATTGTCAAATGCAACTAAAACATCAGTATTAATGTTGATATTGCCACCGATAACGTTTTCTCCAGAAGCGTTTGTGGTGATGTTGCTGTTACGAAGCAATAGTAAATCTTGAGAGCGCACAGTAATAGTAGCTTGTTCTTTACTTGGGTCAGTATTGACAGCTTGGGTATTAGCATCAACAGAGGCGTTGTTGTTCAAACGAATAAAGTCAGCATTAATATTTAAATTCCCTGCAATTCCTTTATCTAAGCTGCTCACAGTGATTATCGCCCCATCTTGAACGAGTAATTTCTCGCTACTAATCTTCAAATCTCCTGCATCCCCAGTTGAGTCAGTAGAAGCGAACAAGCCACTACTAAAACTACCATCAGCAGACCTACCAATTAATTGCACATCTTTAGCATTGAGAGTTAAAGAACCGCCTTTACCTGCACTCTGTGTTCCTGCGCTTATTTTTGCCCCATCACGTACAAGCAATTGTTGGGTATTAATCGTCAAGTTTCCTGCATCCCCAGTTGCCCCTATGTAAGCAGTGGTAAAGAAGCCACTGGGAAACTTACTATCAGCAGTAGTACCAATTAATTGCACATCTTTAGCATTGAGAGTTAAAGAACCCCCTTTGCCTGCACCCGATGTGGCTGCACCTATCTGTGCCCCATCGCGCACCAGTAACTGTTGAGTATTAATCGTCAAATCTCCTGCATCCCCAGTTGACCCTAACTTAGCAGATGTATTCAAGCCACTGCCAGAGCGCCCATCACTAGAGACACCAATCAGTTGTACATCTTTAGCATTGACAGTTAAAGAACCCGCTTTACCTGTACCTTCTGTGCTGGCATCAACAAATGCCCCATCGCGCACAAGCAAATGTTGGGTATTAATTGTCAAGTCTCCTGCATCCCCAGTTATTCCTATAGCAGCAGTAGTAAACAAGCGGCTTTTAAGATAACCATCACTAGACTCACCAATCAGTTGCACATCGTTAGCAGTGACAGTTAAAGAACCTCCCTTACCTGTACCCGATGTGCTGGTATTTATCAGCGCCCCATCGCGTACAAGCAATTGTTGAGTATCAATTTTCAAGTTTCCTGCATCTCCGGTTGAGTAAGTAGAAGTTAACAAGCCGCTAGGAAAGCGACCATCACTAGAGCTACCAATCAGTTGTATATCTTTAGCAGTGACATTCAAAAAACCCCCTTTACCTGTACCATACGTCTCTGCATCTATTTGTGCGCCATCTAGCACAAGCAAATTTTGGGTATTAATTGTCAAATCTCCGGCATCCCCAGTTATCCCTGAATAAGCTTGAGTAAACAAGCCACTCCTAAAGCGATCGTCAGTAGAAGTACCAATCAGTTGTATATCATTAGCAGTAACAGTTAAAGCACCCCCTTTACCTGTACCATATATGCTGGCATCGACGTATGCCCCATCCCGCACGAGCAAACGTTGAGTATTAATCGTCAAATTTCCTGCATCGCCAGTTGACCCTAAACCAGCGTCAACAGACAAGTCACTGGCAAACTCACCATTTGCACTCCTACCAATTAGTTGTATATCTTCAGCATTGACAGTTATAGAACCCGTCTTACCCGCACTATATGTCTGCGTAGCAACATTGGCCCCATCGCGCACAAGCAAATTTTGGGTATTAATCGTCAAGTCTCCAGCATTTCCGGTTGAGTAAGCATAATTGAACAAGCCACTGGGAAACTGACTATTAGCAGTACCAATCATTTGCACATCTTTAGCATTGACAGTTAAAGAACCCGCCTTACCTGCATCCGATGTATATGCAGCTACTTGTGCCCCATCCCGCGCCAGCAAATTTTGGGTATTAATTGTCAAGTCTCCGCCATTTCCAGTTGATTGAGTAGAAGCAAACAAGCCACTGGGGAACAGACCATCGGCAGTAGTACCAATCAGTTGTATATCTTGAGCATTGACAGTTAAAGAAGCGCCCTTGCCTGTACCAAATGTGGCTGTACTTACCTGCGCCCCATCGCGCACTACCAAATTTCGAGTATTAATTGTCAAGTCTCCGGCATCCCCAGTTGAGTAAGCAGAAGCAAGCAAGCCGCTGGAAAAGTAACCATCAGCAGATGTACTAATTAGCTCTACTAATTCAGTGGCATTGACTACTAAGTTTCCAGCTTTTTCTCCTAACAGAGTACTTGCTTCTATCTGGGAACCATCGGCTATGGTGACACGCCTACCTTGGATTTGGATGTCACCGCTACCTGCGCCACTGGCATCTACCGCTGAAAGTTTTGATAGTTGAATATTGCCAAAGTTTTGCACTCCATCGTAGCTCAAGGCAAAACCTTTAGTTATCGGTGTGAGAGTAACTAGACTGTTATCCCCTACACTGCCTAACTCTATTCTTCCTCCTGCTGTCTTTAGCGTTGCTCCCTCTAAGGAAATATCGCCACCTACCAAGGCTAAAGTTTGATTGGCTGGTACTCGCAGTGCATTTGTTGTATCAATCAATTCGCCTGTGACCCTTAAACCTTGACCGTCGCCTTTGACCTCAATAGTGCCTGGATTGACTTTATATTGCAAGCCAATGGGTGTATTTATCGTTAGTAAAGGAGTAGATTCAGGAGTCGTAGCACTGAACTCCAAATCATTGGCAAATTTGATACTACTTGCTGTGCTAGCAATAAATGAACCGCCAATATCTAAGCGGGCATTTTCTCCAAAAATAATGCCGTTAGGATTAATGAAAAATAAATTCGCTGTAGCGTTCGTCCGCAGAATTCCATCTATTTTTGATTGCGAACTACCTGTAACTCGACTAATAATATTTTGAATATCTGGAGCATTATTAAAGTAAGCTGTAGTATCTTTGAGAATAGAAAATTCGCTGAAACTGTGAAACAGATTAGATCCTACTTGCGTGCCACCAGTGATATTTGTAATGTTATTTAGTGTATTTACATTGCTATTATTGGGTAATGTTGTATCTGGGGTGATTTGTCCAATAGCTATATTTGGGTGAAATGCGATCGCTATTCCTAATGTAAGTAACCAATCTAAATGTCTGACACTACCCGCAACCATCCCTAGCTTTAAAAACCAGTTTTCACCCATACTTACCCCAGACATTACACCCTCAAAGTAGGTAGCCGTTACTGAATTACAGTTAGTAGACACAAAATTACTGTACAACCTGATTTTCAAGTACCTAGTTTTGGATAAACGAATAGAGCGATCGCTCTTTCCAACATCATCGGCTGAAAACCTGATTATTTCTTCAAATTTCCCAAGTTTTCAATCTAAATAAAGGATTATAAAAGACTACCTGAAACCTTGCATACATTCATTTATATTGTTATGATTCGTATTACGGTCAAACGACTTGCATGATTTTTGATTGATTTCGACTGTTTAAAACATCCTCTGACAAAAATTTTCGAGCTACTGAAATTTTTATCTATTTTGCCGAGAAAACCCCATACGCAGCGAAGTGGAGTTTGGGTATGAGAGGTAGTTAAATTAGCGATCGCTCTCTTGGCGGTATTTGCTTTTGGTGTCAGCGAAACCGATAACAAACTTGATGGCGTTTCGTTCTCAGTTTTCCACAGAACCAGGAAGGCGATCGCACTTTTGGGAAGAGAACTGAGGATCGAGCAAGCGATCGCAGCGAAGAGGGAAGGTTGCAACGTTATCTAAAAGTTACGCCAGAGCAGAAGAGTAAAGACGCTAAAATTTAATTCTGTTGATAAAGGTTAGGTTGATGAGTCCATCACTTGAAAAAGTTTTAAGCGAGATTGAGCAACTGACTCCAGAGGAGCAATTGACATTGATGGGGCATTTGCTGGAGCGTGTGAAGAAACATATCACTCAGGCGCAACCAAAACGCAAGTGGAGGGATTTGAAGGGTATGGCACCCTATCCATTATTAGGTGAAGATGCTCAGGAATGGGTTTCGCGGACTCGACGGGAAGGAGATGAGCATCGAGAACGGTTGTCGTGAGCAGAAGAATGAAAATTAGTGATGCCTTAGCTGGAGTTTCTCGCTTATTTCTCGACACAGCACCTGTAATTTATTTTGTAGAACGCAATCCGTTGTTTGTGGATTTAATCGATCCAATTTTTGATCGGTTAGAAGCTGATATATACAGCAGTAGCATCTGGGATAACGTTATCAGAGTGTTTGGTGGGTGCTATCCGTCTGGGGTTAGTGGATTTAGAGCAGGCTTTTGTCGATGTGTTGCAACAAGAACAAGTAGTTTTTGTAGAAATTAATGCTGCTATTGCGCGAGAAGCCGCGAAAATTCGGGTGCGTTATAACCTTCAGTTACCCGATGCGTTGCAGGTGGCGGCGGCGATAATTGCTGGTTGTGAGGCGTTTTTGACCAATGATGCGGCTTTTAAGCGGGTGACGGAGTTGAGGGTTTTGGTGGTGAGTGAGTTGTTGGTGAAGTGAGCAAACTATTTGCAATATTTATTAAAGGGCGCGATCGCTCTAGCTAGAGACGCTGTTAAACAATGTCTTGCCTTGATACAAGAATTGAAACGGCTACAAGCAGCATAAGCACCGTGTCGGTGTAGAGCCGCGTATCTTGGCAGGACTCCAGTGAGTCAAAATGTCGTGAAATGGTAGCTTACCGCAACGTAATGCGTAGTAATCACATCGCGGTAAATTCAAAAGCTGCTATTCCCATAAAAGAATTGAAGGCAGTTGTTCCAGATGAGTTAGGCGCAGCAAAGTATAACCAATACCAACCTCTCCACGGAACAAACCAGGAACGTATACGCTTGAGTGTAGGGCGGGTTCGAGATAATACCCTTTCTGCCTTGCTTGCTGCACAACCTGTGAAGCATGGACTCTGGCATTTGTCAATAAATCTGGTTTTCCCAATCGGCTGGCTGCACATAGCAGCAATTCAATCTGTCCCATCTGACCGCAGCATAGCTGGTTTACTATCCCTCGTTTCTGGGTGAGTTGCTTTTGGGTAGTTTTGATTGCCACTTGAATATCCTGATGAATTGCTTCAGTTGACAACATTGGCAGTCCGCCGAGGCGGGCTAAACCGATACCGGTTGCACCGTGACACCAACTAGACATCAGTGAAGAAGATTCAGATTTAGCAGTTGCTTGGAGAAATTTAGAAAAGTCCCTGAGATCGGGCCAGTTGTTTACCTCTGGTAAAAATATACTTTGTTCGTAGGCGATCGCTTCTGCGGCAGCCGCCCGAAATTCAGCATCATTCGTCACCTGTGCCAGTTTGAGCAGGGCGTAGGCAATTCCAGCTGCTCCGTGGGAAAAACCCGTTAACAATCGACCATCCAGCGTTTTCCAAGCTCTGCCTTTAGAAGTTATTACACTTTGCGCTAATAAATGACGACCAATCAGGCAGGCACGTTCTAGCAGAACCGGGTCGCGAACAACCTGATACAATGCCAATAAACTCAAAAGCGTACCTGCTGTACCGCCAGCGATATCCAAACTGCGATCGCTAGTAATTGCCTCTGGTACTATCGAGTATGCCAAATTTAGAGCATCTGCAAGCAAGCGATCGTCATTGAGAAACTGACCGATTTTAGTCAGGCTGTAAATCCATCCTCCCAGTCCAGCTGATAAGCCAAGATTCAGGTTTGAGAATTCACCTTTTGGCTGTTCAATTTTGGATAACGCCTGACGAAACTCCTGCAACGCTCCCAAACACAGTTCTCGAAACTCTCCATCTTTTTTAATATGCTCTACCGCCGCCAGAAATAATGCAATTCCTAATTTGCCATCAAAAAGGCCGAGTTCAGTGGGTTGAAATTGGAATCGCTGTTGTTGAGCGATAAACTGAGGAGCAAGCCAAGTTACAGATCCATCAGGAGCATAAATCGCTCGCTCCTGTAATCTGCGGGCAATTGCCATTACCTCAGCAACCAAATCTGACTCATCCAGCATCACCTCAGATGATTCCTGCACCCTTAGAGAGGTTTGATTGGCAGGTTTTTCAGGTGCAGCAAGCTCTTGACCGGGAATCATTCTCAAATATAGAGTGTTGCGAATAAAATCAACTTGTATCGCTAAGTCAGATTTGCTCAGGTTCTTGATGCGCTCTAGTACTAACTCAAAGCTAGAACCTTGGAAAAATCCCTCAACGCGACTATCTGGCGATAACTCCAACACATCTGTATCAGGATAAATTGAGAAAAAAGGAACATCCAACTGCTCCATTTGTTGGCGTTCAGACTGGAGAAGAGACCAGAATTTTGGTTTTTCAGTTGCGCCTGATGCTGTTAACTTGAGGATTTCCAGTGCAATACTGCGGTCAACTCCATCCCGCAAGTACTCTGAACTACGGAGCTTGTTTAAGATTCTCGAATAAGTGTGTGTCGGGCGAAACACAAAGCGAACAAGCTGTTTTGCCATTGTCCACAGCGGGCTATCTGGGGAGAGTAACACATCTTGTTTTTCTTGCAGAAAGCGATACATCTGCTCAAATCCTTCCAGCACTGCCTCGATCCAGTCTGATAAACTGGCAGGTTGTCCATTTAAGGTTGGCACATGAGCTAAAAATGGATCGATCGCCAGCAGCTTTTGATTTAAAGCCATCTGGTCTGTATTTACACTAGACCACTGGAGTCCTTTATAATGCCTAGTTCCTTGATTGTGGCTGCCTAACCCGCTAAAATCAAAGCCTGAGTTCCCATTGGATGCTGGATGCCAGACGGGTAATAGAGCAGTACGCATCACGGAATTATCTACGCGATGGAATGCAAGCTGTTGAGCAGTCTGTAGGTTTGCCCATGACTCGTTTTTCGGTCGATGCTGCATCACAGTTTCGGTATCAATCAGAACTGGATGTTCTCCAGAGGCAATGATATTTTCGTAGTGACAATCAGTAGCATCTAGCACGTAAACCAAACAAAGTAACATCCCTGCCCGTTGGTAATGGCGTTTTATTTGGGCTGTATCTTCACAGGCTTGGGAGGTGACAAACTCCACCCAGCCGTGACTATCGCGGTTAATTACTTGCAAGGTTTTTAGAGGCAGAGGAGAACCCTGTTCGTTTAACCAAGTCAAAAACTGATTGTACGCCTGTTCAACGCCTAAATGTTTGGGTTTGTAAACTAAGCGCAGATTTGGCTCAATTTTCAGTGTAATTACAGAGCGTCTGCCGCGATGGGGGTCAGATCGGAGAGGCTGCACCGATGTCACCTGACCCAGAGGTAAACCGTTGTTAAATTTCTCTGCAATCTCCGACCAGTCTGCGTCTAAGTGATGGAGAAATTCAAGCTGGGATTCTACCCAAAGTTCGGTTGTCGTAGCCAGCAACCTAGCTAGAGCAGCATATTCTACAAAAAAAGAAGTTAGTTTGCCCTGCAACATATCTCGAACAAACCGGATGTAGAGGCTGCGGCTTTGCAGTTCTTGTGTCTGTGTCAGTAGACGGGTAAAAGAGGATTGTTGAGCGACTCGCCAACTGCTAAAAGCTATCTGCAAAGGCTGTGTGGCGATGTCAATTAGCTGACCGAGCAAGCTGCGCTCGAATACACCATGAACCTCATCGGTTAATCTCTGGTAAGACTCGCCAGTTCTAGCAATCAGTTCTTGTTGAGCAAATAGAACGAATGGGGCGAGAATTTCCTCAAAGGGGAAGGGAGATTGGGAAATCAAAAAGCGATGTGAAGTCGTGGGATCGGGATTTGTTGCTGCTTGAGAAAAGGCAAGATTGAGAACAGCTGAGAGCGTCTTTGCCCAGTTGGGTAGGGGAGCATCGTGGCGCAAACATACAGGTGCGATCGCGTTTTTTGCTGTTTCTAAATTCAGCCCATCCCATTGCAAGTATTGTTGAAAATGCTCGAAATTTCCTTTTGCTACTGTCTGACACCAAGTATCCAGACGCGATTGTAAGAGTTTTTCATTCCTTTCAGCGGAGGGTAAGAAAATCTGGCGATCGAGTCGTTCAAACAGATTGCTAGCGCGGCTAACGATGCTGTGCAACTGGGCTGTGGAAATAACGGGGTGATTTGCGATCGCGGGCAATTGCTGTGTAGAGATACTAGAAATAACTGCGTTCATCTTAATTTTCCTTATAAACTACGATGTAGAGCTTGTAATACGGTGGCAGTGGTGAAGACGCAATGTTTGTCAAACACTAAACTGCCTTGAATCGTGCCGTGGTAAATCCACTGATTAAACTGATTGGGATTTAGGTCATCCGGTAATGGAACTTGCAACCGGGCTGACGAAACCCAAGAACCATTGGGCTGTTGCTGTGCTAATAACCAATCGGTTGCCTTGGCGATCGCTGCTTGTACTGCGGTATCTTGCCGTCTCAGTGTCAGCAGTCGCAAGCACCAAGCTGTGGCAAATGGCGAACCAGAGAGGCGATCGCTAGTTGCAACAAATCCTTGGGAATTGAGGCGGTTCATTCCCCACGCCACGGCGTTGGTAATACACTCAGAATTTGGATAACAAGCGGCAATAGCCTCAGCCGCTAGAGCTGTTACATATTCTGGGTCTTGCCACCAGTAAGCCAGCCAGCTACCATCATTTTGCTGAGTCGAGCGCAAATATTCCTGGAGTTGGAAGCGGTATTCGGGCAGAGCTGCAATTGCCGCACTCACGCAAGTATGCGAACCGCACCAACCCGCAAATCCAATTTCCGGAGAAGCATGAATAAAAGCCCGAATCGATTCCTCACTCTCATAGGTGCAAATGCCTCCATCCGGTCGCTGATGAGCTGCTAGGGATTGCATCGCTTGACGCGCCCGTTCTGAATTACTCTCACCAATAGCGCAAGCAAGCTGGAGTACCCAACCAGTACTATCTGCATCGCCAGGAGGCAAGCGATTGTAGCCCCATTTGCCATTGGCGCGATGGCGACGACTAGCGAGCAGATTCCAAGCTGTTTCCACAGCTTCAGGTATGCGGTTATCGCGTATATTTGCTAACATTGCTCCCACATAACCCGTTACCCATTCATCGCTCAAGCCAGCCGCTAGCTGAAAATCAATCCACCACCCCTCGGAATTTCGTGCAGTTAGCAAAAAAGTAACGGCTGATTCGATAGCGTCTGCGTCGCCACGTTCTTGCTTCGTTGCGTCCTCTGTACTCTTTGCATTTATCGTCTCAGCAGAACGTCCAGGTATTTTACTGAGGGGTTGATGCATTGCACCAAAATAAATTTTGCTTGCTAGGGGTTGCCCTGATTGATAAATGAGTTTGATATGGTTCAATCCTCGGATGTAAATGCGATCGCCCAGACGCTTTACTAAACTGTAGCCAGAGTATTTGAGCAAAGCATCCCTGGTTTTTTTGGCACATAAACCTTGGGAAGTGAGATAATCTAGCAGCGATTCCCATTGTCCGTTTACGCAGGCTTGGTAGCGGGTGAGAAAAATTCCTTCAATGCCAATTCGCGGATAAATCTGTTCGCCAATATCAAGGTCGAGGATAATGCCATCAACGTAGGGAGAAAGAGAGTTGACGAGCTTCTCTACCTCCGCAAGCTGTCCTGTCCAGCCTATTTCCTTCAAATATGGCAGCAATTCCGAGGGAGAACCGACAAGGCAGAGTCTTATTGCTTGCACGGTTCGGGAAAACATCAGCCCAACCTGAAAAATGCTCGTTTGGGGAGGCAACCGCTTGATACAGTCGATGAATTTTTTCTCTAAGGCGGGAGGCAAGGGCGTGCCTAATAATAAAGGCATAGCTTGTTCCCAAATCCAAGAGTAGTTGAAGGAGATTCCTGAATCAGTTGGTGGGCTAGTCACTCCGAAAAATAACCCAGGTATGGGGATATTATTTGTACTAGTATCGCCATCCAGCTTTGAATCAAACTCTAACCAAAGATCGCCAATGAAGTAATGGAGTAAGGAAGACGGATCTGCCCATTCGGTGCAGAATTTCTGAATTTGTTGCCAAACGGGATGTTTGTTAAAATCCTCCGATAAACGTGTATGGGGGTTTAAGCCTGCTAAAATTTCTCGACCGGTTTCGGTAACTTGAAAAGCAAAGTCAACTACTGGAGCAGAAGGTTGTAAGCGATATTCAAAGCCATAAGTGGAAGCGATCGCATCTGGAAAGTAACTGCTTACAGAATCGAGTTGTTCTATCGCTTCTGGACAGACTAGGGCGGTCAGATGCGGCTTGATGGGTTGCAGAGAGTCTTTTAAAGAGTACAGCCAAGTATGAGTGCGTTGGTAAACCATGACAGAAACAAAGATGATTCAGAATAGGCGTAAGCGATCGGATTAGTTTCGGGAGTTGCTGGTTCGCTAGGTTTGAGATGGGAAAATAATTTAAGTCGTTCTTCGGTAGACGATTGGATTCATTGAAGTTTCAGCCAAGTCTCCGGGTTTCAATCCTGGCAAACAGGTAGATAAGTTGCGTTGGCGAATTACAGCGGCAAACTGCTCCTGCGGTAGAGCATCGGCGGGTACAGGGGGCATCGTTACCCTGGCGCCATCGGCGTAATAAACAATCACTAAGGCTTCGCGGGTGCGATCGCTTGTGTTTTTCCGCGAACTGTGCAGCGTCCAGCCAGAATGGAAACTCGCATCTCCGGCTGCCATTGCTCCATAATTTTTGAGTTGAAACCCCGATTTAATAATGGATTGCTCAAACTCATCCATTGACTCATCTAGCGGCATTGAAGCTCCGATATAGCCTTGTTTGTGGGAACCGCTAGCAAAAGTCATCGGTGCCATTTCTGGGGAAACCTCCGACAGAGCAATCCACATTGTGACTATCTGAGTTGTATCTAGGGGCATAAAGTAACCATCTTGATGCCAGGGTGTATTGCCGCCTCCGGGTTTTTTGAAATAAGATTGGTCGCGGAATAAGCGGACAGTATCAACTCCTAATAAATCGGCAGCAATCTTGCCAAATCGACGAGCTAAAACAAAGCGTTGGGCAACTAAATCTAGTTGGTAAAGGTTTTCAACAAACTGCCATCCTTGACTTTGACCGCTAACAGTCTTTTCCATCGCCTGCTGTTCGCGATCGTAGCGATCGACCGTTTCTACTAACGCAGGTTTGTAGACAGCTATTTCTTTTGCAGAAACTACACCACGCACCAGCAAATGTCCATCCTGCTGAAAGTTATGGATTTGCTCGGTTGCAAGGTCATAATCGCTGTCTAGAGGGAAGTTATTTACCTCAGAAATATCAAACGCTGAACTCGCTTGTGAGTAATTTGCATATTTGTTTGCTGGCTCAGTCTGCGTAGGCGCATATACAGTAGAATTGGTTTTAGTGTCTGTCAAATTTGGGTTAGGCATATACTTTAGGTTTAGATGAGAAATGATGTTTGATTTGGTTTGAGGTAATCGTTTGACTGCCTTCTGTATTACTTCTTGGGAGAACTGAAATCAAAATATGCAACCTTTGAAATTATCAGAACTTACGCACTCAGATCCCCCAACCCCCTTTTTAAGGGGGCTTTAGAATTTCCCCCCTTTTGAAGGGGGGCTAGAGGGGATCTAGGTTTCAGGCTAATGCTGCTGTTACTGCTATAGTTGTTGCCACGGTTGAAGCAGTTTCATCACAGCCTTTAGTGGCAACGCAACCACTTTGCCCAGAAGCACAGCCTGTCCAACTGTGATTTTGCGTATCGCTTCCGCCTGCAACTAATTCCAGTTCTGCATCGGATAATTCTCTGTTAGCTTCTAATTCAGAGAAATCTAATGCTGGCAGCACTAAATAGTAACGATTTGGAGTTTCTTCTAATACACTGACTTGGATATTAGTTGGAAAATTCAATCCCTTTTGTGCCATTACAGTTTTCGGGTCAGCAATCAAACGACCGCGAAAGTCTGCATCTTGGGCTGCTCGTGCGAGTAATTGCACTTCGATTTCCAGCATGTGTGCTGTTGAGCTTACATCAGAATTTTCAGGTGTTTGATTAATTAAATCTTGAGTACCTAATGCTGGCAGTACTAGATAGTAATGACTTGGTGTTTCCTCAACTACAGTTATTTGGGTTTGAGTAGGAATATTCCATCCATACTCTGCTGCAACTGTTAGAGGGTCAGCAATTAAACGACTGCGAAAGTGTGAATCTTGTACTGCTTGTGTCAGCATTTGTGCTTTTACTTGAAACATTGTCGCTCTCCTAATAAAGATATTGTTTGTTTTTGATGTTTGGTTTGGAGGTAATCCTTTGACTGCCTTCTGTATCACTCCTTGGGAGAACTGAAATCAGAATATGCAGCCTTTGAGATTATTAGAAATTTAGAGGTACAGGAGAATGTTCGGATGGGAATTGACACCCCATCTGAACGGAAGCCGCGCAAATTATGATTTTGAGAAAGTTGGTTTTTCTGATAGAAGTTATGAGCTATCAAAATTCCAAGACAAGCTTCTACTCTTTCAAATCAAAACTTGTTTTGTCTGAGACAATGACTGACAAAAGCATTTTTGCCAGTCTTTATTGTCATAATGCTGCTGTTGCGGCTAAAGTTACTCCCACAGTTGCAGCTGCCGCATCACAGCCTTTAGTGGCAACGCAACCACTTTGCCCAGAAGCACAACCCGTCCAACTGTGATTTTGCGTATCGGTTCCGCCTGCAACTAATTCCAGTTCTGCATCGGATAATTCTCTGTTAGCTTCTAGTTCAGAGAAGTCTAATGCTGGCAGCACCAGATAGTAACGATCTGGAGTTTCTTCTAATACGCTGACTTGAATATTAGTTGGAAAATTCAATCCCTTCTGTGCCATCACAGTTTTCGGGTCAGCAATTAAACGATTGCGAAAGTCTGCATCTTGCGCTGCTCGTGCAAGCAATTGCACTTCGATTTCTAGTATGTGTGCTGTTGAGCTTACATCAGAATTTTCAGGTGTTTGATTAGCTAAATCTTGAGTACCTAATGCTGGCAGTACTAGATAGTAATGACTTGGTGTTTCCTCAACTACAGTTATTTGGGTTTGAGTAGGAATATTCCATCCATTCTCTGCTGCAACTGTTAGAGGATCGGCAATTAAACGATTGCGGAAGTGTGAATCTTGTACTGCTTGTGTCAGCATTTGTGCTTTAATTTCAAACATTGTCGGTCTCCTAATTAAGATGTTGTTTATTTTTTATGTTTGGTTTGAAGGTAATTGTTTGATTGCCTTCTGTATCACTCCTTGGGAGAACTGAAATCAGAATATGCAACCTTTGAGATAACTAGGAATATTTCAATTCGATCAAAATGCTTGAAAGACAGTGATATCAAGGTATTGACGATTTTACTCAACACTAAAGATTTTCAAAACTGCATAAATCAACTCTGGTGTTTCCAATAAGTTAGGTAAATCGATTTGAACATCATCTACTCAAGTGATGATGGAGGTTTTATTTAAAGAACTTGTTTATGTAATTTTCTGAATTTTGAATTGTTAAAAAGGTGCCACATGGTTACACAACAAAATAACCTTTTCCGAAAAAAAGCTTTAGAAAATCTATCTTCCCCTGAACGGTTAGATCGGGCGATGACAGTTATCCAACCGATGCATTGGTTGTCTTTAGCTGCCCTTGGTTCGTTGGTAGCAACGGCAGTTATTTGGAGTATTGTCGGTCGCATACCGATCGCTGTTTCAGGACAGGGGGTGTTAGTTTATCCAAGTAAGGTTGTATCGTTGCAAGCGCCGGCTTCGGGACGAATCCTGGCGATGAATATTAATGTTGGTGACTATGTAAAAAAAGGACAGGTGCTAGCAATCATCGATCAAGCTGAATTGCAAAGCCAATTACAGCAGCAGCGTGCCAAGCTAGCACAATTACAATCCCAAAATTACAGTTCTAACTTACTCCAAGGGCAACGCAAGCTAGAAGAAAAAAGAGCGATCGCCCAGCAACGTCTCAGTCTCCAGCAACGTCTCCAACAAGCAACCAGCTTAACTCCTATTTTGAGAAATAGAGGTTTGAGTTCTCTGCAAGTACAACAGCAAAACTTACTCCAGAGTCGAGCGATCGCCGTCAGTATGATTCCCGCTCAACGCAAACTATATGAGGGACTCCAAAAGCTGCAAGCAGAAGGAGGAATTTCTCAGCAAAACCTTTTACAGCAACAACAAGCATACCAAGATGCTCTTAAACAAGTATCTGATATTGATGCTCAACTCAAACAACTTGATGTCCAGCAGGTGGAAATAGAAAAAACCTACCGCGAAAACTTCAGCCAAATTAATGATTTTCAATCCCAACTACAAGAGCTTGATACCAACGAAAAAACTAAAATTGAGCAAGATTTTGACGCTGCAACCAACCGACAAAATCAAATCCAAGAAGTCAAACGCAATATTGCCCAATTACAAGTCCAATTAAATCAAAACAGTCTAATTATTAGCGAGTACAACGGACGGGTTTTAGAAATTAGTACATCTTTTGGGCAAATTGTTTCTCCAGGAAGCTCCATCGCTGTCATCCAAGCAGAGGAACCATCTGCTAAACTCATGGGTCTGACTTTCTTTTCTGTTGGTGATGGTAAGAAAATTCACGAGGGAATGAAGGTACAAATTACACCTTCTACAGTAGAGCGCGAACGATTTGGCGGCATTGTGGGTACTGTAACCCATGTTTCAGCTTTTCCCGTGACTAAAGAGGGCGCTTTAAATGCGATCGGTAATGCAGAGATTGTGGAAAGCTTAATCTCTCCAGGCCCTCAAATTCAAGTTGACGCCCAGTTGCAGCCAGACAATTCAACTTTTAGCGGCTATAAGTGGTCTTCTTCTAAAGGCGTTGAGATGAAAATTTCTTCTGGAACCACCACTAGCGTCAGAGTTACTACAGAAGAGCGATCGCCTATCAGCTTTATTTTTCCTTTTCTCAAGTCTTTAACTGGTGTAAATTAACCTCACATAACAAAAATGCTGTCACAACTACAAGTAAAATTTACAAAGAAAAATAATCGCCGTTCTGTTTCTAGTGCGATCGCTTCTGGATATAAGAAAATTCGCCGTCGTACCCCAACTGTTTTGCAGATGGAGGCGGTAGAATGTGGTGCTGCTGCTTTGGGAATTATCTTAGGTTATTACGGTCAGATTGTACCCCTACCGCAATTGCGTCAAGATTGTGGAGTATCGCGGGATGGCAGCAGAGCTGTAAATATCCTCAAGGCTGCTAGAAGTTACGGGTTGAATGCCAAAGGGATGAAAGCAGACTTAGATGGACTGCGACAGTTGCAATGTCCTTACATCGTTTTTTGGAATTTTAATCATTACTTAGTTGTAGAGGGGTTTAATAACAAGCAAGTTTACATCAATGACCCCGCAACTGGGCCGAGGTCTGTATCCCTAGAAGAATTCGATGCAAGTTTTACAGGTGTTGTACTGCTTTTTACACCTAGTGAAAATTTCAAAAAAGGTGGTAGTAAACCTAACATACTTCTAGGTTTGCGGGAACGTCTGCAAGGGTCTGGTCAGGTACTCGCTTTCTGTATTTGTGCTGGATTTTTACTAGTGATTCCTGGAGTGGCATCACCTATATTCTCCCAAATTTTTGTAGATAATGTTTTGGTGCAGAACAGACAAGATTGGTTGCGACCGCTTTTGTTAGGAATGATACTGACAGCGATCGTCAATGGACTGTTGACATTACTACAGTTAAAGTTTCTGCGCCGGATGAAAATTAAGTTATCTGTGGGTATGTCGAGCCGATTTCTCTGGCACATTCTACGCTTACCTGTGAGTTTTTACGATTGCAGATTTGCTGGAGAAATCAGCAGCCGCATCCACCTAAACGACAGATTAGCCAATCTGCTTTCAGGGAAGTTAGCCACAACTGCGATCGCCGCAGTCATGGTAATTTTTTATGCTATTGTGATGCTGCAATATGATGCGGTGCTAACCTCAATTGGCATTATCTTTGTTGCCATTAATCTCCTAACTTTGCACAAAATCTCTCGGTGGCGCGTAGATGCCAACATCAGATTAATACAGGAACAAGGAAAAGTTAACGGAGTAGCTATTTCTGGTCTTCAAAGTATGGAAACCTTGAAAGCATCTGGCTTAGAATCTGATTTCTTTGCTCGGTGGGCGGGTTATTATGCCAAATCGATTAACGCATACCAGGAAGTAAATATAACTAACCAGGCTTTAGGAATTTTGCCTTCGTTCCTGTCAGCAATTACATCGATGCTAGTTTTGGTTATTGGTGGACTGCGGGTTATGGATGGGAACCTGAGTATCGGAATGCTAGTAGCATTTCAAGGATTGATGCAAAGTTTTATGGAACCTGTGAATAATCTTGTTAGTCTTGGTAGCGACCTCCAAGAAGTCGAGGGTAGTTTAAATCGCTTGGATGATGTTTTGCAAAACCCGGTAGTTGCAGAGTTGACAGAGGAAACACAGCAAGCACAAGAGCAAGTTTTTGCTGATTACCTCCAACCCAAATTGCAAGGATATGTCAAGTTGGAGAATGTGACATTTAGTTACGGCGAAGTAGAAACTCCCTTGATTGAAAACTTCAATTTATCAATTAAACCAGGACAGCGAGTTGCCTTGATTGGTAAGAGTAGTTCCGGTAAGTCTACCATTGCCAAACTGATATGCGGGTTGTACGAACCAACTCAGGGAGAAATTAAGTTTGATGGCATACCTAGAAACCAAATTCCTCGCCAAGTCATAGCCAATTCTATCGCCTTCGTAGAGCAAAATATTTTACTATTTGCTGGTAGCGTCAGGGACAATTTAACCCTTTGGGACACTACTGTATCTGAAAGTTCCTTAGTGCAAGCATGTAAAGATGCAGCGATTCACGATGTTATCCTCTCTTTACCTGGGGGCTATGATAGTAAACTCTCAGAAGGAGCTGCTAATTTAAGCGGCGGTCAAAGACAGCGTTTGGAAATTGCTCGTGCTTTGGTTAACAACCCCTCTATTCTGATTGTGGATGAAGCAACGAGCGCCTTGGATACTGAAACAGAAAAAATTATTGACCAAAAACTACGTCAGCGCGGATGTAGCTGCATTATCGTGGCGCATCGGCTGAGTACTATCCGCGATTGTGATGAAATTATTGTCCTCGATCGCGGAAAAGTGGTGCAACGAGGGACTCATGAAGAATTGCAACAAGTCGAAGGATATTATTTGCAATTAATCGGTAGTGAGGGCTGAAGTGAGAAAATTTCGTCATTACCGTTTCTTTGTCAAGCTGCGGCAAATTTTAACTTTTTTCAACGCATAGGCGCTTCTCCTTCCCGTAGGGTAGGTACGCGGAGGTTCGCGCAAAGGTACGCAGAGGTTTTAATTCGCTATGTCCCAAAATAATTAGGCGCATCTTCATAAGGAACAAAATATGCTAAAAAAAGTGCGTTTATCCCTCTATACAAGCCAAATGTGGCGACGCAGGTTGCAAATTATCCTTTTAGTTATCTTGGGGCTAATTTTCACTTTGAGTTTTCATATCCTTCCGGCTGAATCTAAACTTACTCAATTTTCAGAACAGTCAATTAGAGAAAAAATTCCAGCACCAACAAACCTCGAACAACTAATACAACAAGGTAGAACTTTTTACCAAACAGAAAAATTTACTCAGGCGGCAGAAAGCTTACAGCAGGCTGCACAGATATATGAATCTCAAGGAGATGAGTTAAACCAAGCTTTAGCATTAAGCTATCTCTCTTTAACACAACAGAAACTAGGACTATGGAAGCAAGCAAAGGCAACAATTTCTAGCAGTTTAAAGTTACTCACTCAAACAAAGCCCAGTAGTAAAGAAGCAAAACAAATTTTAGCTCTTGCTCTCAATACTCAAGGTAGTTTACAACTAGCGTTAGGACAAGCTGAATTAGCTTTAGAATCATGGCAACAAGCGGCTAAAACCTATACTAAAATCGGCGATACAGCAGGTCATATTGGTAGTTTAATTAACCAAACTACAGCCTTGGAATCTTTGGGATTTTCTACTCGAATGATGAAAATTTGGCAGCAAGTAGAGCAAAATCTCCAAGCACAGCCAGACTCATTACTGAAAGTTTTAGGATTACGTAGTTTAGGCAATACCTTAAGAGTGAGGGGCGATTTAGAAAAGTCTCAGCAGCTACTTGAGCAAAGTTTAGCAATGGCTCAAAATATGAAATTGCCTCAAGAGGAAAGTGCTACTTTGTTGAGTTTAGGTAATACTTTATATAGTTTTGGCAACAAAAGTCTGCAACGTGACGTAAGTAGTGAGGAAAATCCTCTGCCACTCTATTGTAATCACAGTGTGATTTCAGAAGATGCTAAAACATATTATCAAAATGCCGCAGACTTTTACTATAAAAGTGCGAGTAAATCTACATCAGCGATCGCTAAAATTCAAGCACAACTAAATCGGCTAACTGTATTACTATCTCTTGGGAAAAATCTCTCGAATGAAGAGTTAGAATTATTACAATCTAATTTAGCAGAACTCACCCCAAATCGAGCTGTAGTCTATGCTCAGGTAAACTTTGCCCGGAGTTTAGTATGTATCAATGAAGCAAGTCAAAAGACAAAAGAAAATTTTACCTTCAATGTAGATAAAATTTCTCAGATATTAACAAAAGCTGTTCAACAAGCCCAAGACCTGCAAGACCAAAGATCCCAGTCTTATGCATTAGGTAATTTGGGTCAGCTATACGAACAGACTAAACAATTATCCCTGGCTCGACAATACACCGAACAAGCCTTGAACCTCGCACAGGTAATTGATGCATCAGATATTGCCTTTCAATGGCAATGGCAGTTGGGCCGTCTACTCTTGGCACAGGGAAATTCACAAGCAGCAGTGGCAGCTTACACTGAAGCAGTCACCACTCTCAAGTCTTTACGTACTGATTTGGTGTCCCTCAATTCCGATATTCAGTTTGACTTACGCGATCGCGTAGAACCAGTATATCGGCAGTTAGTTAGTTTATTGTTACAACCTGAGAAACCGAGTCTGCAAAACTTAAAGCAAGCTCGTGATGTCATTGAAGCGTTACAGTTAGCTCAACTAGACAACTTTTTTCGAGATGCTTGTTCGATTGTTCAACCAACTTCAATTGACGAGGTGGTTGATAATGCTAATCCTGCCACAGCAGTCATCTACCCAATTATTTTGGCAGACCGTGTGGAGGTAATTGTCAAGTTGCCGCATATAGAGCAACTTCATCACTACAGGACTTACAAACCAAAAAGTGAAGTAGAGACAGTACTAGAACAGTTACAAAAAAAACTTAAGCAACGTTATACATTTAGCGATCGCCAGGCGCTTTCTCAACAAGTATACAATTGGTTAATCGAACCTTTAGAGGCAGACTTGGCTCAAAGCCAAATCAAAACCCTGGTGTTTGTGTTAGATGGTTCCTTGCGGAATATTCCAATGGCAGCCCTCTACAATGGCAAGCAATATCTCATAGAAAACTATAGCGTTGCCTTATCTCCTGGTTTGCAACTGCTAGAACCCAAATCAAAACCAAAACGATTTGAGGCTTTAATTGGCGGACTAACTCAATCACGCTTCGGTTTTAGTTCCCTACCAAATGTCGCCGATGAATTCAAGGAAATCCAAGCAGTTATTCCCTCTAAAGAATTCATCAACCAAGCCTTTACCAATACAACCATTGAAAAGGAAGTCAGTTCTCTTTCTTACCCTGTGGTACACTTGGCAACTCACGGCAAATTCAGTTCCCAACAGGAAGATACATTTATTCTTACTTGGAATGGCAAGCTGAATGTTAAGCAATTGCGTGAGGTATTGCAAACTAGAGAGCCAGTTGTAGGACGTGCATCTCAAGTACCTTCTCCCATCGAATTACTCGTTTTAAGTGCCTGTGAAACAGCTACCGGAGATAAACGCGCTGCTTTGGGATTGGCTGGTGTCGCTGTGCGTTCTGGGGCACGTACTACCCTTGCTTCTCTGTGGCAAGTAGACGATAAATCCACTGCAATGTTGATGAGCGAGTTCTATCGGCAGTTAAAAAATAACCCTGGCTTGAGCAAATCAGAAGCCCTGCGCCGCGCCCAAGAGTTCATTTTTCAAAACTACCAAGAACACCCTTTTTATTGGGCACCCTATATTTTAGTAGGTAATTGGTTGTAAATTCCATATAAGCGATCGCATTCACATTGACTGTTGAGTGTTAACAGTTCTTAAAGGTAAATGTTTCTACAGTTGTTCTATTTACCTGAAAACTATTGCAATCCCAACAAGTTATTAAAATCTGAATTAAATAAGGAGAAGTATGATATTTGTACTTGTAAATTAAATGACAAAACACTGTTACTTAGTAAATAAAAATAACGAAGATGTTAAACTTTATTAACTTAGATGGCATCTCAACACTACCAAAGCGTGAGAACAATACTGATAAATTTTCTACTTATCTCATGCTTAATCATCAAAATGGTCGGTTAATACTGCAATGGAAATATCAACCTTATTTAAAACGCAACATAGAGCTATACGTACAAAGAAATGAGAAATTTTATAGTTTATCGAGGCAACAAGATAAAGGAAATGGTCTAGCGCATTTTTGGCATACTGTAGCTCTTAAAGAATTTCAAAAAGTAGCAGAATGGGAACCAGCAAATAAACAACAACTAGCATTGGAGCATCTAGCAAGTTATTTTGAAGAAAAATGCTATTGGGCAGTTAAAAATATCTGTAAATTTCAGAACCAAGAAAATTGGGAAGAATATCTCTGTTTTGCGAGAGTGATAATTTACGATCCGCTGAAATTAGCAGAAATATTGTCTAAATATAATTCGCAGCAATCTAATATTGAGACGTATGTAACAACCGCCTTAGAAAACAATATTAAAGATGAAATGCGAGTTAAAAAGTTTTCTAAGTGGCGAATGTTATGTAAAAAGAGCGATAAAGAGTTAAGAGAAGCACTGCAAGTATCAGGGCTGGGCGAACCTAATATTTCTCAGATTATTTTTGCTAAAAAATATTTTAAACAAGTTTATTTATTTAACAAAGTTCAAAATCCTGCTAGAAAAAATGGTCAAAAATGGCCCGATCCAGATACAGAAGATTTTGAACAAGCTGCTCAGTGTTACAATGCAGAGAAAGTCTTGTCTTCTGCACCTCATGAGGTATCTGCTTCAACTAATATTACCGTCAAGCAGATGCAATCTTGGATGGAAAATTCTATTGCAGCATTACAAAACTATCCAAAATCTATAGTACCTCAATGGTCTCTTGATGCCTTACAAACTAGTGGATATGAAGCAAAATCTGATATCCAAGAGGAGACTTTAGAACTGGAATGGCACGACTCAGCAGAAGAAGTAGGAGAAAGTCAGCAATTTCTCAGCAAAAAAACTAGTTTTTCTTTGCGCGAACAACTAGAAGCGATGAAACCTGAATTTCAAAAACTTTTGCTGCTTTACTATGGGTTTGGTCTTAATCAACAACAGTTAGCAGCTAGGTTAGAAATTAATCAAAGTACAATTTCTCGGTATTTGAAAAAGTCTACAATTACGCTGTTAGAAACTTTAGCAGGCATATCCCAATCTCAACAATGGGTCAATGATTATGTGACAAATTGGTTAGAAAAAGATTACACTAATCCCTCACACTCAGATTTGATTCAAGCAGCTTTAGTCTCAGCTATAAAAAAACTATCTGGGGAAGAAAAAGAAATTTTTCAACTTTGTTACGGTCAAAAATTGAGTGAAAGCAAAATTGCCAACCAATTAGGTATCAAACAAACTGAACTAAAGGAAAAGCTTTCTCAAACTCAGTATAAGCTGCAAGCGAATTTGCTCGAACAGATAAATATTTGGGTGAAAGAGTATGTAGAAAAATGGTTATCAAAGCACTATAAATCTCTAATTAAATCAATTCTCAAGCAAAGAGATAATTCAGGCGAAAAATTAGAAATAGAAGAAACGATTAATATCGTTATCGATGTATATTTTCCCAAATTTAAGTAAATATAAGTAGGTAAAGTCAATGTTTAACTTAATGGAATTAGCAAGTAATAACACAAAGCATCTTTGGTTAAAAATTGCAGAAACAGAACAAAAAAAAGCGTGGCAATATAGCCAGCAACACCACTCTAATCCTATCGCTCGTTACAATTCATATCTGAATCATATTTGCTTGGATAGTTTCATCACTTGGCTTGAAGATTGGCTACAAGAAGAATCCGGTCCGAAACCCTCAGTATGGCCTGGAAAAGATACTTTACCTACTATTTTAGAAGTAGTGAATGGTATAGCTATTCAATTAGGTGAAACACGATTAATACTATTGCCAACTGAAACGACGGATTTAGAAGAATTATCTGTACCGCAGGAGTGGGTAGATATTCCGAGTTGGGTAGCTGACTATTATTTGGCAGTACAGGTAAATTTGGATGATGAAGATGAATGTTGGATGGCGGTACGTGGCTTTGCGACTCATCGTCAATTGAAGAATGAAGCTAGATATAATCAAAGCGATCGCACTTATTCTTTAGCAGTTGATGAGTTAACAGAAAACTTTACCATACTGTTAGCAACACTAAGACTAAATTTTCGAGAAGAAGTGCCACCTTTAGCAACTTTATCAACAACTGAAGCTCAAGATTTGTTACGAATTTTAGCTAATCCATCTATTTATTCACCGCGTTTACATGCAGACGTATCATTTAGGCAATGGGCAGCATTAATTGGTAACGAACAATGGCGACAGCAACTTTACAATCAGCGTTTAGGTTTATTGCAAAGTGAGGTTTCACCTGTAGCCGACATTGCAACCAACAAAATACAAGTAAATTTGAGTCAATGGTTTGACAGAGTTTTTGAGATAGGTTGGCAATCCATTGATACGCTAATCAATACGTCACAGTTGGGAAATTTAGCGTTTGCTACTAGAAGTTTTGATGCTTCTAAGATATCTGGTGTTAATGGGGCTAAACTCATCGATTTGGGAATGCAATTAGGAGAACAATCTGTTGTACTGTTAGTTGTTCTTACTGAAGAAGCAGAAGGGAAAATTGGTGTTTTAGTGCAAGTGCATCCTGTTGGTAATCAAAAGTATTTGCTACCTCATTTAAAGCTAGTACTTTCTAGTTCAGGGGAGACTTTACAAGTAGTTGAATCTAGAACTCAAGATTACTATATTTCACTAAATCGTTTTAAATGTATGCATGAAACTAGCTTTAGTATTCAATTGATTTTAGGTAATTTTAGCATTACAGAAGATTTTGTGGTTTGATAAGTAGAAGGCAGGGGAGGGGGTGAGTCACTTTTACAGCGCGGCTTTGATTTTTATTGAACGCGGTCTTTTTCCTGTTAAACTTAAGGATACTAATACCGTTTCTTTGTCAAACTGCACTAAATCCTAGCTTTTTTTCAACGCAAAGGGACGCAGAGGTTAACGCAAAGGAACGCAGAGATTTTCTGAGGATAATTCGCCATGTTCCAAAATAATTAAGCGCATCTTCAAAGGAAATTGGTATAAAATCCATCTAAAAAAAGATGTATTTTTAAAATTAGATAAAAAACTCTAGTAATTAACGATGGGTAAGTTAGTTGTTATAAATTTAGATAAAGGTAATTTAAACGATGGCTTCTCGGTTGTTAACGCACAATTGTGGGAAACTAACAACTCTCGCCCAATGCAATTTACAGGTAGTTTACCTGCAGCCCCAGAAATTGCTGAACTCTATAAACGCTATCAATTAATATATCAAGCACTGCAACAACGATTTCACAGTCGTGCTCTAATTGAAATAGAACCAGTTGGTTTGACTAATGTTAGTGAAACCGATTTTACTGAAGTTTGTCGGGAGTTGCATCAGCAAATTAATAGTTGGCTCAACTCAAATTCTTTTCGTAAAATTGACCAACAATTACGAGCCAGATTGACTTTAGATGAAGAATTTCAGGTGATTATTGAAACAAGCGATCGCCTGCTAAGAAAACTACCTTGGCATCTATGGAACTTTTTTGAAGATTACCAAAAATCAGAAGTAGCTTTAACTCCTCCAAGTTATGAGCGAGTGAAAGTATTACCTAAAAAAAATGGCAGACAAGTTAGAATTTTGGCGATATTAGGTAATAGTACAGGAATTGATATCCAACAAGACCAAACATTACTAAAGCAATTACCTCATGCATCAACAGTATTTTTGGTAGAGCCTTCACGCCAAGAATTAGATAAGTGGTTATGGGATAAACAAGGCTGGGATATTCTATTTTTTGCAGGTCATAGTCAAAGTCAAGAAGATACAGGTTTAATACATATTAACCAAACCAGCAGTTTAACCATACCAGAATTAAAAAATGCTTTGAAATATGCGGTTGCACATGGTCTAAAACTTGCTATTTTTAACTCCTGCGACGGTTTGGGATTGGCATGGCAGTTAGCCGATTTGCACATTCCCCAAGTTATTATTATGCGAGAAAATGTGCCGGATTTTGTTGCTCAAGAGTTTTTAAAGAATTTTCTCTCAGCTTTAGCAGAAGGTCAATCTTATTATTTGGCAGCACGTTACGCACGAGAAAGATTACAAGGTCTAGAAGATGAATTTCCTACTGCTTCTTGGTTGCCATTGATTTACCAAAACCCAGCAGCAGAACCGCTGACATGGAACGAGTTACGCGGACAAACAGAAGCGATATCTTCTCCTTGGTTCAAAAAAAAGAGACTGCAAACAGCATTTGTGGCAAGTATAGCGATCGCCCTTGCAACAGCAACCCTGCGATCGCTAGGAATAATGCAACAATGGGAACTGTCGGCTTTCGATTCGATGATGCAGCTAAGACCAGATGAAGGCCCAGACCAACGCCTATTAATAGTTAAAATCACAGAAGCAGACATTCAAGCCCAAAAGCAACGGCAAAAATCCTCATTATCAGATGAGGTATTGCAACAGCTAATGCAGAAATTGGAATTATATCAACCAAGAGCGATCGGTTTGGATCTCTATCGTGATTTTACAGTAGAACCTCAATACAAAGATTTAGTAACTCGCTTGCATAAAAGCGATAAGTTTTTTGCTATTTGTAAACTCAGTGGAGACAATACACAAGCAACTGGCATTTCACCCCCGCCAGAAATTCCAGGCGATCGCGTTGGCTTTAGTGATGTTGTGCTAGATAGTGACTTTGTAGTTCGTCGTCAGCTATTAGCCGTAACTCCAGATCCACAATCCCTGTGTAAAACACGCTACTCCTTAAGCTGGCAACTGGCAAGCCGCTATCTAGCAAAAGAGAGCATTCAATCCCAAATTAACAACGAAGGATATTTGCAACTTGGCAAAGTTGTCTTTAAACCTATAGATATTCCTACAGGTGGTTATCAACAATTTGACGCACGAGGTCATCAATTACTACTCAATTATCGCTCCTCACGCGAAGTTGCTCGACAAGTTACTCTCGCACAACTTCTCAAAGGTCAATTGAATCCCGATTGGGTGAGAAATCGGATTGTGTTAATTGGTGTTGATGCTGACAGTGTTAAAGATTCTTTCCTGACACCTTACAGTACAAAAACTATGCCCTACCAAGAAGTACCAGGTATAGTAATTCACGCTCACATGGTTAGCCAGATTCTTAGTGCCGTTATGAATCGCCGACCGCTGTTATGGGTATGGCCTGCATGGGGCGAAGTTCTTTGGCTGTGCGGTTGGTCATTAATAGGAGGAATAATCGCTTTGTATCATTGGTCGCGATCGCAGCTAGCAGCGATAATTGGTGTTGCACTAATTACCTTATACGGCTGCTGCTTTATCCTCTTACTATTCGGTGGTTGGGTGCCGTTTGTTCCTAGTGTTTTTGTCTTAATAACTACTGCTTTTGGAATTCGTCTATATCCCAGAGTTTACCAACAAAATACTTAACTAAACTGATTATGAATAGAATAAATTTTCGATTTCCGCAGATATTAGTGTTTAGTCTTACTTTTATAGTAGTTAGTTTTACACAACCCGCACAACCTCAACAACCACCTAACAATAACTCGAATAGTACTAAAATCCGCTTTATTCAGCCAACTTTAGAAAAGGAGCCAGAAAACCGGGGTGCACCTGGCGATCGCCAAGGAGCAGGAACGCGTGGTGATTGTCCAAATGTCAGCAAACCTTTAACTGCATTAGTACCCTTGATACCAAGAACTTTGAGTCTAAAGCAACAAACAACTACAGACACATCCTTATCAAAATTTGTTTTAGGGTTAACAACTGCTGAATATCCTACCTTTTGGTTTTACGTTCCTTACCAAATTAAAGATATTGATGTTGTAAAGTTTGTAGTACTAGATGAAAATAATAATTCCATCAGCAAAGAGCCTCTTTTAATTAACTTATCAGGAACGCCCGGAGTAATTAGCGTTCGCGTTCCGACAACAGAGAAACCATTAGAAATTGGTAAATATTATCATTGGTATTTCTTAGTTGATTGCAAATCACAAACCTCCTCTGAAGAATCAGAGGATATTGCTGTCGAAGGGTTAGTACAACGAATAGAACCGAACCCCGATCTAGTTCGTCGTTTAGGAACAGCAACACCGCAAGAACGTGTCGCCCTTTATGCTCAAGCAGGTATCTGGCAAGACGCTCTGACACTTTTAAGCCAACTCCGCCTTGCTAAACCAAAAGATCCCGTCCTAGCCTCTGACTGGCAAGACCTGTTAGAGTCCGTTGGCTTGGAAGACGTTGCCAGCGAAACTCTTACACAGTGTTGTACACCTTAACCACTACAGGACTTACGAGTAAGCTGGAATTAAGAGATTAACTGAAAAGGTGATGAGCTAATGACTATGAACAGTCAACCAAAACCCAATCTGAGTGACTTAGAACAATCTTATAGTGAGGACATTAAAACAATTACACTGTTGCTGGCGAAGATAACAGATCGTAGTCCATCGGAAATTAAACCTCATCTTGCCACTATGCTTGAGCGGTTAGTGCAACCAGCACAGGAACGTCCTTTCTATGAAACCGCCACCTCTACTGAGTGGGTAGCCGCATTTCGTGATTGGGTAGAAAGCCACCGAGGACTTAACCTGCCTCGACTGTCCGATGAAGCTATTAGCCGCGAAAGTATTTATGGAGAGCGAGGTTAAGTGTCCTACTTGGTAGATACTAATGTCCTGTTGAGGAGTGTAGACCTTAGTCATCCCATGAACCCGGATGCTGCCAATGCTATCAGTACGCTACACAGTCGCGGCGAACAGCTCTACATCGTACCGCAAAACTTGATTGAATTTTGGAACGTCTACACGCGCCCAATTGAGCGAAATGGTTTAGGGCGTAGTGTGGCAGAAACACAAGCAGAAGTGAACCGTTTAAAAGCTTTGTTTCCATTGTTACTAGATACCGAAGCAATTTACCAAGAATGGGAAAGGCTGGTAGTTGCTTATGGAGTTAGAGGAATCAATGTACACGATGCACGGCTGGTTGCAGCAATGCTTGTGCATGGCTTAACCCATATCCTGACATTTAATCTCAGTGATTTTGCTCGTTATTCAGATATTACTGCTGTTAATCCCAGCACAATTACACCTTAATTTCTACTTATATAGCACAAGCCTTGGTGGTTAGGACATTAACAGATGATAAAACTTAGACACAACAAGACTTTTCACCCAATCCCCAGTAACCAGTCCCCAGTCCCTTGCTATACATAGCTCAAAAGCATAAATCAACCCAGGTTTTCCCAATAAAGCATATAACCAACATCAAAGAGTCAAAACAAATGCAAGATAGTCTTGTATTTGTTTACAAACATCTTTGCATAACTTTTTAGTAGGTTAAAAAGATGCTTATTGAAAACAAAATTCCGGGTTTGCCAGGAGAGTCCTATCGGTTCAAAGGTAATGAACCTTTACTATTAAATGACCCGCAGACAGTTTGGATAGTGCGATCGGGTTCCATGTCACTATTTGCCATTGCGGTTAATAATGGTAATCCAGAAGGAAAACGGCGTTACTTATTTAATGTCAAATCCGCAGAAGCGATGTTTTCAATAGCATCTGAGTTTCAAAGCAAGCAACTGCAAATTTTAGCAGTGTCGCTTGAGGAAACAGAACTGCTCAAAATCTCTCGCAAAGATTTTGAGTCTATGTTTGCAGACAAACAAGCCTATGCAGTGGATTTGCTAGAGCGTTGGATATATCAACTAGGTTCGGCTGTTGGTCGCGAACCTAATCGTAACTTCAAAATTTCAAAGCCAGGAACTCAGTTTTTCTCCTTAGCTAGTGGCGAGATATTCCAACCAGAACAAGGCAGCATATCTTGGGTACGAATCCAAAGTGGTTATGCCAATTTAATGGGATTTGCCGAACTAATTTTTGATTCTGCGTCTGGTCTGTTACCTGTGAGTGCTGATATGTGGTTGCAGGCAAAGGGCATATTAGAATTAGAAATTCTTCGTGCCGAAGAGATTCAAGAAGCAGGCACTTTAATGGTTAGTCTGGCTCAATTGCAAATAAATTTCCTGCAAATAATTAACTTGCTCTCTGAGCAAGAAATCCAGCAAGAAATCCAAAGGTGCCGGCAAAGAGAACACCTGAAGCGCCAGGTGATGAATGAAACCTTAGAGGAACTGTCATCTGTGTGCCAACAGCAGGAAACAGCCACTTCTTCACAGATAATACATGGCAGTAATTCCTCAGACCAAGCTCTGTTAGTTGCAGCGGGAGCAGTGGGACGTGCTTTAGGCATTGCGATTCGCCCTCCAGCTCGCTCAGAAGACCTCAAACGCCTTAAAAACCCAATAGATGCGATCGCCCGTGCTTCACGAATTCGGATGCGTCGCTTGCATCTAATGGGGAACTGGTGGAAAAGTGACTGCGGCCCGATGCTGGGATACACTTTAGCAGACGAAAGTCCGGTGGCTCTGTTACCAGTTAAGAGCCGTACAAGGGGCAACAGTTATGAGATTTTCCATCCCCTCAAGCAGACTCGCACTTTTGTAGACGAGCAAAGTGCTGCTACGCTCTGCACCACTGCCTATGTATTTTATCGACCTTTGCCCGATAAAAACCTCAAAACCTGGGATATACTTCTATTTGCGCTACAGGGTCATTATAAGGATCTAGTTATCATCCTGTTAAGCGCAATAGCTGTTTCATTATTAGGGATGGTAACGCCCCAAGCTACTGCTATTCTCATAGATAACGCCGTTCCAGATAGCGATCGCGGACTATTGTTACAAATCGCTTTAGGTCTTTGTGCAACAGCTTTTGGAGGTACAATTTTTCAACTAGCTCAAGGGCTTGCCCTGATGAGACTAGAAACTTTTGCCGACTCATCCACTCAAGCTGCGGTGTGGGACAGGCTATTGAAGCTAAGTGTATCTTTTTTTAATCAGTATTCTATTGGCGATTTAGAATCTAGGGTTTCTAGCATCAGTGAGATTCGCTCCATACTCAGCGGTACAGTTCTCAAAAGTATTTTCTCTGGCGTGTTTGCCTTCTTAAACTTGGGATTGTTAATTTACTACAACAGTTCGTTAACCGCGATCGCTATTGTTGCAGCTGTTGTAAATATTGCCCTGACTTTCTTCTCTGGTATGCTTACCCTCCGCAAGGTTCGTCCCTTATTGGAGCAACAAGGACAAATCTTTGGCGTGATGGTGCAGTTAATCAACGGGGTTGCCAAATTGCGAGTCGCAGGAGCTGAAGAACGCGCTTTTGCTTACTGGGGTAAACAGTATAGCCAGCAAATAAAATTAGTGTTGAGTACCCAAGCGATTGAAGACGTTCTCAACGTCTGCAATAAAGTTTTGCCCATACTCACATCTTGCGTAGTTTTCTGGTTTACTGCCACATTACTACAGCAAAGCCAGCAAACGGGTACTCAAGCACTATCCATTGGTACTTTCCTGGCATTCAACTCTGCTTTTGGTACGTTTGTTAGCGGTGCAACCAGCTTGAGTACAACCGTTGTCGATGTTCTAAAAGTCATACCTTTGTGGAAGCGTGCCCAACCAATTTTGCAAGCCGAACCAGAAGTTAATAATAGTAAAGCAGACCCCGGCAGGTTATCGGGCAGAATTGTTGTAGACCATGCAGTTTTTCGTTACCACGATGATAGACCGTTAATCTTAGATAATGTGAATATTCGGGCTGAACCAGGAGAATTTATTGCTCTGGTAGGCACTTCTGGGAGTGGGAAATCAACTTTGTTTCGCTTATTACTCGGATTTGAGACTCCGGAATCTGGCAGTATTTACTATGATGGACAGGAGTTGACAGGACTGGATATTCATGCTGTGCGCCGACAAATAGGTGTTGTATTGCAAAATAGCCGATTAATGTCAGCTTCTATCTTTGAAAACATTGCCAGTGGTGCTTTGGTCACAATTGATGAGGCATGGGAAGCCGCGCGGATGGCGGGTTTAGCAGATGATATCCAAGCTATGCCAATGGGTATGCACACTGTTGTCAGTGAAGGAGGTGGTAATATCTCTGGCGGACAACGGCAAAGGCTGTTAATTGCTAGGGCATTAGTATTGAAACCACGAATTTTACTGTTTGATGAAGCTACCAGTGCCTTAGATAACAAAACCCAGGCTATTGTTAGTGAAAGCCTCGATCGCCTAAAGGTAACGCGCATAGTCATTGCTCACAGACTCAGTACAATCCACAATGCTGACCGGATCTATGTGCTTCAGAATGGTCGGGTTGTAGAGCAGGGCAGTTTTGAGCGACTACTCAATCAGCAAGGGCCATTCGCTCAACTGATGATGCGGCAAAAGCTATAAGTATGACATTTTTACTGAACTTTATACCATTTCACGAAATTATTGATACAAATCATCTCCCCCTGCCTCCCCTGCTCCCCTGCCCCCTGCCAACAATTTCCGGTTGACGAACTACTAGTTGCTGATGTTTTTTATGATATTTCGTTACACATTTTTGCACGAGAAAAGAATAAATGCATCTGCCATACTAGCCATGACCCCACTCGCCATGCTCCCATTGAAAGGGGTTCCGCCGATGAATTTGGAGATAAATCAAAAATATCTTGGTCATAGTGTAACCATTTAACTGGTAAGTGTCCCATTGGTGTCGTTGGGGATAATTTAAAAGTTAGTTGGTTGTAATTTAGCCAGTTTCCCTCTTTTCGCCAACCAAGGCGATCGCCTGTGCCAGTTGCGTAAGTCCTGTAATTATTATCTCCTTAACTTTCTTAACTTTCTTAACTGTCTTAACTGTCCACTCGTAGTCTCTTACTAATCTCTACAGTAAGTAATTATTATTTCTTATCTTTCTTAACTGTCATTGCATTTGATTGATAACTTTAAGATGATTATCTATTGAGCATATGCGGAAAAATAACTAAGTAAATAAAATAGATTCACAATAACACAATAATAGAAATTAGATATAATCTAAGTAATAAAAATGTCTAAAGAATTACTAAAAAACCATATTAAACCACTTAATTTAAGTTCCTTCCAAAGGATTTTACTTACAACTGATGGTACATTAACAGAAATATTAGAAGCTTATTTATTGGAAAAAATTAAATTAGTAAAATTATCAGAAGAATTAATTAAAATTACAAAACCTATTCCCGCTTTAGATTTGGACATTGGTACTCAAGTAATTGAAAGAAAAATACTATTACAAGGAAAGATTAGCCTCAATAATTTTATTTATGCTGAATCCATAATTGTACCTGAAAGATTAGATAACAGGTTGAAGTCCAGACTAATCGAATCCCAAGAACCAATGGGTAGGCTCTGGTTAGAATATAAACTTGAGACATTTAAAGAAATAATTGATTCAGCTATAGAAACATCTAATGATTTATCTGAGTATTTTAATATAGCAAGAGAAGACCAAATGCTTTCTCGGACTTATAGAGTTTTTTCTAATAAAAAGCCGATAATAATGATTACTGAAAAATTTCCAGCAAGCTATTTTCTTAAAAGCATTTAATGATTTATTTTCTAAATGATTACAGATTTATTGAAGCTCTCATACTTTGAACAACTAAGGTAATAATGTTACAAAAAAGACTTATCGATGTTGCTAAAAAATACCCTGAAAAAGCTGCTATTGTTTATGATAATTTGAGAATTAGCTATCAATATCTTTATGCTAATATCACATACTTAAGTGAGCATTTAAGCACAATTGGTATTGCCCAAGGTGACTGTGTAGCGTTAATTTTACCTAATAGCCCAGAATTTGCGATCGCCTTTTATGCTACTGCCGAAATAAATGCTATAGCTTTGCCTGTCAATCCCCTTCTCAAAGAAAGTGAACTTAACTACTACATCAGCGACAGCAATGCTAGTGCAATTATTACCAATAGCGATGGTGCAGAAATTAGTTATAAAATCATCTCAAAAATAGATAAAAAAATAGAATTAATTGTTCTTGATAATACTGCTCTACTTACCAGACAAGTAGATAACTCAACAATTACAGAAAGTAGCTCTAATTTTACAGGTGATGTACTTTATCAATATTCCTCTGGTTCTACAGGCAGACCTAAAAGAGTATGTAGAACCCAAAATAATTTATATCACGAAGTTAAAAACTTTACTGAAACTACTAATGTATCTCCAGTAGATAATATTTTATGTATAGTGCCACTGTATCACGCACATGGTTTAGGAAATTGTTTATTAGCTGCTATACATAATGGTGCAACTCTGGTAATTTTAGAACCAGCTTTACATCAAGGTAAAACCATTGAAGTTCCATTTGTTTTTAGACGTTCTAGGATATTAGAACTTCTAGAAAAAGAGAAGATTACTATTCTACCTGCTGTCCCCTATATCTTTAATACTTTAGCTGAAACACCAAATGATACTCTAGTTGATGTTTCTACGATGAGATTATGCTTTTCCGCAGGTAACTTTTTATCAAGAGAGATTTTTGATAAATTTTTTCAGAGATTTGGCATTCCTGTAAGACAACTTTATGGTTGTACAGAAGCTGGTTCTGTTGCTATTAACCTAGATGAAGACCTAAAAAATACCTACGATTCTGTAGGATTTCCTTTAAAAAATATCGATATTAGAATTATTGATGAGGCAGGAAAAGAACTCCCAACTGGAAGTACTGGAGAGATAGTCATCAAAAGTAAAGCACTGACTATAGGATATAGTAATAAGCCAGAACTCAATCAACGGGTATTTCAAAATGGTACTTTTTTAACTGGTGATTTAGGCAAAAAAGATGAAGCTGGACGTGTTTATATTACTGGAAGAAAGCAAATTTTCATTGATACAGGAGGTCACAAAGTCGATCCACTAGAAATAGAAAATATCTTGATAACTCACAATCAAGTTAAAGAAGCAGTTGTCGTTGGCATCAAAGGCTTGTATGCAGGAGAAATTATTAAAGCGGTTATAGTCCCTCAAAACCGAGATAGTTGTGATGAAAAAGATATTTTATCTTATTGTAAAAGCAGGTTAGCTGATTTTAAATTACCAAAGTTTATTGAATTTCGTGACGAAATTCCCAAAAGTCCATTAGGGAAAGTATTAAGAAAAAACTTAATCGATAATTTTTCAGAAACCATCAAATCATGAAAAGCATTGATATAATTGAACAAAAAACAAGAAATGTTGTTTTGAGTGTTTTACCAAATATTAATAGTGAAGATTTATCAGACACTAGCAATCTTTTTAGCATCGGGCTGGATTCTGTCAATGCTATGACACTTGTCCTCAAAGTACAAAATACTTTTGGAATTAAATTTGCAGCTACTGATATTAATGCAGAAAATTTTCAAAGCGTAGCAACTATTGTCAAGCTAATTAATCAAAAGCAAGACCAATAAGTTTTAGAAACTCCAGCATATCCCTAAAAACCTGAAGTAAAAAGACTACAATGAGCTACTCTGCTGAAGTAAATTCACAAGAACCAAACAAGTCAGGAAAAACAGGAGAAGATATCTGGCAAGCGATCGCCAGCATTCTCGAGCTACAGAATCAAGCTCCAGCTTTAGTACCTGCATCGCACAATGAACACCCGCCTTTGTCTTTTTCTCAACAAAGGTTATGGTTCCTTTACCAGTTACAGCAAGATAGTTCTACTTATAATGTCTCCTTTGCTTTTCGCCTCAAGGGTTTGCTGAACGTTCCTGCATTAGAAGATAGTCTTAACACAATTATTCAACGCCACGAAGTCTTGCGGACTAACTTTTTAGCTTCAGAAAACAATACTGTTCAAGTAATTTCTCCTAGCCTCAACTTGACCTTATCTGTAGTGAATCTTCGTGAACTTCCTGAAAGGGAAAGAGAAACTCAAGTTTTGCAACTAGTCAAGAACGAAGTTCAAGAACCTTTTGATTTAGAGCAAGGATCGTTGTTACGGTCTTCCTTAGTGCGGTTAGGTGAAAATGAATATGTGCTACTCCTGAGTATTCACCACATTGCCTTTGATGGTTGGTCTGAAGGTGTTTTATGGTGCGAACTGACAGCCTTGTATACAGCTTTTTCAACTGGTAAACCTTCTCCATTGCCTGAATTGCCCATCCAGTATGGAGACTTTGCTGTTTGGCAAAGACAATGGCTGCAAGGTCAAGTGATGGACACTCAACTGGATTACTGGAAGCAACAATTAGCAGGAGCGCCTCCCCTGCTGGAACTTACTACCGACCGAGTGCGCCCACCAATACCGACAAATCGTGGCGGCACGAAACACTTTCAGATAGATTATCATCTGACTCAAAAACTCAAAAGTCTCAGCGAAAAGTCAGGCGCAACCTTATTTATGACTTTGCTGACTGGCTTTGCGATCTTACTATCGCGCTACAGCAATCAACAAGATATTCTCGTCGGTTCTCCAATAGCCAACCGCAACCGCAGTGAAATAGAATCTCTCATCGGCTTTTTTGTCAATATTTTGGTGTTGCGTACTGACGTTTCTGGAAATCCTAGCTTTTGGGAGTTACTGCAAAAAGTACGCCAAACAGCAATGGAAGCATACTCTCACCAAGATGTGCCGTTTGAGAAAGTAGTAGAAGTCTTACAGCCAGAAAGAAATCTCAGCTACTCGCCCTTGTTTCAGGTAATGTTCATTTTGCAGAATACCCCGCCTGGAAAATTGGAATTGCCTGGTTTATCTCTAACTCGCCTAGAAATAGAAAACTCAACAGCTAAGTATGACTTAACCTTGTCAATGGCGGAGAGTGAGCAAGGACTGAGTGCAAGCTTAGAGTACAACTGTGACTTATTTGAGGAAGCTACAATTACCCGGATAGCAGGGCATTTTGTCACCTTGTTGTCAGGTATTGTTGCTAACCCACAGGAGAGGATTTCCCAATTACCACTGCTAACACAAACAGAGCAACATCAGCTATTAGTGGAGTGGAACAATACTCCGGCTGATTATCCTGCTGATAAGTGTACCCATCAGTTATTTGAGGAGCAAGTAGAGCGTACTCCCGATGCTGTAGCAGTTGTATTTGACAATCAACAACTTACATACCGCGAATTAAACTGTCGTGCTAATCAGTTAGCGTATTACTTACGCTCATTGGGTGTAAAACCGGATACACTAGTTGGTATTTGTGTAGAACGCTCACTAGAAATGGTAGTGGGAATTTTAGGTATTCTCAAAGCAGGTGGAGCTTATGTGCCACTTGACCCAGAGTATCCACAAGAGCGTTTAAGCTTCATGCTCAAAGATGCTCAGACATCCATACTGTTGACGCAAAAGCAACTACTTGAAAGACTACCGAAGCAACAAACACAGCTTATTTGTTTAGATACCGACTGGCAACTGATTTCCCAGTCGAGTCAGGATAATCTCATCTCCCTCCGGGTTCGGCAGTTTCGACTCGACGGAAACCGCCAAGACTCGAACTGCCTCACTGACGTGCAAGCAACTAACTTAGCTTATGTAATTTACACCTCTGGTTCTACAGGTCAACCTAAAGGTGTTGCTATGAATCAGCTCGCCCTTAACAATCTGATTCTGTGGCAACTTCAAAATAATACAATTTCTACTGGAGCAAAAACGCTGCAATTTGCTCCTATTAGCTTTGATGTCTCCTTCCAAGAAATGTTTACTACCTGGTTATCGGGAGGCACGTTGTTCTTAATTACGGAGGAACAGCGACGAGATTCAGTAGCTTTGTTAGGTTTTCTCCAAGAAAAAGCTGTTGAAAGACTGTTTGTTCCCTTTGTTGCCTTGCAGCAACTGGCTGAAGTCGCTGTTGGTAGTGAATTAGTTAATAGTCATTTGAAGGAAATTATTACTGCTGGGGAACAGTTGCAGATTACTGGGGCTATTTCTCAATGGTTAAGCAAATTAAATGATTGTACGTTACATAATCATTATGGGCCATCAGAGAGCCATGTAGTCACTACTTTTACACTAACTGATTCAGTGGATACTTGGCCGTTACTTCCGCCAATTGGAAGGCCGATCGCCAATACAAAAATTTATATTTTAGACAGGTTCTTAGAGCCTGTACCTATTGGTGTACCAGGAGAATTGTACATTGGTGGTGTATCCTTGGCGCGAGGCTACCTTAACCGTCCTGAGTTGACACAAGATAAATTTATCTTCAGTCCTTTTGATGAGACAGGAGAAGGTAAGTTATATAAAACAGGAGACTTAGCACGTTATTTATCAGACGGCAATATTGAATACTTAGGACGCATAGATAATCAAGTGAAAATCCGGGGTTTCCGTATCGAGTTGGGAGAAATTGAAACCCTACTGAATCAACATGACGATGTGCAAGTATCTACCGTCATTGTCCGCGAAGATCGCCCAGGACAAAAGCAGTTAGTTGCCTACATAGTGCCGCAAAAAGAGGTAATACCAACAATTGGCGAACTGCGGCAATTCTTGAAAGCCAAACTGCCAGATTACATGATACCCAGTGCTTTTGTAATTCTAGAAGCTCTACCTCTAACTCCTAGTGGTAAGGTAGATCGTCGCGCATTAAAAGCACCGGACTTACTTAGTGAGATAGCAGACCAATTTGTTGCGCCCCGCAACCCCATTGAGGAAAAATTAGCTCTGATTTGGTCGCAAGTGCTGAGGTTAGAGAAAGTAGGCATTCACGATAATTTCTTTGATTTGGGGGGACATTCCTTACTAGCTACGCAAGTAATTTCTCGGTTGCCAGAATCGTTTGGGATTGCGTTACCGTTGCGTTCTTTATTTGCATCACCAACAGTTGCCTCTTTAAGTGACGCGATCGCCAGTGAACTTCAAACAGGTTCTGGTTTGAAGCTACCAGCGATCGCACCTGTTTCCTCCAAAAAAGACATACCCCTATCTTGGGCGCAGGAGCGCCTGTGGTTTCTCCATCAGTTAGAGGGCGAAAGTGGTGCTTATACAATGCCTTTCGCTATGCGTTTGGTAGGGAACCTCAATATCAAAGCTTTGGAACGGGCAATTGGGGCGATGGTGCAACGGCATGAAGTTCTGCGGACTCGCTTTGAAATCAAGAACGATCGGCCAGTACAAGTAATAGACTCCAACATCAACATAACGTTACCAGTGGTGGATCTACAAAATGTGGCAGACCCCACCAAACAAGCGAAGCAACTAGCAATTAAAGAAGCCTACAAACCATTCGATCTGGCTAAAGATCCAGTGTTGCGTGTCAAGATGTGGCAAGTTGCAGCTGACGAGTACATACTACTGATAGCCATTCACCATATTGCTTCTGATGGTTGGTCTATAGGCGTTTTGAACCGCGAATTATCTGCCCATTATCGAGCCATTACCATAGATAGCGCGGTTGAATTACCAGAGTTACCCGTACAGTATGCTGACTTTACCATTTGGCAGCGCCAATGGCTGACAACTCAGGTATTAGAACATCAGTTAAGTCACTGGAAGCAACAGTTGGCGGGTGCGCCACCTTTGCTGGAATTACCTACAGACCGTCCCCGCCCAGCTATCCAGACTTTCCGAGGGGGTACAGAGCGGTTTCAGTTAGATGTTTCCCTAACTTCTGGACTTAGACAACTGAGCAACAAGTCGGGAACAACTCTATTTATGACGCTGCTGGCGGGATTTGTTGTGTTAATGTCTCGCTACAGTGGTCAAACGGATCTTGTAGTTGGTTCTCCGATCGCCAATCGCAATCGCAAAGAAATAGAAGGGTTAATTGGCTTTTTTGTCAATACTTTAGCACTGAGATTTGATATATCTCCAGAAATGACTTTGCAAGCCTTACTAGAGCAGGTGCGACAGGTAACTCAAAACGCCTACGACCATCAAGATTTACCCTTTGAGATGTTAGTTGAAGAGTTGCAGCTAGAGCGCAACCTAGATCGCAACCCACTGGTGCAAGTGATGTTTGCCCTTCAGAATGCGCCGACCAACCCTTGGGATCTGCCTGGTTTAAGCGTTGAAAAAATGCCTTGGGGACTTGACGCAGTGCGGTTTGATCTAGAGATTCACCTCTGGGAAGTTCCTGAAGGTATTGAGGGCTTTTGCTATTACAGCACTGATTTATTTGATGCGGCAACGATCGCCCGCATGATGCAGCATTTCCAGAATTTATTAGCGGCGATTGTCACTAACTTAGAACAACCAGTCAGCCAATTACCTCTACTGACAGCACAAGAAAGGCAACAATTGTTAGTAGAGTGGAACGCCACCCAAACAGATTATCCCAGTAACCAATGTATCCACGATCTGTTTGCAGCCCAAGTCGAACAGAACAGTAATGCGATCGCCGTAGCATTTGGAGAACAAAAGCTTACGTATCAGGAGCTAAATGCACAGGCCAATCAATTAGCACATTATTTGCAAAAACTGGGCGTAAAACCAGGCGTGCTGGTGGGTATTTGTGTTGAACGTTCTGTATCGGTGTTTGTCGGATTATTGGCGATTCTTAAGGCAGGTGGGGCGTATGTGCCTCTGGATACAGAGTATCCCAAAGAGCGTTTAGCCTTCATCATAGAAGACACCCAACTATCAGTACTGTTAACAACACAGAAATTAGCTGATGTTATTTCTCAACACCAAGCGCGTGTTGTTTTCTTTGATACTGATGCAGCAGCGATCGCTCTTGAAAGCCAACAAGACCCCGCAACGAAAGTAACACCTGATAATCTTGCTTACGTCATCTACACTTCCGGTTCAACTGGGAAACCCAAAGGAGTAGCTGTCGATCACCGAGCCGTGAACCGCTTGGTAATCAACACAAACTACATCAACATTGAACCAACAGATGTCATTGCCCAAGCTGCAAATTACGCCTTTGATGCAGCTACCTTTGAAATTTGGGGAGCGCTACTAAACGGAGCAAGGTTGGTAGGGATAAGCAAAGATTTGGCACTTTCGCCCAAAGATTTCGCCGCCTTTATGCGATCGCAAAAAATCAGCATATTATTCTTGACGACTGCCTTGTTCAATCAAATTGCTCAGGAAGTCCCTTATGCTTTTAATTCACTACGACATCTCTTATTTGGAGGTGAAGCTGTCGATCCTAAATGGGTGAAAGAAGTACTGGAAAATGGTGCGCCACAGCGACTACTGCACGTTTATGGGCCAACAGAGAATACCACATTTAGTTCCTGGTATTTAGTGCAGGATGTTCCCGAAGACGCTACAACTATTCCCATCGGACAGCCAATTTCCAACACACAAATCTATTTATTAGATCCCCAACTACAGCCTGTGGGCGTTGGTGTACCAGGAGAACTTTACATTGGGGGTGATGGTCTAGCAAAAGAATACCTCAATCAACCAGAGTTAACTGTCCAAAAATTTATTCCTAATCCCTTCTTAAGAGACAGGGGGGCAGAGGAGCAGGGGGGCAAGGGAGCAGAAATTCTTCCTAATCCCCAATCCCCAATCCCCAGTTCCCGCCTCTACAAAACTGGAGATAAGGCACGTTATCTGAGTGATGGAAATATTGAATTTCTTGGTCGGGTCGATTATCAGGTGAAGATACGGGGTTTCCGTATCGAGTTGGGAGAAATTGAAACAGTTTTGAGTCAACACCCCTTGTTGCAAGAGAGTGTTGTGGTTGTAAGAGAAGACACCCCTGGCGATAAACGTTTGGTAGCTTACTTAGTACCGACTCTTCATCGTCAAACATTACCCCAGCAGGTTAGTCAATGGCAGAGTGAGTATGTTAGTGATTGGCAAATGCTCTATGAACAACTCTACAGCCAAAATCAAACATCCACAGATGACCTGACGTTTAATATTGCTGGTTGGAACAGTAGTTATACCAGACAGCCCATTCCAGATCGGGAAATGCAGGAGTGGGTTGAGAGTACAGTCAGCCGGATTCAAGCTAACTTTCCCCAGCGCGTATTAGAAATTGGTTGTGGAACAGGCTTACTGCTATCTCGTCTTGCCAAGCACTCTCAACAGTATTGGGGAACCGATTATTCCATCGCCGCCATACAGCACGTTGAGCAGATATGCAGCACAGTTGAGGGTCTAGAAGATGTGCGGCTGCTGCACCAAATGGCAGATAACTTTGAAGGCATCCCGCAAGGAGAATTCGACACTGTAGTTTTGAACTCAATCGTCCAGTATTTCCCCAGCATTGAGTATCTGTTGCAGGTTTTAGAAGGAGCAATCGCCACAATTACTCAACAAGGTACAATTTTCGTGGGCGATGTCCGCAGCTTGCCATTACTGGAGCCATACCATGCAGCCGTGCAGTTGTCCCAAGCTGCTGAGGATAGAACTATTGAGCAATGGCAGCAGCAGGTACACCAGAGTATGGCTGCTGAGGAAGAATTGGTTATCGATCCGGGTTTCTTTATTGCCCTCCAGACACGTTTTCCCCAGATTGGTTGGGTAGAGATTCAGCCCAAACGCGGTTACGCCCAAAATGAGCTAACCCAATTCCGCTATGATGTTACCCTCCATGTCGGTACTAATGTTCAGCCATCCACCATTTCTTGGTTAAATTGGCAACTAGATAAGCTCTCGTTCACAGAAATTCAAAATCTACTGCACAAAGAGCAGCCAGAACTTTTAGGAATTAGGCGCGTGCCGAATCAACGGGTACAGCAAGCACTACAGATTTGGCAGTGGTTAGAAAATCCCCCGGCTGTGGAAACAGTCAACCAACTGCGGCAAGTATTAGCACAACAGCCAACAGTTGGGATCAATCCAGAACAGTTTTACCAGTTGGGGCAGCAACTCGGTTACATAGTTCACCTAAGTTGGTGGGAGAGTAGCCAGGATGGTTGTTATGATGTGGTGTTTTGCCGCAATAGTTCAACGCAGACATCTGACGGGAAAATCGCTTTTTGGGATAGTTCAGCCGTCACTACCAAACCCTGGACTGACTACACAAATAATCCCCTATACGGCAAGTTAGTTCAGAAACTAGTGCCACAGGTGCGTGAATATATCCAACAAAAGCTACCCGATTACATGGTTCCGCAAGCTTTTGTCGTCCTCAATGCGCTGCCATTAACCCCCAATGGCAAAGTGGATCGTCGTGCTTTACCAACACCTGATACAGCCACGAGAAATCTTTCCACTGGCTTTGTTTTACCGCGATCGCCTATTGAAGCTCAACTCGCTCAAATCTGGAGTCAAGTCTTAGGGGTTGAACGCATCGGTGTTAATGACAACTTCTTTGAACTAGGAGGACATTCTCTACTCGCTACCCAAGTCCTGTCAGAGATCAACTCAAATTTTGGGCTGAACTTATCTATACAGACGATGTTTGAGTCTCCCACGGTAGCAGAGATAGCAGCGTATATCAAAGTCATGAATTGGGCAACACAAGATTTGTCAGTTCAAGAAGTTAGCATCGAAACAGTGGAGTTATGAGCATGACTAACAGCATTGTTGAATTCCTCGATCGCCTGAGTAACTTCAATATTAAGCTAGAGGCCGATGGCGTTAGCGGAGCGCCTCTGGAAGAGGTTCGCTTGCGCTGTCATGCACCAGAAGGTGTCTTAACTCCCGCGCTACGTCAGGAAATAGCTGCACGAAAAGCAGAAATCCTGCTGTTTTTACAGCAAGCAAAGCAGGTTAAAACATCTCATCAGTCATCCATTCAAAAAGTACCACGGGATGGTGAGTTCCCACTGTCTTTTGCTCAACAGCGACTTTGGTTCCTGCACCATTTGTCACCAAACAGTCGTTCTTATAATTTGCTAGATTTTCAAAGGCTAAATGGCTCACTGAATATAATTGCACTGGAACACAGTCTTAGTGAACTCATCCGCCGTCATGAAATCTTAAAAACTACTTTTCCCACCGTAGATGGACAACCTGTACAGGTGATTGCTCCGCCTACTGCCTTAACTTTGGCAATCCATGACTTGCAGGGATTGTCAGCCCAGGAGCAAAGCGATCAAATTCAACAAATAGCGCAGTCCTTTGCTTCCCAGCCCTTTGATCTAGCTGTTGGGCCATTAGTACAGTTCACTCTACTCCAACTGAGTGACGAGGAGTACATACTGGTGTCAAAGATGCACCATATCATTTATGATGGCTGGTCTTTAAACATCTTCAAAAATGAGTTATCTCAGCTATATCTAGCTTTCTCTCAAGGATTGCCCAACCCACTACCCGAATTACCCATCCAATATGCTGACTTTGCAGTTTGGCAACGCCAGTGGCTAACAGGCGAAGTTCTAGAACGCCAAATGAATTACTGGCAGCAACAGTTAGCAGGTGTTTCTGGCATACTAGAACTGCCTACTGATAAACCACGTCCCCCAGTTCAGACCTTCCGAGGTGGAGTTGAGCGGTTTAGACTGGATAGCAACCTAACACAACGCCTCAAGCAGTTAGGCCAAGAGTCAGACGCAACGTTATTTATGACTCTACTGGCAGCTTTTTTAGTATTAATTTCTCGTTACAGTAATCAATTAGATATTGTTATTGGCTCTCCCATCGCTAACCGCAATAACAAGAGCGTCGAGCAGCTAATAGGTTTTTTTGCTAATATCCTAGCATTAAGAGGCGATCTCTCTGGCAACCCCAGCTTTGCTGACTTTTTAGCGCAAGTGCGGCAGACAACTTTGTCAGCTTATGCCCATCAAGACTTGCCTTTTGAAATGTTGGTGGAAAAGCTTCAGCCTGAGCGAGATTTGAGTCGTAATCCCCTAGTGCAAGTGATGTTTTCCCTCCAGAATGACTCACAGTCTTTTTTGGATTTGCCAGGTTTAACTATCCAGAAAATGTCCTTACCAGTTGATGAAATGGCCAGGTTTGACTTGGAAGTGAACTACTGGGAAGTTTCAGGAGGTCTAGAGGGTGTTTGGAGTTATAACACTGATTTATTTGATGCAGCTACAATTACTCGCATAGCCCAACATTTTCAAACTGTACTCAAAGCAATTGTGGCCAATCCTAGAGCGCCAATTGCAAAATTACCACTGTTGAGTCCAGTAGAACGTCATCAATTGTTGGTGGAGTGGAACAATACTCAAATTAACTATCCCCAGGATAAATGTATCCATCAGTTGTTTGAGGAGCAAGTAGAGCTTACACCGGATGCTGTGGCAGTGGTGTTTGAAAATCAACAACTTACTTATTATGAGTTGAATTATCGTGCAAACCAATTGGCGCACTACCTACAAATTCTGGGTGTAAAACCAGATGTGCTGGTTGGTATTTGTGTAGAGCGATCTTTAGAGATGATTGTGGGGCTGTTAGGGATTCTCAAAGCAGGTGGGGCTTATGTACCACTTGACCCAGAGTATCCCCAAGACCGTTTAAACTTTATATTAGAAGATACTCAAGTTAGGGTGCTGTTAACTCAACAGCAATTAGTAGAATCTCTCCCCAAACATCAGGCGTATGTCGTTTGTTTAGATGCCGATTGGGAAAAAATTACTCAAAACAGCGAGTCAAACCCGAAAAACACCGCAAAATCCGATAATCTGGCTTATGCGATCTACACTTCAGGTTCCACAGGTCAGCCTAAAGGTGTTTTAGTCAATCACTTTAATGTAGCTCGTCTGTTTGCGGCAACAAATTCGTGGTATAACTTCAACTCTCAAGATGTCTGGACATTATTCCACTCTTATGCATTCGATTTCTCCGTTTGGGAAATTTGGGGTGCATTGTTGTATGGTGGACGACTGGTAGTAGTGCCGTATTTGGTGACGCGATCGCCAGAATCCTTTTATAATTTATTGTCTCAAGAGAAAGTCACAGTTCTCAATCAAACACCTTCAGCCTTCCGTCAATTAATTCAAGCCGAACAGTCAATAGCAACGGTTGATGATTTAAACTTACGCTTAGTAATTTTTGGTGGAGAAGCCTTAGAAATCAAGAGTTTGCAGCCTTGGTTTGAGCGACATGGCGACTCTTCACCCCAGTTAGTAAATATGTACGGGATCACAGAAACCACCGTACACGTTACTTATCGTCCCTTAAGCAAAGCCGATTTAAATAACACAGCCAGTTTAATTGGTCGTCCAATTCCTGACTTACAGGTATATCTGCTAGATGAACATTTACAGCCAGTACCAATTGGCGTTCCAGGTGAAATGTACGTTGGCGGTGCTGGGGTGACGCGTGGTTATCTGAATCGTCTTGAACTGACACAACAACGGTTTATTTCTCATCCTTTTGAGGAGGCAGAAGGACGGCAGTTGCTCCACTTGGGGAGACCCCAAGACCGCACTGCCTCCAGAAGGACGGCAGTTGCTCCACTTGGGGAGACCCCAAGACCGCACTGCCTCCAGAAGGCAGGAGGGAGTAAACTGTATAAAACAGGAGATAAGGCGCGTTACTTGCCCAATGGCGAGTTAGAGTATTTGGGACGCATAGATAACCAAGTAAAAATTCGCGGTTTCCGCATTGAATTGGGAGAAATTGAGGCATTACTGGCTTCTCACCTAGATGTGTGGGAAAGCGTGGTAGTAGTGCGAGAAGATGAACCAGGGGACAAACGTTTAGTTGCTTATGTAGTCAAGAGTGATGAATCACTTACTATCAACCAACTGCGTCAGTTTCTCAAGGCAAAGCTACCAGAGTACATGGTTCCAAGTGCTTTTGTGCTGCTGGAATCCTTACCCCTCACATCTAACGGCAAAGTAGACCGCCGTGCCTTACCAAAACCAGAGTTAGATAGCACACTGCTAGAAAAATTTGTTGCCCCACGCACACCCGTTGAGGAAATGCTAGCACTAATTTGGGCGCAAGTGCTGAAAGTAGAGCAAGTTGGTATTCATGATAACTTCTTTGAACTTGGAGGACACTCGCTACTAGCAACTCAACTACTATCGCGCATCCGCAACATTTTCAAAATAGAATTACCATTGCGTGAGTTATTTGTCGCAGCTACCGTTGCCGAATTAGCAAAAGAAATTGAGCAGTTGCAGCAACGAAACTTAGAACTCTCCGCACCACCAATCTTACCAAGGGCAGAGAATGCAGAATTACTACTGTCTTATGCTCAACAGCGTTTATGGTTTTTAGACCAGTTAGAGCCGAATAGTGCCTTCTACAACGTACCTATAGCTTTGCGTCTAGCCGGAAGTCTTAATGTTGCTGCCTTAGAACAAAGCTTACAAGAAATTATTCATCGTCACGAAGCCTTACGCACGAACTTTATCACAGTTGATGGAAAACCTTCACAAATCATTCAAACACAAACGAATTGGACAGTTTCAATTGTTGACTTCAAGCATTTATCTACAATAGAACAAGAAATTGCTGCACAGAAATTAGCGCAACAACAAGCTGTTCAACCTTATGACCTAGCTAGATTTGCGTTAATTAGAGCGACATTAGTCGTGCTGTCCGAAACAGAAAACATATTATTAGTGTGTATGCACCATGTTGTCAGTGATGGCTGGTCAATGGGTGTGTTTGTTCAAGAACTAGCCGCACTGTACAATGCTTATTCTCAAGGTCAGCCGTCACCCTTAACACCACTGCCGATACAGTACGCAGATTTTGCCATCTGGCAAAGACAGTGGTTGCAAGGAGATGTACTGCAAAGGCAACTAAGTTACTGGCAACAACAACTGGCAAACGCACCAGCTTTGTTATCGCTTCCCACAGACAGACCTAGACCAGCAGTGCAGACTTTTGCTGGGGCATATCAACAGTTTGCACTTTCACAGGAACTAACTCAAAAGCTGACACAACTAAGTCAACAACAAGGGGTAACTTTGTTTATGACGCTGTTGGCAGCTTATGATACCCTACTTTACCGCTACACAGGTGTGGCAGATATTTTAGTAGGGTCGCCTATTGCTAACCGCGATCGCTCTGAGATAGAAGGGCTAATTGGCTTTTTTGTCAATACCTTAGTGATGCGTACCAACCTGGCAGGCAACCCCAGTTTTAGCGAACTACTGACTCGCGTCCGCGATATGGCAATGGAGGCATACTCTCATCAGCATTTGCCTTTTGAAATGCTAGTAGAAGCATTGCAGCCAGAACGAAACCTCAGCCATACACCACTATTCCAAGTGATGTTTGCACTTCAGGATGCGTCTATATATCGAGTAGAACTGACTGGCTTAGCTGTCAGTCCACTTAAGGTAGAAGGTACAACTGCTAAGTTCGATTTAACTTTATTAATGCAGAACACTGCCACTGGACTGGTGGGTGTGTGGGAATACAATACTGATTTGTTTGATGCTAGTACCATTGAGCGAATAACTGGTCATTTTGTAACTTTGCTTGAAGGTATTATTGTTAATCCACAGCAGCAAATTTCTCAATTGCCAATGCTTACACAACCTGAGCAACAGCAGTTACTTGTTGAGTGGAACAATACTCAGGCGGATTATTTTCAGGATAAGTGTATCTATGAGTTGTTTGAAGAACAGGTTCAGCGTACCCCAGATGCAGTAGCAGTGGTGTTTGGGAATCAACAACTGACCTATCACCAGTTGAATAGTCAGGCTAACCAGTTGGCACATTACTTGCGCTCATTGGGTGTAAAACCAGATGTGCTGGTGGGTATTTGTGTAGAACGCTCACTAGAAATGATCGTGGGACTACTTGGGATTCTTAAGGCGGGTGGAGCATACTTGCCACTTGACCCAGACTATCCTACTGACCGTTTGGCATATATGCTCAATGATTCACAGGTGCGGGTACTGTTGACTCAAGAAAAATTGCTCACTAGCTTACCCGAACATACTACGCGTGTTGTCTGTCTAGATCGAGACTGGGAAGATATATCTACAGAAAGTAAAGACAATCCTGTTACTGAATCTACGACTGATAATCTGGCTTACGTAATCTACACTTCAGGTTCCACAGGTCAGCCTAAAGGTGTTTTAGTCAATCACTTTAATGTAGCTCGTCTGTTTGCGGCAACAAATTCGTGGTATAACTTCAACTCTCAAGATGTCTGGACATTATTCCACTCTTATGCATTCGATTTCTCCGTTTGGGAAATTTGGGGTGCATTGTTGTATGGTGGACGACTGGTAGTAGTGCCGTATTTGGTGACGCGATCGCCAGAATCCTTTTATAATTTATTGTCTCAAGAGAAAGTCACAGTTCTCAATCAAACACCTTCAGCCTTCCGTCAATTAATTCAAGCCGAACAGTCAATAGCAACGGTTGATGATTTAAACTTACGCTTAGTAATTTTTGGTGGAGAAGCCTTAGAAATCAAGAGTTTGCAGCCTTGGTTTGAGCGACATGGCGACTCTTCACCCCAGTTAGTAAATATGTACGGGATTACAGAAACCACTGTACATGTAACTTATCGTCCATTGAGTAAAACGGATTTAACTAATACAGCCAGCGTTATAGGTCGTGCGATACCCGACTTACAAGTGTATGTACTGGATGAACATCAACAGCCAGTGCCAATTGGTGTTCCTGGCGAGATGTACGTTGGTGGTGCTGGGGTAACGAGTGGTTATCTCAATCGTTTGGAACTGACTCAACAGAGGTTTATCTCTCATCCTTTTGAGGAGAAAGGAGCGAGTAAACTCTACAAAACAGGGGATAAGGTACGTTATTTGCCCAATGGAGAGTTAGAATACTTAGGGCGTATCGACAATCAAGTAAAAATTCGGGGCTTCCGCATTGAGTTGGGAGAAATTGAGGCATTACTGGCGCAACACCCAGCCGTGTGGGAAAACGTGGTGGTAGTACGAGAGGATGAACCAGGGGACAAACGTCTTGTAGCTTACGTAGTACCTAATACGAAACAATTGCTCACAGTTGCACAACTGCGTCAGTTTCTCAAAGCAAAGTTGCCAGAGTACATGGTACCAAGTACTTTTGTGCTACTGGAATCCTTTCCCCTGACTACCAATGGGAAAGTAGATCGTCGCGCCCTGCCCAAACCAGAGTTAGGCAGTAAACTTTTAGAAAAATATGTTGCCCCACGCACTCCTATTGAGGAAATGCTGGCACAAATTTGGGTACAAGTACTAAAAGTAGAGCAAGTGGGGATTCATGATAACTTCTTTGAACTGGGAGGACACTCGCTACTAGCAACGCAATTGCTTTCACGCATCCGCAACATTTTCAAAGTAGAATTACCATTGCGTAGCCTGTTTGCCACAGCAACACTAACCGAATTAGCACATCTAATTGAGCAGTTACAGCAACAAAACTCTCAACTATCTGCACCGCCCATCTTACCAAGAGCCAAGAGTACAGACTTACCACTGTCTTATGCTCAACAGCGTTTATGGTTTTTAGACCAGTTACAGCCAAACAGTGCCTTATACAACATACCTATAGCTTTGCATCTATCAGGAAATTTCAATCAGGCAGCCTTAGAACAAAGTTTACAAGAGATAGTTCATCGCCACGAAGTGTTACACACCAAGTTCATTTCCGTTGATGGGCAACCAACTCAAATCATTCAAAAAGGAATTACTTGGATAGTATCAATTGTTGACTTGAAGCATTTACCCACACTTGTACTGAGCGAAGTCGAAGTAACCCAACAAGAAAGTGCTTTACAGCAATTAGCGCAACAACAAGCTATAGAGCCATTTAACCTAGCAACTGAGCCATTAATTAGAGCGAAGATACTTGTGCTGTCCCAGACAGAACACGTTTTATTACTGTGTATGCACCACATCGTCTCGGATGGCTGGTCAATTGGAGTGTTTGTCCAAGAACTGGAATCACTGTACAATGCTTATTCTCAAGGTCACCTTTCACCGTTAGCACCCCTATCAATTCAGTACGCAGACTTCGCTATTTGGCAAAGGGAATGGTTGCAAGGTGATGTACTGCAAAGTCAATTGAACTACTGGCAACAACAACTCAAAGACGCACCAACTTTATTATCACTGCCCACAGACAGACCCAGACCTGCTGTGCAGTCTTTCGCTGGAACGTATCAAGAATTTGCTTTGTCTGGTGAGCTAACTAAGAGCTTGATAAAACTGAGTCAACAGCAGGGAGTGACGTTGTTCATGACGCTGTTGGCAGCTTATGATACCTTACTCTACCGCTATACAGGACAAGAAGATATTTTGGTGGGTTCGCCAATTGCTAACCGCGATCGCTCTGAGATTGAAGGGTTAATTGGCTTTTTTGTCAATACTTTGGTGATGCGTACCGATTTGGCAGGTAATCCTAGCTTTAGCGAGTTACTGACTCGTGTTCGGGAAGTAGCTTTAGGAGCGTATGCTCATCAGAATTTGCCATTTGAAATGCTAGTGGAAGCATTGCAGCCAGAACGGGATCTGTGCCATACACCACTATTCCAGGTGATGTTTGTCCTTCAGAATGCACCCACATCTGGAGTAGACCTGAATGGGTTAACTGTTACTCCATTGATAGTAGAAGGAGTAACAGCCAAGTTTGATTTAACGTTAGCAATGCAGAATACCTCTACAGGGCTGATGGGTGTATGGGAGTACAACACTGACTTATTTGATGCCAGCACAATTGAGCGAATGACTGGTCATTTTGTGACATTGCTTGAAAGTATTATTACTAACCCTCAACAGCCAATTTCGCAATTGCCTATGTTGATACCATCTGAGCAACAGCAATTACTTGTTGAGTGGAACGATACAAGCGTGGATTATCCACAAGATTTGTGCATTCATCAGTTGTTTGAAGAACAAGTTCAGCTTACCCCGGATGCTGTGGCTGTTGTGTATGAAAATCGACAACTCACTTACCAAGAGTTGAATAACTATGCTAACCAGTTGGCACGCTACCTCAAGTCGTTGGGAGTGGGAGCAAATGTGCTGGTGGGGATTTGTGTAGAGCGTTCCTTAGAAATGGTAGTGGGACTACTAAGTATTCTCAAAGCGGGTGGAGCATATTTACCACTTGACCCAGAGTATCCTACTGAGCGGTTACACTTTATGCTCGAAGATGCTCAAGTTAGTATCTTGCTGACCCAGGAGCGACTCGTTGATAAACTGTCCCAGCAGAAATCACATCTTGTCTGTTTAGATACTGACGCTGAGGTGATTTCTCAGTTTAATCAGGAAAATCTTATTTCTGAGACACAAGCAACTAATTTAGCTTATGTAATTTATACTTCCGGTTCTACTGGTCAACCCAAGGGAGTGTTGATTGCTCATCAAGGATTGCTCAATTTAATATTCTGGCATCAAAGTGCTTTTAACATTACTGCCAATGACAAAGCCACTCAATTAGCTTCAATGGCGTTTGATGCGGCAGTCTGGGAATTATGGCCTTACCTAACAGCAGGAGCAAGTATTTACTTAGCCAAATCTCAGCTACTTAGTTCGCTAGTGAAGCTACGAGACTGGTTGATTTCAAACAAGATTACTATCAGTTTTCTGCCAACACCACTAGTACAGGAATTGTTATCTTTGGAATGGCCAACTGAAAATTTGGCGTTGCGAACTATCCTGACTGGAGGAGATAAACTTCAGCAGTATCCATCAGATTTAATCCCCTTCCAAATAGTAAATAATTATGGCCCAACTGAGAATACTGTCGTCACAACTTCTGGAGCGGTAGTTGCCAAAGGACAAGAACAGATATCACCGAACATTGGGAGAGCGATCGCTAATACACAAGTTTACATCTTAGATGAAAATTTACAACTAGTGCCTGTGGGTGTGCCAGGAGAATTGCATATCGGTGGTGTTGGCTTGGCAAGAGGCTATCTCAACCGTCCAGAACTGACTCAGGAAAAATTTATCAACAACCCCTTTGGTTCTGGTCGCCTCTACAAAACTGGGGATTTGGTACGTTATTTGTCTGATGGCAATATTGAATACCTGGGACGTATTGACAATCAGGTAAAAATTCGAGGCTTCCGCATTGAATTGGCAGAAATAGAAAGTCTATTAGGACAACATGGTGATGTACAGAACTGTTGTGTCATCGCCCATGAGGGAACAGGGGGTAACAAGCGCTTAGTCGCCTACGTAGTACCACAAAAAGATGTAACATTCACCACAGACGAACTGCGACAGTTGCTTACCGATAAACTACCTGGGTATATGGTGCCAGCAGCTTTTGTGATATTAGAATGCTTACCCCTGACACCTAATGGTAAAGTAAACCGTCGCGCTCTGCCTAACCCAGATTTACATCAACAACTATCAGATTATGTAATGCCAAATACAGCAGTAGAAAGAATTATTGCTGGCATTTGGCAAAAAGCATTAGAAGTAGAGAAAGTGGGAATTTACAATAATTTCTTCGAGCTAGGAGGTCATTCGTTACTACTGGTAAAAATTAATCAGCAATTGCAAGCAATATTTGATTTGGAAGTGTCTATAGTTGATATGTTTAATTACCCAACTATATATGCTTTGGGTCAATATTTGAGTACTAAATTTTCCAAAGAAAATAAAGTAAATCTAAATAATCATCGTACTGAATCTCATAGTAAGATTAAATATTTAAAAAGTAAAAAACTACAATCTAGGCAACAATATCGATTACAACAAAAAATAAAAATAGATTCAAGGGAGAATGAAGAATTTAAGAATTCTGAAATAGCAATAATTGCTGTTGCTGGCCGATTTCCAGGCGCAAAAGATATTGAGTCTTTTTGGCAGAATATACATGATGGCGTAGAATCTATCTCCTCTTTTACGGATGAAGAGTTATTAGAGTCGGGTGTTTCTCTAAATTTGCTAAGTAATTCTAATTATGTAAAAGCTAGCGGCGTTCTAGAAGACATTGAATTGTTTGATGCAAATTTCTTTGGTTATAGTGCTAAAGAAGCTGAGTTAATAGATCCACAACAACGCTTATTTTTAGAGTTGGCTTGGGAAGCAATAGAAAAAGCTGGTTATGACCCACAAACCTATAATGGTCTAATAAGTGTTTATGCTGGTGTAGGGATGAATCATTATTTGCTTAAAAATCTCTACCCTAATTATCATTTAATAGAAACAGTTGACCCACTGCAATTAGTAATCTCCAACGAAAAAGATTTTTTACCGACACGGGTTGCCTATAAACTCAATTTGACTGGGACAGCAGTAAATGTGCAAACTGCCTGTTCTACTTCGTTGGTTGCCGTTCACTTAGCTTGCCAAAGTCTCATAAATGGTGAATGTGATATGGCTTTAGCGGGGGGAGTTTCTCTGGGTATTCTCCAAAAAACAGGTTATTTGTATCAAGAGGGAATGATTCTTTCTCCCGATGGACACTGCCGTACTTTTGATGCTAAGGCACAAGGGACTGTTAGTGGTAGTGGTGCTGGAATTGTGATATTGAAAAGATTAAAGGATGCGATCGCAGATCGCGACCACATCCATGCAATTATTAAAGGTTCGGCAAGCAATAATGATGGTGCAATGAAAGTCGGCTACACTGCTCCCGGTGTCAGTGGTCAAGCGGCAGTTATTAGCGAAGCTCAAGTTATAGCTGGTGTAGATGCCGAAACAATTTCCTACATCGAAGCTCATGGTACAGCTACACCTTTAGGAGATCCGATTGAAATTACTGCTTTAACTCAAGCTTTTTCTCAAAGTACTAATAAAAAAAGCTTCTGCGCGATTGGTTCGGTCAAAACCAACTTGGGACATTTGGATACAGCAGCAGGTGTCACAGGTTTGATTAAGACTGCATTAGCACTGCAACATAAAACGCTGCCTCCTAGTTTGCACTATGAAACACCAAATCCTAAAATTGATTTTGCTAACAGTCCTTTTTATGTCAACACAACCCTAACTGAATGGAAAACAAATAACACCCCTCGCCGTGCTGGGGTTAGTTCCTTTGGTATGGGTGGTACAAATGCTCATGTGATTTTAGAAGAAGCACCAAATCAATTCAAAATTCAAAATTCAAAATTCAAAAGTAAATATTTAGTGTTATGTCTGTCGGCTAAAACTGCAACTGCTCTTGAGAAGGTAACAACTAATTTAGCCACACATTTAAAAGAGCATCCAGAACTGAACTTAGGCGATGTAGCTTATACGCTTAATAGTGGTCGCCGGGGTTTTAATTATCGACGGATGTTAGTTTGTCAGGACTTAGAAGATGCTGTCAAAGGTCTTAGTAATTTAGAGTCAAAACAAGTTTTTACTAACTATACAGAGATAACAGAACGGTCTGTTGTCTTTATGTTTCCCGGTCAAGGCTCTCAGTACGTCAACATGGCGCGGGAAATTTACGAAACCCAGACAGTATTTAAAGAACAAGTTGATTATTGCTCAGAATTTCTTAAACCTTTACTAGGGCTAGATTTACGTTATATTCTTTACCCCAGTGACGACAAGATTGATGAAACATCAAAGCAACTTCAACAAACAGCCGTTGCTCAACCTGCTATTTTTGTCATTGAATACGCCCTAGCTAAATTATGGCAGTCTTATGGAGTGGAGCCACAAGCTGCGATCGGTCATAGTATTGGCGAATATGTAGCAGCAACTCTAGCAGAAGTTTTTTCCCTAGAAGATGCCTTATCTCTAGTAGCAGTACGCGGAGAGATGATGCAGCAACTTCCCACTGGTGCCATGCTTTCTGTTCCTCTGCCCGCAGACAAGGTAAAATCCCTATTAGGGCAAGAACTTTCTGTTGCAGCTATTAATCAACCCTCGCAGTGTGTAGTTTCCGGTTCCACAGCAGCAGTAGATGCACTACAAAATCAGCTAGCTGTTCAAGGGATTGAATGTCGCCAACTGCATACTTCCCATGCCTTCCATTCTCAAATGATGGAACCAATGTTAGAGGCATTTGTAGAGCAAGTTAAAAAAGTAACTTTAAATCCGCCAAAAATTCCTTATATCTCCAACCTGACTGGTACTTGGATTAAAGTCACCCAAGCCACAAATCCTGACTACTACGCTCAACATCTGCGTTCTACAGTGCTGTTTGCCTCTGGTGTAGAGAAATTATTGGCAACACCTGAGCAAGTCTTACTAGAAGTAGGGCCAGGACATACACTAACTACATTAGCCAAAAGGCATCCAGACAAAGCAGCCGCACAAACGGTCTTAACTTCGGTACGTCATCCTCAAGACAATAAATCCGATATTCGTGTTTTATTCAACACATTAGGTCAACTCTGGTTGGCTGGGGTCAAAGTAGATTGGTTTGGATTTTATAGTTACCAAGAGTATTATCGTCTTCCCTTACCGACTTATCCCTTTGAGCGCCAACGTTATTGGATTGAACCACCAAAAAAACTTAACGATGAGCTTCACAAAATTGTATCTTCACCAAAGCCAGATAATTTGCAATCAGCAAATTTAGCTGTCCTCCACACTAGACCTGATTTACCAAATTCTTATGTGGCTCCCCGCAATGAGGTTGAAGAAAAAATTGCCAATATTTGGCAAGAATTGATAGGAATTAAACAGATAGGAATCAATGATAACTTTTTTGACTTAGGAGGAGATTCCTTAATAGCTGTTCAAATTTTGACACGATTAAAAAATACTTTTTCTATTCAATTATCTGTATCCAATTTGTTTGAATCTCCAACAATAGCTGAAATAGCACTAAAGCTAGAGCAACAACCAGATAATGGTTTAGATGTAATTGATGAAGATGAATATGAAGAAGAAATCGCAATATAAATAATAAATATTTTTAGTTACGAATTATTCAGTGAAGTAGTAGAGGAAATTTCTGTGAATATCAAGCAATTTATATTTGAACTTTCTCAGCAAGGTGTGAAGTTGCGGGTTGAGGGCGAACAATTACGTATTAAAGCTCCCAAAGGAGTATTGACCGCAGAAACTCGTGATTTAATAGCTAAGAATAAAGCAGAACTTATCTCATTGCTTGAGCAGAAAAATGCTATCACAACCAACACTGATTTAGCTCTAACCAAAGTTGCTCGTAATCAAAAATTGTCTCTATCTTTTGCCCAAGAGCGCATCTGGCTATTGAGTCAGTTGGAACCAGATAACCCCTTCTACAACGAACTAGTAGCTCTACAACTTCACGGTAACTTGAACATCGTGGCGCTAGAGCAAAGCCTCAACAAAATTATTGCTCGCCACGAAACTTTACGTACTAACTTCCGCACCACCAACGAGCAGCCAGTTCAGGTAATTGCTGAAAGCTTAACCTTAAGTGTGCCAGTAGTAGACTTAACAGAGGTAGCTGAAGAGAAAAGAGAAATCGCTTGCCAGAAATTAGCCACAGCAGAAGCTACTCGACCATTTGACCTCGCTAGTTCTCCTTTAATCCGAGCTTCTGTGGTTAAACTCACAGAGGTAGAACACGTCTTGCTACTCACAATCCACCACATTGTTTTTGATGGTTGGTCAACAGGCGTATTGATACGGGAGTTAGCAAGCATTTACTCAGCTCTGTGTAATAACTCGTCCCCAGAGCTACCTGAGCTACCAATTCAGTATGCCGACTTTGCGATTTGGCAACGGCAGTTGTGGCAAACAGAGGTGCTGCAAACACAGCTTCATTACTGGAAGCAACTACTCAAAAACGCTCCCACTTTACTAGAATTACCCACAGACCGACCTAGACCAGCCGTTCAAACTTTCCGGGGGGCGCGTCAACATATAAAACTGTCAATTGAACTGAGTGAAGCACTTGCCAATTTCAGTAAGCAAGAGAGAGCCACCCTGTTCATGACGCTGTTCACAGCTTATGTTACTTTGCTTTATCGCTATACAGGCTCCGATGACATTGTAGTAGGTACGCCCATTGCTAACCGCGATCGCAGTGAGATAGAAGGGTTAATTGGCTTTTTTGTCAACACTTTAGTGCTACGTACCGATTTGTCAGGCAACCCCAGTTTTGGGCAGTTGCTAAGTCGAGTGCGGCAACGGACACTGGAAGCTTACGCTTATCCAGACCTACCCTTTGAGGAATTGGTAAAAGTATTACAGCCAGAACGAGACCTCAGCCATACACCATTGTTTCAGGTAATGTTTGCCTTCCAGAATGTCCCCGTATCTGGGGTAGAACTGACTGGCTTAACTGTCAGTTCATTAACGACAGAAAGCGAAACGGCAAAGTTTGACCTTACCTTGCTAATGCAGAACACTGCCACTGGATTAGTGGGTATGTGGGAGTACAACACTGATTTGTTTGATGCCAGTACAATTGAGCGAATAACTGGGCATTTTGTGACGTTGCTGGAAGGTATTTTAGCTAACCCACAGCAGCCAATTTCTCAATTGCCACTGCTAACAGAAGTTGAGCAACAGCAGTTACTTGTTGAGTGGAACGATACTCAGGCAGATTATCCACAAGATTTGTGCATTCATCAGTTGTTTGAGGAGCAGGTTCAGCGTACCCCGGATGCTGTAGCAGTCGTATTTGAAGATCAACAACTCACTTACCACCAGTTGAATTGTCGTGCTAACCAGTTGGCGCACTACCTGCGGTCTTTGGGTGTGGGAGCAGAAGTGCTGGTGGGCATTTGTGTAGAGCGTTCTTTAGAAATGGTTGTAGGACTACTAGGGATTCTTAAGGCGGGTGGGGCTTATGTACCCCTTGATCCAGAGTATCCTATCGATCGGTTGCGCTTTATGTTAGAAGATTCTCAAGTCTCAGTGTTGCTGACCCAGCAGCGACTTGTTGAGCAACTGCCACAGCATCAAGCACAGCTTGTTTGTTTGGATACTGACAGTCCTCTAATTTCTCAGTTTAGTCAGGATAATGTAATTGCCTTTGGCAAGGCTACGTCCATCGCAGATGTGCAAGCAACTAATTTGGCTTATGTGATTTATACCTCCGGTTCAACAGGTCAACCCAAGGGAGTGCTGATTGCCCATCAAGGATTAGTAAATTTGGTATTCTGGCACAAAAGAGCTTTTAAAATCACTTCATTAGACAAAGCCACTCAATTAGCTTCAACAGCATTTGACGCTGCTGTATGGGAATTATGGCCTTACCTAACAGCAGGAGCAAGTATTTACTTAGCCAAATCTCAACTCCTTAGCTCGTTAGAGAATCTACAAGACTGGTTGATTTCAAATAATATTACGATCGGTTTTCTGCCAACACCAGTGGCACAGGAATTATTGTCTTTAAAATGGCCAACTGAAAATTTGGCGTTGCGAACCATCCTGACTGGAGGGGATAAGCTGCATCAGTATCCATCAGATTTAATCCCCTTCCAGATAGTGAATAATTATGGCCCGACTGAAAATACTGTGGTCACAACTTCTGGAGTGGTAGTTGCCAAGGAACAAGATCGGACTTCACCGACGATTGGGCGAGCGATCGCTAACACACAAGTTTACATTTTAGATAGCAATCTGCAACCAGTTCCTGTTGGTGTGCCAGGAGAGCTACATATTGCTGGTGTTGGGTTAGCAAGAGGCTATCTCAATCATCCAGAGTTGACACAAGAGAAATTTATCTTCAACCCCTTTGGTTCTGGTCGCCTCTATAAAACTGGAGATAAGGCACGCTATTTGCCAGACGGTAATATTGAATACATAGAACGCACTGATAATCAGGTAAAAATTCGAGGTTTCCGCATCGAGTTGGGAGAAATTGAAGCAGCACTGAGCCAACATAGCGATGTGCAGATATCTTGTGTCATCCCCCGCGAAGATACCCTTGGTGATAAACGCTTAGTCGCTTACGTAGTAGCACATCAGGACTGTACACCCACAACCAGCGAACTGCGGCAAGTCCTGAAAGCAAAGCTGCCAGAGTACATGATACCCAACGCTTTTGTGATGTTGGAGTCGTTGCCACTAACTCCCAACGGCAAAGTAGACCGCCGCGCTTTGCCTGCACCGGATTTATACAGCAGTCGCACAGGCAAATATGTTGCCCCACGCACTCCCATTGAAGAACTCTTGGCACAAATTTGGGCGCAAGTTCTGAAAATAGTGCAAGTTGGCATTCATGATAACTTTTTTGAACTAGGGGGACACTCACTACTAGCAACGCAATTAGTTTCACGCATCCGCAACATTTTCAAAGTGGAACTAGCATTACGTGAGTTGTTTGCCAGAGCGACAGTTGCCGAATTAGCACAAGAAATAGAGCAGTTGCAGCAACAAGACTTAAAACTAAGTTCTCCACCCATCTTACCGAAAGCAAAAAATGCTCAATTACCACTGTCTTATGCTCAACAGCGCCTATGGTTTTTAGATCAATTTGAGCCGAACAGTGCCTTCTACAACATCCCCTTAGCTTTGCGTTTAGTCGGAACTCTTCATCAAGTAGCCTTAGAACAAAGCCTATATGAAATCATTACGCGTCACGAAGCTTTACGTACCAATTTCGTCATAGTTGATGGACAATCAACTCAAATTATTCAAACACAAACGAATTGGACACTATCAATAATTGATTGGCAACATCTACCACTAGGCGAACAAGAAAGTACTTTACAGCAATTAGTACAACAACACGCTATTCAACCATTTGATCTGGCAAGTGAACCATTAATCAGGGCAACATTAATTGTGCTGTCTGAGACAGAACACGTTTTGAGTGTATGTATGCACCATATTGTCTCTGATGGTTGGTCAATAGGTGTGTTTATCCAAGAACTAGCAGCGCTGTACAATGCTTACTCTCAAGGTCAAACGTCGCCTTTAACACCACTGCCGATACAGTACGCAGATTTCGCCATCTGGCAAAGACAGTGGTTGCAAGGGGATATACTACAAAGCCAATTGAATTACTGGCAACAACAACTAAAAGATGCACCAGCTTTATTGTCCCTACCCACAGACCGGCCAAGACCTGCTGTGCAGACTTTCGCTGGTGCACATCAAGAGTTTGCAATCTCAGTTGAGTTAACTGGTAAACTGACAAAACTTAGCCAAGAGCAAGGTGTCACCTTGTTCATGACGTTGTTAGCAGCTTATGATACCCTGCTTTACCGCTACACAGGGCAATCAGATATTTTAGTTGGCTCTCCCATTGCAAACCGCAATCGCAGCGAGATAGAAGAATTAATCGGTTTTTTTGTCAATACCTTAGTCATGCGTACCAGCTTGGCAGGTAATCCGAGCTTTAGCGAATTACTGGGTCGTGTTCGGGACATGGCAATGGATGCCTACGCTCATCAGGACTTGCCTTTTGAAATGCTAGTTGAGGCATTGCAACCAGAACGGAATCTCAGCCATACACCACTGTTCCAGGTAATGTTTGTCCTCCAGAATGCGCCCATGTCTGGAGTAGAGCTTGCTGGCTTAACTATCAGTTCATTGAGCGCCCAAAGCACAACCGCTAAGTTTGATCTTAGTTTGCTAATGCAGAACACTGCTACTGGACTAGTTGGTGTATGGGAATATAACACTGATTTATTTGATTCCAGCACAATAGAGCGGATAACTGGGCATTTTATGACCTTGCTCGAAGGTATTGTTAATAACCCAGAGGAGAAGATTTCGCAATTGCCAATGCTTACACAAGTTGAGCAGCAGTTATTGGTCGAGTGGAACAATACCCAAGCAGATTATCTCCAAGATAAGTGTATTTACCAATGGTTTCAGGAGCAGGTTGAGCGTACCCCGGATGCTGTGGCAGTGGTGTTTGAAAATCAACAACTCACTTATCGGCAGCTGAACTGTCGTGCGAACCAATTGGCGCACTACTTACAAACTCTAGGTGTAAAATCAGATGTGCTGGTTGGTATTTGTATACAGCGTTCCTTAGAAATGGTGGTAGCACTACTTGGCATTCTCAAAGCGGGTGGGGCTTATGTGCCACTTGACCCTGAGTATCCCACTGAACGCTTGAGCTTTATGCTTGAAGATGCTCAAGTTGCAGTGCTGCTTACACAACACCAACTCCTTGAGAAGTTGTCTGGGCATCAAGCACAGGCTGTATGTTTAGATACTGACGCTGAGTTAATTTCTCAGTCAAGCCAGGATAATCTCATCTCTAGCGTACAAACTACTAACTTGGCTTATGTAATTTACACCTCTGGTTCTACAGGTCAACCTAAAGGTGTTGCTATGAATCAGCTCGCCCTTAACAATCTGATTCTGTGGCAACTTCAAAATAATACAATTTCTACTGGAGCAAAAACGCTGCAATTTGCTCCTATTAGCTTTGATGTCTCCTTCCAAGAAATGTTTACTACCTGGTTATCGGGAGGCACGTTGTTCTTAATTACGGAGGAACAGCGACGAGATTCAGTAGCTTTGTTAGGTTTTCTCCAAGAAAAAGCTGTTGAAAGACTGTTTGTTCCCTTTGTTGCCTTGCAGCAACTGGCTGAAGTCGCTGTTGGTAGTGAATTAGTTAATAGTCATTTGAAGGAAATTATTACTGCTGGGGAACAGTTGCAGATTACTGGGGCTATTTCTCAATGGTTAAGCAAATTAAATGATTGTACGTTACATAATCATTATGGGCCATCAGAAAGTCATGTTGTAACTACTTTTACTTTGCCTAATTCAGTAGAGAATTGGCCGCTACTTCCTCCGATTGGCCGTCCTATTGCTAACACACAAATCTACATCCTGGACAGGTTCTTACAGTTTGTACCTGTTGGTGTACCAGGAGAATTGTACATTGGTGGTGTCTCTTTGGCACGAGGCTACCTTAACCGTCCAGAGTTAACACAAGAGAAATTCATCCCCAATCCCTTCGCTCGAAGCAGGGGAGCAGGGGAGCAGGGGAGCAGGGGAAGAGGAGCAGAAATTATTCTCAGTCCCCGACTTTATAAAACCGGGGATTTAGCCCGTTATCTACCTGATGGCAATATTGAATACTTGGGGCGAATTGATAATCAGGTAAAAATACGTGGTTTCCGCATTGAGTTGGGAGAAATCGAGGCAGTACTGAGCCAATATTCCCATATTCAAGCATCTTGTGCGATCGCCCGCGAAGACATTCCTGGTGATAAGCGCTTAGTCGCTTACATCGTGCCACATCCAGAGGTAACACCAATAATCGGCGAACTGCGGCAATTCCTGAAAGGCAAGTTACCAGAGTACATGTTACCCAATGCAATAGTCATCCTAGAAGCCCTACCTCTAACCCCCAACGGCAAAGTAGACCGCCGCGCATTGAGAGCACCTGATTTACTCAGTGAATTATCGGATAAATATGTTGCCCCACGTACTCCAATAGAAGAACTCTTAGCACAGATTTGGGCGCAAGTGCTGAAAGTAGAGCAAGTGGGTATTCATAATAACTTCTTTGAACTGGGGGGACACTCGCTACTAGCAACACAAGTCGTTTCACGTATCCGCAACATTTTCAAAGTAGAATTACCATTGCGTGAGTTGTTTGCCACAGCAACAGTTGCCGAATTAGCACAATCAATTGAGCAGTTACAGCAACAGGACTTAGAACTGTCTGCACCACCTATTTTCCCAAGAGCCAAGAATAAAAACTTACCACTGTCTTATGCTCAACAGCGTTTATGGTTTTTAGACCAGTTTGAGCCGAACAGCCCCTCTTACAACATTCCTGCGATCTTGCGTCTAGGCGGAAATCTCAATCAAGCAGCTTTAGAACAAAGCTTACAAGAAATTATTCATCGCCACGAAGCCTTACGTACTAATTTTGTCACCGTTAATGGACAACCAAATCAAATCATTCACACAAAAACAAATTGGACAGTTTCAGTTGTTGAGTATCAGCATTTACCCACAACCGAACAAGAAAGTGCTTTACACCAATTAGTGCAACAACAAGCTACTCAACCGTTTGACCTGGCAAGTGAAGCATTAATCAGGGCAACATTAGTAGTGCTTAAGGAGACAGAGCACATATTGTTAGTGTGTATGCACCATATTGTCTCTGATGCTTGGTCAATGGGTGTGTTTGTCCAAGAACTAGCAACACTGTACAATACTTATTCTCAAGGTCAACCTTCTCTGTTAGCGCCACTAGCGATTCAGTATGCAGATTTTGCCATCTGGCAAAGACAGTGGTTGCAAGGGGATGTACTGCAAAGCCAATTGAATTACTGGCAACAGCAACTAAAAGATGCACCAGCTTTATTGTCCCTACCCACAGACCGACCAAGACCTGCTGTGCAGACTTTTGCCGGGGCATATCAACAGTTTGCACTTTCACAGGAACTGACTCAAAAGCTGACACAACTAAGTCAGCAACAAGGGGTAACTTTGTTTATGACGCTGTTGGCAGCTTATGATACCCTGCTTTACCGCTACACAGGTGTGGCAGATATTTTAGTAGGGTCGCCCATTGCTAACCGCGATCGCTCTGAGATAGAAGGATTAATTGGCTTTTTTGTCAATACTTTGGTGATGCGTACCAACTTGGCAGGTAATCCGAGCTTTAGTGAATTACTCACCCGCGTTCGAGAAATGACAATGGAGGCATACACTTATCAGAATTTGCCATTTGAAATGCTAGTTGAGGCATTACAGCCAGAACGGGATATCAGCCATACACCATTGTTCCAGGTAATGTTTGTCCTTCAGAATGCACCCATGTCTCAATTAGAATTGACTGGGTTAACTGTCACTCCATTGATAACAGAAGGCGCAACGGCAAAGTTTGACTTGACTTTATCAATGCAGAATACGGCTAGTGGGCTGGTGGGTGTTTGGGAGTACAATACTGACTTGTTTGATGCCAGCACAATTAAGCGGATGAGTAGTCATTTTGTGACATTGTTAGAAGGCATTGTTACTAATCCACAGCAGCAAATTTCGCAATTACCATTGCTGACAGAAGTTGAGCAACAGCAGTTACTTGTTGAGTGGAACAACACTCAAGTAGACTATTCCTATGATAAGTGTATCCATCAGTTGTTTGAGGAGCAGGTTCAGCGTACCCCGGATGGTGTAGCAGTCGTTTTTGAAGATCGACAACTGACATACCAACAATTGAATTGTCGTGCTAACCAGTTGGCACATTACTTGCAGTCCTTGGGTGTAAAACCAGATGTGCTGGTGGGGTTGTGTGTAGAGCGATCGCTCGAAATGGTAGTGGGATTACTGGGTATTCTCAAGGCGGGTGGTGCTTACGTGCCACTCGATCCAGAATATCCTCAAGAACGCTTGAGCTTTATGCTCCAAGATGCTCAAGTTCCAGTACTGCTGACACAACAGCAACTCCTGGAAAAGTTGCCTCAGCATCAAGCCGAGGTTGTATGTTTAGATACTGACTGGCAATTTATTTCTCAGTCTTGTCAGGATAATGCGTTAGCGCAGCTTACCGTAGGTATCGCTGGTGTGCAAGCAAATAATTTGGCTTATGTGATTTATACCTCTGGTTCTACCGGAAAGCCTAAAGGAGTGATGGTTTCTCACCGTAACCTTTGCAACCATATGTTCTGGATGCAAGCAACATTCCCCCTGACAGAAGCAGACAAAGTGCTACAGAAAACTCCCTTTAGCTTTGATGCCTCAGTTTGGGAATTTTACGCTCCTTTGTTAGTAGGCGGACAGTTGCTATTAGCTCAACCAGGAGGTCATGCTGACACTGCTTACCTGTTAGAGTTAATTGCCCAAGGGCAAGTCACTACTGTTCAATTTGTACCATCTTTGTTACAAATACTCATAGAACAAGGAGGACTCGAAACTTGTCAGTCCCTCAAACAAATCTTCTGCGGAGGTGAGTCTTTACCAGTTACTTTGCAAGATAAGGTGTTAAGTAATCTCAATGTGAACTTGCACAATCTCTATGGGCCGACGGAAGCTTGTATTGATGCAACCTTCTGGACTTGCAAACAAGAAATTAAACGACAAGTTGTCCCCATCGGTCGCGCGATCGCTAACACGCAGGTTTATATTTTAGATGAATATCTGCAACCAGTTCCGATTGGTGTACCAGGAGAACTGCACATCGGCGGTGCTGGATTAGCAAGAGGCTACCTCAATCGTCCTGAGTTGACAAAAGAAAAATTCATCCCTAACCCTTTTAGCGATCAACCACATTCCCGCCTTTATAAAACTAGTGATTTAGCACGTTATTTACCGGATGGCACAGTTGAATATCTTGGTCGTATCGATAACCAAGTGAAGATTCGCGGCTTCCGCATCGAACTCGGAGAAATCGAAGCAGTCATCAACACCCACCCCCAAATTCAACAAGCTGTAGTCATTGTCAGAGAAGATATTCCAGGTAACAAACGCTTAGTTGCTTATGTAGTTACTAGTGATGAATCCCTCACCACTAACCAACTGCGTCAATTCCTCAAGCAACAGCTACCGGAATATATGGTTCCCAGTGGCTTTGTCACCTTAGACAACCTACCTTTAACACCCAACGGTAAAATAGACCGCAAAGCACTACCAACACCTGATGGAGAAATTAGCCGGGAACATGAATACGTAGCACCACGTACACCCATAGAACAAATTTTAACCAATATCTGGCAACAACTGCTGCTTAAAGAAAAAGTCAGCATCCACGACAACTTCTTTGAAATTGGTGGCGACTCCATCCTGAGTATTCAAATAGTTTCTCGTGCCAAAAACTCAGGAATACAAATCACTCCCAAACAAATATTCCAAAACCAAACCATCGCTGAACTTGCTAAGGTTGCCAATACAACAGTGAGTGTTGAGTCTAAACAAGGTATAGTGACTGGAGTAGCACCCCTCACACCGATTCAACACTGGTTCTTTGAGCAAAATAAGCAAGAGTCACACCACTATAACCAATCAGTTTTATTGCAGATTCCAAATAATCTGCAAAGTGAACTAATTGAAATAGCCTTAAAAAAATTACTAGAGCATCACGATGCTTTGCGTTTAAAATTCACATCCGTTGCAGCTGAACACAAACAAATAAATCAGGGGTTAGATGATAGAATACCATTTGCCGTAGTTAATTTATCATCAACGCCCAGACGTGAACAACCACAAGCTCTAGAAAAAATCGCCTTAGAATATCAAGAAAGTTTAAACTTGTCAACAGGGCCGATAATGCAAGTGGTAATGTTTAACTTGGGTAATGAAAGTGATGCTAGGTTACTGATTATTATTCATCACTTAGCAGTAGATGGTGTAAGTTGGCGAATTTTATTATCAGACCTACAAAAAATTTATCAACAATTAATTAGTCAAAAACCGATTGAACTGAGTCCAAAAACAACAGCATTTATTGATTGGGCAGAGAAATTAAACAATTATGCCCAATCAGAAATTATCAAGCTTGAATTAGACTATTGGCTGAACCAACCTTGGTCTAAGATAAGACCACTACCATCAGATTATGCTGACATTCAACAAGAAAATACAGTAGGTAGTGCTGCTTGTGTATCAGTAAAATTAAGTCAAGAAGAAACCCAAACTCTGCTATTGTCAGTAAACGAAGCTTACAACACACAAATTAACGATATACTGCTAAGTGCATTAGTACTTTCAATAGCAGAGTGGACGGAAAATTCAACCGTACTAATTGGCTTAGAAGGACATGGTAGAGAAGAAGTATTTGCAGATGTAGACTTATCACGGACGGTAGGTTGGTTTACCAGTTTGTTTCCCGTATTATTGCAACTACCTTCATTAAACCAACCAGGAGAAATAATCAAATCTATCAAAGAACAATTACGAGCGATTCCTAATCGTGGGATTGGCTACGGTATATTGCGTTACTTGTGTAAAGATACGACTGTTAAGAAACAAATACAGAAAATTCCCGCTTCAGAAATTAGTTTCAATTACCTGGGACAATTTGACCAAGTACAATCAGAAACTGGTTGGAAATTTGCGCCTGAATCTACTGGAGCTAGCCAAAGTTTAAAGCAAACTCGTGACCATCTATTCGATATTAATGCCCTGGTAGTAGAAGGTGAATTACTAATTGATTGGACTTACGATAGTCATGTTCATACTCGTGCCACAGTGGAGAAACTGGCACAGAGCTATATTCAAGGAATCAGATCAATAATAGAACATTGTCAGTTAGCAGAAACTAAAGGATATACACCTAGTGATTTTCCAGATGTACAGTTAAATCAATTACAACTGGATGAATTATTAGCTCGATTCCAAACTAAAAACATTGAATCAATTTATCCACTTTCTCCTTCACAACAGGGAATGCTTTTCGAGACTCTATCTGCTTTTGAGTCCGGGATACATCTTGAGCAGTGCATTTTAAACTTACAAGAAGAACTAGATTCATTAGCTTTTGAAAAAGCTTGGCAGCGTGTTGTCGATCGCCACTCGATCTTCAGAACAGCTTTTATTTGGGAAGCTCAAGATCGGCCACTTCAAATCGTATTGAAGGGAGTAAAAATTTCACTGGAACAGCAAGATTGGCGCGGACTTTCTCTGTCCCAGCAGCAAGAAAAATTAGAAATCTATCTCAGTGCAGACCGACTGCGTGGTTTGGAGATGACTGAACCACCGCTAATGCGTTTGGCGCTTTTCCAAGTAAACTCGAATGCCTATCAATTCGTCTGGACTTCTCATCACATTCTTACAGATGGCTGGTGCGTGCCTCTCATCTTCAAGGAGGTTTTCGCATTCTACGAGGCATTCAGCAAAGGTCAAGATTTATTCCTAGAACCCAGTCATCCCTATAGAAATTATATTACCTGGCTAAAACAGCAGGATTTGTCACAGGCAGAGGCATTCTGGCGGGGTAAACTTCAAGGTTTCAAAAGTCCAACCCCATTAGGAATAGAAGCTGAACCTGTTAATTTTTCTGCCCAGGAAGAGCGCTATGGTGAACAAAAAACCCGCTTGACAGCTTCAGCGACAGCAGCTTTACAGTCTTTGCTGCGGCAACATCACTTGACCTTAAATATTCTAGTTCATGGCGTTTGGGCTTTGCTCTTGAGTCGCTATAGCAGTCTCAAAGATGTGGTATTCGGCGCGACTGTCTCTGGTCGTCCCTCAGAATTGGTAGGGGCTGAATCCATGTTAGGTCTATTCATTAATACCTTACCAATGCGGCTCCAGGTTACTCCCCAAGCATCACTTTGGTCTTGGCTTAAAGATATCCAGGAGCAAAGCTTCACGCAACGCGATTATGAATACTGCTCTGAAGGACAAATTCACGAATGGAGTGAAGTAGCTGGCTCATTGCCACTTTACGAGAGTCTTCTGGTTTTCCAGAACTATCCAGTCGATTCATCAGTAAAACAGTCTACACATCATGATATGAATCAACCTCAGGCTCGTTCCATAGGGGCACAAACGAAATATGCTCTTACCATTTTAGTTAGCCCAAGTTCAGAGCTAGAGTTTTGTATTATCTACAACCGATACCGTTATGAAAATCCGGCTATAACCCAGATTCTAGAACATTTTCAGGCTTTGTTGAATAGCATTGTCGATCTCCCAGAGCAGCAGCTTGGAACACTGATAGAAAGGATTTCAGCAGATCAAATTCCGCAAGTTAGACTACCTCATAAATTTGTTCAAAAGGAACAGCGAAAAAGCTTTGACGTACCCCAAAATCTCTGGGAATTGCAACTAGTACAAATTTGGGAAGACATTCTGGATATTCATCCTGTCAGCATACAAGATAACTTCTTTGAACTTGGGGGTCATTCCCTTCTAGCTGTCCGTCTCATGTCCCGGATTCAAAAACATTTCCAGATAAATTTACCTTTAGCTATTTTGTTCCAAAATCCCACCATCGAACAATTAGCATATTTTCTGGGTTCTTCAACAGATTCTTTACCTTGGCCTGCCCTAGTTCCTATTAAGACTAATGGCAATCAATCACCTCTATTTTGTATTCACCCTGGTGGAGGAAATGTTCTTTGCTATCACCATATTGCCTATTATTTGAGTTCAGAACGACCATTTTATGCATTACAATCTGTTGGTTTAAATCCTCAAAATCAACCTCATACTAGCATTGAACAAATGGCAACTCACTATATCCAAGAGTTACAAACGGTTCAACCTCATGGCCCTTATTTTCTTTCTGGCTGGTCTTTTGGTGGTTTAGTAGCTTTTGAGATGGCTCAACAACTTTCTCGTCAAGGAGAACAAATAGCTCTGTTGGCTTTACTAGATTCTTGTCCTCCTTCTCTAATTTCTAAAGAACCAATAGACAATGCTGCTCTATTAGTAGAGTTATTCAAAGATCGTTTAGACCTCTGTTTAGAGCAACTGCGACAATTTGAATTAGAGGAGCAGCTAATTTATATCGTGGAACAAGCTAAACAGAAAAATATAGTTTTAGAAGGTTTTGATGTAGCTCAAGCTCCCCATCTTCTGAAAATCTCCCAGATCAACGCTCAAGCCGCACAAAATTACAAACCTCAATATTATTCAGGCTCGATTGTTCTATTTAAAGCTAGTGAGACTGATGCTGACCTTGAATATAACTGGGGTGAACTAGTGGAACATATAAAAACTGATATAGTTCCTGGTAATCATCAAGACATGGTGTCACCACCTTATGTCCAGACCCTAGTTCAAAAACTCCAAAAATTTATTGAACAAGCAACAGACCAATCAATAGAGATTTAGTAATACACTATGTAGAGAAGCTAAATTTGCGTCTCTACCTTGTCAGCAAACACCTTGGACTGGGATAGAATTTCCATTTAAATGTAAGGAACTGTATTATGACTCCTACTTCTAATCAGATTCAATTCAAGCTTTTGGACAACAAGCAAGAGTATCCCTACTAAAAAGTATTAAATCTAATTCTAAAATCTTAATTTCAGAAATATGCAAACCCAAGTTGTTCAAGATAAAACCTCAACAAATCCTTTTTCAGGTTTTATTCGATTCTGGGAAGATGTAAAGGTGATTGCTGGGCCTTACTGGTTTCCAACAAAGCCAGGTATGAGAGCATTTTCAGATGTTATCCGTGCCTGGGGGATGTTAGCTCTCCTGATATTATTAATAATGACGCTCGTAGGCATAACTGCCTTTAATACCTTCATTACTCGCGATCTACTTGATATTATTGAAGAGAAAAATTATTCTATATTTCTGCAAACTTTATCGCTATACGCTGTTGGGCTTATAGGGATAATCCCGTTGGTAGGATTTTCTAAATTTGTTAAGCAAAAGATTGCTCTTGATTGGTATCAATGGTTAAATAATTATATTTTAGAAAAATATTTAAGCAATCGTGCCTATTATAAAATAAATTTTAAATCTGATATTGATAATCCAGATCAACGTCTATCTCAAGAAATAGAACCTATTACTAGAATTGTTTTTAGCTTTTCAGCTACTTTGTTAGAAAAAGTGCTGGAAATGATAGTCTATTTAAGCATTCTTTGGTCAATTTCGCAACTTTTTGTCTATATTTTACTTATTTATACGATCGTAGGAAATTTAATTGCTCTTTACTTAACTCAAGAATTAAATAAGATTAATCAAGAGAAACTTGAAGTTGAAGGTGACTATAATTATACACTAACTCATGTTCGTAATCATGCTGAATCAATTGCTTTTTTTCGAGGAGAAAACCAAGAATTAAATATAATTAAGCGCAGATTTATTCAGGTCGTTAAAAATATTCAACGCAAGATTAATTGGGAAAGAAACGATAATATATTTAACCGAGGTTATCAAGCTCTTATTCAAATATTCCCTTTTTTATTACTTGCACCTTTATACATGAGGGATGAACTTAATTTTGGACAAATTAGCCAAGCTAGTATGGCTGCTAATCTATTTGCTACTGCGCTGGCAACACTAATAGGTGAATTTGGAAGTTTAGGACGATTTTCGAGTTACATTGAGCGTTTAACTGAATTTTCGGATGCATTAGAAGCTGTTACTAAAGAACCGGAGAATGTAAGTAGCATCAAAACAATAGAAGAAAATCATCTCGCATTTGAGAATGTTACCTTACAAACGCCCAACTATGAACAGGTGATTGTTGAAGATTTATCACTGTCTGTTCAACCAGGAGAAGGTTTATTGATTGTCGGGCCGAGTGGTAGAGGTAAAAGTTCTCTGTTGAGAGCGATCGCTGGTTTGTGGAATGCGGGAAAAGGTCGTCTGGTGCGACCTCCCCTAGAAGAAGTGTTGTTTTTGCCCCAACGTCCCTATATCATTTTGGGTACTTTGCGTGAACAGTTACTCTATCCTAAAACTAATCGCCAAATGACTGATGTAGAACTCAAAGAAGTTTTGCGACAAGTTAATCTACAAAATTTACTAAGTCGAGTTGAAGGCTTTGATACAGATGTTCCTTGGGAGAATATATTGTCATTGGGAGAACAACAACGCCTTGCTTTCGCACGCTTGTTAGTGACTCATCCAAGATTCACTATATTAGATGAAGCAACAAGTGCCTTGGATTTAAGAAATGAAGCAAGTTTATATCAACAGTTACAAACAACGAAAACAACGTTTATTAGCGTTGGGCATAGGGAAAGTCTATTTGATTATCATCAATGGGTTCTAGAACTTGCACAAGATTCGAGTTGGCAACTTTTAACAGTCCAAGATTATCGAAATCAAAAAACAATTACTCATAACTCTCCTGAAAATACTCAGATTACTGTAGATGATTCTCCTAAGAGTGAATCTCAAAATCAATTAACGATATTGGCTCAGAAAGATATAAATGAAGGTCTTTCTCATAAAGAAATGACTGAATTAACGTTCTATTCCATTAAAACTATTAGAAGTAAGGCAAGCAAAGGAGAGTCGATCGCAGCCAAGGACGGCTTTACCTACCGTTATCACAAAGCTCCTCATGTGCTGAAATGGATTAGAATTTAGTGGTTACTGGTGTTTGAAAAACTACAATTTATTTTTATTTAGAGATTAAAATGCTGCACAGGTAATTAAATTATAATAACGATCAGTTAATACTATAGACACTGTTTGTCACACCCAAAAACCCAATCTTCAATTAAATTCAGTAGACCGAAAAGTTTGGCGATCGTCAAAAAAAAGTAGTGTATGATACAGTTTGCTCAGAGTCTAAAAAAGTCGATTGTTTTGGATAAAATATAAATTAAACTTATGAATCGCCCCCCAGAATCAACCCAAGTCAGCCCTACGTCAAATGCACTTCACGGACTACCCCATAGTTGCGGTCTATAGTTTGACGTAAAAATTCCAGCATTTGTTTAGGAGTAAATAGATGAGAGAAAGCCTTTTTACTACTTCTTCTTATAGTACTGAGATAATGCCATAATAGATAAATCCAAATATTAATAATTAAAAATGCCAAAGCTATACAGGACTTACGCAACTGGTACAAGCAATGGCACGGCGTAGCCGCGCCGAGTGCCCAAAAACTAAACCATTGACATAGCAATATCTGGACGTTTTAACTGACCAATTAAATAATTTGACAACAAGCTATGTTTAATTTGATAAATAGTTTGGCGACTTTTATAAGCTAAATCTTTGAGTCTCAGCCAAACCAGCATAGCGCAAGCAATATGATTTCTTTGAAGACGTGCTTTACGACATTGACATGATTCAATGCCAGTTAACTGCTTTATTTCTCTATGAAACTCACGCCAGTCGCTACAACGGGGGGAACCCCCGCAACGCGCTGGCTCCTCTATTCTCCAACGGATTTTACACACCTTTTGTGCAACATCCGTACAACTTTGAGATAAATCGTTGGTGGCAACATAATCCGTTCTATCGGTAGAGACAGTAACAAAGGAATTGTTTCACTTTTTTGTCAGCAGGAAACCCTTTAATTTTTATGATTTTACCACATTTCAACTCTTCATCACTCCATAACAAAGTTTGAAGATTCTTGTATTTTTCTTGACCAAAACTATCATCTACTAAACGATTAGTCTTTAAAGGACAATAATAAATTTTATCTAAACTATCAATATAAAGCATTAAATTATTGACTGCATACCAAGTATCCATTAAAACTGTATCGAAAGGCAGAAGCTTTTGATATACAAGCCCTTGCAGCATATTTTTTACATGGTCTATCTTAGTTAAACCATCATTGTCAGGAGCGAAAATACGATAATCTATTACCCAGAAATTGAGAGTTTTAGGATTAACGTATATGCAACTTACAATTCCAATCCCTTTAATGATGCCATGTTCGTCAATCCACAGAATAATGTCAACGAGCCTTGGGGATCGAGGTCTACCAAAGCTACATTATATTTACGTTTTGCTAGCTCGTAAGCTAAATGAACCGAAAGTGTAGTTTTTGCACTACCCCCGGCATTACTAATTACTGCTAGTCGAATTTGCATACTTTTATTTTGATAGCTGTTTCAAAAACCTACTTTAACGCCTCGACATCATATATCAATATATGATGCTTTAAGCTATCTATCTTTAATATCTCGATATCATATATCAATATACGAGGTGTTGAATTACGCACTCTCAGCATTTGATTGTTTGTTTATAACATTTTTACAAATAGCTGTCCCCAGCAGTTCCATGAAATCGACTAGGTAACCATCTAAACCACTCAAACAAGAGCCAAAAGCTGATAAATCTCAGCCACAGATTATTCTAAATTCTGCTGATGAACCAACTGAGCGACAAGTAGATCAATATCAGTCCATCTCTGCTTTTGATGAGCGACCACAGCAACAAGTGAGTGAGGATGCGATCGCTAACTCGTTCCATAGTTGTATTGGTACTGGTTGGTGGAGACAGTTTGATATTTTTTTGGAGCTGATTGTAGAGATGAGGCTGAGAAAGCTTTGACGGCGATGACATAATCATTGCCACTATCTATGATTTGTTTAACAGTTTTTTTTGACAGTGAAGTGCATCAAAACTTAAAACTACACCTCTTAAATCTAATGCTGCAATTAAATTTTGTACTGTGGTGATTTCGCTGGTTTGCTTATTATTCATTGGTTGCAGCTCAACGGTTAATCCTTGTTTACTACTAAATAACGAAACTATACTGATAAATGATTGGTAAGCTCGACTATAATCTGTAACTGTCGATTTGATGCTTTTGCCATCTGTTGCCAACCATTCTGATTCACTTAGTTGTACGTATTGATTTGCCCAATTGTTAAATATTTGTGTCAACACCTGAAAATTTACGCGCATCATCACACGTCTAATCGTTGAATATGAGGGAACTCTTGATAAGGGTATGTCGAGTACTTCTACTAGAGAGTGTTTATGCCGTTTGACAAAATCTCCTAAACTTCGATACCCTCTACATCCACTCATTGTCCCCATGATGACCAACAACACCATCCACAATGGATATCTTTGCCTCTGTTGAGTACGGAAATCTGGTACTTTTTTTAGTTCTACAATTAAGCTGGCAGTCATAGCACCCTGATTCAATACTGTTATCATCCTGATTCAAACATTTTTCTTTTGAGAATGAAACAGTCCTGCTTATCAATATCTATGCGATCGCCAGTTTTGACAACGCGCTTAGAAAAGCGATCGCCTAAAAATCCTTCTAGAAGCCGAAATACGATATCAAATCCACTACGATACTCTCCTGCAAATCCTTCACAATGTATGGTCATGATCTCAGCATCGATTTCACTACGAGCTTTATTTACTACATCATCAATACAGTCGCCAATAATACCAGACGCACAACTAGTAGCAACAACGATCGCATCCGGATGATATTTTTCATCTACTTCTCGAATCGCACCTCGTAATTCTTTTTCGCCACCAAAAATCACCGCTTTCTCACTCATGTTCGTAGTTACCACAGGTTCATAAGGGGAACCACTATTGCGGCTATTGGTGAGTTTATATGCCCGCTTAACTCCATAAGCACAGCCACTCGGCCCGTGAGAAATGACGATCGCATCTTTAATCCCACTTAAAATCTTTGTCGCAGTCCAGAATTTACAGGGACGAGTATGACTACCTTGTAAAGTGGTCTTAATCTTACCCTCTTTTGCCATTTGGTAAAGTTCGCTCAAATTTCCGTAAAATACGATATTCTGATCTATAGTCATTATGGTTCTCCAGTGTTTCGTTAGCTTTACTTTTTATAAACGCAGAGGTACGCTAAGGTTAGCGCAGAGGAAGGCAAAGTCTTACTCTGCCCTACTTTGCGTTTTACTCTGCGTTACTCTGCGTTTGAAACTCTACCAAACGTTTAAGATCCACTCGCGATCGCGTTTGTACTCCATATCTGCATACAAGGCGTTCGCAATATTATCTGCCAGCCATTCTGCTCCTTTGTAGCCAATCACGGGATACTTCCACAAACCTGCACGGTCAAAGCTGGGGAAGCCTACCCGAACCATTGGAATATTGTTATCGATCGCAATGTATCGACCCTTGGAATGACCCAAAATCAAGTCGATTTCGAGGGATTTATCTTTAATACGGCGTTCTAGTTGCCAAAGGTCTGCATTCCAAATAACTTCAATGTCTGTGGGTGAATTATTCTCTAGTGCAGCAAGTCTAGGATCTTTGGTGCAGGCTCATAGCAGCACTGGCTCTAATTCACATTCCAAGCAAAACTCTGCAAGACCAATTACTAAATCGGGATCTCCGTAAATAGCTACCTTCTTATTAGCGAAGAACATGTGAGCGAGGTCGGCGATCGCATCGATGGCTTTTCCGCGTTCTTTAACTAAAGATTCTGGTATTGGTTTGCCAGTAAGTTTGCTGATATTTTGCAGCAAGATATCAGTATTTTTGATACCAATTGGTGTTGTGCCAATAACTGCGGGAACCTTAAACTTCTCATTCAAAAATTCCGCTGCACTGCCGCCTCATATTTGCATAAAGCAATGGTTCCCAGTGCGTTAGCAGAATCAGCGATGTCTTCGATGGTGGTATTACCAAAGGCAAAACTCGTTTTATCGGGCATGGTGGGCGCATCGAAAGTTTCGGTATCCAGTAAGATATTGCCTGGAACATCCATTTCTTGTAAGATACGCTTGATTTCCGTCACATCTCCGGGGTTCAGCCAACCAGTAATGATATTCAACTTGCCAGTTGGTTCGCCTTTTTTGGCCAGGGTAGAAACGAGTGCATGTACGCCGACATTATAGCCAGTGACTTGAGAGCCTTTGTAACTGGGAGTATGCACAGCAACAAGCATCACCTCGCGATCGGGATATTCTTTCTTTAACTGGCGGTTGAGCTTGTTAATGGGTCCTTCGATGTCGTCCCCAATTGTCTCAGTTGAACAAGTTGTGGAGTGGCTCCCTAAGAAGAACTGCTCAACGCAGCTACGTCACTTGAAGGTTTGAATTACCCTTCCAATTGGCTTAATAAAGCGAATGGTGCAATTCGCAAAAGTACCCAAGAAGTAGCCACATTACTAAATTTGCCGCCTTTTGTATTCCCGATATTTGGGTTGTGTGTGGGTTATCCCAACTCTGAGGTACAAGCTGCAATGAAGCCGCGTTTACCGCAGCCAGCAGTGTTCCATCGTGAAACCTATAAATTAGCAGAGCAAGATGAAGCGATCGCTCGCTACAACGACATCATGAAACAATTCTATACCGAACAAAACATGAATGTCGCTGTTGATTGGTCGCAGCACTCAGCCGAGCGCATCGCAACTTTAGACTATTTAAAAGGATGCAAGTACGTACTCATTCAGAAGGCAGAAGGCAGAGGGGAACCCACGTTTAAAAACGTGGGATTGAAGTAAGGACGCCTTGTGTCTCGTTGCACTCTACTCGACACAAATCTTTTTATACTAGTGCGGCTCTAGACCCACAACTAAAGTTTTTATTAACTTCTTTCATAAAAGCCTTCTGCCCTCTGCCCTCTGCCTTTCTTTGTAAAAAGGGAATGTAGAGCTGACCAACCTTTCACTTCACAGATCGTACACCTCACTGCGATAGCGATCGCTGGAGAATATTATTTGCTTGCTCTATTTACTATAGCGATCGCTAATCAAAATCACATGATTAATATGTAGGCACTAGTACTTAAAATCGTCTATGCATTCTACAAAATAAACAAAAATTCTGTATGTATAAATACATTATTTCTAAGAAAATACAAGGAAAAACTTTTCTTTTTAGCAATTATTTTGGCGAAGTGTATGATATCTTTGCTATAAGGGGATAAAAAACAGTAATAAACTAACCAAAAATCTGAAATTACTAAACTTCCCGCGAAAACAAAAATCTCGCAAGTATAGAGATACAGCCTTATGAAGCTGGATATGGATGTTTGCAATCATCTGAAGTCAATTAAGATGCAATGCTCCCAAGGCAGTCGCCAAAGGCGAAGGCAATTAGAAATTCTCAACAGTTATGACATCAAGTCGTAGCAAATATTTTTTGAAGAAGTCGTAAGTTTAGCTTCTCAAAGTTCAAGCGACTATACGTACAACATTTAAAGGTTGCATCAGATACCAAGAGGTTTTATGGTTCCGAGAAAGATCGGTGCATTTTTACTAACTAGTTTGATAATTCTTTGTACTAGCTGTAGTGGTAATTCAAGCAAGCTAGAAGCAACCACCCAACAAGCTCCAGCAAAGAAAAATGTGATAGTGGCAATGACAACTAGTATTGAGGATAGCGGCCTCTTAGATGATTTAGTTCCAGCAATTGAAAAGAAAACAGGATATAAGCTGAAATCTGTTTCTGTGGGTACCGGACAGGCTTTGGCTCTGGCTGAAAAAGGTGAAGTTGACGTGTTGTTCGTCAACTCGCCCAAAGCCGAACAAAAAGTGTTGCAGGACGGTGCGGTAATCGATCGGCGATTAGTAATGCACAATGATTTTGTCATTGTCGGGCCGCCTACTGATAAAGCGCAGATTTTGGGAAAAAAGGATGCTGTAGAAGCATTTAGTCTGATTGCCAAAAACCAAGCACTATTTATATCGCGGGGTGATGATTCAGGGATTCATAAATTAACGTGAGTTCGACGGTTAGAAAAAGCCGAAAAGCTTGCTAGATATAAAGCGCGAGAAACAGAGCACTAAAGAGCGATCGCTAAGATTACGTGAGTTCAACAGAACTAAAAAATGGCAGGAGGTAGAGCAGGCAAGTCTTTTGGGTAAATGTCAATAGAAGGTTTTTGAGGTAAATATGTATAAGCGCAATTTGTCTAATTTTGTCGTCGGACATGATGATTTTACCTGCAATTGTTGTTTGGTGGGTCTTTTGATGAGCTTCACACTGTCAAGTTACAGATGTGACCTCGTTGAGAACGTCGTTGTTGGTGTTGTATGCACCGGTGGCGATGCCTACGGCGGGCTGCGCCAACGCTCTACAACAAAAACATTTACTATTGAATACATACGATTCGTTGTGAAATTTTTGGCTGTCATTTGTTCTGGCTTAATCGCAGAACTGCATCAAATGTACGGTTTGAAATGATGCGTTGCAGTACATTTGTGAATCTAACTACAAGTTCAGATATTCTTTTTGTATAATACGGTTCAAGGAATCAATACCTTAGCCAAAAAAAGAGTATGAAGAGAGAGGGCGCTCTGTAGTAGAGTTGTTGTCTTCCCAAACGACAACTCAAAAGCTACAAATCGCCCATGTTCGACATCTTATCACTGTTACAATGCCTTCTACCGCAGATCAACGCGACGACGATGCGTCGAATGAACCAGCTCATCATAGCCATGTTAGCAATGAGCGGCCGAGTCACCATGTTGGGAATTTCTCGTTGGGCAGGTGTTGGTGGTAGTTATCGGACGATGTTGAGATTTTTTCATACAGTGATACCTTGGGCGACGTTGTTTTGGCTGTTTTTTCGCAAGCATTTGTTTCGGGCGAATGAGGTGTATTTGCTTGCAGGAGATGAAGTTGTAGTGAGTAAATCAGGTAAAAAGACTTATGGGTTAGATAGGTTCTTTTCTAGCCTGTCCAGTAAACCGATATCAGGATTATCTTTCTTTGTATTATCATTAGTGAGCGTTGAACAGAGGCACTCATTTCCGATTCAGATAGAACAGGTTATAAAGAAAGATACTCAAATAAATAGTACCTCGACAATCGAAAAACCCAAACAGAAAGAAAAACGTGGACGTGGGCGACCAAAAGGAAGTAAAAACAAAAATAAAAAAGAAGTCATATTAACATCTGAATTAATACTAATCCAGAAAATGATTAGTTCACTATTCAAGTTATTAACTAACTTTATTCCACTGACTTACTTGATAGTAGATGGTCATTTTGGTAACAATAATGCTTTGCAGATGGCACGACAAGTTAATTTGCAGATAATTTCCAAGTTGCGCCATGATTCAGCATTATACGTCCCTTATGAACATCCTGACTCTAATAAACGCTCCCGTCGTAAATACGGTGACAAACTAGACTATCGTAATATACCTGACAAATATTTATGTAAAAGTGCTATTGAGAATGAAATTCTTTCCTGTATTTATCAGGCCACTCTGCTTCACAAAGAATTTGCCCAGGCTCTCAATATAGTAATTTTGGTCAAAACCGATCTTAAAACTAATGCTTGCAGCCATGTAATTCTATTCTCTAGCGACTTGGAATTATCATTCGACAAAATAATAGATTACTACAAACTCCGCTTTGAAATCGAGTTTAACTTCCGTGATGCCAAGCAATTTTGGGGATTGGAATACTTTATGAACCTCAATCAAACTGCGGTGACTAATGCTGCGAATCTAGCATTCTTTATGGTCAACTTATCCCATTATCTTCTATCTGATTTTCGTCTCCTTAATCCTGACTCCGGCATTATTGATCTTAAAGCTCACTATCGTGGTTTTCGATATGTCCGTGAAATCTTAAAAATGCTTCCGGAAATGCCTGAGCCTATTTTATTAACTCAGATTTTTGCCAAGCTTACTTCTTTAGGTCGTATTCATCCCGTTTCTACGGGCGTTGAACCCTCGTAATTTGGCAGAGGTATTGTACGTATCTTGATTTTTACATAATTAAAATTAGGGGCTTGCACCCTGAATGAACCAATTTTCAATTACATCCGTAATTGCGAATTGCGAATTGACAATTGTTTTGGCTCGTCCCTCGGTTAGCAAGTCGGCTTTGGCTGGTAATCTCGCTCTTAATGTCGCTCAAATGAGCCGATTGCCTGTGTGCGTTTTCAGCCTGGAGATGTCTACTGATGAATATGTGCAACGTTTCCTCAGCAGCGAATCTGGCATTGAAAACAACTTTTTGGAAACCGGGCGCATGTCCAAATAACCAGTGGCAACCATTAAGTCAGGCGATCGCTTCTTTGAGCGAACTGCCGATTTTCATCAACGATAACTCTTGCCCTAGCTTGACAGAGATTCGTAGCCAAGTTCGCAGAATTTCATCGCATTACGGTGGTGTTGGGCTTGTGGTTGTGGATTATCTGCAACTGATGGCTGAAGGTGCTGACTCCAGAGCTAATATGACCGAGCGGGTTGGAGAAATCAGCCGTGGGCTAAAGAAACTCGCTAAGGATTTGGATGTGCCAGTACTTGCCTTATCGCAGTTAAGCCGTGAAGTTGAACATCGCAATGACAAACGCCCTGTACTGAGCGATCTGCGGTCAAGTGGTGCTGTTGAGCAAGACAGCGATGTTGTCATCATGCTTTACCGTCAGGAGATGCACAATCCCGATACTCCTGAGCGTGGCATTGCTGAGTTAATTGTTCGTAAGCAACGCAATGGCCTTACTGGTACAGTCAAGCTTTTATTCGACCATCAGTTTACCAAGTTCAAAAACTTAGCCCGTCAGAGAGCATTTTAGTATATGAAAATACACGCTTGCTCTCTGATGAATCTCAATTGGGTGTACTGCTGCCGCCGTTGCGGTCGCGCAGGTATTCCCATATTCGGCGGATTTCTTCTTGAAAAGTTTGGCGATCGCGCTCTGCTTGAGCGATTGTTTCCCGTAAGGCTTGACGATCTTGTTCGGCTTCACTACACCCTACCCCCAACACCCTGCCTAGAGGAGGTTTCAGGTTTACAAGAGTGCCATTCCATTATGGTTAACTTAATCAACTCGCTCGAAACGTGCTGGTACATTTCACCGCCTTGGGGCCAAACTAATTTGCAATTGACATCGGTTAGGACACAAAAAACGCTGCAAGCCGTCCTTAATTGGTAAGAACGGCTAAGGCAATATGTAGACAAACGAATGAATTGAAGAAGTGGGAAACAGTAAACTTATCGTAGTTTTGTCCAGAAATTAGTTTACTGTTTCAAACCCGGATAAAGCATCTAAACTTCGTTGACACTCCTGCTTTAGCAATTCCTGATAGGTCTTTTCCCTAACAATCATCTGCTTGTACAGCATAGGTAAAAGCTCTTTAGCTTGTTCCCCAGACAACTGCTGTACTTGGTCAGCAAAAACTTTCAGGCTAAACTCTTGTTCTAGAGATAATTCAATTTTATGATTCATAGTTGGTTCAATCACCCAACTGGGCGAAAACTAGAAGGATTATGCTGGCTAGTAGCGCGTCGCAAGATAAATGGGGTTTATAACTTGTACTTATGTATTTATAATATATTGGAAAGTGATGACTGGAAATTCGGTTTTCTTCACCGAATAAAATGATGATTACCACACTGAGATTAAATATTAAGAATAATTCCAGTTCCTTCTAGTTTTTTAGTTCAGAAATTGTCCCTTTCATCAAAAAAGCCAAAACCAAGAAACCACCTTCTGGCAAAACTGTTCTACAATCAATGCACCAACCGCCATTATATTGTTCGCTGGGGGCGGCGGGATTGAAGCAGGCATGGTGCAAGCTGGCATCCGTCCAGTGATTGCGGTGGAGTATGACTCCAGTAAACCACAACTAAGCCGGGCATTCGTCGTACCCCTACGGGGAAGCAAGCTGCGTGTACAGTCTCATTGGCGCAGCCTCTCGTAGAGAAGAGAAGACGTTGCCGTACTCCTACGTCCAAGCAAGCTAGCAAGAACGTCTCCCAAAGAGAAGGCATCGCCACCTTCCATCACCGCAACTTTCATGAGTATGGATCTTCAGTCATTCAGCAAACAGTACAGGAGATAGCAAGGTCTGGTTTTGTTGCTAAAATGACGTGCAATCAAGGGCTGCAACTTAATATAATCTTTAGTAGAGACTGAACCCAAAGCAAAAATGACTGGTACGCCTGAGTATTTCCCCAGCAGACTAGACCGCATTGAACAAATCATGCTAGGGCTTGCCGAACGACAAGCTAACACTCAAACGCAATTAGATAGAACTCAGGCACAGTTAGATAACTTGGCACTAAGACAAGCGAACTCCCAGATCCAATTAGATGAGCTAAGACAAGAAATACGACAGCTTACCAGCAACGTTGACCGTGTTCTTGCTCGCAGTGCGATTTTGGACGATGTACTGCTTGAATTACGCGACAGTCACGAAACACACCAGCGTAACTTTGAAGAACACCAACGCACTACAAACGCTGCTCTACAGAGTCTTGAGGCTATCTTGGTACAACTGACGAAAAATCGGTCTTGAAGTGCGATGTCACTCGACAAACTGCTGTGCATCGGGAGTACCTATTACCGTTTATCAAAATTCCTGGGTAGAAACCCCGTCCTTCCAGGACGGCTTTACAGGGAATGCGGTAAAATGTGAAGTATGGAAAAAGCCTACCGTTACCGTTTTTACCCAACCACCGAGCAAGAACAGATATTGCGCCGGACAATAGGTTGTGTGCGGTTGGTTTTTAATAAAGCTCTGGCAGCGAGAACCGAGGCTTGGTATGAAAGGCAGGAACGAGTTGACTACGTTCAAACTTCTGCCATGTTGACGCAGTGGAAAAAAGTTGATGACCTCCAGTTTTTGAATGAGGTTAGTTGTGTACAACTGCAACAAGGATTAAGACATCTGCAAACTGCTTTCACTAATTTCTTTGCGGGAAGGGCGAGATATCCCAATTTCAAGAAGAAGACTTGCGGTGGCAGCGTAGAATTTACCAAGTCTGGTTTTCGGTGGAAGGATGGACAAGTGTATCTGGCTAAGTGCGCCGAACCATTGCCAATTAAGTGGTCTAGGCAACTTCCTTTGGGGTGTGAGCCTAGCATCATCACAGTTAGACTTGAGCCTTGTGGACGCTGGTTTGTCAGTTTGCGGATTGACGATCCGACCGATGAAACCATGCAACCAGTCGATAGTGCTGTGGGATTGGATGTTGGGGTGAGTAGCCTTGTAACTCTGAGTACAGGTGAAAAGATTGCTAACCCTAAAGCGTTTGACAAGCACTATCAAAAACTGAGGAAGGCGCACAAGTCTTTGAGTCGTAAGCACAAAGCATCTCGCAACCGAGACAAAGCCAGACTCAAAGTAGCTCGGATTCAAGCTAAAATCTCTGACTCTAGGAAAGACTATTTGCACAAACTGACAACTCGACTGATTCGTGAAAACCAAACGATAGTAGTTGAGGATTTGGCAGTTAAGAACATGGTCAAAAATCCCAAGCTGGCCCGTGCCATCAGCGATGCTGCGTGGGGAGAACTGGTGAGGCAACTGGAGTATAAGCAAGCGTGGTATGGTCGAAACTTGGTAAAAATTGACCGATGGTTTCCCAGTTCTAAACGCTGTGGAAACTGCGGGCATATCGTTGATAAATTGCCGTTGAATATCAGAGAGTGGGATTGTCCCAACTGCGGAACACATCACGACCGAGATCTCAACGCCAGTCGGAATATTTTGGCTGCTGGGCAAGCAGTTACAGTCTGTGGAGCGAACATAAGACCTGATAGGCATTTTGCTAAAGGGCAGTTGCAAAAAACCCGTAAGGGAAGGAAATATAAACCTAAGTCGTGAGTCTTAGGAATCCCCGCACTTATAGGGCGGGGTGGATGTCAAACCTATGTAGCTTAGAGATTGATGCTTGTTGTGTGTTTTTTATAGAAATAAATAAATTGAATGAGCAATTAATAGGACAGGTCTTGTAACTGAACAAAAGTATAGACTAGACTTATATTCAAAACAACTTAATTATTCAATTAATTGATACTAATAGTTTTTTAATTGCGAATTGCGAATTGCGAATTGCGAATTGCGAATTGGTATTAATGCTCTGGTTCAATAATTCGTTGAAAAAGATAGCCCGAACCTCTCGCGGTCAAAATTAATTCTGGATTATTGGGGTCATCTTCTAGCTTTCCCCTCAATCGGGAGATATGTACATCCACCACACGAGTATCTGCATGTTGTTCTGAGGTATAACCCCAGACTCGCTGCAAAATTTCTCTACGGTCAAAGGATTTTCCTGAGTGGCTCACCAATAACTCTAGCAGGCTATACTCTATACCAGTTAGTCGAATCCGCTCACTTTCTTTGTAGACTTGCCGCTTATTTGTATCAATTTTGAGAAAGCCTACTTCAATCACTCCTGAATTGAGAACGCCAGCAGCACTTGTTTTGCTACCCCGTCGCCGCAGTATCGAGCGAATCCTCGACTCTAGTTCTTTGGGAGAAAATGGTTTAGCTATGTAGTCATCTGCACCTAACTCCAGCCCAGTGATTCGGTCAGCAACGTCTGCTAGGGCTGTAAGCATGATAATTGGGACATCAGTTTCTTTGCGTAATTCCTGGCAGACACCGTAACCGTCTAGTTTTGGCATCATCACATCCAAAACTATTAAGTCTGGGTCATAGGAGCGAAACGTTAACAGTGCCTCTTCACCATCGCCTGCCGTGACCACATCGTAACCAATCATGGAAAGACGCGTTTCTAAAATCCGGCGAATACTTACTTCGTCATCTACCACCAGGATTTTTTCTTTATGGCTTTCCACGTTTTCAATACTTGTATGCAGTTGGAAAATCATGATATTCGAGCAATTTACTGCTGAAGTGTTGCTGCAACATAATTTTATGCCTGCTTCTGCTCTGAAGTATCTTTGGTCACAGTAACGATCGCTGTTTATAATTTCTCACTCTTGGAGTCTAATTATTACGCTTTATGCTTTGTGGGGTCAACTAGTTTATTTGAATTGTACTGAATTACCTTTGAATTTTAGTATTGTGTAGGTTGCTTTTAGCGAAGCCTCTTGATAAAAAGGCTTCGCTTTTGGTTGGTTCTTAGCTTCAACCGCTGTTAACCCTCTTTTATCACTCTCGCCAAAGTATAATTAAGGGCGATCGCAAAAACA
>JAVRBO020000014.1:0-6998 GCA_034531195.2 Nostoc sp. ChiSLP01
TTTAGGTCATTTTCAAAAATACAGCATTTACGAGCGCACCTGCGGAATCTAGGTCCCAAGCGTGCAAGCACGTAATTAAACAACGGGGATTAGCAAAGTTTTCAATGGTTAAATCTGAAATCAGACTTTTTACTTCATTATTTGGATGCCTGCGGCGGGCTACGCCAACGCTAAAATATTTGTCAATAAGCTAACGTTAATGAGATTATTTTTGAGCCTATTGAGAATAGAATACTCTTATTGATAAGATGCGGCCGCCCTGACTCTTTGTTACTTTATTCAGTAGCATCGCTTTGTTGTAAATACTTGAGAATACCACTAGCGATCGCATCAGCCATTTGATTATGGTAATTTATATCATTCAATCGTAAGCCATCCTTTGGGTGATCGATAAAACCTGTCTCTATTAAAATTGCAGGTACATTGTTATTCTTAAGAACAAAGAAACCGGTCGATTTAAGCCCTCTATCTCTCAAGCCGCTAATATTCTGAATAATGGTACTGTGAACTACTTTGGCTAGACGCTGATTTTTGCCAAGATAAAATGTTTCTATTCCATCGTGCTTTCCATCAAAGCCATTCGCATGAATACTAATAAATAAGGAAGCGCCAACCTGCTTTGCTTTCTTTACCCTATATGACAAGCTATCTGTTACGCTACTTGCAACAATATTGTCATATGTATCCCGTGTTAGCACGACTTGAACACCATGTTGCTGCAAAATCTCGGCTATCTTTTTGCTGATAGATAAAGTTACATCGTCTTCAAGAACAAGGCCTTTCATTCCAGCGTCTGGGGGTAAACCATGTCCGGGATCAACTACTACTACAATTTTTTTCTGGAGTGTTAAAGATGAAGGTGGCAAAGGTAGTGATGAGGAAAAATTACAGATTTTTCCCGCTTGTTGCCAAGTAGGAAGTTTTAAAGTCTCACGTATATCAGCTCTATATGGTATGTAGCCCTGTAACCATTCACAGGCTTGTGTTAATAGTTGAGCTAAGTTTTTTACTGAGCGTATATAAGCATAATTATTAAAAGAAGTAGTAAGGATATTCTGCCCATCTGGGCTAAAACTAGCTTTACTAACATCAGGCCAATTAGCAAGTTCCCGTCCTGATAAACTCCATATTCTAGCAGTTTCATCAAGAGAAGTGGTGAGAATGCGTTTTCCATCAGGACTAAAACTAGCACTGTTTACAGTACCCAAATGTCCCTGCAAGGTAACAATTTCTTGTCCAGACAAACTCCATAATTTAGCAGTATTATCAATAGATGAAGTAACAATATTTTGTCCATCTGGGCTAAAACTAGCACTGTTTATCATACCCAAATGCCCTTGCAAGGTAGCAAGATTTCGTCCAGATGTCTCCCAAACTTTGGCTGTGTTATCATTGCTCGCAGTAAGGATGCGTTTTCCATCTGGGCTAAAACTAGCACTATTTACTATGCTCTCATGACCTTTCAAAGTAGCAAGATTTCGTCCAGATATATCCCATACTTTGGCTGTCTTATCATCAGCAGCCGTGACGATGCGTTTTCCGTCTGGGCTAAAATTGGCGCTATTTACTATGCCTTGATGACCTTTCAAGGTAGCAATTTCCTGTCCAGATAAATCCCACACCTTAGCTGTCTTGTCAAGAGAGGCTGTAACAATATATTGAGAATTAGGGCTAAAATTGGCGCTATTTACTATGTCTTGATGACCTTCTAAGGTAGCAATTTCCTGTCCAGATAAATCCCACACCTTAGCTGTTTTGTTCAAGGAGATTGTCAGAATGTGTTTTCCATCTGGACTAAAACTGGCACCATTTACTATGTCTTGATTTCCTTGCAAGGTAGCAATTTCCTGTCCAGATAAATCCCACACCTTAGCTGTCTTGTCCAAGGAGATTGTCAGAATGTGCTTCCCATCTGGGCTAAAACTACCCAGATATCCTTGCAAAGGGAGCGGTTGTACTAACCAGATACGAGCCGAGCCATCAGAAGTGATAGTAACTATACGTTTTCCATCTGGGCTAAAACTGGCGCTCTTGACGGGATTTACATGATTTAAGTTAAAGATGTACCGTCCAGACAAATCCCACACCTTAACTGTATTATTTGGGTCGGAAGTAGTAACGATATACTTTCCATTCGGACTAAAACTGCTACTATTAACATTATTTTGATATCCTAATGTAGCAATTTCCTGCCCATCAAAATTCCACACCTTAACTGTATTATTTGGGTCGGAAGTAGTAACAATATACTTTCCATTTGGATTAAAACTGGCACTCTTGACACTATCTTGATGCTGTAAGGTAACAATTTCTCGCCCAGACATATCCCAGACCTTAGCTGTCTTGTCATCAGCAGCAGTAACGATATACTTTCCATCCGGGCTAAAACTGGCACTATTTACTATGCCTTGCTGTCCTTTCAAAGCACCAATTTCCTGTCCAGACAAGTCCCACACTTTGGCTGTCTTTTTTGTAACATTCTTGTTAAAATCATCAGGTTTCTCTTCTTTAGCAGAAATGGTAACGATATATTTTCCATTTGGGCTAAAACTGGCACTCTTGACACTATCCTGATGTTGTAAGGTAACGATTTTTCGTCCAGATATATCCCATACACTGGCTGTTTTATCATCAGCAGCAGTAACAATGCGCTGTTCATTCGGACTAAAACTGGCACTATTTACTATGCCTTGATGTCCTTTCAAAGTAGCAATTTCCTGTCCAGACAAGTTCCACACCTTGGCTGTCTTATCATCAGCAGCAGTAACAATGCGTTGTCCATCCGGGCTAAAACTAGCACTATTTACTATGCCTTGATGTCCTTTCAAAGTAGCAATTTCCTGTCCAGACGAGTTCCACACTTTGGCTGTCTTACCCACAGTAGTGAGAACATATTGCCCATCAGGACTAAAGCTAGCACTGTCAACAATATTCTTCTCTTGCAGTACTTTTGGTTGTGGCATCTTCTCTAGGATCGTCTGTAAAGCTAAAACTGGACTAGTAGTCGGATACTCTTCCAGTTCTTCCAGTTGATTACGATCTACTAATTCTTTTAACTCTTTTCCATTTTCAATCGCAGCTACCAAAGTTTTCACAGAATCAGACTCAAATTGCTGTAGGTTTATAATTCCTTTTTTTTCTAATTGTGTACTTTTTTTGGCTAGCTGCACCTCTCTAATAATTGATAGGATAAAGATTCCAGATATCACTGCCCCTACCAAAGTTATCCCCAACACCACTGTTCCAATGCGAATGCGTTGATTGGCTTTACGGTAAGCCTCTGATAAAACCTGCTTTGCTTGTTTTTCTACTCGCTGTTCTAACTCGGTGCTAGCATCTATAAATTGATAATCAAAATCGCTTAAACTTTTATCTTTCCGCCAATTTTTTGCCTCTTCTAATGCTTGACCACGTAACAGTCGTGATTCATCTTGGCGATTACTAGCTAACCATAATTCTATTAATTCTGCATACGGTCGTAAATTTGCTAAAGCTGTGTTCACCCAATTGAGATTAAATACTGACTGGTAAATGCGGTTATAAACTTTTAAATAATTTTGTTGTTTGACGATTAATCCTGATAACCGCAGTTCTATTTGTTCGGAACTATCATCAGCTGCAACTTCTTCCTGTTGTAAAATTTGCTGATACAGTCCTAACAACCTTCCTGCTCTTTTTTCATTGCTTAAAATACGCTCAGATATCGTCCGCAAATGCTCAGGTTCATCCTGGGTTTCCCAATTTTCAATAACACGAGAGCGCACTAAGTTTTCTAGCCACAACGTCTCATTACTATCTGATTGAGGGGGAGATACAAAGATAAGTTTACAAAGCTTCTGGGTGAGAAAGGGTTGGCCACCAGTCCAAGCTAATACCTTTTGTAGCATTAGGTGAGGATTGCTGACTTTACTTGCCAATCCTAAAACTAATGGCTGTGCTTCTTCCAAACTAAAACCAGATAGCTCAATTGCTCGACCGATATTAAAAGGCGTGCGCTTTTTGTCTTCAATTAAATCTGACGGTGTTGCTACCCCCAAAAGTGTAAAAGTGAGTCGTCTATATTGTGGGTTATCAGCACGCCGATTATAGCAGTCTCGAATGAAAGCAAAAAAATCGTCAGTCCCCACAGTATCTTTGAGGTTGAGGACACCATCGATTTCATCGATAAAAATAACAATATTCTTATCAATTTCTGACAGCAGTACCTCTTCAATAAATTCACTTAACCTCTGCACAGGAGAAAGATGATCGTGTTCAGGCCACCAACTCCGCAAATTAAACTTTTTTGAAAGCTCAAAACTGCTGACCAAAATGCGAACAATCCCTGCATACCACTGGTCTGGTGTTACTTGCTGGCTGCCAATTCTAGTTAAATCAATTGCTGCACAGGCAAAGCCCTCTGCTCGCAGTCTTTGCATAACTTGTACCCGCAAGCTAGACTTGCCCATTTGCCGCGAATTCAGTACATAGCAAAACTCTCCTGCCTTCAATGCTTCATAAAGGTCTTGGTCAGCTTGCCGCACAATATAAGTAGGAGCATCAATTGGCAAGCTCCCTCCGACTTGATATTCATAAGCTGGATTTTGTGCTGTGTTCATATACAGAGACACTATAAGATTTTCGTTATAAAGAAGCAGCGCGTTCTCGGAAATACTGGCAGTATAAGTTGAATCTGGGTAAAACGTTATTGTTTTCTAGCTCGACCAATCCCATACTTTTTAATTTAAACGCTTGTATTGGCTCTAACTGTACTGCTGTGTTTGTTGCAACAATTTGTTTCATTGCCATTGCTAAGTCAGAATGTTGTTTCAGATTCCACCAGTGTCGTCGCAAATGGTCGCCAAAAGGACCAGCATCTGTAGGAGCAACTTTTAATAATTCCTCCAGTGTGGTGTCTCGTCGCGCAATGCGATAAAGTGCTACCCGCACCAAGTAGGGATGTCCTCCCACCATTGCCATCAGTTGTTCAATTTGAGTAGAACTCCAATTTAGTCCATGTCTGCGTGTTAAATCTTGCACTTGCTCAACATTAAACTCCGGCAACTCAATTGATAGCCCTACATTAAAAGGCGATTGATTGATATTCATTGGGATATAAACTTCTGTTGAATGAGCTACGATCAATCGCAATTTCTTCCATATGCCCCCATTTTTTGCTTCCTCATGCCAAGCACGCAGGAGTCCAAAAAAGTCAGAAGCAATTTCAGGGTGTTGATATACTAGATCGACTTCATCCAAACCCAAAGCTAAGGGTTCGCTGATTTGTGCTAGAAGATACTCCTCAAAATAAGCTGTACAATTATCTTTGCTGCCAAAAATATCGTCCCAGTAATCCGCTAATCGATTTGGTATTCGCAGTTTTCGACCGACACTAGCACAGAACCAGCGCAAAAATTGATCCAAGTCTGCGAACACTTTACTATCTGCTAGTTGAAAACTCAATGATACGGCTAGAAAACTTTGTTGTGAAGCTTGATGAAGAATACGTGCCATCAGCGAAGTTTTACCCATTTGCCGGGGTGCTTTGATGCGGATCAGAGAACCAGACTTCAAAATAGCTTCATAGCAGTCAGACTCTATGGAAGAGCGTTCCACATAAAATAGAGAAGCTAAATCCACCTGCCCTTCGGGTAATTCTGGTTCTGCAACTGGTAAAGGTGGGGATTCTGGGCTTTCTACAGCAGGCGGCGTTGTTACTAGCTCATCTTCCGTCAAAGTAGGCTCACGACCTTCTGCCAGAATTGTCAAAATTTCTTGCAAAATCTTGGGTGTATCAGCAGATGATTTCCACTCTCGCTGTTGAATTCTTTGTAAATAACCCCGTAAATCATAATTTAATGGGGAATTCAAAGGGAAATTGATGCGAATTGGCAAAATTACTGGTTTATGGTCATGACGTAAATCTTGCAACTGCTTCACCCGCCTGACTTCTTCTGTCACCATTTCACTGGTTGCAGATTTCTGAGATAACAATAGCAGAAAGTAATCAGATTGCTCTAATTCTATATCTATGCGCTCTGGCCAGTTTTCACCCAGCCGAATACTTTCCCCAGCCATAAATGCTTCATATCCAGACGCTTTTAAGGCTTCATAGAACTGTTGAGCCAGCGTTAAATCTGGGTCTTGGCTGCGGTAGCTGATAAAAACTTTAGTATTTTTACTGGCTTCGCCGTTTTCCAAAGGAAATTCTACGATACGCTTCACAGGCTTACCCCTCTACAAAATTTGGTTGTGGACAGTAGTAAATCATAGCGTTGCGGGGATTATAGCTTGGGTTTTGGGCGATAGAAGTGCGGAAACGTTTAAAAATTTGTGGATAGTCATCAAGTGTTGGCAATCTTATTTCTACGTCATAGATGGTTATCCTGTGTATCCTTGTTTCATTGGCAATGAAGACCACATCGTTAGTAAGACGTATATGACAAGAGTAGAAGGTGAAAATAGCCGTTTAAGACATTATCTTGCTCGACTACATCGTAAAACTTTTTGTTACTGTAAGTCAGCACAAATGCTGAAATATTTAATTCGGTTAGTAATACATTATCTTCAGTATGGCTCTGTGGCACTGCGGGCGCATAGCGCTCGCAAGTTTGAAGCGATCGCCTGATTCATATTTTGATTCAGCAACGCCGCTGTAACGCTTATACTCAAAGAGCGTTAAGCTTAAAACTAGCACGAAAACTTACAAGCTGTACAACACAAATTGTTGCAAATGTAAAGTGGGTAAGGCTTAGCTTGATGACACAATTTGTCTCAACGCCATTTAATTTGTCACTGTACAGTTGCGATCGCTCCTTTTTCCTCACTTGAAACTGAAACTAGGGGTATAGTTTCCCACCGTGCATCGCCTCCCTCCTATCACCCCATCACCCCTAATCATCGACACTAAAAAGCGCCCCCCTTTTGAGGAGAGCGCCTTTTATTTTAGTTAACCTAATTACTTATTAACCGTTGATGGAAGGAGCGCTTATTGCAACAGGGGCAGTTTCAGCAGAAGC
>JAVRBO020000015.1:0-6311 GCA_034531195.2 Nostoc sp. ChiSLP01
ATATTTCGCCAACGGTATCAGATACGTGTAATTTTCGGCAAGATGGTCTGGAAACAGTTGCTGTGTCTATGTTTCAGCAATTTTGACTCTTTTCTTTATAAGACTTCCCGCACATCGGACAAAATTTATACTTCAAAGACACAACTAACTCACCACAGTGAGTGCAACTCGTCTGCAACTGCATACCGCACAGATAACAAAACTTAGCCCTAATTTGACTCCAGAGAGGATCGGGATTCGCACCAGGAGTCCAGCACTGTGGACAAAACCTAATTGAATTGACTCCCTTAACAGACTCACCCCTTTCAACCGCTTCCAGATATTCCTGGGGAATGCCTAACCCACCAGCAAGACCACGCAGCGTTTTGCGATTAAGTCTGGTGGTTAACCCCCGTTCAATCTTCCCAATAGACCGAGAATGAATTCCTGCCGCAATAGCTAACTCAAACTGAGTCATCCCGTCAGATATTCTAATGCGCTTGATATAGTCAGCCAGGGATTCTTGGGGTCGAGGCAGTTTTAAAGTATCCATAAGAGGATGTCTTGCTTCATGCCTAAAAGATATATGATTGAGTCAGAAAAAACCTTAAGAGAATCACACAAATTGAAGTGAAAAAGACAGTAACATTAGCCACTGTCGTAGTTGAATTTTTAGAACGTCCTGGGTTGGCATTCAGTACCAAGGAGACATATTCTCTAACATTGGGATTATTACTGCAAGAATATGGAAGCTGGCCAATTGAAATTCTCAATCGTCAAATATTAGTCGAGTATTTAAATACCCTCACGCATTAAAAATACACAACTCACAACAAGCATCAAGCGATACTACAAAGCCTATTTAACTTTGCCGTAGAACAAGGATACATAAAATCCAACCCCATTCGGGGAATCAAACAGCGTCTACCTTCACGAGAAAAAGGTGAACATCGCACAGATGAAATAATACGGTTTTTAACACCATCACAGTTAGAAATCCTGTATCAAGCCGTAGCCGATGACCGCAGGATGAATGCGATTGTGCATTTATTACATCATACAGGATGTAGAATTGGTGAGCTTTTAGCACTAAATCTAGAATCAGTAGACCTCTTTAATTGGAAATTTCAAGTATTGGGAAAAGGAAATAAACAAAGATGGTGTTTCTACAACGAAGCGACAGCGATAGCACTAAATCAATATATACAATACGACCGACATAAAAAATCCGATGCTTTATTTACAGCACAGCATCCAGTGACGATGAAGATAAGTAGAATAAGCTACCGAACACTACATGACTACTGGCGAGAAATTACCAATAAACACTTACTTCTTCAGGGAGTACGCATTCACGATCTACGACATACATTTGCCACAGAACGCGTAGGCATAATTAGTATTGAACAACTGCGTGCATTGATGGGTCATGAAAGCATCCAAACAACCTTGCGCTATCAAAAAGTTACCTCACAAAAAGCTGAACAAGCTGCACGTCTTGCTTTCAATTTGTTGACTAACATTGATAAATCAAACTGATATTCCTGGAAATATTCAAGTCAAAAATTACAGCAAGCAAGAGAGTGAGCAACCATATTTTGATGAAAATTATCGCTGTTTACCACAAAGAATATAAAATACTGTGTGGTTGAACAGTATTGTCAGCCTGTTTGTGATTCACTCCTGAATATTATGTAGTTAATTTGACTTGAATGACCTTAATTGACCGTACCGCCTATCCGAAATTTAAACAATACCCCGACCCCAAAGAATTAGCAGAACTTTATACTCCACAAAGCGCAGAAATTAAATTTGCTAAGTCTCGCACCAAGAGCCATGAAGGGTTTCTCTGTTTCATGGTGATGTTGAAATCTTTTCAACGACTTGGATATTTTCCTCATCCTGAGTGTGTACCAAATGCGGTAATTAAACATTTAAGGTCGTGTTTAAAATTACAAAGCTGGGTAAAAGCTATCCCGTCACAACGTCAAGGTTATACTTACCAACGGGCTATCCGTTCTTACCTGGGGGTTAAACAATACGATAAAACCGCCCAAAAGTTGATTGCTATTCTAGTTGCCCAACAAGCAGAAGTCAAAGACCACCCGGCTGATTTAATCAATGTCGCAATAGAGGAGTTGGTCAAGGAAAGATATGAATTACCTGCGTTTGGCACTCTTGACCGATTAATTGGTCATATCCGTACTTTCGTAAATAATCGACTGTTTGGGCGGGTGAACAATGGTCTTTCAAGCACCGAAATGGTTTACTTAGACCAACTGTTACTCGGAGATATTGAAGAATCAATTGCTACACTAAATCTTCTAAAATTGCCTCCCAAAAGTGCAACATTCAAGGGAATGAAACAACTTCTCACTAAGTTTGATGCGCTCATGAGTTTTGGTGATGCCAAACGTTTGTTAGGAAGTATTGCCCTGACTAAAATTAGATATTTCGCAGCCCAAGCCAGAGCTTTAGATATTTCGGAATTGCGAGATGTTAATCTCCCTAAACGCCGCACCTTAGTTTTATGTCTACTGTACGAAGCACAGGTCAAAACCCGCGATAATTTAGTATCCATGTTCCTCAAGCGTGTTCTTAAGATTCAAAACAATGCCAAACAACGATTACAGGAACTGCGCGAAAAACATCTGACGCAGACATCAGAGCTATTAGGTACACTGGCAGAGGTTTTAACTGCATCCAAGGAAGCTCAAGACGCTCAGAGTTTGGGAACTAAAGTACAGTCAATCTTTGATGAACATGGTGGGCCAGATTTACTGCTACAAAAATATGAAGAGATTGCGGCGTACAACACGAATAATCATTTACCTTTGATGTGGCGGTTCTATTCGCCTCACCGCAAAGTTTTATTTGATTTGGTACGGTCTTTAGACATTCTCTCCACCTCTGCTGATGAATCGGTAATTGATGCACTTTCATTTATTCTGGACAACGAACATAAGCGCGGTAGACATTTGCCGTTTGAAATTGACTTGAGTTTTGTTGGTAAACAATGGCGGGCGTTGGTGATAGAAGAGGCGAATGGTACTCAAGTTTTAGTACGTCAGCAGCTAGAAATTTGTATTTTTTCTTACTTGGCAGATGATTTTAAAGCGGGAGATGCCTGTGTTGTTGGTTCTCTTTCTTACGCTGATTTCCGTGAGCAACTTCTGTCAAAATCTGAATGTGAACCCCTGATATCAGAATATTGCCGCTTAGTTGGGTTTCCAGACAATGCAGAAGACTTTGTAGAACACTTACGCAAGTTATTAACCCAAGTTGCAGAAGAAGTTGATGCCATTTCTGCGGTCGAAAAGCAAGTCACAATTAATCAGGCAGGTGAACCTGTTCTTAAAAAAATTACACCTGTTGCTCAACCACAAGAGGTGGAAGCTTTAGAAGCTAAAATCCGTAATTTGATGCCTGAGCGTAGTATTTTAGACATTCTCTGCAATGTTGAGCATTGGTTGAATTGGACAAAACATTTTGGCCCGCTTTCGGGGAGTGAACCTAAATTAAAGCAGCCTGTGGAGCGTTATATTTTTACCACTTTCAGCTATGGTTGCAACTTGGGGCCAAACCAAATGGCACGACATTCACAGGGTGCAGTCACATCTCACATGATTTCTTATACCAACCGTCGCCATGTCAGTACGTCCAATATTGAAGCGGCGATTCGAGATATTATCAATGCTTACAACCGTTTCAGCCTGCCGTCAGTTTGGGGTACTGGGAAACGTGCCGCCGCCGATGGCAGTAAGTTTGAGATATATGAAAACAATCTCCACAGTGAGTATCACATCCGTTATGGCGGATATGGTGGTATTGCTTATCACCACGTTTCTGATAAGTACATTGCTTTGTTTACTCATTTCATTACTTGTGGTGTGTGGGAAGCGGTGTATATTTTGGATGGGTTATTGAAAAATCTCTCCGATATTCAACCAGATACGTTGCACGCAGATACACAAGGGCAATCTGGGCCTGTGTTTGCCATTTCTTACCTGTTGGGTATCAAGTTGATGCCGCGCATTCGCAACTGGAAGGATCATGCTTTTGTTCGCCCAAGTGAAGATGTCAGCTACAAGTATCTCGACCCTTTGTTTAAGGGTGTGGTCAATTGGAATCTGATTCAGACTCACTGGTATGACATGATGCGGGTGGTGCTGTCGATTAAGGCAGGGAAGGTGATGCCTTCTACTTTGTTGCGGAAGTTAGGTAGTTACAGTCGCAAGAACCGACTTTATCAAGCATTCCTGGAGTTGGGTAAGGTTGTACGGACGATGTTTCTGCTAGAGTACATCTCTAACGTGAGGATGCGCTCTGAAATTAATGCCATCACGAATATTGTGGAGATGTACCACGCTTTCTTGGATTGGGTCTTTTTTGGTAAGGAAGGGGCGATTACAGAGAATGACCCAATTGAGCAGGAAAAGCGGTTGAAATATCTCGATTTGGTCGCTTCTGCTGTGATTTTGCAAAATACGGTTGATATGTCTTTGGCGATTCAGACTTTAGCTGCACAGGGAGAGGTGATTCACCAGCGTCATGTTGCGGCGTTAAGTCCCTATGTGAATAGGCATATTAAACGATACGGTGATTATGTAGTAAATTTACGTAATATTCCTCAACCTTTAGAGGTAGCAATTTATCTACCCCTTGAACTATTTGAAAGTTAGGTACGCAAAAATGGTTAAGAAAGCAATAGGGCAGGGCGAGTATCTGGGATATAAGTTTTTGATTTTTTGTGAAACATTCAAAGATGAATCAAAAATTTATACTTGTGCAATTACTCAGGTTGATAAAACATGGGATGAATGCGTTGGCGCGGTTGGAGGATTTAATACTTTAGCTCGGATGCACCTTCACGTTTTAGGTTCTATTCGTAAATTAGTGACTGGGGATGATTTATTTGATTTAATACTTGAAGAAATAAATGCAGATTGTTAGAGACGAAATATTAAGTTATGTCCCGTAATTCCAAAAAAACTTTAACCTTTGAAGATTTTTGGGAAAAGCACCAATATACTTTTCCTGGATTTGCTAATGGCACTCAAATTGCCGAAATCTGTAAAGATATAGCTCGTGATGCTTGGGAAGCCGCGAGATTATCCAGCCCATTAGATAAAGCAGAATTCCCGCTAGACAAGGATGTTACTCGCGATTCGAGGTGAAATAAAATATCATTGATGAATTGGCTCACGATTATTACTAAAATAAAAAATTATGGAATACTACGTAGTTGAAACATATTGCCAAATAACAGGATGCTTCGTGTACAAAATCAAAAAAACTATTTCTAAGGATGATGGTGTCATTTTTATATCAGATAGTTACCAGTGTTGTAAAGAATTCATCAAAGAACACTCTGATGAAAGAATCTTACACTAAATAAAATAAGAGTTACCTGACTGGAGTATAAATAACCTTGAAAAGATTGAGAAGCGAAGAAATGTTTTGAGGCTTATAAAAGGATAGCTATAATAAGAATTAAATAATTAGCAGTTATGATAAAATTAATTTTACTAATTAGAATATGACAAAATTATGGGATTACAAGAATGGTTGAATAGGAGTCCAGAAGATAAAGAAAAGATTAGAGAAAAGATTTGCAACTTATTGATGGATGGGCGACCTAGAACTTATAAAGAAATTGAAGAGGAATTAGGGATTGAACACTCCTCATTTGAATTGGATAGATTAATTCATTTGGAAGAAATTGATTTCTTTTACTATAAAGGATACCGACATTATAAAATTCGCGCACCATTTCCTAGAAATATCATTTACGTCGAAAATGAAAAGGGAGAAACCATAGGCTGCTATCGCCCGTATACAAAGGCAGATTATTAAGTTTATGACATAAGTTTTGATGGCGAATAACAACATTTTTATTCCTCAGCATTTACCTTTTGAGTTAGAGAAGTTGCTCCAGAAATTGGTATAAACCCAACTACTTTATGCAGTGCTTATCATGGTAAAAAGCCAGGAATGGAACAAGAGCTAAATAATCTCCTAAATTACTCAAGAAAAATATAAAGGCTACATTATTCACGTTTGTCAGCGTCCAGATGGTGATTATTACGCACAATTTTATTAGGAAGCCGTTGGCGATAGTTTCAAAGGCAGAGAAACAATAGATTGTGAAACTAGCGACCAAGCTTTAGAGTTGGCACATGATTATTACTAAGAGACAAAATACAAATTTTTTCCAATGTGCAACCAGCCTTATAAAGAGAATAACCTAAATTGCTGTAACTCATACACAGCAATCGTTTCCAGACCATCTTGCCGAAAATTACACGTATCTGATACCGTTGGCGAAATAT
>JAVRBO020000016.1:0-42125 GCA_034531195.2 Nostoc sp. ChiSLP01
CATGTGTTTCATCAACAAAAACATGTGTTTCATCAACAAAAACATGTGTTTCATCAACAAAAGCATGTGTTTCATCAACAAAAACATGTGTTTCATCAACAAAAACATGTGTTTCATCAACAAAAACATAATTTTTGCGATAAATACTGAGGATTTTATGATATTTAATACTAAAATTTGAGGATTTTACTGAACTAGGATAGAGCTTTAGTAAGACAAACTAGCTTTAAAGCAGAATAAAAAGGATACATTATGGCTAGTCAAAAACGTACATACCGCGTTTTAGAAAAAGCTGAATTAAGACTGGCGGGATTTAAAGCGATCGATCCTAGTATGGATTTTGGGGATATTCGCAACTTGCAAAATGTGACAGAACTAATTGAGCAGTACCGTAGTAAGATAAATGCTTATAATACTGCTTTAGCTGTGATTAATTCTTCTAGAACTGAAATGGATGAATTAGACAAAAACTTAAATGACTTAATTGAGAAAATGCTGATTGGAGTTGCTTTCAAATACGGTAAAGACAGCCGTGAATATGAAATGGCGGGTGCTGTTCGCAAAAGCGATCGCATCCGCAAAAGTCAGGCGACGCGTTTGAAGAATTCCGAGCAAAAACCGAATCAGAATGTGAAAACCATTTAGTGTCAAAGATTGTTTAAAAAGTGTTTCGCTGTGACTTGAGAAACTTTTAGATTTCCCCAACCCCACAACCTTTGAGTTTAGAAAGGATTTGTAAAATCAATCATTGTTTGGCGATAAGCATCTGGCAAACCTACATCAAAACACTTACCTTTGACAACATATCCGGTCATTCCTTCTTCTTGACGCAATCTTTCTAAACATGATGTTAGCTGAAATTCGCCTCGTTCTCGGAAGTTTTGATTAATGTGTTCTGCTAAAAAATCAAAAATTCTCGGCGTCAATACATATAAGCCAAACATACATAAAAATTCATTTTCTGGCATACCTTCGACATGCAAATGCCTTTGTGCATATTCAATTGTAGGTTTTTCATACAGTTGCGTAACCTTGAGAATCGAGTTTAACTCTTGCCAAATTCCTGTTACACACCCTGCTTTATAAAGCATTTCTGCCGACATTGTAGTTAAACTAATAACACTTTGATTAACTCGTTGATAAACATCTAAAACTTGTCTAGCACAAGATTTTTCTGAATTAGATGCATAAATATGGTCGCCCAACATTAACAGAAACGGCTCGTTTTGTATCCAATCTTTAGCACAAAATACCGCATGACCGTAGCCTAATTGTTCCTCTTGAAATAAGAGAGTAACTTTGCTCCCCAAATCTTGTAAGTATAGGCTATATTCTTGATTTTGCGGTGAAAGTTTGGCAAAAAGTTCTTTTTTAGGCGGTTTTTTTAATAAATTTTCAAATATTTCTTTATCATCTGGCTGCACTACTATTCCTACTTCGGTAATCCCGGCACTAATCGCTTCTTCAATAATTGCCAGAATCACAGGTTTTGCCCTACCATCTCCATCGATAATCGGGAAAAGTTCTTTTTTAACAACTTTCGTAGCCGGAAACAAACGAGTGCCAAAACCAGCTACTGGAATTACAGCTTTTTTAACTTGATGTTTTTGCATAAAGAAACTGGGGAGACAAGGGGGACAAGGGGGATGAGGGAAATCAGGGAGAATAACTCTTCACTCCTAACTCTTAATATCATGTCCGCTTGATTGCTTATTAAACACGAAGAACCCCACCCCGCCAAAGCTACGCTTTGTCTCCCCTCCCCGCTTGCGGGGAGGGGTTGGGGGTGGGGTGTGGGGTTGGGGGTGGGGTGTAATGACTGTGGTTAGCATAACTAATTATGCGGACATGATATAACTCCTCACTCCTAACCCCTCTAAACCAATTTTTATAACTTTTCAAATAACTCTGCCAAAACTACATTAGAAAACAAAAACCCTTGGGGATCGGTCAAACGCAACCTTTCTCCTACAATTTCCACCCAACCCCTATCAAAATACGATCGCAAGTATCTACAAATTTCTTCTACCTTCTGTTGCCCAAATGCTGCCAAGTTTACACCCTCCGCTAAACGCAACCCTAACATTAATGTTTCTAACAATACTTCCTTTGGGGGGGTCACTTCACAATCAATGACAGCGCCATCTTGCACCCATTGGTAATATTCTTTAGTCTTACGCGGACGAGTGAAGCGTTTTCCTTCAATATAACTTGCCGCGCCCATGCCAAAACCATAATAGGGGCGGTTTTCCCAATACACTCGATTATGGCGACATTGATGACCGGGCTGAGCATAATTAGAAATTTCGTAATGTTCGTAACCTGCATCAGTCAAAACCTGCTGCGCCATTTCGTACATTTTGACTGTAGTTTCATCCGTCGGCAAAGGACTATCGCCGGGTTTGTAGTAACGACCAAAGGCTGTACCTGGTTCGATGGTAAGATCGTAGATAGATATGTGAGTGGGTAAAGCTGCCACGGCTTTGTTTAAAGAATCCTGCCATCGATCCAAAGACTGATGCGGCAATCCAGAAATTAAGTCTAAGCTAAATTCGGGAATCTCGACTTGGTGGATTAAATCTATAGCTGCAAAAATATCATCGACTGAGTGCGATCGCCCTGCAACTTGCAATAATTCTTGACTAAAGGCTTGTACGCCCAAACTGACGCGGTTGACCCCTGCACTACGATAACCTGTTAAATGTTCTAAATCAAAGGTAGCTGGGTCTATTTCCATTGAAATTTCTACCCCAGAAGCGATACCAAAACGCTGTTCTAATTGTGTAAGTATGTACTGTAACTGGTTTATTGATAGCAGCGAAGGAGTACCGCCACCGAAGAAAATTGTCTTTAAGGGTTGACCGAATGCTGGTGTGATGGCAATTTCTTGACATAGCACCTCAACATATTGGGAGATAGTACCAGATGTTTCGCCCCGCAAGCGATCGCCCACAACAGACACCGCGAAATCACAATAAAAACACCGTCGTCTGCAAAAGGGAATATGTACGTAAGCAGAACTGACAATTCCAGAAACATCAAATTTTTGACTCATTTTAAGAAAGAATATAAGTTAGCCTAATTCCCAATTAGAAATCGTGAAATTAATTAGTTTTTTTACAAGTTTTTATCGTTTTACAACGAAACAATGAAAAATATGAAGATAAAAGCCTTTGGTTATAATAATTGCAGATATTGTTTACCTAAACCCTTAGTGTAAGTCAATATCGATTAGTCTATATTACCGATGAAATAAAAAATACTTAACTTTATCGGTTAACACAGTTGTAGGAAAACAAGATAACCATGCTTGACGCCATTATTATTTTTTCATTCATTCTGGCAGCATCGGGAATAGGGTTCTACAGTATCGAACTACTACCCAATGGCACTTTAGACAAGGTGACAAATGTCGAAGCTTTACGCTTAATTATTGCCGTTTTTGCCGCCATTATTGGTGGTGCCATCGGCTTGAGTTTCCAGACTACATATCGTCGCTTAGAGGCACAAGTCAAAGAAATGCCTCTAGAAGTCATTTTAACTCGTGCCATTGGTTTAGTGATTGGGCTATTGCTAGCGAACCTCATGCTAGCGCCGTTATTTTTGTTACCCATACCCGCAGATTTCGGATTTATCAAGCCACTGGTGGCAGTTGTCGGCAGTATTATCCTATCTGTCACTGGCATGAATTTGGCAGATACCCACGGACGCGGTTTATTGCGGTTCATTAATCCCAACACCGTAGAATCTTTGGTTGTGGAAGGGACGCTAAAACCCGCCAATACTAAAGTTTTAGATACTAGCTGCATTATCGATGGTCGAATTGAAGCGCTACTAGAAACAGGGTTTTTGGAAGGACAAATTCTCGTACCGCAGTTTGTTTTGCAAGAACTCCAACAAGTAGCCGATGCTAGCAAAGATCAAAAACGAGTGCGGGGAAGGCGGGGACTAGAAATTCTCAACCGCATTAAAGAAACTTACCCCGATCGCATCCTCATCAACCCAGTTGACTACGAAGATATTCCCACAGTTGATGCTAAATTAGTCCGTTTTGCCCAAGAAATCAGCGGTACATTGCTAACTAATGACTACAACTTATCTAAAGTTGCCAGCGTTCAGAAAGTGCCTGTTTTAAATGTCAATGATTTGGTGAACGCCGTCCGTCCCAGTTATTTACCTGGCGATAATCTAGATTTGAAGATTCTCAAAGAAGGCAAAGAACCCAGCCAAGGTATTGGCTACCTCGATGACGGCACAATGGTAGTCGTTGAAGAAGGCAGCAGTTATGTGGGTGGCGAACTGAGGGTAGTAGTTACCAGTGCTTTGCAAACTACAGCAGGACGGATGATTTTTGCCAAACCCCAAGCTTCAGCATTGGCGTGAGGGAAATGTTCGGTGCAATTAAAATTAAATTGTCCGTAGCCAGCGATCGGTGCAGCCAACCTGCACCGATTATTTATTAATTAAACTTACTTAATATTGTTATTTAGGCATTCAAGATACACATATTATAATGCCAATTAGCTAATTTAAATTTTTATATCTTTTAATTTTTAAGAATTGTATTCAAGCATTGAATGTGTATCGTTGGCTTACTTAATCACTTAATTAAAAGGAAGTTAGAACTTACGCATTGACGCAAAATACAAAGTATGTACACTTTGAAAACCATATCTATCGTAGGGAACATTGCTGTGCCCCTACAACGCGGGTTTACGTATCATCAAAGAACTATTAATCATATCATGTCCGGGTAATTAGTTATAATTTCGGTAATCATTAGACCCCACCCCTTAATCCCCTCCCTGCTTGCAGGGAGGGGAGACAAAGCACAGCTTTGGCGGGGTGGGGTTCTTTGGGTTTAATAACTAATTAACCGAACATGATATCAAAGCCTGAAACGTATTATTTTCGCGAACTCATACCATGATTAATTTGTACAGTGCGTAAGTCCTAGAAGTATCTTAGCGATGTCGATTTATAAATATTTTTCCATTACATAGTTTTTAAACCAAACTCCTCGCCGTTCTACTTCCTGTTCTTTAACTACAATAAATCCTTGATGTTCAAAAAATGGCTTTGCAGTAATACTTGCTTCTGTATACAATCGTTTAATTCCTTGGGATATTGCAGTCTTTTCTAAATGAGTTAAGAGTTTTGAACCAATACCTTTCCTTTGGTATTTGCTATGACAATAAAAACAATCAATGTGACCATCGGCTTCTAATTCTCCAAAGCCAACTATCTCGCCATTATCTTCAGCAATGTAAGGTAGCTTGACTTGTAATCTTTTGTGCCAAACTTCATAGTCTATATTTTTCGGTGCCCAAGCATCGACTTGTTCTTGAGTGTAGTCGGCAATATTAATTTCGTGAATTGTATCGTAAAATAATTTGGCGATCGCCTGAGTATCAGATAATCTATATTCTCTAATTTTCATAAATCTCTAACGGTAAATTATCTGGGTCTTTAAAAAAAGTAAATTTTTTCCCTGTAAGTTCGTCAATTCTAATATTTTCTGTGGCGACACCTTGAGATTTTAAGTAATTCACAGTTTCCTCGATATCATCAACTTTAAAAGCTAAATGCCTTAATCCACAAGCCTCTGGACTACTAATTCTTTTCGGAGGATTGGGGAAGGAAAATAACTCTATTTGAGCATTTTCTCCAACTTGTAAATCTAATTTATAGGAATTTCTCTCGGCACGAAAAGTTTCTGCAATAACCGCAAAACCTAAAGTTTCAACATAAAACTTTTTCGAGCGATCGTAGTCGGAACAAATTATTGCTACATGATGAATACCAGTAGTTTTCATGTGTATTTTTCAAGCTACTAATTATTTGAATGTTTAATATAGCGGTAGTCACATAGGTTAGGACATAATGACAAGCTTGAATGCCAGGAATAGTAATACTTTTACTTCCTGCCTTCTGCCTCCTGCCTCCTGCTATATTACAATTTTTGCTTGAGCAAATTTACAATTGAGGTCAGCAGTTCAAGTGGTTGTACTGGTTTGGCAACGTGTTTGTCAAAACCGACTGCCAAAACTCGCTCTCGATCGCTTTCTCCAGCATAAGCCGTCAGAGCGATCGCTGGAATTTCTCGACCCTTGTGTTCTGGCATTGCTCTGATTTGCTTTATCAAACCATAGCCATCAATTTCCGGCATTGCTAAATCGCTGATTAATAAATCGGGTACATTCTGGGCGATGGCAGCCAAGGCTTCAGTTGCAGATGCAACGGCAGTTATCGCCGCCCCATTCTGTTGCAGCAAGAAGGATACAAACTCTCTAGTATCCCCATCATCATCAACAATTAATAACCGTACCCCATTCAACAGCGAAAAGTTCAATTTTTCCGTTGCTTCCCCTACTTTCCCTGCTCCCCCACTCTCTTTCATCAAAGGTAGTCTGACAGTAAAAATGGCTCCCTGTCCTATTCCTGGACTATCAGCCATCGCAGTTCCGCCATGCAACTCCACTAAATGGCGAACTATTGCTAATCCCAGCCCCAGACCCCCAAATTTCCTGGTTGTGCTGCTATCAGCTTGGCGAAAATATTCAAACACATGGGGTAAAAATTCAGGTGAAATACCTTGACCTGTATCTTTGACTTGAATTTCTGCCCAGTGGGAAGTCAAATCTTGAGTTAATGAAAGGCTAACTTCCACTGTTCCACCAGCAGGAGTAAATTTGACAGCGTTAGAGAGCAAATTCCCTACAACTTGCTGTAAGCGATAAAAATCACCTGAGACTTTACCCACGTTTGTGTCAAACTGGGTTTTTATTTGGATGGATTTAGTTTGGGCAATTAACCGAACTGTTTCCAATGCAGCCTCAATTACAGCTACTGGATTGACAGGGGCAAAAGTCAAATTTAGCTTACCGCGAATAATTCGGGAGACATCGAGTAATTCATCAATTAATTGAATTTGCAATTGGGTATTTCTTTCGATGATTTCTAAAGCACGATTGGTAGTATGTTCGTCAAATTTGCGGCTTCTGAGGAGAGATGACCATCCCAGAATTGGGTTGAGGGGCGATCGCAATTCGTGGGAGAGAACGGCTAAAAACTCATCTTTATTGCGGTTTGCTTGTTTGAGTTCTTCTGCTTGTTGTCTGAGTGCTTTTTCTAATTGCTTTCTGGGGGTGAGGTCAAGAATAAAACAAATCCAAGACATTGGCGATCGCGTAACCAAAGCACCACCGATTAATATGGGAATGCGGGAACCATCTTTGCGAATATATTCTTTTTCGTAAGCACTACATACGCCAACTGCTAAAAGTTGCTCTATACTTTGGCGATCGAGAGCATGATATTCAGGTGGGGTGATGTCTTGTCTGCGTACCTTCCCAGCTAATAATTCCTCTCGCGTATAACCTATCATTTCTAGAAACGCTTCGTTTGCCTCAGTAATGTAGTCAGGAGTAGCGAAGATAATGCCAATAATGTTGGAATCAACTAACCGCCTTAATTGAGTTTCGCGCTGACGTAAATCATTTTCTGCTTGTTTGCGCTGGGTAATATCTTGGGCAATACCCATTAACTTTACTGGTTTGCCATCGTTGTCGCAAAAGACACTACCTTTGGCGTCAATCCAATGGATGCTGCCATCAGGCCAAACGCTGCGGTATTCAATGTCACAATCAAGTTTTTTTTCGATAGAAGCGGCGATCGCTTCCTTGATGAGTTGATGGTCTTCTGGATGTACGCAGTTGAGGAAAACCTGAAAATTAATTTCAGCTTCCGGGGATAGTCCAAACAGTTGCTTGCATTTCTCCGTCCAAGTTAACTCGTTGGTGGTGAGATTCCAAAACCACATACCAAGTTCAGCGGCGGTAGTTGCCAATCGAATCCGTTCTTCACTCTCTCTTAGCTTTGTTTCGGCTTGTTGGCGATCGTGCAGTGCAGCTTGCTGTTCGGTAATATCAGTACTAGCACCAACTATCCTAACTACCTGATTATTTGCATCCCGAATTGCAAACCCCTTGTCTTGCACCCACAAATAGCGGCCATCCTTGTGACGCACCCGGTACTTAACGCTATAACGGTCGCCAGTTGCCATACTAGCGATGAACTCGTCATTGACCATTTGTCGGTCGTCGGGGTGGATGCGTTCTTGCCACCACTCAAGGGTAGGTTTAGCTTCTTGTTGCGTGTAGCCAAAAACCTGAGTTATACCCTGAGTTCTTTCCACAGTATTATTAAGAATCTCGCAATCGTAAATCACAGAGTTAACCGCTGCTGCTGCTAGCTCAAACCTTTCGTTACTTTGGCGCAGAGAAATTTCTGTGCGCCGTCGGTCTGTAATATCGAAAGCGATTCCCAAAATATGATGTGTTAAGCCCTCAGTAGTTCTGCTATACACAGTCTCATAGCTACAAAACCAGCGCCACTCACCATTGGCGTGCCGAATTTGGTATTCAAAAGTGAACACTTCCCCATTATGGGCAGAATTAAATTTTTCTACATGGCTAGGGAGTCGAGCTAAATCTTCGGGGTGTAGAAGTTGGGCAAATAAATCACTTCCCATAGCTTGGATTTGTTCTGGTGTGTAGCCCCAAAATTCAGTAATTTCGTAATTAACGTAACAATTTCGCTGCTCGATTACGTTATAGATATACAGTATGCCTGGAAGAGTGCCAGCAATTTGTTGAAACAAACGTTGACTATCCCAGCGCGATCGAAAATCGGATACGTCAATTTTTTTAGTATCTTCAACACAGCTAAAGTTATTCTCAACTTGAAGATACTTAGATTCAGTAATATCTAAAAAAGTTGTGGCGATCGCGTAGGGAGTAGTTCCTGTAACTTGAAATAGCGGTTGGCAAGATAATAATAGCCAGACTAGCCGACCATTAGGCTTATAGAACCCACACACTACATTCAAACAAGGTTTACCTGTCTTCAAGGCAACCATTACCGGGTGAATCTCACACAGCAAAGGCAAGCCATTTTCATCAATAAATTGCCATTTTGGTTCGAGTAAATTTTCTCCTACAAACTGCTCCGCCGCCACTCCCAGAATGCTTTCAACAGCCGCATTACAAGCCTGAATTCTACCATCAGGTAACAGAAGAATCATTCCCTGTTCTTGATTGGCTGCTAACGAATAATTTGATTCTTTATTAACTTGCCTATACAGCAGCTTGTGACTAGCCAGCTGGTTTTGAGACTTTTCCGGGTCTGGCATTCTATTAAAGTTAAAGAAATTTAAAGTGAATAAATATAAGATTCAGTATTTGATGATTACATAAATTTTAAGGCAAATCCTTCTATCTGAAAGCGGAATATAGCTGAAATTATTAGTTATTGGGCATTGGGCATTGGGAAAAGGGTAAAGGGTAAAGGGGAAAGATTAAATTTATTCCTTTTCCCTTTAACCTTTTTCCCTACTCCCCCTGCCCCCTGCCTCCTGCCCCCTGCCCCCTGCCCCTTACCTCCTGCCCCCTGCCCCCTGCCTCCTGCCCTCCTGCCTTCTTCAAACCAACATCCCAGCAATACAAGCAGTGATAAAGCTCCCTAACAATCCGCCAATCATTGCCCTCACACCCATACGAGCTAAATCATGCTGGCGATTGGGTGCTATACCAGTAATACCGCCGATGGTAATGCCAATTGAACCAATATTTGCAAAGTTACATAATGCGTAAGTTGCAATTATGACTGCACGCTGGGAAATTTTACCGCTCTCAATTAATGCCTTCAAATCCAAAAAAGCAATAAACTCATTCAGAATTGTCTTTGTACCTAATAAAGCCCCAACTTGCAGACAATCAGCCCAAGGCACACCCATCAAAAATGCTACGGGAGCCATAAAATAAGATAAAATCCGCTGTAATGAAAGTTGCTGTAAACCTAAAAATCCGCCTAACCATCCCAGCAGCGCATTCACAGCAGCTAACAATCCCAAAAAAGCAATAATCATCACGCCAACATTAACTGCTAGCTTTACACCGTCAATTGCTCCGCTACTAGCTGCATCAATTACATTTATATAATTAGTTTCTACATTCGCCTTTACATTACCAGCCGTTTCTGATACTTCTGTTTCCGGGTAGAGCAATTTTGACACCACCAAAGATGTGGGAGCAGTCATAAAAAAAGCCGCTATTAGGTGTTCTGTTTGTAGGCCAAAGGAAATATATGCCCCTAAAACTCCACCTGCAATTGTGGCAAAACCAGTCGTCATCAGTGCATGGAGTTCTGATTGCGTCATATTCGCTATGTAAGGTTTCACCATCAGCGCCGACTCTGTTGGCCCCAAAAAGATGTTACTCGCACAGGATAAAGATTCAGAACCCGATGTTTTCATCGTCTTCATCATCACCCACGCCATTATGTTTACTACTCGCTGTAAAATGCCGTAGTGATACAAGACGCTGATAAAGGCAGAGAAAAAGATAATTGTCGGCAGCACTTGGAAGGCAAACAGATGATCCTTAAAATTTTCTCCAAAGACAAATTTGGCACCAACATCCGAGAATGCCAAAAATTGACTGACAATATCTCCGAGAGATTTAAACACATTCAAGCCCCAAGGAGTTTTCAAAATTACTAGGGCAAATATAAACTCCAATGCCAAGCCCCAGGCGACTATTCGCCAACGCACCGCCTGACGATTCACCGAGAAGGCGTAGGATACGCCGATAAAAATTAAAATTCCTAACGCAGAAATGGCGCGTTCCATATTTTCTCTGGCGATACAACTTTTTTATAACTTTGTCGTCAACACTAAAAATTACTAAGTTTACTAAGTTCAAATTTATGAACCCAGATTAATGTACGCATACCACTTGTACTCCTAATACTGTATTCTCTGATAAATCAGCGTCTGCAAAAACAGGCATTAGCAATAATTCCATTCCGGTTTACACCTGGAAAAGTAACTTTGTAGATTTGTCTATAAAATTACAACTCTCAAGAGTAAAAATACCAAACTGTGGCACATTCAATTTGTACATTTTTCGTATTGGCTATGACTGTTGAGAGTTAACTCTCAGCGGTCAACTAACCTCATGATTGAAGGAGGGAGGAGGCACAGAGGGCAGTTTTCCTCCTACCTCCTGCCTTCGCTGATAACTGTGCAATTTCAAAGCGTAATAGCCGATCGATTTTTTTGCCTACTTACTTTATGTAGGTTAAAAATCTCACTAAACAAGCATTCTAGACCTAACACTTACAAACCCCAAGATGCCTTCTAAGCGAATCTTGTTTATCAGTAACGGTCACGGAGAGGACAACCACACCTCTCATGTGATTCAGACCCTCCGGGAATTGTCTCCTTCCATTGAGATGGCGGCAATGCCGATTGTGGGGGAAGGAAAAGCTTACCGCAGCTTGGACATTCCCATTATTGGGCCCACCCAAACAATGCCCTCTGGCGGATTCTTTTACATGAAGCGCCTTTATTTGCTCAAAGATTTTCAATCGGGATTGATTGGGTTAACGTGGCGACAGTTACAAGCGGTATTGCAGTACGCCCCCAACTGTGATTTGGTAATGGCTACTGGGGATTTTATCTCTCAGACATTTGCTTACTTAACAAAGCGCCCCTTTGTCTCCTTTATCTCTTGTCTTTCTGCTCTTTATGAAGGGCGATTGCGTATCAATCCGCTGCTGTGGCACGATTTGAATTCTTCTCGATGTCTGACGGTTTTCACCAGAGATTCTTATACAGCTTCTGACTTGCAACGGCAAGGTATAGCTAAAGCTCAGTTTGGTGGTATTCCGGCTTTAGATCGCCTTGTCCCCACTGGCAAAGACTTGCAGCTCAAACCGGACGTTCCGGCGATCGCCCTCCTCCCTGGTTCGCGAATGCCAGAAGCCGCACGAAATTTCTGTTTGCAATTACAGCTAGCGGTAGAAATTGCCAAAGTGATGCCATCAAGATTCCAGTTTCGCGCCGCCTTGGTACCGCGTTTGATGGCAGAACTAGACAACATTGCAAAAAGTCAAGGTTGGCAACTCAATCAAGGCGTACTCACCTATTCTTTGCCAGGAAGTTCTGCCCAGGAATCGCCACTTGTGAAAGTGAGATGTTACTCAGATGCCTTCAGCGATATCGTATATTACTCTAACCTCGTCATTGGTATGGCAGGGTTGGCGGTGGATTTAGCAGTAGCGATCGGCAAACCGATTATCCAAATTCCTGGAGAGGGCCCTCAATTTACCTATCAATTTGCAGAGGCACAAACCCGCCTATTGGGCATTTCTGCCCAAACTATCGGCACTGGCCCAGCAACCCCTGAGACTCTCAAACAAGCGGCTCGACGAGTAGTCGAGACATTGGAAGATGCAGACTACCTCGCTAAGTGTCAACAAAATGGCCCTGAGCGATTCGGCCCGCCCGGCGCATCTGAAAGAATTGCCCGCTTTTTGCTAACCTCTCTAGGAGAAATCGAGTAAAAATTACGTCATAACTCAGGAGCCATAACTCAGAATTCAGAATTGACAAAATTGCTGGTGTTACCAAATTTGAATTATGAAGGAAAGGATAACAATACAGAATTCAATTAAGTACTTAGGAACTTCCAAAAAATAAAAACAACCGTTTTAGGTTGTTGACTGCTAACTGTGAACCGTCAACCGTCAACAGTCAACAATAGCAATGGAATATTTTTTTACTTGGAACTCCCTTATTGAATTCGGGCTATCGTTCATTGAATTCGGGCTATCGTTCATTGAATTCGGGCTATCGTTTATTGAATTCGGGCTATCGTTTATTGAATTCGGGCTATCGTTTATTGAATTCGGGCTATCGTTCATTGAATTCGGGCTATCGTTCATTGAATTTGGGCTATCGTTCATTGAATTTAGGCTATCGTTCATTGAATTCGGGCGACCACTGATAATGCACAACGCAAAGTGTTGCCACGCTACTACAAACAAATTGGATATTTTTTTAATTGAAAATCCCTTAGACAGAATTAATTACATACGTTGTTTTCTTGTTCTGTGCTCCCCATTCCCTATTCCCTATCTCCACGAATAAATTTAATTTTGTCCAACCACTTATGAAAGTCCGCTCTAGCTATTGGCAACTGTTACCTTATTTGTGGCCTCAATGGCCGCTGTTAGTTCGAGGATTCGCTTGTATCTTAGGATTTGTGTTGCTCACCCTAGCACTGCCTTACCTAGCAGGTCAGGTCGCTTTTTTTGTCGGTCAGGGAAATGTTAACCAGATTGCCTACTGGCTCGGACTAGCTACTTTGGTATTTTTGATTCGAGGGCTTTGTCAATACGGGCAGAATGTGTTTATGATTGCTGCCGCTCTGAATATGGTTTTAGAGTTGCGTAAGCGGGTTTACGCTCATCTGCACAAACTCGGATTGGATTATTTTGAAACCACACAGACGGGTGACCTCACTTATCGGTTAACTGAAGATGTCGATCGCGTCGGCGAGATTGTAGACAAGTTATCCCATCAGTTTCTTTCCAATCTCTTGCAGTTAATTGCGATTCCCATTTACATGCTCTACCTGAATTGGCGACTCACCCTTGCAAGTTTGATTTTGGCTCCTTTGATGGCTTGGTTGATTGGGTTATTTGGTCAGCGATTACTTGTACTATCTCGCCAAAGTCAAAATCAGGTTTCCAATTTGTCGGCGATGCTAACTGAAGTATTTAGCGGGATTCGCGTCGTTCAAGCTTTTGCAGCACAAGGTTATGAAATTAAGCGATTCAATCGAGAAGCAGAAAGCAATCGCAAAGCTAAGTATCGCGCCCTACAACTCAAATCTATTCAATTTCCCGTTGTCGGTTTTTTGGAAGCAGTTAGCATTATGCTGCTGTTTCTATTGGGAGGATGGCAGATTTCTCAAAATCAGCTGACAGCTCAAGGGTTTATTAGTTTCTTAACTGCTGTGGCTATACTGATTCAGCCAATCGACTTGTTAATTAGCAATTACAACGAGTACAAACAAACTGAGGCTTCTGTCGAACGCATCTTTGAATTGATGGCGAAGCAGCCGAGTTTAAGCGAAAAGCCAAATGCTAAGGAATTACCACGAGTTGCAGGGAAGGTAGAGTATCGTCATGTCAATTTCGCTTACAATCCCGGTCAGCCAGTCCTTAAGGATCTCTCTTTGCTAGCCGATCCTGGCAATGTCATAGCCTTGGTTGGTACTTCTGGCGCGGGAAAATCAACATTAATTAGCCTTTTACTTCGCTTTTACGATCCCCAGGCGGGTGAAATTTTGATTGATGATATCGATATCCGCGATGTCAGCGTTACCAGTTTGCGCCATCAAATTGGCATTGTTCCCCAAGACATTACGCTTTTTTCAGGAACGATCGCCGAAAATATCGGTTACGGTCAGGAAGAATTAGATTTAGCAGCAATTGAGGAAGCGGCGAAGATTGCCAACGCTCACTCGTTTATCAGCCAATTTTCCCAAGGATACCATAGCTGGGTAGGCGAACGGGGAGTTAATTTATCGGGAGGACAACGCCAAAGATTAGCCATCGCCAGAGCGATTGTTAACAATCCGCGAATTCTCATCCTTGATGAAGCTACTTCAGCCTTAGATTCGGAATCAGAAGCGCTAGTTCAAGAGGCGATCGAGCGAGTAATGCAAAACCGTACCGTGTTTATCATCGCCCATCGCTTGAGCAGCGTTCGTCGGGCTGACTGCATTCTCGTACTAGAACAAGGACAGGTAGTTGAAGCTGGTACTCACGCCTCCCTCCTGGCTAAAGAAGGACGCTATGCGCGTTTTTATGCCCAACAGTTTTATTCCACAGATGAGAGAGGGAGTAGGGAATAGGAATAAAAGACTTCCAAATTTTAGAGAATTTGTATAAAAGTAAAGCGCAATGTTTTTTTCAGGGATTGTTTATGGCTAGAATGTTTCGACGATATCATCGTCAGATTGCGATCGTGCTGTGTCTGCCATTATTTCTGACTGTGCTAACTGGCATGAGTTTTACCATCGCCCATGAATGGTTAGATCGGAATGAATTGGCCGGATTTATCCTGAGGATACACACCCTGGAAATTTTGCATTTAGAGAAAATTTATCCGCTTTTAAATGGTTTGGGATTAATCGGCTTGTTGATTACTGGTTTAAGTATGACAGGGTTATTTCGTCAACGAGCCTAATCGCATTCGCGATAACACCGATAGCCAAATCTCAAACGGCTACCAATGAGTCTGTCCAAGTTATTTGGATGGTGTACAGTACCTCCAGCACAACCGGGAACCTTGCACTTGTCGCTAACAATTTCGGCAATTTTGTCGAGGTTAGCGTCGTGTGGTGTCATGTCCTAACCTTCGCCACCATAGCTTGTGATTTTTTTGTTTGCCGACTGGCAACATCAAAATACATGATATTTCTTGACAAAGATATGCCATAACTAGCATATTTAAGCTATGAGTGTATCGTTAAAGCCAGTTGAGTGGGTTGGAAGTTCCTTGGAAGATTTGAGGGACTTTCCACAGGAGGTTCAGCAAGTCGTGGGCTATGCCTTGTACTTGGCTCAATGTGGTGAAAAGCATCCTTCAGCCAAACCACTTAAAGGATTTAAAGGTGCTGGAGTGCTTGAAGTTGTCGAAGACTTTGATGGAGACACTTATCGAGCCGTTTACACTGTGAAACTTGCAGGCGTAATCTATGTTTTGCACGCCTTTGAGAAAAAATCAAAGCAGGGTATTGCTACCCCAAAACAGGATATTGAGTTAATTGAGACAAGACTTAAACGAGCCAAAGAGTATCACGCAGACAACTATAACAAGCAGCAAAAGGAAAAGAAAAATGACTCAGGAAATTAAAGTTCAAGCAAGTAGTGGTAATGTTTTTGCTGATTTAGGTTTAGAAAATTCTGATGAATTGCTAGTGAAAGCGGAACTCGCACGTAAGATTAGCAGCATCATTACCAAACAAAAGATGGCACAAGCTCAAGCAGCAGAGGTTTTAGGAATTGACCAGCCAAAAGTATCCGCCCTAATAAACGGAAAGTTATCAGGTTTTTCCACTGTGCGGCTGTTTCGCTTCTTAAATGCCTTGGGTCGAGATGTGGAAATTGTAGTAAAAACCAAACCGAAATCTCGCTTACAAGCTCAAACACGGGTTATTACTACATAAGTTTACCTAGACACAATAACCTAGAGTTGTTCGCCGAAGCCTCAAGCAGCTATAGTATTAACATTTTAAAGGCAAGCGTTTTTGTTGATGTAAGAAGAATTTGTTTTTGAGCAAATACAAGTTTTAGGGAACTCGACTGAAGAATCAGCTAACACTTCTTTGTATATGCAAAGTAAATTTTCTAGATGATCTCCGCTTAATTGGTTAAAAGACAATACGCTTGGTGTTAAGGCTAAAAACTATAACTAGCGTAGGTTGGGTTGAGGAATGAAACCCAACATTATCGAAGCTTTGTTGGGTTGAGCGACAGCGAAACCCAACCTACCGTTCTGCTCCAGTTAATTGTTATTCCAATAACGTTCGATTAATTCATTAATTCGATATTTGTCTAAAAAATAGACCGAACCTATTAAACCTTTAGGCATCTTCTCAACAATTTTCTCACGGGCGTTCTCAGTAAAAATTCCGCTTATTGCGATAACGAAATTCGAGATGTAGCGTTGCTCATTTGACCCCAATTCGTAGAATGGCATTGAGAATGCATCATGTAATTGACCAATAAGCTCATCGATTTGTGAATTTACTCCACCACTTATATTTCCGGCTTTGGCTTGCAAACCATAGTGTCTATAGTTTCCAAAGGAGGTGATTTCAGCAAAAGTGAAATCTTTGCCATACTCCTTTGTTCCATGTGTGTAGCGGACGAAGAGAAAACCCATTCGTCGTAATAAGAGGAGAAGCAATTCTCTGCAATAAAGATCTTCATTAGTTTCGTATTCTACTTTCCATTCAATACCCCCTAGTGCAATCTCAGCACTATTTAGTAGCTGTTTGAGTTCGACTGATGCATTTAAAATTCCTGATTCAATTGAATTTCCAAATGATAATAGGCGGCGAATAGTAATTCCTTTCCATTCTTCCTCTGTTTCAAGATCCGTGGCCTCAAAATTATCAAAGTGTTTTACTTGCTTGTTAATTGAATGCAAAAAAATAGCAAGCCCGAATCGTCCTTCCCAATATTTATTAGGAGTATGACAGACAAAATTTAAGGCAATCTTATTATCTTCACATGAGATGAGTACCTCGTAGAAAAAATATGTACTAAACCCATTTTCACTACGGACTTCAATTTTAAGTTTCTTAGAGAAGGGATGTGCTACAACTCCATTAAGATCAGTTAGGTCACATTCTGCAAGTACGTAATCTTCACTAGCGTGTGAAATACTGATTTGTTTACCATTAACGAAGACGTAATATTCTTCGTCCTCTTTATTAAGCTCAATCACTACATTTCCTTGATTACTGACAGATAGTACTAGTACCAACTTAACATTGATACCACATAGTATTATAAATAACTTACAGTAACAGGAGATTCAACTATGTTTTTTTGTATCTTACAAACCCATGACTTTACGATAATGTGCTTCAATCTGCGCGACGGTTTCAGACTTGCGTTTTGTCTCCCATTGGCTGCGATTAAATAACTCTTGACGCAATTCATCAACATTAATTGTTGTAAATTTTCCATCACTAATAATTTGCTTGCCATTCACCCAAGCACTATGAACAACATTACTAGGACGTCCCAAAACTAATAAACCAATGGGGTCTGTACGCGGAAGTAATGATAAATTTGTCAGGTCATAAAGTACCAAATCAGCTTGTTGACCAACGGTTAAAGAACCGAGTTTATCTGCAAGATTCAATCCTTTTGCACCTCCTAAAGATGCCATTTCTATTGATTTTCGAGGTGTAATCCAGTGCTGATAATCTAAGTCTGTAACATTATGTAAAATCGAACCAATTTTAATTGCCTCCAACAAATCTTGAGAGTCATTACTAGAGGCACCATCGCAACCAAAAGTGACATTTACTCCAGCTTGGCGATATTTTAAAATTGGGGCGATGCCACTGCCTAAACGTAAATTGCTTAAGGGATTATGAACAACTGTAGATTGAGTTTCGGCAAGAATAGCGATATCTGTATCATTTAACCAAACACAATGGGCAAGAGAAGTTTTATTGCTTAAATAGCCAATTCTTTTCAAATGTTCTACAGCTGTACAACCGTATTTTTCTTGGGCGAGTTTTTCCTGTGCCTTGGTTTCCAATAAATGGGAATGACGACTAAGATTGTAGCGATCGCTTAATTCAATACACCCTGCAAACAAAGCATCACTACACAATTGTATCCCTGTTGGTGCAACTAAAATACTCACACCTTCTTCTGGACAATGAAATTTTCTCACTGCTTCTTCGATAATTTCCAATGTTGCCGCATTTGAGCGAAAATAAGGTTCGTGATTTTGTGTTGACTCCCCAGATGGAATACCTGCGGTGAGAGATTCATCTTGAATTAAAGGGGCAATAAAAGCCCGAATTCCCACTTCTCTGTAAGCGCGAATTGCAATAGCGATAGTTTCTAACTCTTGTCCTGGAATTAACACTAAGTGGTCTACTACACTCGTCCCGCCGGAAAGTAAAGTTTCCACCGCCGTTCCCAAAGCACTGAGATATACTTTTTCGGTATCTATGGGTGCAAAATCATACAGTTCCGCCAACCATAATTCTAAAGGCAAAACTGACATGATTCCCCGTTGCCACATCTCCGAAGAGTGGGTGTGGGCGTTAAAAAAGCCAGGAAGCAGTAACTTATGTTTACCATTTATAGCTTCACCGATTACCTGTAGATTTGGGGCAATGGCAGCGATTTTTCCATCTACAACCTGTACATCTACAGTCGCGTAATCATCAGCAGTAGCAATCAAAACATTTTGGATAGTGAAACTTAACATATTTAACCTTGATTAAGTAATTGGATTCTGGGTTGAATTTCAAGTTACAAAATAGAAAATGGTATTGGCTATTGCAATTTTATGAATTTACCATTACGGACATTAGGGGTTCCACCAAATGCGTGGACAGTGAATGATGCTATTGCAGATATCACCCGTCCGCAAAAGACCCCACAACCCGTTATTTTAGCAACAGAAACAAAAACCCTGCGTCTAGACCTCGCAAAAGCCGCTATCCTCGTCATTGATATGCAAAACGACTTCTGTCACCCTGACGGCTGGTTAGCGCATATCGGCGTGGATATCACCCCAGCCCGTAAGCCCATCGAACCTTTAAAGAACTTACTCCCAGAACTACGTACTGCTGGTGTGCCAATAATTTGGGTAAATTGGGGAAATCGTCCCGACTTACTCAACATTAGTGCAGCTTCGCTTCACGTCTACAACCCCACAGGGGAGGGCGTGGGTTTAGGCGCTCCCCTACCTAAAAACGGTGCTAAAGTACTCATGGCAGGTAGTTGGGCTGCGGCGGTGGTGGACGAACTACAACCGCTAAGAGAAGATATTTGCGTAGATAAATACCGAATGAGTGGCTTCTGGGATACACCTTTAGATAGTATCTTGAAGAATCTAGGAAAAACGACACTATTTTTTGCTGGTGTCAACGCTGACCAATGCGTGCTGACTACATTATGTGATGCCAACTTCTTAGGATATGACTGTATATTAATCAAAGACTGCACCGCCACAACATCACCTGAATATTGTTGGTTGGCGACTTTGTATAACGTCAAACAATGCTTCGGTTTTGTCACAAATTCTCAAGCAATTTTAACAGCTTTAAGCGAGGAATAGAGAGTGTGGAGTAGAGACGCGATGAATCGTGTCTGTATTTAGAGATTAGTAATTTTGTGAATTAGACATACAACTACAGCAATCCTAAATTCTTTGTGAAAATCTTTTCTTTCTCTTTGCGCCTCTGGGTGAGATTATTTTCCAAATCTCCATTCACGGCCACAATAGGATTAACCTAACAACTAATACCAATTCAATTAATGATTGCAACACATCGTTCGATCTAGACGCGATGAATCGCGTCTCTACAAATGGTCTGTATTCAACGCTTGCATCTTTTGTTATCATATCAACAACTTCGAGGGGATAAATAAATGCACGCTACTCGTTGTGTAATTCCTATTATCAAATCTCCCAAAGATTACCAAGTATATCGCATCAGTCCTAACGACTCTAATCGTTTAGCGATTATTTTCGATTCCACTAATGCAAATACTTCGTTGACTTGCTGCGTAGAAATCTTTGATGTCGGCGGACAAACACCGCCAAATCGCCATCAGTGGGCAGTAGAAATGTTTTTTGTCCTCAAAGGCGAAGCGATCGCCATGTGTGACGGCAAGACGGCTAACATTAAAACCGGAGATAGTTTGTTAGTTCCTCCCACTGGTACGCATTTGATTAAAAATACAGGTTCCACTCGCTTGTATACCTTAACTGTAATGGTGCCTAATGAAGATTTTTCAGAATTAATTCGCAGTGGAATACCAGTAGAGTTAGATGCAGAAGATCTGGCAGTACTAGGGAGATTAGATGCTTTAATGCCTTGTTAAAAGAGAATTGGGCAGGAGGCAAGGGGCAGGAGGCAGGGGGCAGGGGGCAGGGGACAGGAGTTCTTTAATTTTGAATTTTGAATTTTGAATTTTGAATTGATTTGTCCCCTTGCCTCCCTATACTCCACTCTCTTTTACTCAAATTTGAGGTTTTTTTTGGTGAAATATACTTCTGTTTGAGTACCTAATGTATCCAGACGATTACTGCCAGTATTGACTATGACAGTATCAGGTTTAATAGTTGGCAGCGAAGATGAAACAGAAAGATAAATTTTGTCATTGATGATTATTTTTGTGGGAGAAATTTTTTGCAATTTTTTGATAGGTTCAACCTCAACATCTCCGTTGCGATTACAAAGTCTGCCAAAAGCTAAGGCTGTTGTTTGTGGAGGAACTGCGAGTACATAAAAATAATCAGGACTCAACCATTCTTGCCAATTATTATCACCACCATTACCAATATATTGAATCGATGATTGGGATACTGTTGACCAAATTTTGGGAGAAAGGGCTTTGGGAAAAATGACTACTTTTAGTTCTTGGCGATCGCCAAAAGAAACTTTTGTAGTAAATGTCCCTTGACGCGACTTAATTCCATTATTATCGTAATCTTTAACTTCGATTTGGTTCAGCGGTTTGAGACTATTACAAAAGTCAAGTCGTTTATCATCTGGCGATCGCAAGTTAACCAAGAGAAGTATGGATATAAAGCCTAAAAAAATAAAAACAAATATTTTCCCAAGTCTATGAACTTTCATTACTTTATAGTCAACTTAATTAAACATAAAAAATAGTAGGGTCAAAATGCCTACCCTACTATTAAACATCGCACCAAAAGTTTTGATAGCTGTGTGTCAAAGTTCTGTGTTTTTTAACCTACCTTACTAATATAAGGACTTGTTAATTTATCCAACTGCTGAATCAAAAGGCTGAGGAATAATCCCACATCTGTGACTACACCTACTGATTCTATAGAACCGCGATCGCTCAGTTTTGTCACCACGGCTGGATTAATATCCACACATACCATTTTCACTCCCGCCGGAGTCATATTGCCGACGCCGATGGAATGTAGCATTGATGACAGCATCAAAATCATCTCTGCACCTTCTAAGTTTTTGGCATATTGTTCTTGGGCTTTGAGTAAATCCATTTGGGTATCAGGTAAAGGCCCGTCATCCCGAATCGATCCAGCAAGCACAAAAGGTACGTCGTTCTGGACGCACTCGTACATCACGCCACTCTTAATTATCCCCGCCTCCACGGCTTTGGGAATACTACCGTAACGGCGAATGGTGTTAATTACCTTCAGGTGATGGCGGTGTCCACCGCGTACAGCCACACCCCGCTTCATGTCCACACCCAAGGAGGTGCCCATCATATTTTGTTCGATGTCGTGGACTGCGATCGCATTGCCACCGAGTAGTGCTTGTACGTATCCTTGGCGAATTAATTGCGCTAGGTGTTCGCCGCCACCAGTGTGAATCACCACAGGGCCAGCGGTGACAACTACTTTACCACCAGCGTCGCGTATTTTACGCAACTCCCAAGCCACTTGTTCGACGACTAATTCCACGCGGCGTTCGCTGGAAACTCCCGACGACATAAAGGTAAATTCTTGGGTACTGCGTTGTTCCCGCGATTCGGTTTTGCGGATGGTGCGGATACCTAACACGTCTGTGACTACTTGTTCGCCAATTTCTAAATCGCGTAGTATTTTACACCTTGCTTTGAAGCCGCTGGGTGTTTGAGTAATGGCGATCGCACCATCCATCCGCTGATTTTCCACCTTCACCCACTGGCCGCTAATTCGTACTTCCGTGGGATAAATCGTACTGACGTAGAAATCCTCAGGTGCTACGCCATTTTGGATTACAGGCTCTAGTTTAGCGTCTCGCTCGTCTTGGGGTAAGTCTACAGCACCCAAATCAATCAACCGCGAAATGATTTCTTCCATCACTTCATGGGATGGTGCTGATACCTTCACTTCGGCAGCTGAGGTACTTTGGCGCTGTTCTCCCAAGTTGAAATTCAAAACTTGAAAACTTCCGCCAGCGTCTACAATCAAATCCAAAGCGCGGTTAATCAAACCAGCATCTAATAAGTGTCCTTCCATGCGAATGACGCGGCTTTCCACCGAGACGTTGGCATGAAGTTCTTCTCTAACTGGTTCTGTCACCCGTAAGGTTAGGCATTTAGCCGCACCACCAGCTTTGAGAAATTCGGTAAGTGGTGTTTCCAGCACTTGGAAACCGACATCTGCAAGGCGGGATTTCAAAGTATCACTCGCTTTGTTCATGATAACGATGCTGTCCACGTTTACCGCATTGCAAGCAAAGTTGACTGCATCAGCTTCCGCAATGGCGATTCGCTTTTCTGGTGCCACCCGCATTTCGATTAAGCGGTTGGAGTAAGAATCAAAAGCACCTGGATAGTAAAGTAAATAACCGTTTGCTAACGGACAAAAGCAAGTATCCAAGTGATAGAAACGTTCGTCTATCAATCGCAGGGAGAGTACTTCAATATCCAACCATTTGGCGAGGTAAGGGTGGGAATCTAATTCTGAACGGAAACCGTATCCCGCCCATAACCAGCGTCCTTCCCGATCTAGCAGTGCGTCTCCTGCCCCTTCAAATGGTAAATCTTTGGGAAGTTCATTTACTGTGTAACCATTTGCCTCAAACCATTGTTTAAAAAAAGGTTCTTCTCCTTGACGTTCTTTGTGTAAAAAACGACTGAGTACGACGTTTTCTCCCAGTACCAAACCAGCGTTGGCTGTAAAAACTAGATCTGGCCAACCTTTCTCTGGTGGTACTAAGTCTACAATGGCGTGTTGTTTAAGGATGTGGTATAGTTCCTGCCACTGTTCTACGGCGCGATCGCGTGATGATTTGTGAATGTTCCCTTCCATCCAGGGATTAATCACATAATCGACATCGTAGTGATCGGGAGGACACATCAAAAAGCGAATCCGGGAAGTCATAAAAATTTTACAAGCCTATTTTGGACAGAGATTTCTGTTTTTGTAATTTTGTCAAATATGCTACTAGAGCTTCTACCTTTTGATAGTTGAAGGCTTTACAAGGGCTTCGTTCTTAATTCTATTACTGGAAAATTCAAACTGAAGGTTAAGAAGAAGACAAGGTGGCAAAATGGCATGGAACCAACGGTGTGATTTCGTGTTATTCTAACTCCATTAGGTGGCGATACAGCAGAATTGCTGAATTCTTAAGTAAGACAAGCTTCATGTCTGGCTACCAAGCTCAGGCTGCGTACCTCACCAAATTGAAATCTATTGTTAAGCACGTCTTGGATTTTGTGTACTTTTTGCTGACATAAATCTTTATATATTAGTGTTGGGTCACTAACTAATAAAATTTATGCCAAAGGAAGCGATCGCCGCCTTTAGTGTAGCGATCGCTCTATTCTAGGGACGTGTAAAGCTGTTGTGCATTTCACGCGGCAGATGATCGTAATATTTTAGTTACTTAAAAGTCAAGAGTCCAGAATCTAGATTGAACTAGACTATGGACTCCTGACGAGTAACTATGTAATCTCAAAACGTAATAACTGATACTGATATTTTTGTCGAAAAAGTGAGAAGCGCACATCTAGCTGTGCGCCTTGAAAGCTGATTAAAGCAATTTGCAGTTGAATAGACCACAGTAGGGGCTTTAGCATTGTTGTGCCCTTACGATAATTTAGTATTCAAGCATGTATTCGATCCAAATGAAAAGCACTGTAATTTATTGCGATCGATAAAATTTGATTTCATCCATTGTGTTAAAAAATAAACGCTCAAATGCCTGTTATATCTAAAGTTGAAATATCAATGGGATATTTTTTTAATTGAAAGTCCCTTAGAAGTGCCTGGTGGTTCGCAAAGAAAGCGATCGCTCTCGTCCACTGCTATATTCGTTTTCAAATAATCCCGCACCAAAGCACAAGCATAAGTCGGTGCATCTAGCTTCAGAATTTCCTGCAAGTTCCACAAAATCAGTGTGTTGTCATCACCTCCCGAAGCAAGCATTGTCCCATCGCGGCTGATGGCAATTTTTCTGATGGCTGCGGTATGTCCTCTGAGGGTAGTCAGTTCTGTACCATCAACCTTCCAAAGTTTGACTGTGGTATCTACACTGCCAGAAGCAACTATTTTGCTGTCGGGACTAAAGGCAACTCCCCAAATTGCGGCTGTGTGACCTTTGAGTGTTTGCAGCAACTTGCCCCTTCGGGGTGACGCTCCTACGTCGCTACCGCTTGCGCTAACGCCAGTCGCCTGCGACGGGAAACCCGTCTTCTCCTGACGGAGACGCTGCGCGAACAGCGCTGGCTCACCATCAACACTCCACAACTTAACGGTATTATCACCACTTCCTGTTGCTACCATTTTACTGTCTTGGCTAAAGGCAACTCTCCAGACTGCCGCAGTGTGTCCTACAAGGGTTTTGAACAACTTGCCATCCAGCGTCCACAACTTGGCAGTACCATCGCCACTGACTGAGGCAATCAAGCGACTATTTGGACTAAATGCAACTTCCCAGACTTCAGCTTGATGTCCTTTGATAATCTGCGGTGCAAGGCGATCGCGTTTCCAAATCTGAATAAACTTTTCTACATTTCCCATAGCTATGGTTTGACCGTCAGGACTTAATGCTGCTGCTAAGAGTTTGCTAATGGGAGCTTTGTAAGTCGCAACTAAACTACCGTCTGGCTTTTTGAGTCTTACCGTATCATCGTAGGAGCGAAGGGCAATTAATTTACCATTTTCACTGAATGAAACCTCAAAGATTGCACCGCCAGGTTGAGTGAAAGTTTTGAGCAATTTGCCTTGACGACTCCAAAATTTAACAGGGTTGTCGTGGCTAGCTGTGGCGATGGTGGAACTGTCTGAAGCGATTGCTATTGACCAAATCCCAGCTTCTTGGGCAATCATACTTTTCTGAAATGGATTCTCCTTCTGCCACAGTCTGATAACGTTTTCTGTACCGGCCGAAGCAATAAAGCTGTTATCAGGACTAAAAGTCACTCCCCAAACTGAGGCACTGTGTCCTCTAAGCGTCCTCAGTTCTGTACCGTCAATGTTCCAAAGTTTAATTGTTTTGTCAAGACTGGCGGAGGCAATAGTTTGACCGTCGGCACTCAAGGCGATTCCCCAAATCCCGGCAGTGTGACCTTTAAGAGTTTTATACTGGCGGTAACTGCCATTTTTACTGTCTCGCTTCCAGAGTTTGATAGTTTTGTCTTCACTGCCTGAAACAATTGTCTGTCCATCAGGTGTAAAAGCTACTTTCAGAACCCAAGCATTATGACCTAAAAGAGTTTGTAGAGGTTTGGCGTTTTGCCAGCCAGAAGCGTTTCGCTCCCAGAGTTTTACAGTCCCGTCCAGATTGCCAGCTGCAACGATTTGACCATCAGGACTGAAGGTGAGTCCGAAAAACCCCGTTTCGTAACCTTGAAAGGTGTTGAGTAAAGTACCGTCTCGCTTCCAAAGTTTTACAGTTCTGTCCCAACCGCTAGAAGCCAGGAATTGACCATCGGGACTAAAGGCTAATCCCCAAATAGAAGCAGTGTGAGCTTTGAAACTGTTAAGCAGAGTGCCATCTCGCTTCCAGAGTTTAATGCTGCCATCTTCACCTGCCGAGGCGAGTATCTCACCATCAGGGCTAAAATGGATCGCTCTGACTGCTCCCTTATGACCTTTAAGTGTTGCAACTTCTGTACCATCTCGTCGCCAAAGCTTGATTGTTCGATCTATGCTGGCTGAGGCAATTAAAGAACTGTCAGGACTGATATCTACTGCCAAAACAGCTGCCGTATGGCCAGAAAAATGGTTGTACTCATCTGCTCCATAAACTGCTTGCTGTAATACATCATTTACCTGACGCTCAATCTTGGCATTTGATTTACCTAGTTTTTGTAGTCTATGCTTGGCTTTGATTGCTTCTATGAGCGCATCTAATCGACGATTTGAAGCAAACAGCCCTTGAGAAGAAGATACGAGCGCTCGTATTTCGCTGCTTTTTGCTTGATATGCGCTTTTGAGAGTTTGGCGGTACAAAATGAAACTTCCTATTCCCAAGGCGCTAGAGACGAATAACCCAATAGCTACCGTAATTAGGAGAAATCTTTGCAATTTTGCAGTTTTTCTCTCTTGTGCTAGCCTTGCTTCTACTTCTTTAGCTCGTGCTGCCTCCAATGCTGTTTGTACTGCTTTGCGCTCGTATTCTTGACTAGCAGCTAAAAATTGGTAATCTAAATCGCTCAGGCTTTTCCCGTGCAGCCAATTTTGAGTATCTCTGAGAGCTTGTCCTCGCAACAGACGCGATTCATCTTTATAACCTGATGCTACCCAACCGTTGAATGTTTGCGAGTAAGGACGGAGATTGTCTAAGTGCCTGAGTACCCATTGGGCATTGAAAACATTGCGATAAATGGGATTTTTAATTTTGAGATAGCCGTTGCGTTTCTCAACTAAACCAGACAATAAAAGTTCTGTCTGTTCTAGACTATCATCCATTGGGACAGGGGGAAGAGGACGCAAAGAATTACTTGTCTCCCTGTCCCCGCGTAAGAGCGTAAGAGCGTCCTCTTCATCTTCTGCTTCCAGCACTCTTTGGTAAAGTCCAAGTAATCTTCCGGCTCGATGTTCGTAGAAAAGTAAGCGATCGCGAATTGTCCGCAGGTGTTCTGGTTCGTCTTTGGTTTCCCAATGTTCGATAATTTGCGATCGCACTAATTGTTCTACCCAAAATTCTTCAGTTCCTGGAAGTAATGAGATTGTTCCGTAAGATGTTTTCAAGGCAGTCTGGGCAACTAGTTGGCAGAGTTTTTGGGTTAAAAACGGCTGTCCTCCTGTCCAATGGATAATCTCTCGCAGTATTGCTTGTGGTTGACTGATGATTTCTTCTAGTCCATTGAGTAATGGTGTGGCTTCATGTAATTTAAAGCCTTGTAACTCGATGGCTGTCCCAATATTAAAAGGTGTTCGGCGTTTGTCTGCGATTAAATCCGATGGACTAGCTACTCCAAATAGTGCAAATCCTAAGCATTGAAAATCCGGATTAGATGCCTGTTGATTGTAACAATGACGAATCCACGCAAAAAAATCGTTGACGGGAAAATTTAAACTCAATAAACTATCAATCTCATCAATAAAGATAATAATACCTCCGACTTTACCATTATTCTGAGATTTACTTTGAATATTTGGTAATAATAATTCTTCTACAAAATGGTGTAATTTTTGTACCGAGGAAATGCCTGATTGCGCGTTCCACCATTCTTTAAAATTCACTTGTTCTCCCAAATTTAAGCTATAGAACAAGCTGATCGTCACACCTTTGTACCATTGTTCCGGTGTAGTATCTTCACTACCCAAGCGCGTCATATCCAAGTAAACACAGCTATAACCTTCTTGTCTGAGGCGATAACTTGTGCGCTGTAGTAAAGACGATTTGCCCATCTGCCGACAGTTTAAGACGTAACAAAAATCCCCAGCTTTTAAGCTGGTATAAAGTTTTTCGTCTGCCTGACGAATGACATATGTGGGATCGTCGCTACGAAGACTGCCCCCTACTTGGTATCTCATATCAAAGTGCGACTACAAAAAATAGATTAACTAGCAATTTCATTTAATTTTCCATCTTGCAAGCCTAAGATAGCCGACTTTTTATTAAATAAGTCAGGTATCTGTTTTTTTAGCGATGATTTGGGATTGATATAAATACTTTATTAAAAGTAAACATCTTAAAGTTTACAGCCTTTATCCAAAATTGAATTTTATCACTTTCGTAAGTATATATAGGAATCCGATTTGATTATTGAAAAAATTTAAGTATGTGTAGTGGACTGACACAGCTAAAATAGTGCATTAGGAGTAGGTTAGGTTGAGGAACGTAGACGCCGGAGGCGGCTTCTTGCAGGGTAACCCAACATTTTCTGGGGTGTTGGGTAACGCATTGCCTCAACCCAACCTACAATTTTGCATCAATTTAGGCTTGCCACGCCACTACGTATATTTCAAAAATCAAATATGAGTCCTATAGTCTCTTGATTTTTTTATTTAACTGTCTTAATCCGTTATTTATTTTAAATTAGGATTAGCTGTTTGCTTAAGTGTCTTAACTGTCGTTGCGTTTCGCTCAAAAAATTAGGATGATATTGATAAGCTAATACGCATTTAATTTGCGTATTGTTGATTTTGGAGAAAAAGCGTCAATCCTTCTCCCCTGCCCCTGAAGCCCCTCTGCTCGCCTGCTGTCTAAATTTGCAAATTAGGTGCTTAACAGCTTAAGTATTGGGTGTAAATTAATTTACAAAAAAACAAAATTAAGAGTAGTGGGGAAACTTATGCTGAATTTCCAGCAATTTCGGCTTTAAACAATCGTTGATAGTTGTTTGCCAAAATAAGCGCGGTAGAGTTCGCAACTTGGTAAAATGCGATCGCCTTCAAAACGAATCAAGCCTAAACTGTCAAGTTTATAGGCTTCAATCGGATCGATATAAGTAGTTCGCTGCGATTTCAGCAATTGAGCATAAGTCTTTGCTAAAGTGGGTTTTTCTTGTAGTTGCAACCACAGCCGCCATAAATGATAGCGGTAAATGCCACCATTGGCGATCGCTTCTTCCATCAGTTCTTGAAGAGTCAGTTCTTGCGAGCGAAGAAAATATAGCGAAATCCGAATTAGTGCTGGATGACCGCCTACAAATGACATTAGTTGGCTGGATTGTTTGCTAGAATTCCACTTTAAACCGTGTCGTCTGGCTAAATCTTCTACCTGTTGTTGATTAAATTCTCCAAGACGGATAGGTAATCCAATGTTGAATGGAGAGCGATTAATATTTAGGGTGGCATACTCTTCTGTAGAATAAACCACTACTAATTTCAACTTCTGCCAATTGGGATTTTGTTGTGCTTCCTCACACCAAGAACGCAATAATGCAAAAAATTCTTGAGCAATGTGAGGATATTCAAAGAAGCGGTCAACTTCATTTAAGACTAAAACCACTGGAGTTGCAATTTGCTTGAGTAAATAGTTTTGCAAATAAAAGCTGGAACTCAACTTACAGCCAATTTCTTCATCCCACATTTCATTCAACTTGGGATCTATGCCTAATTGTCTGGCAACATTCCAGCAAACACTAAGTAACAACTTGTTTAAGTTAGTCAAAGACTCAGAATCGATTTGGTAGCAATTCAAATTCGCTGTTCGATACCCTTGCTTTTGTGCAAAGGCTAACAGCCGCAGCACCAGAGAACTCTTACCCATCTGTCTAGGTGCTTTAATCCGAATCACACAGCCTGGTTGAATTATTTCCCGATAAACTAATTCTTCAAGGGGCGGACGTTCGATATACAGGGGTGAATCCAGAGGTACGGGCCCATCTGGGTACGGCAACAAACTTTCAAATTGGTTAGCTTGTTCGTTAGCAAAAGAATCTACAAGTAAGCTTTGATACAAACTGGTTTTTTGTTTATGTAAATTTAAGGAAAGGAATTGCGAAGCTTGAATCTTATCTGCTTCATTGAGGATTGTATAATCTTGTGAGGTTAATTCTAGATTAAAAGCACTAAAACAAAGTTTTAAAGTCTTTTGGTCTACACCCGTTTCCAAGGATAACAATCTGCTCAGTGTTTTTGTTGAGATATTCATGCGTTCGCCCAGCTTATCTAAAGTCAAATGCTGGCCATAATTTTCTGCTACCTCCATAGCCAAAATTGCTGCCTGTAAACGCTTCAATCCGACATAACTTAGCACAACACCCCGACTTCGCGTGCTTTTTTGTGATTTCATGTCGCTAGCTATTAACCTGTTGTTAACTTTTTAAGTATCCCCTAATTGTCTCATTTTTTCAATCAGTTATTTAAGTGTTACTTAAATGTTTTAAGCTTTTTTTTAGCTATCAACTAAGTGGGTACAAATAAACATAAGTGGCTTTGTGCCTGGAAACTAGAACCAAAAAGCTCAAATCTGAGATATGAACATTAATTTATTTATACTTTCGTAATCAACCAGGCGATCGCATTTACGAACAAAAAGATCCGCGACTTCCTTAAGAAGTCAAGGATCTAAGCCTTTCGATGGAGAGCAAATTAAATTAGGATTGCTATGCGTTTGTAATTAAATATTGCTCAAACCAACGAAGTATTTTAAAGCACTAATTATTTTACAGCTACTGAAGCGAGGCTGCTAAATTCCTTGGCTAGGAAGAGTACAAACTCTAACAAAACAGTCGATCGCCAAAAAATCCCACAACTAAAGCATGAAAATATTTCTTTCCCAGTCATCAGTCAACAGTTAACGCTATTTTCAAGCTAGATGACTCTACATCACCTTAATGGCTGTGATATTATGGGAGACTGCTGCATACATTTATTGAAAAACTAGAAATTGGATCATGGCTCTGACGCAACTGCGGAAACAAGAAATAATTTCCAACTACCAAGTTCACGAAACCGACACTGGTTCGGCCGATGTCCAAGTTGCCATGCTAACTGAGCGGATCAACCGCCTCAGCGAACATCTCCAGGCAAATAAAAAAGACCATTCTTCCCGGCGGGGACTGTTGAAGCTAATTGGCCAACGCAAGCGTCTTCTAGCTTATATCCAGAAGGAAAATCGGGAAAAGTATCTAGCTTTGATTGCTCGTCTCGGTATTCGGGGTTAGAGGCGATCGCTTATGTCTGCTGAAGAATCGGAACGCAATCGCTTGCCTTTTGAACCAAACAAAAAGCGCCAAAAACCCGTAAAAGCTCAAACTCAACCAGCAGCAACGCCACAAAAACCCAGCAAACAACCTGATATAAAGCCGCCTTACAGCAAAGAAGAAATGGCGATTCCGAAAGTAGTCAGCCAGCGGATGGTTCGACGGGTAGCTGTGTTTTGTGGTGTACCAACAACTTTGGGCATTAGCACCTTGATTGTTAGCTATCTGCTTGCCAGCTATGCCAACGTCAAACTAGCTCCCATTGCCGTGTTATTAGTCAACATGGGATTATTTGGTTTGGGGGTTTTAGGGATAACTTATGGCGTTCTCTCTGCCTCTTGGGACGAAGAAAGAGTCGGAAGTCTCTTAGGTTTGGGTGAATTCGGTACTAATTGGGGACGAATGGTGGCAGTTTGGCGGGAAACTCGGCAAAAAAACTCTTAAACAAGAATTCACAAATCAGAATTCAGAATAAGAAGTGGGGGATTGGAAGCTGCCACTCCCTTACAAAAAAATTGTAAGTAGCCTGTTGGACAGATCCACCAACAGCTTTAGTAAGAATATTTTGTTACAATGCAGCTTAGTATGAATTCTGAATACTGAATTCTTCATAGTTTAAATATTATAGCTAATTTTATACTAAATATTAATTAAAATCATAGCAATTTTACTGAGTGATATATTTTGTCCATTTATTTTGTAAATATATTTAGTTTGAACTATTCCTAATTAGGCAAATACGTAACAATAAAACTACGTCCATTTACAGAAGAATTTACTCAGTAAATCAGGAACATTGACATGATTATAGTAATGAAAAGTGGTTCCCCAGAGGCGGAAATAAACCGCATTGATGAGGAACTAACTAGTTGGGGGTTAACTCCAGAAAAAATTGTTGGAAAACACAAAGTAGTTATTGGTCTAGTAGGTGAAACTGCCAGCTTAGATCCGCTACAAATTCAAGAACTGAGTCCTTGGATTGAGCAGGTGTTACGGGTAGAGCAGCCTTACAAACGAGCTAGCCGCCAGTTTCGCCACGGCGAAGCTTCGGAAGTGGTAGTTAATCTGCCGAATGAAACGGTGGTATTTGGGGAACACCACCCTTTAATAGTCGTAGCCGGCCCCTGCTCCGTAGAAACCGAAGAAATGATTGTAGAGACAGCGCGGCGCGTCAAAGCCGCAGGAGCAAAGTTTTTGCGGGGAGGCGCATACAAACCCCGGACTTCACCTTACGCCTTCCAAGGACACGGCGATAGTGCTTTGGAATTATTAGCAAAAGCGCGGGAAGTCAGCGGACTAGGTATTATTACAGAAGTCATGGATGCCGTTGACCTAGATAGAATTGCTGAAATTGCAGATGTGATTCAGGTAGGGGCGAGGAACATGCAGAATTTCTCCTTGCTCAAAAAAGTGGGAGCGCAGCCAAAACCAGTCCTCTTGAAGCGGGGAATGGCGGCTACGATTGAAGATTGGTTAATGGCAGCCGAGTATATTTTGGCAGCTGGCAATTCCAATGTGATTTTGTGTGAAAGAGGAATACGTACTTTTGACCGTCAGTATACACGAAATACGCTGGATTTATCAGTAGTGCCAGTGTTGCGGAAGCTAACTCACCTACCAATCATGATTGACCCAAGCCACGGCGTCGGCTGGTCTGAGTTTGTACCCTCAATGGCAATGGCAGCGATCGCAGCTGGTACTGATTCTCTCATGATTGAGGTTCACCCCAACCCTGCCAAAGCTTTATCTGATGGCCCCCAATCTCTGACACCAGACCGTTTTGATAAATTGATGCAAGAATTAGCCGTAATTGGTAAGGCAGTAGGACGCTGGCAGCAACCAGCAGTAGCTCTAGTTTAAGAGAGACAAGGGGACAAGGAGACAAGGGGACAAGGGGACAAGGGGAATAAATCTTGAGTCAACGCTCCTAATACCCAATGCCCCAGTCCCCAATCCCTAACCCCCAGTAACCAGTCCCCTTTTACCTATATATATAACGAGCAGGTATCCATCGGCGGCCGCGATTTGTTTGCACCCAACGTCCAGGAACAAAAATTCTCCTTCTCGCTTGAACAGGGGTATAAACCCGAACTCGCGCTGGTTTTCTGATTACTCTAACTGCAACTGGTCGTCTAAATTCTCTTCTGATTTGAGCATCAGCTTGGGAAGGAATAGAGGTAACAACAATTGGTAAAATCAGCGCTGCGCTAGCAAGCATTCTTTTAATACTCATTGGCAAACTTTCCTTCTATGATGTAAATATCGAAGAGATTAAATTTAGAATTCAGAATGCAGAATTCAGAATCAATTGGTAAAGGATTGGCAACCACCACTCTCTTACAAAGTTAAGAAAGTTCGTTGCAAAGTTACCCCGCATAAAATAACTGCCGTCTGTGGCGAGTGAGCTTCAGCTGAGACTTTGCGCTAATTTTAGACCACTAAATTTAAAATTTTAGTGGCGGATTTAAACCAATTTATTTATCGCCAAGCCCCACAGAATACAAGCAAGAAAATTCTGGCTCCTGACTTCTGAATTCTGTTTTGTTAATCTCTTGGACAAGTAAATACTAAAATTGAAGAGAACTATACACCAGTGAAAAAGGTAATTAGTTCAAACGTGACTAATGTCATAAATAAAAAATGTGAAGATGATTCTTTAGTTGTAAAAATTCATAATTCAGATAATTGTAAATTAGCTTTTTCCTCCCGCCTCCCCTGCTCCCCTGCCCCCCTGCCTCCTACTTATTACCCAACTTCATCGCCTGAAAAAAAAGGACGGGTGCAACACCCATCCTTAAAATTTCACCTTGACTCAAAAACTGTTATTGTACTTCACTAGGGAAGGCACCAGGCTGCACAGCTAGGTTAAGATTTTGCCCATTCCGGCGTAACTCTAGGCGTAAATCTCCCCCAACTTGGCTATTTTCTACGGCCTTTTGGACGCTGCTAGCATCTGTAACTGATTGACCGCCTAGCTTTTGGATGACATCACCAGCGCGTATTCCAGCTTTAGCGGCTGGGGAATTCGGCATAACTTTTACAACTAATACACCTTTATCTTCATTGACATTCAAACCACTATTAGGATCTGAGTTAATACTTTGTTTTAACTGAGGCGTTAAGCCCACCATCTGAATTCCTAAATAAGGATGTTGAACTTTACCTGTAGCTATTAATTGACTAGAAATACGTTGTGCTGTGTTGATGGGAATGGCAAAGCCTAATCCTTGGGCACCTTGGATAATGGCTGTATTCATACCAATTACTTCACCGCGGTAATTTAGCAGAGGCCCGCCAGAGTTACCAGGATTAATTGCGGCGTCGGTTTGAATATACTCTACTCGCTTATCAGGAGCGCCGATTAAATTGCTACTGCGGCCAGTGGCGCTGATGATTCCGGTTGTTACTGTATTATCCAGGCCGAGGGGATTACCGATCGCGATCGCCCATTCTCCGGGTTGCAGTTGCTCTGAGTTACCCAAAGCTACTGTTGGTAGATTATCTGCTTGAATCTTGACCACAGCCACATCAGTTAACTCATCTTTTCCTAGCACCTTACCTTGCAAGGTGCGCCCGTCCTTGAGTGTCACTGTCACAGTATCCGCCCCATCTACCACATGGGCGTTTGTGAGAATACGGCCATCAGCACTGATGACAAAACCTGAACCAGTACCCCGTTCTACCCTTTCGCCTGGTTCTGGTAGTTGCGAACCGAAAAAGCGGCGAAAAAACGGATCGTTAAATTCATCTGGTAACTGGGTTTTTACGGTTCGGGAAGAGTTTATTCGTACTACTGCTGGCCCGACCTTTTGCACGACCTGTGTCACAAAATTCGGATCTGTGGTGGCTGGTAATGGAGGAGCAGCATTAACTCGACCGACTGCCAAATTAGATGCAGTCTCAGACACCTGCTGGGGATGTCCAGCCAGATAGCCACCTGCAAATGTCATACCCGATCCCAGTAGTACCAGCGATAGAGAGGCCGCAGCCTTTTTCCAGGGTGCTGGATTATGATATTTGGCGTCAGCAGTGTGGGATAAAATGCTATTTGATGGGTGTTCTCCATCACGAGATTGGTTTTGCATTGCTGTTCGGAAGCATATCGAATATGTATTAATAATGTAGATATTATTTATGACAGTTTTGTTGCAGACGTATTACGTTATTGTGAAAGGTTTAGTTTTTTACTAGTAAGTATCTGGGTAGCCACAATGGCAACTGTGCAGGATTGAAACTCATGACTTGAGTCATGGGTATATTCAGAATTCGCTACACCAATTTAAAATTTTAGATTTTGAATAGTTAAATGATTAACCCAATATCATATAATTTCTTGATGTTTTTGTAATTACCAAAATTTGGTATCAAAGTCTTCTGATTTCTGAATTCTGGATTCTGAATTCTTATATAATATCTGACCATACTCAAAGGAAGAAAAATGGGACAACAAAAAATATTACTTCAGCCTGGTACTTTATGGAAAAGTGTCAAAGAACGGACTGAATATGCTTTGCAATGTGGGGCATTGCTGTCGATACCAACAGAATTTGAGTTTGTGGAACAGGATGGCGTGCGTTTTTTAGTGCGGATTTTGTCTAACTTAAATCGCAAAAAAGCAGCGAAGGAAAAACAGGAAAAACAATCAGCTACTTCTGGTGGAGAATTTAATCCTTTCTTACCTTATGAAGAAGATTTATTTGTGGCGGATATCTCTGATACTCATGTATGTATTTTAAATAAATTCAATGTTGTTGATTATCATTTGCTAATTATCACCCGTGCCTTTGAGGAACAGGAAAGTTTACTAACGCTGGAAGATTTTACAGCGATGTGGGCATGTCTAGCTGATTTTGATGGTTTAGGATTCTACAACAGTGGCAAAATCGCAGGTGCTAGTCAGCGACATAAACATTTGCAATTAGTCCCGCTACCACTGACATCTTCAGGATCGCAGATACCTATTGAACCTCTGTTAAAGGAGGCGCAATTTCACAACTCCATCGCAATACCAAAACTTCCTTTTTTACATGCCTTTGCAGCTTTAAATCCCCAGTGGGTGGAGTCTCCATTTACAGCAGGTGAAGCAACAGCAGAAATTTATCGTACCTTGTTAGATGCCGTTGGTTTGGATGTAACGCAATTGGGTGCTTACAATTTGCTGATGACACGAGAATGGATGCTGATTGTACCGCGATCGCAAGAGCATTTCCACACTATCTCCGTAAATTCATTAGGATTTGCCGGTGCCTTGCTAGTACGGAATGCGGCAGAAATGCAACTTCTCAAAGACCAAGGGCCGATGACTATCTTGAAGAGTGTTGCGATATCGTAATTGTCATTAGTCATTAGTCATTAGTCATTAGTCATTCGTCATTTGCCAAGATATTTAACTTGCTGGAATTATAGGTAATAAAAGATGAGAATTCAACTCGCCTCCACAATTCACGGTTAACGTAATAATCTGGGCATTTGGTAAACTGTCACTAGTGGCGATCGCACCGTTTCCAGAATTCATTGCGTAGGCTGGAAAACACGCTGCACTTAAACTCAGACGCAGGGCGTTTCCTTTGGCAATTCGCGCACAAGTCGCTTGTAGCTGAATTTTTGTAGAGACGCTAGCTTCTCGACAATGTACATAACCTTGAGTTAAATTATATACTCGTCCATCGGGATGTACTTTTGATAGCACGGCAGACAAATCATAACTTGGTTGGTCGGCAGTACAGTAAATTTCTACCACCACATTCCCAGCTAAATGTAAATCTTCTCCTAGTGGTTCGCTGGTGTAAGTTAAGACATCGGAACGGCAATCAAGATGCGATCGCTCAAATATACCCGCAGGAATTCCAGCATGACCACCCAAGGCTGGAACTGGACGCCAAGGGTCGTGGACTAATACATCGAGGGTATTGGGGACTGGGGATTGGGGATTGGGGATTAGGATTCCGGAGTCTTCGCGGATGCTGGCTAGTCCTGTGGTTGACAAAAAATAGGATTTGTGTGTTGGTGTAGGTAGACTACTGAAAGTGCGCCAAATATTGGTTCCCATCTCGAATAGGCAAACGGGGGACTCGTACAATAAACCTGTATTTTCACCTTTGAGAAATTCGTCAAACCAGCGAATTTGCATTTTATCTACAGGACTGGCGGCTTGGGCGCCAAAGTCAATTTCCCCAACTTTGCGACCCCAAGGTAAATGCGCCCAAGCCCCAACTAACAAATGTTGTGGTTTAGTGCTACGGGCTGCCATATCTTCATATAAATGTAGAGTGCCGCGTAGATAAGTATCAAACCATCCTCCAATGTGGAACATGGGCAAATCAACAGCTTGTAAGTTGTGTTTGGGTGAAAGTTTTTCCCAATATTCATCTGGTTGAGAATGTGTTAACCACTCATGATAAAAGGAATGTGGGGCAAGTTGTTGGAGAATTTCTGGATTAGTTAAAGGTAAATTACGAGAAGCAGCAAACAAGGCTTGATAAACTGTTTTATTTCCTCGCAACCGGGCGGTTTCTGTAGCTAATTGAATTGCCCAAGCGAGGTTAGTTTGTAAACAAAATGCACCTCCTTCATAAGCCCAATCGGTATATAAATCATAGCCAATCATGGCAGGGCAAATTGTTAGCAAGGCACTGGGTTGATTAACTGCGGCATATAGCTGAGTCATCCCTTGATAGGAAAAGCCATACATACCAACTCTGCCATTACTACCAAGTAAATTTGCTGCCCAATTTACTGTATCTTCGCCATCTGCAATTTCGTGGGTAAATAACTTGAATTCGCCTTCGGAAGTACCGCGTCCCCGGACATCTTGAATTACGACAATATAGCCGTGGGCAGCATACCAACTAGGATGGGCATAAACAACAGTTGATGCGATCGCTCTACCATAGGGTTGTCGCATTAATAATACCGGAAATTCACCACCGACATCTGGGCGATAGATGTCTGCATCCAGGCGAACACCGTCGCGGGTGTGCATGGAGACAGTTTGTTTGGGGAGGACTTTAAGCATGAATCTGACGATCTTGGGTTTATTGTTTGGGCTTACGTTTATACCACTGCCAAAGTTTATCGCCTACCAAAATTAAGATTCCGATCGCGAAGCCAAAAAGTAAACTGTAGGTGATGGATGCACTAAAGCGATTGGCTAGGGGAAGGTGCAAAGTTTTGAGGATGGGGTCATTTTCCACCAAGGTGTAACTAGATGCCATGATGCCACCTGCGCCGATGCCAGTACCGACAGCTAAGATGGTAATTTGTAAACTGCGATCGCTTTTCTCTTTCTTATCTTCCGCCAAGCGATCGCTTTTGGCACGGTCTATTTCTACGCGTCCCCGGATGGAGGCGATCGCTTTGTCTAGTAAGCTGGAAGCATGAGTAAAATAGCCCAACTCAGCTTTTATTTGTTCTTGAAAATCCTGACTGTTTTCTAAGCTAAATTTTTCTAAAAAGTTAATATCTTCATCTTTGACGATGCCACGAATTTGTTGGAGTCTGTCGGCATAATTTCGTCCATTGATGGCGATGGTATTTTGATATGATTCTAGATAACGCAGTAAATTAGCATAGTCTAATGCCATTTCGAGCAGATTTTTTAATTTTTCACTTAGCGTATCTAATTTTTCATTATTTAATAAATTTATATCATCATATTGCTTTAAATCATTAATTTCTGCTTCTATTTTTTGATATTCTTTATTTGTATCTTCATAAACTTCCCGGCTTTTTTGGAAAGCTTTTACTACTTTGGCGCGAAAGAAAAATAAATCTAATAACTGTTCTTGATAACTATTAAACTTTTCTTCGGCTTCTGGGTGGCTGAAGAACCAAACTAAAATGTGGCGATAATTAGCTAATTGGCTAAACAGTCCGTATTCAAAAATTGGGCTGTCAAATAAAGTAGCTGAACGTGTAAATGGCGGAATTGGGTAGTTATTGGGAAAGAATGCTTGGAGACATTCATCAGCTAAATTTTTCAAAGCTTTTTGGTCTTGGGGGTCGTGTTCTGATGACAGCCAAGCAGTAATAATCAGGGTTTGATTGAGAAAATTATCATTTCCTGCCAACAGTAAGCAATTGTCTGGATTCAGCTTTCTGAAAATTTGAATATCTACATCTTCAGTGCGCTGATTATTTTCTTTTTCTGGGCGACGTAGATTTAGCCATAGTCCATAACTGTCATAAAGTTTAAGCGGATAGGCAAACCCTTCGATTAATAAAGATGAGTTGGCATCTAAATATATCTCAACTCGATCGATAGGAGCCGCGTCCATTTGTTTCTCAGCTTTGATTAAAGAAACAGTTGGATTATCGGGGTATTTATCTAAATCCAGCCATTGCAGTAAATCAAAATTTGGCTGCAATCGCTGGATTATTTTGTTGCAGGTTTGCCAAAGCCAATGTTTATCCGGGTCATTTGCATTATCGCCATTGGCGCTTTTTTGCAGATGAAAAGCAAATAAATGAACATTGGGCGCGTAGACTTTCGGACTCATTTTTTATGTAATTCGTAATTCGTAATTCGTAATTCTTGTGGGACAGGGTTAAGTTACGAGGGATTAGAATCTTCTTGTGATTGCCTTCTGCCTTCTGCCTCCTGCCTTCTGCCTTCTTCAAGGTTATTTTGTTGGTCATCAATTATCTTCTTGTAGTCAGGAAATTGATTGATTAAAGTCCCCTCTTGATTAGCTGGATTCCGCTTTTTAATAGTAATTTCTTTGGCGGTAAATAGGACAGCATCTCTGATATCTGGATATTTCTTGTACCAAGCGATAATCGGCTCGGCAGCTGCTAAAACTGGTTGATTCTCCAATTCTGCCAGGGTTTGCTTGATTGTTGATAAATCAGCGTTACTTTGTTCGTCAAAAACAAATCCTTGCTCTTTGACGACTTCAAAAAAAGCCTCAACTATTGCCTTATCTTCATCAGTTGCCATAATCGTACCTGCATCAAGATTTTATAGTTGAAATTAATTCTACATTACCCGAAATCGTTGTAGAGACGTAGCACTGCTACGTCTCTACATTGCGAACGGCATAACGGTTTAATTTCCAATGGCACAAAAACCAGCCCAAGCCGCAGGTTTACCAAACGGTTTATCGTTAACATTCTCAGATCCATAGTGTTTTTTTAACCGATTTTGAATTGTTTGCTTATTTTCTTCATTAATATTTGAATGTCCTTCTGTCCACTGGATTAATTCGGGTTGCGTAGCGTTGCGTAACCACTGCTGGGCTTCACAAAGCGCTTGGGCAACTGGTAAAGAGGACGAATTATCGTAAAATCGAATCATTAATAACGTGGTTGCAAAGTCATCCACTGACCACAGACTACTCACTACACTAGAACTGCCGGCTTTGAGAAAGCCACTTGCTAAACCAATATATTCATCGCTGGTACTTCTTGGGTTGGTGAGTCCGGTTTCGCAGGCGGAAAGGGTGACGAGGCGGCATTCTGGTAGATTGAGATTGAAGATGTCAACTAAAGTTAAACATTTTTCTAAATCTAGGGTATTACCATCTGCTAATTTTCGTTGGCGGTTCTGAGCAGGGGGAGTGGACGAAACACAATCAGCTAAAGCAATGGCAGAATTGACAGGCAATTCAATATCAAAGTAGCCGTGACAAGAAAGGTGAACGACTTGCAGATCCGACGAATTTGCTACGGCTTGCGAAAAAGCTTGTTTGGTGGCTTGGGCTTTTTTTAAAACAGTGGTGGGGTGGAAGTAACGCGCAACTGTTTCTACTTCTATATTGGTATAAATCAGGTTGTCGTTGGGGTCTTGGATGGCGAATAAACTTTGTCGCGGCTGATATTCGCGTTTTTTGGCAAACTTTAACAGTTGACAACTGGGTGCATATCTCACCCCACCAGGAAATTTATCCAAAAGATAATTCTCACCCTCTCCCCCAAGTGGTAAAGCGTGAAGCGGGAATAAATGCAGGTAGCGATGGGGGACGAGAATTACAGCGTTGCAGGTATCTGGAACTAAATCGAGTACATCATTAATATGTAGGATGTCTGCTAACTCCTGGAGTTTAGCAGCTAACTGATGTCGCCATAGAGGTTTATTGTTGTTGTAAATTTTTAGATACTCATCTGACCATTTATCTAAAGCCTGCAAATCTTCAGCCGTAGATTTCCAGATTCGGGGTGTTTGATCTTCGCGGGTGATGATGAAGGCACGAAAGCAATCATCAAAGATGTACCATTGCACAATGGCAGTGCGGTTATCTAATAGACTTTGAATTTCGGCAAAGCGGATGTGTTCTAAGGGGATGATTTGCCCGATCAATCCTTCCCGTTGCTGACGTAGTTGGTTGAGGCGTGTTGGTTCGGTGTTTGCTGCAACTTCTACGCTGCGCTTTTGTTCGACGATTGTTTGTTGTAACTGCTGTATTTCTGGCGAACCTTGATTCGCCAGCAGTTCTATTAAGTTGCGCGTCTTGCTGCGTTCGATGTATTCAACTGCTTGGTCGTAATATTCTAATTCCAGACAAACTTCCACCATGCGGCGATAAATTCTGTTGTATTCTTCCGCGAGTTTTTGTTTGACTTCATCGCCAGAGAAAATTTCACCCCGCAGAAATTCTACTGTGTCAATAGCAGATTTAAAAATGTTGTAAGCATCTGCAAACCGTTTCGCGTTTATGTAAGCTAACCCCAAATTGAAAGCAGTGTCAGCATGGTTTTGCGGCAAAGCCTCGCAGGTGAATTCTAGCAAAGCAGCTTCGTAGCATTTGATGGCTAGTTCTAAATTTTCTGCCCTCTCCCCTCGGATGCGGTATAGGTAAGCTAAGCCCAGGTTGTTTTGCGTCATTGCCCATTGTATGGGAAAGCGATCGCGGGTGCGTTCTAGCAAAGCAGCTTCGTAGCATTTGATGGCTAGTTCTAAATTTTCTGCCCTC
>JAVRBO020000017.1:0-11290 GCA_034531195.2 Nostoc sp. ChiSLP01
GTGGCAGTGTGGTATCGGCATTGGGCAACTTGGGAGACGCCGCAGCCAAGTATGTCCCTGATATCCTCAATATCCTCAAGGATCAAAAGGTGGACGCCTACGTTCGTAGAAGTGCGGCATCGGCATTGGGCAACTTGGGAGACGCCGCAGCCAAGTATGTTCCTGACATCGCCAATATCCTCAAGGATCAAAAGGTTCCCGCCAACGTTCGTAGAAGTGCGGCATCGGCATTGGGCAACTTGGGAGACGCCGCAGCCAAGTATGTCCCTGATATCCTCAATTTCCTCAAGGATCAAAAGGTGGACGCCAAAGTTCGTTATGATGCGGCATCGGCATTGGACAACTTGGGAGACGCCGCAGCCAAGTATATCCCTGATATCCTCAATTTCCTCAAGGATCAAAAGGTGGACGCCAACGTTCGTAGAAGTGCGGTATCGGCATTGGGCAACTTGGGAGACGCCGCAGCCAAGTATATCCCTGATATCCTCAATTTCCTCAAGGATCAAAAGGTGGACGCCAACGTTCGTAGAAGTGCGGTATCGGCATTGGGCAACTTGGGAGACGCCGCAGCCAAGTATGTCCCTGATATCCTCAATATCCTCAAGGATGAAAAGGTAGACGCCGACGTTCGTTATGATGCGGCATCGGCATTGGGCAACTTGGGAGACGCCGCAGCCAAGTATGTTCCTGACATCGCCAATATCCTCAAGGATCAAAAGGTTCCCGCCAACGTTCGTAGAAGTGCGGCATCGGCATTGGGCAACTTGGGAGACGCCGCAGCCAAGTATGTTCCTGACATCGCCAATATCCTCAAGGATCAAAAGGTGGACGCCGACGTTCGTGGCAGTGTGGCATCGGCATTGGGCAACTTGGGAGACGCCGCAGCCAAGTATGTCCCTGACATCCTCAATTTCCTCAAGGATCAAAAGGTTCCCGCCAACGTTCGTTATGATGCGGCATCGGCATTGGGCAACTTGGGAGACGCCGCAGCCAAGTATGTCCCTGACATCCTCAATTTCCTCAAGGATGAAAAGGTTTCCGCCAACGTTCGTGGCAGTGCGGCAGAGGCATTAGGGAAGATAAAACAACTCAAGCTGGAAGAGGTTGTTATAGTTTTGAATTATGCCTATGAACCAAACCAGGGAATATTTTTCTCAGATATACTCAGGTCAGATAAGGAAAACTTTGAATTTTGGCGGTTTTGGTCTTATTTCCTGGGTGGCGGCACAGAAGAAGTAAAAACACTACTGACATGGCTGGGCAGACCTGATAAAAAAGCAATTTCTGAGCAACTTACCCACGATGAAGGCAAAAAAACGCTGGAGGTTTTTCTCAAAGCCTGGGAACCTAGTAAAGACCTGGAGAGATTAAGAGAAGATTTAGCAGAACAGATTTCGATAGTTGCCGAGAACAAAAAAGTTCATTGGAAATGGGATGATATTGGTTTGCTACAATCCCACTACAACAACCTCAAAACTTCCTACCCTACCAAAGCTTATGCGGTGCAGTCACAGATAAATAACCTTGAGGGTTGGCAGTGGTTTTTCAAAGCCAGAAACACCATCATCGCTCACATTGCCTTTTGGCTAGCCCTCATCTTTGCCTACCCCAAATTCCCCCAAGTCCAAGCCATCTTCTTCTGGAACCCTTGGGTACGCCGAATCTTAGGCGTCGGCTATGTCGGCTTTCTCCTCACCTGGTTTCCCCCCTTCCGCCGCAAATTATTTGAACCCTTCAAACCTTCCCTACTCGCCGATGCCGGGTTAGATAATTTTCATGACCAGTCATACTTCCCAGAATCTAAAGTCAAAGTACCTGCCTCCGGAGACATCCTCCCCATAACCGCAGCCCTCCCCAGCATTCAAGGACAAATTATCTTAGAAGGAGATTCCGGCTTAGGCAAGTCAATGTTTCTCCGCCATCTCTTAAATAACTCCCAGCGCATAGTCGTTTATCTCCCCGCCCAAAAATGTCATAAAGGCGTAATTGAAGCCATCCAAGACAAGCTACACGGCCAAGCCCAAGACGCCGGCTTCTTAAAAAACCTCATTTACAGCGGTGCAATTGACATCTGCATCGACGGACTCAACGAAGTCACCGCCGACACCCGCGCCAAAATCTGCCAGTTTGTCGAAAGCTATTTCCGGGGCAACATTATAATGACAACCCAGCCCCTAGAGTGGACACCCCCCTCAACAGCCAAGATATATAAATTGCAGCCCCTTGAGCAACAACAAATTCAAGAGTTTTTGATATCCCGTCAGCCGCGACTTCCCAAAGATGCCCAAATTCAAGGTGCTGATTACGCCAAAGCCTGCACCAATTATTTAACAGAAGTCTTCCAACAGCAACAAGCCAAAGAAGAGTTAGATGCTGTCCGCCGAATTCTTTCTAATCCAATGGATTTAACTGTGGTCGCGCTGATGCTATCACAAGGCAAACACCCAAACTTATTTCGCCTGCAAGAACAGCAATACAATTTAATGGCGGCAGAATACCTCAAAGAATGGAATCAAGAATTTCCCCTAAAGAAATTCTCCGCCGCCGTCTACGAAATGCGACTCCAAGACAAACAAGCCTTACCCGCCGATGAATTTTACCAAGTTGCCATGTCTTTGTCAGACGAGAAATACAAAATGGCAGTCAGCCGTCAGTGGCAAGATGAAAAAGGCGAAGCTAAGAAAGAATGGTACTTCCGCCACGATAAAATCATGGATTTCTTCCTGGTGCAAAACTTTCTCGGCGACAGCGATGCAGCGGAAGGACTATTAGTTGATAGAATGGGCGACCCCCGATTTCGTGGCGTTTACTTCCTGCTAGCAACCTTACTTGAGATAGATGCAGCCAAAAAACTGCGGGAAGAATTGATTCAATACGCCGCCGACACCAAAGACAATACGGTGAGTAATACGTTTGTGCAGTTGTTGAGGACAAGGTAATTAGGCAATAGGCAATGGGCGAATACGGTTCAGTTAAAGAGAATCTTAATGCCGATCGCGGGTGTTATTATCTTGCCAACTATTATCCTTGGTGTTAATGTGACCACTGTTACTACTTTTAGTCTCAAGAATGTCGTCACTAACTATTACACCCATAATACCAAAACTGATGCACATATCTGCGTGCAATCTGGCACAAGTGCGATCGCCACAGATATCCGCGTGTTTATTTAACGCCTCAAATCTCTTTAAAGTTGATTTTATCTAACTTTTGTCTGATGTTCGCCGAGCAACTTTACAAGAAGAAGTGCTGATTTTTCAACAACAAATTACTCTAAAAACAGTTTGCATACTTTGAAATTCATCTCGAATATAAAGAATATGTCCCCAATTTTATTTTTTAATCAATCGTAGATGAAACTAAGCCAATGTTTTTAGTTAATTTTAAATTCTGTTGGCAATCCTGAATTAGTGGTAAACTGGACAGCATCAATTAGAATTCTATCTAAAGGTTAATTATGTATAAGTAAATTCTTTACTATTTAATTAAATAATTTAATCATAAGTTAGAGGCAAAAAGGTTCATTTTGTATTCAATAAACTTGAGGATATGCAAAAGGCACATATCGAGGAGTGTGGTCGCTTGAAAATATATGCTAAATAATACCTTTGATAATTGATTTGTCAGTATTGAAGATGGTAATATTAGGACGCAGTTGATTTTGAGTTGATTATTTTCAATAATTAACTTTTAATGTATCAAAGACGAAAATTCATTAGTCTTGCCAATGAAGAGATTAGCGGTGTAAAAGGGCTATGGGTCTGGGTATCTAGACTTGATACCAATAAATTCATAAGGTTACATAGGAGTGAATAAACATGAGCAACTTAACATCTCCACAAACCGAAGTTCAAAAAACGCAGAAAAAAAGTTTAGTTGCAGATAAAAAAGCTCGAACTACAGATGATATTGTGCGTATTTATCTGCAAGAGATCGGGCGTGTAGATTTGTTGACTCGTGAGCAAGAGGTTATTTTTGCCCAACAAGTGCAGCAGATGATGAATTTATTCGCAGCTAAGGAAGAATTGGCTGAGAAACTAAAGCATGAACCCACGCTGCAAGAATGGGCAGAGCAAACCAACTTGAGTGTTGAGGAGTTGCAGCAACAGCTAAATCAAGGACAGCAAGCCAAGCAGAAAATGATTCAAGCTAACCTGAGGTTAGTGGTAGCTGTGGCGAAAAAATATCAGCACCGCAACTTGGAATTTATGGATTTAATCCAAGAAGGAACTTTGGGTTTAGAACGAGGTGTAGATAAATTCGATCCGGCTCTTGGTTACAAGTTTTCAACCTATGCTTACTGGTGGATTCGTCAAGGAATCACGCGAGCGATCGCTCAACAAGGACGTACAATTAGACTACCAATTCACATATTTGAAAAACTAAATAAAATTAAGCGGGTACAGCGAGAATTATCTCAACAATTAGGTCGCGTTCCCAGTACTGCTGAAATTGCCGAAGCGTTGTCTTTGACACCTAGCCAAATTCGTGAGTGTTTATTTTTAGCGCGTCAGCCCTTTTCTTTAGAAGCGCGAGTTGGCGAACAACAAGATACAGAATTGCAAGACATATTGCAAGATGACGGACTTTCTCCCGAAGACTACGCCGCTGAAGAGTCCTTGCACCAAGACTTACAAAACTTATTATCAAAGCTGTCTCCCCAGCAGAGAGAAATATTAACCTTGCGTTTTGGCCTGACAGATGGACATGAACTTTCTTTAGCACAAATTGGCGATCGCATGGGCATTAGCCGAGAACGAGTGCGCCAGATAGAACAAAAAGCTTTGAGTCTTCTAAGACGCCAAAAGGAACAAGTACGGAGTTATCTAGCTAGCTAATATTGTTTTTGGGGCAGAATTCAGAACACAGAATTCTGAATTCTGAATTCTGAATTCTTAACATCAAAAAATTGATATGAGCAGTTCACAAACAGTACAACAATTGCAGGCGCAATCGATAACGTCAGAAAACTTTTCGCCCTATGGACAGGTAATTTTTGCGAGTCAAGATGGCAAAGCTTATGATACTGAAGACGCTAAATTAAACTTGCAAAATGGAACTCCGCGATTTTATATTATGCGGTTGAATAAGAGGGGGCGAAAATTTCATAAAATTACTCGCCACGTGCAATGTACTCAATGTTTGGGTTCTTTGGAAGGAAAAGATTGGTTAATTGCAGTTTGTCCGCCGAATAATGATGTCAATGAACCAGCGTTAGAGAAAATTGCCGCTTTCCGCATTCCTGGAAATTGTTTTATTAAATTACATGAAGGAACTTGGCACGCTGGGCCATATTTTGAGCATGAAACTGTAGATTTTTATAATTTAGAACTAGCTGATACAAATGTGGTAGACCATTTCACCCATGATTTTCTCAAGAGTCAGAAGTTAGAATTTGAAATGGTCTAAAAGCTTTAATTGATACTCTTAACCTCCTGCCTGCTACCTCCTACCTTCTGCCTCCTGCCTCCTGCCTCCTGCCTTTCTTGGTAACTTCCATCGCTCTCAAAGCAAGATTGTCGCCATGAGCAACTCAACAATAGATGATAATAAAATCCCGAAAAAGAAAGGTCGCTCGCTTCCTCCAAAACTGATTATTTGGTTGGGAATGTTTGTTTGGACGACGCTTTGGCGGATAATGATGTCAAAGCTTGCTCCTAGCAATAAATCGGGAGCATATATTCGTCCTAGTAGCCAGTTTCGCAACTTCATCAGCACCGAAGAGGGGAATCGTTACCAACCAGCAGCGGGACGCTATAGACTTTATGTTGGGTTGGGTTGTCCTTGGGCGCATCGAACTTCAGTAGTGCGATCGCTCAAAAAACTCGAAGCTGTAATATCAGTATGTATCGTCTCTCCTTCTCCCATCGAAGGCGGTTGGATATTCAACGAAGAAGAACAAGGCTGTCGTACACTAGCTGAATTTTATCAGCGGGCAGAACCGGGTTATACTGGGCGCGTTACAGTTCCAATCCTCTGGGATAATCAAACAAAAACCATCGTCAACAATGAGAGTTCAGAAATTATTGTCATGCTCAACTCTCAATTTAATGAGTTCGCCAACAATCCAACATTGGATCTTTACCCAGAAGAACTCAAAGAAAAAATTGACTGGTGGAATGAAAAAACTTACCACGCAGTAAATAACGGCGTATATCGCTGCGGCTTTGCCCAAAGTCAAGAGGCGTACAATCAAGCCTGTAATGAAGTGTTCGCAACACTCGATGAGATTGAAATTGCATTGCAAACCAATCGATATCTGTGCGGCGACAATCTCACACTTGCAGATGTGCGTTTATTCACCACGTTATTTCGCTTTGATAGCGTCTATTACAGCTTGTTTAAGTGTAATCGGCGACGCATTCGAGACTATGAAAACCTTGGAGCTTACTTAAGAGATTTATATCAGCTTCCGGGTGTTGCTGATACCTGTGACGTAGAAACTGTCAAACGCGACTACTACGGTAACTTGTTTCCACTCAACCCCGGCGGAATCATTCCTGATGGCCCTGATATGTCCTATCTAAATCAACCACATAATCGCGATCGCATCAGCAAACTGAATTCTTTATAAGTTATAGCAGTCACCAGCTAAGCTAAAACATTAATTGTTCGCAAAAATCCTAAACAAACAGATATTCAAGCTTATTTTCTATTGCCGATAACAAAGTTGATGCGATGGCGAACCAAATTAATCGAGTTGCAATTGTCGGTGGAACTCATGGTAATGAGTTTACAGGGGCTTATTTAGTCCAAAAATTTGCCCAGTTTCCCGAATTGATTACTAGGCGAAGCTTTGAGACAATTACCCTGTTAGCAAATCCTCGTGCTTTTGCAGCAACAAGGCGATATGTAGATAAAGATTTAAACCGCTGTTTTCTCAGGCAAGATTTAGAAAATCCTACACTTAAAAGTTACGAAGAGCTACAAGCTAAATCAATTCAAAATAGCCTAGCAACAAATGGGGACAAAGCAGATTTAATTTTAGATTTGCACAGCACAACATCTAATATGGATCTGACAATTATTTTAGTAAACACTCATCCTTTTAACTTGAAGTTAGCTGCTTATTTGAGCAAAATAAATCCTTTGGTTAAAGTTTATTGTTGCTCTTTTAAATCAGTTGAAGAAAATCCATTTGTGAATTCTTTGTGTGAATTAGGATTTGCGATCGAGGTTGGCCCCATTCCCCAAGGAGTTTTAAAAACAAAATTGTTCCAACAAACTGAGAAACTGATTCATGAGGTTCTAGATTATATCGAACGATTTAACCAGGGTGAAATTTTAGCAACTAAGGAAACATTAACTCTCTATCACCACTTATCTGTTGTAGACTACCCAAAAAAACAGGATGGTACAATCTTTGGCATGATTCATCCAGAGCTTCAAGACAAAGATTATCAAGCCTTGAACCCAGGAGATTCAATGTTTCTCACTTTTGATAATCAAACAATTGTGTATCAAGGAGAATCTACAGTTTGGCCGGTTTTTATTAATGAGGCCGCTTACTACGAAAAACGAATTGCAATGGCTTTTACTAAGAAAGAGCAATTAAAAATTTAATTGTTCTCCAACTATTTTTTCCAGTTCCATAGCAAATAAATTTTGTCTGCTACTGTAATATCACATGACAAATAAACCCCCAAAAAGGGGGCTTATTTCTACTCAAAATTTTACTACTGAACTCCAACGAAGCCAGCTTGTTCAATTGCTTTTTGCCCCTCTTGAGTTAATAAAAGTTTGGCGTAGGCATCCCCTATTTGTTGTTCTCGCCCTTTATTCTGCTTAATAATTACAAACATCTCAGCAGTCATTGGATAGCTACCATTTCTAATAGCCTCAGTATTTACTTGATTGCGCTGACGTAAGCAGTTTTCAGGTGACACCAAAGGTTCGCGGTAGGGGGGAATTAACTCACTAGAAGTGCGACCCAATGGCAAAGCCTTCACACTACACTGAGGAATTACTGAACGAGCAGAAGCGTAATACAAACCGCCAGGAGTTTTGCTGAGTTGGCGCACTGCTTCTGTAGTCGAGTAGACATACTGTACATTGGAGCCAAATGCTTGCCCCTTCGAGTTCTTATTGCTAGAAAATATTACTGTATCTGCGTTTTCTGGTCGTTGAGACAAAGGTATGATGGGTAGCTTTGGGCCACCTACTTGTTCCCAGTTAGTAATTTGTCCGGAATAAATCTGCTGCAATTGGTCAACAGTTAAACCCGGTACTTTCAATGATGGATTAACTATCACTGCTATTCCATCAATGCTTACCCGACGTTGTTCGAGGGTGAAGCCTCGCTGTGTCGCAATTGCTCGTTCTTCATCTGTCAAGGGACGGGAGGACTGAGCAAAGTCCAATTGTCCATCGAGCAACATGCGAATACCTGAAGTAGAGCCAGGACTATTCTTTGTAGGGTCTACGTAACGTAATTTTAGTTCGGGGCGATCGCTTTGAATCTGAGAATCTACCAATTGCCGGATAGATGCCCAAGCTGTACTACCACCGTAGTTAAATGAGCCGCTAGGAACGCCCGCAATTGTCTGAAAATTCGATTTTTCACTAGAAGAGGTGTTTACATTCTGATTAGAGGAGTAGGAGTTATTACTGCTACGAGATAAAAAGTTTGGCTTGAGCAACCACCAAAGTAATCCGCCAATGACCATCAGTGTCAATACTTTACCAATAATTAAACCTCTAAGAAAAAGGGCAATTTCGCTGTTAATTAAAGCTTTTCTTTGGTTTGTATTGTCCATATTTTTAAATTTTATTTATTGCTTGTATTCATACTACAGTAATTTCTCAGTATTTACACTATAAAAATTTATTGATATTTAAGTTTTAAGTAAAGCTGTCATCAACCATTCAGTATCTAGTTTTTTCATTGCTATATATACCCACCAAGCCTTTTCAAGGGAGGAGTAATCTAATTAAACGTGAATTCGATGTATAGGATTTTGACCTCACCCCCAGCCCTTCTCCTTGAAGGAGAGGGGCTAGGTGGGTGAGGTCTGTCGAATTCACGTTAATTAAAGTCCTCTTTTTGAAGGTTGAGAAGGCAGGAGGTTTACGTTGAGCGTAAACCTCGTACCTTCTGCCTTTCTTCGATAATTTAGGAGTATTTCAACTTATATAGCAATCCTAAATGAGTCGTGAAAAATATGGATAAGGAAACGTAGACGCGGAGCGGCTCGCCGCAGGCTACCGCCAAGAACGCCAAGGTAAGAAAGAAGAATTTTCACAAATGATTTAGGACTGCTATGTATCAGTTTTTAGTTTTCAACCTCTTCCAAATAAATGATTAATTATTACTAATGCAGTTAAATTTAATTTGTTGAGTAGTCTTTGCAATGGCGCAATTGCTTTTATTAGATTCTGTTTGGGTAGTTAAGGTATTTATATTAGTTAAATGTGACCGATGAATAAATTTTTCTATGATATTTTTTAATTGAGTAGGTTGTTGTGGAAGCGATGCACTTGCATTCAAAAATGTATAGATTAAAATAATTACTATCAAACTAGTGCTAGCGCCGAGTCCGATACCTAGCAACAAAATAAAATTTCTGTAAGCTAGAAAATAGTTATCGACAATATTTTGTTTTAGCCCAACAGATTGTGATGACTGTAATTCTATCGAATCGGAATTAATCGCTTCGAGGGCTTCTGCGGCAGATTGATAACGTTGGCTATGGCGATCGCAAACCATTCTGTCTAAAATATCTGCAAAAGCGTCGCTTACTTGTGCGCGATCCCGCCAGATAACTTCCCCAGTATTGGGATCTTCTTGTAGCTGGCTAGGTACTAACCCTGTCAGAGCTTGAATCCCAATCATACCTACTGCATAGATATCACTGGAAAGTTTTGGCTTTCCTTTGGCTTGTTCGCTTGGCATATAACCAGGAGTGCCAACCACAACGGTTAAAGCAGCTCCTAAAGCACCAATTTTTTTAATACTTCCAAAGTCAATTAACACAATCTTGCCATCGGAGTGTCGTCGCATTAAATTTTGCGGTTTAATATCTCGATGAATAATGTTGTGTTCGTGCACGAAGGCTAGCACTTCCAAGATTTCTTTTAATAGACTCAAGACTGCATTTTCTCTCAGGCGTTGGCCTGGGATAATTTCTTGAGTCAAGGAATGACCATCAATATATTCTTGGACTAGATAGAAATCGCCGCCTTCATCAAAATGAGCAAACAGTCTGGGAATTTGATCGTGGTCGTTACCTAGCTGATATAAAACTTCTGCTTCTCTGGCAAATAATTTTTTAGCGATCGCCCCAACTGTAGGATTAGGATCTTTTGGGTGGAAATGCTTGACAACACAATGCGGTCTTCCTGGTAGATCTAGGTCTATAGCTAAGTAAGTATCGCCAGATCCCCCACTGCCCAACTGTTTGATAATTTCAAAGCGATTTCTAAGTGTTTTTTTGACAAAACCCTGGTGATATCTATTACGTATTACACTTACCAAAGAGTAGTTTTTACCAGATTCTGGGCTTTCTAGCACTTTAACAGTCTCAAAGCTACTCCTGAATGTTTTTTTGATGAGAGGGTTCTGGCTCATGTGGCGTTACTATCTGCTAATTGCTGACCATTCAGAGGTTGTCATAGCTTGGGCAAGAGAATGAATACTCGCCCCTTGATTTTTCAATTTTGAGGCAATCATCTTCTCTGACTTCATAATGCTTGATGGCAGTTTTATATTTTGGCTTGAAATAGAAGTTTTAACCTACAAATAAATATATAAATAATACAAGCTTCGATCGATAAAGTAAATGCAATACTGTAAGTAATTAAAATTCTATGTCTTTCCAGTGGTATACCAGGCAATAGGCAACAGACAATACGCTTGAAAGTCTGTTTTTTCGGGCTTTTACGAGCGATTTATGTTCTAAATGCTTCAATTGCGATCGTGCACAAACAGAGAACTACACCACTCCCTATTGCAGTAGAGAGGCTATTAATCGCTTGTGTACCTATCCTCTGTCTTAATTGTAGTCTATAGCAGTTGCCAAGGTGAGCACATCAACTGTCAGTAGAATCCCAACAAGAAGAGATTTTTAAGCCTCTTTGCCTGTTTTTTGCTATAAATACCTAAAAACCACTGTAATACCAATTCTCCATGAGGCAACAGATGTATAGCCGTAGCCACATAGGTTAGGACATAATGACAAGCCTGAATGCTAGGAATGGTAATAGTTTTACCTCCTGCCTCCTGCCTCCTGCCTCTCGCTATATAACCTAGATTCCGCAGGTGCGCTCGTAAATGCTGTATTTTTGAAAATGA
>JAVRBO020000018.1:0-25270 GCA_034531195.2 Nostoc sp. ChiSLP01
CGGCGTCTCCCAAGTTGCCCAATGCCGATACCACACTGCCACGAACGTAGGCGTCTACCTTTTCATCCTTGAGGATATTGAGGATATCAGGGACATACTTGGCTGCGGCGTCTCCCAAGTTGCCCAATGCCGATGCCGCACTTATACGAACGTAGGCGTCCACCTTTTGATCCTTGAGGAAATTCAGGATATCAGGGATATACTTGGCTGCGGCGTCTCCCAAGTTGTCCAATGCCGATGCCGCATCATAACGAACTTTGGCGTCCACCTTTTGATCCTTGAGGAAATTGAGGATATCAGGGACATACTTGGCTGCGGCGTCTCCCAAGTTGCCCAATGCCGATGCCGCACTTCTACGAACGTTGGCGGGAACCTTTTGATCCTTGAGGATATTGGCGATGTCAGGAACATACTTGGCTGCGGCGTCTCCCAAGTTGCCCAATGCCGATGCCGCACTGCCACGAACGTCGGCGTCCACCTTTTCATCCTTGAGGATATTGAGGATATCAGGGACATACTTGGCTGCGGCGTCTCCCAAGTTGCCCAATGCCGATGCCGCACTTCTACGAACGTAGGCGTCCACCTTTTCATCCTTGAGGATTTTGGCAGCTTTTTGAGCGATTTCCTCTGGTTTCTTGCTGAATGATTTTAAATCTTTGAGATTATATTCAAGTAATTGCTTGAAAGCATATTTCTTAACTTGGTCGTGTCTGTCATCAAGGGCTGCTGATATACCATTAATCTGCCAATCTTGAGGTTTGGGTTTGGGGGTTTCTTTGGCGTTTACCCAAGGTAGAGAGAGGAAGAGAGTTAGCAGTAGGGTGAAACAGAAAAGGAAAAAGAGGGATAGCTTGCTGTTCTGGTGGGGTGTGGTGAGCATAAATCAGGGCAAGGTGGCAGATTAGGCGCGGTTATGGGTATAATACCAAGCTTGAAATTGCTCATTCCTGATTGAGAATCTTTAGTATTCGCTCACGAGTATTAAGGTTAATTCCATTAATGAATTTACCGCAGCCGTTGGTTTCGACTTCGCTCAACCAACTAAAAGATCGAGAGTTGAGCGAAGTCGAAACTCGTCAATTTGGGTAATTCTTTCTCAAAAATCACCTAAAGACTCTCCTGCGAGTATAAAAGACTCGCTCACGAGTATTAGAGACTCTCCCGCAAGTATAAAAGACTCGTCCACGAGTATAAAAGACTCTCCCGCGAGTATCAAAGACTCGTCCACGAGTATCAAAGACTCGCTCACGAGTATCAAAGACTCGCTCATGAGTATTAAAGACTCGTCCACGAGTATCAAAGACTCGTCTACGAGTATTAAAGACTCTCCCGCGAGTATCAAAGACTCATTAATGAAGTTCAACTACTCTTTCACGGAGTTCAAAGACTGTAGTACACCACAATACACGGTAAGGGCACAGCAATGCTGTGCCCCTACGAAGGTTTGTATTTGACGCAAGCGAGAACGGCTATAAACAGAATGGGAATATTTGCCTATGAATCAGAAGCAGCTTTAGCAGGTTTACTCTTCATAGCTTTAAAGCGATCGCCCAATTGTTGAGCAACACTTTTTAACCCTGGAGTTTTCTTTGCAGCAGTCTTGACATAATCATATACTGTCAAACTACTACCCATTGCTTCACTTCCCACTGCCATTAGAGTATCATCTACTTGTTCTGTGAGTTGTCGCAGTCCAATCAACAGTTCGGTGAGGTTAGCAGCTAGTTGATAATCCCGCACAAACTCATCTAAATCAAAGCTGGCTGGTAAAATTTCTTTGTTAGTCTGGGCAGCAGTCAAGCTATTGCTGACAAAAGCTAGGCTTTTATCCCCCATCTTAAATAACTTACGTCGTTCTTCGACACTCAGAGTCACGAGAAAAGGCAACTTTGCTTGAATAGTGGCAAAGGCAGCTTTGATTTCTTGGATATCTGCTGCGGAAAGGGAGCCGGTAATGTTTTGATATGCCATCGGGTCTTTTACCGTGGTGATTTTTGTTATGATGCCCACGGAGAAAGGCGATCGCACAGGGTTGCGGAGGTGGGGAGACGCGGGGACACGGGGACGCGGGGACACGGAGAAAAACAAATGACCAATGACCAATGACTAATGACTAATGACTAATGACTAATGACCAATGACCAAATTCTGTGACAATGGTTTAAAGTAAGCCGGAATACAGTATCCAAGCTACTCATGAGCCATTCTCAAAACAGTCCTTTGTCAAGCAAAGCCGCTCCATTTTCTTTTGATTGGTTGTACGCTTTCTGGAAATTCTCTCGCCCGCACACGATTATTGGTACAAGCCTTAGTGTGTTGGGTTTGTTTTTAATTGCCATTGCCGTTAGTGGAGACGCGATGAATCGCTTCTCTACAACTTATCTGCTACCTCTTTTTGGTGCATGGATTTCTTGTTTGTGTGGCAATGTCTACATTGTGGGGCTGAATCAATTAGAAGATGTGGAAATTGACAAGATTAATAAGCCTCATCTACCCTTAGCTTCTGGGGAATTTTCTTGGAAAACGGGGCAATTAATTGTAGGAATTACTGGAATTTTGGCGCTAGTTATAGCGTGGCTAACGGGGCCGTTTTTGTTTGGGATGGTGGCAATTAGTTTAGCAATTGGTACTGCTTATTCTTTACCGCCAATTCGTTTGAAGCAGTTTCCCTTGTGGGCGGCGCTGTGCATTTTTTCGGTGCGCGGTACGATTGTGAATTTGGGATTGTATTTGCATTACAGTTGGGCATTCCAGCAAAGCCAATCGATTGTACCTGCGGTGTGGGCGTTGACGTTATTTATTTTGGTGTTTACATTTGCGATCGCCATCTTTAAAGATATACCCGATATGGAAGGCGATCGCCTCTACAATATCTCTACTTTCACTATCCAACTCGGCGTCAAAGCGGTCTTTAATCTCGCCCTTTGGGTAATAACTGTCTGCTATTTGGGCATAATTTTAGTTGCTGCGCTAGGCGTCGCCTCGGTTAACCCGATATTTGCGATCGTTACGCATTTAGGATTGCTAGTGTGGATGTGGTTGCGGAGTTTGACGGTAGACTTAGAAGATAAAACTGCGATCGCCGAGTTTTATCAATTTATCTGGAAACTCTTTTTTATCGAATATCTGATTTTTCCTATCGCCTGTCTTTTGGCTTAGACAATGTTAGAAACCTTACCAATTAATTCTATTATCGCTGGAACCATAGTTACTTTCAGTCTGGTAATCCTTGGGTATTTCGCTTGGAAAACTTTGATTACCTCAGATTTATTTCAAAAAGGCATCAATCTTGCTCAAGCAGAAGATTATGAAGGTGCAGAAGCAGCTTTTCGCAAAGTTATTTCTCTCAATTCTACTAATGATGTCGTGCGCTTATTTCTCGGAGATGTTTTAAATCGCCAAAACCGAATCGAAGAAGCAAAAGAATTATTTTGCGAAGTGATTAGCCGCAGTCCGAAAAATCCCGATGCTTACTTGCGTTTAGCAAATGTTTTAATGCAACAAGATAAACGAGAAGAAGCGAAAAATAATTTGCAACAAGCTAAAGAGTTATTACAAAAACAACGCCAACCGGAAAAAGCTGCAAAAATCGCTAAATTATTGGAGAAAATGAATGCCAAAATTAAGAATGGAGAATAGACAGTAGGTAATGGGGAATGAATAATCATATTAAAAATAGTTTGCAGAGAAATAAAATTAAGTAGACTAATAAAAATGGTGAAAATAAATAATCTTCTGGCTACAGCTATTGTTTGTTGGTGTTTGAGCAGTGCTAATACTGCTTTTGGTAAACAGATGGGCACTGTACCAACAGTTAAAAACTCTCTTCAAGCTGCGGTTACTCAGAATAAAAATGCACTGACTAACTTTGAACAAGGAGCCAATCTCTACAAACAAGGGGATTTAAAAGGAGCAGAGGCGGCTTTTCGCAAAGCAATTCAATTAGAACCAAAATTCGTTGAAGCTTATGTGGCTTTGGGAAATACTCTCGATGATGGAGGAAAACCACAAGAAGCGATCGCCCAATATCAAAAAGCCATCAGCATCGATCCAAAATTTGCCAAAGCTCACTTTTTCTTAGGAAATTCTCTCTACGTTCAAGGTAAATTCACAGAAGCGATCGCCGAATACAAACAAGCTATTAACTTCAATCCCAAACATGCAGAAGCTCACTATTATTTAGGAAATGCTTTTTATGCTCAAGGAAAGCCAGCAGAAGCAGTGTCAGAGTATACAACGGCGATTCGTCTCAATCCCAAAAATGCCGCCAGTTATAATGCTTTGGGAAATGTTCTGTACGCCGAAGGCAAACTAGAAGAAGCCATCGCCCAGTACCAAAAAGCCATTAGCGTCGATGCCCAAGATGCAGACGCTCACTATAACTTAGCAAGTGCTTTATACGCTCAAGGCAAACTAGACGAAGCAATAGCCGACTATACCCAAGCAATTCGTCTCAATCCCAAACACGCACAAGCTTACACGGGTTTAGCAAACGCTATGGACGATCGAGGTAAGCCCCAAGAAGCGATCGCACATTATAAAAAAGCCATTAGCCTGGTACCCGATTATGCGTATGCTTACTATAATCTGGGGATTACTTTAGGAAGAGAACAACAACGAGAAGAAGCGATCGTCAACTTCAAAAAAGCCAGAGAATTATTCCAAGCTGAAGAAAACAACCAGATGGTTGAGCAAATCGATCGATTAATTGAAAAATTAAAAGTGAGTAGGGAGTAGGGAGTGGTGAGTGGGGACTGGGGACACTTCGACAAGCTCAGTGCATCGCTGGTGACTAGGGGAAAAGGGCAAAGGGTAAGGGGCAAAGGTAAGATCCCCCTTTTCCCCTTAACCTTTTCGCTTTTCCCTACCCGAAGGGTTTTGACTAATGACAAATAATAAAGGCAAAGTCTACTTAGTAGGTGCTGGCCCTGGAGATGTGGCATACCTGACGGTAAAAGCTTACAATCTCTTAGCTACTGCTCAGGTGTTAGTCTACGATGCTTTGGTAGATGCTCAATTATTGCAGTGCGTACCACCTGATTGCTTAAAAATAGATGTGGGCAAACGCGGTGGTAAACCCAGTACAAGCCAAGCAGAAATTAATAAGTTACTTGTAAATTACTGCCAAGCAGGGAAACAAGTTATACGGCTCAAATCAGGCGATCCTTTGATTTTTGGGCGTTGCACTTCCGAAATTGAAGCATTGAAAGCATCTGGTTGTGATTTTGAACTAGTACCGGGAATTTCCTCAGCCCTTGCGGCACCATTATTGGCAGGAATTCCCCTCACAGATCCGGTTTTAAGTCGCACTTTTGTAGTATTTACAGCTCACGAACCAGAGGCTTTAGACTGGGAAGCGCTATCGCGGATAGAAACCCTAGTAATTTTGATGGGAGGCCAACAGATACAGGAAATTGTAAATCAGCTGTTGCGATACGGGCGATCGCATTTGACACCCATAGCCATCATCCGCTGGGCAGGAACTCCAGAGCAACAAATTTGGACGGCACAACTGGGCAATATTTACGAACAAATCACCGGATTATCTCTTTCCCCAGCCGTAATTGTGATTGGCGAAGTTGTTGGGCTACGGAAGTACTTACAACCTGAGAATATATATAGAGAAAGGCACGCCAGTACTCCCACAGCTCAACCTATGTCAACCAACCTCCCCGTCTCTCTCTCATCTCCCCTTCCCCTTGCTGGCAAAACAATTCTGGTGACACGTTCAGTCGGACAATCGAATCAATTTAGCAATAGTCTCATAGCTTTAGGTGCAACCGTCATCGAAATGCCTACTTTAGAGATTTGCCCGCCTTCGAGTTGGGAAAGTTTAGATAATGCGATCGCTAATTTATCTAACTTCGACTGGTTAATTCTCACTTCTACAAATGGTGTGGACTACTTTTTTACCAGACTAATTGCCCAAGGTAAAGATAGCCGTGCTTTGGCTGGCGTCAAAATTGCCGTTGTTGGCGAAAAAACAGCCCAAAGTCTCAAGCAATATTCTCTACAACCAGATTTTATTCCTTCCAACTTTGTCGCTGATTCTTTAGTAGAAAATTTTCCAGAAGAATTATCTGGTAAAAAGGTTTTATTTCCCAGAGTTGAAAGCGGCGGCAGAGAAATTTTGGTTAAAGAATTAACTGCTAAAGGTGCAGAAGTAATAGAAGTTGCAGCATATCAATCTTGTTGTCCCAGCAGTATCCCACCTGCGGCACAATTAGCTTTGCAAAACCGCAAGGTAGATATAATTACTTTTGCTAGTTCTAAAACTGTACAATTCTTCCGCCAACTTACTAACAACATATTTCCGAGTAATCATACTAGTCAATTGTTAGATGGTGTTTGTATTGCCTCCATCGGCCCTCAAACTTCCCAAACCTGCCATTCCTTATTCGGACGTGTAGATGTCGAAGCCCAAGAATACACTTTAGATGGTTTAACCGAAGCCCTGATAATGTGGCGGATGAGGGAAATGAGAGAGTAGGGAATGGAGGGGACACGGGGACGCGGGGACGGGGAGAATAACTAATGACTAATGACTAATGACTAATGACAAAACGCATAATCGGCTTAACTGGAGGTATTGCCACAGGCAAAACCACCGTCACCAATTATTTAGCTACTATTTATAATCTGCCGATTTTGGATGCAGATATTTATGCTAGGGAAGCAGTGTCAATGGGTTCGCCTATTCTGGGTGCGATCGCCGGACGTTACGGGCAACAAATTTTACTAGGGGATGGCAACCTCAACCGCCAAAAGCTAGGCGAAATTATTTTTAATAGAGAAGACGAACGCAACTGGATAGAGAGTTTGATTCATCCTTATGTGCGCGATCGCTTTGTTGAAGCAATTACCCAATCTTCTTCGCAAATACTGGTGTTAGTAGTGCCTCTGTTATTTGAGGCTGGGATGACTGATTTGGTTACAGAAATTTGGGTAGTACATTGTCCTGAAGAACAACAACTACAGAGATTGATGCAGCGAAACCATTTGAATCGAGAACAAGCACAAGCTCGGATTAATAGTCAACTATCTATTGCAGAAAAACTCCCCCGTGCAAATGTCGTTTTAGATAACTCTTTTAGCCTAGAGGTATTACTAAAACAGGTAGATATAGCACTCAAACTCAAAGTGTAAACTAAAAATATATTTATCTTAAAAGAGACATATATACTAAATTTCGCAGACATAAAATTTTAGTGAATAAATCTTAACAAATTCAGTGAAAAATCTCCAAATTTAGCCAATGTTAATGAATAATTCGGTGATTTTACAGTTGAGAGTCTGGTTAATAGTAATGTAGATTTAAATTGTTAGTCAACAGTTAGCCGCCTTGATCCCTGATGTTGTACTAGATGCTCAAGCTCGAAGAAAATAAAGTAATAAATCAATACGATATTCAAAAAATCTTCTTTGCTAAATATATCGTAATTAGTAGTGACAGAGAATGACTTTTAAACATAAGATAGAGTTTGTGAAGAGTTAAACATTGAATAAGGCTTAGCCATTAATTGTTAAATTATTTTTAAAAAAATATTTTTAATTGATTTTTTTTAATACGAAGTATATGAATTTAAGTTTTAGTTTTTTCAATAAGTTAGCCCTCCTAACCTCTCCAGTAAAATTAAAACACCAAAATAAAACACATGATTATAGCCAACAACTCTGTGGCAGTGACTACATATTTGAGCGAGTCAATGAAGGAACGATAGGCTACATGACTGGAGTAGGCAACGGTGTTAAAGCTAGCGATCGCATCATCTTACAACAAGGCAGCGAATCTTATCAATATCAAATCGAGGAAATTGATTACTACTCCTATCCGTCTGATATGTGGATAGCTTTACTCAAGCAAGTACTTTAATAGACTTCTTGCAGAAGTCGCGAAAAGGGAAGGGGAAAGGGGTTGCATGTTTGGTATTTTCCCTTTCCCCAATAAAGATGAGTCCCTTTTTCCACAAGAGTGCAAAAAGCACTTTTCCTAGAGATCTATTAAATAAAAATATTGGCGTCAGTAGTTTGAATTGTTGTTCATATTTCTCCACCAACCACTACATCTTGAATTCGTAGACTTGGGCCGCCACAACCCACTGATAAGCCATTTTGCCCTCCCTTTCCACAACCACCAGATTCATCCCAATAAAAGTCATCACCAATTGCTTCAATATCGGCTAAAGTTTGGAATACATTTCCTGAAAGTGTTACATCCCGAACCGGTTCAGCAATTTTGCCATTTCTAATCATCCACGCTTCTCCTGCACTGAAGGTGAACATTTCGCCGTTTGTCATTCCACCCAACCAATTGCGGGCATAAACTCCTTCTTTAATACCAGTAAATAAGTCTTTGACTGGTGTTTTACCCCGTTCAATCCAGGTGTTTGTCATCCGTACAATGGGGGTAAAGTGATAGTTGAGACAACGGGCATTACCCGTAGGCGTTTCGTCTAATTTGCCTGCGGTTTCACGAGAATGCAAACGTCCGACCAAAACCCCATCTTTAATTAGTTGAGTAGTGGTGGCGGGGGTGCCTTCATCGTCGTAAAAATAACTACCGCGATGCCCTTCTGGAGCAGCACCATCAAAAATTTGCAGTTCTTCCGGGCCAAATCGTCGTCCAATGGTCATGACTTCCAATAAATCTGGGTTTTCATAAGCCATATCTGCTTCGGAAAGATGTCCGAAGGCTTCGTGGACAAACAAACCAGTCAAAATGGGGTCAATGACTACGGTGTAGGTATTGCCTTTTACCGATGGCAGAGATAAAGCTGCGATCGCTCTTTGAGCTGCACTTTGGACTTGCTCGTCTAAATTCGTTAAATCTTCGTAGGCTTTGCGAGAACCAGTGGTTTCTCTGCCAGTTTGTACAGTTTCGCCGTTTTTGGCGGTAGCGGCAAAGCGCATTTCCATATCTACCCAAGATTGCTCGATTAAAGTGCCCTCAGAGGTGGCGATAATCACTCTTTGGGCGCTGTCTCCATAGCGCACCGAGGTTGTGGTAATTCGCCGATCGACACTTTTAAGCAATTGCGTGTAGCGATCGCATAATTCTTTTTTCTGTGAAAGTGAAATTTTTCGCGGATCGGTGCCGACGAGAGGCAGATTGCATACTACTTGCACCGGGTCAACAGGTGCGAGTATAGTTTCTTCATCGCCAACCATCCGCGCCGCAGCGATCGCTTCTTCGATACGATCCTTAATTGTAGAAAGCTGGTTAAAGCAGCTCAACCCCCATCCACCTTTATAACAAGCACGAATATGTCCGCCAATTGAGATGCCTTCACTGAGGGTTTCTACCTTGTCGCCACGCAACAAGATATCAGTCCCTTCTGCTTCTTCAAGGCGAATCATCAGATAATCTACACGCTCTGAGTAACGGGCAATGAGGTCAGAAAGCAAATTTTGTGCGTCAGCAAGTGTAGTCGGCATTTCCAGGTAATAATAATGACGAACTGCCTTTATTCTGCAATTATTTGAGGATTTCTGCTACTCGACTCGATCCTCCGCCACTTGACAATCTGCAACCAACTCATCCAAACTCTCTGGAAATGTCCCTCGTTCAATCATCTTAGTAAAGACCTGATAGCAGTCATTTTTTCAGCTTTTAATTTTCGTAGTTTTTCTACAGCTGGGTTGGGATTTTAGCGTTGTTCTTCTCTGGTGCGATCGCACCTGAATTCAAATAGCATAAAACAAGACAACTACAAAGCTACACTATGACTCCACAATTTGAAGCTGCGCTCGCTGCCATTCAACTACTCTCATCTACAGAGCGCTAACAACTGTTGCAAATCCTTACCCAAAGCAATTTATCCTCAAATTCTCAATCCGATCTTAAAACCCTTAGTATTCAGTTTTTCCAAGGTACTATACTAAAGCAGCTACTTGCCTCCCATTCTCCCACAACTGTTGATAACCTCAAAAACCTTGCTGCTGAGTTTTGGTCTGAAGAAGACTCTATTGATAATTTTCTCGCCTTCCTGCGAAAACAGCGCCAAGAGGCAATCTAACTAAACTCCAATGGTCTAGCGTCATTGGAGGATTTGCGGTGGTTATAAAAGACAAATTGCATAACAACTTACTTACTAATTGTCAAGTTGATTTTTTGGTCTTCATCTCATCTTCTATAATTGATAAAATCTGCTCAACTAATTTAGGCATGAGACTGTGACCGAATCAGGAAACTACAAAGATACTGTAAACCTACCCAAGACTAACTTTGAGATGCGGGCAAACGCCATCAAGCGCGAGCCGGAAATCCAAAAATTTTGGGAAGATAATAAAATTTACGATCGCCTTTCTAAAGAAAACCCAGGCGAATTATTTATACTGCACGACGGGCCTCCCTATGCTAACGGCTCACTTCATACTGGTCATGCCTTAAATAAAATTCTTAAAGATATTATTAATCGCTATAAACTCCTACAAGGACGTAAAGTTCGCTACGTACCTGGGTGGGATTGTCACGGATTGCCCATTGAGTTGAAAGTTCTGCAAAACATGAAGTCAGCGGAACGGCAAAACTTAACGTCTTTGCAACTACGACAAAAAGCCAAAGAATATGCTCTAGCTACGGTAAATGACCAATGCCAAAGTTTTAAAAGTTACGGTGTTTGGGGTGATTGGGAGCATCCTTATCTGACGCTGAAGCCTGAATATGAAGCGGCGCAAATTGGCGTGTTTGGTCAAATGTTCTTAAAAGGCTATATCTATCGGGGTTTGAAGCCTGTTCACTGGAGTCCTAGTTCTCACACTGCTTTGGCGGAGGCTGAGTTGGAATATCCGGAAGGTCATACTTCGCGGAGTATTTATGCGGCGTTTCCGGTTACCAGTCTTGGGGAAGGGGCGAAATCGGTGCTGGGAGAATATTTGCCGGATTTGGGTGTGGCGGTGTGGACGACTACGCCTTGGACGATTCCGGGGAATTTGGCGGTGGCGGTGAATGGGGAGTTGGATTATGCGGTAGTGGAGGTGTCACGCAGAGACGCGGAGGCGCGGAGAGGTTTTAAATATTTGATTGTGGCGGCGGAGTTGGTGGAGAGGTTGGCCGCGACTTTGGGTGTTGAGTTGACTGTGAAAGTCACAGTTAAGGGGAGCGATTTAGAACATAGTAGTTATCGTCATCCTTTGTTTGACCGGGAGAGTCCGGTGGTTGTAGGTGGCGATTATATTACTACTGAGTCAGGTACTGGGTTGGTACATACTGCTCCGGGGCACGGTCAAGAAGACTACATTGTTGGTCAGCGTTATGGTTTGCCTATCCTTGCACCTGTGGATGATAACGGGAATTTTACCCAAGAGGCGGGAGAGTTTGCTGGGTTGAATGTGCTGGGTGATGGAAATCAAGCGGTGATTGATGCGTTGGCGGCGGCTGGTTCTTTGTTGAAGGAAGAACCTTATCAGCATAAGTATCCTTATGATTGGCGGACGAAAAAGCCGACGATTTTCCGCGCTACTGAGCAATGGTTTGCTTCGGTGGAGGGATTTAGGGAAGAGGCGCTTAAGGCGATCGCCACTGTAAAATGGATTCCAGCCCAAGGTGAAAATCGCATCACGCCAATGGTGGCGGAACGTTCTGATTGGTGTATCTCGCGTCAGCGTGTTTGGGGCGTACCCATTCCCGCTTTCTACGATGAAGCCACCGGAGAACCGCTGCTGAATGAGGAAACTATCAACCACGTCCAAGGAATTATCGCCGAAAAGGGTTCCGACGCTTGGTGGGAACTTTCAGTTGAAGAGTTATTGCCTGAATCCTATCGCCAAAATGGTAAGTCTTACCGCAGAGGTACAGACACGATGGATGTATGGTTTGATTCTGGCTCATCTTGGGCAGCTGTAGCCGAACAACGTCCAGAGTTATGCTATCCCGCAGATATTTACTTGGAAGGTTCCGACCAACATCGCGGTTGGTTCCAATCAAGTTTGCTTACCAGTGTTGCGGTTAATGACTGTGCGCCTTACAAAACTGTGTTGACTCACGGCTTTGCTTTGGACGAACAAGGACGGAAAATGAGTAAGTCTGAAGGTAATGTCGTTGACCCAAATACAATTATTCAAGGCGGGAAAAATCAAAAAGTAGAACCGCCTTACGGTGCAGATGTCTTGAGATTGTGGGTATCATCGGTAGATTATTCCTCTGATGTCCGCATTGGGAAAAACATCATTAAGCAACTCAATGATGTCAGGGGTAAGATTCGCAATACAGCGCGGTTTTTGTTGGGTAGCCTTGATGATTTCAACCCCGAAACAGACGCAGTACCATTCGATGAATTGCCAGAACTTGACCGCTATATGCTGCACCGCATCCTTGAAGTGTTCGAGGAAGTGACAGCAGCTTTTGATAGTTTCCAATTCTTCCGCTTCTTCCAAACAGTGCAGAATTTCTGCGTTGTGGATTTATCCAACTTTTATTTGGATGTTGCCAAAGATAGACTGTACATCAGTGCGCCAAATGCTTTTCGCCGTCGTAGTTGTCAAACGGTGCTGAAAATTGCTTTAGAGAATTTAGCACGAGCGATCGCTCCAGTATTATGTCATACTGCTGAAGATATCTGGCAATATCTCCCCTACAAAACACCTTACAAATCAGTGTTTGAAGCTGGTTGGGTGCAGGTGGACGAAAAATGGCGCAATGAAGAATTAGCTGAATCTTGGGAAGTATTGCGAAAACTCCGCACCGATGTTAACAAGGTGTTGGAACAAGCCAGAATCGAAAAACTCATTGGTTCTTCCTTAGAGGCGAAAGCTTTAATTCATATCCCTCACAAACAGTTAGGCGATGCAATTCAAGCCTTTAACCCAGCTATCGGTAACGGTATTGACGAACTGCGGTATTTATTGCTGACTTCCCAAGTGGAATTATTAGATTCTGCTGAGGCACTGCAAGGATTAAAATATACAGCCGAGACGGAAGACTGGGTAATTGGTGTGGTGAATGCTGACGGGGAAAAGTGCGATCGCTGTTGGAACTATTCCACCCATGTGGGAGAATCAAAAGAACATCCGCTAATTTGCGAACGCTGCGTTGCAGCCTTAGCCGGAGAGTTTTAACAGAATAAAACTGACTGGCTACAAACAAAGTCTGATGAGAGGGCTTTTTAAACGTCCTCTCAGAATTTATTAAAATCTTTTTCCCAATTCTAATCTCAATTTAATTTCATATATTCCTAGCAACCCTGCTGCAAGCAGCAAAGGAAAAAAGTAGTATACTCCACGATAAGCTAATAGGGAACCCAGAATCGCCACTGCCGAAATTTTGGATGACAAAAACAACAATATTACAGTTTCAAAGACACCCAAACCGCCAGGAATATTACTCACTACACCTGCAAACATCGCTAGTAAATAAATTCCTAAAAAGTCTAAATAAGATAAAGATGTATTATTAGTAAGTATTACATAAAGAATTGCCGCAGCCAGAATCCAGTCAAGGCTAGAAATTGCAATTTGAGCTAGGGATATTGGCAAGGAAGGAAAGCGAAATTCATGTTGACGAATAATTAATGGTTGTTTAATCAAAATACTTCCCAACAAATATATAGCAATTAACAACAGAAAAAATATCCCGATAGGACGTACTGTTGTAAAAGGCAAATGTAGTTGTGTAGGAATTGTTAAAGGGTTGGTAATAAATATCAATCCAGCAGTGGCAAACATTCCCAGCCAAAAAGTGAAATTAACGAAAGCAATAACTTGAGCGATCGCCACTGCTGGCACTCCCCAATTAGCATAAAATCGATAACGGATAGCAGTGCCACTCAGCAAGGCAAAACCGATAGTATTACTAAATGTAGAGCTAATAAAGTTAGTGAAAGCTATTTTGTTCCAGCTTAAGGAACGATTGATGTAGTTAAAACCTAAAATATCGTATCCAATCATCACTAAATAGCCCAAAGCTGTCAACCAAATTGCCAAACTTAAGCGACTTTTGGGAATTGCTGCTAAAGAGTTGAGGATATCACGATAATTATACTCATGCAATTCGCGAGCGATCGCCCATAAAGAAAGCATCAATAGCAACAAGCCAAACAAAGAACTGAAATTAATTCGCAGCTTTTTAGACATCCTCAAGAAACTTATCCTAAGTTTTGATTTTTAACTTACAAACAGTCGTACAGTTTCCATCGTGTTGACACAACATCGACAAATTACTTGCGTAAACTTTTGATTGCTACTACCAAATGTCTAACGTCCTTTAAAGATGAACTACGAAAAATCAAAAATGTTTTTGCTACTTTCAGTATTAACTTTAGTTAGTTGTAATTTATCCCAAAGTGCCGTCGCCAAACCACCCCAACAGCAAAACTTACAAACAACGCCTTCCCCTTTTCCATCCCACCCTAATCCTAGTAACTTGGCTACTCCCCTGAGCTATAAGATTGAAACTTACGATAGTCAAGTCATGGGTACAAGTCGTACCTACACCGTTTCTTTACCGCCTGACTACGAACAAAACCCAAAACGCAGCTATCCTGTAATCTTTCTTCTCCACGGCGGACATGGTAATCCTACAGATTGGTTTGTTGAAAATAAGGGACAAGCTCTCAAAACTGTCAAACAACTTTATACTACAGGTAAGTTGCCGCCCAGCATAATTATTACACCAGATGGCAACGACAAACGCGGCTCTAGTCCCTATAGAGACCCTGAATATATTGATGGCCCAAACGGTAAAGTCTCCACAGCCTTGGGAGATGAATTAGTAAAAGTTGTACAAAGCCGTTATCGTACACTAAAAAATCCAGATTTTTGGGCCATAGGTGGTTTATCTTCTGGCGGTTGGGGTGCTGTTAATGTGGGATTACACAATCTGAATCATTTCTCAATTTTATTTAGTCATAGTGGTTATTTTCAGGATAAAAGTGGCCCGAACAATAGCCCAATAATTTATATCAAAACTATTCCACTACAAGCCCAAAAACGCTTGAGAATTTACCTCGATACTGGGAAATCGGATATTGAAGAAATTGACGAAGGCGAAAAATTTAGTCAAGTACTCGCACAACTCAAAATTTACCATCTATTTCGAGAGTTTCCTGGCGGTCATACTTGGCAATATTGGCGAGAACATTTAGCTGATTCTTTGACATTTGTGGGCGAACAATTCAAATTATCAGAAATAGCACATCAAGCCGATAATCAAAGTTTTAATTTTGAAAAATAATTGAATAATAATAGAATCTTATCAAAAGCTTGATAGCCAAATTTGAATGGAAAAACTCTGCTGAAACATTTCACCGGGTTAAGTAGATTCAAATCTAATAGAAGTAGAGGTGAATTTTTACGATAAAAATATATGAAGATTTCTAAATTTTTAATTAGCTTGGTAGGAGCGATCGCACTCCTAACCGCCGTTGGTTATTATTATGTATTTATCTTAGGTGCGCCACAACTAGACCCGCCCCAAGAAGAAACAAATACTGGGCTAAAATTTCAATTAACAAGCTTCAATTCCCAAGCGATGGGTGCAGTCCGCAACTATGGCGTAATTTTACCTCCAGGCTATAACAAAAACCAGCAAAAACGCTACCCGGTGATATTCTTACTACATGGAGGGCATGATAATGCTCGCGCTTTTGCTGATAAATATGCAATTTTAGATGTGTTGCACGAACTTTATCAAACTAAAAAATTACCGCCATCGATTGTAATTACACCTGATGGTAATGATAATCGCGGTTCCAGTCCATTGTACGATCCTGATTATTTTGACGGGCCAAATGGCAAAATCGGCACTTTAATTGGTTCGGAATTAGTACAAGTTGTCAAGTCACGCTACCGCACTTTAGAACAACCCCAATTTTGGGCACTAGGAGGTCTATCTTCTGGGGGATGGGGAGCTTTTAATATCGGGTTACGCTATCTCAACAACTTCCATATTCTGTTTAGCCACAGCGGTTACTTTACTGATAGCAGCGGTTCGCAAAATAGTCCTCAACAAATTGTGCAACAGCTATCACCTGAAGAGAGAAAGCAATTGCGTGTTTACCTAGATGCAGGCGTCAACGATATTGATCTACTAGCTTCTACCAAAGCCTTCGATGAAACCTTAAATAAATTAGGCATTGTTCATGTATTTTATGCTTTTCCCGGAGGTCATGGTTTATCTGGTGCTAATGTCGGCTGGAACTACTTCCACAAACATCTTAAAGATTCACTTTCCTATGTCGGAGAACAGTTTAATAAGTTAGGAGTTAAGAGTTCAAAGTTAGGAGTTAAGAGTTAAAAGTTAGGAGTTAAGAGTAAAAAAATTGAAAACTCCTAACTCCTCACTCCTCACTCCTAACTCCTAACTCCTCACTCCTAACTCCTCACTCGCAATGACCAATGACAAATAACTTAAAAACTCAGATTCTACTTTGGAGTGCAGCGTTCCTTACAGGTTTAGTTGGGATAGTCAATTTATTATCAGCAGTGACACCTAACCTGTACGGGCGAAATCACTGGTTAAAGGAATTTTTACCATTTGAAATTCGTGCCAGCGGTCATATTTTTGCCGCCCTAACAGGGTTTGTTCTACTCACTCTTGCTACTAATTTATTACGTCGAAAAAAAATAGCTTGGCTACTTACTATTAGCCTCTTAGTAATTTCTATCTTCAGTCACTTGCTGAAGGGGTTAGACTATGAAGAAAGTCTCCTATCTGGAGTTTTGCTAGTGCAATTAATTCTGATGCGCCATATTTTTACGGCGCAATCAGACCGTCCTTCCATTGCACAGGGAGTCCGAGTACTTATCGGTGCTTTACTGTTTACCCTGGCATACGGAACTATTGGATTTTATTTGTTAGATGGCAAATTTTCAGAAAATTTTAATTGGCGTGAAGCTGTACTTCAGACTTTAGCGATGTTCTTCACTGAGGATAATTTGGGACTGCAACCAAAGAGTCGATTTGGAGAGTTTTTTGCTAATTCTATCTATATTATTGCAGCAGTTACTATTACATACGCGGTGTTTATGCTGTTGCAACCTGTGTTTTGGCGTAATTTAGTAACTGCAAATGAAAGACAAAAAGCTAAAGAAATTGTCGAACAATATGGATGTTCCTCTTTAGCAGCTTTGACGCTATTAAATGATAAAAGTTATTATTTTAGTCCCTCTGGTAAGAGCGTAATCGCTTATGTTCCCAAAGGACGAGGTGCCATCGCTTTAGGAGATCCCATAGGGCCGATTGAAGACCGCAAAGAGACAATTATTGCTTTCCAGCTGTTTTGTCAACGCAATGATTGGTATCCTGCTTTTTATCAAACTTTGCCCGATGATGTTGAGATTTACAAATCGTTAGGATTTAAGGTACTTAAGATTGGAGAAGAAGCGATCGTTGATTTGAAAAGTTTTACATTACAAGGTAAAGCTGGTAAAAACTTTAGACCATCAATCAATCGTTTAACAAAATTAGGATACCGAATTAACTTTTACCAACCACCAATTGATAATGATTTATTGCACTTACTCAAACCTGTGAGTGATGAATGGCTAAATATGATGCAAGGTTCGGAAAAACACTTTTCTTTAGGTTGGTTTGATGAAGCTTACCTGCGAGAGTGTGAGATGGCTGTGGTGTATAGTCCAGAAGGTCAGATCGGTGCTTTTGCTAATATTATCCCAGAGTATCAACTCAACGAAGCAACTATCGATCTGATGCGACACCGCCCGTCCATCGAACATGGGACAATGGACTTTTTATTTATTTCTCTGCTTCAGTATTTTAAAGAAAATGGTTTTGATAGCTTTAATTTTGGTCTTTCTGCTTTGGCGGGAGTTGGAGATAATCCAGAATCACGCCGTTTAGAGAAAGTATTGCATTATCTTTACGAGCATTTAAATCGCTTCTACAATTTCCAAGGACTACACGCCTACAAAGAGAAGTTCCGCCCTCGTTGGGAACCGCGCTATTTAGTTTACCCTAGTTTACCTGCCTTACCAGATGTAGTTGTAGCATTGATTCGTGCGGATTCAGGCGATCGCCTTTTTGATTATTTCAAACCTGGAGCATAAATGTCCGACAAAAACGCGTTGATTGAAAAATTTGAGTTAAGGGACGATTTTCATAAATGAAATCGTCCCTCCTAGCTTCTAAAACTAAAGTATTAGTTATCTGCTTACTCGTGCAGGTTCAACCCACTCATCCCAAGAACTATCGTAGCTATCATAAGTAATTTTATAAAGATTATTACTAACATCTAAAATTCGCCCTTGATACCATTTACCCTTCCACAGAATTCTCACAGCATCCCCAACTTCAAATGATGCTCGAAAGCGTGAAGTTCCAACCCACTCATCCCAAGAACTATCATAACCATCGTAGGTAATATAGCACTGATTATCATCAACATCTAATACTGTTGCTGGATACCATGTATCTTTCCAAAAAACCTCTGCTTTTTGTCCCACAGAACAAGGTGAAGCAGCAAAAGCACTGGGGATTAATGTTCCTACCCAAGTTGCCATGAAAATGCCAGCAAACAATAGTTTGTTTTTCATTATTTTGTCTCTATTTAATTAGTAAAACCTAATTTTGATGATTTGTTTAAACATCATCAAATCTGCAACTTTCTCTTACTATCTTTGTGCGATTAAATTGGCGATCGCCTCAGCAAAATTTATGAATTTACGCCGCACTTTGTAAAGATATTCCTGAGCGATACCGTATTTTAAATTAACAGCAGTTACCGATTTTACTTAATTTATATGAATGCTAAACATTATGACTTGACATTTATATAGTACAAGTGTACTATATAAGTATGAATATCCGGTGAGTATATAACCTGGAAATGCCGCAAGTTGGAACATAACGTGTTTGCTGGCTAGTTCGGGAATGTAATTGCGATCGCACAATATTTGTATCTTATCTGCCAATTTTAACATATATTTGGCATTGATTTATTGTGTGTTTACTCTTCAATTTTCTCAAGTTTAAACAACATATTTGAGCGTAGATTTCATCGAAGGTGGCAATATGAAAACTAATCAAATTTCTTTAGTAGAACTCATCCAAATTTTTACACAATACCGCAACAATATTATTGTCAACATCAAGCACCTACAAGAACATTATCAAAGAACAAGTGTCAAGCGTGTTAGAGGTGTGAGAGACGAAAATGGAGAATTAATCCAACCTTGGTTGCGAACAGAAAATATAGACAATGCTGAGTATGTTGGTATCGGCGAGTTTCACTTTAATCGCAATACCGCTACTATTAATATGCTAATTAAACGTAAAGTGAAACTTGCCAAATCAGCAGACCAAACTCCTACTCTTGAGGTAGCAGGTTTGCTAGTTAATGACCTCAATAGTTTTAATAATTACACCATTGTTAGTGACGGCAAAATTAACGTCAAATCGTTACAAGTCAAGATTAGCAGTAAAAAAGCTTTTGACTTGCTTAAAGAAAAAGGTGTGTTGGATGCCAAAGATTTTGACTTTCGTGCTGAATATACCATACAGCTAGATAACTTGCCGCTTGTCGCTCCTGATAGTAATTACAGCAGCATTGATGGACTATTTAACCAACTCGCAGAAATTAAAGTACTTACTAGTATTATTTCTGCTCATTTGAAAAAGGAGTCAGATGTATTTCTAGCGGAACAGTTAGATGAGTTTAAAAAGCACTATCTATCCAAAAATATTTACATAAACTTCCCGACAACTAATGAATACACAAATATTCATGAAGCTTTAGTTAATGGTACTCTGGAATCGAGATTGAGCTATAAAATTGATATCGGTAGTCAAGACATTCTTAACTTTAGCAAGTTGCATTCGGCTAACAAATTCCTGAACAGAATGTATCGACTTTACGATAAAGATACTAAAGAAATTATCGCCAAGGCGAGTTTTGAGATGGCATTTGATCGGAATCTCGCTGTTAGACAGAGGTTACTTTCATCACGCACCAAAATTACAAAAGTGGACGAGTTGATGAAACCGATTTTTGATGATTTTCTTGGACTTGACCAAAATGGCGTAGTTGCAAGTATTCTGAAGAAAGTTGGCGCTGAGAGTTTGGCACAGTTGTTGCAGGATAAACAAGCTGGCAAGCAAATCAATAAAGAAGAAATGGTTGCAGTATTAACAGCGGCAAATACCAAGCTAGAGGAATATGCAGAAAAAATCTACCAAGAAAAGATTTCTCCTTTGGTATTTTACATCGGATGTACTGGAGTATTGCCAGAAAAAATGTCAACAAAAGCTATGACTGCCCAAGAAGCTGCAACCAAATACCCAAATTTGCAATTTTCTAAAAATGAGCAACAAGGTACTTTTTTTGCAGTTAATGATAGTATTATCAGCATTTATACAAAAACTGAATATTACACTAAAAAGCCAGCAACCCTAAATTATTTGTAAACAACAAGATCCCCGACTTCTTTGAGAAGTCGGGGATCTGTGGCCTAAAAGTATTGGGCTAAAAATTTACTGACTCTCCCCCAAGCATTGACCGCATAAGTAAATCAGCAATACCACTAAGCCCTATCCCAAATTCTGGAATTATAAATAGAAGCATCATTGCAAAGATTCCAAAGTGGGTATTTTCTAATGGCTTTAACTTAGGGAAAATTTCACTGAATACATGAAAGCCATCAAGTGGTGGAATTGGCAACAAATTAAACAGAAATAAGGTCAAATTTATCCGAGCCGCTAGGTAAAGAAACTCGGCACTAAAGAATGCTGAAAAACTTAAGTTAGCGAGAAGCTTAAGCATTAAAACAAATATAATACCTAACGTGAGATTTGATAATGGCCCAGCTGCGGATACCAAAATATTGCTTAGCTTGGGAGAGCGAAATTTAGAAGGGTTGACGGGCATTTGTCCCCAAGCTATACCCATGAGACAGAGAAAGATAATTGATTCCTTGCCCATGTGAACTACAGGATTGAGGGTGAGATGACCAGTTTTTTGTGGAGTGTTATCTCCCTGACTCATTGCAGCCCAGCCGTGAGCAAGTTCGTGTAAAGTGATGGAAAATATGACAATTATAATGATTCTGAAAAAATAAATTGGTTCTGTAAATAGTGTCTCAATAAACATATATTCTAGTTCGTTGTATGGTAGAAGCTAAAATTTGGGCTTTTTCAGGGCTAAGTTAAAGGGCACATCTCACTTTTGTAGATCGATCTATATCTACAAACTCAGGTTGATGCTTTTCGCATTCTTTCAAAGATATTTTTACTAATGTCATGTTTAAGTCAGCTTTACTCGCATTAATGATGAAAATTTCATCTGTATTAAATGCATATTTTTAGTATAATTATTTACTAATTTTTAAACTATTTACTTATAGAACAATCAAATCTGATAACTAATGTTATTAAATTAACTAAGTAAAAAACTCCAGTAAGTTTTGGTATTTTTTTAAATAAAAAAGAACTTAGTTTGATTGGGACTAATAGCTGGCATAGCCTACAAAAAAGCATTACATACCATCTGTTGATGTTGGTATCCTGGTAATTAGTACGTAAATATTTTTAAATATTTGGTATAGGAGTTATAATTCAGACTCCTGACTGCTGACTGCTGAAGTGTTTGTTAATAAAATTTTACAGTTGGAGAGGATTTATTTTCACGGTTGAACTGAGTTTTTTTATACTTAAAGTTAAATATTATTGACTAAATATAAAAATTAATACAATACTATACAGCATAATAAAGGGTTCTTGGTATTATTTTGATGCACTAATGAAGTGATGATAAACAAAAATGGATGAAGATCAGCGCCGTTCTTATTGGCGTGCTAATACTGCTTTAATTCGTAATCTTTTAATTGTCTGGGCATTGGTTTCTCTCGTTTTCAGTATTTTGTTAGTTCAACCTTTGAATACAATACGGTTTTTTGGTGTACCCTTTGGATTTTGGATGGCGCAGCAAGGATCGATCCTGACATTTGTGGGACTGATTTTCATTTATGCGTTCCAAATGGACAAGCTAGACCGCAAATACAATCGCAGCAACCAGGAAGACGAATACAATCTCAGGAAGTGAGGAAAAACTGTGTCAGTTGAAATTTGGACTATTGTAATAGTTGGACTTTCCTTCGTCGCTTACATTTATATTGGTTGGCAATCACGAGTTGAAAATTCAAAAGATTTTTATGTTGCTGGTCAGGGGGTACCCTCAATTGCTAATGGTGCGGCTACGGCTGCTGACTGGATGTCCGCAGCTTCGTTTATTTCAATGGCTGGACTGATTTCTTTTTTGGGCTACGACGGTTCTATTTTTTTAATGGGCTGGACTGGTGGCTATGTACTACTGGCATTATTGTTGGCTCCTTACCTACGGAAATTTGGTAAGTATACAGTGCCAGATTTCGTAGGCGATCGCTACTACTCTAATATCGCTCGTTTGGTGGCTGTAGTTGCAGCTATTTTCATTTCCCTCACCTACGTCGCAGGACAAATGCGGGGCGTGGGGATTGTTTTTAGCCGCTTCCTGCAAGTAGATATTAATACAGGCGTGATTATCGGTATGATAATCGTCGGCTTTTTCTCGGTGTTAGGGGGCATGAAAGGCATCACCTGGACACAAGTAGCGCAGTACGGAGTATTGATTGTTGCTTACTTAATTCCAGCGATCGCCATCGCCTGGTTCCTTACCGGTAATCCCATTCCCCAACTAGCATTTACTTTCAGTAATGTTGCTGACAAACTCAATCAAATCCAGCTTGACTTGGGATTTAAGCAATATACTGAGCCATTTGTCAACAAATCGATGGTAGATGTGCTGTTTACCACCATTGCCTTGATGGTAGGCACAGCTGGTTTGCCTCATATTATAGTGCGGTTCTATACAGTACCGAGTGTGCGTGCAGCTCGCTTTTCTGCTGGTTGGGCATTGTTATTTATTGCCATTCTTTATACAACCGCTCCCGCCCTCTCGATGTTTGCCCGCTATAACCTGATTGATTCTTTGCACAATCAAACAGTTACACAAGTGCAACAGCTAGACTGGGCAACCAAATGGGAAAAAACCAAACTGCTAAGCTTTGACGACAAAAATAAAGATGGGCGTTTCCAGTTGACTCCCAACAAAGACACCAATGAAATTAACATCGACCGAGACATCATTGTGCTTTCCACCCCAGAAGTAGCTAACCTTCCTCCCTGGGTAATTGGTTTGGTAGCGGCTGGCGGCTTGGCTGCTGCTTTGTCTACAGCATCAGGTTTATTACTGGTAATTTCTAGTTCCATCGCCCACGATATCTACTACCGCATAATAGATTCAAGCGCCTCAGAAAAAAAACGGGTGTTTGTCGGACGCATCATGGTAGGTTTTTCCCTCGTTCTCGCCGGATATTTTGGAGTGAATCCGCCGGGATTTGTGAGTGAGGTAGTAGCTTTTGCCTTTGGTTTAGCTGCCGCTAGCTTCTTTCCAGTAATTTTCCTGGGAATTTTCGACAAACGCACCAATTCTGAAGGTGCGATCGCTGGAATGTTGACGGGTTTAATCTTTACCATCATCTACATTGTTGCGGTGAAATTTGGCGGCGTCCAACCCTGGTTTTTTGGTGTTTCTCCCGAAGGAATCGGTACTTTAGGCATGATTCTCAACTTCATAGTTACCCTAGTAGTTTCTCGCCTAACACCACCCCCACCAGCAGAAATTCAAGCCTTGGTAGAAGACCTTCGTACACCAATTATTGAAGAATAGGGCATTGGGCATGGGGCATGGGGCATTGGGCATTAGTTATTCTCTGCGTCCCCCTCATCCCCCTATCTCCCCACTCCCACTACTGTGCAAGTTCTTTAATATTTCTCGTCACTTGTTGGTATAAATCATTGTTACCTTGAGTTTGAAAAATGTTTGCTGCTTGTTCTAAGTCCTTAAGTGCCCCTTCCTTGTCTCCATTTTTGGCGCGGGCGTTTCCTCGGTTATTGTAGGCAGGGGCAAAGTTAGGATTGAGGCGAATTGCTTCATTGTAATCTGCGATCGCTCCCTGTGGATCTCCATTAGCAGCACGGGCGTTTCCTCGATTATTGTAGGCTACAGCATATCTGGGGTTGAGGGCAATGGCTTGGTCGAAATCATCTAGCCCCCTGTTTTGTTCTCCTAATGACGCGTGGGAGTTACCCCGGTTGTTGTAGGCTTCGGCGTAGTTCGGGTTTAGGCGAATTGCTTCACTGTAATCTTTAATCGCTTCTCGGTTATTTCCTTGTGAGGCGCGGGCATTTCCTCGGTTATTGTAGGCTTCAGCGTTATTGGGATTGATACGCAAGGCTTGATTGTAATCTGCGATCGCTTTTTCCTTGTCTCCCAAATCAAAATAGGCTAATCCCCGGCCGTTGTAAGCAGGGTCATATTGAGAATTTTCATTAATTGCATTGCCGTAGGAAGCGATCGCCGCTTGCAAATCGCCGTTGACATGCTGATTTTTTCCCTGAACATAAAATGCCTCAGCTTTGGTTCTGATAGCCGAACGGCGGGTAGGTGGATTAACTCCGACTTCTGTAATCAATACATTGCCATTCTTAGTGCAAGAAACGCTACTAATTGCCGTCAATGTAATAAAAATACCTATGGTAAATACTTTATTTACCCTTGTTTGATTTTGCCTAAATAAACGCCCTATCATAAGTTAAGATAAACTGCCTTAAAGAAGAATTCAGAATTCATAACAAGAAAATCTACTGGCTTACGCCTTTATTCTTTCTTGATAACACCTGAAATAAATTCATCCCAAAATCTAGATTTTAATTCTTTAACAAAATAATTATTCTAACTTTTGATACAGCTTTCAAAAAATTTTATTAATTGAGCCTGCGAATATTAAATTTTTGCAAATAAACAAGCTATATCCTTCGCCCCTATTAGAGGACGTTTTAAAAATCCTTAATGATGTATCAAATATTTGACAATTACCCTAAATTCACCTAAAAAATGGGGACTTTTATTGCAGTTTTCCTTTTTTTAAGGAGTGTAGTGGGAGAATAGGTAAGTGCTTGAAAACACAGCCAACCACTTTTAAGTAGCTGTGCAAAATAAATTTCTTGGTGGAGAGAGGGAACTCTTAACAGAGAAATAATGTGTCTAATTACTTCTGTTGAAGTGCTTATGTAAGTCACTAGCAATTATTTGAACTGTTAAACCATATTAGAACTTACGCACTGTACAAATTAATCATGGTGTGAATTTACATGCATAGGTCGTTTCAGGCTTTTATTGATGATTATTCGCTCGTAAATCGACCCTCGGTGTAGGGGCACAGCACTGTTCATTAGTGTCAACTTAACGTGAAACCCTTGTCAAAACTCGATTTTGGATTT
>JAVRBO020000019.1:0-207753 GCA_034531195.2 Nostoc sp. ChiSLP01
TGAGTCTTTGATATTCATTAATCCACCTCAGAACTCCATTAATGAGTCTTTGATATTCATTAATCCACCTCAGAACTCCATTAATGAGTCTTTGATACTCGTTAATCCACCTCAGAACTCCATTAATGAGTCTTTGATACTCGTTAATCCACCTCGGAACTCCATTAATGAGTCTTTGATACTCATTAATCCACCTCAAAGACTTATGCCCCATGCCCAATGCCTGATTCCCATAATTTAATTTATGCCAACTACTACTAATCCTCATTCACCCCGCGTTCCATCAGGAACTCGTGATTCGCGCAAGCACACCCCCAAGGCAGATATGCGGGGAATTTACCAGAGAGCAATTCGTGAGTCATTTGTCAAGCTCGATCCGCGAATTACTGTGAAAAATCCAGTGATGTTTGTTGTTTGGGTCGGGACAATTGTCACTTTTTTAGTGACCCTTAACCCAAATTTGTTTGGTACAATCCAGGCAAATGTCAACCAACAACGCTTGTTAAATGGGTTGATTACCTTTATTCTATTTTTCACACTCGTTTTTGCTAACTTTGCCGAAGCTGTGGCTGAAGGACGGGGCAAAGCTCAGGCTGATTCACTGAGAACGACGCGATCGGATACTATCGCTAATAAAATCCTCCCCGATGGTTCCATTGAAAAAGTCAATTCTACGGAACTGCGGCGGGGTGATTTGGTAAAAGTAATTGCTAATAATCTCATTCCCGCCGATGGCGAAGTAATTAAAGGCATTGGTTCAGTAGATGAGTCTGCGATTACTGGGGAATCTGCGCCTGTGCTGAAGCAACCAGGTACGGATATTGCTAGTTCGGTGACAGGAGGTACGCGCTTACTTTCCGACGAGCTGACGATTAAAATTACTGCCGATCCCGGTCAAGGCTTTATTGACCGCATGATTTCCCTGGTAGAAGGAGCAGAACGCAGCAAAACTCCCAATGAGATTGCCTTGACGGTATTGCTAGCAGTGCTGACACAGGTGTTCTTAATTGTAATGGCGACAATGCCGCCCTTTGTCAATTACATCGCCAATTTTATCAGCACTGTATTTGGTGCTGAGGCGGCAAACAGTTTGCGTGCGGGTGCTAGCGTGGCGATATTAATATCGTTACTGGTAGCTTTGATTCCCACAACTATCGGTGGTTTGCTCAGTGCGATCGGTATTGCAGGAATGGACAGAGTAGCCCAATTTAACGTCATCGCTACCTCCGGTCGAGCGGTGGAAGCTTGCGGCGACATCAACACTTTGGTGTTAGATAAAACAGGGACAATCACCTTGGGGAACCGCATGGCTAATGAGTTTATTCCTCTGGATAATCATTCAATCGCAGATGTGGCGCGAGTTTCCTTAGCTGCTAGCTTATTTGACGATACGCCGGAGGGCAAGTCAATTGTGACATTAGCAGAAAAGTCCCAGGTTTCAGTAGTTTTTAATATCGAGAAAGCCGAAGGTGTGGAGTTTTCCGCCAAAACCCGCATGAGTGGCACAAATCTACCCGATGGTAAACAAGTTCGCAAGGGTGCGGTGGATGCCATTAAGGGATTTGTGCGTTCTCGCGGCGGTTACGTTCCCGATGATATAGATGCAGCTTATGAGCGAGTTTCGCGGTTAGGGGGTACACCCTTAGCTGTTTGCCAGGATGAGAAAATTTATGGTGTGATTTATCTCAAAGATATCGTCAAACCAGGTTTGCGGGAACGGTTTGATCAACTCCGCCGTATGGGTGTTCGCACCATCATGCTCACAGGTGATAATCGAATTACCGCTTCAGTGATTGCTCAGGAAGCTGGAGTTGATGATTTCATTGCCGAAGCGACTCCAGAAGACAAAATTGAGGTGATTCGCTCCGAACAATCCCAGGGTAAACTGGTGGCAATGACTGGAGACGGTACTAACGATGCACCTGCTTTGGCTCAAGCAAACGTGGGTTTGGCAATGAATTCTGGCACACAAGCTGCCAAAGAAGCTGCTAACATGGTGGACTTAGACTCAGACCCCACCAAATTAATTGACTTAGTAACTATTGGTAAACAGCTACTCATTACCCGTGGAGCATTAACAACCTTCTCCATCGCCAACGATATCGCCAAGTATTTTGCCATCATTCCGACTATCTTTGCTGCGGCTGGAATCGGCGCACTTAATATTATGGCACTCAAGAGCGCTCAATCTGCGATCGTCTCAGCGTTAATTTACAACGCCTTGATTATCCCAGCACTAATTCCCCTAGCACTTAAAGGAGTAAAATTCTTGCCTCTTTCGGCAGATCAATTGCTACGTCGTAACATCTTTATTTATGGAGTTGGTGGTATCATTGCTCCCTTTATTGCTATCAAAATTATAGATATAATCTTGCCTTTGTCTTAGGAGTTCTAAATTTAGGCGTTGGTGATTTAGAGTATGAATTTATCTCACGCAGAGGCGCAGAGTCGCAGAGAGTAAGAGTAGAGAGGAGTTGATGTTTGAATTTCAAATTCAGAGGACTTACGCGCATTTCTCTGTGGCCTCTGTGGTTCGTTTTCTTCGATAATTTATTTCTTGGAAATCCCTTAATTTTTTGATGAGACTCTTTGATATGCGACACACTATTCCTATATACCAAGTATTAGAAGCAATAACTGAAATCTGGTGTCAATGGCGCAAACAAAAACTGCCATTGTATTTATTCCTAGCAATGTGCTTCAACTTAGTAGTTGCGCCCGTAGTTTATGCTGCCACAAGCGAACAACTTTCCCGCAGTCAAGCTTGGGGAGTGGGACTGCTAGGACTGGTCACCGTAGGACTTTCTATCTATTTATTTTTTGTAATGTTTGTACCGGAGAAATTTTAATGAGTTTTGCACGCGAAGCCAGCAGAGCTGTTCGTTCTACCTTGGTACTCTGGGTAATAGGAGCGATTATTTATCCTTTTTTGATGATTACCATTGGGCAGATTGTGTTTCCCTTTCAAGCAAATGGTAGTTTACTGACAAATAATACAGGTCAAGTAGTGGGTTCTGCATTGATTGGTCAACCTTTTAGTAGCGATCGCTATTTTAACAGTCGTCCCAGCACCACCAGCTACAGCACCGCCGACCCCAAAAAAGATGATGCAGGAGTTTTGCAAACTGGAGTTTCTGGTGCTAGTAACTTAGCTCCCAGTAATCCCGCATTACTAGAGCGCATCGAAGGAAAAGAAAACTCAGACCCCAGTAAAAATGTTGCAGGTGACTTAAATCGTTTGAAAACAGCAGGCGTACAGCCAACTGCGGATCTCTTATACACCTCTGGTTCTAGCCTCGATCCCCACATCACCCCCGAAGCCGCCAAAGCCCAAATTGCACGAATAGCCAAAGCGCGGGGAGTTCAGCCGAACCAACTCGAAACCTTAATTGCTCAAAACACAGATGGTCGCTTTCTCGGCATCTTTGGTGAGCCTGGAGTTAATGTTTTGAAGTTGAATTTAACTTTGGATAAAATCAAGGGATAAAACTATGAAAATTACCTAAAATATTTATCTATTCAGGCTTAAGCTACCCGAATTATTTAAAAATTCGGGTAGCTTATTTTTTACAAATAATAAATAATTTTTAATGCTAAATATATAGCAATACACTTCACTTAAGATTCGATCCTATTTAAAAATAAGCGAACTAAGCCTGTCTTCAAAAAGGAGGTATTTTCTGAGCCTAAATAGCGTTTATATATCTCTAAATATATGCTTTTATAAATATTAAATAGATAAATTTAAGTATAATTTGCATTTCTGTAAAATATATCAAGCCTAAATATAATTTCCAGGAAATTGTTGGACAATATTATTAGAGTTCAATAAAAATGTTTTGTGTTAAAAAACAAAAAAGCTTTAGAACCAAGTTTATTTGGTGTTTTAATCCAAGTAAATAATATTTACTGCGGGATTCATTTAAATGAAATCCAATTACCAGATAAATGTGCTTTTTTGGGAATTTTAAGAGAAAGTCAGGTCATTTATCCAACGGATAATCCGATTATTTGTGCTGGAGATTATATCTTAGCGATCGCAATTCATCCAATGATGGTTCCAGCTCTCAAAGTCACTCTCAAAAAAATCCATTCTCTTTATTATTCCCTCAACAATTGCCTATTGGAATCTCGACCAACAGATAAACAATCTCTCAATTCAGATGATTCAGAATTTATTCCTCGAAAAGAGCGTTCATCAGTCTACCTTGATTGAAGTTAAACCGATTGAAATAACACATAATTACACAAAACCACGGGACGGAGATGTTCCCTTTGTAGCAGTATTTTTGGCTCACGTTTGCTTCATGATTGCTTGGGGAATCCTTGTTTATCTTGTTTCATGTTTCTGCAAAGCGCTAGAAGATCCTCCACAAAATGTAACACAAGATAAAGACGAAATAGTAAGCATCAAAACTGTACAGCAGCATCCCTGTAAAAAGTGTCAATTTTTTAAGAACAATTATTATCTCAAGTGTGCAGTACATCCTGATATTGCTTTAACTAAAGAAGCCCTCAATTGCTCTGACTACAAATCTCGCTAGAGTTATTTGATTCAGCTTGAATTCACATTTATGAATCTCTTTGTACGACCCCTGATTTTGATGGTGTTTCTCTTGACTCCATCGTTGATTAATCAAGGCAATGATTTGTTTCGACAACATATTATTAAACAATTGCAAAAAACAAGAAAATGTTTTAGTTGTAATTTATCAAAAGTGAATTTATCAAAAGCTAATTTACAAAAAATTGATTCGCGATCGGCAAATCTTCAAGGAGCGAAATTTAAAAAGCTAAATTCGTCATTTTAATTGATTTAAAAAATCTGGAGATATTTATGAGACAAAAAGAAACGATATTTGTTATCCCAACTCATCGCTTAAGAGATGTAGCAGAAACTATCGAAAAATATGATGAGAATTTTTGGGTGAATGGCCATGCTTTAAAAATTATAGTTTTTGACGATTCTACTATTGCCAATCACGAGAAATATTATCCACTTTTAGAGCAGACTAAAACAGTCAATGATGTATTTTATGTAGGGCCACATCAGAAAGAACAATTTATTACATTTTTGAATGAAAGACTGCGCGATCGCAAGCTCGAATCACTAGTCAAAAACTTATTTCGCCCCAGTTATGGCGGGAATCGCAACTTCACTCTCATGTATACCCTTGGACATTTAATGGTCAGTGCAGATGACGATATGCGGCCAGATGCATTGATTGAAACTAGTCCAGAGTCTTTAACAGGCGATGAAATTTGTCGAGGGAAACTAATCAAGTCCACCCAACAAGATGGCTTCGTGCATAAATCTTTTGATTTACTCACAGCTTTTGGTGATGTTCTCGGTCAAAAAGCCAGCCACGTACCAAAAAATTTCGAGGCTGGAGAATTCATTATTGATACAGCGATGGATTTAGAAACCAACACTACCAAAGGTTACTTTCGAGAGAACAGCCTTTTATTGCAGCAAGGGAGAGTATTGAATAATGCGATCGTTAAGATTGCCCAAACTTTTCGCACTGGAACTAATGATATTGATACACTTGATTTCGTTCATATGTATCTCAATGACGAAAATCAAATTAGTCCAAACGATCTGAATGATTTTTATATTCTCACTAATTTTAGACCTGTTATCACTAACAAAAACTGGAGAATGGATTGTGGAGTGGCTGGATATGACAACCAGCTAGGTTTGCCACCCTTTTTCCCAACTCGCCTGAGATTTGAAGATTATATTTACAGACTTTGGATACAGCAAGAAGGCATTGTGGCTGCACATGTTGATGCTGTCCAAAACCATATTAGAAATAATTACATGCGTAATCCTCTGGCTAGCGAACTCTTTAATGAAGAAATATGTAGTTTGCTGAAAAAGAAGATTAAAAACAGCGTTTATCATCTTGATGAACTGGGAATCAAGTTTGATTACTCTGGTGAGGTCACCTTAGAAGATTCTGAGGAAATCCTGCAAAAAATTTCTGCTATACACACTCAGGTACTTAAAGCTTCAGTATCTACCCAAAATGAAGAACGTAAGCAGTCTCTCCAGTTGTTTGCAGCGAACTTGTCGAGAGTCTTTTATGGGTTTGAACCCGACTTTTTTCAGCAAAATGTCTCCAGAATTATCGACGATGTTATTAGCCAATTTCATGGGTCTCTAGAAATCTGGCCAACTCTCGTGGAAATCTGTTACTTTTACAAAGATAAAAAGGAACTACCGCAAATTAGAGTCAAAAATAAGAAGCTAAAGTCTAGAAATGGTTCAAAATATAGCGAAATACTGACATAAAGACTTCTTGGTGAAGTTAAAGTCAGAATTTCGGAAAATAGGATGATGAATCAATAGGTCAATTATATCTAGATTCTGGCTTCTGACTACTAAGTGTCCAATGCTGACAACAGTTTATTTGAAACACAAGTCATCTACAAAAGTTTACGATTCTTCATCCGTAAATATTCTGCTGAGACGTAGCTGATGTGACTACAATCTGATAATATTTTTACCAAGTAGAATAATTGCTTATTCTCTTTTTCTTGAACCCAGTGATTTTGGGTATTTTTTGGGAAAGGAAAATAAAAAATGTCTCATTTATTGTGGAAAACTCTGGTATTAAGTCCAGTAGTTTTAGGAGTGACGGTGTTGGTTTCCGCTAGGGCTATAGCTGCTGAGGTAGCAAGCTCTTCTGAAGATACAAAGGCAAAAGCTGTTCGGACAGAAGTACCAGAAGCTATAGGCGCTTCGCTATCGCAAACACAGCAACCTACTGCCGAACAATTTTTGGTTGCTCAAGCAAAGACTGATGATAGCCAAGTCTTAGAACAAGTTAACCGCTACAGCAACGAAGGCAAAAAACAGAATTCACTGTCTCAAGTCACATCAGTTTCTCAGTTTTCTGACGTACAGCCGACTGATTGGGCATTCCAAGCTTTGCAATCTCTGGTTGAGCGCTACGGTTGTATTGCTGGATACCCTAATAGCACTTACCGTGGTAACCGGGCCCTGACTCGTTATGAGTTTGCCGCAGGTTTGAATGCTTGTTTAGACCGGGTTAATGAACTGATTGCCACAGCAACTGCTGACTTGGTGACAAAACAGGATTTGGCGACTCTCCAGCGGTTGCAAGAAGAATTCTCAGCAGAATTAGCAACTCTGCGCGGTCGAGTAGATGCTTTAGAAGCGCGTACTGCTGAACTCGAAGCAAATCAGTTTTCCACTACCACCAAACTGGTCGGTGAAGCTATTTTTGCCGTTACTGATATATTTGGCGGTAACACTGGCGATGTTAATAATACTGTCTTCCAAGATCGGGTGCGTTTAGACTTGCAAAGCAGCTTCACGGGTAAAGACTTACTACACACACGTCTGGCAGCTGGTAATGCAACAGCCTTTAGTCAGATAGATGATGGTGGTTTTCCTATTGATACTGCTGAAGGTACGCAAACGTTTCAAATCGGTAGCACTGGTAACAACAGTGTGATTATAGACTGGTTGGCATATTACGTACCCATCGGCCCAGCCCAAGTTTACATTGCGGCTACCGGAGGTATTCACAGCGATTACGTTGCCACTAATAACCCTTACTTTGAGGATTACGATGGTGGTAATGGTGCTTTGTCTAGCTTTGCTTCTGAAAGTCCCATCTATCGTATTGGTGGTGGTGCAGGTGCGGCATTGACTTTACCCTTTGGTAAAGGTGGTAGTATTTTGAGACCAAGTTCCCTGACCATAGGTTATTTGGCGTCAAATGCTAATAATCCTGTGGTAAATCAAGGTTTGTTCGAGGGTAATTATGCTGCTCTAGGACAGTTGAACTTTAGTATTGGCGATAGCTTGGCGATCGCTGCTACCTACGTTCACGGCTATCATGGTGCTGGAGGCGGTAATTTATTCGATCTAGGTGGTGGTTTGGGTAGCACTAACCGCGTCGTAGGTACCGGTCAAGCAAACACCCTAACTACACTAAACGGATCTTCCAGTAATTCTTATGGTATAGAAGCAGCCTTCAGACCTAGCGATAAACTGTCAATTAGTGGCTTCATTTCTTACCACGATATCACAGGTTTCGGCGCAGATGACGATTATGAAGCTTGGAGCTACGGTCTGGGAATAGCCTTGCCTGACTTCGGTAAAAAAGGTAACGTATTGGGTATTTTTGCTGGTGCAGAACCATATGCCCGTAACCGACCAGGTTTTGTTGGTAATGACGTACCTTATCACTTTGAAGGCTTCTATCGGTATCGCGTGTCAGATAATATCTCAATCACCCCCGGTGTGATTTGGTTGACTTCTCCTGGTCAAAATAGCGCTAACGACGATGCAATTATCGGTACCTTAAGAACAACTTTTACGTTCTAAAGGTTTAGCAAAATAGTATTGAGTCACCGAAGATTTTAACTTTGGTGACTCAATTTTGTTATTAGTCATTAGTCATTAGTTATTAGTTATCCGCCTTGTCTCCCTTGTCTCTCCATTCCCTCATCTCCCCATACTCAATGCTATTTAACAAATATTTGTGCAGACAAAGTTAATCACATCTGCAAGCCCTGATTGAGTTTTCAAATTAGTAAAGATAAAAGGTTTATCGCCGCGCATTTTTCTAGCATCGCGTTCCATGACACTTAAATCTGCACCGACATAAGATGCAAGATCGGTTTTGTTAATCACTAATAAATCAGATTTAGTAATGCCGGGGCCACCCTTGCGGGGAATTTTATCGCCAGCGGCAACATCGATGACGTAAATTGTTAAATCTACCAATTCTGGACTAAAGGTAGCTGCTAAATTATCGCCGCCACTTTCTAAAAATACTAAATCTAAATCGTTAAAACGTTCCTCTAATTGTTCAATTGCTGCTAAATTCATAGAAGCATCTTCACGAATGGCAGTATGAGGACAACCTCCAGTCTCTACACCCAAAATGCGATCGCTTGCTAAAGCCTGAGAACGCACTAAAAATTGAGCATCTTCCTGAGTATAAATATCATTCGTCACCACTGCAATCTGATACTGTTCGCGCAACCTCTTGCACAAAGCATCTACCAAAGCCGTTTTCCCGGAACCAACCGGGCCAGCAACACCTACTCTAAATGCGTTTTTTGTCATTGGTCATTTGTTATTTGTCATTGGGTGTAGGGAGAATAATAATTCTTAACTGATAACTCCTAACTCCTAACTCCTAAATAACCTTGTATACTGCGTTTGATGTTGCATACTCGCTAGCGATAAACCCCAACTCCAACAGCTGAGTTGTTCGTCTTCCAAGGTTAGAATTTCTAATGCCATATTACTAATTAATGGTTGCAATTCTAGTAATAACTGCTGTCCTGATGTTTGCCCCAAAGGAATAAGTTTGACGCCAGCTGTAATCAAATTACTCGCCCAACTGTGCAGATATGCTAATAATCCGGCTTTGATGTTAATTTGCCAATGGGCAAGGGCGATGCCAAAAGCGATCGCATAATTGCAAGGATTACCTACACTATTGGTTATAGGTATAATCTCAGGTTCTAGTTTACCAAGTAATTGGATGAGCGATCGCCCCATTTGCCAACTAGAGGCGCGTAATTCTTCTGTTTCCCTAGCAGCGGATAACCACAGATTCCAAGAGCATAAAGACTCAACATGACCCATTTTTGCAGATTTCTCAGCTCGCGCCATTACCGCCGCCTCTAGTCGAATTGCCCCGTAAGTTAATTGTGCTTCTAGCCAATGTTTGAGATGTGCTTGATTGGCGATCGTAGCATTTTCTATTAATGTTTCCAAGCCCTCAGAATAGCTATATGCTCCCACAGGTAAAGCAGGGCTAGCCAACTGTAAAATATTTAAAAAATGGCTATCAGTGAGCGTGATGGTGTTGTCCATAAGCTCCTAATTCTGGCTCAAACGGCAAAATTTCTTCTTTAACTTCTAACCCTAGTTGTTCCAACATGGTACGTAAAACTGAATCTGAAGATAAACGTAAATAAGTCGGGGTAATTTCTACAGGTACATGGCGATTTCCTAAATGATATGCTGCCCTGAGTAATAAAAGTGGTGTTTCCGCAAAGGCAGTCATCACTAGTTCTGGTTTAGCAGTAATTCTAATTAAATTGTTAGCGGCTTCATCCTGGAGAATATCACCATCGTGTAACACAGTTCCTCTGGGTAAATGTAAAAATACAACCTTCCCATCTTCTGTTTCAAAGCGATGACGACTGCGGGTGCGTTCTTCTGCTGTTAGCGCCAAAGTCAATGTGACTACTGTGTTGTAATTAGGTGGCTTGAGTTGGGTAAATGTCAGCATCAGTGTTAACAAAATTCAGAATTTAGAATACAGAATTTGCTAGTAAGTAGAACGAGGTGGAAAAACAAAATTATGTAAAGAAAAATAAAATAAGTTTAAACCCTCTTCCCTTCTGCCTCCTGCCTCCAGCATAGCTGCCTTTTCCCAAAAATAAATATTCACCTCGACTTACTTAAAAGTATACTTGACTAACAGATGAATTGTTGTGTAATTAACTATAGCGGTTACCAATCAAATGAGGTACAGAAATTTGTAGGGGTGCAAAGCTTTGCGCCCCTACCTTGTACCTCACTAGAACGGGAAATGCTATATCATTATTAGGCATTTATACAAAGGCAATTAGCTATTGTTAGTTAAAACTTACGCAAAAACTCTCTCTTACTCTTATTTTCTTTGTGTTTTTTTGTCCTTTGCGGTTCCTTTGTTCCTGATTTTACCTAAGTCCTGTTAGCGTGCGAACATTAAATTTTGAGAAAGTTTATTGACTAAGAAAAATAAATAGTTTTATAGTTATAAAATAAATTAAATGGTGATTTAAAAGGCAAAAATGACAAGTTTTTACCAGCAATTTAATTGGTAAGTTTTTGCATATTTATTTCATCTCATATCAATTAGCAAATATTTATCCATAAATCTTTCTCGCTTTGGAATTTTGTAGAAGCAAAGCTGTTGCAAGCGGGATATTTTCAATTTTTGAGTCCTCTGGTAAGAATTATGAGGTAGATTATGCGGATTTTGATGATTCAACCCAATTATCATTCCGGTGGTGCAGAAATCGCTGGAAATTGGCCGCCAAGTTGGGTTCCTTATGTTGGCGGGGCGCTGAAAACAGCTGGATTTAGCGATATTCGCTTTATTGATGCCATGACCGATTATATTCCTGATGATGCTTTAGCAAAAATGATTGCCAAGCATCAGCCGGATGTGGTTTTGGCAACAGCAATCACGCCGATGATTTACCAATCAGAAAAAACCCTGAAGATAGTTAAAGAAGTTTGTCCCCAAGCTAAGACAATTATGGGTGGGGTTCATCCTACCTATATGTATAATGAAGTTCTTAATGAAGCTCCTTGGGTTGATTATATTATTCGGGGAGAAGGCGAAGAGATTACAGTTAATTTGATGAATGCGATCGCTAATGGTAATATAGAGAGCGATCGCCGGAGTATTTTAGGAATTGCTTTCCTAGAAGATGGGCAAGTCATCGCTACACCAGCCCATCCGCCAATTGCTGATTTAGATACCCTAACGCCAGACTGGGATCTATTAGATTGGAAAAAATATATCTACACTCCTCTCAACGTGCGGGTAGCAGTTCCCAACTATGCTAGAGGATGTCCATTCACCTGTCGTTTTTGTTCCCAGTGGAAATTCTGGCGCAAATATCGTTCTGGAAGTCCCAAGAAATTTGTCGATCAAATTGAAATTTTGGTGAAAAAACACAAAGTTGGTTTTTTCATTCTTGCTGATGAAGAACCAACCATTAATAAACCGAAATTTATCGACCTTTGTAATGAATTAATCGAACGCAATTTGGGTGTTTACTGGGGAATCAATACACGGGTGACAGATATATTGCGGGATGAAAAAGAATTACCTCTTTACCGCAAAGCTGGACTGGTTCATGTTTCCTTAGGTACAGAAGCAGCAGCACAGCTAAAGTTGAATTTGTTCCGTAAAGAAACGACTATCGAACAAAACAAGCGGGCGATTCAACTGTTAAAAGAAAATGGTATGGTTGCCGAGGCTCAATTCATTATGGGTTTGGAAAACGAAACCCCAGAAACAATTGAGCAAACCTATCAGATGGCTTTGGATTGGAAAACAGACATGGCCAACTGGAATATGTTTACACCTTGGCCATTTTCCGAGTTATTTGAAGATTTAGGCGATCGCGTAGAAATTCGCGATTACTCTCAATATAACTTTGTGACGCCAATCATGAAACCAGACGCAATGGAACGGGAGGACGTTCTCAAAGGAGTACTGCGAAACTATGCCCGTTTTTACCTCCGCAAAACCATTGAATATTGGTTTGTAAAAGATCCCTTTAAACGCAAGTATCTTTTAGGTTGCTTGAAAGCTTTTGTAAAAACTACTCTTAACAAACGTTTTTACAACCTCAAGCGAGTTAAGTACAAGGGTTTACACACCGAAATCGAGCTTGGTTTTGATGAATCGAAAATTCTCACCCGCGAACAAATCACCCAGCGCCAGCAAGAACATCCAGAACTGATGGCAGATGTGAATTTTACAGGCAATATTTCTGCCTGTGGCGCACCTAACGAACTGCCAGAATTTGTTGAGGAAGAACAAGTTTCAAAAAAGTAGCCATATTGAATAAAGAGACCTCTCCCTGATTTTACTACGCAAAACCGTCCCTCTCCGACTCGGAGAGGGACAGACTTGAACTCTAGTTCAAGGCAGGGAAAGGTTCGTCTTACAGTTGCCGCACTACTGGCTGACCATCTTTGACTTCACCAACTAAAACTAAATCGACGCAGTTTACGAAGATTCCATTTTCCAAAACACCGGGAATATTATTCAGCGTCTTTTCTAAATTGGCTGGATCTTCAATAGAGTCAAATCTGACATCTAAAACAAAATTTCCTTGGTCTGTGATTACTGGGCCGGCTTTTTTGACACCCATGCGGAGTTCTGGTTTACCACCAAGTTTTTTGATGGCATTGGTTACAGGAGTAATTGCCATTGGAATCACTTCCACGGGTACAGCGAAACTAGAACCTAAGCGGTCTACTAACTTACCACCATCTACGACGACGATAAACTGTTCTGCTAGGTAATCTACGACTTTTTCGCGGGTATGTGCTGCACCACCGCCTTTAATCAGATTTTTCTGGGGATCGACTTCATCTGCCCCATCAATGGCAATATCAATATGGTCAATAGCGTCCAAGGTGGCGAGAGGAACACCATACTCTTTTGCCAGCACTTCCGACTGAAACGAGGTCGGTATGCCAATGATATCCTTAAGTTCGCCAGATTTGAGGCGATCGCCCAGATACTGAATTGTGTATGCTGTAGTTGACCCCGTACCCAACCCCACAATTGAACCCGACTTTACTAAGGCGGCGGCGGCTTTGCCAACTTCTTGCTTCATCAACTTTACGGGATCTGCTGCTGCGGTCATTCCCAAAACTCCTGAAAAACTGACTATAGTCCATAGTAGTGGTCAGATAACACCAAAAGATGAAAGCTAAAAAACAAGTTTTTGCTGATTTCTATTTTTTGGATGACCAAAACAAGCTGCCACAACTAGCTACGCAACATTGATGACTCTAAATCCGTCACTAGCTGAGTTACTGGTTCTTAGAAACACCAAAATTGGCCGTAACCTCAGTAATGTAGTTTTTTAAAGCTAAAAGTGGTTATTATGATGCGTCACCTTTCAATTACATTATCTTTAGTAACGCTACTACAAAACTTGCCAGCAATTGCTCAGACTCAAGTACCAGAAACTACTTCCCAAACACCATCTGATTCCATTCAACAGGTAGTTGCTGCCAAGTGGATGACAAATTTTGCTGATGGCAATTTTTATCCAGAAAGGTTAGTTAGTAGAGCAGAATTAGCAGCGATTATGGTGAAAGCATTTCGCCTAGATAAAAGACAAGGTGCTAACAAAGAAAATTTAGCGATTCCAGATGTTCCTCGGTCTTATTGGGCATTTAATGATATACAGACAGTGTTAAAAACTGACATTATGAAAGGCTATCGAGGAAATCAATTTTTTCCCAATCAAAGAGTGACAAGGGCAGAAGCTCTGGCGATTTTCGCCCAGGCTTATGGTGTATTTCAGTTTCCCGATGATGCTGTTGATGAAACTCTGGCTGCATATCCTGATGAAAAGTCTATCCCATCTTGGGCAAGAAAAGCGATCGCCACAGTAGCTACTGAAGGATTTCTAAATACAGATGCTCAAAACAATATTTCCCCATTACGGCCTGTAACCCGTGGCGATATGGCTTATGTTTTGAGTAAATATTTGCAACGCCAAAAGCAACAACCCGAAACACCAGAGGTTCCGATTATTCCAAATAGCCAACCATCTCCTTAGTAGAATTCATCATCGTTACGCTTTTTAATTACACAGTCACTCATGAGGTTCATTGATTGCTAACAGTCAACAATATCACCTTTAATTCTGACCTCTACGTTTTTCTAGAATATCGAGGAGATATGAGGCAGTAGAATTTGGTCGTGTCGTCGGCTGCTGTGAGCCATAATTCCCATAAGCAGACTGTGGTACTTGCGTCGGCTGTTGCAACCCATAATTCCCATAAGTAGGCTGCTGTAAGCCATAATTCCCGTAAGTAGACTGCGGTACTTGCGTCGGCTGCTGTAAGCCATAATTTCCGTAAGTAGACTGCGGTACTTGCGTCGGCTGCCGTAAGCCATAATTTCCGTAAGTAGACTGCGGTACTTGCGTTGGCTGCTGCAACCCATAATTCCTGTATCCCGTAGAATTTATGGGTGGAACAACAGTTTGATTCGGATAGCTAGAATAAGGTGCAACAGAGTTGACTGAAGGCGCTACTAGTGGTTGAACACCATTTAAACTACTGTAGGGATTTGTCTGCGAGTTTATATCCGTTGGGGTGTAACCCGTCCCAGGATTTAATCCAGTAGTTGGTATTTGGCTGGATAAGCCATTCAACGGTACTACCGACGTTGTTTCTCTGTCAGAGACACGCCCCAAAGCATTTGGCTGATTACCATTAATGTCATTGAAGCCAGACAAATTCTGTTTTGTCGATTCGTTGAGTGTAGCTTGCAGAGGGCTAACGGAGACAGAATTTTGATTTTTGTTAGTTTGATTAGTTAATTCAATTCCTAATCCAGAAGATGTTTGTTGGTTTTGTGTTTCAGAGGCGCCACTTAAAGAAGGGTTAAGGCCGAGAAACTCGCTATTGCTATCAGCTATCCCAGTACGCAATAAATTTTCTGTTTGTGCAATAAAGGGATTTTTTATAGGTGGAGGAAGTTCAGAATTAACTGTTCCTAAACCAGATTTTGATTTGTTATCACTAAGAGATTTTTGTTTATTAATTAGCTCATCTAATAAGCCTGTGCTCTTTTTTTTATCGCTATTTTGCTTAGAGTTATTTGTTGTTACGGGCAGAGCTGCTTCGTCAAAGTCATTAAACAAGACTGGCAAGTTATCAATATCTGCTGCAATAGCTTTGTTTTCGTTTGACAGGGAGGAGTCAGCATTTTGTGAAGCGACTTGTTTTTTTTGCTTATAAACGAAAATATCTGGGTTTGACCAGTACTGCCAGGTTACTAGCCCGACTACAGATAAAAAAATTGCAGTTACCCAAAAGCCAGGTCGCCCTAGATTCCATAACCTGGCTCTGAGATAGCGTAAGTAGGCGGGAGGATAATGACGCTTTGGCATAGGATTAGTAATTAATATTTACTAGAAATCGTTAACAATTGAGGTAAGCAACGTTGCTGTTTGATGCTTTTGCCTTTTTAGTCAGCAAATATCTCAATTGAAGGTGGATGCTCCAATTTCATCCTAACTGCTCAATAACTTATTAGTCATTAGCAATTGACATCTAGTAGTCAAAAATTTACAACTGTGTATTCTCTGCATCTAAGTAAGTCGGCGAAAAAAATTCAGTTTATATTAAGAAATATAAATTTGGTGTTGGCTGCTTTGTCGCCAAGGGCTTCATCATGAAGTGTTAATAGTGCCTTAGGCTACCTCAAGCATAACTACATTTACTACATTTAGATTTATTAATATAACTTCAAATATTTGTGGCGACTTACTTACCCAATTTTTTCATATTTTGCGTTTGTGTAGCTTTAATCACGACGGCGGCGCATTACGGCTTGAGCCTAAAGCAACGGCAGTTACGGTCGGTTGAAGCCGCCGTCGATCCTGCCTCCCCTACTTAAAATTTACTTTTAGGACTTACGCAAAAACTTTCTCAAACACTCTTTCTTCTGTGCGAGACGCTGCACGTGTCGTTTGTGGTTCGTTCTTCCGTGACCTTTGCGTAAGTCCTGACTTTATAAATGGTTTCTTGAGCTAGATTTTTAACAGTAAGTCAAAATCTGAAGTTTGATAGATTAAATTACGACATCAATTTAATCAATCTTCTTGGAATCAAAGAAAATCTTTCGATCCAAATCTCTTATTAATAGGTGAATATTCTGGGCAATTCATTGCTTCTTCTGTGAGAACGATAGAAGGCTTAACCGCACATTTGATATAATTATTATTTGAATAAAATCGACATTTTTTACAAGGAACTTTGTGTGAAGTTTTAGTGGGTAAAACCATTTTGCGATCTAAAAATGACCTGAGTTTTTGCAACACTAGCAAAAAAACTACCCAACCGATGATAAACCCAAGGGGCGATAAGGATATAGCTATATCAGGAATAGTCAATTGATTTGTTGGTGGTTGCTCCTTTTTGACTTCACTGGGGATTACGCGATCTAAATTTCTATTGGCTGCTACAGTCGTTTGCAGGATTTGATTATCATACATATTATTTACCCTTTGCTCTCGTCTTTAATGCTTAACTTTTAGAAAGTCTGACTTATAAAGTCTTGCTCCAAAAATCCTCTATGTTGTCTATGTTCAAATATTTACATATTCAAAAATTAGGTGACTAAGTGTGTTGACGGATTCAATTTATTTCCTTGTGTTTTAATTAGCTGAAAATAATGGCAGAGTTTTAAGTACATTAGATGAAAGTTAAAACGCAAAATTTACAAGGTTTTAATTATAGGTTTACCAAAATAAGATTTCACCTATATCTGCCAAGAGTTTTGCTTATAATTTACAGCTATATATCCAAGGGAATAACTTATACAAAAGTCGAAAAATATTCATATTTTTATGGTAAAATTTTTAGAAAATCATTCTAAAAATTTGCTGGACATTAGACCTAAGTTAATTTGGGGTAATAAATATTACTTCATTTGAGTTTAACTGAACTGATGCAGCCATCTGAATAAAGAGCCTGAGAAATTTTTTGCGTAAGTTATCAGTCATAATATGGAATAAAAAAGTAAATTTAAATAATTAAATTAATCGTATTTTGTGTTGTTCGTTAAGGAAGACGCGGTGGTTGTAATATCAGGTTAAATTAATGACTTATCTTTAGAACTGAGGCAGGTATGCGAAAAGTTTTGAATAGTCAGCGATCGCCGGAACTTAACACAAGATGTGCAGATAAAAAGAGTTTTTTGCTCAGTAATTAAGCAGATTTATGATATAAGACATATATCTAGATTGATTTGGCTGTAAAACAACACTCAATCATTAGATTACAAATTACTAATATTTATTTTGAGGCAATAATTTATGATAAGATTTTGGCGAGAAGCAATAATTTGTGTTCTCACAACAATTGTGTTGACAATTGTGCTAAATTCTTACAATTCAGTACCCATAGCTGAAGCACAACCTACAACACCAACAACAGATAGATCGTTTACTTCTGTAGCTTATCCTAACAGAGCATTGAGCGCTTCTCCGGCACAATTACCACCATTACCTTATGCTTATGGGGCGCTAACAAAAGCTATAGATGCTGAAACAATGAAATTGCATCATAGCGCCCACCATGCTAGCTATGTCAACAACTTAAATGATGCATTGAAGCAATATCCAAACTTGCAAAAAAGAAGTGTTGAAAGTTTACTACTAGATTTGAACAGCGTACCTGAAAATATTCGGACAAAAGTGCGTAATAATGCTGGTGGTCACCTCAATCATACAATTTTTTGGCAACTCATGAGTCCCCAAGGTGGAGGACAACCAACAGGAGCGATCGCTCAAGAAATTAACAAAACTTTTGGCAGTTTTGATGCTTTTAAAAAAGAGTTTAACGCGGCTGGTGCAGCTCGCTTCGGTAGTGGTTGGGTTTGGCTGGTACGTAACCCTCAAAATCAACTTCAAATTGTGACTACAGCCAATCAAGATAATCCAATTATGGATGGTTTTTATCCGATTCTAGGCAATGATGTGTGGGAACACGCTTATTATTTGAAATATCGCAATCGCCGTGCTGACTATTTAAATAATTGGTGGAACGTAGTGAATTGGCCGCAAATTAACAGGCGATCGCAATCGTCACAGTAAGATTATTAAAAGCGATCGCTATGCAGATTTAGCAGAATAACTCCCAGAAATAAATTCCTAGAACTTGTAGGATAAGCTTTCTCACCTGCCCAATTCCTACGACGGGCTAGACACCTATCCTACAAGAAATAGGTTAGCATTATAAAGCTTTATCCCACTCTAATTGATGAGCTAAACCATACTTGATAAAATCTTCTACTTCAGCTTTATCGCTTTTACCAAAAACACCCAAACTGTAAGGATTATCCTCCATACGTTGTGTAACTTGCTCTTTTTCAAATTCCATCACTTCTTCTCTAGATCGATCTGGTTTAAAAAAATCTATAACTAAAACAGTGCGATCGCGATCGGTGTAATTATGCGGACAGTGTGGATAGCTATGATCTAAAACCATAATTTCTCCTTCATGCCAATAAAGCTGTTCGTGGCAGATTTTCATAGCCACATCTCCGTCTGGCACAATTAATCCTAAATAGCCACGATTCATGTGAGGGTTATAGTTCACATGTAACTTGATATCTAAGCCTGGATGAAATGTACCAAAATACGCATTTCTGATAATTTCATCATGCTCAAAGTTAATTTTTTCTATTACCTGAGCCAAATTTGGAAAATATTTTTCTCTTAATAGCAATGCTTTTGCTGATGCCTCCTCTGACGCGAAATCAGGATATTCTATTTGATGCGTTTTGATATATTTTTCAATAAAAAGACCTTGAAATAAAACACCAAAAGCACTGTATTTAGAATTTCCCTTTGTTTTAATTGTTTTATTTTTAGGGCCGAAAACATCGTAAGTAAATTTTAGTTCTTCGTCAGATGCATTTTTAATAAAGTATTTAAATTCATCTCTAATTATTTGCCAGTTATCTTGGAAACCTTTAAGAAAAGGAAATTGCTCTGGATCTAAATGATATTCATTAAAACTTTCCATTGCCTTTACTCCTGAAGATGATTTCATAAAAAACTGTTACATCTTGATGGGATTTATTCTGCGTCCCGGTACGATGTGGAAATTCCTAACTAAACTCATTTTAGTGTGAGGTCTACTGTGTCTGAAGCTTCCCTATTAGATAGAGTTATTAAAAATGTGCGGGTAGTTCGTCCCCACGATGATGCTATCGAACTACTTGATTTAGGAATTAAAGATGGGAAATTTGCTCAGATTGCTTCTCATATTAGCCCAGACACGGCTAAAGAGGTCTTTGATGCCAAAAACTTGCTGGGCTTTCCTGGGGTCGTGGATGCCCACATGCACATCGGTATTTATCAACCCCTCGACAAAGATGCTGTAACTGAAAGCAAAGCAGCAGCGATGGGAGGCGTGACTACTAGTCTAAATTACATTCGTACAGGGCAGTATTATCTTAATAAAGGCGGTTCTTATCAAGATTTTTTTCCAGAGGTTTTAGCGTTATCCGCAGGTAATTTTTTTGTTGATTACAGCTATCACATTGCACCTATAGCCAGCCAGCACATTGATGAAATACCTTTATTGTTTGAAGAACATGGTGTATCTTCGTTTAAAATCTTCATGTTTTATGGTGGCTATGGGTTGCATGGTTTGTCAGACCAGCAAAACCTATTTTTGATGATTAATAAAGAAGAACGCTACGATTTTGCCCATTTTGAATTTATTATGCGCGGTCTAACTCGCTTGATGGAAAAACATCCACAGGCGCGAGATACTATTAGTTTAAGTTTGCATTGCGAAGTTGCAGAAATTCTTAACGCCTATACCAAAATAGTTGAAAATGACTCTAACCTTAGCGGACTCCACGCTTACAGTGCAGCGCGTCCTCCTCATTCTGAGGGTTTAGCAATTTGCATTGCTTCTTATTTGGCGCATGAAACTAATTGCGTAAATATTAATTTATTGCACCTGAGTTCGCGTAAGGCAATGGAAGCAGCCTTGACTATGCAAAGTGCTTTTCCTCACATCAATTTTCGCCGAGAAGTTACTGTGGGGCATTTGCTATTAGATGTTGATACTCCTAATACAATTTGGGCAAAAGTAAACCCACCGATTCGTCCCCGTGCCGATGTAGAATATTTATGGCAAGCAGTACTTAATAATCAGGTAGATTGGATAGTTAGCGACCATGCTTGTTGTTCTGCTGAACAAAAAAGAAGTGCTAAAGATCCAAATAATATTTGGTTAGCAAAATCTGGTTTTGGTGGTACAGAATATTTACTTTCTGGTGTATTTAGTGAAGGTAATAAGCGAGGAATGTCTTACAACCACATGGCTAAGTTGCTATCTTGGAACCCTTCGCGGCGCTTTGGTTTATTAGAAAAAGGTGACATTGCTATTGGCTATGATGCTGATTTAGTATTGCTAGACCCGAATGAAAGTTTTGTGGTGCGTGCGGCAGAGTCAGAATCACAACAAGGTTATACACCTTTTGAAGGGATGGAGTTAACTGGAAGGGTAAAAAGTACTTTTTTACGGGGAAATTTGATTTACAACAACGGACAGGTTTTAGGTTCACCTACTGGACGGTATTTAAAAAGATATTCTAGTGGTTCATCGCGTTAATTTTGAGGGTTTTACGGAACGTAGACGCAAAGTACGCAAAGAAAGAAAAAAGAGGAATTGAAAATGGAATAAATTGATTTTTATTGGTGTGGATATGACAATACTGTTCCAAGGTGTGATAAATTCCTATCGACTCGGATAAAGAATAAGCAACCATCATCTGTTCTGTGCCAAGGAGAAGTGGTAAAGCTAGGACAATAGCCGAAGCAATCTTTTACAAATCGAAAATCTCCTATATCGCAGTATCCAGCCAAGCAATATGCTTCTTCGTTATAACATTGAATCATTGGATATCTGCCATCATAATGTGGCAAGATAGCAAGCAACCATACTCCACCGCCGTTACTATCTTTTCTGAAGTACTTTTTTTTAGACACCTCAAATTGAACTGTATCTGTCTTGCTCCACGGTAGTAATTTGCTATCCAATGCTGGAATAAAATCCTTTACTTTAGCAAGGGGATGATTATTGAATACATTTTTATACTCTAATTTGACTGGGCCGTTCTCCATCCAGAGAATTTCAACTTCTTCATTGCCTAACACTTTCCAAGGGCCAATTTTCACACCTGCGGGAATAAAAGAGTAGCTATGTTTGTTTAATTGCCACTCACCTAATTGAATTGCACCCCTCAATACAAAAATTTCTAAATCAGCAGTAAAATAGCCAGAAGGTGCCTCAAAGTTTGGCGGTAAAACTACTTTTGAAGTGGATGCACCACATTCATGCCACGTTAGCGATCGCCTACTTCCAAATGCTACATCATCTGGCATTCCAATTACTCGCCAATCGTGTTTTTCTGGTACGGTATTTGTATCAAAAAATTGGTATTTGCGGGGCACATGCTCGTGGGAAATTGCTGTACGCCTCCCTGATAAATTCATGCCCCCTGTTCCATCTCCACCCCAATCTTCTTTTATAGATGGTACATGCAAAAAATCATCAGTTTGGTTTTCTTGTACAGAATTAAAATTTATATTCTCTTCGCCCACGATTTTACATTCTCCTGTTTATGATGATTCACCTTGGGCATTGATTTTGATATTGCCTTAACTGGATTTTTTATGAAAAATTAAGTTGCTAATTAAACAAATTACCTTTTTTGTGCTATGTTTTGTAGCCATTCAATCAGAGGTCTTAAAGTTCCTGGTAATGCTGCTTCGCTAACAGTCACCGTATGCTGCTTACCGTTATCTTCCACTGTTAATTTATATTGAAAGCGATCGCTTTGGGGATTAGGCGAGGTAATTCGTTCTGGTAGCCTAAATAAATCACCAGCTTCCACTAGTTGGAGAAGGGTTTTAGCTTCGTTTGCTGGGAGTTCGGCTGTATCAACCGTTGTTTTCTTACTAATTCCAGCAAAGCCGCCGGTGCGTTCAAACGATATCCGCATTTTTTTTGCTCTCCGTTATGCTACTGAGTGGGAGAAATGCAAAGACTGGAAGATGAGAATTCTCACCTCCCAGTTTAGCAACAACAAAAAGTTAGAAGTTAAGAGTTAGGAGTTAGGAATTAAGAGTTAGGGGTTAGAAGTTGTCAGTTTTTTTTAACTCCTCACTCCTCACTCCTGACTCTTAACTCCTAAGTTTGGATAACCCCTACCTTTTGCCAAGCGTTCTGCACGGCTTTCTGCTCATGACTGTCATTACCGTAGAGTTCGCCAGCAATTTGAATGGTGACGTTGGCAGCTTTTTTAAAATCAGCTTTGGCACGCAAGCGATCGCGTAAAGCTATGTACCAGATTTTACCAGCACTTTCCCAAGCATAGCCGCCAATTTCAACAGCCGCTAGATAAAAAGCTTGGTTAGGAATTCCTGAGTTGATATGCACCCCAGCGTTATCTTCAACGCCAGTGTATTTATCTTTTATATGCCCTGGTTGGGGGTCTTTACCTAGTACTGGGTCATCGTATGCGGTTCCTGGTGCTTTCATGGAACGGATACCAACACCTTTGACAGTGGGTGCTAAAAGACCTTCGCCAATAATCCAATCTGCTTCTTGTGCAGTTTGATTTTTAGTCTTTTGTTTCACTAAGGCACCAAAGACATCAGAAAACGATTCATTCAGTGCGCCTGGTTCGCCGTAATACTGTAAACCCGCTTCATACTGAGTTACACCATGAGCCAACTCATGTCCAATCACATCAATTGAGACTGTAAAGCGTTGAAACAGTTCTTCGTCACCGTCACCATAAACCATTTGGTCGCCGTTCCAAAAGGCGTTATCGTATTTGACGCCATAATGCACGGTGGAGTCTAAACGCAGACCTTTGTCATCAATGGAATTGCGATCGAATATCTCATAAAACAAGTCATAAGTAGCACCAGCAGCATCATAGGCTTCATTCACTGCTGCATCGCTGCTAGGAGGATCGCCTTCAGCACGCACCAGCGTACCAGGAAGTTGTTGCCCAGTTTTGGCATCGTAAATGGTGCGGCGCTTCTCACCGGGGGAAGGCGCAAAGGAAACACTACCTATAACGTCCCGTCGTCCGCGAAGCTGTGCCGAAAGATTTAATGTACGGAAAGCCCAATTCCTTTGCTCAGGGTTCCCATTCACCACGACATTTTCCAGCATGTGGGGTGGGACAATACAACAAATTGGGCATCTAGAGTAAAGTGGATGCTCATGCTTAAACCTGGCTGATTTCTTTTTATTTCGAGCCATCCAAGATATTCTCCTTTTGAAACTAAGTGATGGCAAACAGTAGCTTTAACTCCAATGATTGAAAAAAGCAGAAAAACCAATCTAATCCTGTGTCCCTGGTGTCTTTTCGCAAGAAAATTTTCTACTTTCTATTTTCAGATAAGTCTATGGAGTATGCACAGTACCCTCATGGGGTACTTTTGCTAAACAGACAAGTTCCTCATTCAATCCTTTAACTATAGTTAAGAGGTTTCACTCAGCACTCAGAACTCGAAATTCAGCACTCCTTCTAGACTAATGCGTTTATATAATAGTTCTTCTCAATGCAAATAATATTATTTATTGCCATTTTGTTACTATCGGACTCCTATTGCCTATTGACTATTACCTGCGTATACAAATAATTTGAAAAATCAAAGGTAATTCTATATTATTACTTAATAATTTATCAATAATAAAATTCCCGACTTATTTGAAAAGTAGGGAATCTAAACCTTTTATCGATGCCAAATCCGGACATCCGAAATCTAAAATTTTTGCAGCCAGCCACCAAATACCGTCAAACCGTAATATTTCCAAGGTACCGCTACCGTCTTAAATCCAGCTGTGGCTAACATCTGTAAATGGGCATCTAAAGTCGCTAGCCGATCTTGACTTGAATAACCTTGGTTGCTGCTAATGCCACGTTTGGCGCCAATCTCTGCCAAATTAATTCCTTGTTGAACTGCCCATTCCTCTCGTGCCATTTTGTAAACTTCTACTAAGATTGGTGATTCTGGTAGAAGCGGGTCTGCATTCCAAAAACAACCTTCTTGAGTCAAGCTAGCGGCAATTTGCTCGAATAACTTCAATTTCATTTCATCTTGAAGATGGTGGATTGCTAAGGATGAAACACAAGCATCAAATTCGCTACCAATATGAAATTTTTCTGGATTATTTGCCCAACCGCCAAAGTCGGCTTCTATACCAGTCCATCGGTGTTCGTATCCTGCTGCTGTGATTTTATCTTGGGCAAATTGCAGCATTCGAGGCGAGTAATCTAAGGCAATTACTTGGGCATCTGGACATCTTTTGAGTATCTTTATACTAAGTTCCCCCGTACCACAACCTAATTCTAAAATACGCCGACTCGTGGAAGGTAGACAACGAGTAATTACTTCCAACATCTCATCGTATCGTGGTAATAGTTGCCGAATACCAGTATCAAAATCGCTAGTGTTAGCGAATACTTCACCAGGAAACACATTTTGCATGAACTTATCTCACTAATAAGATTTGTGCTAAAAAGCTGAAGCTGATTGAGAACTAAAAACAAAAAATTAAGCTTTTCAAACACATTTTACGAAAAGAACTAGAGATTTTTAGAATAATCAGATGGTTTATAAGAGTTGGAACATACATGTACAATATTACTGAGAAGTTGTTCAAATCGTAAGGGTGGGGTTAATTCTGTGGAGTTGGGGTTTGAATGGCATGAAGAAAAAGCCAAAGAAAACCTCCAGAAGCATGGAATTAACTTTGAGGAGGCAAAAACTGTATTCAATGACCCATTTTCAATTACTATCAGCGATCCTAACCACTCAGTTAATGAAGAAAGATACATTGATATAGGTCTTTCTTTACGAGGGCAGTTACTCGTTGTAGTATATACAGAATGTCAATTTAGTATTCGCATCATTAGTTGTCGGCGAGCCACAAAAGCAGAACGAAAAGTTTATGAACAACGTTAATTCTGAGCAGTCTGAGATCCCAGATAACGATATGCTCCCAGAATACGATTTTACAGATGGTGTTCGTGGGAAGCATCACCAAGCTTATCGGCGCGGACATACTGTTAGCATTCATCAAGCTAATGGCACAATCGTTGTAAAACATTTTACTCTTGAAGATGGAGCAGTAATGCTCGATCCTGATGTACGAGAGTATTTTCCTGATGGAGAAGCTGTCAATCAGGCTTTACGCACATTGATTAGTCTGTTTCCGAAAAATAGCGAATCGATTACAACACCTCAATCTGTTGAATAATCTGCATTGTTTCCACACTGACGGTGCAGACTCTTTGTAATAAATCTATTACCTCTTCTTTGTAATCTGCAAAGCGATATGTATTGAATTTCTCTGCAATTGTAGGGTCTTTAGGTTTCTTTTCTTTATATTGATCTAATATCCATTCTAAAGCACAACGGTTGCCAAGACGATATTCCCAAGCAATTTTGGGAACACCTTCTAGAGTTGTGACATCATCTAAAGTAATGGTTCCATTGGCTGTATCGGCTTTGAGTTTTGCCTTTGGTGTCCTATTTTTAGCGACAGGTAAATCAATTCTTTTTAAAGGATAGGGTTCGACAGTTTCATAATTGATATGCAAATTCATCAACTGTTCACCCCAGTTAACCCATTGGTGAAAGTCATCATAGAAGGGTAAACAGGGAAATTCTCTTTTCAAATTAAGTTCGTATTTGGTGCGATAGGTGGGATTGTGCAAGACTGCGTAGGTGTAGTGAAAGATATCTAATTTAGTAATTGTTGAGTCGTTGTAATGTGTTTGGAATTGGGATAATCCCCAATCGGTGATATTGTCGATGCGGTTCCCGTCTTTGTCGTAACGGTAGAGGGGTAGACATTGAGTTTTTTCAATTGTATCTAAGCCAATCAATACATCGGAACTCAGACAATGAAAGGATTTATTAGAGGCAATACCAGAAAAAGCAATAACTTTATTTTGGCTTTTTAAATTAATGGAAAACATTTCATAATGATTTTGAGTTAATCTATGGTTTAAAATTTTTTCTGTATACTGATAAAGTTTTAAATAGGGACGGTACAGAGATTTTTGAATTAATATTTCATCAAAACTAACTTTTTTAAGTGTATGTAAATAACTTTCTAATGATGAACTCCATTTAATACAGTTATTCATTTCTCCATTCAAGATAGATAAATTGTATTTATTAATAAAAAATTTTATTTTATCAATTAAATTTAATTGACTAAAATCGTAAACCCATTCGTCTCTTGTAGTCTCTATACCCCTGGAAAACAACTTAAATACTGCTTTCCCAGTTTTACCAGCTTTTACATCTTTATCAACTAATGGTAAAAGATTGTCAAAGTCATTATCAGCTTGGTTAATCCAATTACCTTGATTATTTGGTTTAATATGTATAAAGTTTATATTTTTTAGAATATTAAAACTAAAATAGTCTTTCTTTTCATCTGCATCTGCATAGTCTTTTATGGCATTATAATAAACCTTAAAACCCTCAGCATTTTCATTTCTTACTAAAAAATAGATAGCTATTCCTACTCTAATTTCATCACTAAATACATTTCCACCTTCTTTTCGGCGTCTTTCTCCGCTTGTTCGTGCATTGCCCTTCATATCAATAATGTAAATTTCATTAAATTCTTTAGCTACAACCTTTCTAAAACCGTCATAGCTAATAGAATCTATAAAAGAATTGTTAGAAACAAAGGCAAGAATACCATTTTTACCTAGACGATCAGATGCCCATCGGATAAAACGAGTGTACATATCATAAACAACAATCCGATTCTGAGCCTTACTATATTTGATGTAAGTATTTTTTATGAGTAGATCTATTGTTCCATAATAACGATTAGAATTATTGTCATTGAAATTTTCTTGTTTAGCATTATATGGAGGATTCCCAATAATCACCGATATTTTACTTTCATTCTGTCTTTTAATTCTTTCAGTATTTTCTACACTAATAGCAAACAAATCCATTTGCTTGCCTGCAAATGATGTATGATCCAGTGTATCTACAAAACAAATATTTTCAAACTCTTCATATACACCCATTTTTTGTTTATAGGTGTATTCAATATTTAAGTTAGCGATGTAATAAGGCAAAATTGCTACTTCATTACAATGAATCTCATGTTTATACTTATATTCCAGACTATTCTTAGGCAAATAATCAATTAATTCAGTAATAAAAGTGCCAGTTCCCGTAGCCGGATCTAAAATTTCTACATCTTTATCAGCAAGTATTTTACCAAAATGTTTATGGGTTAAATAATCTACACTTTCAATCATGAAGCGCACAATCTCATTTGGCGTGTAAACAATACCTAGCCTGTCAGCTGCTTTAGGATTATATGCTTTATAAAAATTTTCATAAAGCACTTTTAAAAACTTCTGCTTTTCATGATGATTGTAGATATTCGCCGCAGTTCTTCTTATGACTCCATAGTAACGCTCAATCGTACCAAGAGTATTTTTTTTAGTACTACCTGTAAAAAAGGTATCGATGATAGTTTTTAATTCACGAGCAATATTATTTTCTCGATGAAACTGAGATTCATTGAAGATACTGATAAAGATATCTTCAGTTAAAATATGCTGAATCATCATTTCTCTAACATCCAGCAAAGTAACTTCAGGATTAATTGATTCTTTGCAGATACTCCAAAATTTAACCCTTGCTGTTTTAAAAGCTGCGTTTGTTTCGATTTGACTATCAATCAAGTCACGCAAAGCATGTAAAACAGTCGGTAAGTCTTCTTTAAAAGTTTCAATCGCCTCTCTAAAATCTTTAACTTCCGGGCGAACATAGTTAATAAAATATGTAATTATTCCATCCAGCGCGTCAGGATCTTTCATCGGGACGCGCATGGTTTCTTTTCCACCCTGAATTAAAACTGCTGTTTGTGAGTCTTCAAACAGAATATTACTACTTGGGTAGCCTTTTATGAGCTTTTTTTCAATTTCTTGGTCTAAATTATCATATTCATCTTTACTTTCCCAGTAACCCCAATCCAAACGCAAAGCATCTTTAACTGTACCATCTGGATAAACAAGTTTGCCGCTAGGTGTTTTATAATCTAGTTCTGGAATAAGTCTAAATTCTCTGGGTTTGCAATATTCATTGACTAAGTTTTGAAATGCAACCCGAATCGATGTTTCTTTACGTGAACCGCCATATTGAATAATTCTTTCTACTTCTGTATGATATTGATTAACCAGAAGCTTGGACATACTTTATCAAAAATTTATAATTTTCTAATCTGCCCAATTTAGCTGCTGTATCACGTATATAACCTCAGTTTAAATACGAATAAAAATCAAATTTGTTTTGGAATGTCCGTATAAACTAAGAGACGCGATTAATTGCGTCTGTGTAAAAGATATATATATAAATCAATACACTCACAATTTTAATGGTCTTGATTTTTTGCATTATGTATGTCACACAACCCGTTTTGTGAAGCGATAGCTCTTATTTTTATTCAACATTTAAATTGCAATAAATCGACTATTAAGTAATTAATTCAACAATCAGCCGTCTTTTCGCTAACCTCTATCTTCCGTCAGTTGCGGGCTTGACATCAATGCAGTAAGCTACCTCTAGCGCATGGGGTTTGGCGCTGACTGTGTTTGGTTGGGCAAAAAATGGATTTTAGTCAAACTTTAATTGCTAAAAGTGATGCCATTATCGATCGATGGGTAGAAGCTGTTTACCAAGATGAGCAAATTGAAGTTACTCAAGAACTGACTTACAAGGCTGTCAAGGATAGCTTACCCCGCGTTTTGAAAGCATTAGCAACAGTACTATCTGAATCTGCAACTAGCGATTTGCAAACAGTAGTAGATGCAAGTTTGGAACACGGTACACTCCGCGCCGAACAGGGATTTGAGCCAGCGGAAATTGCACGAGAGTATCGTTTACTGCGGTTTGTGATTTTTTCGTTTTTAGAAGAAGATTTATTGCAGGGATCTGCACAAGAAGTACTGAGAGCCGTTCGCTTAATTGATACAGTAATTGATGAAGCGATCGCTCGTTGCTTTAACAGTTATACTCAAGGACGATTAAAAGAACTCAAACAACTCCAAAGTCAGTTGCGGTTGACTAACCAAGAGCTAACTCGTTTGGTTCGTGCTAGTAAAGAAAGCCTCTCTCATTTGGCTCATGAACTGAAAACACCCCTGACTTCAATCATCGGTTATGCAGACTTATTTCTGCGCCAGCAGCGCCAACAACCAGAACTCAAGGACACCTACGCAAATCTTGAAAGTATCGAGCGAGTTCTCAAGAGTGGTAGACTTCTTGTCCAGTTAATTAACGATACTCTGGAAATTTCGCGTTATGATGCCGGACAGATGAAATTGCAGCCCACTCAAACCGATGTGCGTAGTTTAATCAACTCAGTTATGGAGATGATTGAACCACTAGTACGTGCTAAAGAATTATCTTTGGTTGTTGAATGCGACCGCGCCCCAAATGAAGTTACCATAGATCCTCTCCGGTTTCAGCAAATTCTGACAAATCTGCTGAGTAATGCAATTCGCTACACAGAATCCGGTTCAATTCATTTGGAGTGCTGGACGATATCTCAAAAGCAGTGGGCGATTTCCGTTACCGATAGTGGAATTGGTATTTCCACAGATGCTCAAACACAAATCTTCAATCCCTATTTTCGCGAAGTGACTGCTCCAAAAGTGCAAAGTTCTGATGGTACGGGATTAGGCTTAGCTATAGTGTCCCGGTTGGTTCAGTTAATGGATGGTGAAATTAAAGTAGATTCACAGCTGGGAAAAGGATCTACATTTACGGTGATTTTGCCATTAGTGGTCTGTCCCATTAATTCTGAGGCGTGAGATCCCTAACTTCTTGAAGAAGTCGGGGATCTAATCGCCGCTAACCCATCAAAATTAATGCGATAGAAAATTACTCACCATTACACAATTGCGATAAAATCACTTTCTGTAATCAAGCTAGGTTGGATATTGCTCAAAAGAGCTAATGTCTCATTAGTGGAAGTAATCCGAATAGAAGTCTTAGTACCACTTGCAGAGATAGTTAAAGCCCCATAAGTTAAACCACCGAATAAACCAAGTTTGTCGATGCCATCCTTAAAATCAAATATGCTATCAGTGCCGTTTCCTGGAGCGAGAACAAAAACATCGGCACCTGTTTGTCCGTAGAGTGCATCATTGCCAGCACCGCCAATCAAGGTATCGTTATCTGCACCACCATAAAGCTTGTCAATTCCGGCATTACCAATCAAGCGATCGCTACCATTCTCTCCGTATAAATAATCATTCTGACTACCACCTAAAACACTATCATGACCATTACCGCCATAAAGATAGACACTGGCAATTGTCAATGATGAAGCATTTAAAGTATTATCACTAATACCGCCCGTCAGCGTTACCTTTTCAATATTCCTGAAGCTATCATTACCTAAACCAAATAGTTGATTGTTAGTTAAGGTAAAGTTGACATCAGCAGATTCCCTAAGTGAGTCAGTGCCATCACCACCATCGAGAATATCATCACCTCCACCACCATAAAGGTAGTCATTGCCAGCACCAGCAATCAGGCGATCGCTACCATCATAACCGTATAAATAGTCACTTCCTTCATAGCCATAGATAGTATCATCAGTTGTACTGCCGTATAGCTTGTTGCTTAAAGACGTACCAAAGATGGTCTTTTCACCAACATCATTCAGATTGACAGCGATCGCTTGCATAGCACTAGTGTCTGTGCCATCGCTGACAGTAACTTGTAATTGGAAGTTAGGCTTAGTCTCAAAATCAAGATCGTCGCGATCGCCAACAGCGATTTGTCCAGAAGTCGAGTTAATGCTAAAAGCAGTTTTCCCATCTCCATCGAGGTCAAAGTTGCCATCAATAATTGTCCAGTTGGAAAATGAGCTAGTTCCCTCAACATCGGTAGCAACTACAGTACCTACCACCGTATCATTACTGCTATTTTCCCTGATACTGAAGCTTTGATTTGCGGTAACGATAGGGGCATCGTTGACAGCAGTCAAATTAATCGTTTTAGAGACTGTAGCACTAGTACCACCATCACCATCAGTTAACACAAAGCTGACAGTACGAGGAGTAGTAGCAGGATTATCCGAGATGTTGGTGTAACTAATACTGCGTAGCACAGCTTGGATAGCAGCAAATGTAGCTTTAGAGGTAAAGTTGATAACCAAGTCTTGAGTACCAATACCACCAGTGAAAGTACTGATAAAGCTAGTATCGTACAAAATGCTTGTGTTGTTGTTGACTTGAATTTTATTTGTTGTATTGCTTTGGATGATGAGGCGATCGTCAGCAGTTCCACCATTACTGAAGCGAACAGTCAATTTACCGGAATCGAAGTCTTGGGAATCAGGGTCTAGGACAGTTGCATTCGGGTCGATGAAGATAGCAGGTCCATTTTCAGTGTAAGTGGGGTTAGTGCTGGGCAAAGTGACTGTAGGCGCTGTATTTGAGGGAGTGGTAGGTGTTTCGTTGGAAACACCGAGGTAGCGTGCCACTGCAAAGTACCCATTGTCATTCCCAACAACAACAATATTGCCATCCGATTGAGTTGCAACAACATTACCGCCTTCGTAGTTACTTTTAATCGGAGTAATAACCTGACCGCCTGTACCAAAGCTACTATCCAAAGTTCCATCGGGATTATAGGCTAATAAAACTGTGTCGCGATTATTTCCGTTTTGAATATAACCAGCGACAACAATTTTGCCATTAGATTGAATTGTCAAACTAGTGGCGCGATCGTTATTACTTATACTTAGAGGCGCAATGACTTTACCTCCATTACCAAAGCTAGTGTCTAGACTACCGTCAGAATTGTAACGGGCAATAGCAAAGTCTTCTTGGTTAGAGCCATTCCATACACTCCACGCGTATCCGGCAACAACAATTTTACCGTCCGCCTGAATTGCAATGCTATTAGCCATGTCAAGGGATGTACCTATAGGAGTTAAGACCCTACCATTATTGCCAAAGCTAGTATCTAAACTGCCATTGCTGTGATAACGTGCTAAGGCAAAATCAATAAGAGGCCCAGAGGCAGAATAACTATTAGGGTCAGTAATTGCCGCTCCAGCAACAATAATTTTGCCATCTGAGAGAATTACAGCAGTGTTGCCATTTGTGCCGTTAACTTTGCCGCTGTTACCAAAACTCGTATCTATACTACCATCAGTGTTGTAGCGTACTAGAACACGATCTCCATTACCGATAGATCCCACTAGGATCGTCTTGCCGTCTGGCTGAACTAAGACTTTATAACCCAAGTCTTGACTAAAGTTGGTAATAACTTTGCCGCCGTTACCAAAACTGGTATCTAGACTACCGTTAGTGTTGTAGCGTGCTAGGGCAAAATCTGGTTGGTTAGATTGGCTATTGTCCCAAGTATATCCAGCAACAACTATCTTGCCGTCTGATTGTAGAGTCACACTATAACCACCATCACTGGCACTACCAACATGAGTAGTAACTATACCACCATTGCCAAAGCTATTGTCTAGGCTGCCGTCTGGGTTGTAGCGTACTAGAGCAAAGTCAGGGGCATTTAAGCCATCGTGAATCATGTAACTATAGCCGACTGCCAAAATTTTTCCGTCTGACTGAATTGCAACACTATAGGCAGATCCGCCATAACCAAATTGAGTAGTAACTTTACCACCACTACCAAAGGTAGTATCGAGTTCACCAGAAGCAAGTATTCCCGTATAACTAGAAAGTGTTTCTTGTCGAAATGCTAAAGCTATGGGATTTGCGATTGAAAAATCTTTGCCAATTTGAACCTGTAAATTCCAATCTCCACCCAACGCTGCGTTACCTGTTGGTGTAGTAGAAGCCAAAATATTTGCTTTAGTCAATCGATGTAATTTCTGCAAAAATTCTTCTCCCGCGTCCCCAGCAGCGACGTTACAGCCGTAGAGTATTAGAGATGGGCACAACCAAGTTTGTAGCTGTTGAGTATAGCGTTCTAAAGTGCTGAGACTCAGTTGGGTATTACCCAGGTAAAGGCAACCAGGAGAACCATGAGAAACAATGTGGACAGTTTTAACTTTAGGGCGTTGTAACAGTATTTGAGTAATTTTTTTTACCCCATCTTGGTTGAAATCAATAACTATTGTTTCAACTTTTGATACAACACAATTAAGCAATATTTTGTAGTCTTCAACTGATGAATCAATAAAAACAATGCCTTGATGATGAATATTCATGTTATTTAAACCTTTCACGAATTTTTGCAGTTTTAATAACAATTAAAACTGGTGGATAAGATATTAGGAGATTAGATAATTTCAACGCCAAAGCATTATTTACAGCGAATGAGGTACAAGTCAGCACGCCGCTAATTTAAGAATTGTCTGTACTGCACTCGATTGCAAACCCTAGATGAAATCATTTTTCAAAATTAAGCTTGATTCTTCAGCTTAATTACTTAAACAAATTTCAAAGATGAAAATTATTCTCCTCTCAACATTTTGCTGATTGCAGGTATTAATTTCATCGATATATTTTCTGAAATAGTATTAATAATGTATAAAGTATGAAAAATTACCTAATTTAATAATTTACTCTAAATATCAAATTAGGGGTAATATCATGTCCGCCTAATCACTTAGGATTACCATATCTGTGCAAAAATCCTAAAAGTGTCTTTCCCCCTGCTCCCTGACTTGAAAGAGCAGGGGGAGCAGAGGAGGCAGGGGGAGAAAGATACTTTCATGTTTGGTGGTGAAACTTATTTCATTGGGACTGCCCTCTAAATGATAAGTCTTCAACCGGACACGATATAAGAGAGCAACTAGCTGTCCTTCTACCCGTCTTCTTTGCTTGCTTTTTTCAGTAGTTCGGTTTATTGACAAAATACACATTATCCTAACTTGCCCTGAATAGAAGCATCCAATCCAGGAATTAAGGGACTTGCAAGTAAAAAAATATTCAATCGCAAAGGGACAAGGGGGACAAGGAAGACAAGCAATAGTGCAGGTTGGGTTGAGCAACGCGAAACCCAACATTGATCGAAGTGTTGGGTTTCACTTCGTACCCTGTGGGAAGCAAGTTACAACCCAACCTACGTTTCTACGTTTCTTACTAACAAAAAATAAAATATAGAGATAATGATATCTCTACTATTCGTCAATTTGACCGACGCGGCGGATATTCAAAATGTCGCTCATTTTCTTAATTTGGATAAATACTTGCTCTAGCTGGGGGCGATCGCGTATATCTATTCCCAAATCCATCAATGCAGGTTGACCAACGGCGGTTTTTACCTGGGCATGGCGCACATTGATTCCCTGGTCGCTCAACCTTGATAAAATATCCTTTAGCACTCCTACGCGGTCAAGCGCTTCAATTTGAATCTCCACTGGGTATGTTTGCGGGCGACCACTATTTTCTGCTGCTGGATTCCACTTAACTGGTACTAGCCGCTCATACTCAACATTTTCTAGATTATGGCAGCCTTGGCGATGAATTGAAATCCCCCTACCTCGCGTCACTACGCCAATGATTGCTTCGCCAGGAATCGGGGTACAACACCCAGCTAAATGATACACCAAACCTTCTACTCCAATAATCGGCGAATCTGTGGAGCGGGAGGTATTTGGAGGCGCATCTCGCAAAGCTTTTGCTGTAGATGTCGATTCTTTGGGAAGAAATGGCAGTGGAGTTATAACTGGTTGTTGTCCCTTCGCTACTTCTCGCCAACGATTGAGGACTAAATTCAACGTCACTTCACCGTAACCCAAACCAGCTAGTAAATCTTCCACGCTGTGATAGTTACACTTTTCGGTGACAATCTGCATTGCTTCTGACTTCAGCAGACTATCAAAACCTGTTTTACCAAGTTCCTTTTCTAATAATTCTCGTCCGCGGGCGACATTTTCTTCTCGGCGCGATCGCTTGTACCATTGTTTAATTCGATACTTTGCTGCCGAAGTTCTGACAAAATTCAACCAATCCAAACTCGGATGGCAGTTCTTTTGGGTGAGAATCTCCACAATATCGCCATTGTGCAGCCGCGTTGACAGAGGTACCATTCGCCCGTTTACCCGCGCCCCTGCACAGTGGTTTCCCACTTCTGTGTGAATGCGATAGGCAAAATCTATACTTGTAGACCCAGGACTTAAAGGCACAACATCCCCCTTAGGGGTGAAGACATAGACATCATCTTCAAATAGATTATCTTTGACGCTATCAAGATATTCTTGGGCGTCTTTTAGATCTGTTTGCCATTCCAGCAGTTGCCGCAACCAAGTAAACTTTTCATCCGTCGCTGTCAAATGGCTAATGCCAGAGCCTCCTGTTTCTTTATACTTCCAATGGGCGGCAATCCCATACTCAGCGACATGATGCATTTCTATCGTGCGAATTTGGACTTCCAAAGGACGACCAGTCAAGCCAATCACTCCAGTATGCAACGACTGGTAACGGTTAGGTTTTGGCAGTCCAATATAATCTTTAAATCTCCCAGGAATTGGGCGAAAAGCATCATGAACCACCGCCAACGCCCGATAGCATTCCTCATTGGTTTGGACAATAATCCGCAGGGCTGCCAAATCATAAATCTCGTGAAATTCCTTTTGCTGCCGCTGCATTTTTTGATAAATGCTATAAAGATGCTTGGGGCGGCCGCTGATATCTTGGCAATGAATTCCAGCTTGCTGCAAACGCTCCCGCAAAATTTCTGTAGCTTTAGCCAACTTCTCTTCTCGCGCCGTCCGTTTTTCGGAAACATGCTGCTGCATTTCGCGGAAAGCTTCTGGTTCCAAATATTTAAAAGCCAAATCCTCCAATTCCCACTTAATTCGCCAGATCCCCAGGCGATTGGCTAAAGGTGCGAATATATCTCGCGTTTCCTGGGCACTGCGGCGGCGGCTGGCTTCGGACATATATTGTAGAGTTCGCATATTATGCAAACGGTCTGCCAACTTCACCACAATCACTCGAATATCTTGCGCCATTGCCAAAAACATCCGGCGGAAATTTTCCGCTTGGCTTTCGGTTTTGCTGGTGAAATTGATTTTAGAAAGTTTAGTGACACCTTCCACCAATTGGCGGACTTCCGGGCCAAACCTTTCTTCGATTTCTTCAATAGTGACTTCTGTATCTTCAACTACATCATGAAGAAATCCAGCTGCTATCATAGCAGGGCTACCTCCCAAGTCCCGCAGCAATCCGGCTACAGCAATGGGATGAGCAATGTATGGCTCTCCCGATTTGCGATATTGGCCTTGATGCAATTGGTAAGCAAATTCAAATGCTCGACCAATCAACACCGCATCATTATGCCTTCGCTCATCTTCGCCTTGGCCGCTAGTTGTCGATGATTCCTTCAAACATTTCTTTAACCATTCCGGAATGGCAAGATCGACTGATGAATTGATCGCTATGCTGCTCATACAATTGGGTCTTAAGGGGATCGGTAGATAAGTGTGAGATAGACAAAATTGGCAGCATCACCCTGGGAAGATGCTGTTGCCACTAGATGGGCGGAAAAAACAGTGTCAGGATGGTTCTCCAATAGGCAACGGTAGTCATCCAGTGTGAATTTCAAAAATCGTAAACTTGAAAATCGATTGATTGCAAACAAAGCCTCAAATCACGATTTGAGGCTTATAGTACTGATAAGTGGTTAAGAGAGTTTATTGTATAAGAAAAATTGCTTGACATTTATACTATCTTAACTAGCACTCGATGTCTTTAAACCGTGAGAAATATCAGGCATTCGTAACCTTATTAGAGCAATTACGCTCCGATGCTACAACTGGGCAAATTGTTGCACCCGAACTGCGGCGGCGTGTAGCCTCGTTGCAGCGACTGTTTAGGGAGGAAATTGTACCTTTGGCAGATGTTGGCCAAGCCTCTGTGCCAAGAGAAGACTGGCGAGTTCAGTCTTATCAAACTGAGATGAGTAAGCAACTGCGCTTGTTGGAAATAGATGTGATGTTTTTCCAAGGAGCGCGGCAGGCATCTACTGTACAAACAAGACTGCAAACGATTAGCGATCGCTTGACCACTCTCATACAATACTGTAACGCCATCTTGCAACCAGAAGCGGAGGGAGAAAAATAACAATTGTTCACCTTTTTCTCTAATTAATACATCATCTCATTTATGACGATTTGTGAAAAGTTATTTTGGCAACAAGTTAGTCATTGGTCATTGGTCATTGGTCATTAGTCATTGGTCATTGGTCATTGATTATTCTTTCTCCCCCTGCCTCCTGCCCCCTGCCTCCTGCCTCTTCCCATGCCCTATCCCTTTCACAAGAATATCTATGGTGCGGCGCATGTACGCTTCTACCGGCTCGGTTGTGGGTTTGAAGATTAGTGCATAATACAGCGATCCACTCACAAGGTCGATAATTAGGTCTATGTCGGCGTGGTTGTGAATTTCCCCTCTGGATTTGGCACGCTCAAGTACTTTGGCAAAGGCTTCACGTCGGTGTTTTATATATTTCGTCCAGTAAACTTGGGCAAACTGAGGATTGCTAGATGCTGTGCTGATAATCAAGGCGAGTGTCTGACGACCAAGGGGACTATCTATTTTTTTAGCTGCATTCTTGATGACGATATCCATGTCTCCCCAAAAGCTGCCGGTATCGGGGATCGCTAGATCGTCTCTCAAGCTTTCTATGGCGTCTGCAACTAGTTCTTCTTTGGAAGTGTAACGCCTATAGATGGTGGTTTTACCAACCCCAGCACGAGCAGCGATCGCTTCTATACTCATGCTTTGATATCCTACCTCTGCAAGCAAATCTAAGGTCGCTTGCAAAATAGCTTGGTCGGCGTGGATGCTGCGCGGGCGTCCAGAGGAGGTGTTGTGCTTACTCATACAAATATCATCCCCAAGCAATACCATCTTGGCAATTTTGTTTTTTCTTCTCGCTTTGGGCAGACAACATCATACATAGGGATATAAATAAGCTTTGTAGCCTATTTTCTCTGCACTAAAACCACAGCAGCGACCATACATCTTGAGAAACAGTATTTATGCTGCTTTCTATACAAGCCTACCTTGACCGTTTTTTATGATACGCTACCGTAGCGTATATATAACAAATCTTATTTTTGCTTTGGGGATCGCTGTGATGTCAAATACTACTGGTGCTGACAATGGCTACCAACATTAAACGTTCCACTTTTGACGAATTTGGTTATGTCCACGGGCCTTTGAAGTGGGCGATCGCCTTTACGGCTGCCCTTGGTGCCATCTTAGAAGTGATTGACACCAGTATTGTCAACGTTGCTTTAACCGATATCCAAGCCAGTCTTGGTGCAACTATTACTGAAGTGGGTTGGGTGGTGACTGGATATGCGATCGCCAACGTTGTTTTAATTCCCTTATCTGCATGGCTGGGAGATTACTTTGGGCGCAAAAGGTACTTTATTTTCTCCTTGATTGGCTTTACCATTGCCTCTGTTTTATGCGGATTGGCATTTAATTTACCGATGCTGGTGATTTCTCGAATCCTTCAAGGTTTATGCGGTGGCGGGTTGCTAGCTAAAGCACAAGCAATTTTGTTCGAGACTTTTCCACCTGCGGAACAGGGTTTAGCTCAAGCAGTTTTTGGAGTCGGTGTAATTGCTGGCCCAGCCATCGGCCCGACATTAGGCGGATTCTTGGTAGATGGTTTGGGCTGGCGGTGGATTTTCTTTGTTAATATTCCCTTTGGGATCGTTGCAGTGGCAATGTCCTTAGTATTTTTGCCCAAAGACAAAGACAACAGCCAGACGCAAAATCAAGCCGTCGATTGGTTCGGGATTGGCTTTTTAGTAATTGCCATCGGTAGTATCCAAACTTTGTTAGAGGAAGGAGAGAAAGATGACTGGTTTTCCTCCGGTTTCATCAGTACGTTAGCTGTTGCTAGTGCCATCGGATTGGCACTATTTATTTGGCAGGAATTGAGAATAGCTCATCCAGCCGTTGATTTGAGAGTTTTGCGTCACCGTTCTTTAGCTGCTGGGAGTTTTTTATCAGCAGTGGTAGGGATGGGACTTTATGGCGCTTTGTTTGCGGTACCGATATTTGCTCAAAGCGTGCTGCACTTTACGGCAACACAGACAGGATTATTGTTAGCGCCTGGTGCTTTAGCGTCTGCGATCGTTATGGTTTTGTTAGGTAAATTGTCCACCAAAATCGATGCCAGAATTTTAATTGCGATCGGGGCTGTTGGAACATCTGGAGTCATGTTTCAATTAGCGGCAATCACCCCACAAAGCGGTACAGATGATTTATTTTGGCCATTGGTATGGCGTGGGGCTTTTACTGTATTGATGTTTCTCCCCTTGAGTTTGGCAACTTTAGGAGGGTTACCCAAACCAGATATATCTGCCGGTTCTGGGTTCTACAACCTCACCCGGCAATTAGGTGGTAGTATCGGCATTGCCCTACTTACCACTCTCCTTGACCGACGAGAAGCTTTTCATCGAGCCATCCTGTTGGCAAAACTTACTCCTTACGATCCAGAAACCAATCAGCGCCTAGATGCACTCAACGGGGCACTCCAAAGTCAAGGTATGGATGTGACAACAGCTCAACAACAAGCACTAGCTTTATTAAGTCAAACAGTAGATACCCAAGCTGCTGTTTTGTCTTACGCAGATTGCTTTCGAGTGGTAGGTATCGCCTTTCTTTGCTCGTTACCTTTATTACTATTCTTGGGCAAAGGCGGCGCAGGGGCAAAAGCGCCGATGGGTCATTAGTGCTAACAGGTGTAAACAAAATGTAAAAACCCCACTCAGTTTTGAGCAGGGTTATGTAAACTTTTGTTGCTAAAATTAGTTTTTTTTATCCTAGAAAGCATTCATGATGGTGATGATACTAACGCTCGTCAACGCGATTAAAGCGCCCATAACTATAGATTCACTTAATGGATTGCGGATTTTTGAATTCTTCATTTAAGTAAAATCCTTGTTTGTTAATTGTTCCTTAACCATATCAAAATCAGTATATATATCCATAAAAATCTCGTAAAACTTAAACAAGCGTAAAGTTTCTTAATAAAGGCTTTAGTATTTACTTACACAATGATTTTTATGGGCATAGGGCAAAACCCTTCGAGTAGGGAAAGGGGAAAAGTGAAAAGGGAGATCTTTCTTTTACCTTTGCCCCTTGCCCTTTACCCTTTCCCCTGGCGAAGCTCCCCACTCCCTAGAATTAATAATTACCTCATCTCCTAGCGGAATATGCGCCTTTATGCGGTAAAATAAAACTTAATCAAGGTAGAAATTATTTGAACAGAAAATTACCATGACAGCTTTTACAGCACCTAAAAACGAAACCATCGCTTTTGACTTAGAAAAATTAAACCAAGAGTTTGAAACTGCGACTCCGAAACAAATCTTGGCATGGTCTGTAGAAAATATCCCAACCGGACTGGTGCAAACCAGCGCTTTTAATGTGGATGATATGGTAATTACCCATATTCTTTACAGCGAACTCAAGTTTCCAGTTCCTGTAATCTTTCTCGATACCCTCTACCACTTCGACGAAAGCTTAGAACTAGTTGCTAAAGCCAAACAAATATACAACCTAGATCTGCAAACTTACAAAACTCTAGAAGCGGATAGCCCAGCGGCTTTTGAAGCCAAATTTGGCGATGCACTCTGGGATAAAGATATTCTCAAATTCCACGACATTACCAAAATTGAACCACTGCAACGGGGTTTAGACGACCTCAACAGCGTTGCTTGGATTACTGGACGCCGCCGCGACCAAGCAGTAACCCGTGCTAACATGCCCATATTTGAATTCGACGGCAAGGGTCGTTTGAAAGTAAATCCCATAGCCACCTGGACGCGCAAAGACAGCTGGCTTTACGTAGCTGAACACGGAGTTATTTACAATCCCTTACACGACCAAGGTTATCCCAGCATCGGCGACAAACCCATCACTACCAAAGTCAAAGATGGCGAAGACGAACGCGCCGGACGCTGGCGGGGAAGCAATAAAACAGAATGTGGAATTCATATTTAGTCATTAATCATTGGTCACTAGTCATTTGTCATTAGTATTAGACAAAGAGATAAGTCTGAGATTAGAACTTCAAGGACAAATGACTAAGGACAAAGGACAAATGACACTCAAAATCCTCCACCTTTCCGATATCCACATGGGAAGCGGCTTTTCCCACGGACGAATTAATCCGGTAACAGGTTTAAATACACGATTGGAGGATTTTGTCAATACATTATCTCGATGTATAGACAGAGCGATCGCAGATCCCGTAGATTTAGTAATATTTGGTGGCGATGCTTTTCCGGATGCGACACCACCACCGTATGTACAACAAGCTTTTGCTAACCAGTTTCGCCGTCTGGTGGATGCGAATATTCCCACAGTGCTGTTAGTGGGGAATCACGACCAACATTCCCAAGGACTAGGAGGCGCGAGTTTATGTATTTACCGCACCTTGGGAGTGCCTGGTTTTGTTGTTGGCGATACATTGACTACTCATCACATCGAAACGCGTAATGGCAAAGTACAAGTAATTACCCTGCCTTGGCTGACTCGTTCTACGCTGATGACTCGCCAAGAAACTGAGGGTTTATCTTTGGCAGAAGTCAACCAACTGTTAACGGAACGCCTGCAAGTTGTTTTAGAAGGGGAAGTTCGCCGTCTTGACCCCAATGTGCCGACTGTGCTTTTGGCTCACTTGATGGCTGACAATGCTACTTTAGGTGCAGAACGCTACTTAGCTGTGGGTAAAGGCTTTACTCTACCTTTGTCTTTGTTGACGCGACCTTGTTTTGATTATGTAGCATTGGGACATGTGCATCGGCATCAAAATTTGAATAAATCTAACAACCCGCCGGTGATTTATCCAGGGAGTATTGAGCGGGTAGATTTTAGCGAGGAAAAAGAAGATAAAGGCTATGTAACGATAGAACTGGAGCGGGGTAAGGCAGAGTGGGAATTTTGTCCTTTACCAGTTCGGGATTTTTGCACAATTGAAGTGGATGTCTCAAAAGCAGACGATCCCCAAGCGGTATTAATGAAAGCGATCGCCAAGTATGATATTGAAGATGCTGTAGTGCGGCTAATTTACAAACTGCGATCGGAACAGATGGATTTAATTGAAAGTTCCTCTCTGCATACTGCTTTAAGTGCAGCTCACACCTACACCATCCAAGCAGAATTAATCAGTCAATTGGCTCGACCGCGAATTCCCGAATTGACTGCGAGTAGTAGCATTGACCCAATGGAAGCTTTGAAAACTTACTTGAACAACCGCGAAGACCTCAAAGACATCGCAGCATCAATGCTAGAAGCTGCACAAAAGTTACTAGCAGATGATGTGGAAGTCTGGTTAGAAGCGGCAACTAATGAATAGGATAAAGCCAATTAATTTACTATAGCAATCCTAAATGAGTCGTGAAAAATATGGATAAGGAAACGTAGACCCGGAGCGGCTTGCCGCAGGCTACTGCCAAGGACGCCTTTGCGAAGCGTCTCGTTAGAGAAGAACGCAAAGATAAGAAAGAAGAAAGAGATATATAATTTTCACAAATGATTCAGGACTGCTATATACTCCACTCCCCAAAACTTATGACGCAAACAATCCAAGCAAAGGTCATCGACTTACGCTACTTAATCGATACCTTTGGTATTGAGTTAGTTTTGGATGGTTCGTTTTTCGGTGAATGGCAACAAGATTTACCAGAAATAAATGATTTAGATAAACAACTTTTAGATAAGGTGAAAACGGGTTATTTAAATCTTCTAAATTACCCGCCCTTACTAGAAGATGTAGTTAGAATGGCAGTTGTAGACCCATTACTTTTTATTGGGGATTTTTATCTAGCTCCATTTTATGTTAAATCAGAAGAATCTATAGAGATTGCTGTGCCAGATGAAGATGTAATCATCAAAGGAAGAATAGATACCTTAGTTTTGAAAGAGCAATTCTGGGTGATGATTATTGAGTCTAAAAGAGCTTCGTTCTCTGTAGAACAAGGACTCGCACAAATTCTTGCTTATCTGTTAGGAAATCCGCATACAGATCGACCCAGCTTTGGGATGATTGCTACGGGAAGCGAGTTTATTTTCGTCAAATTAGTGAAAGGAAATCCACCGCGTTATGCTTTATCAAAGGGTTTTTTGATACGTAACCCTGGAAATGAATTGTATGACGTGCTACGTATATTGAAACGCCTGACTCAGTTGGTGAGTGCTTAAATCTTATCTCTAAATATTAAGTATGGGTGGTATGGGAAAAACTCCTGTTGTAACCAAATTAGCACAACAAGTCCAGTTTGAAAAAGTCGTTAGTAGATAATGTGGAAGTTTTGCTAGAAGCTGCAACTAGTGAATAAAGTAATATCAGTTAACTATGTCCAAGCACGGAAAAACGTACTATCTTCCCAAATACTAGCAGTTTGCTGTGCGATCGCTGCCAATTCTTGCTCCTTAAGGGGTACAAAAGCACGCGCTATGTTGACATTATTCTCTAGTTGTGCAACTGTCTCCGCCGCAATTACACAACAATGCACCCCAGGCTGAGACATTGTATATCCCAGAGCTTGTTGCATACCTGTCAACCCACCTGATTTAAACAGGCGACCATAAGCCGGGACTTTCATCGCAATTACGCCGACATTTTTTTCTTGAGCAACTGGTAGAACTACCGGGATAAACGGACGTGGGTGGTGTTTGTCAGCGGCATTCACAGGAATGAGTGTAGTGTGGAAGGGAAAGCGACGCAACCCTTCGGCAATGATTTGAGGATCGTGATGTCCGGTAATACCTGCGAAGCGGACGAGTTTTTGTTCTATAGCTTCTTCCAAAGCTTGAATTGCACCAGATGGACTAAATATGGTGTCGAGTTCTTCAGCAAAAGAGACGTGATGTAACTGCCACAAATCAAGGTAATCTGTATTGAGACGTTTAAGCGATCGCTCTAATTCTCGCCATGCACCATCCCGCTCCCTTTTATCGGTCTTGGTTGCGAGAAACAGCTTTGAACGATGGGGTGGTAGCACTTTGCCTAGATAATCTTCACTCGGCCCGTAACTTGCAGCAGTATCAAAGTAGCGAATACCAAGTTCCAGCGCTTTTTGAATAATTTGTGCAGCATCATGTTCTCTTCCTTCCCAGGATAACGGCGTTTGTCCTGCTCCTCCCAAGCCGAAGACTGGCAGATTTATTTGTGTACGTCCCAGCACTCGTTCTGGCATCGTTGCTGGCGGTGTAGTGGTGTTGATAATATTTTGTTGTATACCAGTGTTAGAAGTATTTTGCTGTAAGGCATTAGTGGCCACAATACCACCGGTAACAGCAACACTAGTGATTAGGAAATTACGCCGCGTTTTTCCTTCTGTCATGGTTGGCTTTGGGGACAAATTACTTTTATTTTAAGGTGTTAGCTAGGAAGAATTAATTTGAAACAATAAATCTATCTTGGGATTAGTTTTGTGAATCATGAGAGTTGATGTTTTGGTCATGATACTGAAATAGCGATGTCTACGACGGGGTACGCCTACGCACTGCTTTTTCTAGTTTAGCTTTGAGGAGCGATCGCCTTACTTATTGCTAACAGTATTTTTCTGGGCGTAGTTGAGATTTTTTTGATACTCTATAATTTTTTGCTGGGCTATTGCATAATTTTGGCTAGAAGATGGGACATTTTTCATCAGTGCGATCGCTTCTTGCCATTCACTCACAATAATCTTCCATTCGTCTGGAGATTTTGCTGATTGAGTTAAATTAGCTGCACTGATGGCTTTGTTTACTGCCTCTCGGAATCTATCAGTTTTAATTAAAACATTTGGTGATTCAGAAGTTAAGGGGGAGGGTGTAACTAATATAGTTTGTGATGGTGTATCTGGTTGATTTTTCAAAGATACAGTAAAGGTTTTTTGTATTTCTGAGGATATATATATTCCCAGAGGAATTAAGAATACCAAAATAGCTAGTAGCCAATATTTATTCCAATTACGAAAGCTATTTCTATTATTAGTAAATTTAGCTTCTTCTTTAGTAGATAAAATATATGATTTTACTTTGGTTACATCCATCTCTACAGGTAATTTATTGAATTCTTTCTCTATCTTTAAATCTGTATTATTTTTTTGTATTGTTTTATTTCCAGAATATGCAAATATTATTCGCTGCCTTACCAAATATTCTATTTGATAAATTAGTGCAGCAGCAAAAATATAAAAAAATCCAAACAATACTATTATTTTATTGTGAAAATTTTTGTAATATTCAAGGTGTTGGGGATAATTAATATTAAAAAATGGCAAAAATATTGCACAGAAAAAAATTGCTATTAGTGTAGAAATAACAATCACAAGCCAAGCATATAATCCTTCCCACCAACTCATGAGTCCTGGGAAAAATCCTTGGGTTTTACCTATTTCTGGTGCTTGAATTTCTGAGAGAAACCGACTAAGCAGCAAGTGTAAGCAGTGATGAGTAAAAGTAATTATTATAATTGGAGAAAGGATCAGTAGTATTGTAAACATCACAAATAATTCTAAGCTGTTTACAAAATATGCGATACGGTAGCCTACCTTTGAGGTACCATCAATTAGAAATATAATAACTCTTAAAAATAAAGCTAAAATTAATGCTTTTACCCAAGAACTAGGATAAGGAAACCATAAAGGCCAGTAGAATTTTTGTAGTTTTTGCTTAGTAGATTCTATAATATTAGGCTGTGTCATAACTAATAAACGCGAAACCCCGATAAAAGATTGTCTATCTTAAGATTCCCCATTTACAAGTAAAAATAAACACAATTTTTTTAAATATCATGTTTAATTTTTATTAAACTGATTATATTTCTTGTCATTCAACTGTTTTTTTGATAACTCTAGTATCTAGAGCATGAGAAAAGTAACACTAGCGTTCTTTAGTAATAACACAATTATTGTTACTAATGATTACTTTGTTGACTAAAAAGTAATTACAATTTGATAAAATATCATTGATAATTTTATTTGCAATATGTTCAAAATCTTGGCTTTTTAATTCGCGGACACTAGCGCCGTTTAAATTAATAGAAACAGTTAGCATCTGAGGATTATTATAAGACTCTAGATCGTTTTCTTCAGGTTCTGGTAAACCTAAATCAAATTCTTGGCTCCAAGTTGGAAACTCGTTATCTATGTGCTGTCCGTAAATCTTGACTTTTTGAATAGATGCAGCCGCTAAATTAGTTAATCCTCTACGGATAAATGCAACCCAGGTTTCCCGATCTGGTACTTCCGTAGATTCTAGTGTTACCTCTAAGTAAACATCCTTAAAAGCTACTTTTGCAGCGATACCTTTTGGTAAGAGATGGCGGTTCATTAAAGATGCGATCGCCTCTACATCTCCCTGTTTTGCAAGTTCCAGAATATTTAGCAGCGTCATAACCAGTAAAAGAGAAAATCAAAAGAAATAACCTTATATTCTTATGATTCCCCCTTGAGAGACTTAAGTAACATTATGATGCAACGTATCAACGAGCCAAAGCTTTAATGTCTAATATAAAAAAGGAGTCAGAATTCCGGACTCAGAATTTAAAAATCAGATGTTTTCTGTGGTAAGCAAATTACGACGATTAATATTAATTAAATTCCAATTTAAAATATGAAGATTTATCAACATCATGCTTGGCCTTCAACTGTGGAGGAAGCCATAGTTATTCAAGAACAGTTGCGAAATCAGGTAATTACATCAGATAAACTGCAAGAACCTGTGCAGTACGTCGCCGGAGTCGATATGGGTTTTGAAGCGGATGGCACCATTAGCCGTGCAGCTGTGGCAGTACTGAGTTTTCCTGATTTGCAAGTAATTGAGACGAGCTTAGCACACCGTCCTACTTCTTTTCCTTACATTCCTGGTTTCCTTTCATTTCGGGAAATTCCCGCTGTCTTGGATGCTTTGGAGAAAATTAAAACAACGCCAGATGTGATTTTGTGTGACGGACAAGGAATTGCCCATCCCCGCAGATTCGGTATAGCTAGCCATTTGGGTGTATTGGTGGATATACCGACAATTGGTGTGGCTAAATCATTGTTGATAGGTAAGCATGAAGAATTGCCAGAAACTAGGGGTAACTGGCGATCGCTCGTACATAAAGGTGAAATAATTGGAGCAGTTTTGCGATCGCGCACAGGAGTAAAACCCCTGTATGTCTCTAGTGGTCATCGAATCAGTTTAGCAACAGCAATTGACTATGTATTACGCTGCACGCCGAAATATCGGTTGCCAGAAACTACACGTATTGCTGATAAATTAGCATCGGCAAGATAAAAGTTATTGAAGTTTTTTTTAAATACTTGCTTACGCGTACTTTATCGTGTTAGGAATCGCACAGAAAGAAGTTGAAGTAACTAAAATACAAGTTAAAAAGTTAGAACAATGAACGCACTAACTTTACAGTGGCACGATGCAGGTAGAGATAATACTCAGAACATTTACGAACAACAGCCAAGTAAAAATCCTGGCACCGTCCGCATCGGTCGCGATCCTCTCCGGTGCGATATTGTTCTGAGCAATCCCACAGTATCTGGTTTGCATATTGAAATATTTTTTCATCCCCAGCAACAGCGCTTTTATGTGAGGAACTTGCGATCGCAAAATCCCCCACTGGTTGATGGACGCCAACTAGTCCAAGGTGAAATGCCTTTAGCTGAGGGTACTAGTATCTCTTTGGGGCAAATACAACTCAAAGTTACTAGTGTTTCCACAGACAACATTCCCGCAACAATTTTGATGCCACCGCAACCGCCAGTGGTAAACCCCCATTCCCCAGTCAATATCGGACATGGACATCACCACCATTCACCGACACCCCCCACACCACCGCCAGGAGTTTATGCCTTAAAATGTCCCAAATGTCAGAAAGTTTCCCCACCAGAGAATCTACAAATTGGCTGTCCTTGGTGTGGAACATCTTTGGCTGCGGCAGTGAGTGTGTTAGTAGCGCCTGGGAGTTAGGGGAGACAAGGGGAAAAGGGCAAAGGGCAAGGGGCAAAGGTAAGATAAGATCCCTTTTTCCCTTTTCCCACCCGAAGGGTTTTGACCAATGACTAATGACTGATGACCAATGACTAACCATTTACAAATCCAATTAAGTTGGGAAGAACCGGCGACGGGAGAACGGCGAGAACCAATGTTGAATATACCGATCGCCTTTGGTCGGGAATTCGCTCGGTTACCTGCTGAGCTTGGAGGACAGCGGGTTTCAAGGATGTTGCTCAATAGTAATGAAGTTTCTCGCTACCATGCCCTGATTGATTGGGAAGAAAATCATCTAGTAGCGATCGACCAAGGCAGTGTTAACGGTATCTTTGTCAACGGTAAACAACAAAAGCGCAGTGTTTTAGCTAATGGGGATACCCTGCAAATTGGCCCCTATGTGATTACACTCAAGTTTGCTGCTAATGCCACTGAACCAGATACCACCCCCCCTTCAACGATTCGCTTCAACCCAAATACCAATATCCCAGACCCTAGTTTGCCTGTGCCCCAGCCTGGAATTACCGCAGGCACTAATTTTCCGCCGCCAGTATTTCAAGCACAAAAAGTCCCGATGCTAGCGCTTTATGCTACCGGGCTACCAGTGGATGAAACTGATTATCTGGCGATCGGGGCGGGGCTGGGTAGCTTTGTTTGGGCTGATTTAGTGCGAATTAGTGGTGTGCGTGCTGAAAAAATTGTCGCTGTGGGATTAGAAGCAGAACCTTATGCCCGTTATAAGCGCCTGTGTATGAATTCCCAAATTCCTCTACATGAAAGACTGCGGTCTAATTCCGATTCTTGCCCTGATAATATTTGGGGCTGGCCTAGTTATGCCTTGCGCGAAGCTTGGGCTGACTTTGGTAAAGGACACATAAAATCAGCATTTAAAAATTTGTGGCAGGTGTTTGCTGAACCAACATTTGCCGAAACTTATACACCCCGTTCCGGTAACGTCTTTAATTCCATAGATAGAGAGGCCAAGCGCATTGGCTGGAACCAAATTTATCGTTATGGGCGAGTCCGGGCAATTCGCAAAACCGATGACGGTAGGTATTGTATAGCCTATTCTCGCGCCCCAGGAAATTATGCTTTTTTAGTTAGTCGTTATTTACATTTAGCTACTGGATATCCAGCGATTCAGTTTCTCCCAGATTTGCAAGCTTATAGAGAAAAATATCAAGACTTTAAAACTGTTGTGAATGCTTATGAAGCACACGATCATGTTTATCAGCAACTAGAGCAACACGGTGGTACAGTATTGATTCGGGGAAGGGGAATTGTGGCTTCGCGGATTGTGCAGCGGATTTATGAAGCCAGAAAGCGAAATCGGAATATTTCAGTTTTACATTTAATGCGATCGCCTAAACCCCAAGGCAACAAATTTCAAAATGCCCAGCGGCTAGTCAAAAATCATTACGAATTTCAACCCTTTAACTGGCCGAAAGCATGTTGGGGCGGCGAACTCCGAGCAATGTTAGAAAAAGCCAGCCCCGACGAACGCAAAAGCTTACTAGCAGATTGGGGTGGTACCACCACCGCCGACCGACACGATTGGCAGCGAATTACTGCCCAAGGCATTAGCGAAGGGTGGTATCAAATTACCTTCGGTGAAGTCTTGGATGTGGAACGAGATCCCCAAAACCGGACTATTACCCATATCCGAGAACAAAGCTTTGGCGAAAAAAAGTTGATAGCTGACTTTATTGTTGATGCTACTGGACTAGATGCCAAGGTAAATGCTAGTCCACTGCTAGAAGATTTCGTCAAACATTACAACTTGCCACTCAATCACCTGGGGCGATTAATTGTAGCCAACAATTTTGAACTAGTAGAAATGCGTAATGATAGAGGACAAATGTATGCAGCAGGGGCGATTACCCTTGGTGGCCCTTATGCCGCTGTTGATAGTTTTTTAGGGTTGCAATACGCCGCATTAGTCGCTGTTGATGGACTCGCCGCCGCCCGTGCGCCTGGAGTTCATAGATTGAATCCTGTAAGTTCCTTTGGCCAGTGGTTGAAGTGGACGTTAAATCAGTCACCTTAGAGAAATCCAAGAATTGAAGGAGGCAGGAGGCAGGAAGCTTTTATGAATACTGCCCTGGAGTTCTCTGCTGCGACCAGAGGAAGGAAGGGTTTAAGACAAGAATACCGAATTAAGAATTTGGTGGCTCCTTTTCAGGAGGGGTTTGAATCCCATAAGTGAAAAGAACCTTCTGCCCTCTGCCTCCAGCATAGCTGCCTTCTTCAAATTGTCTGTGTCAACGTCCAAGTAGAGTAAGCATCTTCCACAAATGTACTTTGATGGTTAGTTTCTTGACGCTTAGTCATTCTAACTTTCAGGGTGGTTATGTAAACTCCATCCATTAGCTGATGTCCATAACCTAAAACTTGACCCAATACTGCTCGGTTAACGATTTTTAACTCGGCATTGGGTTTGGGGAAAAGGTTAAAGGGTAAAGGTTAAAGGTTTTTTCTTTCCCCTTTCCCCTTCCCCTTTTCCCCTTAACCGACAAGTATTGAAACTTGACCGACCTGCCCTGTTTTTTGATGCAAAGCATAATCTCCAATGTTTATTAACATGGTTTTAACTTCCTAATTAACTAGATTAAGTAGTTAGATAAATTACCACTTACAGCAGATTTCAAGGAAAGTGAAGTACGCCTGAATTCTGGCTTTTAAATTCTGCTTTTGTTAAGCTGCAATCTGGGTTCGGGTATCGGATGGGGTTTGAGCTAGCAGACGAGTGTAGAGCTGAGTTAGTCGAAATGCCACACTGTACCAACTAAAGGCAATTTCTGTGCGTTGGCGAGCGGCTTCACCTAATTGGTCTCGCCAAGCAGGGTTAGTAAGAATGCGGTCTATGGCAGCAGCAAAAGCTACTTCATCTTTTGGCGGTGCAAGTAACCCTGTGACTTCTGGTACAACAGTAAATTGCAATCCACCAACATTACTCGCTACCACCGGAGTTTTACTCGCCATTGACTCAATGGCAACTAAACCAAAAGGTTCATAGTGGCTGGGCACTACGCAGACATCAGCAGCAGCATAGTAGAAAGGAAGTATAGTATCATCTAGGCGACCGGGAAAGGTTGTACAATTTTCTAGTCCGAGTTCTGTGACAATGCTGGCAATGCGATCGCGTTCGATGCCATCGCTCTGACCTGGACGACTACCACCACCAATCACTAGCTGGAAGTTATCCTCATTTCTAAAACTAGACTTAGCAACGGCTCTGACTAAGGTTTCTATTCCTTTACGGCGGTCAAACCGTCCAACGTAGAGAACTATTTTGGCGTCTGGCGCAATTCCCAATTTTTCCCGCGCCACAGACCGAGGAATTTCTCCAAATTTGTCGATATCGGTGCCGCAAGGAATCATTTCAATGTTTCCTTTGTTGGAAACGAGTACCCGCATATGCTTCTGTTCTTGCGGACTAGTTGCAACCACACAGTCTACAGTTTCCAGGCAGGCTTTTTCTACAGCTAATCGCTGAGCAGCAATTACAGGAACATCACCAATACTTCTGTATTTGACCGCTCCTAAAGAGTGGTAAGTGTGAACCTGAATCAAAGGTTGCTGCTTTTTCAATTCCATACCAACCCAAGAAGACAACCAGTAGTTAGTATGAATTATCGGGTAACGGAACCCTTGCTGCTGCTGGAATCGTTGGAATTCTCTGATGAATTCTGGTAGATAATCGAATAAGTTATCTCGCCCGATAAACTCTGCTGGGCCGGCTTTTAAGCGAATAGTACGACAATTTGGGCTATGTTGAACTATGGCAGCTTGTTCGGGACTACTACGACGAGCGAACATATCCACTTGCCAACCAAGCTTTGCTAATGCATAACCGACTTGACGCACATATACATTTTGACCTCCAGCTTCTTCTTGACCAATTTCAACAGCTGGATCTCCATCAACAGAAATTAGGGCAATGCGATGTTTCTTATTCTGGAACATGGTTGAACTTTACCTCAAGGCAAATAACCCTGCCTCAAACGCCAGAAATCAAGGTAATATTATCCTCTCCTCAAGGCCGAGGGCAGGTACAACGAAGCGCAAAGTTACCAGCCAAAGGACACTGACGAGAACAAAGCATTACTTGTAAGAATGCTGCTCGTTCAGTCTCCTCTCAATGCCGACGAAGTTAGCTGACGGGCTAGGACTGAGAGATGTCCTTCTTGAAAAAGTTATGAGTTATGAATTATGAGTTATGAGTTATTTACTTATTAACTTTTAACTCTTCACTCCTCACTTTCTCCTAGATACGCCCCAGAATTGGTTCCTCCGCTCCGGTTTACCCGTTACAAAAATTTTTAGGTAATAAAAGTGGATTAGGCAGACTGATTTAATTTTCTTAAGGTTTTATAACGTGGGTTCATCAAACATGTCAACAGTGTGAACAAAAAATGTGTCTTGGGGGAGACAGACTTGGAGTGTTGATTGTTGAGTGATGAGTTATTCTCCTTGCCCCCTACCCCCTGCCCCCCGCTCCTGTGCCCTCAGTCCCTCCAGCCATCAATAAACCAATCTCTTCCACTGTCGCTGTTTGTGCATCCAAGACGGCGACAAACTCACCTCTGTAGATTACGGCAATGCGATCGCTCATGGCGATGACTTCTTCTAACTCAGTAGAAATATATAAAATTGCTGCACCGCGATCGCACTCTTGCAATAATCGAGAATGTACTGCTTGTGTCGCCCCCACATCTAAGCCTCGCGTCGGTTGCATGGCGATAATTAAATCTGGTTTCTGTGCTAGTTCTCGCGCCAAGACTATTTTTTGTTGATTTCCTCCGGATAGTTGAGTTACTTGCAAATCTTCGGCTGTGGCGCGGATATCAAATTCTTGCATGGTAGATTTGGCATAATTGGCGATCGCTGTTTTTTGTAGTAAAAAATAACGACAAAATGGCAAACCTTTAAAAGTTTTCAAAATCAAATTTTGAGCAATACTAAATTCCAATATTAAACCTGTTTTTTGCCTATCTTCTGGGATATATCCGATGTTTGCTTCTTTTATAAAAAATTCTATTTCCCCCTTTTTTGCATTTCGTAAAAGAGCAATTGCATCTGCTAATTCTCGCTGTCCATTTCCATCTACGCCAGCAATTCCTAGAATTTCTCCTGCCCGGAGTTGAAATGAAATATTACGTACAGCTGGTAAACTTCGTTCATCTTCAATGTGTAAATTCTGCACCGACAATACGATATTTCCTAGCGAAACTGAAGATTTATTGAGTTGTAAAAAAACTTCGCGTCCTACCATCAATTCTGCCAATTGTTGAGGCGTTGCGGCTTGAGTTTTTATAGTTGCTACTACCTTGCCTCGTCGCAATACTGTTACTGTATCGCACAGATTTATCACTTCTTCTAATTTATGGCTAATAAAAATAATTGTTTTGCCAGCAGATGCAAGTTGGCGCAAGATAGTCATTAATGATGCTACTTCCGGCGGTGTTAAAACTGCTGTTGGTTCATCAAGAATCAATAATTTTGCTTTACGGTAGAGAACTTTGAGAATTTCTACGCGCTGTTGTGCCCCTAATGATAAATTTTCTACCTTGGCGGTAGGGTCAATTGCTAATCCGTAAGTTTGAGATAAACCAGCAATTTCTTGTTGCTTTTGACGCAGATTGAGACGCCAATTGTTATTTATTCCCAAAATAATATTTTCTGTGACAGTCAACTGTGGTATCAGCATGAAGTGTTGATAAATCATACCAATACCAAGTTTAATAGCCTCATTAGGAGAAGTAATTTTTACTGGTTGTTCCTGCAAATAAATTTGACCAGTATCAGGTTCATGAAGACCACTAATAATATTCATTAAAGTAGTCTTACCTGCTCCATTTTCGCCTAAGATTGCATGGATTTTTCCAGCTTCAATACTTAGACTTATATTATCATTTGCTATAAATGAACCAAAGGATTTAGTAATTTTTTCTAAACTTAAATATATCATTGGCAGCAATTTTTTAACGAACCGCAAAGGACGCAAAGGACGCAAAGAGAAGAAAGAAATGCTTAACCCAACCGTATTGCTATATATAGTGTAAATTTAAAGCCAGGGTGAATATAATTTGCTGCTACACAAACAAAGTTGCTTAGTGCGGACTAAGAGGATGTTTGAAAAGTAAATAAGTCGGCGTTAATAATTGCCCACTTTTACGGAACAGCAACTACATTTACGACTTCGGACACTACATTTGCGACTTTGGACACTACATTTACGACTTCGGACACTACATTTACGACTTCGGGCACTACATTTACGACTTCGGGTACTACATTTGCGACTTTGGGTACTACATTTGCGGCTTCGGACACTACATTTGCGACTTCGGGCACTAAATTTACGACTTTGGACACTACATTTGCGACTTTGGACACTACATTTGCGACTTTGGACACTACATTTGCGACTTTGGGCATTACATTTGCGACTTTGGCGATCGCCTATGACATAACTAGATTGGGTTTATATTAAAAAACGGACAAATTTAAGTCATATCAAGTTTTTACACAACGCGTATCCTTACCACCATCTTTGCAGTTATCAAAGGTAATTTTTTTGTCTACAATTTCTTGTTTTGCCTGCAATGCTTTTTGTTTGACTGCTTCCGGTACTGCTGCTCCAAATTTTCCTAAAGATAAAATATCTGGTCTTTCTAGACCAATTGTATATATTTGTCCTTTGAGTTGTTTTTGTTTTGCGAGTTCTGCGAGGTAGGCGATGGCTATATCTAGTCGCTTGACAGCACTAGTTAAAACTGCTTTTGGGGCAACATCTAACTGGTCTTGAGTATTACCAAAGGCATACACTCCCTTGTCGCTGGCAGTTTGCAACACTGTGGCTGAGGCATTATCTAACCATTGATAAATTACGTCTGCTCCTGTGGAAATTAAAGCCAAAGTCGCTTCCTTTCCTTTAGCAACATCATTCCAATCTCCTGTAAAAGTAGAAGTAATCTGAATATTTGGTTTGACAGATTTTGCTCCTAATTCAAATCCCCGCAATTCTTGTTGAGTGGCTTCAAATTCCTGCCCAGCAATATAAGCTAATTTGTTGGATTTAGTTAAAGAAGCACCGATAATGCCACACAAATAACTGCCTTGGAGGTGATCTATTCGCAAAGCCGCAATGTTATCACCTTTAATAGAGCCGTTAACAGCTACAAAAAATGTATTGGGAAACTGTGGAGCAACTTGTTCCACCGCTGCATCAAATTGCCCGCCGTGGGCAAATACTACACTGTAGCCTTTACGAGCAAAATCTGTTAAAGTTTCTGTTTGATCTGCTTGGGCTACTTGTTCGACATAGGCAATGTCTCCACCCAGCTTTTGTTTCGCTAGATTTACACCTTCGTAACCAGATTGATTCCAGGCTTTATCGGTGATGACTCCAGGGAGAGCGATCGCCATTTTAAATCCTTTCCCACCACCAGCATTACTTTGTGTTGCAGTTTGGTTATTGCTACTACAGGCTTTCAGCGCTAGGCTGCTAGCAAAAACCGCCGAACTATAAATAAATTCCCGCCGGCCAAAATTCCCCGCCATAAACTAGTCCTCAAATTAATAGTTTTTTTAGTAACAACATATATACATTAAAACTCGGAAAACATTTAGTATTTTAAAATGATGGATATCTTTTTTAACTAAAGTTTTTGAGGGAAGACTTTATGACTATTTGGGTAAATGAGCAAATCGATCCGTCTGGCATGATTCATGCTTGTATTGCTTGTTGCAACGAATCTCAAGCCAAAGATTGTCATCATTCCTTTGAGAATAATTTGACCCAGACGCAAAAATCAGCAGGTTGGGTAGCGCGATTACGCACAGTTGATTCTTGGGATGAAGTTCCAGTCAATTCTCTAAAACTAAATTAAGTAGTTATCCTTGAGGTAGTGGAAAGTAGGCACAACTGCATTCTTTCTCTAACCTCAACGACACTCACAGCTCATCAGGTTCCTTAACCACTGACGGTTAACTCTCAACTGTCAACAGCTAACATGAAAATATGCTCAAGTTAAATCTACTACTGCTTCCTCCACTGGTGACCTGGTTAAGGAATTTTCAAATAGAAAAACATTCAATTTTTCTTGTGGGGTGGACATCTTGTCCGCCCTAAGCATTGGGCGGGCGAGACGCCCACCCCACAAGTACTAATTTATTTGTTGGTAATCTTTAAGTAATTATCAATGCCGCTGATAATGCCCAGGTCTTTGTTTTGGTCGTGAATCAATCGAATATGCTGTATATTTTGAAATTTTGATTGACCATTTTTCAAGAGCCAACCGAGCAAATCACATTAACCAGGTTAATAAAGCATAAAAATAAGATTAAAATTATCAAACTATTAACAACTACTTTCTAAAAAAGTAATCTATTATAGAAATTTGATGGTTTTTTGCAACTATTAAGAGCTATCATCTATACCGTAGATTAAATTAAAAAACTTGCTTTCAACCGAATCAATTTGGTGAACTATCTCAGGGTTTACACTTCGGAGCAAGGCTATCCCATTAATTTAGTTGGCGAAACGGGACAAGCGGTTCAAATTTCAATTCATCCCCCCAGTCAATATATCTGTGCCAACTGCGAACGGATATTACCAGATTGGAAACAGCAGCCATTTTTGAGAGTAGCGATCGTATTACAGCAATCGCGTTATCAACTAGTGGAAAAGACCGCCGAAATAGAGGCAGAGAAAGAATGCTTGCGAGAAAAGTTTATGAGATTTGGCTGCGATTTGGCTTTTAATCTGCGCGATCGCGGTTACTTAACTGACCTCATCGACCCTCGTACAGGTTATCCTTTATTATCCCATCCCGGAGCAATTCCCCACGACGACACAGCAGCTGTTCGAGCTTTACTCAACTATCCAGTAATTAAAAATCAATGCCGCGTGTTAATTCATCCCGAATGGGGTGCAGCAGTTTATCCTAGCATTATCATCTCAGAAGCTCCGGCAATTGTAATCGAATTGGTTACTAAAGCTATAGCAGCAGTGCATGGTTGGAAAGAAATTGATTATTAGTCATTGGTCATTTGTCATTTATCATTTGTCATTTGTCATTGGAGGCAGAAGTTCTTTAATTTTGAATTTTGAATTTTGAATTGATTTGTCTCCCCATCCCCCCATCTCTTCTATATTGAAAATAAGAAAAATAAAAACAAGCATCATAAATCTGTGTCTGTAGACAACTTGTTCCAAGAAGTTAAGACAGTGGAAGCTTCTGAGAATGCAGCTTGCTACTTTCCCCTGATGAGTGGACGCTACGAAGTTAAGCCAGGGATGATGCCTTTTGGCTGCTGTTTAGGTAATACTCAGGTTGATGGACAGGTATTTCAAATTGACGATAATTTTACTGACTACCGTCAAGCTAAACTTTTAGCTCGTGAGGAAAGGTTGAGCAAGTATTACCAAACTTGCAATTATTCTCAGACTGTGGCAAGTGCGATCGCTCGTTTAATAATTAATCGCCTCACCCAAGAACATCCAAACCATTTTGATTGCCAAAAGTCAATAGATAATACCTTGAAATTTCATAGCCAACTCACCAAAGAAACGCTATGTTTAGACGCACAGTTACAGTTACAACAAGTTGAAGGTAGCCGAGTTGTTCCAACTTACACTTCTACTCTTGATGCTTTAGCAGCACAGGTGCAGGAAGACCTAGCAATTATTTGCCGTTCTGCTGATGGTAGCAACTTCTTGAGTGCAGTTCATCTGTGTTATCCCAACCACTGGTCAGCCGAGGAGAAAATTGGTAGCGATTTTGCCAAAATACATGCGCCAGTGGCTGGTATGGAAAAAATAAATCGCCGAGGGAAGGCGATCGCTAATACAATGATTACCCAGAAACCGATGGTGCGCTTTGCTTGGGGTTTGAGTACCGATACTCGCCTCAACCATCATCCCGAACCACCACCTGGTGTGTCAGTTAGTCAATGGCAAGGTCGAAACTTTGATTTGCAAGACCCCAGGCTTTATCTGCGAATTGAGCGACAGGTAATTTGGGGAATACCAGAGTGTGAAGCAGCACTGTTTACTATTCGTACTTACTTTAGAGATTGTGCTGTAGTTAAAAAAGATTCAATATTAAATGCTAAACTTTATGCTGCAATTGAGTCTATGACACCAGAAGCTTTAGCATATAAAGGTTTGGTAGAAAGTAAAGTTAATATTTTGCAGTGGTTACAGGATCGACAAATAAACTATTTGTAGAGACGCGATTCATCGTGTCTTGTATTGACCAAGGATGTATTGCAATTATTAATAGAATTGGTATAACATCCCAAAGTCAAAATAAATATTGTGGCGATCGCTAATCTAAGTTTCATTGCAAAATTTTATACAATCCATAATCCCCTATCCCCAGTCCCTTTTACTTCAGCCCTTTTTCGGTTGCCGTAGTTGTTTATAATTAATCGGGCCGAGAATTTGGTTGAGGTTACGCAACTGCTCAGCTGTACCCATACCAATCAGTCGGTCTCCCGGCATTAACACTGTATCGCCAGTGGGGCCGCCAATTAAAGTACCATCAAGGCGGCGAATTGCCAGAACTAATGCGCCAGTTTGCGATCGCAATCTCGCTTTTTGTAAAGTTTGACCGACAAAAGGACAAAAAGCCGGGTCGAGTAAAAATTCTTCCATATACAACTGGCGGTCTGCACCTGTCAAAATTCCATCTACAAAGTCTAAAACCTGGGGTCTGAGAGCCGCGGCCGCCATCCGCTTTCCACCAGTGATATACGGTGAAATCACTTCATCTGCACCACCACGCTGTAGCTTTTGTAATGCTTCTTCTGTGCTGGCGCGAGCGATCGCCCTAATTTCTGGGTTAAGTGTTTTTGCTGATAAAACTGTATATAAATTTTCGGCATCAGAAGGTAGTGCCGCCACCAGACAAATCGCCCTTTCAATGCCCACCTTCAAAAGCGTATCATCTAACGTTGCATCGCCCTGGTATACCGTATAACCCTCTGACTGTGCCCTTTGCACAGATTCCAACTCGGAATCAATAACTACAAAAGGTACACCTTCTGCCCGAAATTCCTTAGCAATTTGACGACCAGTCCGACTAAAGCCACAGATAATGTAGTGTTCTGACAGGGATTCCATTAACCGCCTCTGTTGTTGTAGTCGAATTCCTTGTTGGAAGTAGCCTTGAACGATCGCTTCTGTAAGTCTGTTAACAATGTAACCAATATTGACTACACCCAACAAAATCAGGGCAATTGTAAACAACCGTCCTCGGCTACCGAGTGGGTGGGTTTCTCCGTATCCTACGGTAGCTAAAGTGATGACCGTCATGTAAGCAGCATCTTCCCATGACCAGCCCTCTATTATTCGATACCACAAAGTGCCAATAAGGAAAACACCACCAAGAGCGATGACCCCGGCCATTAACTCCTTTTGGATACGTTGATATTTTTGCTCAAGAGTTGAGAATGACGTATAAATAGTACTTTGGGCCTATATTTTTGAGTTTTGTACTAACTTTATAGTATTTATCCTGGTCAGCAAAGAGAACAATTAGAGCTATCAATCAAAGAATAAAGAATGCAGAATAGAGCAATGTAGTGGCAAAGAATTGGGCGGGCAAGATGGTTACTAGACAAGAGTTTCATAAGATTTAGATATGTCAGCTAGACGGCGATGTAATAAATTGCACACTGAGGGCTTTAAAATATTGTTTTCCCAGTCCTCAGTCATCATTTGATAACACCAAGTACGTTAGCATCAGCATAGTGTACCTTAGCTAAATTGTTGGCTAAAAAGCAGACAAAGCTTATACACAGCCAAAGCTTGCGTAAAATCCTACGCGGCCGTTAAATTACTTATATGATGTAAAGCGATCGCCTCTAGTTAATTAAAGTCAAAACCGTCGGGGGTTCACGAAGCGATCGGGCTTTGGGAGAATAAAAAGTAATTTTTTGAGATTTCTAGGAAACTAGTAAATAACTATATGATGAAAAACTTCCAGGAGGAGCGGTAGTGAGCTTACAAACTCTAGTTGAACAAACCACCATCCCCCCAGATTCAGGGTCTATAACACCCAGTCCGTTTAATACAGATAGCTTCGATCAAGCTGTCATGCATACCTATGGGCGGTTTCCCTTAGCCTTAGAACGCGGTGCTGGGTGTCGGGTTTGGGATACACAGGGGCGCGAATATTTGGATTTTGTGGCGGGAATTGCTACTTGTACCTTAGGACATGCCCACCCAGTTATGGTAGAAGCGGTGACGCGCCAAATCCAAAAGCTGCACCATGTCTCCAATTTGTACTATATTCCCGAACAAGGTGAATTGGCAAAATGGCTCGTCGAACATTCCTGTGCCGATCGCGTCTTTTTCTGCAACTCTGGAGCTGAAGCTAACGAAGCAGCAATTAAATTAGCCAGAAAATATGCCCACACGGTATTAGACATTGAAAAACCGATTATTTTAACCGCCAATGCCAGTTTCCACGGCCGGACTTTAGCAACTATTACCGCCACAGGGCAACCAAAGTATCAAAAGCACTTCGATCCTTTAATGCCTGGGTTCCATTACGTCAATTACAACGATATCAACTCTGTGGAAGTGGCCGTTAGCGAGTTGGATGAAGGCGATTATCGTGTAGCAGCGATTTTAATTGAGCCTTTGCAAGGAGAAGGCGGCGTGCGTCCGGGAGACATTGCATATTTCCAAAAGTTACGGCAGATTTGCGACGAAACCGGAATTTTGCTGATTTTTGATGAAGTGCAAGTTGGCATGGGTCGCAGTGGTAAGTTTTGGGGTTACGAACATCTGGGCGTAGAACCGGATATTTTCACCAGTGCTAAAGGCTTAGGTGGCGGTATCCCCATCGGTGCAATGATGAGCAAAAAATTCTGCGATGTTTTTCAACCAGGAGAACACGCTAGTACTTTTGGTGGCAATCCTTTTGTTTGTGGTGTTGCGCTGAGTGTTTGCCAAACATTAGAGCGGGAAAATATCTTGCAAAATGTTGAAGACCGGGGCGAACAGTTACGAACTGGATTAAAAGCGATCGCAGCGAAATATCCTCATCACATTAGTGAAGTGCGCGGTTGGGGTTTAATTAATGGTTTAGAGTTGCGATCTGAGGTTGCACTAACCGCAGCCGATGTCGTCAATGCTGCCATCAACGAAGGTTTATTGCTCGTACCAGCCGGGCCAAAAGTTATCCGATTTGTGCCACCATTGATTGTCACAGAAGCCGAAGTAAATACTGCTTTGCAAGCTGTGGATAAAGCAATGGCGATCGCCACAAAGTAAGCAACCTGCAAAATTTAGTGTTTCTTACTTGCATACAACACATCACTACTGTTGTGTTTCTAAATATCAGTTTGAGTACAAACATCTTAAACGTAGAGGGGAAAGCTCAATGAGCTTTCCTCTTGCTATTTCTACTTATTTTTTCTGAGAAAACTTGTACAATTATCAAGGCGGTTTTCACTAACAGGTAGTTCTCACGTGTAAAATTTATCGACAGCAAAATTTTTCTATTTTGTATTTTTCCATTCTTCATTTGTGGTTGAGAAGGCAGGAGGTAGGAAGCAGGAGGCAGAGGGCAGGAGGCAGAAGGTTTACGCTGAATCTCGACTTCGCTCGATTTCCGCGTAGCCGAAGTGAGGCAGGAGGCAGAGGTTTTATTAACAAGGGGATTGGCGATCCCCGCTGCATTGTTAATGCATCGGCTCGCAACTGAGTTGTATCGACTCGCAACTGAGTTGTATTGCCTCGCAATTGAGTTGTGTCGCCTCGCAATTGAGTTGTATCGCCTCGCAATTGAGTTGTAAGTGAGCGGACATATTAAATATAAAATCCAAACCAGCGAAACCTCTTACTTTTGAGAGTTTTACCTTCTGCCTCCTGCCCCCTGCCTCCTGCCTCCTGCCCCCTGCCTTTCTTCGATAAAATACCACAAGTTAGGCGCTCATATCGTGCAATAGATAACTTTTACCTCATGACTGGAGACCAAAATCTTGGGAATAGAACTACGCAGTTTTGTGTTTCTCGACAGCCTGCAACCTCAACATGCAGCATATATGGGAACAGTAGCCCAAGGTTTCTTACCATTACCAGGAGATACATCGTTGTGGATTGAAATCTCACCTGGTATCGAAATTAATAAAATTACAGACGTAGCCCTAAAAGCTGCTTCTGTGCGTCCGGGAGTACAGGTAGTTGAACGCTTATATGGTCTATTAGAAGTTCATTCTGGCTCTCAAGGTGAAACGCGAGCCGCAGGTCAAGCCATTTTAGCAACACTGGGAGTCAGAAGAGAAGAATGTCTCAAACCGCGTGTTGTTTCCAGCCAAATTATTCGCAACATCGATGCTTACCAAACACAACTTATCAATCGCACGCGCCGGGGACAGCTTCTATTAGCAGGGCAAACGCTATACGTATTAGAAGTAGAGCCTGCTGCTTATGCCGCCTTGGCTGCAAATGAAGCAGAAAAATCGGCGTCGATTAACATTCTTGAAGTGCAAGCCGTAGGGAGTTTTGGAAGGCTTTACTTGGGTGGAGAAGAACGAGATATTTTAGCAGGTGCAGCGGGAGCGTTAACGGCTATTGAAAGTGTACCTGGTCGAAATCGTCAAAGTGGGCGTCAGGAGTAAAGGAGAGAAAATGGCAAATCAAGAGCATCTGAGTTTACTCAAAGCAGGTGCAGTTATATGGACTGAGTGGAGAAATAAAAATCCCGATATTCAACCAGACCTCAGCTTAGCAAACTTACAAGGGGATAACCTTAGAGGTGCAAATCTCCAAGGGGTAAACTTGAATAAGGGAGATTTAGCTAATGCTTTACTTGTGCGGGCAAACCTCAGCAATGCTGAACTCAGCGGCGCAAACCTCTACAAAGCCTTGCTGATTGAAGCTAATCTGAGTTCTGCTAACTTCAGTGTTGCTAACTTGAGCGGTGCTAAACTTTCACAGGCAGATCTGGGCGATGGCAATTTTATTGGTGCTGATTTGAGTGAGGCGGATCTTAGAGGTGCTGCGATCGCTCATGCTAATCTTATTGGCACTGACTTAAAAAACGCTAACTTGAGAGATGCGGATTTAGATGCAGCAAAACTGATTCGAGCTAATCTCTGTTTTGCTAACCTCATTGAAGCTAACTTGATTGAGGCTGATTTGAGCGAAGCCAGCTTATACGAGGCGGAAATGTTGGGGGCTTATCTTTACAAAACTGATTTGTATAAAGCTAATTTGACTAAAGCTCATCTGAGTGGCGCATATTTGTTGTCTGCTAACTTGAATGAGGCAGACTTAAGCCAAGCAGATTTGAGTTGGGCTAACCTCAGACGAGCAAATTTGGCAGGGGCAAATCTGAGAAAAGCGAACCTCCGAGGAGCCGACTTGAGGGGAGCTAATCTTAGCGGTGCCAATCTTCAAGAAGCAATTATGCCCGATACCAAATCCGGTTTTGAAAAGCTCAAAAACTGTATTGTGTAACAGTAGAGGGCAGGAGGCAGGAGGCAGAAGGCAGAAGGTAAAACTATTGCTATTCCTAGCATTTACGCTTTTAAAATGTCCTAACTTATGTGACTACGGCTTTAAAAGAAAAAAGCTGAGTAAAATGAATGGTTGAACAACCATACCAAAGAAAGCACATGTAGAAAGCCATTTGAGTGCAGAAGAACTCAAGCGGCGCTATATTTTTGTGTCAGACCCAGTAGAATCGAGAAAATGGCATCTGCTGTGGATGGTATGTAGTGGGTAGGTAAACTTTGAACAAGGCAGCGGAGGCGATGTCGAGCATTTAAATTGGTGTTTGGTCGATCTCAGAATCACTTTCATCCAAATATCGCATTAACATTGACTCTAATTGAAATACTTGAATTGGTTTGAGAAGATAGTCGTTAGCACCAGCTTGCACAAGAGAAATTTTCTCTTCTGAAAGTTCGCCAAAGCCCATCATTATTACCTGCAAATCTTGTAAAGAAGGCTCTTGTCTAAGAATATTTAATAAATCCCAACCACTAGCATCGCCCACTAACTGGACATCGAGCAAAATTAAATCTGGTTCTAGAATTTGCACCTGCTTCAAAAAATCATCGTTGCTATTGATCCACTTGATTTCATAGCCAATTATTTGGAGATAATTTTGTAGCACAATACCAGTATTTTGCTCGTCTTCCACAAGCAAAATAGTTTTATTTTGAGGAATGGCTAGAGAAGGTAATGTAGAGAAAATACAATTTTCTCCTTCATCGACCTCATCTTCCAGATGCAATCGATTTGGTAGAAATAAAGTAAACTTGCTACCTTCTCCTAAAGTGGATGTCACAGTCACATCTCCACCGTGTAAACGCGCTAATTTGCGTGTCAAAGCTAAACCCAAACCCGTACCTTCATACTGTCGATTTAGCTTACTGTCAAGTTGTTTAAACGGTTCAAATAAAAATTGAAACTGGCTTGAGTCAATCCCAATTCCAGTATCTGAAACTATAAATTTCATGCCTTGCGGTAATTTTTTGACTACCAGCGATACCTCACCAGCTGGGGTGAATTTAACAGCATTGGCAAGCAAATTAAGTAGCATTTGTTTCATGCGTCGTTCATCGGCAATGCAAGTATCTGCTTCGGGATCGATTTCACATATGAGTTGCAATCCCTTTTCCAACGCCGCGTCGCGCACCGTCGATATGGCATAGTTACATATCTCTGACACTGGCAAAGGTAAAAGCAACAATTCTTCTTTACCTGCTTCTACCTTAGACAAGTCGAGAATATCGTTAATTACTGCCAGTAACTGTTCGCCACTAGTGTATATACAATTGATGTATTCCTTCTGTTTTTCATTGAGAGAGCCAACTATTTCTTGTTGTAGCAATTGCGATAAACCCATGATCGCATTTAGAGGCGTTCGCAGCTCGTGGCTCATGGTTGCTAAAAATTCACTTTTGGCTCGACTGGCTGCTTCTGCTGCTTCTTGGGAAGCACGTAGTTTTAGTTCTGTTTGCTTGCGTTCGCTAATGTCCTCAATCATCGCTAGAAAAAACTCAGGTTGGCCATCGCTATCCGGAATGACAGAAACAGAGATATGAGTCCAAACTAAGCTACCATCTTGATGTGGGCAGCGTCTTTCCATTTCAATACGATGTCTATCTGCGGGTTGTTCTTTGACTTCAACCTTTGAAGTTTTTCCTAAATCCGTGCGAATTTGCGACACCAATTGTTTGTAAATCTCTAAATCGCCTTTTTGCGTGCAAACGTAATTTGTAAAGCGTTTGCCGCATAACTCTTCTCGGCTATATCCTAAAATCTCGCACAGTGCCACATTAATATCGACTATCTGCGCTTTCATATCTATAAGTGCAATACCAATAGAAGAACGCTCAAAAATTGCCCTAAATTGTGCCTCACTCTGTCGCAGGGCTTCTTGTGCAGCATTTCGCTGATTTGCTTCCATAGCCAAGGCCACGAAATCTGCAATTGAGCCAGCAAAAGTTTCTTCCTCCAGAGTCCATTGACGACCTTCGCCTACGTGTTCGTGACAGACTACGCCTACCAAACGTCCCTCTAGCCAAATTGGTGCATCCAATAAAGATGTGATACCAAAAACAGAAAGATAAGACTGTGATAATTCTTGGGTTCTGATATCGTTTCTAGCATCATTTACAGCAATGCAACGTTCCTGTTCTAAAGCACGAAAATAAGCGGGATAATTTATTTTGAAAAGCGAACTACCAAAGTTATGTTCCTTAGTATTAGCATCGTATAAATCGATGCATTCCATTTTTGAGCGTTCTTGATTATATAACCATACCCCGACTCGCTCGACACAGAGCGTACGAGCAGAAGTTTCCGTGATTTCCCTGATGGCTGCATTGAGATTACCTTGCTGAAATGTTTTGCTACGTGCCAGCTTTACCAACGTCTGGCTTTGTTTTCGCCGACTATCTTCTTTGATTTGTAAACCCTCTTGGGCTTGGTTATGCTCTGTGATATTTCTAGCAGCGACCACTTGCATCAGTTGTCCTCAAGAAGAAATAATTTTGCCTCGCAGTTCTACGGGAACTATAGAACCGTCTTTGTATAACTACAATTACTCCATAGACTTTTTCATAACCGGAAATTATATTTGTTTTAATCAAATTTTCTGATTTCGGAATAACGAGTTCCAAACTAGAATTTGCCAATCAGTTCTGTATCTTTATACCAGTCTTTTTTGCCCCAACGAATCATAATTGGCATCTAAAATCATTTAGCTATCAAGTAGTATAGTCTTTTTAAAAAGTTGGCTTCCACAGCCAATGTAATCATTACATCGCCTAAGCAAGTCGGCGTAAATAACTATCGTTGGTATAAGCCAGGGAGCAAGAGGGGAAAAGAGTTTGAGCTTTGTTTACTTTTCTTCACATAGTTTGGTTTTATTGTGCTAATTTACTTGACGAGCGTAAATGCTACCTTGATACCAACTGATACCGCTTGTGAGCTTTGGATTCTTAGTTTGTCCAGACTAGCAGAAGATCCTTGAATTCCCCTACAGAAAGATATCTAATGACTTGAATTTTGCGAGAATTAAATTAATGGTAGCTGTTGCAAAGGTGGAAGGATGATAGATAGTAATGTAAGAATTGTTTCGTTAATCCCCGGCGGAACAGAGATTTTAGCGGCATTAGGATTGGTTAATGCTATTGTAGGGCGATCGCACGAATGCGATTATCCTCCAGAAATCCAAAATCGCCCCATTTGTACCCAAGCACGTCTAAACTCCAATGCCTCCAGCAGCCAAATTCACGATGAGGTAAACAATTTGCTGCAATCTGCTCTCAGTATCTATCAAATAAAAACAGATGTTTTAGGGCAGTTGCAGCCGACTCACATTCTCACTCAAGATCAGTGTGATATCTGTGCTGTCAGCTTACACGAAGTTGAAAAGGCAGTTGCTACACTCGTTGAGAGCCAACCCCAGATTATTTCTTTACAACCCAATACTCTCCAAGATATTTGCGCTGACATTGAGCGGGTAGGCAACATCTTCGGCGTAGACTCAGTAAAACTCATAGAAAATTTAGAGGCTCGCATCAAAATTTGTCAGCAAAGAATCCAAGGACTTGATTTAAACGAGCTGCCCAGCGTCGCTTGCATCGAGTGGATAGATCCTTTGATGGTAGCAGCAAATTGGATTCCGGAATTAGTCAACTTGTGTGGAGGGCAATCTCTGTTTAGTGTCGCCGGTCAACCTTCTCCTCAATTACCGTGGGAAACACTAATAGCAAGTAATCCTGATGTGATTGTTTTTATGCCTTGCGGCTTTGATTTAAACCGCACCCGCCAAGAAGCCCAGCTATTAACTCAACTTCCAGAATGGCAACAACTACACGCTACCAAAACTGGTAGGGCCTACATCACTGATGGCAATTCTTACTTCAATCGTCCAGGGCCGCGACTGGTAGACTCTCTAGAAATTTTGGCAGAAATTTTACATCCAGAAATTTTTCAATACGGCTACAAAGGAACTGGCTGGGAAGTTTTGTAAAGAAGAATTCAGGAGTCAAAATGGGCTACGCCCCGCTGCGCTAACACAATTCAATATTTAGTATCAATTTCACTTTCACTAAATGATTAGATTTAAAATCTTGCAGGTTTAAAATTGGCGGATGAATCAATGGCTTTAAGCCACCGTCACATCTATAGATTTGGTGCTTCTGTGCTATCGATTTTAATCCCCTACCAAGAGTAATTATGGCTCTGAATTCTTCAACGTGTTTGGGGACTACCAAATAAAAAAATATACAACTTTTCTTGTGGGGCGGACAAGATGTCCACCCCACAAGACTGGATAATTTATTTCTTGGTAATCCCTTGTTCAAAATCAGATTCTGCTTCATTGTTAAATAACAGTAGACGTGCAGCGAGAATGGCAAATCCCACAGCAGCGATCGCTTTCATAAAGCGTGTAGGTAATAATTCTGCCACTGCTCCTCCTGCTAATGCTCCCAAAAGGCTTGTCAATACTAGTGCTGCTGCGGTGCCAAAAAATACAGCACGTGGAGATTGACAACGCCCTGTAAGGGCGATCGCTGCTAGCTGACTTTTGTCACCTAATTCCGATAAAAAAACTGTAATAAAACTCAGTCCAAGAAGATGCCAATCCATATTTTTAGGGGAGAGTAGGGAGTGGAGCAAAGCAGACAACTGACAAATAACAAATGACTAATGACTAATGACTAATAACCAATAAATACATCCCAAAATAGCATTAGAGAAATCAACAACAACATTACACCTGCTGATTTTTCTACGGTTTTTGGGCTGAGTCGGCTGGCTATCCAACTACCTAAAAGTACACCTAATAAGCTGGTGGTTATGAGCGCAGCGGCAGATCCAATAAATACTACCCACGGTGAATGAGATTCTGCACTCATTAACAGGGTCGATAACTGAGTCTTATCTCCAATTTCTGCTAAAAAGATAGTTATGAAAGTTGTACCAAAAACTACTAGCGCTGATTCCTGCTTTCGAGGATTATCGACAACTACAGACTCAACTGGCAGGCACTGAGCAGAAGTTAAGTTAAAATCATTACTGTCTTTCAGTTCTAGCTCGATCTCAGATGGAGATATGCCAGAAATCCCTAAAGGTGGAGAGTCTAGTTTCACAGGCAATAGTTTTGTTGCTAAGTTGTTTTCATATTTCTATCATATTCTCAGATTTTTGTAATAAATTGCAACTCCAGACAAAAAAAGTGAGGATGGAGTGTCAATCAATTTTGGATCGATCTTGATAGCGAGGATACTAACCAGCAAATAGATTTCCATGTGTACTGGTTTCCGATGGCAAGTCAAAACCCACACCCCAGGATTTTTTGTTATTCTAAACAAATGTAGAGACGTTGCAATGCAACGTCTGTAACAACCATTTTCTGGGTAACCGAAATCATCTCAAATCAGCACAGTTAAAAGCCAACAGCTTTATCAAACCTCAGTATTTCTAAACTGCGATCGCCATACACTCCTTCTATTTGCTGACGACAGCACTCAATGGCAAAGTCATTGAGTTCTTCTGCTTCAATGCCATACATATCTTGAAACACTTCTGACTCTACACGGCAGAAGCGCGGACGATTTGGATAGATGCAGCACTCTCGCGTTGTATGGTCAAAATTAATGCACCATCCTCCTTCACCTACCATACTAAGGTAAAGTTCTAGTTCTGCTGGTGAGAGATACTCATCCAAATCTGGACGCTCTGCTGGATCTAGATGACAGCAGGCTCCACATTGCTTAACACATTGCCAAGTTGCCATTTGGGATTAGGGACTGGGGATTAGGTATTGGGTATTATAGCGATTCTCGTTAGGATTCAACACGCTGTAGCTAAGAACATCTGTACTATCATGCGAACCTCTTTATTTTACCAATTAAGAACAGCTGTAACGATTGAGCATAGCGTACTGGATATTAGAAAATACTATTTTGAATCTTGTTCTTTATTCCTCAGTCCCCAGTTCCTCACATTTTATGTTTTTTCTTATAATTTTGTTAAGTAAATTAAATTCTATAGCCCGCGGCCAGATATGATCGATTGCGGGTTTCCTAACTAAGTTATTGATTTTTTTAAACAGTTAGCAGGAGAAGAGGAAAAATGTTTGACGCTGTGTCTGATTTATTTAATGCTTTTACCAGCATCAATTGGGAAGTTATTTTCCAATTACTTTCTGTGGCGCTAATCGTGATTGCTGGGCCGGCGGTAATCTTTGTGCTGGCATTTCGTAACGGTAACCTTTAAGAACACTGTTAGCAAAAGCGGGGCGTTGAGCCAGTGCTGAGTGCTGAGGAGCCACTGCGGTCATTTGGTCTTCAAATGTAGAGCAAGTGGCGTTGCTGAGTAAAAGAAATTTGGGAATTTAAAACGCATAACTCATAATTTAAAACTCAGAACTCATAACTCAGCACTGGGTAGTGATAATGCTTGCAGAGCTGCTTGAATAATACTGTCATACTGTGGTTGAGAAATATCAACTTCCTTGGCATCTTGACGATTAGTGCCAAGCAAACCGTTTAACTGTCCTGGTTGCATAGCCAAGACTTTGCCTTCAGGATTTTTTATTCTTAATTCTGCTGCCAAACCATTTTTATAGAAACCACAGGTATATTTTCGCTGGTTGTATTCAAAAATGGCGCTTGAAGAGGTAGGTGGCGAAACAAAAAATTGTTGAACCTGAATTGGCAATCTCGCACCTACTAACTCTAGCTCGATGGTAGTGTTACCGTTAAAGTGATTTTCTCGGAGTTTATAGGCGACATCCAACCGTGATGGTAGACGGAAATAATCGCGCCAACGCCAAGCGATCGCTTTAATTCTATACTGTTGACCATCAATAGTTTGGGCAATTGTCAGTTTAATGTGACCTTTACCAACAATTTGCTGTTCAATCACTTGGACATTAGGCGTCCAAAAGACGGGATCGGGATTGTCGATACCGCAAGGATGCAAGGCGTTAAGCTGTTGATAAAGCTGGTGGTTGATTTGATTGAGGTTGATTTCGGCATCAATTTTCAGCAGAGGCTTGAGATGTTGGGGTTCAAGACATGCATTGGCAAACTCAATCAAACGCGATCGCAATTTCTGTAAATTTTCTGCTGTTAGAGAAAATCCACCGGCTGCTTTGTGTCCGCCATATTTGCCTAGTAAGTTGTGACAATATTCCAAAGCTGCAAACACGTCAAACTCTGGAATTCCTCGCGCTGAACCCCGTATGTGTTGCTCATCTTCATACGTACCAATGAACACAGGGACGCCGTAGCGTTCTAACAAGCGGGAGGCGACGATACCGATGACGCCGTGATGCCAATTCGGTTGCACAACAACTAATACACGGTCTTGCTGTAAAGACGTTACATATAACCTCTCTACAACAGCGATCGCTTCTTGTTCAATTTGCTCGCACATCTGCTGGCGACTAATATTTATTTGTTCGCACTGCATTGCTCTTTCCAACGCCAGCCCCATATCATCTGTAGTTAGCAGTTCAATCACAGTCTGGGGGTTACCAATCCGACCAATGGCATTAATTCGGGGGCCCAGGCGAAATCCGATATCTTCAGGCTTTAGGGATTTTGGAGAAGACGCGGGGACGGGGAGACGCGGGGACGCGGAGAATTCTTTCCCCGTGTCTCCGTGTCCCCGTGTCCCCGTGTCCCCCGAAGTTTGGATCGGAGGAAACCTCCGCTCCAACTTCTCCCCGTGTCCCTCCTCCCTCGCCTGGACTCCAGCTACTTGAATTAACGCTTGGACTCCAGCTAAGTTGGATTTAGGTAAGTGTTGTAAACCGCGTTTTACCCAGCGGCGATTGACGCCAGTTAAGGGAGCCAAATCTGCGATGGTGCCCAGCGTAAATAGTGCTAACATCGGTCTAATTAAACCTTTAGTCTCTCCTAGCTGTTGTGCTAGAGACACTGCCAAAATATAGGCGACACCAACACCAGCAACACCGCGATAAGGTGAGGATTCGGCTATGAGTTTGGGGTTAAGGATCGCATTGGCTGGTGGTAGTTTTTGGGGAATGTCGTGGTGGTCGGTGATAATAACTGCAAGACCAAGTTCTCTAGCTCTAGCTACCGGTTCAAATGCAGAGATCCCATTATCTACAGTGAGAATTAGTCGCACTCCTTCAGTATGAAATTCTTCGACTATACGTTTATTAATACCGTAACCTTCATGCATCCGACTGGGAATAGCATAGTCTACTTGTGCGCCTAAAGTCCGTAGGCTACGCAAAAGTAAAGCAGTGCTAGTCATGCCATCAGCATCGTAGTCACCACAAATAGCGATTTTGGTTTGAGAGGCGATCGCATTTTCCAATAACTCTATACTAATCGCCAAATCTGGAAATTCTTCTAAAGGGGAAGGCAAGACTAAAGACTCTGGCTCTAAAAATTCTTGTGCTGCTTTTGGTGTTTCAATCCCGCGATTAATTAACAGCTGGCTGATGATGGGTGAAAGATTTGTTTCAACTGCTAGCTTTTGAGCTAACTGAGTTTGTTGTGGATAAATCTGCCAACGCTGATTGGGTAAGGATGTAGTTTGTTTTAAAGATTCAGTTAAAGGTCGGTCTGGCACAATTCAATATTAAGAGTTTCCTATTTGATAATAGCGATAGCTGGGTTTGGCTACGCCTACGCTTCAATCACTTTTACCAAAACCCCAGCTTCAGCGCAATAACTATTTCATAACTCCTAATATTAGTTCTCCATCTAGATGCAGTTTATATTAAATGAATCGCCTTTTCTTCTCTATGAGACTCTGCGCGAAGGGAAAGGCACGCGTAGCGTCTCGTTTGCAGGTTAACTAGAAGAGTGCAAGTTGACAGAGAATTGGTATAACTCTTATAAAACGTTGATTCTACCATCATCCATAATATACAACGAGCGATCGCCAGGAGAGCGCCAAGTCGGACGGAGTTCTAGCCGCAATGTACCAAAGTTAGGTTTTGAGACAATTGCTTGTAATGATAAACCTTTTTCGCTCCAAAATATCAGAGATGTATTTGGCTCAGTACCCTCTATTCCTTCTAAATTTAATTTCTGTCCTGGACTCAAGGATATTGCATCAGTTCCGGAGGGTTTTTGGATTTTAACCAAATTGGGTGTGCTATTTACAACTTCAACTCGGATATGTTGTCCAGGAGTAAACTGAATTGGACGCGAACCACACTTAGACGCACATGTTCCAGCCAAGGTAGCGCGGGGGTTATTAATGGATGCTGTGAGAATGGTAACTGCAATTAAAGCAAACGCCAGAGGTTTAAACATAATACACGGTATAAGTACTTAACTTAAATTTTACTTTGGTTAAGTACTATCAAGCCTCAGCATATTTTCCAGAATTAGAACAGCCTTTAAGCATATCCCCGGCTCAACCTAAAAAATAAGTCTTTTACCAGAGATGATATTAGCCGTCAGAATTTAGTTGGATATTAGATCTCTTGCTTTCATTGCTTTTTGCAAGAGATGGGAAAAGGGAAAATACCAAACCTTTCCCCCTTTCCCCTTCCCCTTTTCCCGACTTCTGCAAGAAGTCTATTCTGTATGACTAACGCCGACTAATTGATTCTGATTCCTGAATTCACCAATTCTGAATTCTTCTTTTTAGCCGAAACGTCCACTGATGTAATCTTCAGCTTCTCTGGTTTGAGGAGAACTGAACATTTGCTCTGTCGGACTAAACTCGACTAATTTTCCGCGGCGTTTGCCATACTCGTCAATTTCAGTATTGAAGAAAGCGGTGAAATCTGCGACTCTAGAAGCTTGCTGCATGTTGTGAGTCACCATGACGATGGTATATTGTTGCTTGAGTTCTAAGCATAATTCTTCTACCTGACGGCTAGAAATTGGATCGAGAGCAGAGCATGGTTCATCCATTAATAATACATCTGGCTTCATAGCGATCGCTCTGGCAATACAAAGCCGTTGCTGTTGTCCCCCAGATAATGCAGTACCTTTCTCTTTGAGTTTGTCTTTGACTTCATCCCAGATGGCGGCGCGTCTCAAGGAATCTTCTACCAATTCATCAATATTACCTTTATAACCGTTAGAACGGGGGCCAAAGGCAATATTTTCGTATATTGACTTCGGGAAAGGATTTGGTCTTTGAAAAACCATTCCTACTTGGCGGCGTAATTTTACAGAATTGATATTGGGGTCATAAATATTGCGATCGCGATAATTCAATCTACCTTCTACCCTCGCTCCAGGGATTAAATCATTCATCCGATTGAAGCAACGCAACAAGGTACTTTTACCACATCCTGAAGGGCCGATAAAAGCAATAATTTGTTTTTCTGGAATCTTTAAATACACATCTAAAAGTGCCAAAAATCCACCGTAAAATACTTTTACTCCTTCAGCATTAAATACTGTATTTGCTTGTTCTAGTGTGGCGCTATCTCGTTGATTTCTGCTATTGCTATGGGCCATTTTTTGTATCTCCAAATTTCCAGAAAAATTAGCCTATTAAGTATTCAATTCTTTTATTGATTCTGAATTATCAATTTTGAATTTTTATCATTTATTTAATGTGTTGAAAAGCGCTGTCTGATATAAATTGCCACACCATTTAAGACTAAAATCAACAATAACAACGCAATAATTGTTGCTGCTGCTGCATTAGTAAAACCTGGTTCCGGACGAGTGATATAACTGTAAATTTGAATGGGTAATGCCATAAACCTTTGGAACAAACCAGGGTCAAAGGTGAGAAAACCCACAGCGCCTACAACAATTAGAGATGCTGCATCACCAATAGCACGGGATACAGAAATAATCACTCCAGTCAGAATACCGGGAATTGCATAGGGTATGACATGGCTGCTAATAGTTCGCCATTTGGTGACACCTAATCCATAAGAAGCATTTCGCAGGGAATCTGGGACAGCGCGAATTGCTTCTCTAGCCGTGACAATAATTACTGGTAAAGACAATAAAGATAAAGTCAATGCACCAGAAATCAAAGCGGGGCCAAATCCCAGCAAATAATTGAAAACTCCTAAACCCAGCAATCCGTAAACAATAGAAGGTACACCCGCGAGATTGCTAATGTTAATTTCAATAATTGCTGTCCACCAAGCTTTAGGTGCATATTCTTCGAGATATAAAGCTGCTCCCACACCAACTGGAACAGTTACTAAAATCACAATAATCCCAAGAAGAATACTGCTGATAATAGCAGGACGAATGCCACCTTGGTCGGGGAAACGAGAAGGCGTTTCAGTGAGAAAACCAGGTGATAAAAATCTGCCTAATCCATCCCGGAGAATATCAAAAAGTAGCAATGCTAGGATAAATAAACCAACTAGTAATCCTAATAAAAAAAGGACTTCAAATACTTTTCCTAGCGTTTCTCTCTTCTCAACATTATCAGTAAATTCTGCTGCTGAATCCCATGAATCATTTTGTTGAAAATTTGTAGCCATGCCTATTAATCGTATTTTTCTTTAAAGCGATTAGCAATCCAATAACTAACAATATTTAAAGTTAGTGTGATGAGAAACAAAACAGCGCCTACAGCATATAATGTCTTGAAATTGAGACTGCCACGCGGACTATCTCCACCAGAAATTTGTGCCATGTAAGCTGTCATAGTTTCTATGGATTCTGCAAAATTAAGAGTCACTTTTGGCTGTAGTCCTGCGGCGATGAGAACAGTCATTGTTTCACCCACAGCACGAGAAATACCCAAAATAATCGAGGCAATAATTCCAGAAAGTGCTGCTGGGAGGACTACTTTAAAAATGGTTTCCAGTTTAGTGATACCGATAGCATAAGCTCCTTCTCGTAAAGAACGCGGAACAGCTCGAATAGCATCTAAGCTGATAGAACCGACTGTAGGAGTAATCATTACTCCCATCATTAACCCGGCACTTAAGGCGTTAAAGATTTCCAGAGGGATAATATTCCGCAGTAATGGTGTAACGAATAATAGTGCAAAGTAACCATAGACTACCGTTGGAACCCCTGCTAAAAGTTCTACTGCGGGACGTAAAATTGCTGCTACTTTTGGTTTGGCATATTCACTCAAATAAATGGCGGAAGATAAACCTAAAGGAATAGCCACTGCCATAGCGATCGCAGTAGTTAAGAAAGTACCATTAATTAAAGGCCAAACGCCAAAATGTCTCTCTGCAAATAGCGGTGTCCACTTAGTATCTAGAAAAAATTGTGCAAAGGAAACTTCTTGGAAAAAACCAAATGTTTCTTGAAAGATAATTATGACAATCCCAAAGGTAGTCAAAACTGAAACTAAAGCACAAGCAAATAAAATTACCGCCACAATCTTTTCTGATATATCTTCAGATGCGTTCTTCTCAAGTGACTGTCTAGATAATAGATAAGGATCTTCTTGAAAATTTGTATTTGTCATAAACACGAGCTTATCTAAATAAAGTTTGTAATCGGTTCCCCTGGTTTTGCTTTTTTAAATTTTGTCCCAGTTTCTTCCCTACCAAATTTTTGTTTGACTTTGACATAAGCTTCATCAGGTAGTGCAACATAACCAACGCTATCTACCCATTTCCAAGAATTGTCTAGATAAAAATCTACAAATTCTTTAACTGCTGGTTTAGTATCTAAAGATTTTTTACTGACGTAAAGAAACAGAGGTCGAGACAAAGGCGTGTAGATATTTTTGATTACATTATCTACAGGAACAGGTTTTTGGCATTTTCCCAAAGGACTTTCTACACCAACTAAATTAAGTTTTTCTTGGTTTTGAATGTAGTAAGATATACCTACATATCCTAATGAAAATTCATCTCCTGACACACCTTGTACTAGCAAATTTTGATTGTGGCTGGGAGTGTAGTCTGTACGGCCGTTCTTAGCTTTGCCAGTCACAGCTTGAGTCATATAATCGAATGTTCCAGTATCTGATGCTGGAGCATATAACTTGAGTTTTTGATTAGGAAATTTGGGATTTACTTGGTTCCAACTTAGTATTTTGCCGTCTGATTTAGCACTCCAAATTTTGCCTAATTCCTTGATAGTTAGACATTTGGCAAAATTATTTTTCCGATTAGCAATCACGGCAATGCCATCTAAAGCTACAGGTAATTCAACAAAGCTAATATTCTTACTTTGACATTTCTTGATTTCTTCATCTCTAATGGTACGAGAAGCACCAGCTATATCAATGTCACCATTACAAAATTTACTGAAACCACCACCAGTACCACTTGAGGCCACACTCACTTTAGCATCAGGTTTGCCTTTGCCATATTCTTCTGCAACTGCTAAAGAAATAGGAAAACCTACAGCTGCGCCATCAATACTTACTTGACTTTTTAATTCTTGTCCGCTGTTACAAGCACTGATGCTACCAGCAATAAGCGCGATCGAAGTTAGCAAGAGGCTATTTTTGAATCGTGGGCGAAAGCTCATAAATTATCAATTGAGGTAGAGTAACACAAATACCTGATAGTTTGTATCTACTGGCATTTAGAAAAGACTGAATTAACAATTAAGACTTATGCTTTTTTCCCAGCTATAGCCTTATCAAAAATCGCCCCATCCCCAAAAAACTTTTTCTCGATATTATCCCAGCCGCCTAAATCTTGAGACGTGAATAATGTATCTACTTGCGGATATTCAGATAATACTTCTTGGGCAACAGTGGGGTTAACAGGACGATATTGTAATTTAGCAAATTCTCGTTGAGCTTCTGTTGAGTAAAGGTAGTCAACAAATGCTTGTGCGACTTTTCTTGTCCCGTGCTTATCAACATTTTTATCAACTATTGCAACAGGGTTATCAATAGAAATATTGATTTTTGGGACTACATAAGGCAGTTTTTTTCCAGCCTTTTGTGCCAAAATTACTTCATTCTCGTAGGTAATTAAGACATCTCCTTGGCCTTTTTGGAAAAATAAATCGCTAGCCTCACGAGCATCTTTTGTCAATGCAGGGGTGTTTTTATAGACCTTGGTGACATAATCTAATGCTGTTGTTTCTTCACCTCCGGTTTGAGTTACTGAACCCCACAAAGCTAAGAATTCCCAAATAGCAATACCAGAGGTTTTTGGGTTAGCCGCAATCAATGTCACCCCATCTTTTGCTAAGTCTTGCCAAGTATAAATATTTTTTGGATTACCTTCGCGGGTGACAATACTAGCAACGGATCTGCTAACTATGCCATTTCTGGGCGATTTGATTTCCCAACCCGGTTTAATCAAACCTGCTTTCTGAATTTTACTTACATCCAGAGGAAGTGCTAAATGTACGATATCTGCTTCTTGTGAACCTTCGATGACAGCAGCTGTTTGAGCGCCAGAACCTCCATAACTTTGCTCAAATATGACCTTTTGGTTGTGTTCTTGCTTCCACTTTTCTACAAACTTAGGAATTATTTGGTCATGAGCTGCTTTTGTAACGGAAAAGGAAACCAGCCTCAGCTTTACATCAGCATTGTTAGCTGAACTGCTTCCACAGGAGGCAACTAACATACTCAAAACAGCACCTATGAGCAACAAACTCGCGAAGCTTTGGATAGTACGCCCATTCAACCAATTTCTAATTCGGCGTTGATACCGAAATTTCATAACTTCCAAAGCTTTCTGGCGATAAATCTGCATTGCCTGAGCTAGGTAGTTACCCACTTGTGTCTGTTGTTGCGGCTGGCTCATCGGAATCACCCCTAAAACTACGGTATTTCTAGTCAGATACCGTAAAAAGAATTATAGGGTATATACAACAAAAATTTTCATCTGACTTCAATTTTTCTGACTGTAGCTATAGGTATTTTTAAATAGAGTACATCCTACAAGCTACACCAGCGATCGCAGGATGTTTATGTTGTGAGTACGAGCTAGAGAAGGAAATTTAACAAACTTCAAACTTTCAGCCTTTTGCAGTAATAAATGAGTACAGATACTCATCATAGTAGGCTGACGCAACTTAATATTACCATTTAAGACATACCTGCTGTAAAGTAACTTGACGCTGATTAATCTTTGTCGCTGCACCCGCGATCGCCCAAAAAATTTAAGTAAATGTAATAAATGATACTTAAAAACAAATAATCTACATCGAAATTTCAAAATTACAGCCTTATATTTAAGTAGTAATTCGGTTATTTAATTTTAATTAAGTAGCTATTATATCAATTAATACGGTGTTGATTTGGCAAATACTGGTTCGCTTAGTTTCCTATTCACAATAGGTTCTCATTTCAGCAGATATTACTTTAGGTAATACTCAAATTTTGCCTATCTTTGTATTAAGAATAAATTGTAAATATAAGATAAATTTAAGGCTAGTAATGACTGATAGTAACGACAGAATAGCATCTCCAGAACAAGAATCATTAATTAAAAACTTTCTGCAAGAATCCAATGGTGATTGGTGTTCTCTGCGACGGTATTATGCACTGCCAAATGGCAAAATTAAGGAAATAACAAAAACTGTTACTATGCGGTTTTTAGATCGAGGAAGTCCTGAATTAATAGACTTGGCAAAACTGCATGAATTGGATGAAAGTGCCCAACTGACTTGTGGTTCCTATGTTGAATGGAACACAGTAGATTCAGAAACAGGTGAGCAAGGTTCTAAGCGTTGGACAGTATTAGGTAGCTTAGGAACAACTATGTATTTTGGCCGCAATTTTCCTGTACCTAAGTTAGTCGTAGCTGAATACTACTTCCGAGATCCTAAAACAATATACTTGTGGACAGAAGAAAATGGCGCTCTTTTTGAAGAAGAATTAAAAATGGTTGGTAAGAAATATCGCACCCGACAAACTGTTATTTCTCGTGGTGGCGAACAGCAAATGATAGCTCAGTATCTAGAAAAAATCATTCAATAAATTTTACTGCTTTGAAAATTGAAATTTTTAATTTTCAAAGATTTACTGTTAATTGCTTTAAGTATTTCATTTGTATCATTTTTAAAATTTGTTTACTCAATTAAAAATGCTAGATAACAGTAAAAAATTCTGTTATAGGAGACTCAGCGATCGCTCAAATAATTGCTCTCTAGTCACCTCCCAATAATTTGCAGCTTGTCTCATATTCATTGACAAAAGTTTGGCATCTCCCAAATCCCAAACATCTTCAGGAGTAATTGGAGTAATTCCCAAACATTTGATAATTTCTGTAGCGATCGCTCTTGCTAATGGTGGCGGAACTGCATTCCCTACCTGTCTTGCACCATGCCATTTAGTAATATGAAAACGAAACCAATCGGGAAACCCATGTAATCGCGCCATTTCCCGTACCGTGATGCAGCGAGGCTGACTATAATGAATAGGCCTTGGAGAAGTATGGGCGCCATGAGCAGCATCAGTTCCTGCTCTTAAAGTGTTGGCTATGCCATTTTCTGCAAGTTTGAAGAAGTGAGAAATAGGTTCTTTTTTTCCCTGTTCTGTGGCTTGAAATCTAGCGCGTGAAATCTGCGAATGATTAGTTCTCATACTAGAAGTCAAAACAAAACTATTCCAATTTCTTCTATAACCAAAATGCCAACTCCTATCATCTAAACATCTCATCTCTCGTGCATATTTGCTGGGATTGTTCCATTTTTCCGTTTCTACAGAATCACTGTATAATAATTCTTCAAATTCTTCTGCTTCTGGCAAATCTCCAAGGGCATCCCAACAAGAAGGAGTAGGAGGTAATATAGGATTGGCTAAGGTTTCACAAATTGGTTTATTAGATGGAGTAGGATATTCAGGTAAAATAAAACCTTTCTTTGCACCAATGAGAAATAATCTTTCTCGCCTTTGGGGTACTCCATAATCAGCAGCATTCAAAACTTTCCAAGGTAAACAGACTTGATAGCCATTTTCGGTGAAAGTTTCAATTAGTTCAGATAGAAAACATTTATGTTTCCCAACTGTCAAACCTCTAACATTCTCAAAAACAAAATAAGAAGGTTTTAATTCTAAGACAATTCTGATAAAATCTTTGATTAAAAAATTTCTGGGATCGTCTAATGCTCTACGGCCTATATACGAGTAACCTTGACAAGGCGAACCAGAAATTATAGTTTCGATATTTTGGTCGCCAATTCCAGTTTTTTCTCGAATTTCTTTACCCGATAATTCAGTTATCGAACAAGGTAATACAACGCAATGAGGAAAATTAAACTTATGAACGACTGCATGAACTGGATCGATTTCAACAGCAGCTTTCACATCAAAACCAGCTTGTTCAAATCCTAAACTTAGCCCACCTGCACCAGCAAACAAATCTATTACTATTGGTCTTTTTGGCTGCTCTTTCATTTTTTTTCTGGGCATGGGGCATTGGTTATTAATTTTTTATCCCTCACTCCCTCATTTTCCCCCCCTTCGTACAAACAAGAGTTAACCCTTGTCCGTACCTACTCCCCACTCCCTCTAATCATTGCTAAAATTTCTTGAGCAGCGCGATCGCACACGCCAATTTCTCCCAAATTACGTTGCATTTCTTGATAATCTGCCAAAGTTTGTTGCCTGCGTATTGGATTGATTAGTAATTCCATAGCTGCTTGGATAATATTCTCTGGTGTGGCTTCCTCTTGTAAAAATTCTGGCACAATTGCCTTCATCGCGACTAAATTGGGTGGCGATGCAAAAGTTAGGGAAGCTTTAAGAAATTTACGAGCTATCCAAGCTGTGATGGGATTTAGGCGATAAACTACGACTTGCGGGACGTTTAACAAAGCAAGTTCTAAGTTGACGGTACCAGATTTGCTAATGGCTAAATCAGCAGCGGCAAAAACTTCCTTTTGTTGACCTGATAGAACTGTAGCCTGCAAACCGTAATCCTCAATTGCCTTTTCAATAGGCTGTCTGTAAATTTCTAGAGACAGGGGAATCCAAAAATGAACTTCGGGTAATTTAGCTTGAATAGTTTGGGCAGCTTGAAAAATAATTGGTAAAAGATATTTTAATTCTTGGCGGCGAGAGGCGGGGAGTAGAGCGATCGCAATTTGTTCTGGCTCAATCCCCAGTGTTGCACGGGCGGCTTGGCGACTGGGAGCATCTTGCATCCTGTCAACTAAAGGATGCCCTACCCAACTAACTTCTGCTCCTTGCTGGCGATAGTAACGGGCTTCTTCTGGAAAAATTGCTAATAGCTTGTCTGTGAAACCAATAATTCGGTTAGTTCTACGCAAACTCAACGACCAAGCCCATTCTTGGGGAGCGATGTAGTATACCACAGGCACGTGTGGTAAATTTTGTTGCATAAAAGTGCCGATCCCCAAATTTGGACTCATGTAGTCAATCAGCACTACCAAGTCTGGTGGATTTTGTTTGAGGTAAGCGATCGCTCGTCGTTGCACTTGGAGAGTCGGCAAAACATAAGGTAGCCCCTCCAGAATACCCATTGAGCCAATACTACTAGTATTACCCAGTAAAGTCGCCCCAACCTGCTGCATTTTTTCGCCACCCAGGGCCAAAATCTCCAATTCCAACCCCATCGCCACAGCTTGACGCTTGAGTGCTGTAATTAGCAGCGACCCTTGCAAATCGCCAGATACTTCGCCAGTGCTGATAAATATCCGCATTTGATAATTCAAGTTTTAAAAGTGAGGAGTTAGAAGTTCAGAGTGAGGAATTAAAAGTGAGGAGTTAGAACTTAAAAGTGAGGAGTTAGCAGTGAAAAATTTCATTTATCGACTTATAACTCATAACTCTATAACTTCTAACTCCTAACCTCTAACTCACGATTCATCACTTGCGCCTTTTTTTGCCTTTCCAGGAATCAAGCCACGTCTTCCTGGCATCTGAGAAAGTAGCAGAAAGCGCCGTAGATGCTGCAATTCTTCAGTATCCCCTAACAATTCCAGCTGTTCTAAGGCATCCTTAAACGATAAATCAGAGCGGTAGAGAATGCGGAAGGCTTTTTTGAGCATTTGTAAATCTGCTGCGTCCATACCAGACCGCTTGAGTCCCACAAGGTTGAGGGTTCGCACTCGTGCCGGATTTCCCTCCACAAGCATATATGGAGCTACATCGCGATCGATACGTGCCATACCGCCGACCATTGCTTGTCTGCCAATATGCACAAACTGATGGACACCTAAAACCCCACTCAGCCTTGCACGCGATTCTATATGGACATGACCCGCCAACGCCACAGAGTTGGCAATCACTACCTGGTCTTCAATCACGCAGTTATGAGCCACATGGACATAAGCCATCAGCAGATTGCCATCACCGATCGTTGTTGCTTCACCAGCCCCAGTGGCGCGGTTAATGGTCACGTACTCACGAATCAAGTTGTTGTCACCAATTTTGACCCAGGTTGGTTCTCCCACGAACTTGAGATCCTGGGGTTCCATACCGATGGCTGCTCCGGTAAAAATTTGATTTCCTGCCCCAATTTCACAAGGCCCCTCTAGCACTACATGAGCGCCAATAATTGTTTCAGGGCCGACTTTGACATGCGCTCCAATCACAGCATAGGCACCGACTTGCACTGTATGGTGGAGTTCCGATTTGGGATGAACTACAGCAGTTGGATGAATAAGCGTTTTCAAGGGTGAATCTCCAGAACTGTCTTAATAAGCCAGCGCTAACGGGGGTTTGTCAGGCAGTGCCTTGCTCTAATTACAGAGTTTTAGCGACTGCTGTTCCATTGAGGCGACTGGCGTTGCAACGTTTAAGTGTTTCAATGAACGAAAGTGTCGGGCAAGCAAGTTGAGTGTGTTCGCGTAGCGTCTCGCTAGAGAGGGAGGCAAAAATCAAGAAATTATAAGATGCTGTTGTGGATTTTTTTTTAAACTGTTATCCTTGTCAGGATTCAGTAGGGCAGTTCACGGCTATAGCCCATACCACGAAAGCAAACTTTTAGCTAACTAAAGAAAACATCAATTCGCCTTCACAAGCGAGTTGACCGTCAACTTCGGCAATACCTTGCATTTTACCGAAACGACGTTGTTTTACCCATAACAGTTCCACAGTCATTACTAGTTGATCTCCCGGTACGACTTGCCGACGAAAGCGGACTTTATCGATACCAGCGAAAACGAACAGTCCACCTTCAACCTGAGACATTTGAGTTAAGACAATGCCTCCGACTTGTGCCATTGCTTCGACAATTAGCACTCCTGGCATCAGTGGTCGTCCGGGAAAATGACCTTGGAAACAGGGTTCGTTGATTGTGACATTTTTAATGCCAACAGCTTTTTTACCTGGGGTGTAGTCAATGATTTTGTCTATAAGTAAAAATGGGTAGCGGTGGGGTAGCAGTTGCTGAATTTCTTCAGATGTGAAGGTTGTTTTAATCTCAGATGTGATTGTAGTCTCATTTGTACCTTGGTGTTCGGTAGATACGGGTGTGGTGCGATCGCTGCTATTCACTTGGGTAATAATTGACATTTGCCGTGTAGTTGATTGTTATCCGGTAATTAAGTAGGCGTACATTCAAAACCTTATCAGTCTGGGATTTTCAGCTTTCAGATCCAATCCAAAATCTGTCTTAAAAAGTTCAGATCGCCGGAAGCCGACACTCCGACTTTTCGCAAGATCCCAAATCTAAAATTTTTTTTGCCAGTTGAATGTGTAAATTGTGGCTGGCTTTATACGCTAAGAAATGAGCAACAGGAAAATTTCCTAGTAAACTCAAATCTCCTACTAAATCCAAGATTTTATGACGGACTGGCTCATTTGCAAATCTTAATGATGGATTTAACCACCCTTGAGGGCCACAAACCAGTGCATTATCCAAACTACCACCTTTAATTAACCCTGTTTTTTGTAAGTGTTCAATTTGATGCAGTAAACCAAAAGTGCGAGCAGGAGCAATCTCCGCTGCAAAGCTAGCAGAAGCATCTCCTAGTTCAGCCGTTGGCGACCAACTATGCCATTGGTTGCCAATGTCAGGTAGGTCAAAATCTATACCGTAACTAAAACGGATTTCGGACGCTGGGAGGGCACCTACAAAGGCATCTTCTTGATAAACCCATATTGGTTCTTTAATAGCCAAGGGTTCGCGATTCTCAATCGTTTGCGATATCAAACCAACTTGAGCAATGTTAGCTGTCCACACCTTTGCCGAACCATCTAAAAGTGGCACTTCTGGCCCATCAATTTCAATACGGGCGTTATCTACACCCATAGCTGAAAGTGCTGCTAACAGATGTTCTACTGTGCGAACGTATACCTCTCCCTTACCCAATTGAGTTGAAAGAACAGTATGATTCACTGCTGCAACTTGGGCTGGAATTATTGGCATCTCAGGTAAATCTACCCTAACGAAGTAGCGTCCACTACTAGGTTCAGCAGGTAGTATCCGCACTTGTGCAGTCACACCGCTATGCAGTCCCACTCCAGCTTGGGCGATGGGAGCTGCTAGAGTGTGCTGTTGCATAGCCGAGAAATTAATATATTTCGTTGAGTATCTTTCATAGTCTGTTTTGGTAAAACCCTGATATTCCCTCAAAATTGTCATTAATCCCTTTATCGGAACAGTATTGAGGCAAACGTCAAAATTAGCAAGCTAATCCTCAAAAGTTATGAATTAAAAGTGAAGAGTGAGGAATTAAAACTCATAACTCCTAACTTCTAACTCCTAACTGATTAAAACCTTTCGCCGATACCAAAATTAATCCGGCTATCGCCGTCATCGTTGATACCATAGTCGATACGTATCGGGCCTAAGGGAGACTGGACGCGAACGCCAAGACCATAACCGTAGCCAGTGCCGTTTTTGTTCAGTATTTCAGCCGGTCTGGTAGTAGTTCCCAAGTCACTACCGATATCAAAAAATAGTGCGCCACTAACTACTGAAAAAACTGGAAACCGATACTCAACTGATGCTTGCACATAACTGCGTCCGCTGCTTAATGCTCCTTCTTCGTAACCCCGAACCGAGTTGCTACCACCAATGGTAAAGGCTTCGTAGGGGGGCAAGTCGCCAAGGACGGTTCCTGCTTGCAGGTTAAATGCTAGGGTTTGTGCCCCTTTGCTGAGGCGAATTAATTGTACGGGGAAATATTGACTGTAGCTACCGCGTAATCTGGTAAGTAAAATATTACCTTGTCCTATGGGTACTGACTGATCGATCCCGAAGCGGAGATAAGAACCGCTAGTAGGTTGGAGAGGATTATTACGAAGATCCCGCTGTACGCCGAGTTGGAACAGTAACAGATCGTCTTGACCTGTACCAGACTCAGTTAATGGAGTGGTAACTAGGTTGTTGGGATTGGTAATAATTTCTCCAGTCTCGTCGTTGATAGGCTGTTCGTCTTCATTGAAGAGTGCCGCATCTCTTCTCTGGTTGCCATCAGCATCTTCACTGGTAACTCGTTGATACTGTATACCTGCTGAGGCAGTCCAAACTGAACTTTTGTAGGGATTTGAGGATAGAGGACGGGTAAAAGTGACACCGCCACCTAGACGAACGATACGGGGGCGATCCTGAGCCTCTGTATCATTTATGGGATCGTTTGGATTAAACGTCCTAAGATCCTTATCTTGACCATCAAAAATCAGCGAAATGGAACTGCGGCGAAAAAGATTAGTTGTGTAAGAAGTCCGGTAAGGATCTCCGGCAATCCAGGGATCGGTAAACCGCAGGTCAAACAGCAGTTCCCTTTCTCCTACCTGTACTTCTGCTCCTAGTTTTTGGTTTCTGCCATTGAGGTTTTGCTGTTGATAGCTGACCGTACCAAAAAGCCCGCTAGCAGAACTAATCCCTGCCCCAGCAGCGATGGAACCGCTACTGCGTTCAGCCACATTCACTACTACATCGACTTTGCTAGGGTCAGTACCAGGGTCGAGGGAGACATTCACATCCTCAAACAGCCCTAGTCCATACACGCGCTGTAGGTCTCTTTGGACTGTGTTGCGGTTGAATACCTGTCCTGGCTTTAATTCCACTTCCCGCGTAATGATGTATTCCTGGGTGCGTCCCCGAATTGGCTGTCCTTTTTCGTCTGTTTCCTGACCATCTTTATTGCGGAAACGGACTCGGATGTTTTCCACTACCCCTTCTGCCACTTGTAAGGTAACAACTCCATTTTCAGAGACTTGGGGTGCTCCAATGACGTTGGCTAGTACGTAACCTTGGTCTTGATACCGCTTGTTTAACTGCTTGATTCCTTCTTGCAAGTCACGCAAATTTAATATCTTACCATACTGTTCGCGAAATACTTCATCTACAGTGTTAGGTGGCAGTACCGAGGGAACACCAGTGCCAGGATTAGCTTCCACTTGTACCTTACTCAAAACGGGGTTGGGCTGCACGACAAAGCTCACCCTTACTCCTAAGGGGGTGTCTTCTGGTGCTGCTTGGACGTTGGAAAAGAACCCAGTACCAAAGATGGCGTTAATATCTTCTTGCAGTTGGCTACGGGTTGTGGTTCGTCCTGGTTGGGTACGAATGACTCTGTAAACTTGTTCTTCCAGTTCTGGTGCGAGTTGCCCAGTTTGCGATCTAATGACTACTTCTGAGACCAATACGCGGGGATCGTTGGCTTCTGGGGCTGTGCCAGGTTGTGTATTTTCAGGAGTAGTGCCTGGGGCTGGGGCTGTGCCAGGTTGTGTATTTTGCGGGGTAGTGCTTGGGGCTGGGGCCGGTGTCCGTTGTTGACTATCTGGAAACGGGATGTCGGGAGTGGAAGATGGCTGTTGAGTATCTTCGGGAGTTGTGGGTAATACAGGTTCTGTTGCAGGGGGATTAACATTCTCTGGGACTGGAGTAGTCTCAGGAGTTGGCAAAGGCGTTGTTTGTTGAATATCTGGGGGTGGAATGTCTGGAGCAGGAGATGGCTGTTGAGTAAGATTGGTGTTGCTTTGAGGTATTTGTGCCGTTGCTGCTGTTGTGGAGGTTGGCACTATTACCTCTGCTGTGAGCGGCTTGTCGTTAGACATCGCTTTTGTTTTTTTACCAGGGAAAACTGCCACAACACGAGACTGTAGATGCTCGTTATTAAAGTCAGTTTGACCAGTGTCTTTTTCTGGTTGCTGATTGGTTTCCAGTGTCAAAACTTCTGTTGTCTGTTTTGAACTGTTAGCGGTTTGTGCATTTGCACTCGGCGAGCCGCCCAAAGGCGCTGCAATTGCTACTGCTGTCAGCAATACGGGATATAAACGCATTTTACTTATGATTCCTCTTCACAACCACACACACACCATCACGAATCAGTCATTGGTCATTTGGCATTGGGCATTGGTTTTTCACAAAGAACGAAGGACAAAAGACAAATGACAATCCACATGAGTTTAATAGATTTTTCCCAATTTTTTAATTATTACTATCTACTGCTTTTAATACTCGCTGTAAAACCTCCTGGTAGGCATCCTCTATATTTCCTAAGTCCCGGCGAAAGCGGTCTTTGTCCAGTACGCGGCGATTTGAGTCTTCTTCTGCTATATCCCACAAACGGCAGGTGTCGGGGCTAATTTCGTCTGCCAAGAGCAACTGCTGTTGTGAGTCCAAACCAAATTCTAGTTTGAAGTCCACTAGAGTAATGCCACACTGCTGCCAAAAGCCACCTAGAAACTCGTTGATTTGCAATGCTAGATGTGTAATTGCATCCACTTGTTCCGGCGTGGCTAACTCTAGCAGGTACAGGCGATCGCGTGTCAACAAAGGATCTCCTAATCGGTCGTTTTTGTAATAAAACTCAACCAATGGCTGTTTCAGAATTTTACCCACTGGTAACCCTGTTTGCTGACACAGACTGCCAGCCGCAATATTTCTAATCACTACTTCTAAAGGCAAAATCTTTACTGCTCTCACCCGCATCTGATTCGGGGCAGGACTGTCAATAAAGTGAGTCTTTATACCATTTGCCTCCAACTGTTTAAAAAGCTGGCTGGAAATGCGGCAATTAATTTCTCCTTTTCCTTGAATACTGCCACGCTTTTGGGCGTTAAACGCGGTGGCATCATCCTTAAAATCAGCCAACAAGACTTCCGGATCGTCTGTTGCATAGAGAATTTTCGCTTTGCCTTCGTATAGCTTGGAATTAACAGACATGGTGGCAGGTAAAGTGGTAGGCGATGGACTATTTTTGTCCTTTGAGGCTTCACTATTTTATCTTTAGTTATTAACCATTAGCCATTAGAGGCTCGGAGAAATGAGGACAAAGCGACAAGGGAAATAACTCGCAGCGTCAACACTCAACACTCCCAATCCCCAAAATCTCAAATGAATTACTTCCTATTCCCTGGGCACAATAGTGGTCTATAAACCTGAAAATAGCCCTAAGAGTTTCCTTTTTGGGCAAATTATTAGGGTCCACGAGCCGATTACTAAAGATTTAGAACTCTATCTCTAACTTTTAACAGAAGACAATTGGATTGAGTAAGTGATAAACTTTTCGTGTGTAATTTATTTAGTTTGTAGTTTACTTGTAATTCTTTTTGCAAAGAAAATTTAGTAGAAAAAAGTATATATTAATACTTACTAAATAAGGGTTTTTAGCGAAGTTAATTACAATACTAATTTCATAAATTAAGATGAGATAAATTGGCAATAGAGAGAAAAGCTAAATATCCTCTCTACTCACTTTAGCAGCGACTTTCTTTGTAAAGTATACGGTGAAAGTGTTCTCAGCTTTAGACTCTAGTTTCAATAATCTTAGGACTTACGCACACTCTACGAATTCTTGGCGTTCTTGGCGTCTTGGCGGTAGCCTTCGGTAAGCCGCAAAGCGTCTACGATAAATCAAGCTTTTTAGCAATTTTTGCGTAAGTCCTGAATCTGAATCGACCAATTTCCTTATCATCGGTTGGAAATGGAGTTTAATGATTCGGTTTCCCTAGCCTGACGAAGAAAGAACGGGGTAGCTACTGATTAGCTTCCAAAATTTAAACAAAAGGGTAATTTAATAAATGGAGAGAAAATAGTGGATAAGAATGATTTTATCTATCCTCGCGGTCGCTACTACGGTCAAGTAAAGCCAGAAAACTTAGTTTTTAATGCGAATCTACAGGAATTTGCCCAAAAAGTAAGCTATATTTGCAACCTGGAAACGGGTGGAAAAATGGCTCCAGATGAAGCTTACGACCAAATCAAGGATTTATGGAAGCAGTTGAAACGCTCAAAAAAAGAGCTGAGAATTGGTGAAGATCCATTTCTGGATGATGGGGAGATTAAAGATTGAAAAGTTAATTGATGAACAGTTCAAAGTGCGATTTAGAAAAAGCATTTCTTGACTCTTAGTAACATTTTAATCTTGGCAACTACTTAGCGATCGCTGTCCAAACACCATCCCAGGATTCTGGAGGCGGCGTTTGTTGATAGTTGCAAGCACGTTCTAGGTGGATATTCACAGGTTGGTCTTTGGGTTTGATGCGTTTAGCAGCTTCAAAGCAAGCGATCGCTTGAGAGAAGTTACGCGATAAATAAGCCGAGCGTCCAGTATGATAGTGAAACAAAAACTCCTGAGTGTTGGCATCTAAAGGAGTGGTGCGATCGCCAATTAACTCATAGATATCGACTGCCTGGTGTTTCCCTTTGACTCGAATTCTATCTAACTGGCGCACCCAAATGCGATCGCTGCAAAGTTGGTAAGTAAATTCACTTAAAAGAATATCACAACCATATTCCTTGGTTACTCCTTCCAAGCGCGAACTCAAGTTTACACCGTCGCCAATTACGGTGTAATCCATTCGCTTGCGGGAACCAATATTACCGGAAACCACTTCCCCAGAACTAATCCCAATCCCAATACGGATTTCTGGCTGTGCTTGGATAATTCGTCGCTGGTTAAATTCTTCTAAGCGTTGTCGCATATCCAACGCTGACTGTATAGCTCTCCAAGCATGGTTTTCTGTAAGTGGTAGCGGCGCACCAAATACCGCCATTAAAGCATCACCAATAAATTTATCGAGTGTGCCTTCGTAATTAAACACTGCCTCCACCATCGTTTCAAAATACTGATTTAGCAGGGACACTACTTCAGCTGCACCGAGATTTTCCGTAAGTGTTGTGTAGCCTCGGATATCCGAAAATAAGATGGTTACTTCTTTGCGTTCGCTCACCATTAAACCATCTTCACCCAAAGCCATGACTTGTTCGACTACATGGGGCGTCAGGTAGCGGGACATGGTGGTTTTCATGCGTTTTTCCTGACTGATGTCTTCCAACACCACCAAACCACCACGAACACCGCCTTCTGGGTTAGTCAGGGGATTAACAGTGAGATTGATACTGCGTTCTAATATTTGCACGCGATCGGATGTGAGAAACTGAGACTTGGGAGTCAAGGGTTGATTCCAGGGAATAAAAACATCGGGGTTATGGCGATCGCGCACTGCTAAACTTAAGTACTGAGTTTTCGATGCTGAGTCCTGAATGAAAGTCAAAACTGGGCACTGGCTCAACGCCCCGCTATCGCTAATAGCACTTGTTACCTGATACAATCCCACAATCAAACTTTGCTCTGGGACATAATGTTTAGCTCCAGTTTTTAAACTATCTTCTAGCCGCATTTGCAGATTTTCAATCGGCACAACTTCCCAAACTCGGCGACCAATCAAATTCTGTTCCCACAAAAGCTTGTTGGTTTTAGTAGTGGTATCTCCTATGGGGCAACCCAATAACTCCAAGGCTGCATCATTAATTGTGACGATTTTTCCTGCCATATCTGTAGAAATTACAGCATCAGATAGACTCTGCAAAATGTCTTTCTGATACTGTTTTTCTAACAATACATTTTCAAACAATCGAGCATTTTCTAAAGCAATTCCCGCCTGGATATTAAAAGCCCGCATAAACTCTTCATCAGAGGCAGTAAAACTGCTTTGTTGCTTATTAATTAATTGCGTTACACCAATCAATTCATTTGCCGAATTAAAGACTGGTAAACACAAAATATTGCGAGTTACATATCCAGTTTTTGTATCTGTAGTCGGGTCAAAACGGGGATCTTTGTAGGCATCGGGAATATTTAGAGCTTCACCAGTAGAAGCTACATAGCCAGCAATACCACGGTTAGCAGGAATGCGAATTTCAATTAAATTTATGCCATCCGCTGCCGCCACTTTTGTCCAAAGTTCGCTCATTTCTTTACGATATAGAAACAGCGTACTGCGGTCTGCTTGCATTAAAATTCGAGCTTGCTCCATGACAATTTGCAAAGTCGCTTCTAAATCCAGACTTTGCCCTAGTGTCTGAGTTGCCCGCAACAAAGCCGTTGCGCCTCTTTGATTGCGGGCAGCTACATAAAAAGATTGGCAGCTTTCTAGGATAATTCCAATGGAAGCAGCGAAATCTCGAAAACGTTCTTCATCGTCATAATTAAATGGAATATTTCCAGTTTTATTAGCCAGTTGCACTACCGCTACCGTTTGGTTTTTGCTACTAATAACTGGCATACATAAAATATTGTGAATTTTGTAGCCCATTTGTTTTTCAAGTTCTGGGCTAAATAAGGGATGAGTATAGGTTTCAGATATGTTTAAATATTGACCCGTACTAGCAACGTGACCGGGGATACCTACTGTGATGGGAGTACGAATTTCTAAGAATCTTTGAGTATTATCTTGAGGAACTTTTGACCAAAGTTGACCTTTGTCATGGTCAACTAAAAAAATAGCTGTGTGTTCTGCTTGGAGAATTTGGCCAATTTTGAGCGTAATCGCTTCTAAAACTTTCTCCAACATAGTTTCTAGAGCTTCATTATTAATTAGTTCGATCGCTCTGAGAAATTGCTGAAACTCAGCCGTTATAAAGTCTAGTAAGCAAACAAATTCATTAACAGATAAATCTTTAACGCGACGCAGTAGGGCGTGAGTACGATTAACTTGAGTTAGTTCAGTTAATGTAGCCAAGACGCTGCCAGGATTAGGGAGTGTCATGGAAATTTTAGATTTTAAATTTTAGATTTTGGGCAGAGGGCATAGGGCATTGGGCATTGGGAGTGCTGACTATTGACTGTTGATGCTCGGAGTTATTATTCGCCCTTCCCTCATCTCTCCCACTCCCTAGTCCCTACTCCCACTATTTTGTCAATTGTTGAGAAAATATCACCTTTTGATAGTAATTTTGTAGCTGGGAAGTGGCAGCTGCCCAACCCCAACTTTCTGCTTCCCGACGAGCATTTTGACGGATGATGTCTCGTTGTTGTTTCTCTTCTAAGAGGCGGACAGTAGCCGCAATTGCTCCTTGAACATCTACTGTTGGCTCAAAAAGATATCCATTGACACCATCTGTGACAATATCAGGGATTCCTCCAGAACGGGCTGCGACTACTGGACAACCGCCTGCCATTGCTTCTAGTAATACTAAGCCTAGTGTTTCGGTTCGGGAGGGAAAAATAAAGGCGTCAGCACTGGCAAAGGCAGAACCTAATTCTCTGCCGATGAGATATCCAACAAAATGGGTGTTTGTGCCAGCAAAATGTTTTTCCAGTGCTTGGCGGTGAGGCCCATCCCCAACTAGTGCCAATCGAGCTTCGGGAATTGCTTCTAAAATTGGTTTGATGCGCTCAATTTCTTTTTCAGCCGAGAGACGCCCAACGTAAAGTAATAAGGGGCTTTCTGGATGATTTTGCGATAAACGCGATCGCATTTCTCCACTAGCTAAATCGGGATGAAATAATTCCGTATCCACCCCACGCTGCCATAAATCCACCCGTTCAATACCATGTGCCGACAGTTCCTCCATCATCGCTGTGGAGGTACACAGATTTAAAGCTGCTTGATTATGAGCGCCTTTGAGCAGTTCCCAAAGCAGCCCTTCTAGCATTCCCAAGCCGTAATGCTGGAGATACTGGGGTAAATGCGTATGATAAGACGCTACCAAGGGTATTTTGAGCATTTTGCTATAAAATATGCCCGCCAGACCTAAAACCGCTGGATTCACGACATGAATAATATCTGGCTGAAACTCTTCTAAGGCGTAACCAATGGCTGGGCGAGGAAGTGCCATTTTTAATTCTGGATACAATGGCAGAGGAAAGCCAGTAACGCCGTAAACTTTAGCGCCTTTATGTTCTGTGATGCCTCCATCAGGGGCAATCACCAGTACTTGATTGCCATTGCGTTGTAGATGGTCAACGGTGTGGCGCAGGCGCGTTACAATGCCGTCAACCTTGGGTAAAAAGGTTTCGGTGAATAGAGCAATTCTCATATAAAACTATTCAATCCAGGCAGATAATCCCAGCTTTTCTTGCGTTTCGCTATCAAAGACAGAGTAAACTGTCTCCTGTGGTGTAATCAATTGTTCGCAGCCAGATTTAATCTTTTGCCGCTGCTTTTGTACAAAGCCAGAGATATCCTCAATGTTCAAAATCCAATCTTTAGCGTAAGCAGCTAGCATATGAGACCGTAACCCTAACTGAATAGCGCGTCGTTCTAATTTTGCCCCAGATGAATGATGGTCTGGGTCCCATTGCAAGCGAACCTGCGATTGCTTTAGTGCTTTTTGCCATACACTTGTGTTGGCATAAAGTTCTGGAATAAAGCTGGAATGAACAGCTGCCCTTAAAATTTCATCAAAACCCGAACGCTTAATCCAAATAGCTAAAACTACTTCTTGCCCAGTTTTTGTACCCCATTCAGAACGATACATCATCCAAAGAAAGTTAGGTTTTATCCAACTCATGCGGTCAAAACTGAACTCACCACCAAGATAGCCGTTGGTGAGGGCGAACTCAGCAATAGCTGGACGATATGCCTGATAAACAACAATTAAGTGGTCGTCATATTGCGCTAGAATATGGCGACCAGTTTTAGGCCAGCGACTTACTTGGGTTAAATAGGGTTCTGTTATTAGCTGCACGCGGAGTTTAAGCTAACTTCTGTGCCAAGAAACTTTAGGCAGAATTTGTTTTTTATCAACTCGTTTCTGATACTTGACTGCAAAGTTTAACAGAGAATCAAGTAAAGAATCAGAGAGAAAATGCGGCTGTAAACCTAAATCCAGCAATTTTGTGTTTTTTGCGTTGAAGTAATGTTCTTCTTTTTCGACTCTGGGATTATCTAAGTTATTGATTTCTACATTCAATCCCATCGCATTGCCAGCTTTTTTCACCATTAATGCCAAATCGCCGACGCTGAATTGTTCGGTAAATTGGTTGAATACGCGGAATTCACCAGCTTCGGCGGGGTTGGCGATCGCTAATTCCACACATCTGACTGTATCCCGAATATCCAAAAATCCGCGAGTTTGTCCACCTTTGCCGTAAACGGTAAGCGGATGTCCAATCGCTGCTTGAATACAAAAACGATTCAGTGCTGTGCCAAACACACCGTCGTAATCCAGGCGATTAATTAATAATTCGTCCATCCCCGTTTCTTCGGTTAAGACGCCGTAAACCACACCCTGATTTAAATCCGTTGCTCGCAATCCCCAAATCCGGCAAGCAAAGTGGATGTTATGACTATCATGGACTTTGCTTAAATGGTACATTGAACCAGGCTGCTTGGGATAAGGTAGGGTATCCTTGCGTCCGTTGTGTTCAATGGTGATATATCCTTCTTCGATGTCAATATTGGGCGTACCGTATTCACCCATCGTCCCCAGCTTCACCAAATGACAATCTGGGAAATCTTCCCGCATCGCATACAGTAAGTTCAACGTACCAACTACGTTATTCACCTGGGTGATAACTGCATGTTCGCGGTCAATCATCGAAAATGGAGCCGAGCGCTGTTCGCCAAAATGCACTATGGCATTTGGCTGAAATTGATGTAATGCTTTGTTGAGAAACTCGTAATTGGTAATATCGCCAACGAACAGGTCGATAGATTTACCAGTTAAATCTTGCCAGCGCTGGAGGCGTTGCTGAATAGGTGCGATCGGTGTGAGAGTTTCAACACCCAGTTCATTATCCCAGTGCCGCCGCACCAAACTATCTAAAATTCCAACTTCATAACCTCGATTGGAAAGGTAAAGGGCAGTTGCCCAACCGCAATACCCATCGCCACCAATAACCAGGACTTTCATCTTCACCAGTTTTTACTCGCTGATAGCTAAATCTATCAGGTTTGTGTCCCCTCTCAATCATCATTCTGAAAGAGATGTAGATTTTGGGTATTGGGCAAACAGGGTATGGGGAAAGGGAAAGGGGTAAAGGGAAAGGGGAAAGATTAAATTTATTATTCCTTTTCCCTTTTCCCTTTAACCTTTTCCCCATACCCTGCCCCCCTGCTCTTGTTCCCTTGTCCCCATGCCCCATGCCGTATGCCCTGTGCCCATAACTCAAGACTTGGGAATCCGATACTGCTGGGCAATGTAATAGAACAAACGGTAGTAATTTGGAAATTCTTGGCTGTTGCTTCGTCCTTGCCAGTAGTATTTGACTTGATTTTGAGTTAGTGTCAGTGTCATTGAAGTTGCTTGGCGGTCTACTTCTACAAGCAGTACCCCAGATATTCCTTGGGCAGTCTGAAAGTTAGGTTGTATCTTTTTCCCAGAATCTCGGCTTTTGTCAATGGAATTTGGTAGCTGTTGACTTGCCCACCCACGAATTTCTACTGTTTTGTTCTCAGGTGAAATAAACCCAATTCCATCATCGTTTTCTGGGGCTGCTAAAGAAGTCCAATTACTCGGATATGGAAACTTAAAACCGTAACGAGAGTTGCTATAAGTTTTCCAGGTAATGGCTTCAACGTTAAAATTGGTCGCTGTACAACTCCACAGCATTATCAATATGGCAATGGCTGGGCTAAGACCAAAACCAAGCCTATAAATTTTTTGTGTGAAACAAGAGGTTTTAACTGTGGCAGTAGTCATTATTACATTTTTGCCAAATTCACTGTTTTTTTATAGAAGTACCAAAAACACAAATTCTATCCCTTCTTTAGAGCTACGCTACTGCTGCTTGATTAAATCTAGTTAAATCCAGATAACCGTTCAATAGGTAACTCAATTTGCCAACGTTGTCACTACTTCACACAGTAATTCAGTCTATTATATAAATAAATGTAACGAAATAGCCGTCAAAACGTTTTGCCGTCTTGACAACCAATAAAAGAATCGATAACGTGATATACATACCCGGGTAAGACCGTTAAAGAGTTATATGCAAACGCAAACTAAGCAAAAGGTCACTTTGTATTTATCGCCAGAGTTGCACAGAAAACTGAAGATTCGTTCAGCAGTCGATTGCGAACCAATGTCAGATCTTGCCGAACGTGCCCTCATTTTTTACCTGTCTAATTCAGATTTAGTTGATGAAGTCGAAGCTTCATCTTATGGGCGGACTCATAGAGTTTACTCATGCCCAACTTGTAATAGCTCACTAGTCTTACGTGATGGGGAACTGGTTACTTTAGGCAACCAGCCAGGAGTAGTTGGTCAAGAGCATCTTTCTATTGATGAAATGGATGAAGATGAAACCCATCCCAAGGGTGAGGAAGAGTTGGTTCCTTGCTAGATAGGAATGATGAATGAATAATTCATCATTTCGGTTGCCTTTACTAAACGCAATGTCTCTATAGGTCTCAAGTAGGTCGATGTATGAAAGAAGAGCTCAATATCCTAATTCAAGCTCAATACCCTTTAATCTACCTTGTGACCTCCGAGGAAGAGCGGGCTGAGCAAGCGATTTCCACTACTGCCCAGTTATTAAAGCCCCAGCGCCGAGTATTCGTTTGGACAGTAACACACGGCATTGTGGAGTACGGTCAACCCCGGAATGTCACGCAACATAATACCGTGTCTCCAGAGGCGGCGATTGAGTGGATTATCCGGCAAAAAGAACCCAGTATATTTATTCTTAAAGATTTACATCCGTTTATTGATGCGCCTGCAACCACTAGATCGTTACGTGATGCGATCGCCAGCTTCAAAGGTACACAAAAGAACATCATTTTGATGTCGCCGATGCAGCAAGTACCTATAGAACTGGAAAAGGAAGTTGTAGTTCTCGACTTTCGCCTGCCAGATATGGCTGAGTTGAATAAAGTACTGACTTATCACATAGACCAATATCGTGGGCGGCGGTTGACAACAGAGGCTAGAGAAAAGCTTCTCAGAGCAGCTTTGGGCTTAACCAAAGATGAAGCTGAAAAAGTCTACCGAAAGGCGCAGGTAACTACGGGGCGCTTGACGGAAGATGAAGTAGATATCGTTTTATCTGAAAAAAAGCAACTGATTCGGCGCAATGGTATCTTAGAGTACATTGAAGAAGATGAAACCATTGATGCTGTAGGTGGCTTAGAGGAGCTAAAAAAATGGCTCAAGCAGCGTTCTAACGCTTTCACAGAAAGAGCGAGAGAATATGGTTTGCCTCAACCAAAAGGGATGTTAATTCTAGGGGTTCCGGGTTGTGGTAAGTCATTGATTGCCAAAACTACTTCTCGCCTGTGGGGTTTACCACTTTTGCGGTTAGACATGGGGCGAGTCTATGATGGCTCTATGGTCGGACGAAGTGAAGCAAACTTGCGTAACGCCTTAAAAACAGCAGAATCTATTTCCCCAGCAATTTTGTTTATCGATGAATTGGATAAATCTTTTGCTGGTAGTGCAGGCTCCTCGGATTCTGATGGCGGGACTTCAAGTAGAATCTTCGGTTCTTTCCTCACATGGATGCAAGATAAAAAATCTCCAGTGTTTGTCATGGCAACCGCTAACAGAGTAGAACGGTTACCTGGGGAATTTTTGAGGAAAGGACGCTTTGATGAAATATTCTTTGTGGATTTGCCAACTCCAGAAGAACGCCAAGACATTTTTAACATTCACCTAAGCAAGCGCCGCGAAGACATCTCTAGATTTGACCTTGAGCAATTAGCTAAGATGTCCGATGGCTTTTCCGGTGCAGAAATTGAGCAAGCGATCGTTGCGGCAATGTATGAAGCCTTTGCCCAAGATCGGGAGTTCACACAACTAGATATTATTGCTGCGCTAAAGGCAACATTGCCGCTGTCTCGAACGATGCAAGAACAGGTAACGGCTCTGAGAGATTGGGCCAGACAGCGAGCGCGTCCCGCAGCATCCTCCGTTGCTGAATATCAGCGAATGGAGTTTTAAAAGCTTTCCTCTGCCATCCCAGGGGGAAAGGCTAGCTTTAAGGCTAGCAGTTATGAAAAAAGCCGCCTCCTGCTAAGTGCGGCTTCGTCCAAAACAAACCGTTGTCGTATTTCTCAATCTTCTCATTGGAGGAAACCCAAATGTCTCACTTTAGCACCCTGCGTACCAAAATCACCGATGCCGAAATCCTCAAAGCTTCCTTGCGCGACCTCGGTATCAGCGTAAAAACAGAAGCTGATGTACGTGGTTATAACGGTCAGCGCGTTCGTTCCGATATCGTTGCCGTATTGGAAGGCGAATATGACCTCGGCTGGTCTCGCAACAGCGATGGTTCTTTTGACCTAATCGCTGACTTGTGGGGCGTTGCTAAAAAGCACAACCAAACCGAGTTGATCAACTCGATTAACCAAAAATATGCTGTTAACAAGACCTTGGCTGAAGTAAAACAGCGCGGTCTACAAAACGCCAATGTGAAGTTGGTATTACAATAACCATTTCTCTGCGCGTTCCCAAAGCTGCACGGGTTAACCAGGCATTAGCGGTTAGCCCGCTTTTTTTCGGGGCTGAGATTTATTTCTCAGTCCCTATTTTTTTACTAATCTAGCTAAGTAAATATAATTAATAATTCTCCAGCAGCATTGCGTTCGATGCGAAAATCACGGTTGAGTTGACAAAAGTCGTAAAATTGGTCGTTGGTCATGGCGATCGCAGGTTGCAATTGCAAGACAATTGGTACAATCTCTGTGACTATAGGTAAGTTAGTGGTCATAATTGCTTTGTGGCTACTTCACGTGCCTTAACTATAGTCTCTTCACAATCTACGGTGGAATGAGGGTTAACTCATGAAGATTGGAATTGTTGGCAGCGGAAACATGGGGCGCTCTCTAGGTATTCTCTGGGCAGAACAGGGGCATGAAGTGTTTTTTGGCTCCCGTGATGCCGAAAAAGGAAAAGCAACGGCAGAGTTCGCCGGACGGGGAACCCAAGGTGGTACAAACGAAGAGACGGCGGCGTTTGCTGATGTCATTCTGTGGACAGCACGCAACGTTATGCCTAAACAGTTACTTTCTCATCCTGAAGTTCTCGACTGTAAAATTATTATTGATTGTAATAATCAGGATATTCCTGAAGGATTTGCTTATCCTCCGATAGTAGAATCTCTAGCTGAAAAGCTTGCTCAAGATGTACCCCAGGCGCGGGTGGTAAAAGCTTTTAATACTATGGCGCAGGAAGTTTTTGAATTAGCACCTGAACCATTAAAAAATTATGGCGTTTCTGTTTTTGTTGCAGGAGATGACGAGCAAGCCAAAAAAATAGTGATGGGACTTGCACAAGAAATCGGATTTTCACCAGTAGATTGCGGTATTTTACGCAATGCTCGATTGGTTGAAGGCTTAGAAGATTTTATTCGCTTAATTATAGGTGGTCAAAAACAGGGTGTTTATGCAACTATCTCTGTTAATGTTTTACCTACAGCGTCAGAACAACGTTTAGGTGGACGGCAAACTTCGAGTTTAAATTAAACCAGATGAACTCAAACAAGTTAACTTGACTGTAATTCGTTAACAACTCATTCGAGTTCTTTTGTCATCCAATCATTACCTGTTTGACGATAAATTTCTATTAATGATTGGTAAAACCATAAAGTCTAACGATCGCTTTTTATGTACAGAATTAGAGCGATACTATTGGCTGGACACTTCTATCTACGTTTAGCATCGCTGCCAAAAATTATGGGATACCCTCTAAATATCAGGCCCGTTGAAGATTTATAAGTTCTGGAAAACCTTTATCCAAGCCTCTCCCCTATCAGGGGCTACGGTGTATACACAAGTCCTAAAATCATTGCCTGGTAAGATACAAGCCTTGGTAGGCAAGGTTTTGAGTTCAGCGAACTGATTATCAATAGTGTCAGCTTATTGATAGAGTCCTAACGGAAAATCAAAGATTTTAAAAAAAATTTTCCGTTGTTTTTCGTTGATTTGATTGCCAACTCGACTTGTGTATACACGGTAGCCTATCAGGGGAGAGGCTTTAAATTTTGCAATTAATCTTTCCTATTGCCTATTGCTTAGCTCAACAAATACGCTCTATTTTTGAGAAAGTTTTTCCTCATTAGTAGAAAGAGAGCGAATTAACTCGCGAATGACATCGGTTGCTGGTCTCCCTGTGGTTGAACAGTATTGCTCAAGCTTCTGTGCCTCTTCTGATGCCAGATTGATTGTAAATCGTTTAACAGCCCATTTTTTATTCATGATTCAACAAACTATGTTTTTGCAGGTACTTCTCTAATATCAGTTTTTTATGCTGTTACTACAATGGTATAATCAATGAAATCGCATTTAAGAAACAATGAAGATAAATGCTATATTTCTCGATTAACCGTGAAGAAATAAATTTTACTCTAAAATGTGAAGTTTAGCTAATTGGAGTGCAATAATTATAAACATAATGTTAAATTAACAACAAAGTATACATATAAAACAGGAGAATTACTGAACTGGGTAGAGGGCAGTAGGCAAAAAAAAGATAAATTGACGATTAATTCTTCTTTTTGATTTGATTAATAAATGATTCCCCATCGCCTTGAATTAATCGACAACAAATTTACCGATAAGCAAGATATTTTTGTTCTAATTGTAAGGTAATTATGCACGCCACCAAGCATAATAATCCTACAGCATAACCAACGAAGACATCAGTAGGCCAGTGAACACCTAGATAAAGCCGACTAAAACCGATAGCAAGAATTAAAATAGCAGTCAACGTGAAAGTTTGCTTTTGCAATTGAGGGTATTGCTTGGCAAAAAGGTAGGCTATGAGGCCATAGACTACTAAAGACAGCATGGCATGACCGCTGGGAAAGCTGGGGTGGCCGACATTAATAATCCATTTCCACAGTGTTGGACGCGCTCTACCAAAAAGTACTTTTAGCAACGCCATTAAAACCATTGCGCCACTGGTAGCTATACCCAAAGTAGTTGCTTGCCAGCGACGGTTATTATATAACAAATTAATTTCTACTCCTAAACTAATTAATAGTAAAACCAGTGGTTCCCCAAAAAAAGTTATACCAACAATGAGCCGATCGAGAAGTGGAGTATGCAGCTTTTGGATTGCTAGCAAAATACTGCGATCGAGACCATATCTGTGCAACAATGCACTACAAAGAGCTAGAGAAAAAATACCTCCAGATAATTGAATAAGGTGATTGTTTACTTTATATATAGATAAATTTTTAGCTTTTTCGTTGATATCAAGTTTTGGTACAAGTAGTTTATTGAATTTTTGTCTGTAATCTAAGACAATATTTTGGAGAATTAAGGCGATCGCATTTGGACTCAAATCTTGATTAAAAATTACTAGAACATTTCCGGTCAAATTATTGACTTGAAATTGCCCAATTATTTTTTCCTGTGATAATCTAGATGTTATGTATTTTTTTAGACTTTCAGAGTACTTGAGTCCACTTACTTTATATCTCGCTCTGCCTTTGACGGCAGTATGTATAGGTTGAATCAAAATATTTCGATCGTAGCCATTAGTCAAATCAGCGTTCATTATTGTAACTAATCAGTTTTCGTAAAAAGATATTTTACAGCGATTTTTTGGCAAATAAACCACATTATTTTTGTTTGACGCTAAGCAAGAAACAAGATTGCGGTCAAAATACATGAAAACTACTGTAATTATAAAACAATAGACTTGGCGTTAGAGACAAAAACCTGACCTTGGGTAGATTGGTTGAAGAACCTACACCCAAGGAAGTTGGCTTAAGTAGAATAACTGAATATTTTGGGATGGAGAAAATATTCCCGAAATAGTTGTTAAGGTAGTAGCGATCGCTGCTTAAATTATGTTAAACAGGGGGTTGGCGATGGCACGCCCAATCAAATGGAATATTCCGGTTGTAATAATATACTTTGTAAAATATGAATAACTTGAAATCATTTGGTTTCACTTGCTGGTTAACTGGATTATCTGGGGCAGGAAAGTCAACTTTAGGAATAGAAATAACCAAAGCATTAGAGCAATTATCAGTTCCGTGTGAATATTTAGATGGTGATGTCATCCGCACTAATCTTTCTAAAGGCTTAAGTTTTTCTCGTGAAGATAGAAATACCAATGTTGCCAGAGTTGGTTTGATTTGTGGACTTTTAAATAAACACGGCATTAATACCGTTGTGGCTTTAATTTCTCCTTATCGTGATGCCCGCGAACAACTTAAACTTGAAATACCCAATTTTATTGAAATTTTTCTTGATACTCCTTTGGAAGTTTGTATTACAAGAGATATTAAAGGTTTGTATAAAAAAGCTATAGCTGGAGAGATTGCTGAATTTACTGGAATTTCTTCTCCCTATGAACCGCCTTTAAACCCAGATATAATTCTTAAAACTCATAAAGAAACTGTAAATCAATGTGTAGAAACAGTTTTAAATTATCTTCGGGGACAGGGAAAAATATAATTAAGAGAAGCACACATAATTTTGCTCCCTTCAATAGTTGCAATTTTACTTGCCTTAGGGAATGAAACAGTCCTGCTTTCTCTAGAGACATAACTAACGCGGATAGTTTGCCCAAGTTGCACTTGACGCCCTCGACGATTCCTTTTAAGCCTGAGGCTTCATTAGGTGCATTATGGGATGTCTTCACCAATTATCATAAAGCCGCCAAATACTAGGGCATCAGCGAGAGTCTGTTAAATATGGCATTAGTAGTTGTGAGGCTCTAAAGTTAACGAAGTGTCTAATTTGGTGAAGTTAACTGCTAATCTATCTACACGAATTAAAAATCGCGTATTTTATTACTATAATAGAACTATAAAGCGCATGGGTCCGTCACGGTTTCGACAGGTTGGCGAACGCTGCTCTGTGATTCAGGTCGAGAGCGAGTCATCTCTCGGAAATCAAAGGCTCAAAACAAAAGTAAATGCGAATAACATCGTAAAATTTGCTCGTCGGGAAGCTCTAGTAGCAGCCTAAAACACCTCTTACAGGTTCGAGCGTCTTTAGTCCGACTCCGTTAAGGGCTAGGGACAAACCCCAACGGATGCTCTAGCAAGCGTTCTCTGGTTGGCTTGCTGGCTAAGATTAAACCAGAGCATCCTACGTTCGGGATAATGAACGATTCCCGCCTTGAGGGTCAGATAGGCTAAACCTGTGAATGAGCGGGGGGTCAATACCCAATTTGGACAGCAGTTCGACTCTGCTCGGATCCACTAACAGAACAACTAACAAATCCACCTGATAATTTGATATCAAGGTGGATTTTGTTTTTTACTGTCCGAACATAACTATGTGTAGCGATTCTCCAAAATGAGGCAACACATGTAAATCAGGAAAGTCTTGCTGCATCTAATTTTCTGAATTGCCTAGCTTGCTTCCCGATGTAGCGGGTATTGCGGATTGGTATAACTTCGGTTTGGCAAAAGAGTAGCGATCGCGGATCTTGAGTTTGACTGTTACTGTGCTTGTAGTCAAGATCTGCGATCGCTACCCAATTGTGTCCCAACTTTTGACTTTCTGCTCAATTTTCCATTATTTGATTCTAATTCTCTAAACTCTGAGCGGCGGAAACCATCGCTCAGAGTTCTCTACCGATTCTGAATTCTTCTTTTTAATTATTTTGTTTCTGGAGTTGTGTGGGTGTATTTGCAAACTTCCTTCGCCTTTTTTTGAGTACCCGTCGTAGTCGATCTGCACTTAAATTTACTTGACGATCTGACGCCAATTTTTTTGCTAGTTCTTGAGAATTATAAGCCTTTGGCTCTTGAGCTAAGCAATTTTCTAGATAAATCAAATCTGATTCCGAATATCGGGGTTTTCCTCCCCTACCGGGAGCATCCCATAAGCCTGCTAACCCCAGCTTTTCCCACCGATGAAGGGTTTGGCGTACTGTTGAAATCGCCCAGTTCAAGCCTTTAGCTATTTGCTCATTTTTTAAACCACGAGCATTCAATAGTAAAACTTGGGCACGATCCTTGGTACGTTGAGGAATATCTTTAGCTTTTCTTAACTCTTCTAGAGTTAGCTTTTCTTCTTCACTTAGAAAAACTTTCAATCGGCATCCCATAAACAATAACCTTTTACGCAGTCAGTATTTGGCATTTTTACGTCTATATCAGACCTCTCAATTTAGTACGGCACACATTCAAACAATACTTTAAAAACCAAACAATAAGTATTAATGCTACCGTAGTCTATTTTGATGGCTTATACACAGGAGTCTTGGCTTAAAAACATTTTCAAAATTGTAATTAAGCATGAAAAAATAGGCATCCTTAAGAATAGAGCCTTGGGCTTTATAGGTATATTTATTACATAGCCAGACGCCGTAGCTGACGGCTATGAAACCAATAATTTTTTGGCTTTGTCTTGATTAGTGCCTAATGTCGATCATACAAAACTGTATCATTAATCTTTTTCAATCCTTTATATTGCTAGAGATGTTTATGGAAACTTTAAAAATTGTTTTGCTACCATTTTCAACTTGAATGAGTAGAAAAATGAATGTATAAGCCGAGTTTTTTTCTTACACTGCCTTGAGGAAATTAGCTTTGACCATCTCCGAAAATATTCTTGTTTCCTCTAGTTTACATAAAATTTACATTTTAAGTATCAATATTTTCGCTGGAGAAAACAAAATATGTACTCTCTATTGGAAACAATACTGCTGACTGGTTAGTATTTGATGATTGTGAAAAATCTCTAACAAAATTTTTATACCTTTCTTACTTTTCTTACTTTTCATACCTTTCTTACTTTTCTTACTTTTCATACCTTTCTTACTTTTATTGCTGGGTTATCAGACTAGAGAGCATTTATTTTTCACTGAGAATAACAAACCAAGTTTACCTCAGAGTAACGTCAAATTTAAAGACAGACTTAATGTAAGTATGTAAATTGAGTGTTGTTTTTTATTGGTATTTTATCTAGAATGGGATGTTGCTTAACGGATTACCTAATAAATTAAAAATTAAAATCTGCGATCGCCTAATATTTTGTGGCACAAATAAACGATTTATTTTTGAATTATGGTATGTGATGAGTATTCATAAATAATTTTCATATTTTGGATAATTTTGTATTTTTTTTCAATTTCATATTAAACGAAATATTATAAACATGATATTTTGTAATTATTAGAAGTTTTAATGATTAGCGAAATTAAACACTCAGTAAATATTGAGATATAAATTAGTATTTAGTAGATTTTTTGAGTTAAAAATAATGCCGTTAAATAGCAATAATTAATACAAGTTAAAAATTGCAAAAACTGATATTTATTACAACTTTAAAAAAAATATATAGGGATAATGGGAAGAGAAAAAATCTGATAATTTGCGCTCGGAGACAGATAATGGTAGCGATCGCAGAAAATGTTCAACATCGGCTAACTATACAAACTGTAGAAATTGCCCCTAATACAACGGCGATTCGCTCTCTTGATTGGGATCGCGATCGCTTCGATATCGAATTCGGACTGCAAAATGGTACAACCTACAATTCATATCTAATTAGGGGCGAACAAACAGTTTTGATTGATACTTCTCACCAGAAGTTTCGCCAGCTGTATTTAGATACCTTAAAAAGTCTTGTTAACCCCAAGACAATAGATTACATAATTGTTAGTCACACAGAGCCAGACCATAGCGGCTTAGTGGAAGATGTGCTTCAGTTAGCGCCGAGAGCCACCGTTTTAGCTTCCAAAGTTGCCTTGCAATTTTTGGAAGGCTTAGTACACGATCCATTTTCAAAACGGATTGTTAAAAGTGGCGATCGCATAGATATCGGCAAAGGACACGAAATCGAATTCGTGAGTGCGCCTAACCTGCACTGGCCGGACACAATCTTTAGCTTTGACCGTAAAACCCAAATCATCTATACCTGTGATGCATTTGGGATGCACTTTTGTGACAATCGCACCTTTGACGAAGATTTAGAAGCGATCGAAGCTGACTTTAGATTTTATTACGACTGCTTGATGGGCCCTAATGCTCGTTCTCTGCTGAATGCCATGAAGAGAATGAGTGAGTTGGGGAAGATTAATATTATCGCCAACGGTCACGGGCCATTACTATATCACCATCTAGATGTTCTAACTGGATGTTACGAAACTTGGAGCCAAAGACAAGCCAAAGCAGAAACAACAGTTGGTTTGTTCTTTGTCTCAGATTACGGACATGCTGAACGCCTTGGTCACGCAATTGCCGAGGGAATTCAGAAAACAGGAGTTGGGGTAGAAGTCCTGGATCTGAGTACAGCCCAGAGCCAAGAAATTCAAGAGCTAGCTGGTAGAGCCTCTGGCATCATTATTGGTATGCCACCCACCACCAGCGCCGCCGCCCAAGCCAGCATCAGTTCCCTATTAGCTGTAGCTAGGAACAAACAAGTGGTTGGGCTATTTGAATGTTATGGCGGAGATGATGAACCCATTGATACACTGCGGAGAAAATTTATCGATCTGGGTGTCAAAGAAGCCTTTCCCGCCATTCGGATTAAAGAAACTCCCGCCGCATCGACATTCCAACTGTGTGAAGAAGCTGGTACAGACTTGGGACAATTGCTGGTGCGCGATCGCAACATCAAGCAAATCAAATCCATTGATGTGAACCTAGAAAAAGCCCTGGGTCGGATTAGCAGCGGACTGTACATAATTACCGCCAAAAAAGGTGATGTCAGCAGCGCCATGCTAGCTTCCTGGGTGACACAAGCGAGTTTGCAACCGCTAGGATTTACAATCGCCGTTGCTAAAGACCGTGCCATTGATTCCTTAATGCAAGTAGGCGATCGCTTCGTCCTCAACGTGTTGGAAGAAGGCAATTATCAAGAACTCAAAAAGCACTTCCTCAAGCGCTTGCATCCTGGTGCTGACAGATTTGCCGGAGTGAAAACTCAAACCGCCAAAAACGGCTCCCCAATTCTGACTGATGCCTTAGCATACATGGAATGTGAAGTACAGAGCAGTATGGAGTGCAGCGACCACTGGATTTTATACTGCACCGTTCAAGAAGGTCGCGTCTCCAAAGCCGATGGATTGACAGCCATTCGTCATCGGAAAGTTGGAAATTACTACTAGCGAATAGGGATTAGGTGCTGGGTACTCAAACAACTCTTCCCCTTTCCCCTTTCCCCTTTTCCCTTCCCCGATCGTTCCCCTACCTCACTCAACACCTATGATCAATTCCAAGCCACGCGACGTTCAAGTTTTACCAATTGCCACAAATAGTAAGGCTCTCAGGGCACGTAGTTGGTCACGTCTGCGGTTTGAAATTGAATACGCACTTGAAAGAGGTACTACCTCCAATTGCTATTTAATTGAAGCTGATAAAACCGCACTAATCGATCCACCGCCAGAAAGCTTTACCGAAATTTATTTAGAGACGTTGCGGCAGACCTTAGATTTGACACGTTTGGATTACGTGATCTTAGGTCATTTTAATCCCAACCGAGTTGCAACCCTCAAAGCAATTTTAGAACTGGCACCACAGGTAACTTTTGTTTGTTCTCTTCCCGGTGCCAACAATTTGCGTGCTGCCTTCCTAGACCGGGATTTGCAAGTCTTGGTGATGCGGGGGAAAGAAACTCTGGATTTAGGCAAAGGTCATGTTTTAAAATTCCTCCCCATTCCTAGTCCGCGCTGGCCGGAAGGACTTTGTACCTACGACCAGCAGACTCAAATCCTCTACACAGATAAGTTATTTGCAACTCATATCTGTGGGGATGAAGCGTTTGATGATAATCCGGAGGCGCTTAAAGAAGACCAGCGTTACTACTTTAACTGCCTGATGGCTCCCCAATCTTCTCACGTGCAGGCAGCTTTGGAGAAAATATCAGACTTGCAGGTAAGAATGTATGCTGTGGGTCACGGGCCCTTGGTACGCACCGGCTTAATCCAACTGACCAAAGCTTATGGAGAATGGAGTCGTTCTCACAACGATCGCGAAATTTCCGTTGCTTTACTTTATGCTTCAGCTTACGGAAATACAGCAACTTTAGCACAAGCGATGGCTCTGGGACTAACCAAAGGTGGAGTCGCAGTTAAATCGATTAACTGCGAATTTGCCACCCCTGATGAAATTCGCATCAACTTACAACAGTCAGATGGTTTTATCATCGGTTCTCCTACCATCGGCGGTCATGCGCCTACACCCATTCATACTGCTTTAGGTATTGTGTTATCCAGTGGTGATAACAGCAAACTGGCTGGGGTGTTTGGTTCCTATGGCTGGAGTGGCGAAGCATTCGATTTGATTGAAGGTAAACTCCGGGATGCTGGATATCGTCTAGGTTTTGAGACTCTGAAGGTGAAGTTTAAACCTGATGATGTGACTCTCAAATTCTGTGAAGAAGTAGGTACAGACTTTGCCCAAGCATTGAAAAAGGCTAAAAAGGTACGCGTACCGCAACAAGCGGCGACTCCAGTGGAACAAGCTGTGGGTCGAATTGTTGGTTCCGTTTGCGTATTGACAGCAAAGCAAGGAGAAGTATCTACTGGGATGCTAGGCGCTTGGGTTTCTCAAGCTACCTTTAATCCGCCTGGACTTACGGTGGCGATCGCCAAAGATCGAGCGATCGAATCTTTAATGTATCCTGGTGGTAAATTTGCTTTAAATATCTTACCTGATGGCAATCATCAAGATTACATGAAGCATTTCCGTAAATCTTTTGCGCCGGGAGAAGATCGATTTGCCAGCTTTAGCACAGCAGTTGCAGATAACGGCTGTACCGTTCTTACCGACGCTTTAGCATATCTGGAATGTTCGGTCAACCAACGTCTGGAATGTGGAGACCACTGGGTTGTGTATGCAACTGTAGATGAAGGTAAGTTGCTCAAACCTGATGCTGTTACTGCCATCAACCATCGTAAAACCGGTACTCATTACTAATGCGAGTCTGCAAGGCAGTCCCACGTGATTAGACTTCTTGCAGAAGTCCGGAAAAGGGGAAGGGGAAAGGGGGAAAGGTTTGGTATTTTCCATTTCTCCTTTAACATGAGTCCCTTTTCCGACCTCTTGCAAAAAGCACTTTTGCAAGAGACTTCATGAGTGCAACTCACAAGGAACAATGAAAATGTCTTTTCCTCCTGCCTCCTGCCTCCTGCCTCCTGCCTTATTTTCAAGGCAGGTCTATTATTAATTAGATAGTTTTAGATTTTGCATTTACCTCTAAACCCGCTAGAGAATCAATCCTCTGGCGGGTTTAGCTACTATAATCTTTGCCAAGATAGTTTTTTAGTCTGTTCATCCCAATGCCAGCGTAATAAATTAGCAGTTTTGGCTGGGGCAATTCCTGGCAAACCAATTGCTTGTCTTGGTGCATTGGTAGCTAATAAAATCGCACTTTCCACGTCGCAAATTCCCCACTTTACCAAATTCTGCACTCCTACCAATAAGGGTAAAGTCGTTCCTGATAATGTGCCATCTGGTAATCGTGCAGTACCATTTTTGACTTCAATTTGCCGACTGTCCCAAGGATACACCCCATCGGGTAATCCCAGAGGTGCAAGAGCATCACTAACCAGAAATAGCCCTTTTTCTGCATTGCTGGCACGCAGTAAAATTTGCAGCATGGTAGGTGAAACATGCTCTCCATCGGCAATAAAACCACACATGACATGCGGATCGGTAATTGCTGCCCCTAGTAACCCAGGTTGGCGATGATGTAGTGCTGGCATAGCATTGAAGGCATGGGTTACCATCGTTGCGCCTAGTTCAAAGGCGCGTTGCGCTTCTGCGGCCGTCGCTTGGGAATGTCCTAAACTGACGGTAATTCCCAAGGAACGCAAATATGGAATCACTTCACCACTAGGATCTAATTCCGGCGCTAAGGTGATAACTTTTACAATGTCGGCATAATCTCCTAAAACCCGCTTTACCTCCTCAATTGTTAAGGGTAATAGGTACTCTGCTGGGTGTGCGCCGCGCTTGTGGAAATTCAAAAATGGCCCTTCTAAATGTACTCCAAGAATTTTGGCGCATGACTTCGCCCCTAAGCTGTCTTTTTCAGTAAAATTAGCGATGACTGCAAGCGATCGCTGAATATTTTCTACCGAAGTTGTTACAAGTGTCGGTAAAAATCCGTCTACTCCTACATCCCACAAATATTGCGTTATTTTCTCAAGGAGATGAGCGTTTTCAGTCTTCAAATCAGGAAATGCCAATCCCAAAGCACCGTTAATTTGCAAATCAACGCCGCCTAAAGAAATCCAGTCGCCTGCTACATTTAGTTGGGGCGCACAGCTGTGGCCTGCTACAACATTCATTGGTAAGATTTGCTCAATTATCCCTTGTTGATTAATCAAGAGCATTTGCAAATCTTTGCAACCAGGAACTCTAGCGTTAATAATTTCTAGGGCACTTTGTGTTGCTTGAGTCATCACATTCGCGAGAATATAGCTAAATCTGATTTTAAATTCAACAATCGACCATTAATCTAAAATCCAAAATTCTATGGCTCCTTTAGTTGGTATTATCATGGGCAGCGATTCTGATTTGCCCACCATGAAAGACGCGATCGCAGTTTGTAACGAATTTGGCGTTGAAAACGAAGTGGCGATCGTTTCGGCGCATCGTACCCCAGAACGCATGGTGGAATATGCTAAATTCGCACACCAACGCGGCATTAAAGTAATTATTGCTGGTGCGGGTGGTGCTGCTCATCTACCTGGAATGGTAGCGTCTTTAACTCCTCTTCCTGTCATCGGTGTTCCTGTAGCCACCCGTAACCTACAAGGGCTGGATTCATTGTATTCAATAGTACAAATGCCTGGTGGTATTCCCGTCGCAACAGTGGCCATCGGTAATGCCAAAAATGCTGGACTTTTAGCAGTACAAATACTCGCAACAGCACAACCAGAATTGTTAGAAAAAGTCCAAAAATATCGCCAAACCTTATCAGAATCAGTACTCGCCAAGCAAGCCAAACTAGAAAAACTCGGTTACGAGGAATATTTAACAAGTCCTGAATTCTAAGTTCTCAACTTTACATTGTATTGACCTAGAACGCAGCTTCAAAGTAACGAATAGTTAATTTTTCGTATACAAATTTAATAATATACAAAATTATCTGATTCTAATACCGGAAAATACTTAGCTACAAAGGATGTAGTTGCTTTATTTGGTTGGATCGCGAGTTATGTTGTCATCATATTTGGAAAAAACTGTATTTTTTAATACAGTTTTTTTGTTCAGCTAAATAGAAAATCAGTCAAATTTATACATTGTAGGTATAAATTTACCAAAGTGCAGCAAGATGTTGTTGAGTCTATTAGCAACATCAGCGATCGCTTTTCCAGCAGCAAAAAGTGAGCAATGAATAACCGTATTCGACCCTGGTATAGCCTAATGGCGCTAGGTATCGGTTCAATGTTATTTGCAGTTTTGGCGCCGACAGTTGTCCAGGCGGCAGATCCTCCTACTGTGCAATCTTTATCGGAAACTACGACAAAGCTGCAAATTTCGATTGATACTACCTGGGTACTATTATCTGGTTTTTTAGTATTCTTTATGCAAACCGGGTTTGCCATGTTAGAAGCAGGTTTGCTGCGCCAAAGAAGTGTAGTTAATGCCTTGTTGGAAAACTTCATTGATGCCGCTGTAACCATTTTGGCATGGTGGGCGATCGGCTTTGGTATCGCTTTTGGTAGGAGTGCTGGCGGTTTGTTTGGCATAGATACCTTCTTCCTCAGTCAGCTACCCGCTGCTGATGGCTGAAAAATAGTTATTGCCAATTAATTAGGTATGTTACCCACTATTACCATATTTTTGATTCGGCAAATTATAGCAGTTGAAGCTTAGTTTAGGAATTGTAAAATCCTGACACTAATAAGCTTTCATACCTGTTACCTCTTGCTAATTATTTGTTCCTTGCTTATCTCTGTAAAATATATTTTTAAGATAATAAAGATTAAGTAAAGTAGACTTGGTTGTTAGATGAAGTATATCTGAATTTATGAAAAAAATATTAAAAAAATATTTACAAATGCACTAATATTTTTTTAAACTCCTACTAAGATTATTTGATTTTCTGGTTTGGAAACAAGTGGTCTCAAGGAAAAATATCAAAAGTTACTAAATTTCACTTTCTGCTTGAGTTTTTTCCTATTTAGGATGATGTTCAAATTCATGTACAAACAAAAATCGAACCCAAAAAGAAGGCATAATTCTGTAAGAAATTACAGAGAATTTGCACAATCAAACTCAAAATTCAAGAGATTTTATTTAGCAATTAAGCGACTAACTCCCAGTTGGCAAGCCTGCTTACCTTTAGCCTGTCTGATTGTATTGGGTTGGGGTTATGCCGCAGTTGCCCAAACTCCAGCTGCCGGGCCAACTACAGCAGAACTCAAAGTTGCTCTCGATACTTTGTGGGTTGCGATCGCAGCCTTTTTAGTATTCTTTATGAACGCTGGTTTTTGTATGTTAGAAACCGGCTTCTGTCGCCAGAAAAATGCAGTCAATGTTCTTGCTAAAAACTTGATTGTATTTGCTCTGGCCACCGTTGCTTTTTGGGCAATTGGCTTCGGCTTAATGTTCGGTAATGGCAACGATTTCATTGGCTTGAATGGGTTTTTCTTAGCAGGAGAAGATAACAGTCCCGCCACAGGAGATGCTTATAAAGGTGTCTTCAGTGCCATTAGTTGGGCTGGCGTACCTCTAGCTGCCAAATTTTTATTCCAGCTGGTATTTGCTGGGACAGCAGCAACAATTGTTTCGGGTGCAGTTGCTGAAAGAATTAAGTTTATTGACTTCCTCATTTTCAGCCTCTTACTCGTAGGTATCGCCTACCCCATCACCGGACATTGGATTTGGGGAACAGGTTGGCTAGCAGATAAAGGCTTTTGGGATTTTGCTGGTTCTACAGTGATTCACTCCGTCGGTGGCTGGGCAGCTTTGATGGGAGCAGCTTTTCTCGGCCCCCGCATTGGTAAATATCAAGACAACCAAGTTGTTGCCCTACCCGGCCACAACATGAGTATTGCTACCTTGGGCTGTTTAATTCTTTGGTTGGGCTGGTTTGGTTTCAACCCCGGTTCTGTAATGGCTGCCGATCCTAGTGCAATTACTCACATTGCTTTAACAACCAACATGGCTGCTGCTACTGGTGGTATTGCCGCCACAATTACAGCTTGGCTTTACTTAGGGAAGCCAGACCTGTCAATGATTATCAATGGTATTTTGGCTGGCTTAGTTGGGGTTACAGCCTCTTGTGCTTTCGTCAGCATCGGTAGTGCTTTCATCATCGGCTTAATTGCTGGAATAATCGTAGTTTTCTCTGTCACATTCTTTGACAAACTTGGCATTGATGACCCAGTGGGAGCTACTTCAGTTCACCTAGTTTGCGGTATCTGGGGAACTCTAGCAGTTGGTCTGTGGTCTGTTGGCCCTGGTGTTTACTCTTGGTATACTGAAACACTTGGCCCAGCAAAAGGTTTATTTGCAGGTGGTGGCTTTGGACAGTTGGGCGTTCAATTGCTGGGTGTTATCTCAGTAGGTGGTATCACTGTTTTACTCAGTAGTATTTTTTGGTTACTACTAAAAGCTACTTTAGGTATCAGAGTATCTAAGCAAGAGGAATTAGAAGGCTTGGATATTGGCGAACATGGTATGGAAGCCTACAGCGGATTCTTGAAAGAAGCTGAGGCAACTTTATTTTCTGAAACAGAAAGTTCAGTTGGAAAATTTTGAATTTTCCCGTGACTAAACTCGAAGGGATTCTAAATTGTTGCTACGAGGTGCGGCATGGATCTGTACTTCGTAGTTTTTTAGTTTTATACCAATTCTGTATGAAGGTGCGCCATACATGAGGAACGAACCGCAAAGAACGCAAAGGGCGCAAAGAAACAAACAGATAATAAGTCAAAAAAATTTGGCGCAGGCTCACAAAGAAATGGTATTAGGAATTTTGACTTAACGTAGATAAATATTTCTTAAAGCGATCGCCAAGTTGTTCCACCGTCAAATTTTGAGTCCAATATTCCACTAAAGCGTGACCAAATGCCCAAGCATTTTGTTCGGCTGAAGCAGAGTTTTCTAACAGCAACGGCCACAAAGATAGTAAATCAAAATTGAGTGGGTTAGGGTTACCTGTATTCAAAAGCGAGAAAAGTTCATAGGCCATTTGGAGTTTACCAATTACAATTGGTAACTGTTCTACAGGAATTTGTTCTGCTAACACATAAGCTAAAGTTGGAGATCCAGTTGAGAAGGTAGAAATAAACTGAAGAACTGGACTTTTAAGCAGTGATGCTAATCCCTTGGTTGTCGTCATTTGAAAAGTGTACTGGTCGATGATTTTCGCAGCAGCAACGGTACGGGCTTCTAGATCGCGCAAAAATCGAGCTAGACGGAGTTGTTTTGCAGGGGCGATCGCATTTACTAATCCCAACGATAGCGCTTCCACTCCCCAAGCAACTCGGTTTGTTTTACTGTCAGTTGTAACTACGGGGAAAACTAAATTGCAAAACTCACCCAGCTGCTTGGCGCGATATTCAGTAGCTTCACGAATTGCAATTTCCTTGGGACGATCGCCCCATTCCCAATCATAAGGCGGTTGCCATTCGCGGATGGGGCGCAGACGATCTACCTGAGTCACAACTGCGATCGCTGGTAAATCTGCAATTTCACCTTTCATGTCTTGGAGAAAGTCTACATCCATTTGCAATGCAGGATCTAGCGCTGGGGTAGCTAACAACAATAAATCTGCATTGGCAGCATAATCAAGCACTAAATTTCGGAAATCTGTACGGTTGACTTGTTCGTAACCAGGCGTATCTAAAAGCGTCAAGGTTTCCCCAGTTTGAGACTGCCATTGATAATTTTGAATGCGATCTGTACTAGGCAAAACATCGACAGCTGCGAGATCTGCTTGAAATAGCGTGTTAATTAAGCTGCTTTTTCCAGAACCCGTGCGCCCCACCAGCAGAATATTCACGGGTTTTTGTTCAACTACCTCGGTTGGTTGGGCTTGAGCGAGGATTTCTTTGAGTGTTTGGGTTTTTACTTTGGGTAGGGTTGGCGTAGTTGAAGATACTGAAATCGGTAGCGTGCTACCACCGTAAAGGGCGATCGCTTGCTTGCATAAATTCCTCAGGGCAACTTCCCGGAATAATTGGCTCAAATTGACCAATAATTGCTCAGTTGCCCGATTACTCGAACCTTGGCTAACTTGTTTTGCCACCGCCGCCACCGGATTTAATAGCCACTGTGCCCAGTTCCAAGCTTTCCAGAATTTTCGGGCAGATGGTTCCAACTTGCGGTAGACTCCGTAGGCTTGGTATGCTTGTCCGACTGTTACCTGATTGAGTACGGGGGATAAATTTTGCATCCACAAATCCACATCATCCACCGTTCCCCGAATCAGCCCGTAAGCTTGAGGTACGTAAATATTCAGTAGAGGATATTGAACTTGAGGATTGTAAATATGAGCGATCGCTACAACTAAATCCTGACATCGCGTCCAAAAAGTTTGCCAATCTTCCCAAATCGGGCGATCGCTTTGTGCAACTTGTAAAATTTCTTGCAGGGCGGCTTCTGCTTGCTTAGTCGTGTCACTTCCTGCTGATACTACATTATCTTCTGCCGCCGATTCTAATTCTTGGTGGAATTCCGCTAATACAGCTTCTACCTGCTGTAGGGCAGGTTGAGTCCATTTGACTAACAGCCAACGCCAGCCAACAAATAAAAGAGTGAACACAGCCCAAATCCAATTAATGCCCCACTCATGGATTTGCAAACCGGCGGATACCAGTAAGAAAATGATAATGAAAGCGATCGGTATTGCCAACACAACCCATTGCCACAGCTTTAATCGCACCATTGCCCTATACCTTTTGAGTTTTTGCAAAAATCACTCTTGTAAAAAGTTTATCGTTTTCAATGAAGGTTAATTTTTGCTCTTCGATGCAACAAAGGTGCAAGGCGATGCAACAAAGGTGCAAGGCAATGCAACAAAGGTGCAAGGCGATGCAACAAAGGTGCAAGGCAATGCAATAAAGGTGCAAGGCGATGCAACAAAGGTGCAAGGCAATGCAACAAAGGTGCAGGGCGATGCAATAAAGGTGCAAGGCGATGCAACAAAGGTGCAGATCGAAAGACTTGTGTGTACAACACCGTAGCTTCAGAATCCCCACCTGAACGAACCCTTCTGCCTTCTGCCTCCTTCAAGGCTTCAATAACTAAAAATAGCCAATCGCTAATTTCAAAAGAACTAGCAATTGGCTATTTGGAACGATCCACAACAAGTATTTTTTTAAGTTAATGCTTCAGCACCACCCACAACCTCTAGGAGTTCTTGGGTAATTGCTGCTTGTCGCGCTTTGTTGTAAGACAAGGTGAGGGTGTTAATCAATTCACCAGCGTTTTCACTGGCATTACTCATAGCTGTCATCCGGGCTGCTAGTTCGCTAGCTGCCGATTCTTGCAGCGCCCGCAATAGCTGGTTACTCAGATACAGGGGCAACAATGAATCGAGAATCTGTAGGGGATCTTGCTCGAAAATCATGTCAGCAGCTAACGGCCGCACTTGCTTTGTAACTTTCTCGCGTTCAACTTGAAATTGACCGCCACGGGTTGTCAAGCGGAAGATTTCATCATCGCCTGCTTCTAGACCTTGGGGATCTAAGGGTAGCAGAGTTTGTACCACAGGACGGGAGCTAACCAAAGACACGAATCTGGTATAGATTAATTCAACCCGGTCTACTTCTTCCGAAAGGAACAAGGAAAGTAGTTGGTCGGCAATTTGAGTGGCTTCCGCGGCGGTAGGAATTTGCTCTAAGCCGCTGTAAGTAGCATCAATTGGTTGATTGCGTCGTTGAAAGTACTGTGTAGCTTTACGTCCCACAATCACAAATTGATAGTCTACACCTTCTGCCTTAAGTTCCTTGGCGCGGTTTTCAGCACGACGAATAACGTTAGTGTTGTAACCGCCGCATAGACCCCGATCGCCAGAGACGACCAAAAGCGCCACGGACTTAACTTGGCGTTTTCTCAACAGTGGCAGGTTTGCTTCTTCAAACCGCAGACGAGTTTGCAAACCATACAATACTTGCGCCAAGCGATCGGCAAAGGGGCGAGTTGCTAGCACTTGTTCTTGTGCCCGACGCACTCTCGCCGCGGCAACTAGGCGCATGGCTTCTGTAATTTTTTTGGTGTTTTTGACCGACTGAATGCGATCGCGTATTGCTTTAAGATTGGCCATATTTTTATCCTTAGTCCTTAGTCATTTGTCATTTGTCCTCTCTTACAAAGTTCCGATCCAAGGAAGCCTTGGCTTAGACTTTGCGCTTTGTCACTAGCCATTAGTTGTTACCAATGACTAATGACTAATGACCGATGACTAATTACGCTGTTGCTTTGAAGGTCTTCTTGTATTCGACCAGTGCTTCCTTCAAGGCTGCTTCTTCTGTATCACCTAATGCTTTGGAGGCTTGCACTCCTTGGGTATACTGGGTTTTACCAGTTTTTAAGTACTCTCGTAGACCTTGGGTAAAGACAGTGACTTTATCTACAGGTACATCATCTAAGTAACCGTTAATCCCAGCATAGAGAATTGCTACTTGCTCGTATACGGAAAGAGGAGCGTTTTGGGGTTGCTTGAGCAATTCCCGCAAGCGTTGACCCCGTGCCAACTGGTCTTGAGTGGCTTTATCTAAGTCAGAAGCAAATTGCGCGAAGGCTTGCAGGTCGTCAAATTGCGCCAGTTCCAGTTTAATTTTACCGGCAACTTTTTTCATTGCCTTGGTTTGAGCCGCAGAACCTACGCGGGATACGGAAATACCGGGGTTTACAGCGGGGCGGATACCAGCGTTGAACAAGTCAGAAGACAAGAATATCTGACCGTCGGTAATGGAAATTACGTTGGTGGGGATGTATGCGGAAACGTCACCGGCTTGGGTTTCGATGATTGGGAGGGCAGTCATACTGCCTTTACCTAATTCATCGCTGAGCTTGGCTGCCCGTTCTAGCAAGCGAGAGTGAATGTAGAATACATCACCAGGGTAAGCTTCCCGTCCAGGTGGACGACGCAGTAGCAAGGACATTTGCCGATAGGCTTGGGCTTGCTTGGAGAGGTCATCGTAAACTACCAGGGTAGCTTTGCCTTTGTACATAAAGTACTCAGCGATGGTTGCGCCTGTGTAGGGAGCTAGGTATTGTAAGGTGGCTGGGTCACTGGCATTAGCAGCGACGACGATGGTGTAGTCGAGTGCGCCTTTTTCTTGCAGTGTTTGGACTACGTTAGCTACGGTGGAAGCTTTTTGACCGACTGCAACGTAGACACAGATTACATCTTCTTCTTTTTGGTTGATGATTGTGTCAATGGCGATCGCAGTTTTACCGGTTTGACGGTCGCCAATAATCAATTCCCGCTGTCCGCGACCAATGGGAATCATAGAGTCGATAGCTGTGATACCCGTTTGCATGGGTTCGTGTACAGAGCGACGGGCTATGATACCGGGTGCTGGAGATTCAATCAAGCGGGTTTCTGAGGATTTGATGTCTCCCTTGCCATCGATGGGACGACCTAAAGCATCCACAACCCGACCGATTAAAGCTTCTCCCACGGGGATCTGGGCAATTCTACCAGTGGCGGTTACAGAGCTACCTTCTTGAATTTCCAGCCCTTCACCCATCAGTACCGCGCCCACGTTGTCTTCTTCCAAGTTTTGGGCAATACCAACTGTACCATCTTCAAATTCCAAAAGTTCCCCAGCCATAGCCTTTTCCAGACCATAGATCCGGGCAATACCGTCACCAACTTGCAGGACAGTACCGACGTTAGCAACTTTGACTTCTTGGTCGTATTGCTCGATTTGTTGTTGAATAATGCTGCTGATTTCGTCTGGTCTAATTGATATGCTCATGTGTCTATCTTTTTTGCTTGCGAGACTGAAGAAGTAATTTTAGTTAGGAGTTAAGAGTTAGGAGTGATGAGTTAGGAGTGGTGAGTTAGGAGTGGTGAGTTAAAAAAGCAAAGATTAAAAGTTAAAAGTCAAAATAAACTACTGTTTACTTAACTCCCAACTCCTAACTCCCAACTCCTAACTCCTAACTTCCTAACTCCTAACTTCCTAGCCACTAGTTAAGCGCAATGAAAGGCGGCGCAGCTGACCCCGGATGCTGGCGTCAATTACTTGGGAGCCGACTTTAATAATCACACCACCAATTAATTCGCCGTCTACTTTGGTTTCCAGTTCGACTTGACGAGCATTAGTGATGGCAATCACTTTTTCTCTAATTGCTTGCTGTTGAGCTTCTGTGAGGGGAACGGCTGAAGTTACTTCCGCCAATACGGTTTGGTTCAGCTGCCGCAACAGCGCTAGATATTGCTTTAAAATCGGTTCCAAGAAAGCAATGCGTCGCTTATCTACCAGTACCAGCAAAAAATTGCGTAAGTAGGGATTAGCGCCTTCACCGAGTAATTGTCTGATGAGAGATTTTTTGTTCTCAGGCTGAATAAATGGGTTGCCCAAGAAGTTTTGTAGCTCTTTGTTTGTTGAGAGCAGACCAACGAGAGTACGCGCATCTTCTCCGAACTCTTCCGTCAAATTTTTCGATTGCGCTATTGACAAAAGTGCCTGTGCATACGGTTGGGCTACTTCGCCTGTCGCTACTTGACTTGTCATACGCTGCCTCCCAATTGTGCGATGCTGCGGTCAATTAAACTTTGTTGAGCATCGTCAGCAATTCCGCCTTTGAGTTGCGACTCGACTCTTTGTAATGCTAGTGTAGCTACCCGTTGGCGCAGTTGGGCGATCGCCCGCTCTTGTTCGGTGTTTAAGTCCGCTGCTGCTGTTTGTTTCAAGCGTTCTACGTCTTGTGCCGCCTTCGCCAATAAAGCTTCTTTCGCTTTTTGGGCGTTTTCTTCAGCAGCTTTGCGGATGCGTTGTGCCTCTGCTTGAGCTTCGGTTAACTGCTTTTGCGCCTGGGATAGGGCAACCTTGGCCTCTTTTAAGCGCCCTTCTGCTTCCTGAATGGCGTTGGCAATATTGGATTGTCGCTCGTTCAGGATATTGCTTAAAACTTTACGTCCGAAGTAGAATAATATGCCAACCAGAATCGCTAGATTGATCAGATTGGTTTCTAATATGTCTAGATTTAGACCGAAACCACCTTCTGCTGCGCCTTCTGCCAGTTCAGAGCCAACAGCGTTCGCTTCTGCGGCAAGTAATAAGAATGTGCCCATGATACCCATTTACAAGTGCGCTGCTTGCTGTACGTTAGTGTTTTCCGGTAAAGGAATTAGCTAAATAAATCCCGTAAGGGAATCAGGTAAATAAATCCTGAAGGGAAATCAAGTATCTTTCATTCCGAAGGAAAAAAGTGCCTTTTTTTTGACACTTAATTTAGCGCTCTGGAACTAGTGTCCAGCTGCGCCTATGCTGACACAGAACTAGTCGTGCCAGCTTATCTAACTACCGGTTGTCCCAATAGTTTTTCTAGAATCTGTCTACTTAGACCATCAACTTGTTGCTCTAAGGTACGCAAAGCTTCCTGCTTTTGTTGTTCTATTTCAACAGCAGCTTGTTCTCGTTGAGACTGAGCTTCTTTTTGCGCCTCAGCGATTTTTTGTGCAGTAATTTTCTTAGCTTCGACTTGAGCTGCTTCTACAGTAGCTTGCGATTGCCTGCGAGCGTCTGCGAGCTGCTGCTCGTATTCTGCGGCTAACCGCTCGGCTTTTGCCAAGCTTTCTTTTGCATCAAGGGTATTCGTCCGGATGTAGTTATCGCGATCGTCTAGTACCTTGGTGAGTGGCTTATAGAAAATTACATTCAACAAAGCTGCCAATAACAGGAACTGCAATGCCATGAAGGGCAAGGTAGCATCGAAATCAAACATTTCTCTCCTCTTTGGCTGGAGTAGCAGTTTTCATGGCTAGCAAAATCATCCAACCTTTGATATTTTTACAGGCCGATAGCCAACAAAGGTCAAGGGGTTTTGGATTTTAGAGCGAGCGGTTTTAGATTAACACCAACCCAAGGATACGTTGCTCTGGGTATTTTAGATTAGTGATTTGGGATTTGTTCTATCTACAAGCTTCGGCATATTGCCCAAAACTGTGAATAATCTAAAATCCAAAATCGTTCGACTGAGCGTAGCCAAAGTCTAAAATTGCTTGACTAAAGGCCCAAAATCTTTAGAAGGTAGAGGCGCGATAATTCACGTCTCTACAATCTCAGAAATTTTTACCTTTTATGCGAAGGGGTTAGCAAATAGCAACACCAAAGCAATAACTAGACCGTAGATTGTCAAGGATTCCATGAAAGCCAGGGTTAACAGTAGAGTACCCCGAATTTTTCCTTCTGCTTCAGGTTGACGAGCGATACCTTCTACTGCTTGGCCGGCAGCGTTTCCTTGACCAATACCAGGGCCAATTGCAGCTAAACCGATGGCCAAAGCAGCAGCTAGAACTGAAGCAGCAGAAATTAAAGGATCGATAGTGCCGGCTGCCGCAAGAACGTAAGAAGCAGAAATTAATGAACCCATGTTGATTTACCTTACCTTGAGTACAAAACGAACAATTTTTGTGTTGAGATTTGAGATTGGAGATTTGGAATTACATCCAAAATTAAGCATCCAAAATCTAACATTACATCAACTGAGGGACTCTAATGTGCCTCCTCATGCTCTTCTCCACCATGTCCCTCCATCGCCTCATGAATGTAGGCTCCGGCTAGGGTAGCAAAAACTAGGGCTTGAATGGCGCTAGTAAACAAGCCCAGAGCCATTACAGGCAGAGGTATAAATAGAGGAACTAGCAGAACCAGCACCGCTACTACCAATTCGTCCGCCAATATGTTGCCGAATAGACGGAAGCTTAGGGAGAGGGGCTTGGTAAAATCTTCGAGAATTGCGATCGGCAATAAAACAGGTGTTGGCTCTATATATTTCTTGAAGTAGCCCAAACCCCGCTTGCTAAAACCCGCGTAAAAGTACGCTAATGAGGTTAGCAGTGCCAATGCAACAGTCGTATTGATGTCATTGGTGGGAGCTGCCAATTCACCCGAAGGTAGCTTGATGAGCTTCCAGGGAATTAAGGCACCTGACCAGTTCGATACGAAAATAAACAAGAACAAAGTACCAATAAATGGTACCCAAGGGCGGTACTCTTTCTCACCAAGTTGGTTTTTTGCCAAATCTCGAATAAATTCCAGGGCATATTCCATCAAGTTTTGGATACCCTTGGGAATTCTTTGAGCGTTGCGAGTAGCAGCGATTGAGGCCACTACTAAAATGCTAATCACAAACCACGAGGTCAGAAAAACTTGCCCATGAATTTTAAGATTGCCCAACTGCCAGTAGAAATGATGACCTACTTCTAATTCGGCTAGGGGAAAAGAATTAAAGGCGTTTAAGACACTAAGCATTTGCATTCTTCAAGCATTTCCCCAACGAGCGAGGATTGGGAGTATTGTCTTTAGTGAGCCTGATTTTTTAAGAATCAGGAATGAACGCAGTTTGCACCATGTAGACGAGGAGCGTCGCTTTGTAGGTTAAAAATCCCAAAAATATGGGCACAATCTTTAGCTCATGCCATTGAGTTGCTAATACAATCAACCCAATAAACAGCGCAAAACGAGTTTTGCTCAAACGGGTTTTCTCACTACCGAGTTGCTCAACATCTTTAGCCAGCATTTTTAAGTAAACCACACCTGTACACGCTCCAATCAAATAATTGAGAGCAATGTTTAAGGAATAAAAAATCCACACAGAGATAAAAATAATCCCCGTCAAGACAAGTGTGATTACAAATAACTTCTGGTAAAGTTGATAGAACTCTCCCATAGTGTTATCCGATTCTGCGTTCTCAGAATCAGTTTTAGCATCTTGTCGTGTCGTCGGAGTCGGTGCAATTGGTTCTTCTGACAAGCTCACGGAACTCGAAAGTAGTACAGCTAAAGAGTATGACTGCACATTCAGTCAGCTGAATCATATCACGATCCGGTAACAATACTTTAGAAAAAAACAATTAACTTCTTAACCAATGTGAAAAACGAAACAAAGTCACGCCCTGTTGTATTAATAGAGCGTTCTATGAGGTACTATCAGAAAATATGGCAATAATCAAGAATTAATGCCTGAAGAATTCCCAATTTCTGCAAATTTTGGCTTTTTTAGTGAATAATTGTCCTCCAATATTTTTGTATCATCAGCATCTTGGTGTTGAAACTAAGTCGTTATTGAGGAGTAAAGACGCTAACTGCAAAGCAGAATTTGTAAAGTAGCGCCTTGTTGTTAGACTTTGCACCACTGCTGAATTCCAGAAAATTATAACTTTTCGAGTGATGGGGCACTTTTCTAATTTACATCAGATTTGCCAAAATTCGTGATGAGCGATCGCCCATCACCAAAACTCTAAATTAAACTGTCATTAAGCAGGTGTCAATAAAATCAACTGCTGTTGAACAAGCTTTCTGACCCCATCTAATTCGAGTTCCACACCTGACAAAATTTCTGCCACTGTGGAATTAGCATCACACCTTTGCATAAATTCAAACTCTGGAATTGACAATTTCACAATCTGATAATCGTAATTAAAGAAAGATTGGCTGGGAAATCCCTCGATACAAGGATTAAGTTCTGGAGTTGCTGCCAACAGCACGTTATCGTCTGACCAGTCGGCTTTAACCAGGGGAGGACGGCCAAGGAAAAACTCGTAATGGCTGACTTCTGGATCTAGTAATTCTATCAGCCGATAACGTTGGCGATCGCTTAATCCTTGTGCCCGTTCTATCAAATCTGGTGCTTTACCCAAAAGTCTATCTAAATTCCAAAAACTCGGATTCGAGAAACCAATAAACTCCAATCCCGAAGCGTCGATTAATTCAAACAGCGTCTCGATGTTGTAGTCAATTTCCTGGGGATGAACGTACATATCAGCAAAGTGTTCGTCCTTGTGGTTTTCTAACGACCAACGCTGTTTTTCATACTTGACAATTCGATTATTTTCTGGTAAGGAGTTAAATATCTTTCGTCCGACTTGAACACCATCGCGGTAGTCGCCTTTTTTATCACCTTGGAGAAGTGCGATCGCTTTTTGCATGAGTTGAATTTCCCAACGTCCCAACTCACCGTAGACAAAAATGTGCATTAAGCCGCCTGGAGCTAACTTTTTGGCTAAGGCTTGAATGCCACCAATTGGGTCGGCGGTATGATGTAAAACACCAACACAGTTAATTAAATCAAACTCACCCGGTAACTGTTCCGCATCAAACAAGCTGAGGTGACGAAACTCAGCACGGGTAGCACCAGAACGCTGACAACGTTCTTTTGCTATATCCAAAGCACCGCTACTGAGGTCAATTCCCACAACAGTAGCCTGAGGATTGAGGTGAACCAAGTACTCAGTACTCACACCGGTACCGCAACCAGCATCTAAAATGCGGATATCTTGCTTTTGGGGTTTTTGACCCGTGCAAAAGTTATAAGCAGCCAGCCAATTCCAGCGCCAATTGTAACCTGGAGGTGGTTCGTCCAACAAAGCTTCTGGCGGAAATGGGTAGGTATTGTAGAGTTTGGCAACAGCAGCACTAACACTTTGGGAATCGGACATGATGAGGAATAACGCAGCAGTTTTGAGTTTACCCAATATTTGATAATCGCAGCCAAGAAGTTTTACTCTCCGTTTTTAGGAAGTTGAGTTAAACTGGTTTGTTGTATAAATTTTACATTTGACATTAACAAATGGTTGCTCATCAAATCTCACCACTAATCAATAAACCCGTACAGAAAATCTTCTTCGGTAGCCCTGGAACCGGCAAAAGCCACAGAATTGTTTACGAAATTATTCCTAATCACTTAGGTATAGTTGAATCCACTAATCCTGAAAACATTATCAAAACAGTTTTCCACCCAGAATATACCTACGGGGATTTTATGGGTAAATTAGTACCGATTACTAGAAAAGAAAGGGTAGAGTATAAATACTATGAAGGGCACTTTTTAAAAGCACTATCCAGAGCTTATAAAAATATAGTCGATGCCCATGACAGAAATGGAGTTCAAATTTCTGAACCCAACAATGTGGCTTTAGTTATAGATGAAATTAACCGGGGTAATTCATCTGGCATCTTTGGAACAGTTTTTCAATTATTAGATAGAGATGAAAATGGCTGGTCAAGTTATGGAATTAATATAACAGAACTGGAATTTAGAAGTCTTTTAGAATTAATGAAAGTTGAACTATACGAAAAGGATGGGAAAATAGAAAAATATGAATTGCATCCTTTTAATGCTCTCACGCTCAAAAATTTTGAAGAAAAAATCAAATTTCTAAAAATTGATTTAGAAAGTAGGACTATTAGGATTCCTCCAAACTTGTCTATCCTTGCTACTATGAACACTTCCGATAACTCCATTTATTTCATGGACAGTGCTTTTAAGCGTCGTTGGGATTGGGAGTTTGTAAACTGGGATAATAGCAAGCCTGCTAAAGCTACATATGGAAAACAAGGAGAGTTGGACGAACAGGAATGGAGAAAGTTAATTACAAACCTTAATAATTTTATTAAAAGTTATCATACTTTAATTCGTGGAATTGAAGACAAGCAAATTGGGTATTATTTCATCAAACAGCCTGTAACTGCTGAACAAATACAAAATAAACTAATGTTCTTCTTATGGGATAGCGTTTTTCATCGTGATAAAGAACCACTCATAAAGCTTCTAAATGTTACAAAAAACAATCTCGTAACTTTTGGAGATTTTATTAAACTACATAATACTCTCATTGCTAATATCATGAACCTTGGTAATTAATTTTGCCTTCAAAGTTTAAATTTGAAATATTAAATTTTATTTTGTATACACAATGTTTGACTTTTCTCGTCTAAATTTAGTCAAAAATTCTAACGAATTTTTTCTTGGGATTCGTAAATCTAAATTGGGAAACAATTTTGATTTTTGTCTTCCAAATGGTTTTGATAATTTTCCAGTGGGTGACTTCGAGGCAGTACGAGATTTGTTCTTTAGAATGTATCGTACATTTCGCAAATTTGAGCGAGATAATTTAAAGACTAATCGATTCAATATAAATAAACCTGACTTTCAGCAAGATCAAGATCAGACTACTCTTTCATCTGGTGGAGTAAAAATACAAACAGAGGAAGGAGATGATTGTATACTCTACAGTAAAATTAAAATGATTGAGCGAGTTTTGGAAGCCTACGATGACTTGGCGATAAACTCAATTCAAAAGAAAGTTAGACGTAGTGAAGAAATCGACTATTCTAGAATTGACAAATACTTAGATCGTGCTATCTATCTAAATGACGATGTAATTTATGTTGAATGGATGGATCTACCACGTTCAATGGTACGCTATGAAAGCACTGACCTTGTAAATCTGTATTGCTATATTCTAGATGAGATTATAGAGCAGTTAAATAGTGATGTACCAGATAACATTAAAGTACGTACTCAAGATATACACTTTCTTGCCCAACGTTTTAAGGAAGATTATTTAACTAGCAACCAATCTATTTTTGGCGAAGATACTTTTGAAGAGACTATTAGCGTTCTTAAAGAAGCCTTAGATAATATAGATAAAAATACTTTCTATAAGGATGGTGACTATTGGGGACTTTACGAAGCTATTGAAACATTCCTTTATGGCGAGTTAAATCCCGATCAAGGTGATGGTGAATTCTGGGGTGTGCATGGTTTTTCTCTAATTTGGGAAGATATGTGCAACACATATTTTTTTAAAGAGCACCGTGACAAAATTTGCTATGCAGATACGGACATACCTCTGAAAGGATATGACAACTTAGAAAGAGAAGGAGAAGAAAAAAATCGAGTCGGAAACCGCAAAGCCAATAGCGGAAATCTATATGGTAATCAATGGGTTTACTCCAAAACCTCAAACATACCCAAAAATTTAGGTAAAGTTGGAGAAAAACTTGAATGGGATGAACTACTTTGCATCGAATTTGATTTAAATGATCGAACATTTGTCTACTCACACCCTAGATATAATCAGCTTGAAAAACGAGATAGAAGTTCAGCTTTACGCCGTTTTTTGCGCCCTGATTTAATTTTAGAAACGAATAATATAACAGGAGATAATAATTTAAATGAAGATAGATTTATTAAAATAATTGATTATAAAGATGTACCACTAGAATTTTATAAAAATAAAGAACTGAATTCAAAATCAGCTAAAAAATATAAAGATGATTTAGTTAAGCAACTTACATATGAATATGCTCTACAACAAACACATAATATTTCTGCGAACTTATTTTTTATCCCTTATTACTATGATGTAAAACCATCTCATATTTTGGGAGAATTGGAGCAAGATATAAACCTAAAAGGTATAAAAATATTTAGAGCAAATTTTTCTTTAATACAAAATACTTATTTAGAAAATAATTCATGAATTCTGACTTAAATATAATTGAAACTTGCTCAGGTAATAAAGCTTTTAAAAGTATTTATATACCTTTTATATTCTTTCCTAAAGAAGAGCAAAAAATAGCTATAGAAAATTATATATCTCAGCAAGTAGATGATTTCTTTACAAAAATATCTCCAAGTGTTAATAAAACTCAATTATCTTATTCACAAATGATTACAGAAAAAGATTTTCAGAAAATTGAAATAAGCTATTTTTATGAAAATTTTTTCAATGATTTGGAACGGGAACCTGATGGTAAATTAAAGTTAAAAATTAAATGGAGTATCACTTTTGATGAAAAATGCACTCCGATTAAGCTAGCATATCTTTCTCCAGATTACCGTGGTCATGAACCTAAACCTAAATCGCTGTCTTATAACGATATAAAAGGTCGTCTACATCGCAAATACGGTACTATAGAAATTAATGGGTTTCCAATATTTTATTATATTTACTTTACACTTCAAGAAATATTAGATGTTGTTAAACAAATACCTCCATTTTGAAATTACGTTTAAATAAAGCTTTGTTAAAGAATTAATTGGGGGATAGGTAAGAGATTTATCTCACAAAAAAACTAAAGAACACAGAAATGAAATGATTTACGACCAATCAGAGTTTGATTTACGTTGCGAATGGGGCGCACAAGGACTTTCTCAACTTGCTTCTATCAGCAATGTAGTAATAATAGTTGATGTTCTTTCTTTTTCTACTTGTGTAGAAATTGCCACGAACAATGGTGCGATAATTTTTCCCTACGCATATAAAGATGAATCAGTTATAGATTATGCCAAGTCACTACAAGCGGAATTGGCGAGTCATAGACAACGTTGGACAATAACTGGATATTCTCTTTCTCCAAAGTCACTAGAACAAATCCCAGCTGGAACTAAACTAGTTTTGCCTTCACCTAATGGTTCTTTTCTGACATTACATACTGGAAATACACCAACTTTGGCTGGCTGTTTGCGAAATTGCAAAGCTGTAGCCAAGTTTGCTCAAAAGTATGGTGATAAAATTGCTGTGATTCCTGCTGGTGAAAGATGGAGAGATGATGGTAGCCTCCGGCCTGCTTTTGAAGATTTAATTGGCGCTGGGGCAATTCTGAGCTATTTACCTGGTAGTTTATCCCCAGAAGCCGAAGCAGCCGTAGCAGCATTTCAAGCTTTCCAGCAGGATTTAGTAGGATATTTGAAAAAATGCAGTTCTGGTAAAGAGTTGATAGAAAAAGGTTTTGAGCCAGATGTTGAACTGGCGGCTGCATTTAATATTAGTGATTGCGTACCTTTATTGATTGATAATGCTTATATAAATTCCAAGCTAGAGAATTAATCAAAGGTCACACTGATTAGTTTGGCAATATTTTGCATTGTCGATAAATTCTTGCAAGTTTCTCAAGAGTATTATCTGCAATGATGACCCGCCCTGCACCTCAGCGGTGATGTAAGCAAACTTTTGCCCGCGATAATATAGGTCGCGACCAATTTTGGTAACGTAGCGAGACTTCTGGAAGTCATTGGCAATCTGAGAATTATAAATATTTTGTAACAATTTCACGGCATTGGCATTTTTTGTGGTGAATTTGAGGCGATCGCTACCACTAACAGTGATTCCTTCTTTTGTTACTGTCCCATCTTCAGAAGTGACATCGGCATAAAAGTAGAGTTTGCCTTTTGTACCGTCATAGCCGTGGGCTTCGCTGTTGTATCTCAAAGCGGGTAGTTGAGGTCTTGTTTTTGCCCACTTGACAACGGTGTTGATATTTTGACCAGGAAGCGCATTTGCAGGAGTGACAGCCAGTAGAATTGCTATGGCAGACGCAGTAGCATGGAATAAATAGTTAAAGTTAAAACTTTTTTTCATAGTATTTTCACCAGATAAAATATTGATAGCTAAAGCTTAATTTTCCTAAAATTGAGAGTTATTTCCAGAATGGCGTTATTTTTGCATATTCAGCTATCAGTAGCAAAAATAACTTAGCATTGAATAACGAGCACTGTCCACTGACATTACTGCTAGGACAGTTATACAAGGGTGACTTATTCCTCATTAGCCTGAGGGCAAGGACAAATGATTAGCTAGCCCACTTCGTTACAAAACTTAGTTTTGTCTAAGAAAAACAAGAGGATCTATTTGAGATTTGATGCATTAAAGCTACATATTCTACATACTTCTTAATAAACCAGCCTTGATAACCCAAAACGTTTTAATCTAAAAGCTAACTGGGTTAATTTACTGGCAGTTTTGCAGGCAGTACTCTTAGGCTAATAAGCATAGACGCACCAATGTGTCAAGCCTCAAAGCGACCCAGACTTAACACATAAACGATTATGATGGGAGTTTTACAAATCCGATGAGTGTTAAGGCAAGTGGTGGAAGCTCAGTTGCGCGTCCGCAACTATATCAAACCCTAGCTGTAGCGACAATTACCCAAGCGGAGCAGCAAGACCGTTTTTTGGGTACTGGCGAACTTAATGAACTGGCAAGCTATTTTGCGTCTGGTGCAAAGCGTCTAGAAATTGCCCAGACGCTCACGGAGAATTCCGAGATCATCGTATCTCGAGCTGCCAACCGGATTTTTGTCGGTGGTTCGCCAATGGCTTTTTTAGAAAAGCCCAGAGAACCGGAACTAGTAACTGTTAGTGCTGCTAGTGGTGATGTTCAACAGGGGATGCAACTAGGAACAATAACCTACGTTGAAAGCCGTGGTGGGTTCCTAGAAAATTTACGCTCAATCTTTAACTCATCCCCCAGTGGCCCAACACCTCCAGGTTTTAGACCAATTAACATTGCTCGTTACGGCCCGAGCAACATGGCTAAGAGCTTGCGGGATTTGTCCTGGTTCTTACGCTATGCTACTTACGCGATCGTTGCTGGTGACCCCAACATCATCGCAGTGAATACACGCGGTTTACGGGAAATAATTGAAAATGCCTGCTCTGGTGAAGCAACAATAGTGGCTTTGCAAGAAATTAAAGCCGCGTCACTTTCCTTTTTCCGTAGAGATCCTGAGGCTACAGAAATTGTGTCTCAGTACATGGATGTTTTGCTTACAGAATTCAAAGCAGCAACACCATCCAATAAACTGCGCCAACGTCCTTCTAGCGACCAACAAGGCTTGCAACTGCCACAAATTTACTTTAATGCGGCAGAACGGCGTCCCAAGTTTGTGATGAAACCTGGTTTGTCAGCTACCGAAAAAAATGAAGTAGTTAAAGCAGCCTATCGGCAAATCTTTGAGCGCGACATTACCCGTGCTTACAGCTTGTCCATTTCTGACTTAGAATCCAAAGTCAAGAATGGCGACATCTCCATGAAAGAGTTTGTTCGCCGTCTAGCTAAATCTCCTCTTTACCAAAAACAGTTTTACCAGCCTTTTATTAACAGCCGAGTCATCGAACTAGCTTTCCGTCACATTCTGGGACGGGGGCCAAGTAGCCGTGAAGAAGTACAAAAATATTTCTCGATTATTTCTACCGGTGGTCTGGCAGCTTTAGTAGATGCTTTAGTAGATTCTGCGGAATACGGTGACTATTTTGGCGAAGAGACAGTACCTTACCTCCGGGGTCTGGGTCAAGAAGCCCAAGAATGTCGCAACTGGGGGCCGCAACAAGACCTGTTTAACTACAGTGCGCCTTTCCGTAAGATACCTCAGTTCATCACCACATTCGCGGCTTACGAGCAACCGCTACCAGACCAACATCCTTACGGTTCCGGTAATGACCCCTTAGAAATTCAATTTGGGGCAATTTTCCCGAAAGAAACCCGTAACCCCAGCACCAGTCCGGCTCCTTTTGGCAAGGATACCAAGCGCATCCTGATTCACCAAGGGCCAGGGATTAATAACCAAAATAGCAATCCTTTGGCACGGGGTGAAGCTCCTGGTAGCCTTGGACGCAAGGTGTTCAAATTGGATCAATTGCCTGGGACTGTTGGCAGAAAGGCTCCGAAAAATTCTAGCGTTAGATTTTCCGAAAGCTCTACCCAAGCAGTGATTAGAGCTGCTTACCTACAAGTTTTCGGTCGGGATGTTTACGAAGGACAGCGGCAAAAGGTATTGGAAATCAAGCTGGAAAACGGCAATATCTCTGTAAAAGAGTTTATCCGTGCTTTGGCTAAGTCGGATGTATTCCGTAATTTGTACTGGTCATCGCTGTATGTTTGTAAAGCGATCGAGTACATTCACCGTCGTTTGTTGGGTCGTCCTACTTACGGTCGTCAAGAAATCAACAAGTACTTTGATATCGCCGCTAAGCAGGGCTTTTACGCGGTGGTTGACACCATCATTAACAGCGTAGAATACAGCGAAGCATTTGGTGAAGATACAGTTCCTTACGAACGATATCTGACTCCTGCTGGTGTATCAGGGCGGCAACTGCGCGTTGGTACTATTCGTGAAGATATTACCCCGAAAGTCCAGAAGGAAGAAACACCGAGCTTTGTGACACTGGGTACTGTTAGTGAAAAACGGACAGAACCAGATATTCAGTTCCGCATTAACCAAGGTGTTAGCAAACAGCGCGAACAAACCAAAATCTTCAAGTTGGTGGCGAATACCGGTGACAAAGTTGCAGTGAAAACTTTGATTAGCGCTGCCTATCGTCAGATTTTTGAACGCGATATTGCACCTTACATTGCCAAAAATGAATTTTCGGCATGGGAAAGCAAGCTGGGTAACGGTGAAATCAGTGTGAAAGAATTTATTGAAGGTTTAGGTTACTCAAATCTCTACCTGAAAGAATTCTACACACCCTACCCCAACACGAAAGTAATTGAGTTGGGAACCAAACACTTCCTCGGACGTGCGCCACTAGACCAAGCAGAAATCCGCAAGTATAACCAGATTTTGGCGACTCAAGGTATTCGTGCCTTTATCGCTACTTTGGTCAATAGTGTCGAATATAACGAAGTTTTCGGTGAAGATACTGTGCCTTACCGTCGCTTCCCGACCCTACCAGCAGCAAACTTCCCGAATACCGAGAAGCTTTACAACCAGTTAACCAAGCAAAATGACGATGTAGTTGTACCTAGCTTTAAGCCCGTGCAACCCCGTCCCGGCTCTAGCGATACGCCGCTTATAGCTCAGGCGATCGCAGATATCACAAGCCAAAAGGCGAGCCAGCCCTCCTATGCCGAACTGGGTCGTTCTTACAGCAATGGTAGCGGGCAAACTGTAGAACTGGGCGTGCGTAAACATGTACGTATTTACCGTTTGACAGAAAGTACGAGCTTAGCAGAAAGACAACAGGCAGTTAACGCCATTTACTCTCAGGTATTGGATATCTACAGTGGTCAAGTGCCCGATAATTTCCGCTTGAGTGAGCTAGATAGCAAACTCCAAAATGGTGAAATTTCTGTCCGCGAGTTTGTGCGCCAACTGGCTAGTTCCGAAATCTATCGCCAGCGCTTCTTTTTACCTTATCCCCGCGCCAAGGTAATTGAGTTCCTCTTCCGTCATCTATTGGGACGCGCACCCGCGACTCAAGAAGAAATTCGCCAGTACAACAAACTGCTAGATGATAGCGGTTTGCCAGGGGCTGTAAAAGCAATAGTCGAAAGCCTAGAATATAGCCGCTACTTTGGTGAAGATGTTGTCCCTTACAACCGCTTTCCATCCGTGCCAGCAGGTAACTACCTTGGCAGCGTGCAGGCGGCTGAATAGGGAATAGGGACTAGGGACTAGGGACTGGGGACTAGGAGACAAGGAGACAAGTTACAACAAGTCTTTCCCTTTGTCCTACTATCTTCTTCCCAATGCCTAGTACCCAGTACCCAATCCCCAGTCCCTAATAGCCTTCGCAACCTTTCGTAATACTGCTCTCAGATTGCAGCTAGAAGAGTAAATCTGAAAAGTAATATTACAAAGTGTTAAGAGCAGTCATAAATGCTCAACAGAATGCCGGAAAATGTTTTGCGGAAGGTAGCTGAGTTTAGAAGCTTGTGTACTGATGTTGACTCAAGCAAACTCGTAATTTATTAGCCGTAGCAGTTATGAAACTGTTGTGTCTAAAACAATGAGAAAATAAACTCAGTTAACCAAATCAAAGTCGCACCAGTTTAATCAAATCCTGGTTTCATTCGTATTGGAGGAATCCATTAATGAGTATCGTCACGAAAGCGATCGTGAATGCTGACGCAGAAGCCCGCTACCTAAGCCCCGGTGAATTGGATCGGATCAAATCCTTTGTAGCAGCTGGTGAGCGCCGTCTGCGGATTGCTCAAGTTTTGACAGAAAATCGCGAACGGCTAGTTAAGCAAGCCGGCGACCAACTGTTCCAAAAGCGTCCTGATGTTGTGTCTCCTGGTGGTAACGCTTACGGTCAAGAATTGACAGCTACTTGTCTGCGTGACCTAGATTACTACCTCCGCCTCGTTACCTACGGTATCGTTGCTGGTGATGTTACCCCCATCGAAGAAATTGGTGTTATCGGTGCCCGCGAACTTTACAAATCCTTGGGAACTCCTATCGATGGTGTTGCTGAAGGTATCCGTGGTTTGAAGAATGGCGCTGCTACACTGCTATCTAGTGAAGATGCTGCTGAAGCTGGTGGCTACTTCGACTATTTAGTTGGCGCTCTACTGTAGGCTGAAGCTATTTAGCTGCTGAAACAGAAGTATTGCAATACGGTTGGAAATAAGGAATTAACAACATGGCTCAAGACGCAATTACCGCTGTCATTAACTCCGCAGACGTTCAAGGTAAATACCTCGACTCTGCTGCTTTAGAGAAGCTAAAAGGCTATTTCTCTACTGGCGAACTGCGGGTACGTGCTGCTAGCACCATCAGTGCCAACGCTGCTACCATTGTCAAAGAAGCTGTAGCAAAATCTTTGCTGTACTCTGACATCACCCGTCCCGGTGGCAATATGTACACCACCCGTCGCTATGCAGCTTGCATTCGTGACTTAGACTACTACCTCCGCTATGCCACCTACGCTATGTTGGCTGGCGATCCTTCCATCCTGGATGAGCGTGTACTCAATGGCTTGAAGGAAACCTATAACTCCTTGGGTGTACCCGTTGGTGCTACCGTACAAGCTATCCAAGCAATCAAAGAAGTAACCGCTAGTTTGGTAGGTTCTGACGCCGGTAAAGAAATGGGCGTTTACTTAGACTATATCTCCTCTGGCTTAAGCTAAGAGCTGGTTTGCGCTTAAGAATTTAGGTGCGGCTTTATTAAGGTCTGGAAATCAACCGTGAGTGCTAGAACGTTATATTGCTTATCTTGGTCAATTATCAGTGATGAGTGTTGGTGGTCTAGTATTGATGTTTGATTTCCAGCCTTGGAATAAATAATTTAAAGATTTGCACTCAAGATTTAGAGATAAAAAAGTTTCCACAAACAATACAGGAGATTTTCAGAACATGGCCCGTTTGTTTAAGATTACTGCTCTAGTTCCCAGCCAAACCCGAATTCGTACCCAACGCGAACTGCAAAACACCTACTTCACTAAGCTAGTTCCCTATGAGAACTGGTTCCGCGAACAGCAACGCATTCAAAAAGCAGGCGGCACAATCATCAAAGTGGAACTAGCAACTGGTAGACAAGGTGCTAATACTGGTTTGTCGTAATTGCTGTAGACAGAACATTTTTTTTAGGGAATTGGTAAGAGGTCGAGAGTGACCTCTTTTTTGTTAAAGATGCATACTACAACTAATCTGTTATTCCTAAGAAAATACGTGTTGTTATGATTGTGCTGCACCTAAATTATTACAAGAGTTATCAATATGTATTAAAAATGACAAAAAGGCCTGTATTAGGCCTCTTTGTTTTTTATTATTCGTATTTCTGAAAATTAAAAGTTAAACATATTTACTAGGCGATATCCGCGAGTGTAAAGTGGAACTGGAGCGCCAATATTCTGCCTATTTTTAGCTTCTTCAACGGTTTCATCAAACACAATCAGCGTTTCATTGCCAACCTTCAACCAGTCTTCATAAGGCACGCTCATATCTTCTTCGACACCAGCAACACTAGGTGATACCATTGCTCGGTAGGCTTCGTTGAATTTCCTGCGGAACCGAAAATCTACTGAAATTCTCAGACCTTCGTTCTTTCGTCTTACCGTTTGGTGTAATCCACGGGCATCATTAAAGTACATCGTACCGTGTTGTAATTGTGCTTCCGTGTAGGAAACAACCATTGGAATATCTCGACCTTGATCGAAGTCTGACATTACCTGCATAGCCTGTAGTTCCATTTCGCGGGGCATTTCACCAGCTTCGATGGTTATATTATCGATATCGCCAAATAGTGGCAGAACTACTACAGTGGCATCAGCGGGAACACCTGCCCAAACGTCGCTATGGCACTTCGAGCTAGCGAAGGGCAAACCCAACTTCGTTGCGTCTGTTTTGCCGTAAACCATACGCAGGTTTACTGGTAAATCTACTGCATCGATTAAGTCATTTGCTCCTAATTGATAAAAAGCCTCAGCTACGCTCTTTTGAAAAAGGTTAAATGCTAGAGTGTGTTCTCGCTTAGGCATTAAAAGACCAGTACCGGTGTAGTTCGGCAAAGTATTTCTTGCTTCCAGTAACCGTTGAAGCATTTCAGCTTCGGAAAGAATGATGGGACTATTCAGACAAGCTGAGATGTAACCGGCAGCAGCAACTCGGATTTGCTGGAATAACTCAGGCTTTAATGTGTGTTCAAACAGCAGTCGATACTGGCGTTTGGTCGCCATTTTATCAGCCAGTTCATCAAAGAAGCGATCGCCTAGTTCAGAAAATACGTAGGCGTCGCCCGTCGTAGACATCGCACGCTCATACTCTAAGCTAGACGCTGGTGATTCCACTGGCAATTTTTTTAACATTATTTCCCCACAAATTTCTTCTAAATTAACTAAATAACTTGATGTATTCCAAGCTAGTTCGTTGTCAAAACGAGTCTGGTTATTATAAATTAACAAGATTATCTTACTGATACTTCGTTAAATCTACTGTTTTACTTTTGTCATTTTTCTTGATAAAAAAAGCAAATTTAACTATTTTTATAAAGCAGAGATAAACTGAAAACTCAAATAAAAAAACTGTTTATATATAAAGTATATTTTCAATTGAAAATATTAAAACTTCATAAAATTGAAAGATTTTTAATTGCTTTTTTTAAAGAAATTGCAAAGCAAATTAGATTTAATTTTCCTAAAGCTTGAAAATATTAAATTTAAAATACAGCAAATATCGCATATAAAAATCGGTAAAATCAACGTTAGCAATTAAATTTATAAATGCTAAAAGATATATATTGTCGGTATTAAATACTGATAGTTTGTAATTTCTCAAGCGAAACATAAATCAAATATAAAGAAATAGTTTAAAATGTCAACCTTGGATCGTAAAAACTCAACTAGGAACTTATATAATCGCACCGCATCAAAGTGGATTAGAGGAGAACCTATTTCTTTATCAGACTTTACAGCACGCCCTTTGGTAATAGGTCTTTGTGAACCTGTAAGTGGGTTGCGAGTACTGGACATAGGTTGTGGCGAAGGTTATTGCAGCCGAGAATTACGCCGACGTGGAGCTGCACAAGTACATGGAATAGACCTTTCTCAAAGCATGATTGAAGCAGCAACTTTGCAAGAAGTAGAAGATGCTTTAGGCATTAGCTATGAAGTCGGATGTGCTACCAACCTCAAGCAATTTAACGATGCTGAAATTGACTTAGTTGTTGCAGTTTTTCTATTCAATTATTTAACAATTGCTCAGACCGAAGAATGCATGAGTGAAGTTGCACGCGTTCTTCGTCCCGGCGGTCGATTTGTATTCAGCGTTCCCCATCCATCCTTTCCATATATGCGGGAGCCAGGATATCCATTTTATTTTGAAGTTGAGGGTAAAGGCTACTTCAGCAAGCGAGATCGACAGTTTCCTGGCCGTATTTGGAAACGAGACGGTTCCTGGCTAAATGTGCAATTGATTCACAAAACTCTTGAGGATTATTTTAATGCTTTTAAAATTGCTGGCTTCAATACGATGCCAATCCTACAGGAATTACGTGTGACTCCAGAACATATCGCACTAGATGAATCATTTTTTAGCCCCTTACTCGACCAACCCCTCCATCTAGCCATACAACTATCACGATGACACAAACACTTTCTTTAGCTAAAAATTCTTTTCATAAAATAGCTGATAATCATCCTTTGTGGAACCATGAGTTCCTAATGCAGTGTCGTACTGGAAATTTATTTCTACCAGATGTACAGATACTAGCTGTTCAAATGTACAAATTTTCGAAAGAATTTAATCGTATCCTGGCTAGCATCTTGTCTTGCTGCCAAGATGAAAGTACTCAGTTAGTCATCTTAGAAAACCTATTTGACGAAATGGGACAAGGAGACGTAAGTAAGTCTCACCCAGAACTGTTTCGTCAATTTACCCGCGCACTTGGTATCCATGACGAAACTTTAGCAGCATTACCTACTGCACCTGAAACTCGCGCTTTGATTGATACCTACTTACAAATACCTCACAAGTATGGCTATTTAGCTGCGTTGGGTGCTGTCTGTTATGCTTCTGAAGGGATTGTTAGCTCGTTGTACACACAACTATATAAAGGAATTGTCGGCGCTGCTCCCTTACCTCAAGAATCACTGATCTTTTTTGAAGTTCATATTAATATCGATGACAGCCACGCGGCTAAGCTAGCAGCGGTGATTGAAGCTCAAATTGGAATGATTGAGGACGATATCATGATTAAACAAGCAATTTTAGAGGCTATGGATGCCAGAGTTCAATTTTTTAACGGAATCCAACGCCAAATTTCCAAATATAGCTTGTCTCCTAATTCGTTACTGCTTGTGAGCGCATAACTGTAGGTAAAAGGAAAGCGTGTAAATACGGTTGTAACTCTGCTACATCGTAGTACTAAAATACGAACAGTTTTACTGATTTTTTGGATTTTTAAAACTGTAATCAGACATTTTAAGGTTTAACTACAGGAAATATCGTCATTTTAGTCTCGGTCAAATTCACGAAGCAAAATTAGGTGCAGCAAGAGGAGACTTCCATGTATGGATTAGTGAACAAGGCGATTCAAGACATGGTGTGCAGTCGCTTTAGCGAAGAAACGTGGAAAGTAATTAAGCACAAAGCAGAGGTGGACGTAGATGTTTTCATCAGTATGGAAGGCTATCCTGATGACATCACACATAGACTAGTAAAAGCTGCTAGTCATGTTCTGGGTTTATCTTCTACAGAAATTATGCAAGCCTTTGGGGAATTCTGGGTTCAGTACACAGCTGAAGAAGGCTACGGCGAAATGATGGATATGAGTGGAGATACACTACCTGAGTTTTTAGAAAATCTCGACAATCTTCATGCTCGTGTAGGAGTTAGTTTTCCCAAACTCCAGCCTCCATCATTTGAGTGTACTGATATGGAAGAAAATTCTCTCAACTTACACTATCGCTCTGATAGAGAAGGGTTGACGCCGATGATTCTTGGTTTAGTCAAGGGATTGGGAACTAGGTTTGATACACAAGTTCATATTACCCAAACCCAGGGTCGAGATGAAGGTGGCGAACACGATGAATTTTTAGTGATTTATAAACCAAATTGACCCCAGGACAGCAGGAACATGGCTCCTCCTTACCTTACGCTTTCACCAGAGTTACTGGCGAAAGCTTTTCCTTTCCATTTTGTATTTAACCGCGATCGCGAAATTGTACAAGCAGGTGATGTTTTAGAACGTATAAGTCCAGAACCACTAGTTGGTAAATTGATTGAGCAGCATTTCCAAATCAATCGTCCAAAAATTTTGGTCGATTTTGATGCTATTAGTAAACAGTCTCGTGCCCTGTTTATCTTAGAGTTTCTCCACAACCGAATGCAGCTCAAAGGTCAGATGATGTATCACCCAGAGCAGGAGGTAATATTTTTTTTAGGTTCTCCCTGGATTACAGATACAACTAGTCTTGCTCCTTTAGCTATCAAGCTCAAAGACTTTGCAATTCACGACCCAATTGTTGATTTTCTGTTTTTGTTACAAGCGCAAAACACTGCTTTGGCTGATGCCAAAAAGTTAACAGGTGAACTGAAACAACAAAGATCGCAATTACGCAGTGCCCTACAAATCAAAGAAAATTTAGCGGAAATTGCTGAGGCTCAAGCTAAGAAATTGGAAAACTCCCTTAAGGAACTCCAGCAAACTCAAGCCCAATTAATTCAAGCTGAGAAAATGTCTAGTTTAGGGCAATTAGTTGCGGGAGTTGCTCACGAAATTAATAATCCTGTTAATTTTATTTACGGAAATATAAAATTTGTAAAAGATTATACAGAATGCTTGCTGAAGCTGGTGCATCTTTACCAGCAATTTTATGCCAATCCCACATCAGAAATTAAAAAATATATTGAGAAAATTGAGTTAGATTTTTTACTAGAAGATTTGCCCAAAATCCTCGATTCGATGGAACTAGGAGCCGAACGAATATCAGAAATTGTGTTGTCACTTAGGAACTTCTCGCGCCTTGATGAAGCGGAGAAGAAAAGTGTTGATATTCACCAAGGACTGGATAGCACTTTGCTGATTTTACAAAATCGCTTCAAGAGCAGCGTCGATCATCCTGGTATCAAAATAGTTAAAAATTACGGAAATTTGCCTTTGGTAGATTGCTATCCCGGTCAACTAAATCAGGTGTTCATGAATATTATTAGTAATGCCGTCGATGCTCTCGATCAGCATAACAGTAAACGAGGAATTGCAGAAATCCATACTCATCCTAATATTATTACAATTACTACAGAAGTAATTGGAACTAACTGTGCGATCCGAATTGCTGATAATGGCTCAGGGATACCAGCAGGAGTGAAAGAACGACTATTCGATCCATTTTTCACAACGAAGCCTGTTGGAAAAGGTACAGGATTAGGTTTATCAATTAGCTATCAAATTGTGGTTGAAAAACATGGAGGAATGCTCGAATGTATATCAGAACCAGGACAAGGAACTGAGTTTCGGATTGAAATTCCTCTATCGATGAAAAGACAAGCAGTTAACTCAGAATTCAGAATGGGCTGCCTGCGCCCCGCTACGCTAACAGAATTCAGGATTTAAAAGTAATGCAGGCTTGATGCGTAGCAATTAAACCTATTTTTAATATCTAATTATTTTTTAGATATATTAAAATTCTCATTTCATTTTTGAATTTTTTCAATTTTAGATAAATTACGTTTCTGAATGCAAATTGCTATAGGTGGTGCGTTGGTAGCATTGGGTTCAGCAGAAGTTGGCGATCGCCAGACAAAAACAGCTGGCAAAAGTTACTGATTGCTAAGGCTTGAGTATCTGTAGCAACTTACACTAATGGTATTGTGAAAAGAGTGCATCAGATTACTGAGTTATGAGTTATGATTTATGAGTTTTATTCCTAACTTTTAATTCCTAACTTTTCACCTATAGCGATCGTGAATCTACGCCACCTGATTCCATTTTTTGATAATTCCGTCTCCAACTGGGCATTAGAAGCGCGGTTGTTGCGCTGGCTAATATTCATTTGGCTGTTCGTCGGCTTGATTATGCTATTTTCAGCATCCTATCCCGTTGCGGACGCACGTCATGATGATGGATTGTACTACTTTAAACGGCAGTTACTTTGGGTCTTAGTTGCCTTATTCGGATTCAATACTATTGTTAACTCGCCATTGCAGAAAATTTTGGGACAATCCCATTGGTTTTTGATGGTGTTTTTGACGTTAATTTTCGTGACGCTGATCCCAGGATTAGGGAAAAAGGCTTTTGATGCAGCGCGTTGGATAGCGATCGGGCCAATTCCCATTCAACCCTCGGAATTGATTAAACCCTTTCTGGTGCTGCAAAGTGCGCGGCTTTTTGGTAATTGGGAACGAATTGGTTGGCGGGTTCGCTGCGGTTGGCTGGTGATTTTTGGTCTGGTACTTTTAGGAATTCTTGCCCAGCCGAATTTAAGTACAACAGCACTTTGCGGTATGACTATTTGGCTAATTGCCTTAGCGGCTGGGTTACCTTACAAGTATTTGGGAGGGACAGCAGTTGGTGGAGTGATGTTGGCACTACTGAGTATCAGTATCAAAGAGTACCAGCGTAAGCGGGTGATGTCCTTCCTCAATCCTTGGGCGGACGCCACAGGAGATGGTTACCAGTTGGTGCAAAGTCTACTAGCTGTTGGTTCTGGTAGAACTTGGGGAGCCGGATTTGGGCTTTCCCAACAAAAGCTATTTTATTTACCAATTCAGGACACCGATTTTATTTTTGCTGTGTTCGCTGAAGAGTTTGGTTTTGTTGGCAGTATGGTGCTGTTGGCACTTTTAGCGATATTTGCAACTCTGGGATTAGTCGTGGCGTTGAAGGCGAAAAATTCAGTGCATCGATTGGTGGCGATCGGTGTGACGATTTTGATGGTAGGACAATCATTGCTGCACATTGGTGTTGCTACAGGTTCTCTACCAACTACTGGGTTACCCTTGCCGTTGTTTAGTTATGGTGGTAATTCCATGATTGCTAGCTTGATAGCTGCTGGGTTGCTGATTCGGGTAGCACGCGAAAGTAGCGAAGCCGAGGTAGTACCGTTGCGAAAACCACTGTTGTCAAATGGGCAAAGACGCCGAACTTTTCATAAAACTAGGAATTGAGCTAGCAAAAGCCAACGTCTTACGCTTTTTGAGAAAATGAAAGACTTAAAACAAACAATAATCAGCTACTCTAGCACAGACCTCGAACAGCGCAAAAATTGGTATTCTCCGGCAGCACAAGCTTATAATCAGGCAAGACCTCGCTATCCTCAGGCTTTGATTGAGCAAGTTGTGGAAGTTGCTCAACTTTCTAATGAATCAAAAATTCTAGAATTGGGTTGCGGCCCTGGAACTGCAACGGTAGCATTTGCTAAATTGGGTTGCTCAACGATTTGCTTGGAACCCAACCCAGATTTTTTTCAGCTAGCTCAATACAATTGTCAACCCTATTCCAATGTAAAGATTGAAAACACATCCTTTGAAGAGTGGCAACTTAAACCACTTGATTTTGATGCCGTTTTAGCAGCGAGTTCTTTTCATTGGATATCGCCGGAAGTGGGATATCCCAAAGCCGCAAATGCTCTAAAAGAAAATGGCTATTTGATTTTGTTGTGGAACAAAGAACTTCAGCCTAGCTACGAAGTATACCAAAAGTTATCCGAAATCTATCAATTACATACTCCATCTCTCGATCGCTATGAAGACCAAGCAACTCAAGAATATATCTTGAAAGAATTAGGAAACATGGCTATTAATTCGGGGCAATTCAAAGATCTAAAATCCTGGCAGATTATATCAGAAGTAACCTACACTGTCGATAAATATTTAACACTTTTAAACACTTACTCGCCATACATAAAATTAGATCCACATACCAAAGAGTCTTTATTTTCAGCATTGAGGCATCGCATCGAAGATAATTTTGGAGGTAGTTTGCAACTTTCGTATATCTCTGCTTTTCACGTAGCCCAAAAGGTATAAACTATCAAATTTTTTGGACGATTACCTTTGAGGTAAAGGACTCTTAAAGGGGTTGCTAGGCGGGAGATTAGGTGGAATTGGATTAATGGGAGGTATGGGAGTAGGCTCTGGTTTTTTGAGGACTGTAATGGCAAATCCTCGCTGCTGGGGTTGCTGCTTACCAGATATATCATTAACTTGCAGTGCAATTTGAGGTGGAAAAGCTAGATTGACTGGAAGTTTTATTGAACCAGTTGGTGGAACATCGTTGCCATAAGGTTGAAGTTTAACCTGAATATTTTCTCCCTCTACTCTCCAGTTGAGAATGGCAGTTGTTCCTTCGTTGAGAACTACATTTGGTTGTTCGCTACCGTTGATTGTAAAAGAGGCTATCTTAAATGGTTTTGGTAAAATTTCGATTTTAGATTCTGTTTTTCTAGAATCAATTTTTTGGCTACCGTTATTAGGAAAAGCTTTGATCTCAAAAGCAAATCTTCCAGCTTTCGATGCGGGAAGAGGAATATTTTGACATTGCAACTGTTGATTTTGTTGGGTGCAAAGTTTTTGCAGTTTCGGGTCGGCAATATTTCCTTTATTAAATTTATAAGTAATTGGCTCGCTATATGATGTACCATCATCTGCACTGCCGATGATTTGAATTTGTCCCAGGAGGAAAGGGCGGTCAATTGCCCAACTTAAAAGAATGTTTTGACCTTTTGTATATTGTGTTTTATCTGCTTGAAAGTTAATCACTTGAGCAATGGGTTTCTCAGCTATTTCTACTTGAGTTGTTTTGCTTGCTACTTGCTCTTTTCGAGAAAATAATTGTATTTTATTACGATAAAAAGCTTGTAATTCAAAAGTATAGCTACCTTTGGTCTTCACTCCAGTTTTCACATTGCTACAAATGAGTTCTTGTTTTTCTTGCACCTGACAAGGAGGTATTCTATCGGCAGCTCCTTTACCTAGTAGTTCGGGAATACCATTGCTGAAATCATAAGTAATGGGTTCAATGGGTTGTGAACCTTTGCCTGTGATAATTAACTTTTGTAACTGTTTATATTGTTGAATTTTCCAATTCAAGGCTATCTCATCGCCTTCAGTAATTCGAGAGTTAGTTGGATCGAAAGATTCCAACCTCAAAGGTTCGGGATTTAAAAGTCGCCAAATAATAAACCCTATTCCTCCCAATAAACCTAGAATTCCTAAAAGCAATAGGAGAAATTGCCACCAAGGACGAGGTTTCCATACCAATGTTCCTTGGGGGAATGTGTTAGGTAAAGGTAAACTTTGTTGGTCTTGAATTTCAATTTGAAAGTTAACAATTAATCCCGTACCAAACCACGGTCGTCGCCACCAAGGTCTAGGTTTGACCGTTAAATTGGCGATCGCACTTCTATTAGGTAGTAATCTTACCTCATTAGGATCAATACTGTAAGTATACAGTTCTTCTTCATCTCGATTTTTTAAGCTTAATATCAGTTCGCGGACAATATTACCCCGGTTAGCTAGTGATAATTCATACTTTCCAAGGCTACGGCTGACTTGTCCCAAAATAGTATTAAGTTCTATATATAAGCGATAATTTGTGGGAATTTGGATGTATACCAAATCGAGTAGTACTAAGTCTGGAGAGTTTTCCGAATACAAGCGAATTGTTGGAGAATAATTTCCCGCCAGGGTATCCGCAGGTGGATGAAATTTCAACAATATTTGACCTTGAGTACCAGGGTTGAGTTCGAGTGCGGTTACGTCAGATACTAGCCCTTGTCCCTCGAATCCAGTTGCGGGATAATTAATTGTGAACCAGTCATCGTCTAAATCTGGGCAAGTCAAGCGAAAACGGTCTACACGAGCAGAACGATTATCAACTATTACCTCGACTTGCAAAGGTTCACTAAAATTGAAAATTAATTGCTTGTTGGGGTTCGTGTTAGGTCTAATGAAAAATGTCGGGTCGTTGAGCCGAATTGCAGTCTGTTCTTTTTGTAGAACCTTAATTTTATTCGGGAAGCTTAGAGGAGTATCTTGGGGATAATGAAGAGGAGAGTCTACAACTAGAGTATAGTCATAAGTTCCTACGAAAGCATCAGGGGCAATTTGAAATTCAAATACTACTTCGTCGCTATTTTGTTGGGGATCTAATGCTAAGCTTTCTCTAGGAGAACTAGACCAGCCTGTTAAATTTTGAAATCCCTCATCAAAAACAAAATATAAGTCAATAACAGCACTTTTATCTCCCTGATTGCTCACAATTACATACAGAACAACGGTATCTCCTGGCATCCCGAATTGGATGTCGGGTGGGTTGATATAAACTTGTAGTGGGTTGAATTTAGCTTGCATGTTTCGACTCCCTTATTTGATGCGGTGTAGTTTGACCTGAAAATCTTCACTGCCACTCACAATCATGGTTCCTTGATTAGTTTTCAAGTCGATACTATTGATTTTTTTAGAGGTTTGATAAATTGTTTGACCTTCTGCTGCTTTTGCTTTATCGAGTAGATGTTCTGGGGTTAAATACCAAACAACTACTCGTCCATCATCGCCACCACTTACTAGCAGATTACCATCTTCACTAAATGCCAGACTACGCACAGATGTTTTCGAGGCTGACCAGCGGTCTAATGGTTGGCAATTGAGTTCATTTACTTGCACTTGGGGATTTTTCAAAATTTGGCAGCGATTTAAATTCCAAATGCTAATGTATCCCGCAGAATCAGAGGTTGCGAGAATTTTTTCTGCCGAATTAGGCACAAAGGCTAGTGCCCAAATATAGTCTTCACGCCCGACTCTTTCATCGAATTTTTCCAGATTTTGCACTGATAAATCTGGAAATTGTTTATTAGTTCGATTTTGATTCCACTGCCATAATATGAAGCGCTTAAAGTTTCCAGCAATTACAATAGTTGTGGCATCTGGACTGAGAGTTAAGGCGCGGACTTGGAAACCTGATAGTTTTAATATACTTTGTATGTCGATCGCTTGCGGTTCTGGCAGAAAATCAGTATTGGACGCTGGTCTTGACCATAATCTCACTTTACCACTGCCATAACCACTAAATAAATTCAGAGAATTGGGAGTGAAAGCTAAATCAAAAACGCGATCGCCTTTTGCTTTTGGATCTTTAAAATCTTGAAGTTGGCTAATTTTCGCACCTGAGGGTACATCCCTAAGTTCAATTACACCATTATCTAAACCAACGGCAACACGGTTATTTTCTAATGGCATAAAACGTAAGACTTGTACAGCGTCATCGGTAATGGCCATCAGTCCTTTTGGCTGTTGCGCTTTATCGCAAGCTACAGGTTGCCCAGTATATGTTACTCTGTCATCGGGGTCTAAGCGATCGCTGCCGATGCTCCAAAGTCTTAACGTGCAATCATCTGAACCACTGACAACAGACAAACCAATGCCGCTGAAACGCACTGAGTTTACAGAACGCGTATGCATGACACCCCTTGGTTGTACGATCCATGCTATCAGTGCTGCAAGGGCAGCGATCGCCGCTAATTGTAACCATAGAGGTATAATCGGCAAAACCCGTACTTCTAATGTTTGCGTAGCGGGGTCTGTACTACCTAAACGTTGGTCGGATAACTCCGATTTAGCCTCCAGCAACAAAGTTTTGCCTATTCCTACCCAAGGACGTTTTGTTTTGACATCGAGAAGAACTTTAGTTGTTTCTCCTAAATTTAAATTGGCGATTTCAGGTAGTTTTTTAAAAGTACATTTTCGTTCGTCTCTACCTTGAACTTGCACGTTGAGTTGCTGATTTAAGTTACTAGCATTTTTAAATAGCAATTCAAAAGTGCCTGTATTAGATTTCCAGTCAGGCAACCATGCCGTTTTACCGGGAATTTTTAGCTGTTTTTGTGTGACGCTAAATTCTACAAAACCCACAGGTAAAACTTCAATATTGCCTTGAATACTAGTTGGGTAACCATTATTGCTAACAGCTTCAATGACAAAAGGATAGTTTTGACTGGGTGCTTGAACGACAGAAGGAGGTTGGCATTGGAATGTAGTTTCTACTAAACCACCAGGTTCTACAGCTAATCGTCGTTCTGCACTGTTGGTCAGCCAAGAAGGATCGACACCTGTAAAACGTAGCACCACATTTGTTGGTTGTTGACTTAAATTTCGCACTCGCAGTGGTATATCTACAGAATTGCGAGGATAAACTTGGAACTCTCGCACGGGTAATTCTAAACTTAAATGTGTTGGTCTATTGTCTCGCTCAATTTTTAGGCGCAGCACAAGTCTGCATTGTTGTGCTAATTGTGGTGAAAAAATCTTCACCATCAGGTTAACAGTGCCGACAAATCCGACTATTGGGGTATTGAAAATCAAAACTTGGAATATTGTACTACTGCCCGGTGGCTTAGCTGCTGCCACTTCTGGTTGAAGCCCATACCAGCGATATCCTGGGTTGCGAGTTTCTCCGGCTGCGGTAATTTCTATTTGAAAATTTACAAAGCTATCGCTGTCATTATTGACAGTTACCTCAAACGACGCAGGAGTATCACCTGGACGAAAGGTTAGGTTTTCAGTTGAAAGGCTAGCACTGATACCATTTTTTTCCATATTTTGATTATTTATAATATTTATTTATATTCTCTACGATCGCCAGTATTATAAAATTAATATTTGCGAAAACATCAGCATAAGTTTTTTTTAGCTTAATTATTGCAGTTTATATATTAAAATATATTTTGGGATAAATCTATCAATTGATAGATATCATTTTGGCAAACAAATATTAAGCACTATATTTATTAATAATTAATATTTAAACCTCTTCCAGGTTGAGAACTGGAGGTTTTCAAAAGGGAATGTTTTAGTTCCCTTTCAAAGAAGTGTGAGGAGAACTTGTCTGTACTAAGCTGAGATTGAAGTTTTAACTTGACCAAAACGGCGATCGCGTTTTTGGTAACTCAACAAAGCCTGATGAAATGCTTCTGTGTCAAAATCTGGCCAAAGAATATCAGTAAAATACATTTCTGTATAGGCCATTTGCCACAACAGGAAATTACTCAACCGCATTTCACCGCTAGTACGAATCAGCAAATCTGGTTCGGGGGTATCTGCGGTGTAGAGGTGTTTTTCGATCAGGCTTTCATTCACTTGTTCTGCGCTGAGTTCGCCTTGTTCTACTAGTTCGGCTACTTGACGGCAGACTTTTGTAATTTCGTTACGGCTACCGTAATTGACTGCAACGGTAAAGTGTATTGCTTGATTGTTTAATGTTTCTGTCATTGAACGTTGCATTTGGGTTTGCAGAGATTTGGGTAGAACCGATAAATCTCCAATAAATGAAATTCGCACTCCTTCTTGATGCATCTGTGCTAACTCGCGGTGCAGTAATCGCTCAAACAAAAGCATCAGAAAATTTACTTCTTCAACGGGACGCTGCCAATTTTCTGTTGAGAAGGCGTAGGCTGTTAGTGCTTTGATTCCCCAATGTTTGCAGCAACGTAATAATTCTTTGAGGGTTTTTGCTCCTTGGCGATGTCCGGCGATGCGGGGTAACCCTCGTTTGGTTGCCCATCGGCCGTTACCATCCATGATGACGGCGATGTGGTGGGGTAGGTGTTGGGGGTTTAAGTCGGTGGGTAATGGAGTCATGGGTTTTTGGGGTTGATGAGAATGATGAAAAGTTCACGCAGAGACGCAGAGGCGCAGAAAGAGGAGGAGGTTTATTCAAATAAAGTTTGCAAGTACTTTTGCGTTAGGGTGTTGTTCCAAATCCACAAGCGATGCATTGTGTAGGTGAAGGTGAAAAGGAGGGTGGTTTTGTTGGCTAATGACCAGGCGTTCCAGTTGAGGGTAGCCATCATGCGGCGGAGGGTGCGTATGAGGTTGTTGCGTTGATAGTTTTGAGAACGGGTTTTAATGAGGGTGCGTCCAATTCTGATTAACCCTGTATCTGGGAAAGCCCAAACTCCAAAGCCCCAGAATTTCGTCATGTGGTTGATTTCGTCTTGTGCTAGTTCTTCGAGTACGTCGTAGAGTGCGCCTGTGGTATGAGCCATTAGCCAAAGGTAAAGGCAGGTTGCACCGTATTCTGTAGCAATGCGGTGTAAGCCGTGGCGATATAAATCCTCGTGAGGGTCTTCTGTGGGGAGGTAGCCTCGAACTGTGCGATGTTTGGCGGTAATTTTCTCGCCTGTTAGTTGGGTGTAAACCTTAATTAATGCAGGTGTGTGCTGGCGTTCTTCTTTTTCCCACAAACCAAGCTCTAAAAGGTTGTCGTCTTCGCTGACTGTTCCACCAACAAATCGCGCCATCTGAGGATGCAATTTTTCTAAATACTGGCGGCTGGTTTGAGTATAGCCACGGATGGGTGCTTCAGTATCCATTGCACCTATCAATATTGATAAAAATACTTCTGGTTCTATGCCGATAATTTGATTGCGATTAATTGTTTGCCAGTCGATGAATTTCCAAGGACGCGCTTGGGGATTTTTAAACTGTATCGGTAAATCTTGCAAGCGATCGTGTAGTTTTTTGGCTGCAACATATCTGTCTACCAGAGAACGAATGCGCTGCTGTGTTTGGAAATAGTCAGGACTGGGATAGCTTTGAGATGCTGAATCTTCTGCAACTGGGCTGAGGGCGTGAAGCATAATTTTTATACTTTACATTTTATCTCTTCGCCCAATAGCCTAAGCGATCGCACTTTGTTTTGTCAGTCGGCGAAAGTAGGGAGTTTTATCCGATGCAGTTGCAAAAGTCGGGGAAAAAGTTGGTTTTAGAAAATTTGGGTTTAAAACCTTACCCTTCTAGGGTGACTTTACAAAGCTAGAAGAGGAATTATTGCAGAGAATGTGGCAAAATTGTTAGAACAAGGGTAGATGCAAGTTGAATAACAGGATAAATCATGAACGTTTATAAAAAACATATCACTATTACAGATCCAAAGCAGTTGGTATTATCTGATTTACCATTTCAAGCAGGCTAGAGAGTTAAGGTGATTATTTTGTCAGAGGATAATCAAAGGGTTACTTTAGCAGAAGAAGTAAAAAACTTGTTTAAAGAAATACAAGCAATACACGCAGATAATCCCTTGACTGATGAAGAAATAGCAGCAGAAATTGAAGCTTATAGACGGTGAGAATGAAAGTGATTATTGATAAAAACTTTTTCTTAGCAATTTTGTACTGGATATGTTATGACGAGGCTTGTTAAGTAGTAACTGCTGGGTTTTGGAAGCTAAAGTATGACTGCTGAAGAACTGTTACAACTTTATGCTGCTGGTGAAAGACGCTTTATTGAAGTCGATCTCAGTGGTATTGATTTGAGCGGAGCTAATTTATCAGAAATTGATTTGTGTAGATGTAATCTCCAAAATATTAATCTTTCTGGAGCAAATTTGCTTGGTGGGAGCCTCATGGGTTCTGATTTGAGTGGGGCCAATCTGAGCAAAGCTAATTTAGAAAGTGTTGCTATGCAAGGAACGAATTTGGAAAACGCTACTTTGCTCGGTGCTAGAACTATCGAAACTGAATTTGCTAGAGCTTTCTTCTGTAATACTACGACTGAAGAAGGGGATGTTGTTGAAGAATATCAATACTTCGACTAATGCCATTACCACAGCAATTAATTAAGAATTAATTAGCTCAAAAATACACTCAAATTATTTTTACTAAAGTTACCTCAGTCTTCTGATAGTTCCCCGAATTGTTGACGATAACGCTCAAGTTGTTGTTGGGCTAATTCTAATTGTTCTTCTGGTGTCAGATATCGCTTTCCTTGTCGGTCATACCAATACAAAACCTGACGCGGGATATTACCAGATACGTATTGCCCTCTACCAATTCCTAAACCAATTTCTGGCATCCAAAAAGGTTCACCGATTTGCAATTGATAGCTACCATCTACTAAGCGATAAACTTCAAAAGCTTGATGGCGATCGCGTTGCCAATACTCTGGATTATAAATAATGTAGTACAGTACCCCTAATTTGGCATAAATATCTAATTTCTTGTCATATTCTCCACCCGGAGTTAAGGAGACAATTTCTAAAGCAAGAATGGGTGGAATTTCGTTTTCTTCCCAAAGAACATAACTTTTACGCGATTTACCTGCTTTGCGCCGTTCTACACCCAAGCTCAAAAATCCGTCTGGAACAATTGGCACAAGTGGGCTGACACCTGTGGTATGGTAAACACCCATATCAACACTAAAAAACCAATCATTACGGTCTGCCCAAATATATTGCAGCAAGAACAAAAGCAGATTGGGAATAAAATTCTGGTCTTCGTTATCCACTGGCGTGTCGTCTGAACAAGGAAGTTCAGCACTACTAGGCAAAGATTGGCGGGGGTCTGATTTCACCATAAGTAATGATGGTGCTAAGGTGACCTAATAAATTTTATTTTATTTCGCTTTTGAGCCAAGGCCGGGAAAGTCGGGAAAAAAGTCGGATTTACAAAATCTTATCCGAAAATTTGAAAAGCATAACTGTAGACTAATTTATAGTTGTCTGTAAAAGTCTGAACTATCCTAGTTGTTACAAATGGACGCCCAAGCAGCATTAGCATGGTTAGACACCATAGTTCCTGCTCAAACCGGGGAACGGTTGAGCGATTTGCAAAAAGTGATTCTTGGGCAAGTTTGGTTGGGTAGGAAATACTTGGATATCGCTCGTTCTTACGGTTGTACGGAAGGACACGCTAAGGATGCTGGTTCTCAGTTATGGAAGTTGCTTTCTAAGGTACTGCGCCAGAAGATTACTAAAAGTAATTGTCGCGCTACTTTGGAACGGGTTCTGAGAAAAAGTAATACGATATCCAGTCTCATTGATTACTCCAGAACGCCACACGCCGCCCCAAAATTAGAGGATACCAATTTTATTGGGCGCAGAGAAGCGATCGCTCACTTGAATACTTTGGTAAATCAAGGCTCGAAAGTCATTGTTATCCAAGGTGAAGGCGGTTTGGGCAAAACTACTCTGGCGCAGCAATATCTCCAAACTCAGAATTTTGAGTTGGTTTTGGAACTGCTGATGGCCAAGGAAACGCAAAATATCACTCCCGCCGAACGAGTTGTAGAGGAATGGCTCAAACAAGATTTTAATGAAGAACCTGGGGTAGAATTTGGGGTAACTTTGGCACGACTCAAGCGCCAACTCCACAATCGGCGCATTGGGGTGTTAATTGACAATCTCGAACCTGCATTAGATGGAAAAGGTGGGTTGATTGCTTCTCACCGCAACTATGTAGAGCTATTACGGATTTTAGCTGATGCTAGGGTGCAATCTGTGACTCTAATTACTAGCCGCGATCGCCTTTGCGAACCTGGACTAAATGTAAATCATTATCGGCTTCCTGGTTTGGATAAAAGTGCATGGCAACAGTTTTTTAACAACCGTAAATTAGCCATAGATTCGCCAACTTTAGAAATTATGCATCGCACTTATGGCGGTAATGCTAAAGCAATGGGAATTCTCTGTGGTTCGATTCAAGAGGATTTTGATGGCGATATGGCTGTTTATTGGCAAGAAAATCAGGCCGATCCTCTAGCAGCAACCGACTTAAAAAATTTAGCTGTTAGTCAAATTAATCGCTTACAAAATCTCGACCCCCAAGCCTATCGCTTGCTTTGCCATTTGGGATGTTATCGCTATCAAGATATACCAAGTATCCCATCTCAAGGGTTATTTTGTTTGCTTTGGGATGTTCCACCAGACCAACATCGTCAAATTATTACTTCCTTAAGAAATCGGTCTTTGATAGAGTGCGATAAAGGTAAATATTGGCTGCATCCAGTTATTCGGGCAGAAGCGATCGCCCGTTTGCGCCCCAGCAATGAATGGGAAATTGCCAACCACAAAGCCGCAGAATTTTGGACGGCTAGCGTTAAAAAAATTGAAAGTTTTAAAGATGCTTTACAAGCTTTAGAAGCATATTATCACTACATCGAAATTCAGGAATTTGAATTGGCAGGTAAAGTGATTCTCAAAAGCCGAAATAATCAATGGCAGCAGTTTTTACCTCTTGGCAGTACATTGTATCGGATGGGTTTAATTCAACCTATACTTACTGCTATTAATCAAGTTGTTAATAATCTGGAAAATAACCAAAATCTCAGCGAACTTTACAATATATTAGGCGATTTATATTGGATAACAGGTAAAATTAGTCAGGCGATCGCCTGTCAAGAAAAAACTATTAATTTAGCAACCCAAGCACTCAAATCACTTGTACCTCAACCAGAAAATAAGCATACAGTTTATTATCTGAGGATGCTTGAGGTAGATTCTTTATTAAGTATTGGTCTTTATCAAATAGATTTGTGGGAACTAGAAGCAGCCGCAAAGTTATTTCAACAAGTAATTTACCTAGCCCAAAATACTAAGCATCACAGTTGGGCAGAAAAAGCCTCGGTGTGTTTAGCTTTAGTATATTCTTATTTAGGTTTACGCGATGCTTCTTATCAATTGGCAGATGTAGCTTATCAAAATATTACCAACCCAAAACTAATAGAACAAACTGGTAGATTTGCTTATTTTATCCAAATTTTGGGTCAAACCTACGTCAATTTAGGAGAATTTGATAAAGCAAATCAAATGTTCAGTCAAGCTTTGACTTTTGCTGAAGAAAGCCACTATATGCAAGTTAAAGCTAAAACACTCAATGGTTTAGCAGAAATCCAGAGATACCAAGCAAATTTTGAATTAGCTCTTGCTAATCATACAGAAGCAATCGAACTTTTGGAAAAAATTGGTGCAAAATGTGACTTGGCTGAAGCTTATTTTCAATTGGGTTTAACTTATCAAAAAATGGCAAAGCCTGATGAAAGTCACATGAATTTTCATCAAGCAATTCACTTGTTTAGTGAAATCAAAGCTCCGAAGCAAGTTGAAAGAATTTCACAGTATAATTGAGAATTTTTCTAAAATTAGATGAAAAATTTGAGCGCCCAAATTTGATTTTTGTTGAGGCGATCGCTAAAAGTTGAGATGTAAAGCCCAAAAAATTTTCCGCGTTTTTACGCAGAGCTTAGTAGCCCAATTGTAGCTAAAATGTGTCAAGTCTGAAATCAAGCTTGTTATTTAATATTTTATATATGTTTGTAAAACTTGGCAAAAATTCGGCTTTTATAGTTTTGTTAATAGCTTTAGTTTTTACTCAATTTGGTTGTAGACCTGTTGTACGACACACAAGAAGCCAATTATCCAAAAATACAGATGTTTTACATCAAGCAGAACGACGATTATCAAGAAATTTACGTGCTACAAGAAAAGAAAGAAAGCAATTGCAAGAAAATCAGGCGACTTGGAATGCTGTTGTCAATGCTATTAATGCTGGTCTTCTTATAAATACAGAAGTTATGACACGTAGAGATATACGATCTAAACAAAAGAATGAAGTTTCGGTTAAGATTTCTATACCAGTAAATCAATCAGATAGTGTTACACAGAAATCAGAGCCATTGTATAAATTAAAGTATGCTTCTATTAATTGCCTAAATATAAATGATGATTCAGCAATTATCCAGAGGAACAAGATTAATGATGACTCTATATCATTAAATCCACAAGACACAACAAAATTGGTTAATTTTATTAGGGAAGCAGCTTTTCCTCAATGTCAATAAACTCAACAGTACTTTTGTTGGGTGCGTTATGGATGCAAGTCCTAACGCACCGAATTTCTGGGACGGTGCGTTACGCTGGTGGGATAACGCACCCTACAAAGCTGAAGAATCAAAAAATTTTCTACACAGTAATAATTAAATATTATGTGGCAACCAGACAATAAAACACTCTTAATATTTATTATAGTATTAATTATAACGTGTTTATCTGGAGGAGCATTTGCTGGAATTGCTACTCTAATCATCACAAGGAAAAACAATTTTTTTATTGAAATATTTAGACTATTAATTGGGGCTATAGGAGGGTATGAAAGTGTATTAATTTGGAGTATTTTCTCTTTAAGAAATAAAAATTTAGATGAAATACTTAAAGCAATTATTTATCATCATCAAAATTACCCTGGATTCTTCCTTTTTAGTATATCAAGTATATTCGGTATAATAGGTGCAAGTATAGCTATATTTCTGATGAGAAAGGTATTTCGCTGGCGTTGATAAATTAGTGAACTATCATATAATCGAGCCTTTTTCTGTCATTTCATTTGAAACAAGATTAACTGCAACTCAAGCAGTAGATCTCGTGTTGGGTTTCGTTCCTCAACCCAACCTACAAATTTATTCCTACCCTAATTGTTATCTCATTTAAATGAGAATCACTATATTAAGTTTGGGAATCAAAGTCTTCTGAATTCTCACTTATGAATAATTAATTTAACTAAATTATCGAGTAGGCGATCGCGTTCCATCGGCACGATATCGCCACTTTGCATAATATCTCGCAAAAGGACGAAATGAACGAGTGTCCCAACAAAAGCTCGTGCTGTAACTTCAGCATCGGGAAGTTCTAATTCTGGGTGAGAAGCTAGGTATTGCGTTAGAGCTTCCAGCATCGGTTTTTCAATGTTTTTGACAAATGCTCGCGCTAATTCTGGAAACCTCCCTGACTCACCAATAATAATCCTAAAGAATGTCAGAGCTTGCGGATCGTCTGCAATATGCTCCAGCATCCTATTTGCAAAGGATCTCAGCAAAGAAGCCGGATCGCCTTGAGCTGATTGGATTTGTGCTGAATTAAAAAGTTCTTTTTTGCAAGCTAATTGCTGCATCAATGCTGTAAATAAGCTTTCCTTATCGGGATAACGCCTGTATATCGTTGCTTTAGAAACACCCGCCGCCACTGCGATTTTATCTATTCTGGCTGCTGCATAGCCGTTTTCGAGAAACTCTTGCATTGCTCCATCCAGAATCATCTCAGTCTTTTCGGGAGATAAATCGCGCTCAATATTCTTAGATTTGCTCATGAGTTGATTTTACAGATAAACTAGCGAACCCATTAACTTAGTTCGTGTATATTTCCAGCATACACTTGACAGAACGAAACAGTTTCGTTTACTTTATAAATATACGCGAAACGAAACTGTTTTGTATAGCTATCAGATGTAACTAGGAGCTTGCTAATGCTGCAAAACTTACCAGGTAGCGCTACCTCTGCTAAATCCCGTCAATGGTTTGGAATTGCTGCTAGCGCGTTGATTGTTGTGGGTGGAACTTCTGCTTATGTACTCTCGCGATCGCCATCAAATCAACAGGTACAAAATGCTAGCCCAGCAGTAGCTTCACCTGAAATCACTACAGTGACAGCCTTGGGGAGATTGGAACCTCAGGGAGAAACGATTAAATTGTCAGCTCCCACGGCCAATAACGGCAATCGAGTGGAACAATTGTTAGTGAAGGAAGGCGATCGCATCAAGGCAGGGCAAGTGATTGCAATTTTGGATAATCGCGATCGCCTTTTAGCAGCATATCAGCAAGCGCAGGAAGATGTAAAAGTTGCTCAAGCGAAACTTGCAATTACCAAAGCGGGAGCTAAAACCGGAGAAATCAACGCTCAACGTGCCGAAATTGAGCGTTTAGAAGCACAAAGGCAAGGAGATATTGATGCTCAAGTGGCAACAGTGGCTCGGTTAACATCAGAATTAACAAATGCACAAACGCAATACAACCGCTATCAGTCTTTGTATCAAGTGGGTGCTATCTCCGCAGCCGATCTAGACAGCAGGCGATTAACTTTAGAAACTGCCCAGAAGAGTTTGCAAGAGGCAAAAGCTGTGTTAAAGCGGATTCAATCTACCAGTCCAGCGCAACTCAATCAAGCTAGAGCAAATCTAGACCAGATTGCAGAAGTGCGACCGGTGGATGTGAAACAGAACCAAGTAGAAGTAGATCGCGCCATTGCAGCCATGAAACAAGCGCAAGCCGAACTGGATCGAGCATCAGTGCGATCGCCGATTGATGGTGAAATTCTAGAGATTCATACCCGCGCTGGAGAAGTCGTTGGCAGCGATGGGATTGTAGAAATTGGCCAGACTCAACGCATGTATGCGGTGGCTGAGGTTTATCAAAGTGACATCAGTGACGTGAAAGTTGGACAACAGGTGCGGGTGACTAGCGATTCGATTCCTGGCGAATTGCTGGGAAAAGTTGAACGTATTGGTTCTCAAGTGAAACGGCAAACTATTGTTAATACTGACCCTAGTACTAATATTGATGCCAGAGTCGTTGAGGTGCATGTGGCTTTGGATACTGCATCGAGTAAAAAGGCTGCTAAGTTTACTAATTTGCAAATTACGGCGGAGATTGAGAAATGATAGGTTTTTTCACGCAGAGACGCAGCGAAAAGTCGGAGCGCCGGTTTCCGGCGATCTGAACTTTTCAAGACAGAGGCGCAAAGAGTAAGAGTTGAGAAGAGTTTATTTTTGAAGTTCATAAATTCAGCAATACCGTAATTACGAATTACGAATTATTATGATTGGATTTATTCAACAAATTCAACGGCGAACGCCACTCGGATGTCTGCAACTGAGTAAGGAAAAAGGGCGTCTTTTTGTAGCATTATCAGGGATTGCTTTTGCTGATGTGCTTATGTTTATGCAGCTTGGGTTTCAAAGTGCATTGTACGATAGCAACACAAAGCTGAGTCGCACTTTGAATGCAGATATTGTGTTAGTCAGTCCCCAAGCGCGGAACACGCAGAATTTAGGCACGTTCTCACGGCGACGTTTGTATCAAGCAAAGGATATTCCGGGAGTCAAATCAGCACAAGCATTTTATTCCAATACTATTACTTGGAAACATCCTGAAACTCGCAAAGATACATCCATGCAGGTGATTGGATTTGAGCCGGAACAACCAGCTTTAAATTTGCCAGAGGTTAATCAGCAATTAAATAAAATCAAGTTGCCAGATCGGGTGTTATTCGATCGCAATTCTAGAGGAAGTTATAAAGATGCGATCGCTCAAGTTAAAGAAGGCAAAATTGTCAGTACTGAAATTGAGCGTCGTACCGTTACCATCACTGGATTATTTACATTAGGAGCATCCTTTGGTGCAGATGGAATTTTAATTGGTAGCGACCAAACTTTTTTACATTTCTTTCCTCGGCGAGAAGCTGCTAGCATCAACTTGGGATTAATTACGCTCCAACCAGGTTACGATCCAAAGCAGGTTGCTAATGCATTAGACTCACATCTTCCTAATGATGTGAGAGTACTAACTAAACAAGAATATATTGAATTCGAGCAGAGTTACTGGCAGAAAGAAAGCCCGATTGGGTTCATTTTTGGATTAGGGACAGCGATGGCATTTGTAGTGGGTGTTGTCATTGTTTATCAGGTACTTTCAACTGATGTTAATACTCATCTTAAAGAATATGCGACTTTCAAAGCAATGGGATACCGCAATCAATACCTACTGGCGGTAGTTTTTGAAGAAGCAATTATTTTAGCATTGTTTGGTTTTATTCCTGGTTTTATTCTACCAATTGGACTTTATAATCTGGCAGCAAAAGCAACTGCACTACCTATTTTAATGACATTATCGCGAGCAATCCTCGTTCTGGTTTTAACAATTATTATGTGCGGAATTTCTGGAGCGATCGCCACTCGCAAACTTCAATCTGCTGACCCTGCGGATATGTTTTAAATTTAGTCATTAGTCATTAGCGAATGATAAAGGGGAATTTTATGAATAATAAACCAGTTATTTATATCAATAATCTGAATCATTACTTTGGTCACGGGCAATTAAGGAAACAAGTTTTATTTGATATTAACTTAGAAATAAATTCTGGTGAAATTGTGATTATGACCGGGCCTTCTGGTTCTGGGAAAACGACGTTATTGACCTTGATTGGTGGACTGCGTTCTGCTCAATCTGGTAGTTTGAAAGTCATAGACAGGGAGCTTTGTGGTGCGAGTGCAGAACAATTAACCTTAGCGCGACGAAATAACGGTTATATATTTCAAGCACACAATTTGCATAACAGTTTAACTGCTTTACAAAACGTCAAAATGGGCTTAGAACTACACAACCATTTATCATTAAAAGAAATGCAAGAGCGTTCTGCTCAAATGTTAGAACACGTTGGCTTAGGGAATCGCCTCAACTATTATCCCGATGACTTGTCTGGTGGACAGAAGCAAAGAGTTGCGATCGCTCGTGCCTTAGTCAACCATCCTAAAATTGTACTAGCCGACGAACCAACCGCAGCCCTAGATAGCAAATCCGGTCGAGATGTAGTCACTCTAATGCAGACATTAGCCAAAGAACAAGGTTGCACCATTCTACTAGTCACCCACGACAATCGAATTTTAGATGTTGCCGATCGCATCGTCAAAATGGAAGATGGCAAATTAACTGACAATGCAGTTTTGAGCGCAGTCAAATAAATCCATATCGACTAAAAGCATAAAATAGGGATATAGCATTTCCAGGTAGCGATCGTGCAAATTTCTTTAGCAGATGCATCAGCAGAGTTAGTTGATTTGGTAGAGGCAGCCTTGCAAGGTGAAGAAATTGTTATTTACAAGAACAATCACCCAGTTGTGAAGCTGACTCTGTTGGAACCAGTACAGAAGCGCCGTCCGGCTAAGGCTGGCAGTGCCAAAGGACAGGTTTGGATGTCTGAGGATTTTGACGAACCCCTTGAGGATTTCAAGGAATACATGGAATGAAATTTTTGCTCGATACGCATACATTTATCTGGTTTGTCACCGACAGTCCACAACTGGGCACTACCGCCAAAGCCCTGATTGAGGATGAATACAATGAGAAATGGTTCAGTGTTGCTAGCATTTGGGAAATGGCAATCAAATGCAGCATTGGCAAGCTAACCCTTAATTTACCACTTCAAACATTTGTTGAACAGCAAATCCAGCAGAACAGTATGGACTTACTGATGATTGAAATAGCGCATCTAGATGTTGTTGCTACGCTGCCCTTACATCATCGCGATCCGTTCGATCGTTTGTTAATTGCCCAGGCAATGGTAGAGAAGATACCCGTCATTAGTGCTGATGTGGCGTTTGATGCCTATGGAATTGAGCGATTGTGGTAGTTTTTGTGAATTTTACTTCAAGTACACTTTTACAACCTGCACTAATTAATACCAAATCCACCCCCTCCAGGAGTTTCTATTACAAAAACATCCCCGGCATTCATCTCTACTGTTGCAGTACTATCCAAACTTTGTTCGCTTCCATTTTGACGTTCTATCCAATTACGTCCAACTTTTCCCGCTTCCCCCCCATTTAGCCCAAAAGGAGAAACCTGTCGATGTCCAGACAGAATATTGGCAGTCATAGGTTCTAAAAACCGGATGCGACGAACAACTCCATTCCCACCAGAATATTCACCTTTCCCACCACTATCATCGCGAATACTAAAACTTTCTAAAAGTACAGGGTAACGCGTTTCTAAAACTTCTGGATCGGTCAAACGCGAGTTAGTCATGTGGGAATGAACGGCATCGGTGCCATCAAAATTAATTCCTGCTCCAGAACCGCCGCAAATAGTTTCATAATATTGATATCTTTCATTACCAAAAGTAAAATTATTCATCGTTCCTTGAGAAGCAGCCATCACACCCAAAGCACCATATAAAGCATCGACAATAGTTTGAGAAGTTTCTACATTACCTGCTACTACCGCTGCTGGATAAATAGGATTTAGCATACAGCCCACTGGAATAATAATTTCTAAAGGATTAAGACACCCAGCATTGAGAGGAATATTATCATCAACTAAAGTCCGGAATACATATAAAACTGCTGCTTGAGTTACAGCTTTGGGGGCATTTAAATTACTATTTAGTTGCCGAGAAGTTCCAGTAAAATCAATAGTAGCACTGCGATTTTCTGGGTGTATAGTAACTTTCACTTGAATTTGTGCGCCATTGTCCATTTTATAAATAAATGAACCATCTTTGAGAACTGCGATCGCCCTTATCACTGCCTCCTCAGCATTAGCTTGCACGAATTTCATATAAGATCGAACAGTATCAAGACCGTATTGCGAAACCATTTTCCGAAGTTCTTGAACCCCCCTTTCATTAGCGGCAATTTGGGCTTTGAAATCAGCTAGATTTTGGTCAGGGTTCCGAGCAGGATAAGTATGATTTGCCAGATGTTCTCTGAGAGCGGTTTCTCGAAAATTTCCCTCTTCAACTAAGAGAAAATTATCAAAAAGAATTCCTTCCTCTTCTACTGTAGTACTGTGGGGAGGCATAGAACCGGGAGTAATTCCGCCGATATCAGCTTGGTGTCCGCGAGAAGCAACAAAGAAGATGGGCATGGGGCATTGGGCATGGGGCATTGGGTATGTATTATTTACGTCACTTTTCAAAAAAACAGGGGTAATTGCAGTTACGTCAGGGAGATGTGTACCGCCGTTATATGGGTTATTAGATAAATAGACATTTCCTGGTTTTATAGTGTCGCCTTTATCGTTAATTAAACTGCGGACACTTTCACTCATTGAACCTAAATGTACGGGAATGTGAGGGGCATTTGCTACTAATAATCCAGAAGAGTCAAAGATAGCGCAGGAAAAATCTAGCCTTTCTTTGATATTTACAGATGTTGCCGTATTCTGGAGAACAATACCCATTTGTTCGGCAATAAATTGATAGAGATTTTTGAATATTTCTAAGCGAACGGGGTCGGGTTGAGATGTTGCGTACATTTTTGATTCCTGTTTGTTTAAATTCAATGAATTACTTAACATTTGCTGATGTCAGTTGGGTTAAGGAAAGTGCAACCCAACAAAAAAATTGATTAATGTTGGGTGTCACTCCACACATCATGTTCTTGACCTATAAACCTCATACATTAAAAGGCTACCTGCTACAGCAAGATTTAGGGAGTCAATCGCACCTACCATCGGAATTCTAACAAGATGTTGACATAAGTCTCGCTGTTCTGGGGTTAGACCTTGGCGCTCTTCACCCAGGAAAATAAGAGTAGAATTCGGGTAATTAAACTGATGAAATTCAGCCATCCCATCTGGTGAAGCACCAATAACAAGACAGCGATGGTTGCGTACCCAATGGCGGAGTGCAGAGTAACTTGTTCGTACAAACTTCTGGTTAAAGAGTGAACCCATAGATGCGCGAACAACATCAGGAGTAAAAGGATCTACACTATTTTTGATGAAGATAAACCCAGCACCGCCGACTGCTTCGGATGTCCGAATCAAGGTTCCGAGGTTTCCTGGCGAACGAACGGTTTCAAGAACCACCCAGCACAAACCAGGTTGCGGCGAGATATCGCGTAGCTTGAACCAACGCTGACGAACTATTGCACCAACACCAGAAGCGCGTTCGCTCTGAGAAACACCTCGAAACTGTTCGGGTTCAAGGGGCGACAAGCTTCCTAAAGTGCTTGCTGTATAAGCTTCATAGCCCTTAAACCTCGCTGATAATATGCTTGCTTATTGCCAATGAAACCGACCAGTTCCTCGACCCATGCTTGACACCCTTGCCAAGCAATTATCCAATTGAAACCATATAAACCTATCCAGAAATTACTGTGGCGTTTTTGAGTTCGATTTTTTTCTTGCCTACGACAAATATAAGAATCAAGTTTTTGAAATTTAGTTCTTTGTCCATGCAACCAAGCACTGGTCATAGCCAAAGCAATTAAAAAAATTAAACGTACAAGTCTATCAGGATTAGCTTGAGAAGCTTCTAGATTGTAACCACCAGTTTTACAATCTTTGAACATTGCTTCAATGCCAAAACGTTGAGCATATATTTTGAGAGCAGTATTTAAATCAGGCAAATTAGTTAATAAATACCAAGCTTCTTTATCTTGTTTACCTCTGTACTTTCTTTTCCAGTAAACTGCTAAGTTAAACTGACCAAAACCTTTTTTTTGAGTAACTTTAACATTAGAGTAAAAAGAGCGAATGCCAGGATAAATCTCAATACTACTTAAAGGCTAAAATTTCTGTCTTTTCTCCCGAAAAGTAGTGTCCTTTTTCTGGCGGAGTACAAAACCTATATTATGCTTGTGGAGCCACTGTCCCAGTTCTACACTGTGAAATTCCCTATCTCCAATAATTACTAATTTGTACTTTTTTAATAACCGAATTACTGGTCGTAATACTTTTTGCTGTTCTTCCAAATTACTACTTCCATCTTTCTCTAACAAACACCAATATATTGGCCACGCTCTCTTTTGGTAAATCACACTCACCATCAACGCATTGTTTTCTTTCCACTGTGTTCTATCCATTGCAATGGTTAATTGTGACCCTACCTTAAAATGTTGGTTAATTATTGCTTCAATGATAGGGAACCACAACAACACTACACTCAAGGCATTTAGTGTTAAAAACCTTTGTAAATGCCTTCTACGACTATTTTGTTGTATAGGTAATGGTAGGGCTGCTGCCAGTCTTTCTATCTTCACCTGTTTCTGATTTTGTAACAACCACACCAACATCTTCAGGGTGATTAACTGTGCTTTATTTAGGTATTTTTCTAAGAAGTTTTGGTAGAATGATGCCAGCATTATGACGACGGTCTTGGTCAAATTACGAGACCGTTCTTTTTTACCACGAAACCGCCCCCCGCAGAAAAGTCTACTACTCCTATACAGTCCATTCTCAATAAGCACCCAATTTTTTCAAGGGGTCTGTGACTTCTAAACCTTTAGCTTACAGGGTTTAAAGGCGATTGTCGCCCCTTGAACTGTTCGGGTGTCAGGCTGATGCAAGGAGTACCAGAACGCCGAGATTGCCTAACTAACTTCCTTGCTAAAGGTGCTGTTAGCAGTTTCTCACTAAACGCGATCGCCGAAATATCAAAACCGTTGTCAATTACCTTTACAAAGTTACGCACACCCTCAATGTAAAACAATCCAGAGGCGTCGCGATGTGCGCGGTCAAATTGAAGCCTTTTGATTTCGGTTAGCGTAGCCTCAACGTCTAACCGTTCCTGGCTGGAACTATTAACACCAGCCATCCTCCTTGAGCAGAGCTACTTGGCTCTCTACATACAAAACTTGAATTAGCATGAGATATTGCGGAAACTATACCGCAGACATCAACTCCATTGCGATCGATATTAGCACATCTTTATTTTAAGTCGATAGCACTCACAATCCGATCCCCGCTAAAATATTAAGGCTAAGATTTGGTATCACTAACTGAGGGAAAGAGCTATGACTACTTCAGTACAAGAAATTCTGAGTAATTTTGATAGCTTAAGTGAACCTGAAAGGCTAGAAATCGTTTTGGAGATTTTAAAACGGGTTACTCATTTAGAATTTCTGCCCTTGTCAGATGATGATTTAGTTTGGAATGCTGAAGAAATTTTTTTAGAGTTAGACAAGCAAGAATCTGCTTATGAGTAGTCCTGAACGTGGAGAAGTTTGGCTTGTTGATTTGGGCTACACAGCAAAAGTTAGACCATGCTTAGTTATTAGTATTCCTGCGACTGAAGAAGACCGTGCGTTAGCAACTCTGATTCCTCATACAACTAGCTTACGAGGTTCAAGATTTGAGGTAGAACTCAAAGTAAATTTTCTGAGGGCAGGAGCATTTGATGTACAGAACATTATTACAATTCCTCATGCAAAACTACTACGTAAATTAGGAAGTTTAACAGACGAACAACTAGCAGATGTGAATAAAGTATTACTCTTATGGTTGGGATGCGAGGAAGCAAGTTTTGAGGATAAGGATAATGAAGCCTGATGAATTCATCAAGTTTTACGCTCTAAAATCAGATGATTGCGTTCAGTTAATCTGGCTTCCCAATTAGATTCAACTACAATCGTGCTAATTTTTTCCACAATAATTGCAGTTCCAACAATCCTATCTTCTGGTTGTAAATCTTCGCGCCGATAAACAGGTGTATCATGCCATTTGTCAGCAGTAAACATTTTGACTGTTTCAATAGGTTTGGGGGCTTCACTAATAGAACGGGTACGAGTAATTAAAGGTTCTTCGGGCGTATCCATCTTCTGAATTACTTCTACTGAGACAGATTCGACAATTAAGGTTTTCTCAGATTGAATGAAACCATAGCGGGATTTATGTTCGGCTTCAAATTCTTGTCGCATTGCTGCCACTTCCTCGGCAAAATTTACTGTCAAAATAGAGTTAGTACCCTCATATTTTAAGTTGGCTTTGCAGATTACTTCTACTTGACTACCTACTTCTTTAATTTCACTTCTAGCTTGAGTTTTTAAAGATTCTATTAAGCGTTGTAATTGAGGAATTAATATTTGATTTAAGGGTTGTTCTACTCCTCCTTCTCTAATTGCCCGAACATCAGCTAATCCCATTCCATAAGCAGAGAGAACTCCAGCATAAGGATGTAGAAATATCTTTTTCATTCCCAAAGTATCGGCAATTAAACAAGCAACTTGCCCGCCTGCACCGCCAAAACAACATAGTACATATTGTGTGACATCATAACCTCGTTGCAAGCTGATTTTTTTAATTGCGTTTGCCATATTTTCCACTGCGATCGCCATAAATCCAGCCGCTACTTCTTCTGGTGTAGAATGAGTTCCTGTAGCAGTTGCAATCTCTTGGGTTAATTGTATAAATTTCTGAATCACAATATCTTTATCTAAAGGTAAATTCCCATCAATTCCAAACACTGAAGGAAAATATTGCGGGTGAATTTTACCTAACATCACATTAGCATCAGTAACCGCTAATGGCCCTCCACGACGATAACAAGCAGGCCCAGGAATTGAGCCAGCAGATTTAGGGCCTACACGATAACTAGAACCATCAAAAAACAAAATTGAACCGCCACCAGCCGCAATTGTATTAATTGCTAATACAGGAACTCGCATCCGTGCGCCAGCAATTTCTGATTCTAATTGTCGTTCGTACTCTCCTTGAAAATGCGCAACATCTGTACTGGTTCCTCCCATATCAAAGGTAATTACTAACTCGAAACCTGCCCTTTTACTAGTTTGAGCTGCACCAACAATACCCCCAGCCGGCCCACTCAAAATACTATCTTTACCTTGAAATTGTTCGGCTGCAATTAAACCGCCGTCAGATTTCATAAACATTAATTTTACTTTGGGCAATTGACTCGCTACTTGGTTAACGTAGCGACGTAAAATAGGAGTTAAATAAGCATCGACTACTGTTGTATCTCCCCGACTGACTAATTTCATTAAGGGACTAACTTGATGAGATACAGATATTTGAGTAAAGCCAATTTTTTGGGCAATTTTTGCTACTTCTTGTTCGTGTTCGGGATAGCGATCGCTGTGCATAAAAACAATAGCACAACTGCGAATTCCTGTATGGTAAACTTTTTGGAAATCGCTTTTAACTTGTTCGAGATTTACAGCAATTAATTCATTTCCTTTAGCATCATACCGTTCATCTACTTCTATTACCTGTTCGTAAAGCATCGTTGGTAAAATAATTTTACGAGCAAAGATGTTAGGACGATTTTGGTAGCCAATTCGCAGCGCATCTTTAAACCCTTTGGTAATTACAAGTACAACCCTGTCGCCTTTTCTTTCCAACAGTGCATTTGTCGCTACTGTTGTCCCCATTTTTATTACTTCTATTGCTGCACTAGGAATAGGTTCCTTACTAGAAATACCCATAATATCCCGAATGCCTTGAATTGCTGCATCTTGATATTGTTCGGGATTTTCTGAAAGTAATTTATAAACTATAATCCATTGTTGATTAGGCAGAGGAACAATTAAAAAACCTTCAGGATGTTTTGAAAGTCCATCTATAATTGCTTGGTTATTAGTAACAGCAACAATATCTGTGAATGTACCGCCTCTGTCTGCAAAAACTTTCAACATCGCTTCGTTTCCTCAATACCCTAAAAGTAGATTAACAATGAATGCGGCGTGTTTCTACTCCGGGTATAGCAAAATTTTAAGTAGAGACGTAGCAGTGCTACGTCTCTACATTTTTTTTCGGAGATGTCTATTAGTTAAATCTTTTGAGCAATTATATAGACATGATTTTCAGGATATTGGTCATATTCAAGATGGCGACATGTACAGTGATGCTCAGTCAGAATTTCTAGGAAAGCATCTACTCCCAAAGTGCTGTAGTCAAAGTTTAAACCTTGAAATGAGCCTGAAATCTCGCGGTTTGTATGTCCGCCGCCACAGGTGAACAGAAGTACTCCATCGGGTTCAAGAGCATCGCATAGCTTTTTCATAACAGGCTTTTGCATATCGAGCGGTAAATGAAAAGTGCTATCCCAAGAAGAAATTAAGCTGTAAAGTTTTGGAGGAATCCAACAGCAGATGTCTTCGGTGTAAAATATAATTTCTGGATGTAGGGATTTAGCTAAATTTATCATTTCTGTGGAAATATCAAGTCCTTCAGCCTGAAATCCATACTTGGAAAAGATGTTAATAAAACGTCCACTACTTCCACATCCTATGTCAATAGCTGAGTGGCGCTTAGAAGTAAATTTGATAGCCCGCTCTAATTGGGCGATACCGTATAGCGAATCTTGATGCTCAATTTGCCACCATTGTGCAATTCGATCGTATTGGGCCGCTGTAGCATTCGGATTCATAATGATAAATCTCACTTCAATTGATTGAAATACGTTTTAAATCTTGTAAAACTGCGGCGGCTGATTGATAGCGATCGCTAAAATGATAGCAAACCATTTTATCTAAAATTGCTGCTAATTCTTCGCTGATTTGCGCTGTTTGTCGCCACATCACATTACCCGTTTCTGGATCTGGATGCAGTTCGTGTGGTGGTATTCCAGTTATGGCTTGAATGGCAATCATTCCTAAAGCGTAAATATCGCTGCACAAGCGGGGATGACCGGCAAATTGTTCTGGAGGTGCATAACCCCGCGTTCCAATAGCTACTGTTGCTAATTCTGTTTGTTCGCTACTCAGTGGCTGCATTAATTTCACAGCGCCAAAGTCAATTAATACTAATTGATTATCTTTAGCGCGTCTAATAATATTAGTTGGTTTGATATCGCGATGAATCACTCGATGTTGATGAACAAACGCTAGAATCTCTAAAACTTCTTTGAACATCCCAATTACAAATGATTCGCTTTTTAAGTTCTGCACAAGTGGTAATTCTTCACTTAAAGTGTGCCCTTCAATATATTCCTGAATTAAATAAAACTCTTGGTTATCTTCAAAATATGCAAGTAATTCGGGTATTTGAGGATGTTTACCTAAAGTTTCTAAAATTTCCGCTTCACTATTAAATAATCTGCGAGCAACTTGCAAAAATCTGCTATCTTGGCGGGCTGGCATTAATTTTTTCACAACACAAGTCGGATTACCTGGTCTTTGAGTATCCTGTGCTAAATAAGTGCGACCAAATCCACCTGCACCCAAGACTTTTGAAATTTGATAACGTCCACCCAAGAGCAAATCGCCAGATTTGGTTGGTGGTGAATCGATAGCCTCAGGAAAATCAAGCTGCGAATCTGGAATTGCTGTTTTATCTTCTAAAAGTAAATTTAATTGGGCGATCGCTTCTTGTTGTTTTTCAACTTGCAGAATAATTATCTGACTCTGCCGCTGATTTTGATAATTAGTATAAGCCATAACGCCGATAATACTAAACGTTAAAGCCAAAGCAGAAGGAATTAACGGCACCCATCCGGCTTGAAGAAACAAAATAATGCAGATTCCCACCAATACAACTAGGGTTACCCCTCCTAGCGTTAACAAAACTAACGGATGTCGCCACCACCATGCTAAAGTACTACCTAAAATTGCCCAGCCCCACACCCAAATTAATTCTACCCAGTCAGGCCAATACCAAATTAAACGCCGCCCATCTAATACTGTACTAATCAGTTGACTGGCTATTTGTGCGTGAATAAATAGAGCAGGCATTCTCGCTGGTTGATCTGGTAAACTACTGTAAGGTGTATAAAAGCTACCTGGAACCAAGTTAGCGGAGGTAGTGCCAATAATTACCAGACGGTCTTTAAATAAACTGGGATTAACGCGATCGCTAAGAACTTCTGTTAATGTCACCTGATGAGCAAGGTAATTGGGGTGACGATAATTTAATAGTATTTGATAACCATTGGCATCTAAATGTTGATAACTACCAGAATTAGGTTTTAGACGCTCAAAGATGGTTTGACCTAACAGAAAATCTCCGGCATCTGTGAATTCATATTCAACCCCCTGTTTTTCCAAATACTTAATAGCAATTAGCGCCCCAAAGGCAAATGGTGTTGTACATTTTTCGTCAGTAGAACGAGCGAATAACAAACTGCGGCGAAGGATTTGGTCGTTTTCATTATCGGTAACTACATCGCTAAACCCAACATTATCAATGGGAAAATTTGGAGGTGGTGGAATTTCAGATCTACCGACGCTGCTAAACAAGCAAGTACTAATAATATTTTCTTGATTTTGTTTGTTTGCTGCTAAATTTTTATTTTGCGGTCGAAAGAGATATAAACCAACAATACGCGGTTGATAAGAATTGATTTTTTGTAACAGTTGATTAATTTTAGTATCTGACAGATTCCATTTTTCTTGTTGCAGATCTGCATCAGTGATTGTTAGCAGCAAAATCCGTCCGTCGGGTGCTTCCGTAGGACGCGATCGCAACATTTGGTCATAAACTCTCAACTCCCAAGGCTGCAACCATTTGAGTTCGCGCACTCCCCAAATCGAAGCCGTGACTGCTACACTGCTAACGAAAATAACTTGCAGCCAGCTATTGCCCAAGGAAGTTTTACGGGAATTTCGATCTTTAACAAACGGGACACGGAGTTTTTCTAAAAGTCCACTAATCACAAAGTTGCGGCAGTAGGCTGAATAGGTAGATTGCTCTAATTTAATCTAGCAATTTATAGGGAGAGGCAGAAGGCAGGGGGCAGGAGGCTGGGGGCAGAAGGCAGGAGGCAGGAGGCAGAAGGCTGGGGGCTGGGGGCTGGGGGCAGGTGGTCACTGAATCTCGACTTCGCTACGAGACGCTACGCGAACATCTATATGTATAAAGATTTTCGTGAAATGGTATGAGCTGTAATTTGATTGCATCGCCTCGCAACTCAATTGCAAGTCGATACATTAACAATGCAGGAGGGATCGCCAATCGCCTTCTTAATAAAACTCCTGCCTTCTGCCCCCTGCCCCCTGCCTTCTGCCCCCTACCTCCTGCCCCTTGCCTCCTTCCTGCCCCATGCCCATTAGATTATTCATCTGCCTTTACTGGTTGAGCATTTTCAACAGAACTAGCAATTGCCAAAGAAATAGGCTCAGTAGATGAAGTGCTTGAATCTAATTGCGGGCGATCGAGTGATGCTTCCATACTGGTATCAGAAAAAGAATAACCAACAATCTTGTCGTAGTTAGAAGCAACGGCTAAAAAAGCTCCGCCCAAAATATAGATAGGCAATGGCAAGTTAAATTTTTGCAGCCAGTCAAAAAACTCTGCCAACGCAAACAGTACCAAAAAGCAAGCAAGCCAAACTCTCATGTTTTCATCTTTTGCATTCAAATAACTCTATTATTAGCCCAAATAGCTTGGACTATACTGGATGTATTAGACTAGAACTATTCGACAACCTCTACAAACCTAGATATAGGAGTCCGATTTTATTTTTGAAAAATCTTAAGTGTATGTAGGGTGTGTTAGACAAAACGTCTAACGCCCCATCTCAAGGCTTTGGTGCGTTAGCCTACGGCATAACACAACGCCAGTACTCTACGAGAAGCCGCCCGGAGGGCGTCTACGTTCAAGTCGGGAAACCCGCCCACACGACTGGCTCCCCTACGTGTATTTCAAAAATCAAATATGAATTTCATAGAGGCAGTCAAGATTATACAGGAATCAAATTTGATTTGGAAAAAAGGGCAAAGGGCAAAAAACTATTAATATTTTCCCTATTTTCTATTCCTTATTGCCTTTTGCCTCTTGTCTCTTATTTATCCCCTGTGTCTGGTATAAATATAAAAATATATTTAGCGTTATACTTTCACTGGTAAAACTGGCAAGAATGCTAGGAGTTTCGTTTCACAGTATAAACCGATAGGGAGAAACTGATGAGGTGCTTTTAGCCACATACATTCAAAAATGAGGAGCAGAAACTGTGACTGCTGAAATTCGGACAACTATCCCTCAAAATGTTGAAGAAATCTTAGCTAAGATCGGTCATGCTTTTGTCATATTAGATTGTGAATGGCGCTACACCTATGTAAACGACAAGCTAGCTCAACTAGCTCAAATGAATCAAGAAGATTTTTTGGGTAAGAGTATTTGGGATTTATTTCCTCACACAGTCAATAGCATACTTTACACGGAAATGCATCGTGCTGTTGCCCAAAAAATTACAGTAAATTTTGAGTATTTAGAGCCTACATGGCATCGTTGGTTAGAATACCGAGTTTATCCTGGAGAGGATGGCGTATCAATATTAATTACAGATATTACTGAACAAAAACGTCACAAACAGCTTTTGTCTGCACACTACACAGTCAGCCAGATTTTAGCTGATGCTACTGTTCTTGCTAATGCTGTTCCTCTGCTTTTGCGATCGCTATGCGAAACTTTAGGATGGCAACTTGGGATTTTTTGGAGTGTAGATGAAGAAATTAATGCCTTGCATCGCATTGGTAGTTGGCACTCATCTGATTTGAGCATAGAAAGTTACCAAGTATTTAACCAACCTTCAACTCTGGCTTTGGGAGAAGGGTTAAGCGATGGAGTTGGGATAAATGCTCAACCTGTTTGGATTTGCGAACTGGCTTCAAATCAGAATTTGTTTGCAGCAGCTATGGAATTGCCCATTGTACTGGGTAATAAAGTTTTAGGTGCAATGAAATTCTTTACCAACCAAATTTTACAGCCTGACTTAAATTTACCCCAGACGATGAATGCGATCGCCATTCAAATTGGTCAGTTCATCCAACAGCAGCGAACCAAGTCCTCACTGCAAGCAGCAGAGGAAAAATACCGCCAAATTGTGGAAACTGCTGATGTTCCAATTTGCCAGAAAGATTTTACACAGGTTAAAAATTTAACTAATAACTTCCTAGTTGAAGATACTGGAAGTTTACAGCAGTGTTTGATCGAACAGCAAGCTGCACTGCGCGATCGGCTGCAAGTAGAAGAAAACCTGCGTCGCAGTGAAGCACGCTACCGTTCCCTAGCACAAGCAAGCGCATCGATTATTTGGAGCGCGGCACCTTGGGGTAATGTAATTGACGAAATTCCTAACTGGCAGACATTTACTGGGCAAACTCCTGAAGAATACAAAGGTTGGGGTTGGGTAAATGCACTGCACCCAGAAGACCGAAAATCTGTAGCTGCAATCTGGAAAGAAGCTTTTTATGGACGCAGGGTTGCAGTTGCAGAATATCGCGTTCGACGCCATGACGGCGAATACCGTCACATGGCTATACGCGGCGTGCCTATACTCAATGAAACAAAGAAAATCATTGAATGGGTGGGGATGTGTGTAGACATTACCGAACGCAAGCAAGCAGAAGCAGAACGCGAGCAACTGTTGGCGCTACTAGAAATAGAACAGACTCGCTTATTAGAAGCTAATGTGCTGCTTGATACTCTTTTTAATAACGCTCCTATCGGCATTGGCGTATGGGATGAAAAAGTTAGATACGTCCGCTTGAATAACGCTTTAGCTGAAATCAACGGTCTGTCCCAAGAGATGCATATCGGTAAGACAGTTGTCGAATTGCTGCCAGGTATAGCAGCGGAAGTTACGGAAGCTTTCCGTCATGTGGTGGAAACTGGAGAATCTATTTCGCAAGAAACTAGCGGAGAAACACCCGCGGCCCCTGGAAAGCAGCGCTACTGGTCAGTAAATTACTATCCGATTCAACTACCTGGCAAAATTACTTGGGTGGGTGCAATTTGCCAAGAAATCACCGCACGCAAGCAAGCAGAAGCCGAACGCAACCACCTCCTAGAGAGCGAACGTCTGGCTCGTGTTGAAGCTGAGAACGCCAAAGAACAAGTTACGACAATTTTGGAAAGTATCACTGATGGCTTTGTTGCCTTTGATAGTGAGTGGCGCTTCACCTACCTCAATCATGAAGGAAGCAGAACTTTAGGGCGTTCCCCTGAGGAACTGCTAGGAAAGAATTTATGGCAAAAGTTTCCAGAATTGATTGATAGTAGTTTTGGTCAGCTTTATCTAAGAGCAGCCGCTTTGGGAGTGCCCCTGGAATTAGAAGATTACTATCCACCCTTTGAGGCGTGGTTTTCTGTCCGCGCCTATCCTTCATCCACAGGACTATCGCTATATTTCCGTAATATTAATATCCGCAAACAAGCACAAGCAGCATTAACAGAAAGTGAAGCGCGTTTTCGGCTGCTGGCGGAGAATTCCACTGATATTATTTCACGTACTACAGTAGATGGAATTTTTCTATATCTTTCACCAGCTTGTTACACAGTATTAGGGTATCAACCAGAAGAATTAGTAGGTAGTTACGGCGGTGAGTTACTTCACCCAGAGGATTTAGCTGAGCTTGTCAAGAATTACCCAATCAATGCTGAGTTACCAGATGTTTATACTGTTACTTATCGCAATCGTCATAAATACGGACATTATATCTGGCTAGAAACAACTGTGCGAGCGATTCGCGATCGCCAAACTCAAGAAATTTTAGAAATGCAAGCGTCTTCGCGGGATATTACCGAGCGCAGACAAGCGGAAGATAAACAGCGCTTTTTAGCTAAAGCTAGCGAGATTTTGGCTGGCTCATTGGATTATGAGACAACCTTAGCAACCTTGGCGCGTTTAGTAGTACCTGAAATAGCTGATTGGTGCGTAATTGATATGATTTGTGAAAATCAATCAATTCGCCGGGTTGCAACCGCCCATGCCGATGCAGCGAAACAAGAATTAGTAGAACAGTTGCAAAATCATCCGCCCAATTTTGCACAAACACAAGGTGTTGCTGAGGTGATACGTTCGGGGAAATCACAAATTATTGATTTTATTTCCTCACAAGACATACAAGCGGTAACCTCAAATGGCAATCACTTTCAAATCTTGCAACAGCTAAATCCTCAGTCTGGAATTTGCGTGCTGCTTGTAGTTCGGGGGCGAGTATTAGGAGCGATGAGTTTAGTATCTTGTACCAACCGTCGCTACGATAGTCAGAGCTTAATGTTAGCTGAAGAATTGGCTCGGCGTGCAGCGATCGCTGTTGATAACGCCCGACTCTACACAGAAACACAGCAATCTCAACAAGCCGCCGAACGAGCCGCATCTCGGACTGCTCGTTTGCAAGCCATTACCGCCGCACTATCTGAATCTTTAACTTCTGCACAAGTAGCTGAAGTAATTGTCGAGCAAGGTATGGCAGCTTTAGGAGCTAATTGTGCTTTAGTAGCACAACTAATTAACAACGGCACAGAACTAGAAATTATCCGTGCAGTTGGTTATGACGAGGAATTAGTAAACTCATGGCGTCGATTCTCGATTAATGCAGCCGCACCGCTGGCAGAAGCAGTACGAACTAAACAGCCTGTTTGGCAAGAGTCAACAGCAGCAAGGGCAGCTCGTTACTCACATCTGGCTCAAGAATATGCTCGATATAATTACGGTGCTTGGATTTCGATTCCATTAACCATCGAGGGACGCGCCATCGGCGGAATGACCGTAGCTTTTGCCGAAAATCACGAGGAGTTGAACCAAGATGACCGCGCCTTTGTACTGGCACTAGCACAGCAATGCGCTCAAGCAATGGAACGTGCGCGTTTATACGAAGCAGAACAGACTGCGCGAGAAGCAGCAGAAAACGCCAACCGCATTAAAGACGAATTTTTGGCAGTTCTTTCCCATGAATTGCGATCGCCACTCAACCCAATTCTTGGATGGGCGAAGTTACTCCAAACCAGAAAACTTGATGAAAAAACAATTCCTCAAGCCCTCAAAACTATCGAACGCAATGCTCAATTACAAGCTCAATTAATCGAAGACTTGCTGGATATTTCCCGGATTTTACAAGGTAAACTCAGCTTAAACATCCTCCCGATTGATTTAGCATCTGTAATTTACGCAGCAATGGAGACAGTACGCCTGTCAGCAGAAGCCAAATCAATTAAGATGCACGTCCGCTTAGAACCAAATCTGGGACAAGTTTTAGGCGACTCCAGCCGATTACAACAGGTAGTTTGGAATCTGCTTTCAAACGCCGTTAAGTTTACACCAGAGGGTGGACGAGTTGATATTCGACTCGAAGCGTTGGAGAAAGAGGACGCGGGGACGCGGGGACACGGGGACGCGGAGAAAGAGGACGCGGGGACGCGGGGACGCGGGGACGCGGAGAAAGAGGACGCCTCAGCGCCTAACCTAGTCTCCACTTCATCTTCTTTCCCCGCGTCACCGCGTCTCCCTCTCCCCGCGTCCTCTTCCTCCCCCCTTTACGCTCAAATCACAGTCACCGACACCGGCAAAGGCATCGATCCTAATTTTCTGCCCTATGTGTTTGAATATTTTCGCCAAGAAAACAGCAGCACCACTAGAAAATTTGGGGGATTGGGATTAGGATTAGCGATCGTTCGTCATTTAGTAGAACTGCATGGCGGCACAGTCCAAGTGCAAAGTAAGGGTGAAAATCGCGGTGCAACTTTTAGTGTTAGACTACCGCTGATTCAACAGCCATCAGAGAGTAAACAAGACATTAGCGACTTCGAGCCATCCTCAAATTTAAACGATCTCAAAATTTTAGTAGTGGATGATGATGTCGATACGCGAGAATTCATTGTCTTTTTGCTAGAGGAATATGGAGCAAGTGTGAGATCCGTGGCATCAGCAGATGAAGCACTAACCGCCTTAAAGCAATCTCTACCAGATGTGCTACTAAGTGACATTGGAATGCCAGACGTAGATGGATGTATGTTTATCCGAGAGTTAAGAACACTGCCCCCAGAACAGGGAGGACAAATTCCAGCGATCGCACTTACCGCTTATGCTGGAGAAGTGAACGCCAAACAAGTGCTTGCAGCAGGATTTCACAAACATATCGCCAAACCAGTAGAGCCAGCCGAATTAATAGAAGCGATCGCCAGCTTATATGATGTCCACAAGAATAAATAGCCAATGCCTGCTATCTCGATTAATCTAAGTTTTTCACATTAGTACAACAAAATGAAAAACCAACCAAAAAAACAAAGAATGTAAAGCCATAATCTATAAAATTTAAAGAACTTTTTGTAGTAATTATGCATACTAAACTAGTACACATCATTAAAACTCCACAAGTAACTATAAAACCACTGATTATAGTTGTTCTTAAATTGTTAACAGCTTCAATTAAATCTTCGCGATCGTTAGGCATAAATAACACCATCGATTGTTTATAGCAATTCTCGCTTTGATGATTTACAAGGCACGAGCGCCAAGCTTGACGCCCCTACAAATTTTTGCAACTCATGTGATTGGGAACCACTACCAATACGGTTCGGTTAACGTGTTTATTCCTCGAAGATCCCCCCAAACCCTCCTTAAAAAGCAGGGGGGCTTTTTCTTCTAATTTAAGGGGGTCGCCACAGGCGGGGGGATTTTACCCGAACAGTATTGAAACCACTACAATAAGCATTTTAGAGCAAACAGAACAGCTTAAAACAGAAATAATCGGTGGCATCAATCAAGCCATCAAAACGTTCTTTCCACTTCTGAATTCTGAATTCTCCTACTACAGCTTCTTAAGCAATTGGAATTTCAATAATAAACTTTGTTCCTTGGCAGTGTGAAGAAATACACTCTAATTGACCACCATGCTTTTCTGCTACAATTTGCTGGCTAATTGATAATCCCATACCTGTGCCTTTGCCCATAGGTTTGGTGGTGAAGAAAGAGTTAAAAATTCGAGAGCGGACATTCTCTGTCATTCCAACACCATTATCGGCTATTGAGATCGTGACGCGATCGCCTCCAACTGTTTCGGTATTAATGATAATTTGCGGTTGAGAGGTTAGGCAATCTTGAGCGCAATCAACATCTTCTAAAGCATCAATCGCATTAGCTAAAAGATTCATAAAAACTTGATTTAGCTGACCAGCATAACAGGTTACTAATGGCAACGCACCATATTTTTTGATTACCTCAATAGCTGCACGTTCCGAGTTAGCTTTTAATCGATGTTGTAATATCATAAGGGTGCTATCAATGCCTTCATGAATATTAACTGGCTTCTTTTGAGTGTCATCTAAACGAGAAAAGTTACGCAGAGATAAAACAATTTGGCGAATGCGATCGGCACCTAATTTCATCGAAGACAATAGCTTTGCTAGATCGGAAATTACAAATGGTAAGTCTATTTCTTCAATGCGATCGGTAATTTGTGGTGCAGGGTTTGGGTAGTGGAATTCGTAAATTTTTACTAACTCGATTAATTGGTAAATATATTCCTGTGTCGGTAAGAGATTACCATAAATAAAATTTACCGGATTATTAATTTCATGAGCTATACCTGCAACAAGTTGACCCAAACTAGACATTTTTTCACTTTGTACTAACTGCAATTGAGTATGTTGCAGAGCCTTTAAAGAATTTTCCAAAGCAATTGCTTTTTCTCGCTCTCTGCATTCGCTCTCACGCAGCGCCATTTCTATTTGTTGACATCGTTCTATTTCTAGCTGTAACCTTTGACTTAAAGAATAACTTCTTAAAGCCGTGAGCATCGTAGTGTATAACTTTTGGCTCGTTAATTCAGTTTTAGTTTTATAATCGTTAATATCGTAATTAAAAATAATTTCCTTTTCTGGTACGTGCCCTGGTTGCCCAGTACGTAAAATAATTCGTACTAATTGATTACCTAAAACCTCTCTAACATATTGAACAAACTCTAGCCCAGCATTATCTGTTTCCATAATTACATCTAAGAGAATTATGGCAATATCCGAATTTTCTTCAATTAGCTGTTTAGCGTGACTAGCTGAATAAGCATTGAAAAAAGCCAAAGATTTATCTTCAAAAACAAAGTTAGTGAGAGCAATATTAGTGGCAGTATGAACTTCCGATTCATCATCTACAATTAAAATTTTCCAGCTTTCAGTAGGTAGTTCATCATCTATTTCAGCAGCAAACACTAACTCATCATCTAAGTTGTTTGAACTATCGCTATTTGATGAAGCAACATTTGTAAATAAATTTTTTTCAATAATATTAAAAGTATTTTGTAACATAAAAAAATTATCCTATAAAAAATTAATGGCACTTATTTAATTGATGCGATCGCTTTTCTTCCAGTCCTCAATGAGCTAAAAATAACTCTACTTTACAAACCCTATCTCCCCTCTTCCTATAATCGCATAGGGAAATTAATAATAAACTTTGTTCCTTTTCCTAACTCACTTTGGCATTCAATATCACCCTTGAGTTTTTGAGTAACTAAGTTATAAACAAGATTTAATCCTAATCCGCTACCACCTTGACTGCGTTTGGTAGTAAAGAAAGGCTCAAAAATTTTACTTAAATTTTCGGCAGCTATCCCTTTACCATCATCAGCATATTCTATGTGCAGTTGTTCGTTAACTTGCTGGAAATTAAAACTCAACTTACCAGAATCTTCAGGTTCGTAAGCATGAGTCAAAGAATTCATCAGCAAATTAGTCACAATTTGCGACAACGCACCTGGATAAGAGTCTAAAGTAATATTTTCTTGTCCATAAATTTCAATTCTATGTTTACTCATTTTCAATTTAGGTCTCAATTGAATTAAAATTTCATTCAGGTAATTTTTAAAGTTAAAGACACGTTGTACCTCGCTAGATTGATCTACTGCTACTTGCTTAAAACTTTGAATTAATTCTGCTGCTCGATTTAAGTTAATTAAAAGCGTATTGCCGCTTTGCGTAGTTAAATCGAAAAACTTTTCTAAATCAGAGCGTTTCATCGCGCCACTTTGATATTTAGAACAAAACTCTGAAGTATGTTCTACCAAAGCCGAAGCAACAGTAACACCAATTCCTACTGGAGTATTAATTTCATGAGCAACCCCAGCAACTAGTCCTCCTAATGATGCCATTTTTTCAGCTTCTACAAGCTTACTTTGGGTAGCTTTTAAATTAACTAATGTCTCTGATAATTCTTGAGTACGTTTAGTGACTAATGCTTCTAAATTTTGATTAAATTCTTGCAAATTTTTGTATAGTTGAGCATTCTCAATTGCAATGGCAATTTGAGCAGATAATATTCTTAAAAGCTCTAGTCTATCCGTAGTAAAAGCCCCTTCAGTGAGGTTATTTTCTAAGTAAAGAATTCCAGTAATTTTACCTTGGTATAGTAAAGGAGTGCAAAGAATGGATTTAGGTTGAGTAGCTAAAATATAATAATCAGAGGTAAATTGCCCTTCTTGAGTAGCATTGTTTAAAACGACATTTTCTTGAGTGTGAATCACATAGTTAATAATGGCATCCGAGAGTTTTGCTTTTTCTTCAGAAGCTATTTTTGAACTTACAGGAATTGATTGTAGTACAGTTACATCATCATTATTTACTGCACCTTCAGCTTCAATTAGCCAATTTCCTTGTTTCTCTAAAATTAAACAACCTCTTTGGGCACCAGCATTTTCAATCACTATTCTCATTAATCTTGCAAGTAAATTGCTCAAAACTATTTCACCAGAAATAGCTTGTGCTGCTTTCATGACTGTGGCTAAATCTAGGGTGACTCCCATACTAGTAGTAGTAGAAGCAGTTGTGATTTCAATATCCTTAATTCTCGTGCTTGTCTTGACTACTTCTCTAATCAACAACTTCGGGTATTTTGCTTCTAAATCTTTTACTTTACCGAAAGCTCCCCAAAGTCGGTAGCTATAGTGAGCTTTCATCATATAAGTCTTAGCAAAATCTTCTTTACCTTTTGATAACCAAAATTTAGCTGCAAGTTCATTAGCTAAAGCTTCATCTTGGATAAATTCATGGTCTCTAGTGGAGGCGATCGCTTTATCATACAACTCCATTGCTTCTAAAGCTCTACCAGAAATCCGCGCCATTTCTGCTTCTACTAACAAATATTTATGCCAGAAATTATCTGGGCATTGTTCTGCCCATTTTTTTAATTTTATCTGGTTATCAGTTAATAAATTAAAATATCTTTCTTTCTCTAACTGAGAAGCAGATAAATAAATTGCTGTTAGAGTTAATGAGTAATAAAAATAATGATGACAGCTAGAAATATGCCCCATTAAATAATCTAGTATTTCCGCAGCCGAGCTTGACCATTTTTGTGCTTCATCGTAGCGATCGTAATTATAAAAAACCTGAGATTTCAGAACATGGTATTCACAAATAGCTGCCATACTCTTATGCTGATGGAACATTTCTAGATACTGAGAATCTCTTAATTCATCTGTTTCTCCTATCAAATTTAGTACAGCTAGTTTGTTAGCTAAGATAATATCAGTAGCCCATTGGTTTTGAGTTTTTTCACAAAATAAAATAAAATTATCTATCTTTTCTAAAAGGAGTTCCAAATTTAGCCCTTGGAAGAAAAGGGTTATGGTTTGAAACATCCGATTATATCCTGCCCATTGCAAATTTCCAGACTGTAGCCCAATTTTATAACCTTCGTTGTTAATATCAACAGTAGTTTTAATGTGATTCATCCAACAATTTAAATAGTTAGCAAATATCACACTATCTTGACAGTTTTGGGCTAAGTTATTTGTCAGTTCACTTAGTTTTAAGGACAGCAGCCCAAACTCGTAGCCAGACTGAAAATCTTCTAAGATGCAACTTAGCATAATGCCATAGCAAGAGTAGCAATAAGAACCTCCAGCCACAAAACCATATTTAAAAGATAGGTTAATTGCTTTAATAACAGTAATTTTCCATAAAGCTTGATGAGAAAAAAATGTTAGCGGCCCCATGTGACCCAATACTTTTAATGCCACTTTGTGTTTGGGAGATTTCATTTTTTCTTTATGAATTAATGAAGCAATTTTTTTCTCTCCTAAATAAGCTTTAGCTTCAGCTATTTCCCCAGGAAGTACCGCTTCCAAATCTTCTACCTTTTCTGGTAAATTAATTCCTAGCAATGCTAGTGCTTCCCGTCCAGCTTGAATTGCTTCTTCATATTTAGTTAGTAAGGTATACTGCACAATCAGGATATTATAAACTTCTGCTTTTTCAATAGCTGATTTTGCTTGAGTTAATATTAATCTGATTAATGCTTCAGATTGCTCAAAATTCCCGTTTAAGTACTCAATTTCTGCTCTTTCTTTGTAAAGTTTTAAAGTTAAATTATAATCTTGCTGCCATCGATCTACAGTTAAACAATCTATAGCCGTGATTAAATACTCTCTAGCAGCAGCATAAGCCATTGAATCTTTAGCTTTTTTACCTGCAATTAAATTTAACTCGGCTAATTGAGATTTTTGATTTAAATCATCAATTAACTCAACGCCGCTATTAAGATGGTTAACAATATCAAATATTTTTTCCTCCAGTTCAGTAGCACTAGTATTTTGAAAAAGTAGTTGACCAATTTTGAGATGAACTTGTTTTTTATGTTCTTTGAGAATGAGTGCGTAAGCTGCTTGTTGCACTCGGTCATGCAGAAATCTAAAACTGAAGATTACCAGACGAGCATTAATTACTTCTTCTGATGTAATTTCTAGATCCGAAAGAGGTAAAATTAAGCTTTCTTGAATCGCTGGTAAAAGGTCTTGAAAAGCTACTGATGCTGATTTTTCGCTAATAATAGAAAGTGTATGTAAATCAAATGTATTACCTGCACAAGCCGCTAACTGTAAAAGTTGCTGTGTTGCATCAGGGAGTTTCTTTAATTTCCCAATCATTAGCTCTACAACATTATCAGTAATATCTATTGCCTCAATATTGGATATATTCCATTGCCATAAAGCTTTAGTACTTGCTGATGGAGGTTGAAAAATTAAAAGATTTTCTTGGTATAGAGTTTTGATAAATTGGTTAACAAAGAAAGGATTACCAGAAGTTTTACGTAAGACTAATTCAGCTAACGGTTGAATAGTGAAATTGTCACTATGCAGCGTCTCAGTAATTAACTCGTTAACGTGTGTAATTGCTAAAGGAACTAAAGTAATATCATTGATAATAGCTGCTTGAGAGCGCAGAAAATCAAGAGTCATTACTAATGGGTGTCTAGGATCGACTTCATTATCTCGATATGCTCCAATTAAAAACAGATAATGGATTTCCTCGTCAGTCATAATTACTTCTAACAATTTCAGAGTAGCTAAATCAGCCCACTGTAAATCATCTAAAAAAATTACTAGAGGATGCTCTAATGAACAAAATACATGGATAAAATTTTGAAAAACTAAATTAAAGCGATTTTGAGCTTCTGAAGCTCCTAGTTCTTGTACTGGAGATTGTTTACCAATTATCAGTTCGATTTCAGGAATTACATCAATAATCACCTGACCATTAGCACCAAGAGCGTTGGAAAGTTTTTCTTGCCATTGATTTAGTTGTTCTTGACTTTCAGTTAATAATTGTCTAACTAATGACTGAAAGGCTTTAACTATACCTGAATAAGGAATATTACGTTGAAATTGATCGAATTTACCGGCAATAAAATAACCTCTAGCTTTAGTAATTGGTTTATATATTTCTTGTACTAATGCTGATTTGCCAATGCCAGAATATCCCGATACTAAAATCGTTTCTTTTGTTCCAGCACTCACGCGTTCAAAAGCTGCTAGCAGGGTAGCAACTTCTTGTTCTCTACCATACAGTTTTTGTGGAATCTGAAATTTACTAGAAATATCTTGTTGTGCAAGTAGAAAATCAGAAATGTAACCTTGAGTTTGTAATTGTGTTAGGCACATTTCTAAATCAGCAATAATTCCCCAAGTAGTTTGATATCTTTCTTCCACTGTTTTAGCTAACAGCTTCATTACAATCTCTGAAATAGGTTTGGGTATTTCTGGATTAATTTCATGAGGTGAAGCTGGTTGTTTAGCAATGTGGCAATGAACTAACTCCATTGCATCAACATAATTACAGGGGAGTTGTTGTGTTAGTAGTTCATAAAAAGTTACACCAAGCGAGTAAAAATCGGTGCGATAATCCATTGCTCGATTCATTCTACCTGTCTGCTCTGGTGAAATATAAGCAATAGTTCCTTCTAAAACATTAGGATTTTTAATAGTAGGATTTTCATGAGTTAATACAGTTGAAATACCAAAATCTATGATTTTGACTTGAGAGGTACTAGAATTAATAACAATATTTCCAGGATTAATATCTTTATGAATAATATTTTCTTGGTGGATTTTACCTAAAGACTTAGTAATTTTAATAGCTAGTGAAATAAATTCTATTAAAGTAAGTTTTTGGCGATTAATTATAGATTTTAAAGACTCACCACCAAAATCTTCTAATATCATTACTAGACTGTTTTGATATTTTTCTAAGCTGTAGACCTTAATTACTCCATCCAAGTTTAAGTTTTTTGTAATTTCGTATTCTTGTTTATATCTTACTAATGTTGATGGTGTGGGATAATCTTGTTTTAAAAATTTGAGAATTACAGGTTGGCAATCTTGGTCTCGATGTCCTCGATAAACTGAAGAATTATTACTTTCGTAGATTTGATTAAAAATTGTATAGCCAGGTAAAGTTAACATACTTAGGTTATGCATATTTTTTATATAGGTGGGAGGTAAAAATATATCAGTTATTAAGTATAGTTAAATCTATTAACTGTAGATTTAACACCAATAGGAACAATTTAAAATTTATAGCCACATTCAGCCTTATCTATTCGCTAAATAAGCCAGTAAAGTTGCCAAATAAATCTTTTTGTTCTTTTACTAAACTGCCCATAAGTTTAAGAGAAAATTAATTTATCAATAAAACTAAACATTTCTTTAAAAAATGACATTTCGATGAGCTTGTTGCTTGCTTCCTTACCTTTGCAAAAACAAAGCTAGTCTAATTTTTGCCACAATAAACAAAAATAAGATAACTTTACTGTTAGCCAAAACTGAAAATTCCTACAGACATAGAAAAGACAGTATAAATTATGAATTATACTGTCTTTTTGTACTAATTATCTATGTAAATGTACTCGATCCTGATTAAATGAAATAGAAAGTACGCAAACAAAGAAATAAGTTAAGAATTATTCAGCGCAAGCCTACAAAAAATTGGTATTAGTTTGGATTTTTTTGCTTTAAACTTGAGCTTTTGAGTCAGAGTACTTTACTCAGCAATCCTCTATTTTTCACTAATTAGCGTTGGTGGAGTAATAGCTGCGTATTCTTTAGGTGTAAGCAGTGCTTCTTGAACATCAATTTTTTTGGGTAGAATTTTTTCGTTATAAAATAAATCTGCAACGTTTTGTTGAGCTTTCATCAATTCTGGGGTAATTCCTTTGAGCCGATAATTAGCACGTCCAGAAATAATTTCTTGAATAGGCAGATCGATTTTGAGTACAGGTGCAATTAGCTTGGCAACTTCTTTACGATTTGCTTCTGCCCATTGGCCGTTTTTTTCAATCTCTTCTAAAATAATACGAACTAATTCCGGATTCTCCCTAGCAAACTCACGCGTTCCTACATAATATCCACCTGGAGTGCCGATATTTGTAGCATCTCGTAACACACGCGCACCGTAGAGTTTTTCCACTAAAGCTAAATGAGGATCGCCTGTCACCCAAACTGGAATAGTCCCCTGAATAAATGCACCACGAGCTTCTACATTGGGCATACTTAAGACTTGAATGTCACTATATTTTAAGCCTACTTCTTTCAAGGCTTGAATAATGAAATAGTGAGAAGCTGAACCTTTTTGAAAGACTACTTTTTGACCTTTAATCTCAGCTAAAGTTTTAATTGGAGAATTTTTAGGAACAGCGATCGCACTTCCTTTACCTGAAGTTGAAGTAATTCGTCTACCAGCCAAATAGACGATTCTTGCACCGGCAGCTTGAGCAAATATAGGAGGAGTTTCTCCAACTGAACCAACATCAATTTTGCCAACATTCATCGCTTCCATAAGTTGCGGCCCTTGGGCAAATTGCGCCCACTCGACTTTTACGCCCAAAGGTTCCAAACGTTTTTCTAAGACTCCTCTGACTCGAACTAAATCACCAGAACTTTGATACCCCATCCGCAATACTTTTGTTTTAAAACTAACGGTTTTTGTTGCTACTGTATCTGCTTTTAATTCGTTAGCGTTATTTGTATTATTACTGCTTGGAGTACAACTTATTAAGGTACTAGATAATGTTAAAAAACCAGGCATTACAAATAATGCTAGTTTTCTAATTATTGTTGATTTTGTTCTTAGAGTATTGCTAAACATTTTTACGCCTTCGGATAAAATTGACCTCTAACTACAAAGCAATCAGATTTTCAGTAATTTAATTGCAGTTGATGAATTATTTCAAAGTAATTTTTACTTTGTTATTTAGCCTTTGTTGATTTTGGTATAAAAGCAGCATATTTTTGTGGAGTTAATACACCTGACTTTTTTGGGTAAAAGTCCTTGCTCATACCACAAATTAACAATTTATTGTTGCTTGTTTACAACTTGTTCGTTACAGTACAGTTATTAGCACTGATAGATACTAATTGCGCTCAATTTTAAATTTGCCTCTGAAATCTATAAGGTGTAGACTTTGGTTAGATATTACCTTGATGTTTGCGGTTTTTGGTTGTGGAAATTTATTACTCAAGAGCTTAAACGGTAAAAAAGCACAAAAAACTTTAATCACAATTTAGCTTTTAATTTTTAATAGAATAAATTGTTATTTTACGTTTATATATTATCTATTTTTGGTTTTAAATAAAGTGTTTATAAACACGAATTAGCACAAAAGTATTTAGCATATTTTCATAGGTAATACCAATTTCATGTGAAGCTGCACTGAATTAGTCAACCTCAATTATTGGCGTTCTTCTCTACGAGACGCTGCGCGTTCGCGAAGCGTTCCGCAGGAAAGGCGTTCTTGGCGGTTCGTTTTTTAATATTCTGTGCATCTTCATACAGAATTGGTATAATCTAATATTTTAATAGACATCATTATCACTACGAATAATTGAAGTTTATTAATTAAATTTCCAGTTTGAATATAAAATATATATATGTTTGTAAAAAATTAAAAATTAATTTCTTGGCAGAAAATCCCAAACATTAATTTTAAAAAAGCTATATCTAGGGGTTTAGTAATGCTGAACCTCTAGAGTAATTATGGATAATTCTTAGGTTGATTTAAATGTTGTAGAGATGCGAACAACTGCATCTCTACAGTACACAGGTTAAAAAGGACGACTACCTGCAAGGCTAACTCGTTTTAATACCCTTCGTTCATTCGGATCGAATGCTTGACGGTAATGCAAAGTAGCTTGATTATCCCAATAGACGATATCACCTACAGACCATTTGTGTTGATAGTAGAATTGTGGCTGATTTAGATGTTGACGCAACTGTTCAATCAATTTAGATCCTTCTTCAGGTTCTAAGCCTACAATTTCTACTTCAGTAGCAATATCTAAGTAAAGATGCTTCTTACCACTTTCAGGATGTGTCCGTACTAGAGGATGAGGAAAAACAGGACTGATTAATGGGATATTTTTATCCCGACGATACAAGGGACGGGGTATATTTCGATTTTGTAAAAACGGATTATAGGTAATTAATTGTAAATTAGCAATCCGTTTTTTGGTAGCTTCATCCAAGGCTTCATAAGCCAAATTGGTATTTAACCAATAAGTATCTCCGCCTTGAGAAGGTACTTCTAGAGCATAAAGAAGCGAACCGCTAGATGGAGTAGGAGTCCATTTGTGGTCAGAATGAAAACTTAGTTCTCCAGTACCAGTATAGCCACCATCGACATTAGAAATCAAAATCACCACAGGAGTTTCTCCCGGTTTAGAAGCTAGTACTGGAGTTTCATCAGGCGGTACAAAAAGTGCGCCAAAGTATAGAGAAAAATTCAACAATTGTTCGTCAGAAAGTTGTTGATTTTTAAAGATGAGGATGTGGCGATCGCGCAAAGCTTCCTTAAGTTGTAATATGACTTCAGGTGCAATAGGTTGACTCGCATTCAAACCAGTAACTTCCGCTCCTAATGGAGCATTAATAGGAGTAATTTTTACTTCTGTTAAAGTTGCAGTAGGCATAATATTCTCCTCTGTTTTAGTATTTTGTTGGTCAGAATACCAGTTTGAAAAATTCATTCACAGTAGTCTTTCCAAAAAAGAGATTCTCAATCCAAAATCCAAAATTGTATGGCTATTTATTAGCTAAAACGTCAGCAGGAGTAATTTTGGCATACTCTTCAGGTGTCAGAAATCCAACTTTCACATCCACCTTCTTTGGTATAAGTCCGAGACTGTACCATTTATCTGCAACCTCTTGCTGTTTGATAATAGTTTTCTCAGTAATTGGTAGCACCCCATAGTTATATTTACTATGCATAATTTCTAGAATAGAGGAGTCTAGTTGAGTCACAGGAGCAAGTAATTGTGCTACTTCTTTGGGATGTTCCTTAGTCCAGATCTCCGCCTTTTCTAATTCTTCTAGAAATACTTTAATCACATCAGGATGTGCTTCATAAAACTGACGTGAAGTTGAGTAAAAATTGCCTGTATCCCGCAACTCACCTCCATCCACCAAAACACGACCTACTTTGTTTTGTACATTTCTGGTAACGAATGGCTCCCAAATAAACCAAGCATCTACTTTTCCCTGACTAAAGGCCACATTAGCATCTGGTGGTGGGAGAAAAACTGATTGAACATCGCTCAGTTTCAGTCCTGCTTTTTCTAACGCTTTAACTAACAAGTAATGACCTATAGAAGCTTTTTGGAAAGCTACTTTTTTACCTTTCAAGTCAGCAACACTTTTAATTGGAGAGTTTACCGGAACTAAAAGTGAAACTGCTTTACCGCTGGAGTATGTAGTAGCTAAATAAACAAGAGGTGCGCCTGCTGCTTGTGAAAATACAGGAGGTGACTCCGCTGTAGATGCGATATCAAGTCCATTTGCATTTATAGCTTCTAGCTGTTGCGGCCCAGCTGCAAACTCAGTCCACTGTACTTTAAAACCCAGAGGTTCCAATCGCTTTTCTAAAGACCCCTGCTTTTCTAATACTGCTAGGCCAGTGAGTTGTTTTGAACGCACAATTCTTACTGTTTGCTTTTCTGTAGTATTAGATGAAGCATTAGATGAAGCTGCTGAATCAGAAGTAGCAGGAGACTGTTGAGCGTTATTTTTGGTTTCACTGCAACTGGATAAGGTTGTCGATAATACTAAGCAGTAGCCCAGAGCAAATAATAAAGAACGACGTGTTATTTTGTGGCTTTTACTAAATTCAAATTTTGGTTTGATAGCTGGCATGGGTTGTTTTATTTATTGTTCTATTAGGTAGCTACAAAAAATTATGATTGATTGCGAACTTAAAAAAAAGAAAAAAATTATTTATTAATTATTGATAGCAAATATTAGTTTAAATATAGGAATTAGAGTGGGTTTGTACCCACCCTATAACGATTCGAGGAACTTGAGTTTAACAGTTGTGAGGGGGAAAATTAGAAAATGGAGTGAGAATAACCCACTCCAGGGTTGTGCTAGTCGAAAGTTGAAATTTATAGCAGAATTCAGAAGAAACATAAACCTTGGCGATCTAGTTTTGAAATTGAGGTTATGTACTCTGTAGCAATCAAAAGTTTTGGAATTTTAATTTTCAAAGTAGCAGTCCTATTTCTTCCAAACGACTAAGATTGTAGCTTTGAGTTCTTCTGTAAAATGTCCAGAGGGTTCAACTTGTAGCAATGCTTCTTTGAGGTCTGCTTCAAATGCTGGAGCATTATCGCCATAAAAAATTTTCAAAGAAAAAGCTGTTGTATATAAATAGCCAAGATAGCTATCGACAGTCCAAGATTTTTCAAATGGTACTTCATAGACTTCTTGACGAGCAAAAGCTGAGTTGGCAATCACAACATTATGGGGAGGATCGACTGGCTTACGAATACCTTCTCCTCGCAGTCCAGTGCGTCGGCGATCGCCTAACCATTTCTTCACGACTCCAAGAGCAGCTTGTTTCCAAGGTAGAGAACTTTCCCAAGGATTATCACCAGTATTCAGCAGCGCTAGTCCACCATCATCACTCAGCAATCCATAAAGGCGCTCAAGCACTACTTCACGTTCCATCCAGTGGAAAGCTCGACCAATAGTGGCTAATTTAAATGTTCCTAAACTAGAGTCAATGAACTCTGCTCCTTGTTGTAACCAAGTAATATTATTTGCTCCGACTGCTGCTGCTTGGTGTTTAGCTTCTGCAATCATATCGGGATCGGGATCGATCGCCACAACTTCCTCAAATCTAGTTCTTAAAGGAATTGCAATCAATCCCGGCCCAGTACCTAAATCTAACAGTCGTCCTTGACCATTGAGGTTAAAGATTTCAGCTAATTTATCGAATACAACAGACGGGTATTTCGTTCTATATTGAGCGTAGCCTTCAGCAGCTCCCTCAAATAAGGTAGGGTCGTAGGTAGGAAGTGTTTTGACTTGAGTCATATCGATTTTGGATTTTAGATTGTATTGTAGAGACGCGATTCATCGCGTCTTCAGAGAAGGGAGGAAAAAATAACCAATCCTATGAATATTGTGTAATAACCGGTAGCTGGTCGTTGAGTACCCAATCGCCTATGGCTCGTAATTTGTAATCCACAGGATCGTGGAGGGTAAAGGTTCGCAAATCTCGCCAGTAACGGTCAAATCCATATTTGCTTGCAGTGGCACGAGTTCCCGTAACTTCAAAGATGCGATTGGTAATATCTATACCTACACGGGTAGCTAATGCTTTGGCTGCGGAAACTGCGATCGCTACTTCTCCTCTTTCTTGATGAGTGAGTTCTATATCCTTGTCCCAAGCTGCTTGTACCTTTTCGGCTACTGAGTCAGCCAGAGCGATCGCACCTTGGATTTGTATCCAAAAGTCACCGTAATTATGCAGAATATATGGGTCTTGAGTAGCACTATCTACTCCTGATGTAATCCAAGGACGAGTATTAGTTTTGGTATACTCACGAGCAGCAGCAAAGGCTCCTTTGGTAATTCCCAAATAAACGTTAGTTTTTGTTAACTGGGCAATAATACCAAGAAAAGTTGAGAAGGCATTATCAGGAGGTTCTGGCGGCCCTAAAATTTCATCTTTTTCTACTAGAACATTATTAAATGTATAACTACTACTATCAGTCCGACGTTGCCCAATGTTGTCCCAATCTTGATTGGAAACTAAGCCTTCTCTGTCTTTAGGAATTATGAATATAAAGGGCAATTCTACACCATCTTGCAAAGCCGAGAATACCCGATAATCTGCAACAGCAATACCTGTACCAAAGCTTTTAACACCATTAACCCGAAAATTTTCGCCTTCTGGGCTAATTTTCAGTCTAGTATCTCGCGTATTAATCGCATTTGCCCAAAATAAATTATTCTTAGCAGTTTCCCGATAATATTTTTCCTTTTGGGCTAGTGTGCCAGAAACATGACCCAAAGCTGTCAGATTTAAATGATTACCATATAACTGACCAATTGAACCATCAGCTTTTGATAATTTTCTCACAATTTTTAAGGCATCAATCCATGTTGCACCGATTCCACCATATTGCTTAGGCACAATCAATGGTAACAATCCACTTTCACGCAGTCTATTAATTTCTTCTTCTGGAACTCCAGCTTTAGCATCTCTTTCAACCGCGGATTCCGCGAGTTCTTTAGATAATGAAGCTGCTATATCAATGTAATCCTTTGGTTTTGTTATATCTAGCACCATAAAAAATCATCCTTTTATAATTGGTAATTCGTAATTAAAGCAAATACTTCCTATTATTTACTGTGTCAAAATATTTTCCCAATTTGCTATTAAACATAGAATTTAGGAGAAATGTAGAGTGAGAAATACTCACCCTACGACTAAACAGAGGAAATGGAACATGGAACACTTTAAAGATGGGTATGGGGCATTGGGAAAGGGAAAGGGGTAAGGGGAAAAGGGGAAAGATTAAATTTATTCCTTTTCCCTTTAACCTTTAACCTTTTCCCCTGCCTCTTTTACTCCCCCATCTCCCTACTCCCTAAAAACTCATCTGCGGCTTTCTCTACACCTGTACCTTTGAAGAAGTCACGATTGAGACTGGTGTACAACTCCAATGGGTGGATTGACAGGAAGTAGCGGAGGTCTTCTTCGGTGATGATTTCTTGTTCTACCATTGAGTAGGCGTTGGCGGTTACAGTAGTGATATCAGGCACATCCCAGTGACCGGAATCAGAACCCAAGAAGGCTTTAACTCTGTCGCCAAAGGGATTAGCAGCACGATTAAAGGCTTGGGCTACACGGGTATCATCTGATTCCGTACCGAAGTAGAAATGATTCAAAAAGCGATCGCGAACATCTTCTGGCTTCTCAATTCCCGCCAGTTCAAATTCATCGAGTTCGCCTGGATCTTCTGGAGCCAACATTTGATGATGGAATCCCAAACCATCGCCAATTCGATCCAAACGTCCATCCACAAGTTCGCCACCGTAGCGAGCGTACAACTCTACTAGTGCTTCCTTATCTATAATTGCAGGATTGTTATTTGACAACAAATGTTGTTTGTTGCGGGTTTCCCAATGCCAAATAATATCCGCATATAGACTAGCACCCCAATTAGAACCACCTTCTAAGAAGGCAAATCTTAAGGTGGGGAAGCGACGAGTTACACCACCAAAGAATAGAGATTTGCACAATGCTTCCGCTGCGAAGGCAAAGTGATTAATGTGATTGTACTGGGCGTTGGTCACCGATCGCTGAGTCGTCCAACCTTGACTCGAAGCATGGGTTGTGGGTACAACTTTCAATTCTACGCACTTCTCCCAGAATGGATCGTAATCATACTGGCTATCTAAACCAAAGTTATCAATCCAAACCACTTCGTTAGCGACTTCTGGGCCATACTTCTCAAAAGCAGGAATCGGACGACGGACGTAACCGGGGATTTGAATTGCTTTGAGTCCCAGCACATTTACTGCATATTCCAACTCTTCAATTCCCTCTTCGGGAGTGTGCATTGGAATGGCAGCGATGGGTGTTAGCTTGTCAGAATATGGGCGGAAAATGTCAGCATGGTAAGTGTTAACTGCTCGACAAACAGCACGGCGCATTTCTTCGTTACCGATATTTGGCGCCATTGTTGCCAAATTGGGGTATACCACAGCAAAGTCTGTACCAGCTTCCTGTAGACGTTCGTGCAGCAACTTTGGCAAGCTAATAGTAGCCAAATTCAAAGTATTTTTAGTCGGACGACCCCACCAATTAGGACGATTAGTCCGATAAGCAAAACGTTCTTCCCAAGTTTGCTTGTACCACTTAAAGCGGGAAGACCCTGGTAGATTTTCTTTGAAACGTTCAACAAGCTTAGTTCCGCCAACTTGCTCCAAATAATCTAAGACTGCTGGCTCAAATTCCTGGGTATGTACATCAGTATCGATGATGGGATAACCTAATTGTTCGCGAATCTGAGCAGACCTGGTTTTTTTCGGACGTTCAAGAGCGATCGTCATGATAGTTTACCTTAGTTATTCAAATGTTGACCGAGGAGTTAGGGATTAAGAGTTAGGAGTTATGAGTTAGGAGTGAGGAGTTATTCTCTTTTTTATCTCCCTATCTCCCCACTCCCTACTTTCTATTACCTTTCCCAGCCAAAAATTCATCTGCGGTTTTTTCAACAGCCGTACCTTTAAAGAAGTCACGATTCAGGCTGGTGTACAACTCCAAAGGATGGATTGACAGGAAATATTGCAAATCTTCTTCGCTGATAATTTTACGTTCCACCATCGAATATGTGTTAGCAGCGATCGCAGTAATATCAGGTACATCCCAGTGACCAGAATCGGAACCCAAGAAGGCTTTAACCCTGTCGCCATAAGGATTAGCTTTGCGGTTAAATGCTTGTGCTACACGGGTATCATCCGATTCTGTGCCGAAGTAGAAATGATTCAAAAAGCGATCGCGGATATCTTCTGGCTTGCTAACTCCTGCTAAGGCGAATTCATCTAGATCGCCTGGTTCTAAGGGTGCTACTAAGTCGGCGTGGAAACCTAGACCACTACCTAACCGATCCAAACGTCCATGTACTAATTCACCACCGTAACGAGTGTAGTAATCTAGCAATTCTTCCCGATTAATATTGCCAGGATTATTATTTTCCACCAAATGGTCTTTGTTACGGGTGTACCAATGCCAAATCAAATCGGTGTATAAACTAGCCCCCCAAGCCGCGCCTCCTTCTAAGAAGGCGAACTTCAGTGTGGGGAAGCGGTGAGTTACGCCACCAAAGAACAGAGATTTACACAGCGCTTCTCCAGCCGCAGCAAAGTGACCGATATGGTTGTATTGGTAATTGCTAATGGAACGCCGATTTATCCATCCCATACCAGAAGAGTGGGTGGTGGGTACAACTTTGAGTTCTACGCACTTCGCCCAGAATGGATCGTAGTCATACTTGCTATCCAAACCAAAGGTATCAATCCAAATAGCTTCGTTTGCGACTTCTTCGCCATACTTCTCGAAGGCGGGAATCGGACGGCGGATATGGCCGGGGATTTGAATTGCTTTGAGTCCCAGGACATTTACTGCATATTCCAACTCTACGATCGCTTCTTCGGGCGTATTCATAGGAATAGCAGCAATTGGCGTTAGGCGATCGCTATAAGGACGGAAAATATCAGCGTGGTAAGTATTAACTGCACGACAAACAGCCAGCCGCATTTCTTCATTACCGATATGTGGCGCCATAGTTGCCAAGTTGGGGTACACAACTGCAAAGTCTGTACCTGCTTCTTGCAAGCGATCGTGCAACAACTTCGGTAAACTAATGGTGGCTAAATTTAAAGCATCCTTAGTAGGACGAGTCCAAAAAGGAGGACGTGCAGTCCGATAAGCGCGGCGTTCTTCCCAAGTTTGCTTAAACCATTTAGAGCGAGATGCACCAGGTAAATGTTCTTGGAAACGTTGGGCGATAGCACTTCCAGCAACTTGCTCTAAATAATCCAAGAATGCCGGCGGAAATTCTTGGGTATGCACATCAGTATCAATGATTGGATAACCCAATTTTTCCCGAATATGAGCAGACTTAGTTTTTTTTGGACGTTCTAAGGCAATGGTCATGATAATTTACCCTATTGTGGCTATTGGTGATTGGGGATTGGTGATTGGTGATTGGGTACTGGGGATTTGTTATTAATTTTTCTCCCTCATCTCCCGATTGGTGAGCGAAGTCGAACCACATCTTCCTTATCTTTCCCAGTCCCCAGTCCCTAGTCCCCAGTCCCTATTTCGCTTCCCAATCTTTTAATTGAAAGTCGGACTTTGCCAAACCTTGGGAAACTAAAAAGTTTTTAGTACCTTCTAGAAGTTTTACTCCTTCAGTTGGTAAAGGTTCTTCTGAAACTTGTTTAAGTGGGTAGGATATTTTGATAATATCGACGGGATATTTAGTAATTTGAGCGTGGTACTGATAATATTCTTCGGAATTAGCTTTTAAATCTTTGGCTGCTTCTGTCAGGATTGTATTAAATTTGTCTGGAAAATCAGGTTGTTTCGCCAGAAATTTTTCGGTTGCTACTATTAATGAAGTCCCTGATAAACCTTTATGATTAGCTGAAGAATCAATCACTGGAAAACCTTGAGATTTTAGGTAAGGCCCCATATCACTCGCAGTTGCATAAGCGGCAATATCACCACGTTCTAATGCTGCCTTTGCTTCAGTAGTCATTAAATGAACGACTTTTACATCTTTAGCAATTTTAGTTTCAGCTAATAGACCCAGCAGGTATCGATGCATATAAGAACCTTTTTGGGTAGCTATTTTTTGCCCTTTAAGTTCAGCAAGCGATCGCGCCCCATTCTTTTTCGCTACTAACCAAGCGGTTGTATTAAATTGACTAATCCGCAACAGTCGAGTTTCTTCACCCCTAGCTCTCAAAACTATGGCTGGTGTATCGCCTAAAGAACCTACATCTAATTGACCTGCAACAAGAGCTTCATTTAAATCCGGGCCGTTAGGAAATCGCGCAAAAGTAATGTTTTGAAATCCAGCTTTTTTAAGTTCGCGCTCTAATATTCCCTTTTTCTTTGCCCAACCAAGTGCGCCTGTCGGTTCTGCACTACCTACATAACCTATACGCAAGGTAGATATATTATTAGATGCAGCAATAGAACTAGTACTATTGGCATTAATAGCCTCAATTGATTGAGCCGACTCACTTTTTCCTTGGCTACATGCTGTAGTTAGTAACAGTAATAGACAAGCGACTGAAGTTGAAAATTTGAAACTCAATTTATTTTGACTGACAGAACCTATTGCTAATATGAACGACAGCATGACTATTTTCTCCGCTGTACTATTTCATCTGCTTAAGAATTTGGAATGTTTCATCGTTTTTAGCTGTTGATGTGCGTTTATATCCCCAACCAACGTTTTCACGGTAACTACCCAGTAAACCGACTTCTACCAATTCTGCTTCGTTGACTGAAGTCTGCATGTCACTTTGGGGTGCTACATAAAGGGCGTCAACTGGACAATACAATTCGCACATATAACAGGTTTGACAGTCACTTTGTCGAGCGATAGTTGGCGGTGCATCAGGTACGCGGTCAAACACGTTGGTCGGACAAACGTTCACGCAGATATTACATTTTATGCACCGCGATTCGCTGACCAACTCAATCACACTGCTGCTCCTATCTTAGATTTTAGATTTTCTGCTTTTGCTGTAGTATTTAGCGGCTGAGTCTTTACCCAGACTCGATCCAACCCACCACTAATTAAATAATGTTGCTGATTAGGATCTTGTTCGGGATAGTCTAAATGTTTGTGCATACCACGAGTTTCTTTTCGTTCAATGGCACTGCTGTACATCCATCGTGCTGTGGCTACCATTGCAGCCGCTTCTCTAGCCCGAATCAGTTCTTGATTTGATGTTACCTGGCTACTGCGGATTTCTTGCCAGAGGTGATTTAGTCTCGCTAAAGATTCAGTTAAGCCTTGTTCTGTACGGAATAAGTTCTTTTCGTAGGGGAATACTTCGGCTTGCACTGCCTGAATCACTTCATCAGTTGCAAATTTATCAAAGCGATCGCTGTGACTATTCAATGCTACTTCTCCAACACCCTTGAAGTGAGGTTGTGCTTTCTGCTCTCTCAAACTGTGGATATATTCAGCAGCCGATTGACCTGACCAATAGCCAGAAGATATTGCCCAAGCTGCATTGTGACTACCGCCGCCAGTGAATCCGCCACAAATTAGTTCCCTTGTGGCTGCATCTCCAGCAGCATAAAGTCCCCGCACGGAAGTAGCACAGCTATCATCTATAATCCGAATTCCTCCTGTACCGCGTACAGTTCCCTCTAGGCGTAAGGTAACGGGGAAACGTTGGGTAAATGGATCGATACCTGCACGGTCAAAGGGTAAAAAGAAGTTAGGCTGCGCCAGACGCATGGATGGGCGCATTGATTCGGCTGCTTTATCTAAAATGGCGTAAACTGGCTGTTCCAACAATGTTTTGGCAATTACCGAACGTCCCCTTTGAGAAGCAGCACCAGGAATCGCGGTGCCGTCTTCGTAGGTGAAGGTTGCCCAATTGTAAAAGAGGGTTTTGGTAACTGAAGAAAAAGCTGGGGAGATGCCATAGGCGTTGGAAAACTCCATACCTGACATCTCGGCACCTGCTTCAGCAGCCATTAAATAACCATCCCCTGTCAGGACGTTGCATCCTAACGCTTTACTCAGAAACGCACAGCCACCAGTGGCAATAATTGTGGCACGCGATCGCACCATCCATCTAGCACCAGTCTGGCGGTTCGCGCCTGTAGCACCGCCAACAGCACCATCTTCACCTACCAATAGTTCTAAAGCAGGGCTGTGGTCTAGAATCTTGACTCCGGCTCGTTGAATTTGCCGCCGCATCAACCGCATGTATTCGGGGCCTTGGAGCGATCGCCGATAGGGTTTGCCTTCATCGTCAGTAGGAAAAGGATAACCCCACTCTGCTAACTGATTGACATTGACATAGGTCTGATTCAATACTCGATCCATCCAATTGCGATCGGATAAAAACCCACCCAACGATTCCCGACTTGCCTTAGCTGTTTCCCGTGCATCTGGGTCGGGCGGCACGTACCACACACCATTACCAGATGCAGCAGCACATCCAGTCGTCCCACAGTATCCCTTGTCTACGAGGATAACTCTGGCTCCACTTGATGCAGCACTCCAAGCGGCCCAAGTTCCAGCAGGCCCGCCGCCAATTACTAGGACATCTGCTTGCAGGTCGAGTTCAAAATCGGTTGTTAACGTCTTCAGCATCTAAAATATTTCCCCCATCCATCGAGTCCTAAGCATCAAACCTTTAGCCTATCGATGCCGCACGCTATCAAAAATCTCTTTGTCTACTCACTTGAGGGTTTTCTACTACCCTTGATTTATGGCTCCTTTACTTCAGGTTGCCAGCAGATTAAGTTTTAGCAAACTACTTTAACTTTAGCGATTAACCGTAGTTTATGACATAACAAAGCTTTTCACAATTTATGATAAAAAGCAAGTATTTTCACGGCAAATTTCAACATAAAGTTCTGTAAAATAAACTTTCTATCTCTCAATATACACTTGCTTTTTAGATGTCTTTGTGCATGTCGAAGCTCTAAAATGAAGGCAGGGGGCAGCACTTCGACTACGCGGAAATCGAGCGTACCCCTCCGGGGAAGCAAGCTACGCGTAGCGTCTCGTAGAGAAGTCGAGATTCAGTGACTAGGGACAAGGCAGTCCCAATGAAACAAGTTTCACCACCAAGCATGAAAGTATTTTTCTCCCCCTGCTTCCCCTGCCTCCACTGCTCCCCCTGCTCTTTCAAGTCAGGGGGCAGGGGGGGAAATTCCTAACTCCAAATTCCTGTAGGGACGTGTTTACGAAAAGACTTCGTTGCTAACAGATATTGTGAGCGAACCTGCCCCTACTACTTCTGAGTCAACAGTCAGCGCGGGCTAAACGTCCCGAAGAAAGCTAACAGCACTCTTGAAAGCTTAGAACCTAAAGACGGTACGAACCCAACCATATAAACTATCGGGATTATTGTTATCAGAGTCTGGTGCAGTAATCCAGATTAAACCCGGCGTAATCTCAATATTGTTTCCGATTTTATATTGGTAAAATGCCTCAACGTGTAGCGAGGTATCTTTATCTGCTTGTCCAAAACCTGCTCCCAAATTTACACTATCACTCAGACGGATAAGTTTCGGCTCCATACCAACTAAAATTCCCCCTAGAGCGCCTTCACTAAAAAGATCCGGGAATGCGAGTCCTACCGCCCAATCTAGAGCTGCGCCATCTCCGCGTCCTATATAGCGATGCGAGCCATAACTTATCCAGCCATTAATTGCAAACTTAGGACTTACTTGATAGAACGCTTGTAGTCCATAGAGGTTTCCTACGGTTCCGGCTCCAGCCACGGTGCTGTTTACCAAGTTACTGCCAACTGCCGGGCCGAAGTTTGTGCCACTAAAACCTTGGGTATTGGGTGGGCTATAGGTATTCACGTAAGTTCCAGCTACCCGAAAATTGCGATCGGCAGAGTAATATATTAACTGTGCTAAAGCTAAATACCTACCTGTAAATAAGCCATTATTAAGTAGCGGATTATTACCGTTTGGGGCGCTAAACGCTACTCCGAGTTGAACCTGTTTACCTAATCGTTGGAGTATGGCAAGTCCAGGGCCGCTATCTCCATAGTTATAGACCAAAGACCGCCGTGAAAATCGTGAAATCCCATTAGCGCCAGTTGCAGAAGACGATTCAAAATATGGGTTGACGGGGCCAGAAAGGCCTATTTCACTAGCTCCATCGGACAGGGCATAAATGTTGACTTGAGTATCTGGAGTAAGTAGAAAGCGATAGCGAACACCACCAAGAGTAATTTGATTGCGTGCAAAAGTAATACTGGAGTTATCAGCAGTTCTTCCTTCATAAGTTCCTAATAACCCAGCTCTTGTTTGTCCCAACGATTCAATATTTCCACCCGATAACGATAAGCTCAGTGAGTCTTTACCGTTAAAACTAGTATTGAACCGTAAGGAAGTTGAGCCTTGAAGCGTGGGATTGCGAGGTGCGGGGGTCTTAGTGACGACATTATTGCCCGCTAGAAGTGAGCCAAACACAATCTGCGCTCTACCTATGAGTTTGGTTGTAGTCGTAAACTGAGTTGCTTGTAACTGTGCAGTCCGGGCTTCTAAGTTATCTACGCGGCCGCGAAATTCAGCAAGTTCTGGAGAAAATTGTTCTTGTAATTTTTTGATGGTATCCAAATCTTCTCGTCTAACTAAATCTGTCGTTGATGTGGCTATGAGTTCATTGAGACGATCTAAAGCTGCATTCAAGCCAGCTGCAAATTCATAGCGCGTTAGGCCGCGATTCCCTTTGAATGTGCCATCTGTATATCCAGCAATTACACCATAGCGTTCCACTAAAGACTGTAGTGCTTGGAATGCCCAATCTGTAGGCTTTACATCTGACAGTTGCGAGACGGATGTCACTTGTCCGGCAGAATTCTTGGTAGGCTTTTTCGTAGGTGGTGGCGCATTTCCAGATAATTCCGAGACAGGCGTCACTCGTTCTGGCTTCTTACCTTTTTTTCTAGTTAGTCCTGGAATCGAAGTTTCAACTGTCTGATTAACGACTGTTTCTGGAGGTTTGTTTGCTTCTACTTCCGAAATTGGAGTTTCATCTGTCTGATTAACGACTGCTTCTGGAGGTTTGTTTGCTTCTAATTCAGAAATTGAAGTTTCAACTGTCTGATTAACAACTATTTCTGGAGGTTTGTTTGCTTCTACCTCTTTAGGTAATTGAGCCTGACTTTTAGCTGGATTAAAAATTAGGATAGCTAGAATATCTAGCAATGACAGCACAAACAGTATGGATCTATAATTCCAGCGAAACTTGGACATGACTCTCTAACTCCTCAACCTGAAAAACGAGTAAACTAGCTCTAAATTGCACAAAAAACCACCATAAATTCCCGATCGATGTTTGTGCTAAACCATTAAATACTGGATTTAGTGAAGGTTTCATTGATGATAAAATCACAAATCTCGGATATTGAAACCAGCACTAAGCAATTATTCAATGTACAATCCAAAAGTTGCAGTGAATTTTTAATTTTGCCGCTTGAAAGGATAGTAAAACGATGTTTGAAAATTGGTGACTGCTAATGAGCTATGTTTTGACAGCATCAATTAATTAGTTAAATCCGATAAACCGATAGACTTACCGGGTTTTGTTTAGAAATATATTTGCATAGAGGTTGCTACAATGCAAGACCTAGTACTTATCCACGATCGGAAAATATTATGAAGAGTGCTGTTAGCGGTAGCGGGGCGTTTAGCCCCTGTTGAGTGTTGAGTGTTGGTTGAGGAATTATTATTCGCCCCTGATGTACCCTGTGCTTCCCGATCTCCCACGTTCCCCATCTCCTCATTTGCCCCACTCCGTACAGGGGTTAATCGCGCTACCCACTCCTTACCCTCTGTGCTTCTTTATAATTATGGTTTTATAAGTATAAAGTTGTGTTTTAGAATACAGTCATTCTGACCACAAAAGTGGCAAAATAGTACACGCTAGCAAAGTTATGTACTCCATCTGCTCGCTATAAAGTCAGGCGGCAAACAAATATTTTTTACCAATGGTTAAATTAGGGTTGATTTTTACGTAATATCGGGTAGAATTTCACGTATAAACTACGGTAATTCGATCGGAAAAACGTAAATTGCGAACCTGATACCCTGATAAACATGCAAATTCTTTGGTTTATTCCTACTGGATCTCGTGACGGACACTATTTAGGCACAGATATTGGCTCTCGTGTTGCTACGCCTGATTATTTGCAGCAAATTGCCCAAGCTGTAGATAGTCTAGGTTATACAGGGGCTTTGCTACCTACAGGGCGTTCTTGTGAAGATGCTTGGATTACTGCTGCGGCTTTCATATCTGTTACCAAGCAAATGAAATTTCTTGTGGCAATTCGCCCAGGAATTACTTCTCCTGGTGCTGCGGCACGTATGGCAGCAACATTTGACCGAATTTCTAAAGGAAGATTGTTGATTAATGTGGTAACAGGCGGAGATCCCGTACACCTTGCTGGAGATGGCTTGCATCTGAGTCATGACGATCGCTACGATCTAACCGATGAATTCTTGCATGTTTGGCGGGGTATCGTCAGTGGTGAAACAGTTGACTTTAAAGGAAACTACCTAGACATCAAAGGTGGTAAGCTTCTATTCCCACCAGTCCAAAAACCCTATCCGCCCTTGTGGTTTGGTGGTTCATCTGCTGCTGCCAAGCGCGTTGCTGCTAAACATATAGATGTGTATCTGACATGGGGAGAACCTCCACAGCAGGTTGCACAAAAAATTGCTGAAGTTCGGCGGCTGGCGGCAGAACAAGGTAGAACAGTACGTTTTGGCATTCGTTTGCACGTAATTGTGCGAGAAACCGAGTCTGCGGCTTGGGATGCAGCCAATGAGTTGATTAAGTATGTGGATGAAGAAGCGATCGCCACAGCTCAAAAAGACTTTGGTAGTTCTGATTCTGAAGGACAACGGCGCATGAGTCAACTACATAATGGCTCAAGGCAAACCTTAGAAATCAGCCCCAACCTATGGACAGGAATTGGATTAGTGCGGGGTGGTGCTGGTACTGCTTTAGTCGGAGATCCCGACACCGTTCTCGCTAGGATGCTGGAATATCAAGAACTAGGAATAGAAACTTTTGTTTTTTCTGGATATCCGCATTTAGAAGAAGCATATCGTACCGCGGAATTATTATTTCCGCGTCTAACTTTGCAAAACCAACCTGCACCTTCAACAGCAGAAGTTTTGAGTCTTTTTAGCGAAACATCTGCCAATGAAGAACTTGCTAAGCAACTCACAGCTGCCTCATAAGTACAGGAGTTTTAGATTTTAAATTTTGGATTAAAAACGCTAAATTCCGAGTTTAAAAGCTTCAAATTCAGAAGACTTCAATAATTACTATCATACTACAATGGCGACTTCTTTTTTGAATTTTGAGTGCTGAATTATTAGCAAAAATCCAATAATTTCACCCTTCTAGATTTCTCGTTTGGAAGAATCTAAAATCCTCTTGAAAACTTTAGCTCTGAGGAAAGCTCCGCTCTAAATTTTGTCTTTGACACGCTACGCGTAGCTTGCTTCTCCGGAGGAGTAGGCAAAATCTAAAATCCAAAATACTACTATGACTATCACCCTCAAACACAACAAAAGTAGTAATATATCCCTAAGTGGCCTGCTAAACAGCCCACAAGCCGATAAAATAGTCCCTTGGATTGTCCCTGTTCTCGTACTAGTACTTTGGGAAGTTGCTTCGAGAACTGGTCTGCTTTCAACCAGAATTTTACCAGCCCCTAGTGGTGTAATTGTCACAGCATTTAGATTAGCTTCAACTGGAGAATTGTTTCAACACATAGGAATTAGTGCTGGGCGTGCCATATCTGGTTTTATAGTTGGTGGCAGTATCGGGTTCAGTTTGGGTTTGCTCAATGGCTTTTCCCCTATAGCAGAAAAGTTATTGGATAGTTCCCTGCAAATGCTCCGCACAATCCCTAACTTGGCATTAATTCCGCTAGTAATTCTCTGGTTTGGTATTGGTGACCAAGCCAGATTATTTCTAGTATCTATGGGGGTATTTTTCCCACTGTATCTCAATACATTTCATGGCATTCGTAGTGTTGACCCCGGACTGATTGAGATGGGAAAAGTATATGGATTGAAAACACCACAACTTTTGTGGCAAATCATTTTTCCTGGTGCTTTATCTTCGATTCTTGTTGGCGTTCGTTTTTCCTTGGGGATTATGTGGCTAACACTAATTGTTGCAGAAACCATTGCAGCAGATTCTGGACTTGGATACATGGCGATGAATGCTCGTGAATTTATGCAAACTGATGTTGTGGTATTGAGTATTGTTATTTATGCCTTGCTAGGCAAATTAGCAGACGCCACTGCCAGAGCATTAGAAAGAAAGTTTTTGGCTTGGAATCCTAATTATCAACGTGCATAGTTTTCAGTTTCAGTTACAACTGGAAATTATTCATTTGAGTTAGGAATTATCACAAAAGCTTGCATATTCAATATGCATTTACTGGCAATAAAAATCATAGCTATTCTGTAAATAATGGAGGTTTTTCGAGTGAGTTCAAATGTACAAGGTACACAACTAAGTATTTTGGATCTAACAAAGGATTTTGGCAAAAAAAATGTTTTAAACTCATTGAATTTGGAAGTTGCACCTGGTGAGTTTGTTGCCATTGTAGGACGTAGTGGTTGCGGTAAGAGTACCTTATTACGTCTAGTGTCAGCATTGGATAAACCGAGTTCAGGTGGAATACTACTAGATGGGGAACCACTCCGTAAACTCAGCCGTTCTGTCACAGTGATGTTTCAAGATCCTCGTTTACTACCCTGGAAGCGGGTGATTGAAAATGTGGGTTTAGGCTTGCAAGGAAATTGGCGTGAAAGAGCTAAGTGGGCACTCCAGAAAGTGGGACTGGAGGATAGAGCTGAGGAATGGCCTCACGTACTATCTGGCGGACAGCGCCAACGGGTGTCATTGGCAAGAGCATTAGTAAGTCAGCCCCGTTTGTTGTTGTTAGATGAACCTTTGGGAGCTTTGGATGCTCTTACTCGCCTAGAGATGCAACATTTGATTGAAAATTTGTGGCAAGAGCGCAAGTTTACAGCATTTTTAGTTACTCATGATGTAGAAGAAGCAGTAGCATTAGCAGACAGAGTGATCTTAATTGAAGCAGGACGGATTACTTTAGATTTACCTGTGAGACTCTCACGCCCGCGAGATAGAAGCAACGAACTGTTTATCAATATTAGAGAAGCAGTTTTAGAACGAGTAATGACCAATGAAAATACTCAGATCAGCAATCAGGTATTACAGCTGAGTAGTTGAGATTTAAGCTTTTCCTAGCCAATCAATAATTCAACTTGAGGTAGCTGCGGTAAATAGGCTACTTCGAGATTCAAGCTTTCTTTTAAAAAGCAGCTACAACAATCCCAAATTATTTATGAGCCTCAAAATAATTCTCAACTATCTTTTTTGTGCTGTAGCACTTCTGGGCGATTTTTTCTTCACGACTTAGAAAAACTAAAACAAATAGTGGTTGTTAATCAAATGAGGTACAGAATTTTGTAGGAATACAAAGCTTTCTACCCATACATTTTACCTCAATAAAATGCGAAATATTATACTAATTAGTAGTTGATATTGTTTGATTAAAAAATAAAATATAAATTTTATTATTTATTCTAATGGTAATTAGAAAGTTAACAAAATCTGATGCAGAAGATTATAGACGAATCAGACTAAAAGCTTTATATAAAAATCCAGATTCATTTGGCACGACTTATCATGAAGAAGCAATTAAGACGATAGAACAATTTCGAGATAGAATTCCAGTAAATAACAATAACTTTATTTTGGGTTGCTTTGAAGATAAAGAGTTAATTGCAATAGTCTCGCTTCACCAAGAATCAAGAATAAAACTCAGGCATAAAGCATATATTACTAGTATGTATGTTCGACAAGAATATCGAGGAAGAGGTATAGGTAAATTACTATTAAATGAATTAATTGAAAGAGCAAAAGCTATTGACGAAGTAGAAATATTATTACTTGATATTGTTAAAAATAATTTTTTAGCAAAACAAATTTATTTATCATTAGGCTTTCAAATATATGGCAGAGAAGAAATGGCGTACAAATTTAATAACCAATATTTTGATTTAGAGTTTATGTGTTTGGCAATTAAATAATCCGAACTGAGCTTTTCATAAAAATCATAATTTTTACAAATAAAAAATGGTATTTAATTTTTTATCGAACAGAGGCAAGTTATAAAAATAGCCCTGTAAATTAGGAAGAGGTAATCTACAATGAAGCTCATTTTACCGCTCGATTTGGTTGCTGATATTGAGCCACATTTACCAATCAATACAGAAGTTGTACGAGTAGATGTTGATGGTAATTTAGATGGCGATGCTAGTGATGCTGAAGTTTATTTTAGTTGGTTTTTATCCAAAAGTAATGTACTGCATAAAATACTAGAAGCTGCACCTGCGCTGCGGTGGCATCATGCCCCCAATGCAGGAGTAAATCACATTTTGACACCAATTTATTTAAAAAGAGATATTATCCTCACAAATGGGGCGGGTGTGCATGGAATTCCTATTGCCGAGTTTGTAATTACTTATATACTTGCTCGTGCTAAACATCTACAAGAATTATATAGTTTACAAGCACAACGTCACTGGAAAAGAGGCTTTACCATTAAAGAGTTAACAGATGCAACTTTGCTCATTATTGGTGCTGGTGGTATTGGACAAGAAATAGCCGCCCGTGCTAAACCCTTCGGCTTAAAAATTATTGGTAGTCGCCGTCATCCCCAAGAACTACCAAATTTTGATAAAGTAGTGGGTACTGATGAATGGCGATCGCTCCTCCCCACAGTAGACTATGTAGTTATTGCAACGCCACTGACACACGAAACCAAAGAATTCATTGATGAATCTGTATTGCGATCGCTTCCTCCCCATGCATACTTAATTAATATTGCTCGTGGCGGCGTCATCGATGAATCAGCATTAATCAAAGCACTTACAGAAGGTTGGATTGCAGGTGCAGCATTAGACACAGTTACCACCGAACCCCTACCGCCAGAAAGTCCTTTATGGTCACTTCCAAACATCTTTATCACACCCCATACTTCTGGCCATTCACCAAAAAGCAAACAGCGTTCGATAGCTTTATTTATCGATAATTTGAGGCGCTACCAAGCTGGTGAACCGTTACGAAATGTAGTAGACAAAGAAGCAGGGTATTAGGGATTGGGTACTGGGGAAATGGGGAGGCTCTTGAGGCAGAGGAAAAGGTTAAAGGGAAAAGGGAAAAGGATTAACAATTCAAAATTCACGCATTCAAAATTCACGCATTAAAGACAGTTAGAGTTAGGGATTTAAACCCTAACTCAACTGATACTACGTGTAGACGTAGGGGTCTTAAACCCTTGATGTTACGATAAATTTAATCTTTCCCTTTTCCCCTTACCCCTTTCCCTTTCCCCATACCGAATGCCCAATCCCTTTAAAATCAGGTAATAGGAAATATGGTGAAACTAATTTTACCCGATCATTTAATTGCTGAGATTCAGCCGCTGTTACCATCTGATGTAGAGTTTGTGGTGGTAGATAGTGAAGGCAACATCGATGGCGACGCTAGCGATGCAGAAGTTTATGTCAACGGATTTTACCTCAAGGCCTCTACCCTTGACAAAGTACTGGCGGCAGCACCGCGGCTGCGTTGGCAACAGTCACCGAGTGCTGGTGTAAATCACATTCTCACGCCTAGCTTTTTACAAAGGGATATTATCCTGACAAATGGCGCAGGAGTTCACGCGATTCCAATTTCAGAATTTGTGCTGGCGTTTATGCTTTATCACGCCAAGAATTTGCGAAAATTACAAACTTTGCAGGATGAACACACTTGGGTTAGAGGAGTATTTCTTGAAGAGTTGGCAGATGACACTCTACTAATTATTGGCACAGGAAATATCGGTCAAGCGATCGCATCTCGCGCTAAAGCTTTTGGAGTTCGAGTTTGGGGGAGTCGCCGCCATCCCGAACCTTTACCCAATTTTGACAAAATTGTCGGCGTCGATGAATGGCGATCGCTCCTTCCAGAAGCCGACTATGTAGTTATTGCTACACCATTAACGCCAGAAACTAAAAATTTAATCGATGAAGCTGCATTGCGCTCTATGCGTCCATCCGCCTACTTAATTAACATTGCTCGTGGTGCAATAGTAGATGAAGCTGCATTAATCGCCGCCCTACGTGAAGGATGGATTGCGGGTGCTGGATTAGACACTGTTGCTATAGAACCTTTGCCACCGGAAAGTCCGTTATGGTCGCTACCGAACGCTTTTATCACGCCCCATTGTTCGGCGCTGTCACCACGGCTGAGAGAACGCATAGCAGAATTGTTTATTGACAATCTTAAACGCTACCAAACTGGTCAACCCTTACGAAATGTCGTAGACAAGAAAGCTGGATATTAAGTATTGGGCATGGGGCAAGCAGGAGGTGTGGGGAGTGTGGGGAGTGTGGGGGGATGGGGGAGTGTGGGGAGTGTGGGGGGATGG
>JAVRBO020000020.1:0-100116 GCA_034531195.2 Nostoc sp. ChiSLP01
TCTTGCAGGCTGCGCGTAATACTGAAACGTAAAGGCAGAAAGTCTTGCAAGGAAGGCAGAAGCTCTTACAAGGAAGACAGAAACAGTTATTGCTTCAGCAACCTAACCCTCCAACTACCACCTAAAGATGTGCAATTTGTAAATTATTTTTACTCAAAAGTACGCAATAGCAAACTGACGATAATATTTGTCGGCCTTTCGGGTACTGGTGATGCTGTTTTTGTCTGAGCTATAGTATTTGGGCTAAGTCCTGCTATCAGGTGGAGCAAGAAGGTGATGATGGCGGCTTGTACAAATTTTTCCCGCATGGCACGTCTCTCTCTAAGTGGATAGCATTTCAATTAGGACTGGTTATTCTAAATACACCTCGTACTATCGATTTACCGAATCTAACAAAAATAATTTGATAAATGTCGAGGTAAATTATGAAAAAATGTTTAAAATGTTACCTTCATTTAATAGAATTTCCCAACAAGTCAAATCATTAAGTGACCAAAATCATACAAAAAACGTTGAGATATGACCTTGGCAACACTCGGAGTTTTTTAATTGTTCTTCCCTAAACAGGGACATTTTGAAAGACAGCCTTTAGTTTTAAAAAGTGCCCTGAGTGCAACTAACGATTAAAAGGGTTAGAATTCTATTTCCTAATTTCCCAGAGAACAGGAGCGATCGACTCCAGTTTCCTGTTCTCATCGATAAAATGTATTTAATATAGCCACAAAGACCTTTCCAATGATTCCTATCGTTATTGAACAATCGGGTCGAGGTGAACGCGCCTTTGACATCTACTCACGGCTGTTGCGTGAGCGCATCATATTTTTGGGACAACAAGTTGACAACAATCTTGCCAACTTGATTGTCGCCCAACTGCTGTATTTGGATGCTGAAGACCCGGAGAAAGACATTTATATGTACATCAATTCTCCCGGTGGTTCGGTGACGGCTGGTATGGGCATTTTTGATACTATGAAACAAATTCGCCCTAATGTCTGTACAATTTGTACCGGATTAGCAGCGAGTATGGGCGCTTTCCTCCTCAGTGCTGGTACCAAGGGTAAGCGGATGAGTCTACCTCATTCTCGGATTATGATTCATCAACCTCTAGGCGGCGCTCAAGGACAAGCGACTGAGATTGAAATTCAGGCGCGGGAAATTCTCTACCACAAACGGCGGCTAAACGAGTATTTAGCCGAACACACAGGTCAACCAATCGAGCGTATTGCTGAAGATACCGAACGCGACTTTTTTATGTCGCCAGAAGAAGCTAAAGATTATGGCTTGATTGACCAAGTGATTGACCGTCACGCTGCTGGTAGCCGTCCGGTAGCCCTAGTTTAGTCATTAGTCATTAGTCATTGGTCATTGGTCATTGGTCATTAGCAAAAAGAAGACTAATGGCAAAGGGCAAAGGGCAAAGGACAAAGGACTAATGACTGACTATTTAAAATCCGGTTGGCCGGTCTGGCTGAGATTGCAGGAATTCCTCGAATACCTGCAATTCTTTATTGGCGAGCAAAAAACGTCCTCGCTTCCCATAAGTTTTAATCAGATGTTCCCGTTCTTGGTCTGTTGTCCAGCCTAACCGCTGAAGTTCGACATCTATTTGAGCAATTATTTGAGAAATATTCACAGGTTCCATAGCTTCATTACTGTTTCAATAGCCTATGTCTTTTGTCATTAGTCCTTACAAATGACAAAAGACAAAAGACAAATGACTATTAACTAATTAAAATCCCGCTATCGGGTCTGGCTGAGATTGGAGATATCTAAGAAATCCGTGTAATTCTTCTTCACTCAGCAAAGTACGCCCCCGCTTGTTGTAAGTTTTAATCAGATATTCCCGTCCTTGTTCTGGTGTCCAGCCTAAGCGCTGAAGTTCGACATCTGTTTTGGCAATTACATCAGATAAATCTACGGGTTCAGCTTTTTTCTTTCTCTTGCTTGTACTTATTTGCGGAACTGCATCCTCTTGAGAATTATAATTCCGGGGTGTAAATGGTGTGACATTACTACCAGAAATTCCTGGAAAGGTTGGATTTTCTATCTGTTTACCAGATTCAATTTCCAAATTTTCGGCTGGCGGATCGAATTCTAGTTGTCGGTTAGCAGTCAACGCAAACTCTCGACCTAAATCTTGGTTATAGGTATCGTTTGTGCTTGGCGTGTCAGCTGTCAGTTCAATTCTGCTGCTAGCCGCTGGCCGATCTAAATTCTCGTTTGTTACCGATTCTGGTTTGATATTCTTTTGTTTAGAGGATGACGTGGATATGTCTTTGTCGCTGACACCTGACCACTGAGGAGCAACAAAATCCTCATTTTTTGCAGGAGAATGAGTAGACTCACTCAATCCTCCTTTAACGTTCAATGAAGGATTTGGTTGTGTTTGAGAAATTGATTCCCGTGGTGCATTCGTAATTCCCAAAACCGTCAACGCCCTGGTTCTGGCTTGGTCTTCTGCTGCTTCTATTGTTTCAGCTGCTGCCATACCGGTAGCACGGGTTACGCCTTCAATTTGCACGCTTGCCCGAACAATATATTTTCCTTGAAAAATTTGGACTAATTCAGAAATCAGGCTGCCGTTGGGATACAAGCTCTGGAATTGAGCCAACATAGTACTGTTACCAATCTAAAGGGAGTGGGGAGTGGGGAATGGGGAGATGGGGAGATGGGAAGATGGGAAGATGGGGAAGTGTAGGGAGTGTGGGGAGTGTGGGGAGTATGGGGAGTATGGGGGGATGGGGGAGTGTGGGGAGAAAGGGGGGAAAGATTTATTTCTTCACTATCCTCCCACACCTCCCACACCTCCCTCTCCTCCCACACCTCCCACACCTCCCTCTCCTCCCACACCTCCCACACTTCCTGCTTGCCCTATGCCCTAAAGTAATATTCTTGCTTTCCCCCGTGTCCCAATTGTAGCAGTAGCTCTTTTTTGAGGAAATTTTTAGCTAGTGTCAACTTACCTGGGTAGTTTTGTCTGTAATGCTATACTATTTACCCAACTTAATGTGTATAACTATTTTCTGGAAGTGCGCTCTAAATCTACAATAATGTAGATAAGGTTCGCCCTCACTGCTTATTAAGCTGCTTGCCTAATTGTTACCGATTCTACGTGTGGAAAAATTGGGTTTACCAGCAGTTCCTCCTAGTTAAAAATCAGAGTCTAATGGCGTAAAATTACCTTCAATCTAGACAATCAAACACCTGTGGTTTCCACGCCACTTGAGGGCAGTTGCTCATTTTGGAAACCAAAAAGACCGCGCTGGCTTCCCAAGACCGCACTGCCTCCTCCACTTAGGGAGACTCCTATATACCCGTCAGTGGCTCCCCTGCATAGCGCTTTGGGCAGCATGGATTCTCCAAACCCAGCTTCTCAAGAACCGTCGCGTAATTACCTAGCGGGGCTAAATCTCTATCAGGTGTACTTCTAAGTTTAGTTAGATGAAGGAATTTAAACCAAGCGAGCTCTGAGGGCATCGTGCAGTGAGAAGTCCAAAAGAAGCTCAAAGTTGTCCGTTGGTCGGGTTTTTCGGCTCAACACAACTTCGGGAGCATCCCGCAAGGGTAGGTTGGCTTCCTTTCTTCGGAAATTAGGAAGCCTTGCCTCAGGGCAATTCGTTTCCAGCTTGTTTCTGTAAGCCTTCAAAACCCTTTAGGCTCTTAATCAGGGTAAAGGTGAAAGGGAAAACACAAGAAGGGAAAGGTTAAAAGGAAAAGGGGAAAGGTCTTAAGGCTGGTCTTTTTCCTCTTTGTCAACAGACAAGGGTCACTTTTCGCCTTCTTTGGTGAGGGCATACAGGAAAGAACCAGATAAAAAAATGATGTTTTGACCAAAGGTCGGTTCACTGCATGGAATTTTCAATCGCTACACTCCTTGCCAATTTCACCGATGATAAATTGGTGGCTCGTAAAGTTTTGGAAAAGAAACTTGGTTGTGAAGATGAAAAAAGTTTACAAAAGCTTCACATAGCCTTAGATGTTCTGGAAAAAATCGGTATTTTGGTGAAAGAACGCGGCAAGTATCGCCGTGTTATGGAAGAGGGAATCATCGAAGCAAAACTCCGTTGTTCTAGTAAAGGTTTTTGCTTTGCGATTCAAGATGTGGAAGGTGCTGAAGATATTTACATTCGTGAAAGTCATCTGAGTAATGCTTGGAATGGCGATCGCGTTTTGGTAAGAGTTCTCAAAGAAGGCAGTCGCCGTCGCTCTCCGGAAGGAGAGGTGAAGCTAATATTAGAACGTTCCAACCACACATTATTGGCACGAATTAAGCAAGTAGAAAGCGGTTTTCGGGCTGTACCTCTAGACGATAGGCTGCTGTTTGAACTCAAGATTCAGCCTAATGGGGCAAAATTAGAAGACGCCATCGATCACCTCGCCCATGTGGAAGTCTTGCGTTATCCGTTAGCTCAATACCCCCCCTTGGGTAGGGTAGTGCAAATCCTCGGCAGCGATGCCGAAGCTGCTGCTGATATAGATTTAGTAACATGCAAGCACGATTTATCACGTGGTTTCCCGGATAACGTTGTTGAAGTCGCTGCCAAGTTGCCCAAAAAGCTCTTAAAAGCAGACCTTAAAAATCGCTTAGATTTACGTAATGTGTTTACTATCGCTATTGAAGGTGTAAATGGAGACACAAAAGTAATCGAAAATGCCTTTAGTTTGGAGAGAAACCCCAGCGGGAATTGGCTTTTAGGAGTTCATATCGTTGATGTTTCTCATTACGTGCAACCTGATGAAGCCCTAGATAGAGAAGCACTCAAACGAGGCAAGTCAGTGTATTTGGGAGAATTAATACTGCCAATGTTGCCACCAACTGTGGCAGAACGCTGTTCTTTAGTACCGGGAAGCGATCGCTTAACCATCTCTTTCTTAATTACCATCGATCCCAAATCAGGACAAATAGTAGAGTGGGAAATTCAACCTAGCGTCATCAAAGTCGAGACTGCGCTAACCACAGAACAAGCCGAAGAAATTCTTGCGGGTGAATTTCACAATCAATCCCCAGAGGTGCTGGAGATCCTGCAAAATCTCCAAGCCTTGCAAAGAGATTTAAGACAAGTAAGATTAAATCGCGGTAGCCTCCAGTTGAATCTCCCACCCAGCCAAAACCCGTATTACGATGAGGGAATTCTGGGGGCTGTGGTGGTAAATGATTTACCAGTGCGATCGCTACTGACTGAGTTGGTGCTGCTAGTTAATCAACTGATGGCGACTCACTTAAACGCCCTTGGCGTTCCGGCTATCTGGCGAGTCCAAGGCACGCCCGATATCGAAGATGTCCAGGAAATGCTGAAATTAGCAGTTAATTTAGGCGTTGACCTAACCTTAGATCCAGAAGCGGATATTCAACCTTTAGATTATCAACATTTGACTAGAGCTTTTGCTGAATCTGCCTCCGAGCAAGTTCTTACCTATTTGTTGCAAGATACTCTCAAACCCTCTGCATACAGTACCACCAAAGGGCCTCACTTTGGTCTGGCACTAGGGCAGTATGTCCACTTTAGCGCCCCCTTGCGGCGTTACCCAGATTTACTAATGCAAAGAGTGTATTATACACTACTTGAACATGGACGCGATCGCCGTAACACCCGTGTGAGAGAAAAAGTTAACTTGCGTCATTCCTCCAGCCACGAAGAAATTAACTGGAACGTTTTACCCCCAGAACTGCAACAAGAACTCCAAAGCGATTTGACTAGGGTAATTGTCCAAATCAATGACCGAGAAAAAGAAGTCCAAGAAGCTGAAGCTGATTTAGCAGGGCTGCAAAAAGCCCAACTGATGAAGCAGCGGATTGGTGAAGTATTTCAAGGCGTGATTACCGGCGTTCAATCCTACGGTTTCTTTGTGGAAATTGAAGTACCGACAGCGGTTGAATCCAGCAATAATCCTAGCGTACCCCTGAGAGTGGAAGGATTAGTACACGTTAGTTCTCTCAAAGATGATTGGTATGAATATCGCGCTAGACAGCAAGCACTATTTGGTCGCAAAAATCGCGCTTCCTATCGACTAGGCGATCGCGTCGCCGTGCAAGTTAAGAGTGTCGATTACTACCGTCAACAAATTGATTTGGTAACTGTCGGCAGCGATGGCGTACCCAAAGGTTTAGCTGGTAGTGGCTCTAATGAAGATATTTCAGACCTCTATTTAGCAAATGACATCGAAGCTGATGACCTCGATCCTTATGGTGAGGAAGAGTAAATACATTTAGGAATTATGTGTCAAATAAAACTAAACCACTGATTTTAGGTGTATCGGGCGCATCTGGTCTGATTTACGCCGTTCGCGCTATCAAATTTCTGTTGGAAGCAGAATATAGTATTGAACTGGTTGCCTCTAGATCGACTTACATGGTTTGGCAGTCAGAACAGGAAATTCGGATGCCACCAGAACCAACAGCGCAAGAACAATTCTGGCGCGAACAAGCAGGAGTGCCACTTTCTGGTAAGCTACGCTGTCATCCTTGGGGTGATGTAGGGGCTGGAATTGCCAGTGGTTCCTTTCCCACCCTGGGCATGATAATTATTCCATGCAGCATGAGTACAGTGGCAAAACTAGCAGTTGGCTTGAGTTCCGACTTACTAGAACGCGCAGCTGATGTCCAACTCAAAGAAGGTCGCAAACTAGCGATTGTACCGCGTGAAACCCCTTTTAGCTTGATTCATCTGCGTAACTTAACTTCCTTAGCAGAAGCTGGAGTTAGAATTGTCCCTGCTATTCCCGCCTGGTATCACAATCCTCAAACCATTGAGGATTTAGTTGATTTTGTAGTTGCTCGCGCTTTAGATCAATTAGATATTGACTGTATCCCAATTCAGCGCTGGCAAGGAAGAAATTGAGCTAATCTCACTGCTATGGGATTTAATGTTGACTGTTAACTGTTGAAGGTTAACAGTCTTTTTTTGATATTCTCCCATCCCTTGAAGGGGTGGGTTTCCTCTTTCTGTGATTCTCTAATGCTTGCGGTAAGCTGGAAAAAAATATTTTTCCAAAACACTAGCGCAATGAGAAATCTTTTGCTATATTATATAATTGTGAGACAAAAGGGCGGTTAGCTCAGTTGGTAGAGCGCCTGCCTTACAAGCAGGATGTCATCAGTTCGAGTCTGGTACTGCCCATAGAAGAAAAGCCGCCTTTCAGGGCGGTTTTTTAATTAGAACCATAGTGTAGTGGTAAAACTCTTACCGAGATTTAGAGCGATTGCATTTGGATGGGAGTTTGCGATCGCCCACACTTCCAAAAAAAGTATTTTTTATGACCTAAAACCAACCAAACAGATTAGACCGGATAGAAGCTGTTTGAGCTGCTGTAGCGACGGAGGGGCAGGCGAATACTACGGCGATCGCTTAACTAACTCAAGATATTGCAATCGTAGGGTAGTAATCCCAAAAACTTTGGAATTGCGTCGTTTCACTACCCTGCGGGAACGCTAAGGGGAAAGTTTCACTCGCATTAACATATTATGGGTGATTTGCATAAAGCTGATTGTCTGAACATATTGTTTACTCAGCGATCGTAATTCTCTTGAGTAAAAGGATAAACCTAAATGATTAGCAAGCAGTTCTCAACCAGCAAAATTACAGTATTCATTACTACTCTAATTACCCTTAATTTTTACTCTACTCAAGCTCAAGCTTCATGCGCTTCTCCTCTACAAGGTGGTGACTTTGAAGGACAGGCTAGTCAAAGAGTTAGCAGTCCTTGGGTTGGTGAAGGTAGAGTTGGCATCGATCGCGGATTGGGATACAGCAATTTCGGTAAAAACAACGCCTGGATGCGAAATGTTTCTGGATGGAATGGTATCCGTCAGCGCGTTAGACTACAGCCCAACACTCAATATAATTTAACAGCCTATGTACGGACATCAGGCAATGTTACAGATGGTTATTTTGGGGTGCGAGATGCCCAGCAGAAAGTGTTTTCAGAAATTAAATTTGGTGGCTTACCTCGCTACAAACTTTTGACACTCTCATTTAGAACAGACAGTAAAACTGAGTACAACATCTTCACAGGATTCTGGGCATTGGGTCAGGATAGCTGGGTTCAGGTGGATGACTATAGGCTTACAGGTGGCTCGTGTGTAGATGTGGAATTGGTTCCAGCAACTAACTAATATCGTGTCTGGTTAAAGACTAATGATTTTTTTCCTATAATAAATTTTGGGGCATTAATTCACACAAACTACATTTATGCTCAAAAGATAAGGAGCGGCAAGCAAGGGAGGCCTGCGGTGGGCTGCGCTTGAGTCCGCCATCTCTTGAGTTTTGTAGTTAGGTTGCACCTACAAATGATTAACCGTGATGCATACGATAAATTGTATAGAAAAAGTCTGACTTTTTTTTGATACTATGAGAAGTCTGACTCGTTAAACACCGATTGACGTATGAGTAAAGGTACTTTATTCGATAAAGTTTGGGAGTTACACACCGTTGGTACACTTCCCTCAGGGCTGACGCAACTATTTATCGGGCTTCATCTAGTTCACGAAGTCACTAGTCCCCAAGCCTTTGCTATGTTACGCGAGCGGGGTTTAAAAGTTCTCTTTCCTGAGCGTACCGTCGCCACGGTAGACCATATTGTGCCTACAGAAAATCAGGCACGTCCTTTCGTCGATCCCTTGGCAGAGGAGATGATTCAGGCGCTGGAACAGAATTGTCAAGAAAATAACATAACTTTTTACAATATTGGTTCTGGTAGTCAAGGTATAGTTCACGTTATCGCTCCAGAACAGGGACTTACCCAGCCGGGAATGACGATCGCTTGTGGAGATAGCCACACATCAAGTCATGGTGCATTCGGAGCGATCGCGTTTGGGATTGGTACTAGCCAAGTCAGGGATGTTCTCGCTTCCCAAACCTTGGCGCTATCCAAACTGAAAGTCCGCAAAATTGAAGTTAACGGCACTCTTAACCCCGGTGTTTATGCCAAAGATGTGATTTTACATATCATCCGCACCCTTGGCGTTAAAGGTGGCGTGGGTTATGCCTATGAATTTGCAGGCACCACCTTTGAACAAATGAACATGGAAGAAAGGATGACAGTCTGCAATATGGCGATCGAAGGCGGTGCCAGATGCGGCTACGTCAATCCCGATGCAGTCACCTACGATTACCTCAATGGCAGAGATTCTGCCCCCAAAGGTGCAGATTGGGACAAAGCAGTAACTTGGTGGGAATCCATCAAAAGTGATGCTGATGCTGAATATGACGATGTAGTGGTCTTCGACGCTGCCGAAATTCCTCCCACCGTTACCTGGGGAATTACTCCCGGTCAAGGCATCGGTGTAAATCAGTTTGTTCCTCAGCCAGAAGAATTGCTCGAAGAAGACCGCTTTGTTGCCGAAGAAGCTTACCGCTACATGGATTTATACCCAGGACAACCCATTAAAGGCACCAAAATCGATGTCTGCTTCATTGGCAGTTGCACCAACGGCAGAATTAGCGATTTACGGGAAGCTGCCAAAATTGCCCAAGGTCGCCACGTTGCTGAGGGAGTCAAAGCTTTTGTCGTTCCTGGTTCCGAACGAGTCAAGCAAGAAGCCGAAGCTGAAGGACTAGACAAAATCTTCCAACAAGCTGGATTTGAATGGCGCGAACCTGGATGTTCCATGTGTCTGGCTATGAACCCCGACAAACTACAGGGAAGACAAATCAGCGCCTCCTCTTCTAATCGCAACTTTAAAGGAAGGCAAGGTTCCTCCTCTGGTCGCACATTATTAATGAGTCCGGCAATGGTAGCTACTGCTGCCATTAAAGGCGAAGTCTCTGACGTGCGCGAGTTGTTGTAATTTTGGGCATAGGGGAGCCAGTGCGATCCTGTCGCCTTGCGTCGGAAAGCAACTGGCGTCATAGGGCATTGGGCATTGGGCAAGCAGGAAGTGTGGGAGGTGTGGGAGGTATGGGAGGATGGGGAAGCATTAATTCTCTTCCCCCCACACTCCCCACACTCCCCACACTTCCCTATCTCCCCATCTCCCCTGCCTCCCCTACTCTCTCATCTTCCCCAGTCCCCAATCCCCAATCCCTAATATGGTGAGCGAAGTTAAAACAGTTTCAGGGCGCGGTATACCTTTAGTAGGCAATGATATAGATACCGATCGCATTATTCCTGCCCGGTATTTGAAAGCCGTTACCTTTGATGGGTTAGGCGAAGGCGCGTTTATTGATGACCGCAAAGCGTTAAATGGCGAACATCCCTTCGATCGACCCCAATACCAAGGGGCGAATATCTTAATAGTTAATAGAAATTTTGGCTGTGGTTCCTCACGGGAACACGCACCCCAAGCGATCGCTAAATGGGGAATTCAAGCATTAATTGGTGAAAGTTTTGCCGAAATCTTTTTCGGTAACTGTGTGGCAATGGGAATACCTTGCGTGACAGCGGATGCTGTTAATGTCAAACAATTGCAAGAATTAGTAGCCGCCAATCCCGAAGTAAATGTAACAGTGAATCTGGAAACTTTGCAAGTAGAAATTGGCGATCGCACTGTCCCAGTTTTCATTGGTGAAGGTACAAGAAGCACCTTCATTTCTGGTACTTGGGATGCTTGCGGTCAGTTAGTAGCTAACGCCGACCAAGTTCGGGCAACAGCCGCAAAATTACCTTACGTTGGTTGGGGAAATTTAGCTGCGAGTTAGTATTTTCTTATTCCCTGGCTCTGCTGGGGAATTTTAATTTATAGCTTTTGTTTGTATTATTCAGCTAGAGCTAACAATAGCCCGATCTATTTCAGATTTGGCATAGTAGATATATTGCTAAGTAATTCTAGACTATGCCATTAATTAATCCTCCTCTCACTAAACAAGATTTTATTAACTCTCGCTGGCAGGACGTGGTTAATAGCAGCGAGAGAAAAGAATGTAGTGCTTACAACAGAGTTTTCTGGAAGAAAGCACAGGAAGTAAAAGAGGCAGGAAATGTCAGAGAACAGTCTGTCTTTGAGATTCTGGCGTTCGTCACTGGTGCTGCAATTAAGCCAGAATCAACAGACGAATTTTTTGCTGAAGTTTTTCAAAATCTTACTGATGAACATTTAAATTTTCTGACTGAAATTGCTTCTGAAGTATCAGATCCAGAACTTCAAGCCCGAATTGCGGACATTCTCTGGGTCAAAAAGCGCAATTATCGGATGGCACAGTTGGCAGTCACAGCCTACTTACAATCTGCCACAGAATTAGAAGATCCTGAAAAATGGAGTCGGTGTTTCGAGAGAATTGAACGGGCACTTCGGCTAGCACGCAAAATTAATTATCAACCTGAATTAGTTGTCACACACATAGAGTCAGTTCTTAATCGTTACAACGGAGAAGATCCACTGTGGCTGTCAGCAAAGCTTATGGAGCTTTTACAAGAATACAAACTCGGTAATCCAACTAAATATGCTGCTCTTGCTGAGAAAGCCACAATCCTAGCAGAATCAAACAATGATTGGCGTAGGGCAAGAAACTATTGGGAAATTAAAGCACAATGGCATCGTTTTGAAAAAGATGAAGATAAGGAACGTACAGCGCAAATCCAGGCTGCTGAGACTTATGTAAAAGAAGCTGAAGATAGCCTTAAGGGTACAAATCCAAGCTACCTGCGTGCATCACATTTTATGGAGAAAGCTTTTGAAGCTTTCATGAATGTCCGAGGTACTAAGGAAGAAACTATCGCTGCAAAAGAAAAAGCTGAGGAGGTTCGCAAGCTTCTTAACCAGTATCAGGAGCAATCCATAAATGAGTTAGTTTCTATGTCTTATGAAACAGATATTAGTACTCAGGTGAATCTAGCTAGATCGCACGTTAAAGATAAAGAATTTTCTAATGCACTCTTTTATCTAGCATTTTTGGGGACACCACCTAAAGTCTCTCACCTCCGACAAGAAGTGTTGGAAATAGCTGTTGAAAATCCCATATATCATTTCTTTCCATCTGTAATGATTAATCAGATGGGTAAACCTATAGCTCGTCAACCCAAGCTAGCCTTATCCAATAATTCAGAGCAGGTAGAAGAATCAATTCGTTTTGAGATGTATAAAAATGCAATCTATTATCAAAAACTTCACGCTCAAGGTTATATAGAACCAGCCAGGTATCAAATAAATTTGGAACATAGTGTACAAGTAAAAGACTTATTTGCAATTGTTTTAAACAACCCCTTTGTGCCATCTGGGAGAGAATATCAGTTTGCCAAGGGGCTTTACGCTGGATTAACTGGGGATTTCATCACTTCCACACATATCCTAATACCTCAAATTGAAAATTCTGTTCGTTATCTACTCCGAAAACACGGTGCGCTCCCCTCAAAAATTGATATTGATAAAGGAATTGAAGATGAGCGTGATTTGAATACTACTCTTTTCCCCCGCAACTATCCACAAATAAACTCAATTTTTGATGAAGATACACTTTTTGATCTCCAAGGTTTGTTAATTGAGCGTTCAGGTTCAAATTTAAGAAACCGCATGGCTCACGGTTTAATTAATGATAGTGAGTTCAACAGCCCTATCATGTCTTATTTATGGTGGGTTACATTACGGCTTTGTTGTTTGCCAATCTTGCAACAGCAACAGCAGGTTAAAGAGTCTAATCCTTGGGTTAAATTTAATGGGATTTTCAAAGATGATCCACTGTTTGATGATTTTGTCGAAAACATGGCTGCAAATCGACGTGAATTAGATGCAGAAGTCGCTGCTTATGAAGCTTCTTTAGAGGAGAATCAGTCAACTTGAGCCGATATATCCTCGATACCGATCATGTTACTCTTTCTCAACATGGTAATTCTAAAATTTTACAACGCGCTCAAGTTGTTGGCAGTTCCAATATATTTATTACAACAGTCACACTCGAAGAACAATTAAAAGGCAGACTAGCTTCTATCAGCAAATGTGCTACTAAACCACAGCTTTTACCAGTTGCTCATAGAAATTTGCGAATAACTCAAATTTATTTTTGTAGTATGAATTTGCTGGAGTTCGATGAGGCAGCATACAGTTGCTACCAAAGTTTACGCCAGCAAAAAATCCAGATAGGTACGCAAGATTTAAGAATTGCTGCGATCGCTCTGGCTAACGAGGCAATTGTAGTTACCCGCAATCAAAGAGATTTTAGCAAAGTTCCTAATTTATGTCTTGAAGATTGGACTATGGATGGATATTCTTAAAAACTGAATCATATCATGTCCGGTTAAACACAAGTCAATTGCGTACTCCTTTGGAGAACACACCAGTAATTGTATCAACCCAGAATTGGTTAAATCTTTCCCCATCAATTTTAGTAACAACCCGCGTCGGCTTGCCATCAGGATCGATTTTCCGGTGAAGCAAGCCGTCAAAGAATTCTGTTTTTAATGAAATTTGGGAAATTTCCACTCCTTCGTTCCAACCGAGTGCGATCGCACAAGCTAACGGGTCGTGCTGAAAGTTGATGATGTCGGTTGGTAATTTGTTACAGGTTTTGCTGAACTTTTCTGCGATTTTTTCATCTTCGGCAAATGCTTGTGCCTGTCTTGCAAGCAACTGACCCAATGCACCTGCTTTTCTCAGCTCTGATAAATGTTTTCTCCTCAACGCAGTTTCCACTGTCACTGAAATAGGAACGAATGTCGGATTGGAGTTTTCTATCACGCAAAGGGCTGAGACCGGATCGACTTGTAAATTGAAATCATCTTCGTCTCGCCATTGGGGATAGCCATCACGCGGTGGATAAACGTAGCCACCCATCAAAAAAAGTTTGGCATCACGCAGTATTCCGGGATATTTTGCTTTCAGCAGGTACAGATTTGACAAAGGGCCAATACCAATAATAGTCGCATTCTGATCGACACTATTTTTCAGTAATTCCACAGCCTCATCGCAAGCTGTTGGCAAAGGCGCGATCGCTTTTCTCCAATATCTGTCTTCAGGCGGAAGACCGAGTTCATACGGGTAAAATCCCTGCGAAATATCTGCTCCAGCAGCAACTGGAACATCGCTTCTGCCTTCAAGTTCCAAAACGTATTTAACTTGTCCAGCTCTTCTACCGTCGATCTCGGCGACTGTCGTCACTCCGGTAAGTTGAATGTCGTCTGGCCAGCGAAGCAGCATCGCCAAAGCGCAGATGTCATCAATGTCACCCCCAAAATCAGTATCAAGATGTATTTTCATGGTGATTTATCGTATTTAATTTCTTTTTTTGATATTTACAAAAATCTCCCAACTATACAGCAGTTCGTATAACCTAGATAATCTTAATCTTGAGTTTCTTGTTGACAACTTCCGTTAAAGCCAAAATCTTGACATTCTTTACTTTCTAACAATTGTCTTACTGTAATACCAGGTTGACAACTCATCAAAGTTGCTGCCAAAGCAGCCAATATCATTGCAGTGGCTATCCCCAATACAGTAACTCGTTTTAAAGGTTTAATTATCCTGATTAAATTTTCTATCCCAGTGCCACTGCCAATAACCTCAATTGGCTTGAGTGCTTCCAAAGCAACAGCCGCATTGGCATAGCGGCGTTTGCGATTGCGTTCCACCATTTTCATTAACCACGACTCAAAACGCGGGCTGATTTGAGGAACCAATTTCTGAAAATTAAAACGATAATTATCATTAATTAGCTTACTAATATCAACAGAACGAGTATTACTAAGTAAGCAAATTAAGGTTGCTCCCAAACTATATAAGTCTGAGGCTTTTGTGAGAGGATAACCAAATTGTTCCTCTGGTGGCATGAAGCCTGGGGTTCCGGTGACGAAGCTGCTAAGAGCTATTTTTGTATTCTGTATCCTAGCCAAACCAAAATCAACTAAGTAAGCATTTAGTTGTTCGTCAATCAAAATATTCTCTGGTTTGATATCCCGATGAATAATTGGCGGAATTTGCTTTTGCAAATAAACCAAAATTTCTAAGATTGATATAGCAATTTGCTTAATTTGTTCGGGATCGAAGGTGCGTTTTGAACCTAAGGATGGGGCATTTTTATATTCTTGAACCATATAAAAAAACCCTGGTTTTTCAAACGAATCTATATAGCGAGGAATGCGAGAATGATTCAGTTGTCGCAATATTTCAATTTCGCGTTCATAGGCTTTTACACCCGACCAATCAGCGATTGCACTAGCGAAACGAAACTCTTTAATTACTACTTGGCGATCGCAATTGAGGACGTTAGCTAAGTAAGTAACGCGTCCTCCTTCTTTGTTCCGTCCTAGTTCGCTGATGATTTGATAACCTTGTTTGGAAAAATCTGGATGGTGACTCAAGGGAATTACCCCTTTATGTCCATTACACGCATCAAGCTCCATTATATCCACCACATGAGTTTGATTTTGTCAAGGTGCAATTCAAAATTAAAAGTGACTCACCCAGATTGTTAACCGCATTTCAACTCTACTCGCCCCAAAGCGCATAAACACAAACTGATGCCCTTGTTTTGATAATGCCAGCTACTTCAACTTTGGGAAAGTTGCGTAATGGCTTGTCTATGCCCGAAATTATCAAATTTGCCCTAACCATTGGACAATCTGGGCATTAACAATATCTGGAACTTCATCGTGGGGACAATGACCGGCATTGGGAATGGGAACTATTTTGATGTCTTTGCCATTCTCACGTGCCTTTTCGTAAATCTTTGCCCCAGTAATTGGTGTCCAGGGATCGTCAGCACCCCAAATTATCAACAAAGGACGTTCTACTTTAGGCAAAAGTTCCTCTGGACTGGGGCCGGGAGGCGCGGTGAGAATCGAGGCGAAAACTTGTTGCGCTCCTGGATCGCAAGAGGGAGTATAAAGTAGATCGACTAATTCATCAGTGACAGCTTGGCGATCGCGGTAAACTTGGTATAGAGTGCGGCGAATTTGGGCTTTTTGGCGGATGCGATTGTAAACAAATTTGCCTGTAATTGGCGATCGCACAACCCGATTAAAAGCTGCCATCACAATCCTTAGCGGCGGATTCAATTCGTGGGGACGATGACTCAAACCACCCGCAGAGTTAATTAAAACACCGCCAGCAGCAATTTCTGGATGTTCTACCAGTACTATCAAACTCAAAAGTGCGCCGATGGAGTTGCCAATAAATACAGCCGGTTCTGGGATGTGGGCTGTGCAAAAATCTTTCAGCAGTTTCACCCACACTTCCACACTGTAATCAATGGGTGCTTTATCGGAACCACCAAAACCCAAAAGATCCAAAGCAAAAACTTGGTAGCCAGCATTGGCTAAAACTGGGATATTTTTCCGCCAGTGTCCAATGGAAGCACCAAAGCCGTGAACCAGTACCAGAGGGCGTCCCGTACCCATGACGGTATACTGAATCTTATAGTCCTGCCAATTCCAAAAGAGTTTTTTAATGGTGGTAGCTGTTGTTGGCTGCTCTGTAGTTCCAGTCATTATGAAGATTTATAAACTACTCTTAAATATAGTAATGTTCTCTGGCGTCAAATCTTGTATCTCGCCATAAATTTGCAGGTAAAAGGCAAGAGGCAATAGGCAATAGTTAACAGGTAGAGGGTAGGGTTATAGAAAATTGAAGTGTACGAAATTTTTTTTACGCAATTAATAGGAATTCTAATATTTGATTTTTGTAAAGCTAGGCAGAACTCAAAACCCTTTTGCCTTTTGCCTATATAAATAATTGAGATGTTAGTTTCATCTATTACCAGGGAGTAATAAGTTAGGGATATCAAATACCCTTTTGACTTTTTAGACGAATGGTAGTGTGAGATGAAAAACACAAATCAAAGTTACTTTGGTCATTTGAGCAAATTTGTTCTTGCTGCAACTTCTGTGGCAATATTTTCGCCAATAGTTTCTGCTTACGCAGCTTCAGGGTTTTCTACCATCGTCGCCCAAATACCTGATAATTCCACTGAGCAACAAATTTTAGCCGATAATGAACTAGAAACAAGGAATAGTACTACTATTGAAAGGCAAACTTTAATCAGAGAAAGCCGCACTCAAGCAAACACTAGTAAAGTTTCAAGAAAAGATAAAAAAACAGGTTTTAGTCTGGCAATTTGGGAACCATCCGGTAATTTATCAGAAGTAATTGCCCGTGTTTCTGTTAAGAGTAAACAGAATAATAACTTTTTAAAAGAGCGATTCTTGGGCGATTACAAGTACAAGATTAAGCAAAAAGCAAAATTTGTTAAAGGGTTAAAAGCTAGCGATCGCATTGTTGTACGATTATACGATCTGCAAAACCGCTTCATTGGCTACAGCGAATTTGAGTGTTTATCCGCAAACAGCGCAGTTAACCTGATTTTGTCAGCTAAACCAAGAGAATATCGAGTTATTCGCACTATTTATGGTGTTGATGCTGACCAAGATGGCGCTATTGATCCAAATACTACCACTTACGACTATTTCACCCAAGTCAGCAATCAAAAAGTGACTTTCCTCAGCGGTTCCCAAACCTTCCAAGCTAATCAATTCCAAGTAGAAGGTTTATCAACAGTAAAAACCACCAGTATTTACCCTGTATCTTTCACCCAAGGTGAATTTGCTTTAGTCCGCCAGGCGTCCTTTAGTATCTTTAGTTCGGACTTGGCACGGGCTTTGCAAGCTACTCCTGGTAGTTTGGTGCGGGTGACTGAAGTCAGCGATAACTCTAGCTACAATGTCAGCCAACTGCTAATGAATTATCGCGAAGTTGGGGTATCTCGCAACCTCCAAGTTGGATTTTCTGATGTTTCCACAAATCACTGGGCTAAAGATTTTATTGCGGAATTAGCTGCAATGGAAATTATTGAAGGTTTTCCCGATGGAACTTTCCGCCCAGATGCACCTGTAACTCGTGCCCAATTTGCCGCAATGCTGCAAAAAGCTTTTACAAAAGGCAAAATTCGCCAAGCGATGTCTTTTGAGGATGTCTCAACTAGATACTGGGCTTACAATGCCATCAGGGATGTTTACCAAATGGGCTTTTTAAACGCTGTTATTGGTAAGGACTTCAACCCCACTCAAAGCCTTTCTCGCTTAGATATCCTGGTAGCCTTAGCACAGGGTTTAAATTATCAAAGCAGTGGTTCCACGGATACGATTTTATCTGTTTACAGCGATGCAACTAATATAAGTAGCGAACATCGCAGTCTGATTGCTGCCCTTACGCAACGCGGTATAGTTGCTAACTATCCCAACGTGAATTTGCTGAATGCCGAACGGGTAGCAACTAGGTCTGAAGTCTCTGCTTTGCTATATCAAGCACTTTCTAGCACTGGACAGGTAGCAAATATCTCCTCACAATACGTTGTTGGACAACAACGGCAGGAAGTTGCAGTTGAAGAACGTACTGAAACTTCAACGGAAGGCAACAGAGAACGTCGCCATTGCAACCAAGGTATTGGTAATGGTGCTGAAGGCTGCGACCCTGGTAATTCCCGTCCCCACGGCGGTAGTAACGATGAAGGTGGACGTACTCCTGGTAAAAGATAATATCTATTAATTTGTAGAGACGCGATTAATCGCGTCTTTAACTGTAAATTGAACTACCTGGCCGTAAGAAATTTCCAGTGTATTGCCATCTGGGTCTCGAAGATAAGCCCAGTAACCAACTGGGGGGCCGAAGTCATTCGGCCCATTCAACAGTACTCCCTCTGTGCGTGCTTCATTGCACAGGCGATCGATGTCTTCCCGATTTTGATAAGCTACTCCAAGATGCGAGTGTGGTAACAGTACGCCTTCTACTTGAGTTGATTGGATGAGGACAATTACAAAAGGTCTGGTAAGGTCGCTAATCCAAGCAACATCTGATTGAATCGCTTCATCAGTGCGCCGATGTACAACGGTCATTTGGGCATATTTTGTATAAAATGCGATACTTGCATCGACATCACTAACTGCAAGCGCAATATGAGTGAAACCAAGATCGGACATTAGGGTTATTTTTAGGTAAATGAGCTACTTATTTTTTATCTCACGCAGAGGCGCAGAGAGAAGTCGGAGCGGCGGCTTCCGCCGATCTGAACTTCGGTGGGCGCAGAGGGGCAAAGAAAAAAATTTGTGGTTTGAAGTGAGTTGTTAAAAGCGCCTGCAAGAGAGCTAACACGATTGATAATGAAGATAGGCGTTATCTTTACAAAATTTTATGTTCTTAACTTGGTTCGATAGCAATAGCTGGCTGCTGGAAATCGGCGAAAAACGAATATTAATCGACCCTTGGCTAGTTGATTCGTTAATTTTCAGTAATTTGGATTGGTTGTTTAAAGGGCGGCGATCGCAAAATCGCCCAATACCTGAGAACATTGATTTAATTCTGCTATCTCAAGGTTTAGAAGACCATTCTCACCCACCAACACTCAAGCAGCTCGATCGCGATATCAAGGTTGTAGCTTCTCCGAATGCAGCCAAGGTAGTACACCAACTAGGTTACACCCAGGTAACTACTCTCGCTCATGGTGAAACTTTCACTTTAGATAATCAAATTGAAATCAAAGCTTTTCCTGGTTCGCCCATCGGCCCCACTTTGGTAGAAAATAGCTATCTCCTCAAAGAATTGGCAAGCGGTTTAACTTTATATTATGAGCCTCACGGATATCATTCTCCAGAAGTGAAGCAAGCTGCACCTATTGATGTAGTGGTTACACCGTTTATTGACATGACATTACCTTTGCTTGGGCCAATTATTAAAGGAAACAATAGTGCTTTAGATGTAGCAAAATCGTTACAGCCTCAAGTAATATTACCCACAGCGGCTGGTGGTGAGGTGATATTTGAAGGATTGCTGATGAAATTGATTCAGACTAAAGGAAGTGCTGCGGAATTTCGTTCGCTATTAGAGAAAAACAATCTTTCGACGCGGGTGATTGAGCCGACACCAGGCGATCGCTTTGAAATACCATTAGAAAAGCGAGCATTAGCAATTTAACTCTCAAACTCAACCAAAATAAATACCTATCGTCGCCAATTCCTAACAGGGATTGGCATCTTTATTATTAATTGTGAAGTTAAATGCAATAGTTAATCGGAAATTAAGGTAGAATTTCCATTCATATTATGTTGCACATAAATTTCTTTGATGGGAAAGGGAATTGTAATTCCTGCTTCCTGATAGCGTCTGTGCAATTTTTTAATAAATATATGTTTGCCAATGCGTTGGTCAAAAAATTCATTGACTCGCATATAAAGTGTAAAATCTATACTAAAATCACCAAAAGTATGAAATCTGATATACGGTTCATTGGTAATTAAATTGGGTGCGATTTCTTGCATAACTTCCTTAGCAACTTCTACAGTTACTCTTTCAACTTGTTCCAAATCGCTATCATAACTAACACCAACATTCATCGTTAAAGTTATTTCTTTAGCAGGTAAATGATAGTTAGTGAAAATTGCTGATGCTAATTTAGAATTTGGCACAATTACAACGTTATTGGAAATTTCTCTGATTGTTGTATTGCGCCACGTGATGTCTGTAACATAACCTTCGTGCCCTGCATCTAACTTTACATAATCTCCAGTTCTGACTTGTTTAGAAATAATTAAGTAAAAACCAGCAAATAAATTTGCTAGGGTGTCTTGAAGTGCCAAACCAACTGCTAGACCACCAATACCTAAAGTTGTAACTATTGGCGTAATTTGCACGCCGACAGTTTGTAATATGATTAATGTTCCCAAAATAAAAACAACAGCTTTAGCAACATTAGAAATTAGTGAAGTGGGAACTCCTTCTGTTCTCCGAACCAATAATTTAACAAAACCAGCAGTCAGTCTTGCCAAGACTAAGGTTACTGAGTAGAGAAATGCGACGGTGAGAATTTTTTGCAGTAAATTGGCAACATCTGGTCTGAGGGGAGAACTAATAACTGCCCAAAAAAAACCGCCGATCGCAAACCAAATAAAGGTCATGCGATGCAGCGCATTAAATATAATATTTCCCCCAGAGATGCGTTTTTTAGTAACGAATTTTTCCAGTTTTTTGAAGATAAGTTTTTCTCCAATTATTCCTGCTAAAAAACCAGCTAAAACAAAGCCGAGGGGCAGAATCCATTGCATAATATCGATTTTCATTAGATAAAATAATTTGCAGTTTGATTGTAATTATGTTTAAAATTAACCGTAAAAATTTTAGATAATTTTGTTTGATGCCAAACTAACCTTTAAGGATGACATAAATCTAAAATCTGTTGGCTTTTTTTGTTGTCGATTTAACGACTAAAAATTTTCTGAACTCACCAGTGTTTTCACTTCTAGCTGTTGCGTGGTATTCAGATAAGTGCCAATGTACTTTTAAACAAATGAATTTTATAGATATTCAGGATTGATTTAGCTAATGGGGATTGCAACTTATTCGCTGTTGCCAAATAATCTGTTGGCGATTGAATTTTGCCAGCCATTGGGCGATGTTAGTTAAGTAATTGGGATTTTTTCCATTGCTGTTACGCTGTTGCCAGAGAATTTTCATAAATGCTAGGTAAGTGCTGTTTGCTTGCATTTAAACCACTCTGGCATAAATTTTGTCACGTAAAAACAATCTGATGATTGATTACTAGACAATCTCTAGATGTATTTGGCACCAGACTATGGTTCAAAATTAATAACATGGACTTGCCAATTATTTACCACCGAGATTACGTTGCGCCATTGCCTGAAGGGCATCGCTTTCCGATGTCCAAATTCCGGCAACTCTACGAATTGCTATTGGCCGACGGTGTAGCAAATCAAGAACAATTTCATACGCCTGAACGCCCGCCAAGAGAGTTGATAGAGTTAGTTCACACGCCAAACTACGTTCGAGCTTATTGTGAAGGCACCCTAGAATCCAAAGCACAGCGTCGCATTGGCTTACCTTGGAGTCCAGCGCTGGCAAATCGTACCTGTGTAGCGGTTGGTGGTACAATACTGACTGCTAAGCTGGCATTGAGTCAGGGTTTAGCTTGTAATACCGCTGGGGGAACTCATCATGCTTTTCCCAGTTATGGATCTGGTTTTTGTATTTTCAACGATTTAGCGATCGCTTGTCGCGTTTTACAAAAACTCGGACTCGTGCAAAAAATCCTCATTGTAGATTTGGACGTTCATCAAGGAGACGGCACTGCTTTTATCTTCCAAAATGATGAGAGTGTTTTTACTTTCTCCATGCACTGCGAAGTCAATTTCCCAGGTACTAAACAAACCAGTGATTTAGATGTTCCTTTACCAGTGGGAATGGAAGATGATGCTTATTTGCAAACCTTGGCTAGTTATCTACCAGATTTATTATCTCAAGTTAAGCCAGATATAGTATTTTATGATGCAGGTGTAGATCCTCATGTAGGCGATCGCTTGGGAAAATTAGCCTTAACAGATGCTGGCATTTTCCGTCGAGAAATGCAGGTTTTAAGTACTTGTATGAGTACTGGTTATCCTGTCGCTTGTGTAATTGGTGGCGGTTATGCTGATGATATGAAATCACTCGTTTGGCGACACTCCTTACTGCATCGCGCTGCGAGTCAAGTTTATCAACAGTACAAACTTTAATATCAAAACTTTGTGGGCAAAGGCAATATTGGATGAACAAAGTAAAAGTAAGAATTTATGAACTATCAAAAGAATTGAATTTAGATAGTAAAAAACTATTAGAAATTTGCGAAAAACTCAAAATTGCAGCCAAAAGCCATACAAGTTCCATCTCAGAATCTGAGGCGGAACGCATTCGTTTAGCGGTAAATAAACTCCCAGCAAAATCCACAAAAAGTAAAACATCCTCTGAAGATTGGGGTTATACATTTGTAGGTTCAACAATTGATAAATTAATCCGCAATCTTGAAGGAGAAAGCGCCCTAAAAGCATATCCTGAGTTTCGCGAACGACGGGAACATGCCAACGAATTAATGTTTGAATGCGTTGGGAAAAAGCCTTGTCTATTTTATGTGCGTCGCAAAGGTGCGGGAAAAGATCCAAAAGAAGAAATTTGGGATTTAACAATAGCAACAGATTCTGATAATTTCCAATTACCAGCAAGACTTGAGAAACTAAGAAAAACATTAGGATTTACAGCAGCTGTCCAAAAAGATGGACGCGACGGTTTAAAGATACTTTCGGCTCATTTATTACAAATATCACGGGGAAATGGTGATAGCTATTCTGTAGCTTTTCCCTTACGTTTGCTACCTAATCACCAGCATCATCTCGATATTCCACCAGCGACATTGACGCGCATAGCAGCCGCACCAGTTTGTGGGGATTATGTACCTACAGAAGATCAGCTAAAAGCTTGGAAAGCGTTTTTACAAATTGAAGAAAAGATTGCGAAAGCGCGTCAATTTTGTGTACGTTATGTACGTAATAAGTATAACTTGAAAAGGCGGATTAATTTTGAAATTGATGTCACCTCAGCTACCCTTGATGGCTTTTATCAAAATTCACTCGAACTAGAAAACTTTTGGGAACGCGCAAAGCAAGCAAAAAACGAAGATTTAAAACTTTTTGAAACTGCTCCCATTGGAAAAAATTGGCTGAGTGGTCGTCAATTAGGCACTATTGAAGAAATAGATCCCAACAGTTGCATCATCAGTGTAAGATTAGAACGAGACTTAGCTGAATATATCGCAACAGAGCGTTATAAGTTGCCAAATACTGGGTTTTTGTGTTTTGAAGCAGTTGGTGATATTCAGCAGATTCAACGCAAGAAAAAAGCTTTAGACGATTTGAATAATGGTTATACTCAAAATCAATATTTGGGTAACTTTTTATTCGATGCTTCCCAAGCTAGAAAAATCAAAACAACTACTGAACTCCAACCACAAGAATTACTATTATCTGCTGCAAATCCCGGTCAAAAAGCAGCAGTAGAAAAGGTACTTGCAGCTAAGGATCTTGTTTTAATTCAAGGGCCGCCAGGCACTGGAAAAACTACCGTCATAGCTGAAATTTGCTATCAAATTGCCCTTCGTGGCGGACGCACTTTAATTGCTTCTCAAGCTAATTTAGCAGTAGATAACGCCTTGAGTCGATTAGTTCACAACCCAGTTATTCGTGCTGTACGCAAGGGAAAAGCCGAAAAAGTTGGAGAGGAAGGACAAGCATTTTTAGAAGACCAAGTAATTGGCAGATGGCTAGAAAATACTGCAAATGATTGCGAAAATAATCTCACTCAAAGACTTGAAAATATTCAAATTTTTCGGAAACTACTTTCATCATTACAAATATTTACAAGCTACTTGAAAGCAGAAGAAGAATTCGATAAAAAACAAAATAAATTCCAGAAAAATAAGTTAAAAATAGAGTCAAACTTTAAAAATCAAGAAAAATATTACAAAGATTCCTTAGCAGCACAAAATGAGGTAGAATCCTTAATTTGTGGTTTGAAGAATATACTAAATACTGTTCCCAATGTCAATTGGGAATCTCCAGAAATCATAAATTTTTTGCCACTCCTTAAACCCTATGTGGAAGGTAATACTTTAATAGAAGAATTTTTAGCCAATGTTCGTAAATCTATTAAATATATTGATGAAATTGGCTTGGTGCGTCCAGCGCTGGGTGCTTTTGGTTTAGCGATTTGGTTGCGTGAAACTATCGCAACGGAAATTTTGCAATTTAAAGCTGCTTTGAATTATGCTCAAAATGCCAGCGAAACTATGTCAGCAGTTGCAGCATTAGCGCAGACTGTTAAAGATAATTTTGAGTTGTTAAATCAGTTACAAACAGATTATCAGAAATTTCTTACCAAGCAGCAAAACCTACAGCAAACAATTCAGATATGGCAAAACCGTCAGAGAGAAATTGATTATATTATTTCAGCAGTTAAAGAATGGAAGTCTACAGCACATTCTCATCTATACCAAACTTTAAAAGATTGCCACCAATCAGGTTTACCGTTAACAGATAATTTAGTAGACTTGCCATTAGGCTTATTGATGTTTGCTAATACGTTAAAAATACCAATAGTACCAAAAAATTACAAAATTAACCTGCCTGATTGGGATTTATTGACAAAAGCGATCGCTTATGAAATAGATGGAAATTTTAGCGATCGCCAAGGTAAACAGCATAATTTTAGTTACTTTTTACAACAAAATTTTAGTCAGATTCCAATGGTGTTATCACAAAGCGATCGCACTCAATGGCAAGAGACTTATCAACAATTTAATAATTATCAATTGCTCAATCCAAAACAACGAAAGTTATTGCTTGAAAATACACAATTTTTCTTAGTTAGAATTCAAAAAACTTATGGCGGATCTTGGGAATGGAATAACATCGACTCTACTCTCACTCGAATTACACAAGAATTGTTAGAAACTATCCTTGCAAATGCACGTCAATGCGTTTTAAAAGTTAAAACAGAAGCAGAACAACAGCTTCATCATCTACGTCAACAATTAAATGAACTTCAAAAAAATGAAATTATCCAACAGCAAATTTATGCTACTCAAAATCGGCTAGAAAAAGCCCAGCAAGATGCAAATTTTCAACTTGGACAAGTTATTAATATTTTGCAAGAACTCAGCCAAGAACCAAATATACCTGCTCAAGTACGCACTTTAGCCGAACAATATCTCACAACACAATCAAAAATTTGGGAACAACCCCAAGAATTTATAAAACAAATGCATTCTTGGGTAAATTCTATCGCTCAGCTTGAAACTTTAATTTCATTATTAGAACCTTTTGCTGTGCTGGAGGTCATCAAAGCTTCTCTAAACGAACATTTAGCAAAGCTCAAACAAGAAACTGAAACTTCTCTACAACAGCTTCAAAAGTTACAAATTACCCTCCGGGAATTTGAACAACAATTACAACCACAGCCATCAAAAAGTTTAATGGCAGAAAGAAATTGGTGGTTGACAGAATGGCAAACCATACCTGATAAATTTAAACTAGAAAATTCTAGTGGTGATTTGTTTAATATAGAGTTTTTACAAAGTTTAAATATTCAGTTTGAATCTTGGCAACAGCAACTCGAAAAAGAAGAGGCTTATCTCAACAAATATCAAAATTTTGTCCGAGATTGGATAGAGAAATTAAGAAAGCCAACAGAAAGCGATAGTGACGATTTACGGCGTATATATTTAGATAATGCCAACGTGGTCGGTATCACGTGCGTTCAGGCTGCCAATAGAAATTTTTCTGAAGAATTTAAATCCTTTGATGTCGTCATCATCGACGAAGTTAGTAAGTGTACTCCACCAGAATTATTAATTCCAGCCTTGAAAGCCAAAAAATTAGTCATGGTAGGCGACCATCGACAATTACCGCCCATGCTCGATACTAGCACTTTAGAAGAAGTTGCCCAAACAATTGGCAATACGCGAGACGAACTCCAATTTTTAGAAGAATCACTATTTAAAAGTCAGTTTGAATCTGCCGACGAAAGCATCAAGCAAATGCTGACTACACAATATCGAATGCATCCCTCTATTATGGGTGCAATCAATCAATTTTATGACGGTAAACTAGAATCTGGAATTTTGAAACCTGATACAAAACGCGCACATAATTTAGCAGGTGAAATCATCCAAGAATCTCACCATATTCTCTGGGTAAAAACGCCTATAGAAAATAAATTTTTAGAAGAACGTCAAGGAACTTCTTACTTTAATACTCCAGAGATTGATGCAATTGAAAATTTGTGTCAGCAATTTAACAAAATTTGGGCTTCTAAAGTTGCTAGTGGTAAACCAAAAAAAGAAATTGCCGTGATTACATTTTATGGCGCTCAATTAAGAAAAATTGATGAGCGACTGCAATCTGAACTGTTCCCTTCTCTAGAAATTCGTACTGGTACAGTAGACAGATTTCAAGGCATGGAAAGACCTGTTGTAATTGTGAGTATGGTTCGCAATAATAATAAAGGAGATGTGGGATTTGCTAAGAAGCCAGAACGGGTAAATGTTGCCTTTTCCCGCGCTCAAGAACTGCTCATAATTGTTGGTTGTCATGATTTATTTACGCATCAACCAGGTAAAGTAGGAAATATGTATTCCGAAGTTTCAAATATTGTTAGTTTGCATGAAGGATTTGTTGATATTTCTGACCTCATCTAAATTTCAAAATAGCTTTTGTGAATTAAAAGTTTGGGAAATAAAAAGTAATTTTTCATATTTTAGAAACACGTTAGAATTAACAAATTGACCTCCAAAACTGATTATTTCTCATTTAGAAACAGACTGGAGATTTTTATGACTACAACAGCCATCCCTGCACCTACAAAAGAATCACCTCTTTTATTTGAGGGACTAACTTGGAGAGAATTCAAAGCCGTTGAACAATTATTAGACCGCCCAGGATATCGGCTGTCTTTTTTAGATGGTGTTTTGGAGATCCGAAGAATGCCTGGAGAACCACACGAAACTGTTAAAAAGAGAATTGCCGCGCGTTTATCTCGCTATTTTGGTAATAGCGCTCAGTTTTGGTTGAATTTACAAACGCAATACGATATACGCCAAGCTCTTGAAGAAAATGCAGAAGTTTACAATCAAATATCTAAGCTTCCCTTTAATGATGTAGCCTGAATTTGTCCACCAAAGTTTTAAATTTTGTGGCCTGTGTAATTGCCAACGTAGCGATACCGATTGCAAAAATTTTTGGGGATTGTAAAAAGCTTGTTCGTTCATTAAATACATAGAGGTTTCGTTGATGTCTCTTGCTTCTTCTGATAAACCAATTGATAATAATCTAAAAAATTTGGTAAAGGAAATTGAAGCACAAAGTCCTAATTTATCAGTTTTAGCAGCACGTCAGTTTCGCTATAGCTTGCGTCAAACTCCTGTAGAAGTAAACATTAAAGAACCCCGCCAATTTAACGTACTTGAAGAATTTATTATTCGTGCCGCAATTGGATTTGAACCTCCACCGACGGAAGAAGAATTAGCTTCTGTACTTGCGCTCGATCCTGTATTTATCCGCAGTACTACAGCAAATCTTCGCTCATTACAAACTTTATCAGCAACATCACCGCTGACAGTTACTCCCGAAGGACGTTCATTTTATGAAAAAGGATCTGTACCACAGCCTCCATATCCTGTACAGCTTAATGCTATTAGCGACCCTTTAAGTAACAAGCTAACCTTTCAATTTGAATCCTTAAACGAAACAACAATAAATTTGCCTGACTTAGCAGACTTTATAACTCTTGATAATACAATTGATATTTCGTTGTTACCGCTTGAGGAAATTCAAAAAAAGATTCAGGCTTCAGATTTAGCGCTTCATATACCAGAACAAGGAAAAATTGTTACTTCATTGAAGGTAGTAGCTTCAACTCAAAAAATTTGGCAAAAGATATCAATTTTTGTTATTTTAGATGTTCTTAAAGATAAGTTGAGTATTCAAATCAGAAGTGGCAAGCAAATTTTAGATTCAGCATCAAGTGTGTTACAAACACTACATATTGAAGGTAGAATCAACTTACAAACATTATGTAATTTGTCACCAGAAGCCATTGATTTTGAACGTGAAGCAGTCCTTAAACAGAAAAACGTCGAAAATACCACGTGATATCATGTTCGGTTGAAGACTTATCATAAAGACTGACGCGGGGACACGGAGAGAAGTCAGAGCGCCGGCTTCCGGCGATCTGAACTTCGGGGGACACGGGGACGCCGAGAGATTTTAATAATAAGTAATTATCCGAACTTGATATGATTTAATAAATTGTAAAACATTCCTGATAGCAGAAATGACGTAAATGTATCGGTGCGATCGCATTAACAATTTTCAACCAGCCTTGTAGAGATGCCGATTCATCGCGTCTATTCCCTTAATCAATTCAAACGAGCGCGGCAGGACTCGAACCTGCGACCAATTGCTTAGAAGGCAATTGCTCTATCCACTGAGCTACGCGCCCAAAATAATATAATGGCTCCCGCAAGAGTCAATCTCAGACATTATATCGCTTTGCGCGACTAAGAAGCAATCAAAAATTGCAGATTTATCACTAGCAAGGCTAAGATCCAAGTCGCTAGTTATCAATCTACATTAAAAACGAAGCAGATGGCGTATTGGTTAGATATATTGTGTTGTCAAGGGGTTGCTTACCCCAGGCCCAGTCCTTCCAGGCAGCTTAATCTAATGAAATATCCAATGAAGCAACCAGCTTCACCCATTGCTAGGTAATTTTAGCCTTGGCGATGCTGCCAAATGCCATTATATATTCCATATTAAGAATGCCCCTGTGAGGAGTTATTTGCTAGTGCCATGTTTATTCTCAAACGGCAGGATGTTGAAATATCAAGCATTCAGCACCCAAAAAAGGATCAGCAGGTGCCGATCCTAGATTATCAAGGGCAGACTTTTCGCTTGATTAGTGTCTTCAAAGCTAGTCAAGAAGAAGAAGCTAGAGCCTTATGGAGAGAATTAACGGATAACCGGGGTAAAGCCTGTGTCTTACTGGAAGAACCCGAACGTTTTAGCGTTTGGGGGAAAATCCGTTTAGAACAGTTAGGTAATGACACAGGTAGTAATCAAGGCAAGACGGGGATTTTGATCCAAGCCACTGTTTTACTGTTGCAAGCTGTTTATATCGATATTGAAGAGTTTTTGGGTGCTAGGCAAGCTGCATTATTTGAGAAAGATATTGCGGAGTTATTCCAGCAAAAGCAATTTCCCCAAGCATCTCCTCCAGAAACAGTTAAATCTTTGGTATCTAACAATCCTTTGCTTGCACCAAAGCTGCCTCCTTGGCAAGAAAATCACGTAGTTATCCTTTTGCAAGAATTACATCGATTAGGCAAATCCTATTTTGGCAATGCCAACTTTACCAAACAAGTGATTTATAAGTTAGAAGATATGCCAGAAGCCGAGCGATCGCTATTTCTCTCTTGGCTAAATCAATCAGCACTGGGTAAACTATGGCAGTAGTCTGGAAATTTTTTTCAAAAGTTCCTACTGTCGGCACTTGCTATTAGTGTCCGATTGTGTATTATTTGGCAGACACACTGCTAGCTATACAATCCTTTAACTCAAAATACTGCCAGAGTGCATCTACATAGTCAAGCCCTATGAATAACTCTTACGACAATTCCTTGGTTTCTAAATCCATTTTCAACACTCAGAACATTGTTTTGGCTAATATTGGTTGGGGTGTACTGGCACTGTTATACTTTTTGTTGTTTAGTGCCAAAATTCCCGGAGCAGATGGCATAGAAAGCCGAGCCGAGTGGTATGTGATTGGCACAAATATTTTTGAAGCCTTAGCTTATTTGGGCGCCGGTATCTTATGCTTGAGAAACTGGCTTAGTCCGCAAATCGTCAGTGGTCGGAATGTTTGGCTCTCCATTGGCTTAGGTATGCTTTCTTATTTCATTGGAGGGATAATTTTCGGGTACACGGAAATAGTTTTAAAAGAAGAACCGGATGTGTCTTTAGGCGATATATTTTTTGTATTGAGTTATCTGTTACTAGGCGCAGGCATGATTTTAGCTGTGGCTTCCAGGCGAATCAATCTGGAAAAATGGCAATGGCTAATTGTGTTAGCAATTGCTGTATTCGGTAGTTTGTTAGCATGGTGGATTTCTATGCAACAGGAAACATCGTCAGAACTTTTGGTCGCTATTTTGAATTGGTTTTACGTAGTTAGCGACGTAGTTCTGTTAATTATTGCTACCACTCTGCTGTTAGCCTTTTGGGGAGGAAGAGTTTCCCAGTCTTGGCGAATGATTGCCGCAGCGGCCTTTTCGCTCTACATTGCAGATATGTGGTTTAAATACGCCCAAGGCCCCAACTATCAAAGTGGAGAGATACTAGAAGTGTTTTGGGTATTTAGTGGAGTGTTATTTGGTATGGGCGCTGCCCTAGAATATGACGCATCACTAAGACGAACGCGGCGTACCAGCACACGAAAACGAGCTTAGCAAAGATTTTTGGTATCTACCGTGAGAAAACTAACAGACTCTGACAAACAAGAAATTCTCAAGTTATATCGAGAAAGTGCCGAAACAACCTCTACTTTGGCAGAACGCTACGATGTAAGTAACTCGACGATTAGTCGTTTACTTAAAAGCACTTTGCCAGAAGATGAGTATGAATACTTAGTTTCTTTAAAGCGGGCTGCGAGAACTCCTGAGGGTAGGGCACAGGTAAACTATGAGCAGTTACCACTGCTGATAACTCAACCACAGCCAGAAATCGAAGTTCCACCTAGCGACACCCAACCGAAAGTGGTAGAGGTTGAACCACCACAGCTACGTCGTGTAGTAGAGGTAGTAGAGGAAGAAACCGACTCAGAAGATACTGACGAGTCAACTGCTGCTAGAAGGGTACGACGACGCACCTCAGCGACAGAAAAACCGAAGCTAAGAGTCACAGAAAAATCAGAAACTCCACAAGCAAAACCTTTGGAAATAGCCAGTATCCCCAGCCCCATACTCAAGGATGAACGTCCAGAGGTAACTGTCATAGCACAGATGCTGGGAGAAGACTTGCTAGACGAGTCAGAAGATTTGGATGATTTAGAAGATGACGATTTAGAAGATGATGACTTTGAGGAGGACGATGATTTAGAGGAAGATGACTTTGATGAGTTAACACCTTTAGTTACAAGACGCAGACCAGGTGAAGCCTCAGTTGAAGTTTTGCCACTGTCGGCAGCACATTTGCCGAAAACCTGCTATTTGGTAATCGACCGTTCCTCGGAATTAATTACACGACCTCTCAAGGACTTTGGTGACTTGGGGCAAATTCCCAACCTGGAAACCCAGCAAAGAACTCTGCCTGTGTTTGATAATCATCGGGTAGCCAAGCGTTTCTCTACCAAACGCGATCGCGTGATTAAAGTCCCCGATAGTAAAATGCTGCATAAGGCTCGTACTCATCTCCAAGCCAAGGGAATCACCCGATTGTTAATTGATGGTCAAGTCTACTCTTTGTCTCCGGTTTAAAAGTGAGGAGTTGGAAGTTGAAAATTTCAGAATTTAGGCATTATGTGGATTAGACGCTAAAACCTTGATTTATCGTTGTAGAGACGTTGCAGTGCAACGTCTCTACAGGGCACACAATCCTTGAGATTTCGTTGATTTGGATAATTCACATCAGACGTAATTTATAACTCTTAACTCCTAACTCCTCACTCTTAACTCCTAACTCTTAACTTTAAGCGTAGACAGCCCTGGCAAAACGTTCTGCCAGATAAATAATGTCCTGTTTGCGGGCAATTTGGTTTATCCATTGTCGGGGAATGTTTTCCACGCCGTAGTAAATTCCCGCTAACCCACCGGTGACGGCGGCGGTAGTATCTGTATCTCCGCCTAAGTTAACAGCTTTGAGTACCGCTTCCGAATAAGATGAGCTATTTAACAAACACCATAGGGATGACTCTAAGGTATCAATCACGTAGCCACCAGAATTAATCTCTTCTACTGGTAATTTGGCAATCTCACCACTGAAAACTCTGCCAAAATGCGGCTTTTCTAATAAAAATTCCCGCACGGAATAAATTGGTTGGATATCTTGTAATCCTTGCAGGTAAGCTGTTTGGAGGTCAGCGCCTTCGAGTAAGGATACTGCAATACTAATATATATGCCACAGGCCATTTGGGAACGGAGATGAGCATGGGTAATCGCTGAAACATCATGCACCCGCGCTATTAATTCGGCTAAAGTTAAGTTTCTATGACAATAAGCCATCGGCAAGATTCTCATTAACGAACCATTGCCATTACTATTTTCAACTTTGCCACCTGCCTGATGGGGTACAACTCCCTGTTTCAAACGCATCAGTGCTGTGTGAGTCGTTTGCCCAATATCAAACACATTGCCACGAGGAGTCCAGTAAGCTTCCTTGTACCAACGCCAGAAGGAATTAGCTATGGTTTCCAGCGAATACCCCCTACAAAGACTTTCTGCCAAGCAAAAGCTCAACGAACTGTCATCTGACCAAGTTCCCGGCGGTTGATTCCATGTGCCATAACCCAACATAGTTGTCACTGGAGATTTGGTTCGTTCTGCACGGCTAGTAAACTCCACTGGCACACCCAATGCATCACCGACACATAAACCCATCAAACCAGACAACGTTTTTGCAGCGGTTAGCATTATTCAATCTCCAATAATTGCTAAAAATTAACTTTATAGATTTACTCTCTAGCTTGTTGCCACAGATGCTACAGGCTACTTTTTCACTCTATGTAAAACGCAAGAGAAAAAATTAGTTGACTGACTATTGTTCAACTAGATTGCAGCTAATTTTTAGTTCCCTTAACTATGCCACTTTTAAAAGCGTCTGCTTTTGAGATAGAAAACTCGGAATTTCCGAAAAATTAAGTGTAATTATAACATCTTGTGCAAAATTATTCAGCTAATTGTTCTTTATTTTGGTGCAGCGATCGCAACAGCTACTTAAGAAAATTACAAAAAGATCTGGAACATTTTTACTAAGCTTTCGACTGGGAATATAACAGTAAAAAATACAAAATTTGGTCACAATTATGAAAAACTTGCTGAAGTCTATTCTGACAATTTCTGCATTATCTTCTTTAGTAGTTGCTCCTGTTCTTCTATCACCTGACCAAGCTTCTGCCCAAACCAAAAAGGGTACTGATGCTAGTTATGTTGGTGCTGGTATTGCAGCTGGCGTTACTAGCGGCGGACAAGAAACTAACGATGATGCCACATTTGGTGGTAATGTCACAGGTCGCCTGAAATTAGGAAATACACCATTTTCTGCACGCGGAAATGTTCTTTGGAGCGATCAAACTAGTGCCATTATCCCAGAAGTTTCTTTAGATGTACCTATTGCTAATAAAACTAATGCCTATTTGACTGGTGGTTATTCTTTTGTAGAAAAAGATGGTTCAGCAACTCCTATAGGTAATAAAGACGCGGTAGTAGTAGGTGCTGGTGTGGAATCGGAAGTTGCTAAAAATTTCTTAGTCTATACTAATACTAAAGTAGGAATTAGTGCTTATCAAAATAGCGATACTCCTGCTGTTAGCATCAATGCTGGTATTGGCTATAGCTTCAAATAAAAGCTCACCAAGATATCTTCAGCCACTAAAGTTCAGATTTAAGCAAACCTTAACTGCAATTTATGGCTGAGTAAAAAAACTTCCTCAGTATCAACTCAGGTAGGATAAATGTTAAGAGTAGGGTAGCACAGCTGTGCTACCCTATTTATTGTGCTTACTTTAGGTAACTCAAAACCGTTATAATTATCGAGAAAAAACTCTTTTTTGGTTGAATTAATTAATTTTAATCATCAAGCTGAACTAAAGAGTATTCAATCACTCTATACTTTACTCAGCACTTTGCACTCTCAAGAGCAGGTTTTGTTAAGTGTTACATCACTGAGAAAGCCGACTTTTGCCGTGTTAAAATCAAACTATTCCTCATTATTCCGGCCGGATTACCGGGGATAAATTAGCCGAAAGGATACTAAATATCTTGGAATTCGGCGTCAACGAATGCTTTATTGAGAATACTATACAACTCTCATGGTTAAATCTGCTCCTTCCCCCGTCGCTAGCCGTAAGCCTTCTAAGGTAGAAGTAATTAAGGAAAATAGTAATTTTTTGCGCGAACCTGTAGCAAGTGAGATTCTTGAAGATACTACTCATTTTAGCGAACAAGCTGTGCAACTGTTGAAGTTTCACGGCTCTTATCAGCAGGATAACCGCGACAACCGCGCTAAGGGACAGGAGAAAGATTACCAGTTTATGCTGCGGACAAAAAATCCCGGTGGTTTGGTGCCGCCGCAGCTGTATCTGGCTTTAGATAAACTGGCTGATGAGTATGGTAACCGCACATTACGAGCCACCACCCGCCAAGGTTTTCAACTCCACGGAATTTTAAAGAAGAATCTTAAAACAGCAATTGCCACCATTGTCAATAATCTAGGTTCGACTTTGGCGGCTTGCGGCGATGTTAACCGCAATGTGATGGCTCCTCCAGCGCCGTTTAAAAATCGCCCAGAGTACCAGTATGCTTGGGAATATGCCCAAAATGTTGCTGATTTGCTTTCCCCACAAACAGGCGCTTATTACGAAATTTGGTTAGATGGCGAAAAAGCAATTAGCGCCCAAGAAAATCCAGAGGTGACGGCAGCGCGATCGCGTAATGGCAATGGCACAATTATTCATAACAACGAAGAACCGATTTATGGCACCCACTATATGCCCCGCAAGTTCAAAGTTTGCGTGACTGTACCGGGAGATAATTCGGTTGATTTATATTCTCAAGACCTCACATTGGTGGTAATTACCAATAAGAAGGGAGAATTAGAAGGATTTAATATCTTTGCTGGCGGTGGCTTAGGCAGAACGCACAACAAAGAAGAAACTTTCGCTAGGCTAGCAGATCCAATTTGCTATGTAGCTAAAGCAGACGTTTACGACATAGTAAAAGCGATTGTAGCTACCCAAAGAGATTATGGCGATCGCACTGACCGCCGTCACGCCAGATTAAAATATTTAATCAACGATTGGGGTCTAGAAAAATTCCGTGCCCAAGTTGAAGAATACTTTGGCAAACCACTTACACCCTTCAAATCGCTACCAGAGTGGAAATATCATGACTTCCTCGGCTGGAACGAACAAGGCGATGGCAAGCTATTTTTAGGAATTTCCGTTGACAATGGTCGCATTAAAGATGAAAGTTCCTTTCAACTGAAAACTGCTTTACGGGAAATTGTCGAGCAGTTTAACTTGCCCATCCGCCTGACGCCTCACCATAACGTGATTTTTTACGATATCGAACCAGGTAACAAAGAAACCATTGACGAAATTCTCAGCCGTCACGGTGTCGCTTCCGATCCTGGTAAAATCGAACCTTTAGAACGCTATTCAATGGCTTGCCCTGCTTTGCCCACCTGCGGCTTGGCAATTACCGAATCAGAACGCGCAATACCAGGAATTTTGGAACGAGTTCGCGCTTTATTAAATAAAGTAGGTTTACAAAAAGAACATTTTATGGTAAGGATGACAGGCTGTCCTAACGGCTGCGCTCGTCCCTACATGGCGGAATTAGGCTTTGTTGGTAGCGCTCCAGAAAGTTACCAATTGTGGTTAGGGGGTTCGCCAAATCAGACACGACTGGCGCAACCTTACGTGGATAAGCTACACCATAACGACTTGGAAAGCGTTCTAGAGCCAATTTTTGTCTACTTTAAGAAATCAAAGAAATCGAAAGAAAGCTTTGGTGATTTTTGCGATCGCGTTGGTTTTGATGCCATCCGCGAATTTAGCGCCATCTACGAACCTGGTACATTTAATGGCGCCAACAAGTCACGCCATCGGGTAAATCTAAAAGCTGATATTTACGGCAAGTTAAAGGAAGTATCCGAAAGCCAAGGTAAGCCAATGACTCAGTTGGTAACCGAAGCCTTAGAAGTTTACTTCCAGAGTCTTTTGTAAGCTGGAAAATTGAAAATGAAATCAAACAGAGGTGCAGATAAATACATCTGTGTCTCTCTTGCGTAAGTCCTAATATTATAGTTACGGGCTGACAAATAAAAAAATATCCAATTAACTCTTGTGGGGTGGGCGTCTCGCCCGCCATATAAACTGGGCGGGCAAGATGCCCACCTCACAATATTGGATAATTTATTTCTTGCAGTTCCCTTAGGTAACACATCCACAGGAAAACTGAACTATGGTAACCACAGCAAAATTGGCAGAAACTAGGGATGTGCTGCAAAACATCAGCTGGCAAACATTCAAAGCGATGCTGGCAGATATGGGATGTGAGAGAAATAAAAGGCTAGCTTATGACAACGGAATAGTAGAAATTATGACCCCGTTGATGCCACATGAGAACTCAAACCGTTTAATTGAGAGTTTTGTTCTTGTGTTGTGTGAAGAATTTGGTTTAGAAGTTAAAAGCGCTGGCTCATTGACTATGATGCGGGATGATTTGGAGCAAGCAGCCGAACCAGATAGTAGTTACTATATTCAAAACGAATTATTAGTTCGTAACAAAGAAAATATTGACCTGAATATAGATCCACCACCAGACTTGGTATTAGAAGTAGAATATTCCAGATCCAAAATCAACAAGTTAATTCTTTATGCCTCAATGGGAGTCCCAGAATTCTGGCGGTATAACGGAACTGTGTTGAGAATTTACACCCTTAAGAATGGGCAATACTCGCAGAGTGAAAGCAGTCTAACTTTTGCGCCTGTGGTAGTGACAGAAATTCCTCGATTTATCCGAGAAAGCAAAAAAATAGGACAAATAGCAGCCACTCGTGCTTTCCGTAGCTGGGTTAGACAGCAAATGTCTACGGCAAAGTAGTTTATTAAGTAAAATGTCTCAACTGCAAAGAATTGCGATCGCCCCTTCCCAACTCCAGCAACAGCAAATTTTCCTCACCAAAGAACAGCAACATTACTTAGGGCGAGTGTTGCGGTTGCGTGAAGGCGATCGCTTTATTGCAATGGATGGTAAAGGAAAATGGTGGTTGGCACAGTTAGCAGGGGAACAAGCACAAGTTTTAGAATCAATATCAGTAGAGACTGAATTACTTATATCAATTACATTGATGGTGGCATTGCCCAAAGGTAATGGATTCGATGAAGTTGTGCGGTGCTGTACGGAGTTAGGAGTAACTTGTATTGCACCAGTATTGAGCGATCGCACTTTGCTTCATCCCAGCCCCCAAAAACTCGAACGCTGGCGGCGCATCGCAGCGGAAGCCGCCGAGCAATCAGAACGTTCATTCGTGCCGACAATTTTAGAACCTGTTACTTTTAGCACAGGTTTGTCATCGATCGTTAGTCATTTGTCATTGGCAAATAGCCAGCAATATATCTGTGTGGCTCGTGGTAATTTTCCTCATTTAAAAGATTGCTTACACCACAAAGGACAAATGACAAATGACAAAGGACAAATGACAAATGACAAAGCGCAAAGTCAGAGCGGAGGTTTCCTCCAATCTGAACTTTGTAAGAGAGGACAAGACACGATTGTCATTGCTACCGGCCCAGAAGGTGGATGGACAACACAAGAAATTGAAAATGCGATCGCAGTTGGATTTCAACCTGTTTCCCTTGGTCGTCGTATCCTCAGAGCAGTGACAGCACCAGTAGTAGCATTATCCTTGATTACCGCAACTTGTGAAGTATAAATGAGTTATAGCTCACGCACAGACGTGAGATGTTTCTCTAGTGTGGATTGAAACATGATTGAGCAAGTTGCGATCGCCTTTGACAATAAAGACTATCAAACAGCTGCTAAATTACTCAAACAGCTGCAAAAAGAATCGCCAGAACATCCTTGGGTGCAATTTTATCTAGGTCGGCTGCATGAAGTATCTGGAAAGTACCAAGATGCAGAAAGAATTTATCGACAGCTGCTGCGAGATACGAGGAATACTAGAATAGTGACCCTAGCAAGACAAGGTTTGCGGCGGCTGCAAGAAATTGAGCAAGAACAAAGACAACGGGCCATTGCAAAAGCAACATCCGAAGCTAGTAACACCGAACTTGGTGTACTAATCTTAGAACCTCTTAATAACGAACTAAAAGCAGAAGCATCTCGAAAATTTGCCCAGATTATGCAAATAGATCCTTACAGCGCACGGCTAATGCTACCGAGTCGCGGCTGGAAATTTTACCGCACTGGACAAGTGGGAGAACTAAAATTTTACGGCGAACAGCTACAGCAAGCTGGTATTCCCTGTTTTTGGACAACAATAACCGCCATTCAACAAATTCAAGTTTTTCAAGTCAAATATTTTTCAGAATCTCAATTAAAAGCTACTGTTGTTTGCTCGAATCAAACAAATCAACTCGGTTCTTTAACTTTTGATTGGTCAGAAGTTACAGCGAGAGTAGTGGGACTTTTGCCCATTTTTGAACAAGTTGTAGATGTTGATGCTCGCGGTAAACTAGAACGGAAAACTCAAACACAAGACTATGCTCATTTTTGCGATCTACACCTACCTGGTAGACGTTCTATTTTGCGACTTTATGATAACGGCTATGAATTTCAGCAAGGTTTAGAAATTATTCCTCAAGCTAGCCAAAATACAATCAGAATTAATTGGAATAGTTTATCAAATTGGATTGAGCAGCAAGTACCTCAAGTTAAAACTTGGTCAGATTTCACACCCTTTGCAGATACAGTATTAGATCAAACAGAAATGCTAGATCAAATTGAATCTCACATTCACTTATTTCGTAGAGAACAAACTAATTGGGACTCCGCTTTTCATCTATATAGTGGATTAGTATTTGTTAAATAATTGAATTAATTACAGCAGATTTCAAGGAAAGTCAAATACACAAGCTAAATCGCAAAGCCAAATACAAATATAAATATTATAAGCTTAAAATAGTGCATTACGAGTAGTAGCGCGGCAAGCAAATTAAGCTTGCCGCGCTACTACAATTTTTGCATCAATTTAGGCTTGCCACGCCAGTAGGGTGCGTTAGGCTCAAGCCTAATGCATCGCTATTCTTATTAAAGAATTCAGTGATGAATTCATAACGCCTTTTATTTTGGCTATTGCCATTAGTAACTCTAGATTATCCTGACTCCATTTTTTCATTTCCGTAGGAAGTTTGGAATCAGATTCTATTAAAAATTCTCGTGTCTCTATATTTTCTAGATATTTTGGTTCCAATAAAATAATTAAATCAGAAGATTCAATACTTTTATTATCTTCATCATAAATAAGTTCTACTTTAAAATTATAAATATACGATGGGCGTAGCAAATATGGGGCGTGTTCGTTACTAGACACTTCTCGATCGTTTTTTGGCAAAAATAAAGTAAACGTAAATCTATCTACATCATTACAACTAACGCACTGGGAAATTTTTATATTTTCAATATAAACAAATTTTGATTGTGGATTTAAATAATTTCCTGGACAAAAATTAAATGGTAAAGTAACATCAAAATTGAAAGCTGCTGGTAAAGAAACTTGGTAATCATAGCTAGGTGGAACAGTTCTACTCCGCTGCATTGCCATAGCAGGTGCTGGTGGATAAGCTTGCTGCTTATTTTTTTCAAGTTTAGGTAAAACCCAACTTTTCAGCACCCATACATCATGAAATAAAAATTTAGCATTTTTCAAAAAAGCAACCCGATCGCCAATATTACGAACTTTCAAATCAATTACACAAGAATTAGCAGAGCCTTCAAGAGAAACATCAACAATTTTAAGTGACGAATCATTATTTTGCGAATTATGATGAGAGAAACTGATTTTGTAGTTAGCTTTTGTTAGCCAGTCAGCAACTTCCCTCCAGTCTTTTAAAGTATTAGAAGGTCGATTAGTTAGTACTTCGATATAGCGATACAATCCTCTAGATAAATCAACTCGTAAGCCCCTAACTTCCCGATTCATTGCAGCAGCTATTTCAGTAGGGCTATATCCGCAAAGTAATCCCCTCAAACAATTTATTTCTAATGGTGTGAGTTGTTTGGCTTTCCCAGAAATTTCCTGTTTGGCAGAGGTGAGATCCTGGCACAAGCTTGCTAAATTCCAGTCATTTTCAGCTTGTGCAAAGAGTTGGGGAATTGGTGTCATTGTTAGATGTATCAGCTTTTACTCCATATCCTAACAAAACTCCTAAGAGTGGTTAGGTTACAGTTACTTCTTGCTTTGGTTAGTCTAGGTTTACGTTCAACATAAAAGAAGCTATCAAACCTATGAATACAGTAACTGCTAAAAACCAACAATTAGGCGGTTTGTACGTCCAATCCCCTCAAGGAGAAAAGTTAGTTTTTCCCCTCAAGCATACAGAAGTACTAGCAAAAGTTGCAGGTAATTTGTCACGAGTTGAGGTTATCCAAAGCTTTGAAAATCCCTTCACGCAGCCTTTAGAAGCAGTGTATATCTTTCCGTTACCTGATGAGGCGGCGGTGGATGATATGGAAATTAAAATAGGCGCTCGCACTATCAAAGGTAATATTAAAAAACGTGAAGAAGCGCAACAAATCTATGAGAAGGCAAAACAAGAAGGACGCACCGCAGGACTTTTAGAACAAGAACGAGACAACATCTTTACCCAATCTCTGGCTAACATCAAACCTGGCGAACAAATTGATGTCACAATTTGTTACACTGAAAGTTTAAAATTTGAGGCGGGAAACTACGAATTTGTTTTCCCGATGGTGGTGGGGCCAAGATATATTCCCGGAACAACCATAGATAATAGCGGCGACACAGATAGAGTTCCTGATGCTTCTCGGATTACGCCGCCTGTAGTTCCAGAAGGAATGCGCTCTCGTCATGATATTAATGTCACAGTAGAAATTGATGCAGGTTTACCAATTTCTCAAGTGCGTTCTCCTTCCCATCAATTAAAAATTGAATCTTCAGGTCAAATAGTGCGGATTCAATTAACTGGGGAAGATACAATTCCCAACAAAGATTTAATTCTCCGCTATCAAGTTTCCGGCAAAGAAACTCAATCCACAGTATTAACCCAAGCCGACGATCGCGGCGGACATTTTGCCATATATTTAATTCCAGCTTTAGAATATTCCACTGATGAAATTGTCCCCAAAGATGTCGTTTTTTTGGTAGATACTTCTGGTTCGCAATCAGGCGATCCGTTAAAAAAATGCCAAGAATTGATGCGACAATTTATTAATGGCCTAAATCCCAATGATACTTTTACAATTCTCGATTTTTCCGATAGAGTCAGGGAGTTATCAAAGAAACCTCTACCGAATACAGCAGAAAATCGTACCAAAGCGATCGCTTATATTAACAATTTACGAGCTTCTGGCGGCACAGAAATGCTCAGTGGCATTCGTAAAGCCATCAATTTCCCCACACCAGCCGGAAGATTGCGCTCTGTCGTACTCCTAACCGATGGCTACATTGGCAATGAAAATGAGATCTTGGCAGAGGTACAAAAGCACCTCCAACCAGCAAATCGCCTTTATAGTTTCGGTGCTGGTAGTTCAGTTAACCGTTTTTTGCTGAATCGCATTGCCGAAATTGGCCGGGGAATATCTAGAATTATTCGTCATGATGAACCTACAAAAGAAGTTGCCGAAAAGTTCTACAAACAAATCAACAATCCTGTACTGACGAATATTCAAATCTCCTGGCAAGGTGACACAGAATCGCCTGTGATTTACCCGAAGATAGCGCCTGATTTATTCAGCGAACAACCATTAGTTTTGTTTGGTCGCAAACAAGATAAAGCCAGCGGTAATCTGCAAATTTACGGCATTGCTGCGGGCGGTAAGCACTATGAAAAAACGTTTCACCTCACATTTGAGGAAACGGGAAATCCGGCTGTAGCGCAGTTATGGGGACGTGCTTGTATTAAAGACTTGATGAATCAAATGGTGAGTTATGAAACCAAAGCTGGTGTAGAAGCAGTTACACAAACAGCTTTAACTTATCAATTGCTTTCTCAGTACACCGCTTTTGTTGCTGTCAGTGATGACGTGCGGGTTGAGCCAGGAAGCGAATATGTGTCTATGCAGATGCCAGTGGAAATGCCGGAAGCTGTTAGTTACGAAGGAGTATTTGGCAGTCCTCCCGCTGGTGCTGTTGCGCGTCAAATAACATTCCCAATGGCAGCAGCGCCAGCCCCAGCAGATGTTCCAGATTTTCTCAAACAAAGGCGGCGGGGGACAAAGCGAGAAGAATTAGCGCCGCCATCTCCAAAAGTAGGAGCGCCCATTCCTAAGCAGTTAGAAGTCATCAGCGCCACTGGCTTGGATGAAGCGGCAATTGCCAACTTAAGCCAACACTTAGAACAAATAAATTTACCCCCAGGCTTTAGTGGTGAAATCGTCTTCGAGTTCACCGTCAAGAAAGGTCGGGTAGGAGGGATCGTGTTGGATGAAGAAGCATCAACTCAAAAAGATGCAGCTGTAGTGGAGAATATTAAGCGATCGCTCTTGCTTTGGATAGTTCCCACATCTACAACTGCTAAAGTTGTCTTAACCTTGCGTATTCACGTTTAACAAATTTGTAGAGACGTAAAATTCAACGTCTCTACTTATTATTAGCAGGGGTTTTAACCTGACGTGCTAGTTCTAGGTAAGAATTCATGTTTGCCCCTGGACGACGACGACCATTAGAGCCATTAGCCGAAGGAGCTAGATACTTAGGCGCAAAGGTGGTTTCAGTTGGCTGCTCTTTAAGGACTTTAGCTGCCGCAGCTTTTTCTTTGTTGCCAGGTTGAACTTTTAGACCCTCAGCTGTCTGGACTAGCTCAACATCAGCGGGTTTGGGATTTTTATCCGCTGATTTTGCTTCTTTAATTGATTTAGTCGATTTTGCCTTAGCTTTAGTTGTGTCGGCTTTAGCTCCGTTCAATGAAGCTGGTTCGGATGCGGCTGGTGCATCTGATGTAATTGTTTCCGTTACTTTTTTCGCAGTTGAAGCAACTGTCTCCACTGCTTTCTTCGCTGTTGATGCTACCTCTTTAGCTGCTTCTTTAGCAGTATCCTTGGCCTCATCCAATTCTAAGAAGTAGCCGTTGCTTTTTTTCTTGCCAGGTAACAAGCCAGTCACGAAACCCAGAATACTGCCTAGCAAACCCTGAATACTTGAAATCAAATTTTTGATAAAACTCATTACAATTACTCCTGCCTTTTATATTTGAAATTTGACCGTAATTGTTAAAAATCACGACAATATGTTACATTTTCTGCTTTGCGTCACCCTATTCTGGTGACAACCTCTATAGGTTTGTGTTTAATGAACATTGTAGTAAAACTACACTATAAATGCTTCGTTGCAAGCACTTACCAGCTATATACACCGAGAACTAATTATTAAATTTTACTGTAACTAAGAGCAAGATTCTGAAAGCTAGCTTAATAAAAATTAACATTTCTTTGCTAAATCATTAGCTAGCTGGTAGATTTTTTACTGAGTTAAATTTTTTACAAAAATTTTACTTATTAAGGATCTTAACGTTTGCTAAGTATCTTTTTGAGAATCCGAAAACTAGCAACTCCAGCTTGTATAAAAGTATGTGTCTATATTTTTTGATTTTGAATTTTGGAAAATGGAATTGAAAATTCAAAATCTGTTCGCGCAGGCTACCATTTCAGATAAAGGTCAATCTAAAATCTCAAATCTAAAATTGAGTGAAACTTAACCTTATAATTCAGCCAGATTCTGTCGATGAGTATTATAAATCAGCAGCGCAATCCGGTTTTATTAATACACGGGATTGGCGACACAGAAATAGTTTTCCGGAAAATGAGGGCGTATCTAATACAACAAGGTTGGTCTGTATATGCCTTGAATTTAGTGCCCAATAATGGCGATTTGGGTCTCGATAAATTGGCAAATCAGATATCCGATTATGTTACGGCTAACTTTGCACCCGAACAACCAATAGATTTAGTAGGCTTTAGCATGGGAGGAATTGTCAGCCGTTACTATGTCCAACGCTTGGGAGGAATTAAGCGCGTACAGCGGTTCATTACGATTTCTTCTCCGCATAATGGAACTGTGCTTGCTTATGCTTCCCAGCGTCCTGGCTGCATACAAATGCGTCCCAACAGCCTTTTTCTCCAGGATTTGAATTCTGATATTGATATGTTAAAGCAGCTACACTTTACATCTATCTGGACACCTTACGATTTGATGATTGTACCAGCAAAAAGTTCACAAATGCTTGTGGGAAAAGAAACGATCGTGCGAGTTGGTTTACACTCCTGGATGCTGACAAACTTAAATACTTTAGCAGCAGTATCACAAATATTGGCACAGCCTATTAACGAAATTCAGAATTATTAAGTTCTATCGCCAATTTGCGTATGTTCTGAACTTCCAAAAATTGCCTCCGGATAGCGATAATACTTAAATTCCATGAGGTTATAAAAAGGATCTTCTAAAAAGAAAGTACGATGCTCAAGAGGAGAACCGACGAAGCGATTTTTACTTTCTTCGCGAAAAATTAACTGCTGCTTTTGCGCCCTTTCTAGTAAACTCTCCCAGTCGCTTTCTTGGGTAAAAATTAGTCCAAAGTGTCTGGGATAAATTGTTTGTTGTGGGGTCAAAATTTCTTTGGTAATATGAGCTACTAATTGATGACCGTGGAGATTAAGAATTAGAGCGTGGCGGTTTTCACGACCGGGAATACAGCCCAAGCCATCTACATAATATGTTTTTGTCTTGGCAATGTCAGTCACCGGAAAAGCAAGATGGAATATAGTTTTGTTCATAAATTCTATGGAAAAAAGTAATAGTTGATGCTATCTACAATTTATGCTGTAAAGTTGTAATTGCCGTCAATTACAACACAGTTTTAATTGACATTAATCGATATACTTTATCGCAGTACTATCGAAATGGCACACTGAGTATAATTTCAATATTTTTCTTGTAGTATCGGCTTTTTAGTTGTTTAAACTCGGACAGATGCCTATCCCACAAGATAAAGAGCGAATCTTAACAAAGCAAAGTTTTGCATTTTGTTTAATCCATGTTTTTTAGCCAAATCGCATTGTATATATAGAACATTGTCTGCATTTGTATATCGAGCTTTAAGAGCGATGCCTGTGCTATACATTTAACAATACAAAGATATTACTTGGTCTGTAAAAATATCATAAATTAAGCACTAAGCGCCGCAAATTGGTTATTCTGTTGATATTCAGATAAAATTACTCTTGGCTAATTACTGATGTTACAGTCAATTAATTATCTAAATCCCTGGCTGGTGGGAGTAGGATTAAACACAATTTTATTGTGTTTAGCTGCGATCGCTCCTAAAAAGCTGCTAACCCCAGCTGGATTATTCCACGCCTGGTTACTAGCCATACTAATTTGGGGAACTTTAGGCTGGCAAGGTTATGCAGTGGTAATGTTCTATTTTTTAGTTGGTTCTGGTGTTACACGCATTGGCATGGCCCAGAAGGAAGCCGAAGGAATCGCCGAAAAGCGTTCTGGTGCAAGAGGCCCAGAAAACGTCTGGGGATCGGCTTTAACTGGTGCCTTGTGCGCCTTAGGAGTAGGACTACTCAATTCGGGAGCTATTTTACCTAATCCCCAATCCTCAATCCCCAATCTCCAGTCCCTATTATTATTAGGTTATGTAGCTAGTTTCAGTACTAAGCTTGCTGACACCACTGCCAGCGAAGTTGGTAAAGCATACGGTAAAAGCACCTTCTTAATTACCACTCTTCAACCAGTGGCTCGCGGCACCGAAGGAGCGGTAAGCTTAGAGGGAACTTTAGCTGGTATTGTGGGTTCTGTAGCGATCGCCCTTGTTAGTTGGGGAGTTGGTTTAATTGATGTATTAGGCGTAGCTTGGTGTGTGCTGGCAGCATTTATCGCCACTAACTTAGAAAGTGTGATTGGAGCAACACTACAATCAAAATATACCTGGCTCACTAATGAAGTGGTCAATATTTTTAATACATTAATTGGTGCGATCGCAGCTGTAATATTTGCCTGGGTGTGGGGTATTGGGCACGGAGTATAGGATATTAGGCGTTGGCTGCTTGAAGGAACTAGCCCAGAAAAGGTTTTCGTAATTTTGCTGCTTTACTTAGTTTTTGGTAAAATTTATACAGCGTTTTTCAGAGAATTCGCTTTGACTTACTTGGGGGCGATCGCTAATATTTTCAATCCTGTTCTGCCTTCCCAAGAGCGTATAACTAATCATGAAAGATTATATTATCAAGAAAGCGTAGGTACACACAGAGAATTTCCGCTTAATTTCCCACATCAGAGCCTCAGAGCGTCTTTTGCTGAATTAACAATATATTTTTTTGACCATTTCCATTTAATTAGTTTATGAAATCTTTATCATAATAATCCATCAATGACAAGATGATTTCTATATGATTTAATTTAAAAGCCCTATGAGTGTTTAACCATTTTTACATAATTAGTTCATGGAATCTTTACCATTTTTGATAGTCGATGACCAAACTATTTCTATTGAAGAAGCAGTAAAATACCTGCAAGTCTCTGGAAAATTGGGACAGTACATTGGGGATATTCTTCGCCAGTACGTAATCGATCGAGAAATCCGAACCAGAGACGATATCGAGATTGGCACAGCCATAACTGAGCAAGCGATTATTGATTTTCGACTCAACAATCAATTAACTGACCCCCAAAATTTTCAAGAATGGTTAAAGAGGAATAACACAGATTACACAACATTTCATGCATCGGTTACTTTTGGCTACAAACTAGAAAAACTCAAAGCCGTAGTCACCGAACCAAAACTTCCAGAATATTTTATTGAACGCAAAATTGTTTTAGATCGGGTGGTACTTTCTCGGATTGTTGTTGATAATCGCGAGCTGGCAGACGAACTACAAATCCAAATTGAAGAAGGAGGCAGCTTTGAGCAATTAGCTAGAGAGTATTCACTTGCAGACGATCGAATTGTGAATGGCATGATGGGACTCATTAGCCGAGGAAGTCTGCCTGACACACTACGGGCAGCTATTGATGTAGCAAGTCCTGGGCAAGTGGTAGGCCCAATAGAACTGGTTGGCGGAACCTCTTTGCAAGGAGAAGGGCCTTATGGTTTGTTTCGAGTAGAACAATTTCTGCCAGCCTCTTTAGAAGATACTCAACTAAAGCAAGCACTACAAAATGAATTGTTTGAGAAATGGCTAGCAGAGAAAATTCAAAAACTGACAGTCAAATTACAAGTGAGTTAAAAATTCTGGATAATGAATCTCTACGATTAGAAGTGCTGGCTTCTTTACCTTGGAATCAACCACCGCTGTGTTGGTTAACTCCCGAACAGCAATCCCGATTGCAAGAGGAATCCCAAGCCCGTCAGTATCGTCTAGGAGATAAAATTTGGTCAAGCGATATCGGCGGTTACCAATTCTTGATTGTCGCTGGTAAAGTGCGTTTGCGAGATGGGAGAAACCCATCCAGTGGGCTATCTCAAGAACGAGTTGGTAAACCCATAGCCGCCCTTGAAGCAGGAGATTGGTTTGGCGATTTACAAAAGCTGTCTGCGGATTTTAAAGCTGTAGCTGCTAGTAAAGAAGTAATAGTACTGTCTTGGAGGACAGCACTGTGGGCAGAATTTTCTCACCCACAAATTCAGGAATTTTGGCAAGCGTTACCAGTGGAAAGGGAACCAGAAAAGGAAACATTTTCTTTTTCTCCGACAACAATTCCACTACCCCCGGCTTCCGAGGGAACTCTCCCCCTCCAATCTCAAAAAGGACTCCCAGCCGCCAATTCGATTGTTCCCAATTATCCTTTTGTTGCTAGTTGGAACACAGCTGCTGCATGTTTAACAATGGTGGCGCAACAACTTGAAAATTCCGTGCAACTGGAATGGGTGCAACGCCAACTCAGAGGACAACGCCCGAAAAATGTTGTCGAAGCAGCAGAAAAGATGGGCTTAGTGTTGCGACGGTTACAACTGAGTTGGGGTGACTTGCGGCAAATATCATTTCCAGCTTTATTGTTGTGGAATTCCGACTTACCCCAAAGTCCCTCCTGGGTGGTAGCCTATGGAGTTAGAGGCGATCGCCTGATTATCGCTAACCCTCTAAATCCCGATCGCCTTTGTGAAAGTTTGCCCCAGTCAGTAGTTGAAGCGTCTTGGGACGGACAACTCTGGCAAGTAGAACTCATATCCCAGCAAGAAAAATTTAACCTCAGTTGGTTTACCCCAGCAGTTTGGAAGTATAAGGGATTGCTAGGGGAAGTATTGCTAGCATCTTTTACTTTGCAGCTTTTGGGCTTAACAACACCACTGATTACCCAAGTTGTCATTGATAAAGTCATGGTGCAGGAGAGTTTGCCGACTCTTGATGTCATGGCGATCGCTCTTTTATTTGTCGCCATATTTGAGTCCGTACTCGGCATTCTGCGCTTATTTATCTTTACTCACACAGCTCGTCGTCTGGATTTGAGTTTATCAGCACAGCTGTTTCGCCATTTGATGCGTTTGCCTTTAGCTTATTTTGAGTCGCGGCGCGTCGGAGACACAGTAGCACGAGTCCAAGAACTCGAACAAATTCGGCAATTTCTTACAGGTACAGCATTAACTGTAATTTTAGATAGCATCTTTGCTGTGGTGTACCTAGCATTGATGTTTTACTATAATATTCCCCTCACCTTTGTGGCCTTAGCAGTATTGCCGCTATTTGCAACATTAACAATAGTTGCAACACCAATTCTGCGTAACTGGCTCAACGAGACTTTTAACCGTTCTGCTGATAGCCAATCGTTTTTAGTCGAAACAGTCACCGGCATTCACTCCGTTAAAGCTCATGCTGCCGAACCAGTAGCACGCGATCGCTGGGAAGGCTTATTTGCTCGCTTCATTCGCACAGGTTTTAAAGCCTCTACTACCTCCAACATCAGCAGCAATATTGGTGACTTTCTCACCAATTTTTCCACAATGTTGATTCTCTGGTTTGGAGCCAAATTAGTCATCGAGCAAAAGCTCACAGTCGGACAGCTTGTCGCCTTTCAAATGTTGTCCGGTAGAGTCACAGGGCCGCTTTTGCGCCTAGTGCAATTGTGGCAAAACCTCCAACAAGTCCTACTTTCCGTAGACCGCATTGGTGATATTCTCAACGTTTCTCCAGAAGCGGAACCGGGAACTGGGTTAGTTTTACCACCCCTGAAAGGTCAAGTTAGCTTCGACCAAGTATTTTTCCGCTACCGACCGAACTTTGAACCAGTTCTGCGGGGAATATCTTTCAATGCCGACCCAGGACAATTTGTTGGCATTGTCGGACGTAGCGGTTCTGGTAAAAGTACCCTTTCAAAATTATTACAACGCCTCTATCAAATTGAATCAGGACGCATCCTGATAGATGGTTTTGATATTAAAAGTGCCGATTTAGCATCACTGCGGCAACAAATTAGTGTAGTTCTCCAAGAAGACTTTTTATTTAACGGTTCTATTTTGGAAAATATCACTCTCGGCAATCCTGATATTAGCGCAGAGCAAGTAGTAGAAGCAGCAAGGCTAGCCGTAGCGCACGACTTCATCAGTCAATTACCATACGGTTATGAAACCAATGTTGGGGAACGCGGCACAGCTTTATCTGGCGGACAAAGACAACGCATTGCCCTAGCAAGATTATTTCTTTCCCAAGCGCCGATTTTAGTTTTGGATGAAGCTACCAGCGCTTTGGATAGTGAAACCGAACAACAAGTACTACAAAACTTGCAAAAAATTTCCGCTAACCGTACTGTCTTTCTGATTGCTCACCGCTTTGCTCCCCTCAAACGTGCCGATTTGATTTTGGTGTTAGAGCAAGGCGTGATTGCCGAACGTGGTACTCACTTACAATTATTGCAACAAAAAGGTTTGTACTGGTCATTATATCAACGCCAGCAAGCGAATATATAGTAGATTTAAAGACTTCAAAGCTTGTGGGTAGATAAAACATAAACCTTGGAGAGTGGCTCAAGAATATTTTTTGGCGAATGGAAAATAACTCCATTCGCCTTTTAAATTTCTGAAATTTTTTAACGAGATTTCTTATAAATTTTGTCCCCTAGTTCTCCCCGATTATTTCCTAACCTTTAAAAGTATCGAACTAAGGTTAAATTTGGTTGGAGATCTGAATATCAACAAAAAATGTAATATTACAAATTTATATTAATTTATGAATTATAAATTAACGTAAAAGATAAATTTTGTAATATTTAAAACTGTGATATTACTAACTAAATTATGTTATTTTCTAGTCAAATATATTTGTAGTATCTGTCTTATACTAAAATATTTCTCCGGCTCAAGTTCTTAAACAAAAAGGATTTGAGCAGTTATCTAGTGCAAATTTACATGAATATATGGAGTTAAACTGCTGATGTATTTTACTAAAGAGCGTAATTCTAATAATCAAAATCTTGGTACAGAAACTAGCAATTTATCTTTAAAAGTAGCTGATATATTTGAGAATTCTAATAATTACTTTAGCAGCAGTGTAAATAATTTTAGAGCCAGCGATCGCAGTAGTTACACTACACATCAAACCTATAAAGACTTAGCTAAGAGTAGCGAAAATACTACACAGGCGATGTCTCTGGTTACATCAAGTGCTGTTGTCGCTGCTATTCAACCAGATCTAATAATTCAAAATGCCATCAATCCCACTGTAGGGTCAGTAGGTGAAAGTATTGAAGTCAGCTATCAAGTAAAAAATCAAGGCACTACTAGTAGTGGTAGCTATCACCAAACTAAGTTTTATCTCTCAACAAATACAAGTTTGAGCAATGATGATACTTACTTAGATTCTGACTACTTTTTTAGCTCAATTGCTGCCGGTGCTTATAGTGCCTCAACAACTACAATCAATATAAGCAATAGTATCGCCGCAGGTAATTATTACCTGTTATATCAAGCTGATGGTAATAATAATATTGCTGAAAGTAATGAAACTAATAATATCGTTGCTAAAGCGATCGCCATTAAAAAAGCCGATTTAATAATCCAAAATGCCATCAATCCCACTGTTGGGTCAGTAGGTGAAAGCATTGAAGTCAGCTATCAAGTAAAAAATCAAGGTGCGGGTAGTGCTGGCTATAATCAAACTAAGTTTTATCTCTCAACAAATACAACCCTAAGCAACGATGATATTTACTTAGATTCTGATTATCTTAGCCCAATTGCTGCGGGTGCTTCAGATGCCGTAACAAGTACACTCAATATCAGTAATAGCATCGCTACAGGTAATTATTACCTCTTGTATCAAGCTGACGGTAATAACAATATTGCTGAAAGTAATGAAACTAATAATATCGTTGCTAAAGCGATCGCCATTAAAAAAGCCGATTTAATAATCCAAAATGCCATCAATCCCACTGTTGGGTCAGTAGGTGAAAGCATTGAAGTCAGCTATCAAGTAAAAAATCAAGGTGCGGGTAGTGCTGGCTATAATCAAACTAAGTTTTATCTGTCAACAAATACAACCTTGAGCAGTGATGATACTTACTTAGGTTATGACTTCTTTAGCACAATTTCTGCGGGTGCTTACAGTGGCGTAACAAGTACAATCAACATCAGTGATAGCATTGCAGCAGGTAATTATTACCTGCTGTATCAAGCCGATGGTAATAATGATATTGCCGAAAGTAGCGAAAATAATAATATTGTTGCTAAAGCGATCGCCATTAAAAAAGCCGATTTAATAATTCAAAATGCCATGAATGCCAGTGTTGGTACAGTGGGTGAAAACATTGAACTCAGCTATCAAGTAAAAAATCAAGGTGCTGGTAGTGCTGGCTATAACCAAACTAAGTTTTATCTGTCAATAAATACAACCTTGAGCAATGATGATACTTATTTAGGTTATGACTTCTTTAGCACAATTTCTGCGGGTGCTTACAGTGGCGTAACAAGTACAATCAACATCAGTGATAGCATTGCAGCAGGTAATTATTACCTGCTGTATCAAGCCGATGGTAATAATGATATTGCCGAAAGTAGCGAAAATAATAATATTGTTGCTAAAGCGATCGCCATTAAAAAAGCCGATTTAATAATTCAAAATGCAGTCAATCCTACCACTGCATCAACGGGTAGCAACATTCAAATCAGCTATCAAGTGAAGAATCAAGGTGCTGGTAATGCTGGTTATAGCTACACCAAGCTTTATTTATCCAAAGATAAAATTCTCAGCAATGAGGATATGTTATTGAATTCTGAATACACCAGCAGCATTGCATCTGGAAGTTACAGCAGCGAAACATTTTCAATTCAGATTAGCAAAACTATTGCCGGGGGTAGCTACTACATACTGTATCAAGCTGATGGTAGTAACAATATTGCTGAAAGCAATGAAAGTAATAACATTGTTTCCAAAGCTATTACCATCATCAAAAATATCGGTTACGACACCACTGATGGTTATGGCTTAATTAACGCAGCAGCAGCAGTCGCTAAAGCTCTTGGCCAGACTAGCTTTACTGATGTTCCTAACCTTGGCGCTAATGATTGGGGAGCCGACCTCGTAAAAGCTCCAGAAGTCTGGGCAAAGGGATACACAGGTAAGGGTGTTGTCGTCGCTGTGCTAGATACTGGCGTTGATCGCAATCATTCAGACTTGAGCAATAATATCTGGAAGAATACCAAAGAAATTGCTGGCAACGGCAAAGACGATGATGGCAATGGCTACATTGATGATGTTTATGGCTGGAACTTTGACAGCAATAACAACAACACTCTAGATGGAAATAGTCATGGCACCCATGTCGCTGGCACCATCGCCGGAGTGAAAAATGGTGTCGGTGTTACAGGCATTGCTTATGATGCCAAGATTATGCCTGTTAAAGTCCTTGGTGATAGTGGCTCTGGCGAGGATAGTGGGGTAGCTAAAGGCATTCGTTACGCCGTTGATAATGGAGCTAATGTCATTAACCTCAGCTTAGGTGGCGATGAACCTAACAGCGAAATAGAATCAGCCATTCAGTATGCTGCTAGCAAAGGCGCGATCGTCGTCATGGCAGCAGGCAATTCTAGCGGTTCAGAACCCATTTATCCTGCTCGCTACGCCAAGAAGTGGGGGCTGGCTGTTGGCGCAATTGATAAATATCAAGAGATGGCTTACTTCTCTAACGAAGCTGGGGCAACCACACTCCCCTACGTCACAGCTCCGGGAGTCGAGATCTACTCTACATTACCAGGCAATAGCTATGGTTTTAAAGACGGAACATCTATGGCAACTCCCCACGTTGCCGGGGTAATAGCCTTGATGTTGAGTGCAAAAAAAGGTCTAACTGATGCCCAAGTGCGTCAGATTGTCACATCAACAGCAGGAAACAGTTTAGCGTAGAAAAATCCAGCATTGCATAAATGCAAGATGATTTGAGATGTAGAGACGTTGCAATGCAACGTCTCTACAAACATTGTGAAATCATGCACAATCGTTTTTATATAGGACACGCAAAAACCCTCTGAAACTCTTATTTCTCCGTGCCCTCTGTCTTGAAAAGTTATGTTCGCCGGAAGCCGGCGCTCATACTTTTCGCTGCGTCGCGCCAGTTGCTACCCTTCGGGAACGCTTTCAGCGAACAAGTCGGGGAACCCGCCCAACGCACTGGCTTCTCTGTGGTTCGTTATTTCATTTATACATGAAATCAGCAACGCCATTTGTTTGCGTCAGAGCCTCAGCCTCAATCATCCCATCATTCAGCAACGTCAAAAATCCTTAAAGCAGAAATCTGCATAGCCTTGCTACTAGGGAAACTACCCTTTTTTTGAAATTAAAGTGATATCATTTTAGTATCAAAAAAGATTGTAGGAATAGACAATGAAGCACCAAATCAGGGAATTTCCTGCGTTTAAAATCAACGGCTTCATAGCTTTGAGCATAGTTTTAGCTTTAGCGATTTTTGGCAGTTGGCAGGTTTGGTCAACAATACAGGGATTAATAGAAGTATTAGGCAGAAGTCTGAGAGTGGGAGATTTTGCCGATTTAGCAGAAATAGGTGCCTGGTTAGGAGCAACGCTTATCGCAGTAGTAATTCCCTCACTATCAGGCTTCTTCACAGTCGAGCCAAATCAAGCAATAGTGCTAGTCTTTTTTGGGCGCTATGTGGGTACCGTGCAAGAAGCAGGGTTTTGGTGGACTAATCCTTTCACTGATAAACGCAAAGTATCTTTACGGGTTCGCAATTTCAACAGCAAAATATTAAAAGTCAACGATGCTCAAGGCAGCCCAATAGAGATTGCAGCTGTGATAGTGTGGCAAGTAATAGAACCAGCTAAATCTAAATTTGCGGTTGATGACTACGAGCAATTTGTCGCTATCCAAAGCGAGACAGCGATACGCGCCTTAGCAATTCGCTATCCCTATGATGCACCTGATGAACAATCAATTCCTTCATTGCGTGCAGTACCAGATGAAATCGCGCTTTTCCTGCAAAAAGAATTGCAAGCGAGACTTGAAGTTGCAGGAGTTGAAGTAGTAGAAGCAAAACTTTCTCACCTTGCATACGCTCCAGAAATTGCTCAAATGATGTTGCGTCGTCAACAAGCCAAAGCAATGATTGATGCGCGGCGGCAAATTGTTGAGAGTGCAGTAGGTATGGTTGATGAAGCACTTAAACGGATAAGCGAACAACAAATCATTGACTTGGACGATGAACGCAAAGCCGCTATGATTAACAATCTGCTGGTTGTCTTAACCTCAGAACAAAACATCCAACCAGTGGTTAATACTGGCAGCCTTTATATTTAATACCAATTTGTAATACTCAGAAAGCGGAAAGCAAGTTACGTAATTAATAAATTCACATCGTATTTAGAGTTCAAGGTTTGAATCTATTGCCGAATTTTAAATAATTGGTATAAGACATGAGCCAGAAAAAACGGTTTTTATTGCGTTTAGACCTTGAATTATACGAAGTCCTGGAAAAATGGTCTGCTGACGAATTAAGGAGCGTTAACGCGCAAATTGAGTATTTGCTAACAGAATCAGCACGTAAAACAGGGAGATGGAAAGAAAGTAAAGCCAAAAAAAATACTAAACGGCACAAGACGGATACAGAGATGCAAGACAAATCAGATACTTGAAGAGTAATACAGTTCAGTTAAGCATTTTTTTCTTCTCTTTGCGTCCTTCTCTACGAGACGCTACGCGTTGGCGGAAGGCTCTTGAAGAAAAGACGGTTCGTTAAAAAATGATTTTAACAACGAGTTGTAACCTTAACTGAACCATATTCAATTAAAAATAAAAGTTCAGAATTATCGCTTCTGTATTTTGATTTCTGCTTATTTTAAAAAATTAGGCAAAGAAGTATATCAATCATGAATTATTCCTCATCAACAAGACCCTCAATTTTTTGGTAAAGTTGGGTATATACTGTTTAAAAGTATCAAAATACTATGACTATGTGAGAAAAATTTAATATTTAATAGATAATTTTAATCTTCATAAAACTCCCTAGATTTAAAATATTTTTTTGTAGTAGAGTTAGCAAATTTTTCCAAAATTACATAGTAATTATTGACAATAGGGCTTGTTCGCGGATTAAAATCTTTTTTTCAAAGATTTTAACGCTTCAGACTGTCAAAAACTATTGCTATTTTTGAGAAAAAATACTCATGATTGATGATGTTAATAACATTTTGTTTTCCAATAAAGCGTTAAAGGGCAATTCAATATCCTCATTGGACACCTTTAATACTAGAGATAACTACAGTCTGAATTTCATTGGTCGTAGTAGCTACAATTCAACTGACGCTGATGTACAGCAGCTAAAAAAAAATAATTCAAAAATTAGCACTAACAATACTGCCACTAGCAGTGCAACTTATAATTCTACTACCGGTTATGGCTTAATTAATTCAGCAGCAGCAGTGGCTAGAGTTACTGGTCAAAATACCTTTGCAGATGTTCCCGATCTTGGTGGGAATAATTGGGGAGCAGACCTTGTTAAAGCCCCAGAAGTTTGGACACAGGGATACACAGGTCAAGGCGTTGTTGTCGCTGTTGTGGATACCGGGGTTGACCACAACCACGAGGATTTGAGAAATAATATCTGGACGAATGCTAACGAAATTGCAGATAACGGGATAGATGATGATGGCAATGGTTATGTTGATGATAATTATGGCTGGAACTTCTCCGGTAACAACAACAACACCTTAGACGGAAACGGTCATGGGACTCATGTTTCTGGCACGATCGCAGGAGAGAATAATAACTACGGTGTCACCGGCATTGCCTATAATGCCAAAATCATGCCTGTCAAAGTTTTGAATGACTCTGGCTCTGGTTCCTATAATTCCATAGCTAAAGGCATTCGCTACGCTGTGGACAATGGAGCCGATGTCATTAACCTCAGCTTAGGAGGCAGATATTCTAATCGCACTCTAGAGTCTGCCATTAATTATGCCAGTAGCAAAGGAGTAGTTGTGGTCATGGCTGCTGGTAATGATGGCGACTCATCACCAGATTATCCCGCCCGTTATGCATCCAAGTCTGGAATTGCTGTTGGAGCAGTAGATAGAAATAATAATATCGCTGACTTCTCCAACCGTTCTGGAACAACCGAAATTAGCTACGTTACAGCCCCAGGAGTTAACGTCTACTCGACACTTCCGAATAACCAGTATGACACTTATAGCGGCACTTCTATGGCTGCTCCTCACGTTGCTGGTGTAGTTGCTCTGATGCTGAGTGCTAACTCAAATCTGACTGATGCCCAAGTACGTCAAATTGTCGCAGAAACGTCAGGAAATAGTACACAAAGTACAACTTCTAGTTTAAACATTTCTAATGTGAATTCTCTGACAAGTCAGGCAATGACACAAACAGCAGAATATCTATCACTCAAGACTATCTCTAATTTTAATAATTTCGATATTGGTTCTGCGAACGATAAAGCAATTACAGAAACAACAAATTATGTGATATCAGATATCTCTAGTTTTAATAATTTCGATATTGGTTTTGCGAGCAATAAACCAATTACAGAAATAACAACAAAATATTTAACGCCATCTGAAGATAATAACGAATTAGTTAATCCACAATCCTGGGATATATCTCTAAACTACAACACAATATTCAACAACATTAATATTAATAGTAATGAAAATAATCGGGATGGAAATAATATTGATTTTGGTAAACTAGTAGAGCAAATGCAAAAACAATTAGAACAATTAGAACAAATTAGAAAATTCCTTGGTTTTAGTTGAAAATTAGAGGGGGGAATAGGTAACAGGCTTTGAAAGTCACTTCGAGCGTGGTCATAACTTACGCACTCAGATCCCCCAACCCCCTTAAAAAGCACGGCTGTTTTATTCGTTGTTGTTGGGGATTTGTCAAGAGGATAATCTCACGCAAAGGCGCAAAGACGCAAAGAAAAATCGCATATTTGGGTTGAAGGCGCAAAAATTTTTTACTGGAATTGTGCGCTTGCTCTCAATTTTCATCTCTTTGAATCTTGCAATTTTACCTATTTTAGGGAATGAAACAGCCCTGCCTTAAAAAGAGGGCAAATCTGATTCTTATACAAACTTACCTGACTGAAAATGCCTCGCTGAATCGCCGGGTTACAGGCTCAGTAATGAAGGTCAAAATTGATTTTTTACGAGTCACAATTTCACCTGTAGCAGCCATCCCTGGTGTAAATTCGACTTCTTGACCCCGAACATTCACTGCGTGTTTACTTAACTTAATTCTTGTGGGAAAAACTAAGCCCAATTCTTTATCAACTATTGCATTGGGACTGACTTGTACAACTTCGCCATCCACAGTACCAAATTCCTGGAAGGGGAAAGTTGCCATTTTCACTTTCGCTCTCATTCCTTGACGAATAAACCCAATATCGCGGTTGAGAACTTTCACCTCTAGAAGCATTTCTTCGCCTTCCGGCAAGATTGACAGCAATTCTTCACCGGGTTGTACTGGCCCCTTAGTGGCTTTGACTCTGTAAATCGTACCACTAACGGGAGCGTCGATGGTTTCCAAAGCTTGCTGCTTTCTCGCCTGCTCTAATTGACCTTGAACGGTTGTCAGTTCTTCTTTACGCTTGTTTAACTGGGTCAAAATTTCACTTTGGCGTTCTGATGCTACGCGCTGAGCTTGATTTTTTGCAGCTTTATAAGCTTCTTCGGCTTGGCGGATTTCTTGGGCTTGAGCAGCAATATCTTTTTCTAATGATGTAACTTTATCTTCAGCCTCGATTATTCTATTTTGGGCGTTGGTTACTTCATCTTGTGCCCTAGTGATTTCTGTCTTTGTACGAGTTAATCTTTCTTGGGCTTCTAGGTAATCAACTCTTGGTACAGCGCCGGGGGTTATTAAGGTGCGTAGACTTTTTTCTCTTTCTTCGGCGATCGCCAAATTACCTTCAATTCTAGTACGGATGCTTTCGGCATTGGCAAGGTTGGTTTTAGCATTGGTAACGCTAGTTTTAGCAGCCACTAAGTTGTCTTGCAACCGAGTCAAACGAACTTTGGCTTGATCGATGAGTGCTAGCTGGCGATTTGCTTCGGCTTCGGCTCCGGCTTGACGTGCTTGGAAATCTTGCAGACGGGAGCTTAAAAGTTCATCTTGGAGTTTCGTACCAGCAATTTTGCTTCCAGTGCGTTCTGCATCCAAACGTTGCAAATCGTCCTGAATCAATCTCGTCGATTTGGCTAAACGGGAAACATCAGTTTTCTGCAAATCTGGATCTTTTTGAACCAGAACCTGACCTTTAGTAACGCGATCGCCATCTTGCACTTTTACAGCGACAATTGACCCTCCACCCAAGGATGTCACCGGTCTTACCTGTGTAGAAGCAATTAATTCCCCTGGCGCTGTTGCTACTTCATCGATTTGGGAGAAGTGCGCCCAAGCGATCGCCCCAAATACTATAACGCTAATCGTTCCTGCTAATAATCTCGTGTACAGAGGTGGTAATTCCTGTACAGCTTTCCCTAATTCATAGGTGAGTTGTTCCTCAGGTTGGGCGAATCGCTCTTTTGTCTGACGTGCTTGAGCAGCATTTATCATATATTTTTGTCCTTTGTTATTTGTCATTTGTCATTTGTCGTTGGTTATTCACTAATGACTAATGACCAATGACTAATGACTTTTATTTAATTCAAACTGCCAAATAGCGCCGCAAAAAACTTTCTAATGTTTCCAATTGGAAGTTAAAAATCGTTTCCAAATTGGCAATTTCGTCTTTTGTGCAGAAAAATTCATTTGCTAGCAATGTCCGAAAGGTTCCCAAAGCTTTTTGACTTTGGGGATTAAATAAACCCAATGCACCTTGTAACCCATCAATGAGAAACAATGGTGAATTTATTATTACTGGTTCTTTAGCAAAGATCCGACCAAAAATCCGGGGAATATCTTCTCTTAATAAAATCTCCGGCCCTCCCACAGGGAAAATCCGGTTGCGAGCGCCTTCAACTGTTACAGAATCTACTACTATCCTTGCCAAATCATCAGTACTGACAATTGAGGTACGATTTTTGCGATCGCCAATTAGCAGATACAATCCTGTTTCCCGGAATCGTTCTACTAGTGGCAGCAAGTTGGATGCTAATCCAGCTGGGCGCAAAATTGTGTAGTTCAAGCCACTAGCTTCTAAATATCGCTCTACTGCTCGTTTAGCTTTGAATACCGGAGCGTCTTCATAACCGCGATCGGCTCCTAGTACGGAAATGAACACAAAGTGCTGCACCCCATTAGCCTTTGCTTGGTCAATCAGTTCAATATTGGCACGGTAATCTAAGGATAAAGCATCGCTATCAGAACCGTGGGCGCTGATAATATACTTCACACCTTGACTAGCTTTTTGAATATCTTTTTCCTCTTGCAAATCACCGATAAAGATTTCTGCACCGCGATGTTCTAACTCGCTGTAGCGCGAGGTAAGACGGGCAAATGCTCTCACAGACTGGTCTCGTTGGCGTAGGAGCCGCACAACTCTGCGACCAATTCCCCCTGTTGCTCCAGTTACTAGAAACATATAAATACCTAAATTGAATAGTTACAGCGTTTATAGTTCTCGAAATGCTCGGTATATGCTCAAAACTTGTTTATCAATACTTAAACAGGAAATAATTGCATATTTTTATACTTTGTAACCATGCTCAAGATATCCTCACGCCAACTAACCCAATAGGTCACACTTTATTTATCTTAATAGTTGTTAGTTTCATAGCAGCCATAAATTTTAAAATTTATGGTTTTATTCACTTCTTAATTTATGCGATCGCACTATTTATATATACTATCCAAGCAGTCCACCGCCAGAACGTTACTGCGTTTGGCGGCGCTTAGATGTTAAAACTATTCCGATACTTTGTTACTAGCTCTATTGGCACGCGCCTCAGCTGAAGCCATTACCTCATCGAAATTCTCTAGCACTTCGCCAGGAAAATTTTCTAAAACTCTAGTAGAAAGAGCAACTCGCCCTTTACCTTCATCCAAGTCAATAATTACAGCTTTAATTGGTTGACCAATTTGAAATACTTTTTCTAAAGATTCGATGAATTTTTGGCTTACCTGCTTGATATGAAGTAAGGCGCTCATTCCATCTAAATCAATAAACACACCAAAAGGTTTAATCCCAGTAACTTTACCTTCCACCAATTGACCGAGTTCTAACAAACTAAAGTTGCTAGAACGAGTTGCTAAACGTTGGGAAAGTATGAGTTTATTGGTACTTTTATTAATTTCTAAAAAGCCCACAGTTAGAGTTTGACCTTTGAGTGCTTCTAGATTATCGCGCTCGGCCAAGTGCGATCGCGGAATAAATCCCCGTAAAGACAAAACCTCGACTGTGACACCACCTTTATTTACACCCATAACCTTGACTTGCGCTGTCTGGGCATTTTCCTGCATTTGTGCCAATCGTTCCCAGATGTGCTGAATTTCCAACTGCTTTCTAGAAAGAGTAACTTGACCTTCTGCATCCTGATCTCGGATAATCAAAAATTCCAGTTCCTCTTGCAATGGCAGCACCTCCGATAAATCTGTGACTGCTCTCAAAGAAGCCTCATCGCGCGGCAGAAAAGCTGACGATTTGCCACCAATATCAACATAAGCTCCATCATGGTCGAGTTGGAACACTTTGCCATGTACAACCTGTCCCTTTTGAAACTGGTAGTCGTGCTTTTCTAGTGCTTTGGCAAAATCGTCCATTGTAAACGACGAATTGGCTGTTTGAGAAAGTTTCGATTCGGAATTCATGACTTTTGAAGATTAATTTTTATGTCAGCTGATGCCACTGGAGTTTAGATTGTAATTTCTCCTTTGTTTTTTGCCCCCTGCCATTTGTCCTTTACTAATGACTAATGACTAGTTGACTAAAGAGTTCTTGCACCTGCTCCCAAGCATCGGCAGCAGCTTTAGGATTATAACTGCCACGATGGTCGCAGAAAAATCCGTGGTCAGCTCCATCGTAGCGGAACACACGATGAGGAATTTTATATTTTTCTAACTCTGCTTCAATTTCATCTACTTGTTCGGCTGGGATGCTAGCGTCTTCTTTACCAAACAAGGCATAGATAGTACCTGGGATTTCTCTGGTGTGTGTGAGTGTAGGAGCGCCACCTCCAGGCGTGCGTGTGGTAATTCCAGCGCCGTAAAAGGAAGCCGTAGCTTTAATATCTGGTAAGGTAGCTGCCAGATACGCGACATGGCCGCCGAAGCAGAAACCAATACAGCCACAGCCATCTTTTTTAACGTTCGGGAGGCTTTTAAGGTAATCAATTGCTAATTGAATATCGCTCAATAACTCTGATGCTTGAGTCTGTTCCCAAGCGTATTTTCTACCAATTTGAATATCTTCTGGGGTGTAACCGGTTTCAAAGCCAGGGGCAATACGTTCAAAAAGAGCAGGTGCGATCGCTACATACCCAAGTTTCGCAATTCGTTCTGTAACTTCCCGAATGTGGACGTTGACGCCAAAAATCTCCTGCAACACCACGATTCCTGGATAAGATCCAAATTCTTCTGGTTCTGCTAGATAAGCAGACACTTGAATATTATCTTGCAAAAGTTTAACCGTTGTGGTACTTATTACTTGCTCTGTCATAATAATTTTTACCAGTATTATGCGATCGGCGGTGTATTTCTTTGATATAACTATGCCAGTATGTCTAGGTTATTTCCAATTAAATTATCAATTACCATAGTGAGCGCATTGAAAATTTGTATCAGAAAAATTTCATATGTAAATCAAATATTTGATATCTAAATGAGCCGATCGCCAAAGGAGTGCTGACTTGAAAGTGCAAGCACTCAATGTTCACCACTCAGTATTCAGGAGGTTTGGTGATGATTCAATTCCGCATTCAGCCAGACAGCGAAATTCCCGCATCAACGCAGTTGTTTAATCAAATTCGGTTTGCGATCGCTTCCCGACAATATCCACCTGGTTACAAATTGCCAAGTACACGGGCGCTAGCAATGCAAACTGGGTTACACCGTAACACTATCAGCAAAGTTTACCGTCAACTCGAAGAAGACGGATTTGTAGAAAGTCTGGCTGGTTCCGGAATTTATGTGCGTGCCCAAGGTCATGAGGGCGGTAGCAGGCTACAATCACCAATTCTCAAACAACATCCCAATGCATATCAAATTGTCCAGCAAGCACTAGATGAACTGCTTTCCCAAGGATGTTCCCTAAGTCAAGCTAGAGAGTTATTTTTAGCAGAAATTGACTGGCGCTTGCGTTGTAGTGCGCGGGTATTAGTTGCAGTTCCATCTCATGATATGGGTGCTGGTGAGTTGATGGTATATGAATTAGAGCGATCGCTGAAAATACCAGTACAGTTGGTAGCAATGGAAGAGTTAGCTGCCGTGCTAGATAAAACTACTTCTGCAACAGTAGTCACAAGCCGTTATTTTATCAATGATGTGGAAGCGATCGCAGCTCCCAAAGCTGTACGAGTGATTCCTCTGGATATCTACGACTACACCAAAGAACTCAACTTCTTGAAAACCCTACCAAAAGAAAACTGTGTAGGCATAGTCAGCCTTAGCTCTGGAATTGCCCGCGCCGCCGAAGTCATCCTCCACGGTTTGCGGGGAGATGAACTACTAATCATGACTTCTCAACCAAAAGATGCTTATAAACTTCAAGCAATGGTCAAGCGGGCCGAGGTCATTATTAGTGACCAAGCCAGTTTTCCAGCCGTGCAAGCAGCCGTGCAAGCAGCTGACGAAGATATTATTCGCCCGCCAAAGTTGATTAGGGTTGAGAATTATATCGGCGCTAACTCGATTAACTTGCTAAAACGAGAACTGGGTTTGAGTTAATCTCAAGATAATTCGACCAACATCTTTGAGAGGAGGAACGCAGTGACGCAGATTGCGATCGTGGGCGCAGGCCCAACAGGTGCAACACTCGCCTTGCTTCTGGCAAAACGTGGTATTTCTGTAACATTAATTGAAGCAGCAAAAGACCTTCAACGCGTATTTCGCGGCGAAGCATTAATGCCCAGTGGCTTAGATGCACTAGAGCAAATCGGTCTATCGGCATTATTAGAGGATATCCCCCATCGGCAACTTGACGCGTGGGAATTTATTTTTGGGGAGAAGCAATTTTTTCGAGTTGATGAACCAATGGGGGCAAATCGTCCTTGTACGCTGCTTCCACAACCACCACTGCTTAAAGCACTGATTTCCCAAGCTCAAACCAATGATGGGTTTGAATTTATCCAAGGTGTTGCTGTTAAAGATTTATGCTGGAATAACCAACGCGTTGCAGGTGTAGTACTCAGCGATGGCAGAGAATTTGCTGCTGACTTAGTAATTGGGGCAGATGGTCGAAGTTCTCTTGTGCGACAACGTATAGGATTGGAATTGGTACGCCAACCCAAAAATGTGGACATTCTCTGGTTTAAGCTTGCCGCCAGCCCCAAATTTGCCAGCGATAATGTGTTTCGTACTATTTTAAATAGCGATCGCGCATTTAGTATTTTTCATGGAGCAGAATCCGGAAAACTGCATCTAGCTTGGGTAATGTCGGCGAATGAAAACCCCGACACCAAGCAAACCAACTGGGCAGAAACTTTTGCATCGCTGTCACCCTCATGGCTAGCAGAACATTTCCGTACTCATGCAGATACCATCGAATCTCCCATTCGCCTTTCTGTTGTGGTCGGTTATTGTCCGCGATGGTACGCACCAGGGGTACTGCTTCTGGGCGATGCTGCACACCCAATGTCTCCCGTGCGTGCCCAAGGAATTAATCTAGCATTGCGTGATGTAATTGTTGCCGCTAATCATCTTGTGCCACTGTTCCATAAAAAAGCTCGGCACGAAGAAATTGATATGGCATTGCAGCAAATTCAAGCCGAACGCCAGCCAGAAATTATCCGTGCCCAGCAACTCCAGTTAAAGGAAGCTAAACAAGGCGAACTACTGCGAAAAAATCCCCTGCTGCGATCGCTGTTGATTCAACTTGCTCCCTTGTTCGGTAAAATAATTCAAAAATCTTGGTTAAAGCGCCAATATGAAATGCGTCAAGGCATAACCAAAGTACACTTAAGTGTCTAAAACCAATTCTCTTGTCAACTTGCACTGAATAATTAATTCTCTTGCTTGGCGTTCTTCTCTACGAGACGCTGCGCGTTCGCGAAGCGTTCCGCAGGAAAGGCGTCCTTGGCGGTTCGTTTAAAGAGAATTGGTATAAGAAACCGTTTTAATTATCCCACTTGTGCTTCTGCTGTCTTAATTTGCAAAAACTCTTGTACTCGCCGCAAATAAGTTGATGCATCTTCCAACATTGGAAAATGGGCAGTATTAGGAATCACGACAAATTCAACTTTGTCACTGAATGCTGCTGCTTGACGCCCCATCTCGGCTGGAATAATTTTGTCATACTCACCCGCTACCAGCAAAGTTGGCACTGTCAGCTTTGCAAACTCTTGTGGCATCAATTCAGATTGTGCCTTAGAGACTGAAGTAAAAATTGTACCTAATGCTGCATCATAATCTGCTTGCAGAAAATCTTGCAAAAAAGCCTGCCGTTCGGAATTCGGTATGGGACTATGCAGAAATCTAGCCATAAACATCCGATCGACAAATGGTATTTTACCTAACCATTTGGGGCGGAATTTAACTACATAACCGCCGAATTTATGAAAGGCTGTAAATGCTTTTTCGTCGTACTCAAAAACACCGCTACAAGTTAAAATCCCTCGTTCCACTCGTTGAGGATAGCGGTTAAAAAATAAAGTAGCAACAGAAGCACCCATTGAATGGGCATTAATATAGACACGCTGAATATGCAACCCATCTAACAAAGCTGCCAAATCATCAGCGTATTCTTCTAATTCATACGTTAACTCTTTGATTGCCTCTGATTGTTCCTGAAGTGACTCAGACTCGGCAACAGATTCACTCGCTTGCACTATGGTTGGCTTACCACGAGAACGCCCAAATCCCCGCAAATCGTAGAGTAAACAATCAAATTGCTCGGATAAAGCATTAGCAGTACTTCGCCAATATCTAGCCGAACCAGCCCAACCGTGCATGAAAACCATCACTGGTTTTGCCAAAGAACCAGATGGTTTTTTTAGCCATTCGTAGTAATGCTCAACGCCACGAACATTAATGTAAGGCATTTGTGCTTTGTCCTCCGTCTTTATGTCATTCGTCGTCTCTTACAAATTCCCATCGTCCTTGGCGATGGGAATTTGCGCTTTGTTATTAGCCACTTGTCTTGGTGCGTTGTTATTACTCCTTAGTTTTTGACTAATGACCAATGACCAACGATTAATACTTCGACTTCGCTCAGTACAAGTGACTAATGACCAATGACTAATGACTCTTAAGCTGATTCTGGCTTCGGTAGTGAAGATGGATGTACGATTAGTTCGGCAGTCGAGCGCTTCTCGACCATCTCGCGTGTTACTGTACAGCGTGTCACGTCTTTACGAGATGGTAACTCGTACATCACATCCAGCATCAATTCTTCTACAATGCCCCGCAACGCTCTAGCACCAGTTTTGCGACGGTAGGCTTCTTGAGCGATCGCTTTTAGAGCATCTGCTTTAAAGTCTAACTGGACATTATCCATCTTCAGCAGTTTTTGGTACTGCTTCACTAGGGCGCTACGTGGTTGGGTAAGAATCGCCATCAGCGCTTCTTCATCTAGGGGATCTACTACTGCTACCATTGGCACGCGCCCGATAAATTCTGGAATCATGCCAAATTTCACTAAATCATCCGGTTCTAGATGGCGGAGAGTGTCTGCTGCTCGTTTTTCCTTTGACTGCCCTTCTCCCGGCTGCACGAAACCGATTGCTTTTTTGCCAACTCTCTGATCTACAACCTTTTCTAAGCCCACAAAAGCCCCACCACAGACAAACAAGATATTGCTAGTATCAATTTGAATGCAGTCTTGGTAAGGGTGCTTGCGTCCTCCTTGGGGTGGTACGTTGGCGATCGTTCCCTCTAACATTTTCAGCAAGGCTTGTTGCACGCCTTCGCCAGAAACATCGCGAGTAATCGAGGGATTCTCGCTCTTGCGGGCAATTTTGTCAATTTCGTCGATGTAGATAATTCCCCGTTGGGCTTCCTCTACGTCTAAATCTGCCACCTGCAACAGTCGCAGCAAGATATTTTCCACATCTTCTCCCACATACCCTGCTTCTGTCAGCGTCGTGGCATCGGCTACGGCAAAGGGCACATCAAGGATTTTCGCTAGGGTTTGGGCTAAGAGAGTTTTACCGCAACCAGTAGGCCCAATTAGCAAAATATTAGACTTTTGCAACTCTACCGCATCATCAGCGGCAGCTTTGCCATTGGCTTTAGACTGAACGATCGCCAACCGCTTGTAGTGATTATAAACGGCAACAGATAACACTTTTTTGGCTTCGTCTTGACCAATAACGTGTTCGTCTAGATACTTTTTAATCTCTCTTGGCTTGGGTATTTGATTAAACGAAATACTCGAAGAGCGGGTACGGCGTTTTTGAGGTGGTTCTGCTCTTGGTGCAGGTTGGGCCGCTGCACCATTCGTATCGAGTAACTCCTCGTCTAGTATTTCATTACACAAGTCAACGCATTCATCGCAGATGTAGACTCCCGGCCCCGCGATTAATTTACGCACCTGCTCTTGAGACTTGCCGCAAAATGAACATTTTAAATGGGAGTCGTACTTAGACATACCAGCCTCTTATTTCAGAATGGTGACGTTTTCCCCTGCTGTGGGAAGATTTTGCCTGGAAATGACCTGATCTATCAAACCGTAGTTTTTGGCCTCTTCTGCCGACATGAAAAAGTCGCGCTCAGTGTCTGCTTCGATTCTTTCTAAAGGTTGACCAGTATGGTGAGATAGTAACTGATTTAGCTTCGCCTTAACGTAAAGAATTTCTCTGGCTTGAATTTCAATGTCAATAGCTTGCCCTTGAGCGCCACCAAGTGGTTGGTGAATCATGATTCGGGAGTCGGGAAGAGACATTCGCTTACCCGCAGTCCCGGCTGTTAACAAAAACGCTCCCATGCTCGCAGCTAATCCAAAACAGATGGTAACAACATCGGGGCGTATTTGCTGAATTGTATCATAGATTGCCATCCCTGCGTAGACGGAGCCACCAGGAGAATTAATGTACAGTTGGATATCTTTTTCGGAATCTTCAGCATCCAGGAATAACAACTGAGCGACAATTGAGTTGGCAACAGTGTCGTCTATTGGCGTTCCCAAAAAGATAATCCGCTCTCGCAGCAAGCGGGAGTAGATGTCGAAAGCCCTTTCTCCCATACCTGATTGTTCTACCACCATCGGCACGATGTTGTTAGGACTGTTCAACTGGGAGTTAATGTTTATTTTACTTAAGTTGCTGATGGGATAATTTCCCGACTGCGATACAAGCATAGAAAATTTAACGATAGTTGGGACAGAGGTCTGGGCAGTGGAGGCTGCCTTGTTGACGAGTGAGATTTTTATTTAAGCTACGTGTTAACTATTATGCCTCATATAAATTCCTCTCGTGTAACACAGTATCAAGCCCAGACGCAAACGGTGTCACTATTTGCTGAAAATCTTTTAATTTTTCTTTTTATTGTGGGCGCTAGGGAATCGGGAGATGAGGACATGGCAACGCTTTGGGAAAAGGGACTCATGTTAAAGGGAAAACAGAGATCTTTCCTTTCCCCCTTGCCCCATGCCCTGTTTGGCCAATGCCCAATGCCCCATGCTCCATGCCTCTCATCTCCTTTAGCTTACCCATTTCACAAGTACTTTAACTCAAGACTGGTGAATGATGGCTGTGGGGTTTTCACGACTCTGCTGCGATTTGTGTCGAAGGTTCGCTGCTTTCTTGTGTCTCAGGTGCTTCGGCATCTGCGTCTAATTGTGTTAATTCAGTTTCCTCTGCTGGAGCCAAGGAGCCTTCGGGTACAAGTTCAACTGAGGAGTGTTCTAAGAGCCAGTCAACGATTTTATCGGTTAAAAGTTCATTTTCCACCATTGAGCGCAATTTTTCTTCATCAATGTCTTGCTCATCTGGATACTGTTGTAAAAGTTCTGTGACTCTGGCTGCGATTTCGTCTGGCGTGACCTCGATAGACTCGCGTTTACCAACTTCTCGTAAGGATAAAGAGCGTTTGAGGCGCTCAATTGCTTCAGGGCGCGATCGCTCCCGCAATTGAGGAATAATATCTTGAGTAAACAACTTTCTCACATCTAGTCCTTGCTGAGACAAGCGAATTGCTGTTTGAGTCAGCATTGCATCCACTTCTTTCTCTATTAACGTTGCTGGCAAGTCAATTTCTACGTGCTTGAGCAGTTCCGTTAACAAGGCTTCTTGCTTATTGGTTTTGGTTTTTTCGTCAGCCTCTTTTTGATATCGTTCTACCAGAGAGGTGCGTAACTCTTCCAAAGTTTCAAAATCGCTGACTTCTTGGGCAAAGTCATCATTTAATTCTGGCAGTTCTTTTTCCTTGAGTTCTTTGACTGTCACTGTGAAGGTTGCTGCTTTTCCTGCTAAATCTTCATTGGCATAAGGATCTGGGAACTGCGCTGCAATTTCCTTGGTTTCTCCAGGATTCATGCCCACGATACCAGAGACAAAACCTGGAATAAATTTATCTTCTTGCAACTCTAATTGAAAATCAGTTGCTTCGGCTCCAGGAATCGCCTCTGTTTCGCCTGTTTCCTCTTCGCCTTCGGCTTTTGAGAACACGCCTTTAAAATCAACTACAGCAACATCACCAATTTGAGATGCACGTCCTTCTACAGGAATCAATGTTGCCAATTCTTCACGCTGCTTGTTTAAAGTGTTCTCTACTTGTTCTGGATCGTACTTGATTTCCTCTGCTTGGGAACGCAAATCAGTGTACTGCACTAGATTTACTTCTGGTTCGACATCAACAGCCGCCGAAATCGTTAGAGGCTTTCCAGGTTCATAATTATTAATCAAATCCTCAAACGAGGAGCGTAATTGCGGCTGACCGATTGCCTGGATGGATTCTTGTTTAACTGCTTGCTCAATACCATCTTGAATTAGTTCTTCTAGGGCTGCTGCCTTTATTCGAGTCGTACCCAGCCGTTGTAGCAATATTGGCCGAGGCACCTTGCCTTTACGAAACCCAGGAATATTGGCAGTACTCGCTAAGTTTTTAATGACTTGTTCGTAAGTTTGCTTGGTAATTTCCGGCGTAATTTCTATTTCCAAGCCAATTTGGCTGGCGGGAAGTTTTTCCTGGGTGACTTTCATGTTTCGTCTCTAGTTTTCTGGTATTTTAAACTCCGAGTACACACAATACGCAACTAATCGCGTTTATGGCTTGATGTCTCTTAGGGGCAATGGGAGGTTGCCACAAGGCTTTATGATATCCAAAAATGGATGGTTGTCCTGGGGCAAAGATCTAGTTTACTGCCAATGTTCAAAGACTTGACACTTTAGCTTCATAACAATTAGTCATTGGGGTATAAAGCATCAGGCATTGGGGAGCCAGCGCCGTAGTGTCTGCGTAGCCTCTCCTAGAGGGGCAACCACCGGTTACATAGGGGGTTTCCACGCCACTTTCTTCAACTCTTGGAACCCCGCAATGGAGTGGCTCCCCATGAGCGATGGCCGAAAGGGTTTCCCGACTTGTAGACGCTTTGCGGCTTCTTGCAAGGTGGCGATTGGCGTCATTGGGCATAGGGCAAGGGGCAAAGGGGAAGGGGGAAAGGAAAGATATCTATTTTCCCTTTAACCTTTACCCTTAGCGAAGCCATGTCCCGATCTCCAAACTTCCCACTCTCACAAATCAACTGAGAACTCACGAATTAATTATCCACTTGGCTGACACCGTGATATCCTGGTTCTCAACGAGTAGTTAGTACTCTAAAGTTATAGTTGTAGTGTTTAGTCTAGCTATTAACTTGTTGTAACAGAGTGCATCTGTTGTCTAGCCCAATAGCTAAGTTTAATGTTGTGTTAGCTTGATTTCGTTGGAGTTTACAGTATATATGTCATTTTGATAATGCATTTTGCAACTAAGATATGTATACGTATAACGCCTCTGAAAAGCTCAAGTGCAGATATATTAATATCATTAATTTAAATGGCAATTTGTTGTATACTAATATATAGTTTAAAATTAATGTAAAAATTAAATAAAAATGATTGTAAAATGCAACATACTTAATGATGAAATAAATAAAAAAATAATTGGATTGATAGAGATAAACTAAATTAGAAAAAAATATAAAATTATTCAAAATGTATTTCCAAAGTGCGATCGCCATTTAAATATAAGTAAATTGACAATTGTTCTAAAAAATTACACACAAACCTCTTAAAGGAGGAAGCGAGTTTGTCTAAATCCTATCGTGTAGCTATTTTGGGCGCGACTGGTGCCGTTGGCACAGAGTTGCTGGAATTATTAGAAAGCCGTGCTTTTCCCGTTGCTGAGTTAAAGTTATTGGCATCGGAGCGGAGTGCAGGGCGATCGCTGCGGTTTAATGGGGAAAATATACCAGTAGAGCCAGTGAGCGATGGCGCTTTTGAAAACGTTGATATAGTACTAGCTAGTGCGGGTGGTTCCACATCCAAAACTTGGGCAGGCGTCGCTGTGGAAAAGGGCGCAGTAGTAATTGATAATTCCAGTGCCTTTCGGATGAACCCGGAAGTCCCTTTAGTAGTACCAGAAGTAAATCCCCAAGCTGCAGCTAATCACCAAGGCATTATTGCTAACCCCAACTGCACAACAATTTTAATGGCGGTGGCAGTATGGCCATTGCATCAAGTGAAACCAGTGCAACGTATTGTAGCCTCAACTTACCAATCTGCTAGCGGTGCTGGGGCAAGAGCAATGGCAGAAGTGAAAACCCAAACCAGCGCTATACTACAAGGACAGCTACCAGTTGCCGAAGTATTGCCGTATCCATTGGCATTTAATTTATTCTTGCATAACTCCCCATTAAATGATTTGGGCTATTGTGAGGAAGAAATGAAAATGGTTAACGAAACCCGAAAGATTTTTGGCAGTCAGCAAATCAGAATTACTGCGACTTGTGTACGGGTTCCCGTACTTCGCGCCCACTCGGAAGCAATTAATTTAGAATTTGCAACTCCCTTTAGTATAGAGACAGCTAAAGAAATTCTAAATTCGGCCCCTGGAGTAAAATTGGTAGAAGATTGGAAAAGTAATTATTTCCCCATGCCAATTGAAGCGACAGGTAGGGACGAAGTTCTAGTGGGAAGAATTCGTCAAGATATCTCTCATCCTTGTGGCTTGGAATTATGGTTATGTGGCGACCAAATTCGCAAAGGAGCAGCCTTGAATGCAATCCAAATCGCCGAATTATTGGTAGAGAAAAATCTACTCAAACCATTAGTTACTAGTCATTAGTCATGAAGAAAAAAAACGTGATGAGAAAAGATAAATGACAAATAAAAAATGACATTTTAAATCAATTTGCTAATAGCTTATTACAATATAAAACCACCAAGATATAAAAACATGGTTAATTAGGAGTGACAAACAGGGTGGGAGATTTTGGCAATGTTTTAACCGCTATGATTACGCCGTTTAAAGCAGATGGTAGTGTAAACTACGAGCTAGCGGCATTACTAGCAGCGCATCTAGCCAACAATGGTACGGATACATTGGTGGTATGTGGCACAACAGGAGAATCCCCTACCCTGAGTTGGGACGAGGAATACCAGTTGTTTGTCGAAGTGTTACAGGCTGTGGCAGGAAAAGCCAAGGTAATAGCAGGTTGTGGTTCAAATTCCACCAAAGAAGCGATCGCTGCTACCCAAAAAGCAGCTAAAATAGGAGTACACGGTTCCTTACAGGTTGTTCCTTATTACAACAAACCACCGCAAGCGGGATTAAAAGCACACTTTCAGGCAATAGCACAAGCCTGTCCCGAATTACCACTGTTGTTATATAACGTCCCCGGTCGTACCGGGCAAAACCTCCAGCCAGAAACAGTTGCCCAGTTAGCTGAGGTAAGCAACATTGTCGGGATAAAAGAATCTACAGGTAGCATAGATCGAGCAAGTGAAATTCGCCGCTTGACACCAAAAGAATTCCAGATATATTCTGGTGATGATTACATGACTTTGCCCATGTTAGCGATCGGAGCAAAGGGTGTAGTAAGTGTGGCTTCTCATCTAGTAGGCAACCAACTACAGCAGATGATCCAAGCTTTTAGTGCGGGTAAAATTGAGGTAGCCAGCGAGATTCATCTCCGACTCTTCCCGTTGTTTAAAGCTTTATTTCTCACTTCAAATCCCATTCCAATTAAAAAGGCATTACAACTTCAAGGTTGGGAGGTTGGTTCAACTCGTCCCCCGCTATGCGAAGCTGACTCAGAAGTCACTCAAAAGTTAGAAGCAGTTCTTAAAGAACTTAGTTTAATCTAGCCACCAGATCTTTGAGTGCTGCTAATGGGCCTGCTTACTAAACATACATATAAACTAATGACCGTAATTGTTAGCAACTTATACCATTGTGGATGTTAAATTGAGGTTGATTTCTGAATAAAGAATTATGTGAATCCATTCGTATTACTAAGTTTTCAAATTTCAAATTGGTATTACTATTTAAAAACCTGTGTTAGGACTAATAGATATACTATGAATCCTTTAGTTTATTGTCCTTTTTATTGAAAAAACAATAAAAAATCTCAATTAAAACAAGATTGCTTTGGGACTGACTAAAAAGACAACTGAGGTTGTTTGAAATACAAGATCGTTAACTATCAACTTAATTAACAAAACGTAACAACTAAGGAGAAAATGGCTAAAAACGAAGCTAGTAATTCCGCCTTGAAAATTATTCCTTTAGGCGGTTTGCATGAAATTGGAAAAAATACCTGTGTTTTCGAGTACGAAGATGAAATTGTTCTGTTAGACGCAGGACTGGCTTTTCCCACAGAAGCCATGCATGGGGTAAATATTGTTCTCCCAGATACGACCTATCTGCGAGAAAACCGTCACAAAATTAAAGGGATGATCGTTACCCACGGTCATGAAGACCATATTGGTGGGATTGCTTTTCATCTCAAGCAATTTGAAATACCTGTGATTTACGGCCCAAGACTAGCAATGGCGATGCTAGAGGGTAAATTAGAAGAAGCAGGAGTACGCGATCGCACAGAATTAAGAAAAGTTCTACCGCGTGATGTCGTGCGGATTGGCAAAAACTTTTTAGTGGAATATATCCGTAATACTCATTCTATAGCTGATAGTTTCACAGTTGCCATTCATACGCCACTTGGAGTAATTATCCACACCGGCGATTTTAAAATTGACCACACGCCAGTCGATGGTGAGAGATTTGACCTGCAAAGACTAGCAGAACATGGTGAAAAAGGCGTCCTTTGTTTGCTAAGCGATTCTACTAATTCTGAAGTTCCAGGATTTACACCTTCAGAACGTTCAGTTTATCCCAATCTTGACCGAGTATTTAGTCAAGCTACTGGGCGATTGTTCGTTACCACCTTTGCTTCTAGCGTCCATCGCATCAACATGATTTTGGATTTAGCCAAGAAGCATAATCGGGTAGTGACCGTGGTTGGCCGTTCCATGTTGAACTTGATTGCTCATGCTCGTAATCTAGGTTACATCAAGTGTGAAGATAATCTGCTGCAACCGTTAAACGCAGTCCGCAACCTGCCAGATGAAAGTGTGTTGATTCTGACTACAGGTTCCCAAGGCGAACCAATGTCAGCAATGACCCGCATTGCCAACAAAGAACATCCCCATATTAAAATCCGTCAAGGCGATACAGTAGTATTCTCTGCTAACCCGATTCCTGGAAATACCATCGCTGTAGTCAATACCATTGATAAATTGATGATTCAAGGGGCAAATGTGGTCTACGGTCGGGATAAAGGAATTCACGTCTCTGGTCACGGCTGTCAGGAAGACCAAAAGTTAATGATTGCCTTAACTCAACCGAAGTTCTTTGTGCCATTCCACGGGGAACATCGAATGCTGGTGAAGCACGCCCAAACGGCTCAGAGTATGGGCATACCAGCAGAAAACATGATCGTTATTCAAAACGGTGATGTCATAGAACTGACTGAAAACTCCATCCAGGTTGCTGGTAAAGTACCATCTGGTATTGAATTGGTAGATACCACAAGTTCCGGTATGGTGAGTGCCAAAGTTCTACAAGAACGGCAACGTATGGCAGAAGAAGGTATTGTTACTATTGCCGCCGCCATCGATTGGAACGGAAAGCTGTTGGCAAAACCAGAAATTCACCTGCGGGGTGTAGTTACCAGTTTAGAGCGATCGCTGTTGCAAAAATGGGTACAACAGCGGATTGAAGAAATTCTTACTGTACGCTGGTCAGAGTTTGCTGCTGGAGAAGGTGAAGCAGCAGATATAGATTGGGGTGGGTTGCAAGGAACTTTAGAGCGAGAATTGCAACGTTCCATCCGTCGAGAATTGCAATGTCAACCATCTGTGACTTTGTTAATGCAAATTCCTGAGGAACCGCCGATGAAAGTTGCCGATGGGAGAAGACGCCGGACTCGGACTGCTGCTCAGGTGGCATCTTAATAAAAATCTCACGCAAAGGCGCACAGACGCAGAGTTTTTTGAAGCGTCTTTGCGCTTTGGTGTAAGATTTAGAGAAAAATTATTTGATTTTATGTAGAAACCCTAGCAATTCATACTTGCCTGCCTATAGTTATTGGAGGCGATCGCAATGACTAAAACACCAATCAAAATTAGGGTTGTTGCTACATATCCTCAATGAACCCAGAGGTACGTTAAAAGTAAAGTACACAGTGTGACTGGTACTCCAAATCTGAGATGTTCACAGAAAGTTAGCTTGTAACCTAAATCACCAGCAGCCTCTACAACTATCAAGTTGGCGACTGAACCAAACACAGTCAAATTACCTGCTAAGGTTGACCCGGCTGCCAGTAATAGCCAATACTGAGTATTACCCTGAGGAATCAGGGGATGGAGTAGAAGTACAGCAGGTACATTAGAAATTAAGTTAGATAAAACAACAGTTACGCCTAAAAAACTCGCAGCAGAGTTAACAGCGTGGGTAAATGGCTGGAGTAAATTCAATTTCTGGGTGACTCGCGTCAAGATAAACAGTCCAGAAAACATTACCAGCAGATTCCAATCCACTTTTTGTAAAATCCGCTGGGGTTTAACTCGGCGAGTGATTAGCAACAAGCTAGCAGCGACTAAAGCAGACTCAGCTAAGGGTAAGCCGACAGTAAATGCAATCAGCAACCCAGCTGTAATTACTAATGTTTTATTAAATAAAGGTTTAAAAATACGTTGGTTGATGGTGGGTAATACTTGGCAAGGTTTGATCGAGCGCACATCTGGGTAAAGTAGCCACAGTAATCCTACCTGAACTACTAAGCCTAAAAGGGCAACTGGAGCCAATACACGCAAAAAATCTAGGTAGGGAATACCTGAAAAGGAGCCTATGAGGATGTTTTGGGGATTACCGCTCAAGGTAGCTACCGAGCCTATATTAGTTGCACCAGCGATCGCTAGTAAATAAGGTATCGGATTTAAACCCAAGCTTTGAGTCAGGCTCAAGGTTAAGGGTGTAAAAATCAGCGCTATGGTGTCGTTGAGAAAAAAGGCTGAAAGCATACCACTGCCAAAAGTTAAAGCAATCAGCAAACCTATAGGACTGCGAGTCACACTCAGTATTACAGATAGCGATCGCCGAAAAAACCCTGCATAGGATAAGTTGGCGTTTACTACCATCATGCTCAACAGAAACACGATGGTATTAGCATCGATAGCCTGCCATGCTTCCTGTAAATTTAGAACCCCTAAAGCAATTAAAAACGCACAACCGACTAAAGCAATAGTGGCACGGTTCATGCGTAAGCCCGGAATGTAGCCCAATGCTAACCCCAGGTAAGTTAGTCCTAAGACGCTATAGGTAGCAAATTGCAGAAAAATCACTAAATATTAGCCTGATTATCCTAATTAAGCAGACTTTCTTATAGATAGCCTCGTAATGAAACCTGAGCTAAATTTTTTCTCTGGTTCCACCGCGTTTAGCTAACAATTTAATAGGACACAATGACCTAAGAGCGGGAAAATACACAGAGGATAGATCCCCCACCAGGGTATTACCGTTATTTACACTTACAAAAAATACTTTCAAAAACATTTTATTTTAAGTTTTGTAAATGTTAAACTAAAACCTACCCAACGATGGATGTCTTCATTAAAATTTAAACTGTGTCAAGCTAAGAACAAGATTACATTACTACACTACCGATCCCGCGAAAATTGCGGTTAACTTAACGTAGTAATAAATTAAATTCTGACTTAAGTGGCTAATCGGGTATTACATTATATCGCAGTCAGGACACGAATATTCCGGAAAGTTCGTTGCCACGTTGTATACATTCACCAGTAAGGTGAACAGCCTCAATAACACAGAGGATTAACCATGAAGGTATTTGATAATACCACAAAAAATATTTTTCTGGCAAGCTGGGTCTCAATCAATCAATCAGAGACTAGTGAAGATCGAGTAACCCAGCTAGTCCGTCCTGTTTCCAAGCCCCACTGGAACATTCTTCAACCCTTAAAGCAGCGGGTAGACAGCATTCAAGTCCGCGATCGCCAACTAGCTCACCGTTTGTGCAAAATGATTCCATCTCAGTGTCCCTTTGAGCGAGATGTCAAATTATTCGGCAAAACACTATTTCACATTCCGCCTATGTGTAAACTCAACCCCTTATATGAAGAAGTGGTTGGCTTACGTTTCCGAGCGCTGTGTTATCTAGCCGACGAATGTGGCGAAGATGTATCGCAGTACTGTTAATTAACTTAGGAGTGAGGAGTTAGGAATTAGTTAGGAGTGAGGAGTGAGGAGTTAAGAGTTAGTTAGGAGTCAAGAGTTAAAAATAAAACTTATAACTCCTAACTTATAACTCCCAACTCCCAACTCCCAACTCCTAACTCCTAACTCTTAACTCCTAATTATTTCTTTCGCCATTTTTGGATAGCATCTTGAGCATCTTCGTAAGAAGCTGTCTCCTCTGGTACTAAAGTAGCAGTTTCAATTGCGGTATTGAGTTCTCCTTGGGCAGCGCGACGCTTGGCGAGATCTAAAATTTTTTCACTCCATTTATCGATTGATTTTTGGGCGGTATCGAAGCCTGGTTGACCGGGTGGTACTTTTTTAGCAACTTCGATCGCTCGATTGTAAGTAGATGCCTGTCCAGGCTGAATTAAGGCGTTAGCTGCATCTAAAAGAGTTGTATTACTGACATACTGCTTGCCTTCTAACCGCCATAAGTTAATTGCCGCTTGTGCTTTAGCATAAAGCGGCTCGTTTTTGGTAATTAATCTAGCGGCAGCAATAGCGCTAACATACTGTCTTTGCTTGGCACGACCCTCTGCTAAATCTAAAATCATCCGGCTCCAAATCTTAATATTTTCCTGGGCTTGCTCGTACAATGGCTCACCAGGTTTAATTCTCCTAGCTGTAGCGATCGCTAAACTCAAATCGCTAGCCTGAGTTTCTTGGAGCGACATTTTCGCCAAGTCTAATACTGCTTGATTGCGCTTTTGCGACTCGGAACTCAAGGCTGTTTGGGCACTAGATTGATTTTTTGCTTTACCTGGCAGAGTGGTTGTAATTACTGAGGGGTCATTTGATAAATTCTGGATCGCTTGGGGATTATTAGTAGTAGCATTGGGCGCTCTGCTGGATATTTCCTTGATTCTAAAAGTTTCTTGATTACGCAGAAAAACTACCGCGACTAAACCTGCTACCAGTAAACTGCCTCCACCCCACAAAATGAACTGTTTCCACAAAGGCGTGTTTGAATGATTTCGTCGGAATTGAGAGGCGTGGTTTTGGGAGGAGTCAGGGATAAACCTTCCCTTGGCGTTCATTCCTATGGAAGTTTCTGGTGGTGGATTTCTGTTTGCTTGCGACTGAGAAACTAAGCCAGCAGCCGACTGCTGGATTTGTTTGCGATTAGACTTGTGGACTTTGGAGTTAATAGTTGTTTCTCCCCATCTGCCCTGATTTTGAGGGGGATCGCCCAGAGGGGGCGCTGCCAGGGCAATAGCAAAGGATTCTTCAGGATAAATCACCGCTTCTGATTCCAAATCGCTTCCTATCGCCAATTTTGGCAAGATAATTTGCGGTTTTGATGGGATGATGATGGCAGGGTTTTGGATGGGGCGCCAGTGGTGCTGGCATAATTTTGGCACCAGAAGACTCAGATAACTTTCTAAATCTGCCAAGTTGTTGCCATTACCAGAACGCAAAGCTTCTAACAACGCTGCTGTAAAAAATCCGTGCCCTAGTTCGCTACTCTCGTGAGAAAACTGCTCTGGTTGACAAGAAAAAATTGTCGCAAGTTCTAATTCTTGAGCTAGTTCTATGGTTTCTTCACCTACGGGAGCATCTGCTTGGGTGCCAAAAGCGCGGTTAATATCAAGCAGTAGCAAGACATTCATTTCAGTTAGTTGGAGACTTTGCATTAGCGATCGCAATTCTATGCCTGTTTCTGGCACGAGTTCGGGGTTACCCTCCGCTGGCATTAAGTAATCTTTGCCTTTGTAGTTGACCCCATAACCGCTAAAAAATAACCATAAATAGTCTTGTGGTTGCCAACATGTCGCGGCCAAATCCTCAAGCAGCAACAAAATATTTTCTTTAGTCGGATAGGTGGATCTATCTTTGATTGGTGGTGAGGTATCCGTCATTAGCAGGCAATGTTCGGGGACAAAACCTGCCTCTGTCACCAAAATATCCTTTAATGCCTCAGCATCTGCTTGGGCACAACTTAAAGGTTGAAATAACTGATATTGATTGATGCCAATAGCGATCGCCCAGTAATTTGCCATCCCGCTCTTTGTCGGTTATTGTTTGCTCGTCTGAAAATTGCGGTTGGCTTTGTCCAAAAAACAAAGCTAACCTGATGTTTTCTAGTCTAGGTGATTCTCATCGAATCTTAGGATAAAATGTAATTTTTATTACGTTGATTGACCGGAAAATACTTCCACTTAATTTCAATTTACAGATCGTTATTTAGGAGCTACAAGGTCATGAGCCAAATTTCTGCTCACATACCATCATCGATCGCTTCCTTTTCAGTTATTAGCCAAATTGCCAGAAAAATCCGGATAGTTCCTTTAGCATTTTTGCTCATATCTACCGTTCCTGCGTGGTTTTTGACCGAAGCGATCGCCCCTCAAGTTGTGCGAGCTTACACCGCTAGAGTTGACCTAGCGATCGATCGCCTGCCAGAAGAAAACTACGAAACCATTCTGCGACGAGCAGAAGCGGCTGCTAGAGCCGCTGCTCAGCGGAGCTTTGACCAAGATATTTTAGTGACAGATGTTTCAATCATTATCTCCGTACAAAGTTATGGAGCGATCGCACCAGTCCTGACATTAGAAGTTAGTCGCCCAGAATGGCGCAACCGTCCCGACGCTCAAAATTGGGCAACTTACTTCAAAACTGCGCGCTCGCTACTGTTCTTTGAAAAATGATGAGGGGAATGAGAAATGGGGGAGACAGGGGAAAAGGTTAAAGGGTAAAGGGAAAAGGAATAAATTTAATCTTTCCCCTTACCCCTTACCCTTTTCCCATACCCTGTTTACCCTGTTTGGCTAATGCTTTTACTTAATTCTTGGCTAAATTGGCGTCCTTGGCGTCAGTGAATGGCCTAAAATAAAAAGGTTGTCAAAAATCACGATATCTGCTGACATGGCTGTTCCTAAGAAGAAAACTTCCAAATCAAAACGAGATAAACGCCGAGCTACTTGGAGGCACAAAGCTGCGATCGAAGCTAAGAAAGCTCTCTCTCTGGGCAAATCTATTTTGACCGGACGTTCTACATTTGTATATCCATCTGCTGAAGAAGAGGAAGAAGAATCATAATTTTCCAGTCAGGAAAAGCACGAACGGCATTGATAAGCTTGATTGGTAAAAGTTACCGCTCAAATCGATCGCTAATGGATAAATGCTTTTTCTTAGCTTTCCTGATTGGATAATGAATTATAGGTACTCTACACAAGCTTATTAGATCTAAAAAATTGGTAGTGAGTAATTGGGAACATCCATTACCCATTACCTATCATTTATCAGTAATGATTAAGTAAGCTAATCTGCTTCCAAGTTATAGATTCTCTGGTGAAGACTGTCATTAGTTATTAGTCATTGTCATTTGCAAATAACGAACGACAAAGTGCAAAGTCTGTAGCAATATACCGCAGGGTGCGTTGGGTTGCGTCCTAGCGATTCCGGTTTACCCCAGCTTCTGGCTTTCTTAGCCCACAGGTACAGAACTTTATAAGACAAGACAAATGGCAAATGACAAATAATCAAAAGACAACCAGATAAAGTAACTACGGAATTTAAATGTTTTTTACCCTAATCATATTCAAGGGTAAAGTATCTGGCACTATTGACAACTCAGCGCAAAAGTCTGCAAATATTTTGAGAAAACTTATTTTTCTCCCATTATGCTAGGAAAATTCTTTCAGAAGCCAGGAAAAGAAGACAACGAACGTGTTCCTCCAGGTCAACATTTGGCCAAAGGTTTCCCTGTATTAACTTACGGCGCAACTCCTCAAGTTAGTATTGAAGAATGGGAATTTCGGGTTTGGGGTTTAACAAAATCGGCTACTTTTAATTGGTCAGATTTTATGGCGCTACCTCAACATGAGTTCACAGCGGATTTTCATTGTGTAACGCGCTGGTCTAAACTTGATGTCAAATGGACTGGTATTAAAGTAACAGATTTTATGGGTCTAATTGAGGTAGACCCTAAAGTAGCTCACATTATGGAACACTGCTATGGTGGCTACACTACTAATATTTCTATAGAAGACTTTATGCGGGAAGAGAACTTCTTTGCCTTTAAAGTTTTTGGTGAAGATCTTCCAGCTGAACATGGTGGGCCAATGCGGCTAGTTGTTCCTCACCTGTATGCTTGGAAAAGTGCTAAGTGGATTAATGGTTTAGAGTTTTTAGCTACTGAAGAACTAGGTTTTTGGGAGCGCAATGGCTACCACCGCCGTGGTGAACCTTGGAAAGAAGAGCGTTATAGCAGTGCGTTTGGGTTTTAAAAGTTAGGAGTGAGGAGTGAGGAGTTAGGAGTTAAAAATTTTTAATTAACAACTTTATTAAAGTCATAACTTATTATTCATAACTCATAATTCCTCAGTTTTAACTCCTCACTCCTAACTCCTAACTTTTAACTATTAACCCAAAAGTTTCTTAATTAGGGGTAATTTGTTCTGATAGGGAGCGTACCGCCATTTTAAATCCAGCCAAAATGAGTTTTGCAATACGCTTTTGTGATGAGAAAAAGCGTCAAAACTAGCTTTGCCGTGATAATTGCCAATACCGCTATCTCCTACGCCGCCAAATGGTAAAGATGTGACTCCAACATGCATGATTGTATCGTTGATACAAACTCCACCTGATGAAGTTTCCTGCAAAACTCGCTTTTGCAGATTTTTGTTTTGGGAAAATAAGTATAATGCTAAGGGTTTTGGTTTAGAGTTAATCAAGGCGATCGCTTCTGCAATATCGCTGTATTCAATGATGGGCAAAATAGGGCCAAAAATTTCTTCCTGCATTACAGAATCTTCTAAAGAAACCTTATCAATTATTGTCGGGGCAATATAACGTTCTGAAGAATTTGTTTCTCCGCCAACAATAACTTTACTATCTTCAAAAAACTTAACTAATCTGTCAAAGTGTTTTTGGCTAATAATCCTGGCATAATCAGGGCTGTTTGCCGGATTCTCGCCATAAAATTCTTTTAGGCTTTTTTGCAGATTATCTATTAAATCTTTTTTGATGTTTTTATCTACTAAAAGATAGTCAGGAGCGATACAAGTTTGTCCAGCATTAATAAATTTGCCCCAAGTAATTCGTCTGGCAGTGTGTTCAACATTAATGTCAGTATCGACTATACAAGGACTTTTGCCACCCAATTCTAAGGTAACTGGTGTCAGATTTTTTGCTGCTGCTTCCATAACAATTTTGCCGACGGCTGTACCACCAGTAAAAAAGATATGGTCAAATTTTTCTGCTAGTAGTTTTTGACTGGCTTCTACGCCTCCTTCAACTACTGCAATATAAGCTTGTGGGAAATATTTGGTAATAATCTTAGCGATAATACCGGAAGTGTGGGAAGCAATTTCTGACGGTTTAATAATTGCACAGTTTCCTGCGGCGATCGCACCTACTAAGGGTGAAATTGCTAACTGAAATGGATAGTTCCAAGGACTGATAATTAAGACAACTCCCACTGGTTCTGGATAAATGCGGGCTGAATATGAAAAAAAGTCTAAGGAAACCGGTGCTTTTTTGGGCTTTGCCCAAGTTTTGATGTGTTTGATAGCATAATCAATTTCCTTAATTACGGCAATTTCTGTCAGATAAGTCTCTACTACTGGTTTATATAAATCTGCTTGTAATGCCTCGATTATTTCTTGTTCGTGTTCAATGACTGCTTGCTTGAGTTTTTGCAGTTGCTCAATGCGAAAATTTATATCTTTAGTTTTGCCCGTTTGAAAAAACTCTCGCTGATGTTGAATAATCTCGCTAATGTTAGATAATTCAGTGGTAATCATTATTTTGTGCTATAAACAACTACTATTTAAGTCTATCGCTGCGTCTGTATGTTTGTGGGAATACTCTCAGCTAGCTTAGAAAAAAAATTGTATTAGAGACAATTTAAAACAATTACTAAATTTGTTATGTTTTTTCGGGTAAAAGTACAATAAACGTACTACCTTTACCCAACTTGGAATTCAGCAAAATAATACCTTGATGTGCCTCAACAATTCGGCGAGCAAGATACAGTCCTAAGCCACTACCAGAACTTTTGTGACTGCCTTGCCGAAATCGTTCAAATATGGTGGTTTGTTCTTCAGGAGGAATACCTGGCCCAGTATCTGCTATTTCAATGCTCATGTAGTCAGTAAAATTAGATTTTCCAGAGAATTGATATTCGCTATTTTTGGCAAACTCCGTTTGGGAAGTAAGGCGAATAGTCACCGAACCAGAGTCGGTAAATTTGATTGCGTTGCCGATAAGATTAGTAAATAGACGATGTAATTCTAAGCGATCGCCTATTACCGTGTTTGTCTTTAATTCCTTAGCTAATTCCAAATTTAGCGACAGTTTTTTGTCTTGAGCTAGGGGTGTCAATTCTCCAGTTACTTCCTCTAATAACTGTGTTAAATTAACAGGTTGCAATGCCAAAGTTTTGCGACCTGCTTCAAAGCGGTAAACTTCTAATAAGGTATTGACCATAGAAAGCAGGTTGATATTGCTTCGAGCCATGATGGCAATTACTTCCTGCATTTGCGGTGATAACGTTCCTAAAGCGCCTTGTTGAAATAGCATTAACATGCGATCGGCTGCTACTAAGGGAGTGCGTAAGTCGTGGGTGAGGCGGGAGACAAAATCTTCTCGCTGGCGGGCGATTTCATCGCGTTCATCCATACTGTGCTTCAAACGCAAAAGCGATCGCACTCTTGCTAATAATTCATCTACTGTGACAGGTTTGCGAATAAAATCATCAGCACCCAAGTCTAATCCGTGAGCAACGTTAGGCGCATCGTGGGCAGTGATTAGCAATATGGGAATATATTGTGATAATTTCATATCTCCCCGAATATGCTTAGTAACTTCGTATCCGTCCATACCTGGCATCATCAAATCCAAGAGAACTAAGTCACAAGGTGATGCTTGCAATTGTGCCAATGCCGAAATACCATTTTCTGCGGTGCTAATGGTGTAACCTTCTTCCTCCAAAATAGTTTTGATCAAAAACACATTATCAGGAGAGTCATCAACCACCAGAATTTTGTCAGAACGAGAAGATTGTAAAGTCATGTCAAAGCTAGGTATGAGGTAAAAGCAAATTTTTGTCTGTTCAAGTGTGTCTGTAACAATTTGTTTGACAATTTATTTAATTCATCTCCTATTTAAAAGATATTATTTAGTCACAATTTGTTACTTACTGAGTATAGAATTTACTATTAAATTAAACTGGGCTGGGTTTTTCCTAAAAAATAACTCATTAATAAAATTATGGCTAGTAAAATTTAAAATCTAGATACAATAAGTGGTGCTAATGGATAGGTAATATTCGTCGCAACTACTATCCAAAAACTAAAAATAGAATTGCGTAGATAATCGCTCCATGCATAATTTTTAATAATTAAATATTAATTTATGTTACATAAAATTTGAAAAATATATTTACTTAAATTTATGCTCTTTTGGTATGAGATATACTCTATACTCAAAATTATTTTGAATTACGCCGCATATCTTCAAAACTAAAAAAAAGTGTAAAGATGACTATTAAATTAGGTTTCTTCCCTCACACACTGGGTATCGTTGCGATCGCACTTGGTTCTACTGCCACTCTCGTTCAACCTGGCTATACGCAGAGTAATAAATTTTTCTGCGGCATAAGTATGGGTGTTCCAGCAACAATACTTCGGACTTCCACAGGACCCATTCCAGTAATTCGCTGGGTTGACGATTCTTTTCGTCCACCTTGGACTCCCGAACAGCGTTGTGAAGAAATATCTGCTAGATTTGAACGTTTCTACAACGACAAGAAGCTGAATTTTATCAGAACGGGAAAAATCAGTAATCAACCTGTATTATGTGTTGCCAGTTACAAGGGTGGTCCTTGTCTGCCCAATGGAGTCCTAGTCACCCTGAAAGTTGGTACTGATGCCCCATTAACACTAAAAAGGTTATTCGCTCGCCAAGATAATAGAGTAGTTAACCTGCAAGGAGTGAGTGGTGATAGTAGACCGAGTCGTGATAGTCTTTTTTCTTACCACCAAGGGGCGGGCTACGTAGATGTAGGCAAGTTAATCGGCGAATCCTGTCCAGTAGGAAAACCACTTTTGGAATGTGCTAAATCGTAATCTGAACGAACATGGATTGGCGTTTAATGATGCTGATTCCCTGTATTGGCGGTTTATCTATTTCACCGCTAGGCTCAAAACCAAATGTTAGCGTTGTCGATGCACAAAGTTTAACCCAACACTCTGCCAAGCAACTGCAACAGCTAGCTAAGTCTATTGCGGTCAAAACTTATGCAGATGGCATCGCCATCATTTACGAATAACTATTCTCATACAGATATTCAGACAGAGGTAAGGCAATGAATTTTGCTCGTAATCTTTCGGCAGTGCTTATTGGTGCAGCTGTAGTGTTTGTCAAACCTCAAGCTGCCTTCTCGTTAACTCCAGTAGAGGTTAACAACATTGCTCAAGCAGTTACTGTTCGCATTGATGGAGACGGTATTGGTTCTGGAGTAATTTTTGAACGCAAAGGTGAAACTTACTTTGTCCTCACCAATCAACATGTAGTGTCCAGAGATGGAAGATATGAGATTCATACCCAAGATGGCAGTAGTCATCCAGTTTACTACAGTAAAACATTGCCAGGATTAGATTTAGCAGTGTTGCAATTCAAGAGTGAAAAAAATTACACGCTCGCTAATTTAGGCAACTCCGACAAGGTTAGCGAAGGCATGACGGTTTATGTGGTAGGTTGGGCTGACCGTTTACCAGGCATTGATGAACGCACCTATCAATTTACTAATGGGAGTGTTCGCAGCCGTCTGAAGAACCCAAATGAAGGGTATGCCTTGGTCTACAATAACGAGGCGGTTCCTGGGATGAGCGGTGGCCCGGTATTAGACGAGAATGGACGTTTAGTAGGAATTAATGGACGAGCTACAGAACCAGAAGAGAAGACAGGAACTGTTTTAAGGTTAGGAATTCCGATTAACACCTTTTTGGTAGCTAGAAATGAATCGCCAGCACCACCACGAAATTCGTCAACCAGCCAACAAAAACCAGATCTAACAAACACTCAAACCACTGCACGACCAGTAAATACGAGAACAGCATCCACACCGACAACAAAACAAAGTGTGGAAGAATTTATCAGCTTGGGGGGAGCTAAAGCTAGTAAAAAAGACTATCAAGGAGCTATTGCTTATTACAATCGAGCTTTAAGACTTAATCCTAACAATCCTGATGCTTACTTCCAACGGGGTGTTGCCAGCTATCAATTACAAAATTACAAAGCAGCCTTTAAAGACTTTGAGCAAACAGTCCGTCTTAGTCCTAATAATGCTCTTGCTTACGTGAACCGAGGTCTTGCCCGCGATGCTTTGGGTGATACAGAAGGAGCGCTTTCTGATTACAACCAAGCGCTGGAGCGAAATCCTAGTAGTAATGATGCTTGGATTTATTACAACAGAGGGGTGGTTTATTATGACCAGAAAGACTACCAAGCAGCAATAAGGGATTATACACAGGCTATTAAGATTAATTCTGACTTGGTTTGTACTGTCTGCGCCTACTTCCATCGGGGTCTTGCCCGCTATGAACTGGGAGCTTATCAAGGAGCAATCGAGGATTATACTGAGGCATTGCAGCGAAATTCCAAATTTGCCAATGCTTACTATTATCGAGGTCTTGCCTTTACCCAGATGGGAAATAACCGTAAAGCAATAGAAGATTTTAAAGAGGCAGCTGCTCTGTATCGGCAAGAAGAAAAAACTAATTATTATCAAGATTCACTAAACAAAATCAGGGAGTTACAAAATACGACACCGATTCAACAATCAATTAGCAAACCTGACCAGCTAGATCCTAAGACAATTATCGCCACTGCTAACGAGGCAATTGCAAGCAATCCTAAAGATGCTAATGCTTACATTAGGAGAGCATCTGGGCGCTATCAGGAAGGAGATAAACAAAGAGCATTGGCGGATTTAAACCAAGCCACTCGCTTCAATTCTAAATATTCTCTTGCTTGGACTTTTCAAGGTGATATGTTAGCGGAGTTAGGGCGGAATGAAGAGGCGATTACTGCTTATAGTAGGGCAATTGAAGCTAACAACGAATGGGGTAACACCAGCCTTGCTAATGCTTATCTAAACCGAGCGAATATTTACTCCGATCGTGGAGATTATCGACGAGCGATCGCGGATTTTAACAAGTCGATCTCACTCCAACCAAAAAATGCTGTAGCCTATGCCTTACGGGGTCTGAACCACCAGCGTCGGGGAGACAATCAAGCAGCAATCAAAGATTTTAACTCCGCAGTTAGCATCGATCCTAATAATGGTATTGCTTACTTAGCACGGGGTTTGAGCTACCATCTGCAAGGCGACTATCCAGGGGCACTTGCTGCTTATGAAAAAGCAACTGTACAAGATGCTAAATTATTAGCAGCTGTTGACAACCTGGGGTTAATAAAATACGAACTCCAAGATATTGAAGGAGCCATCCGTCAGTTTCAAGCTTCTATTCAAATTAACAGCACATCAGCAGAACCTCAACTAGCCTTAGCAACAGCATTATATGTTAAAGGCGATCGCGAACAAGCTCTAGAATTAGCACAAGCCGCTCTCAGCTTGGATAGCAGGTTTACTGATTTAGAGTTTCTCAAGAAAAATCTTTGGGGCGATCGTATATTAGCAGACGTGCAAAAGCTCCTACAAAATCCCCAAATTCAAGCTTTACCATCTCGCCGCTAAAAGTGCTAAGTTAGGAGTCAAGAAAGAGAATGGGGGATAGAGAGCAGAGAAGATGCGAAAAAGAAAGTAATTTCAATACAGTCTTTTGTCCTTTGCTCCTCTGCCTTTTCAATCAATTAATCAATTTCTAATGAATCAATCATTTGTTCAGCAGTTTTTAATAAATCATCATATTGACTTTCTTCCGCTGCATAAGTGATTATGTAGGCTTTATTGTTGTTTAAAGTCCAAACTGCTTTTCGTTTTATAGTATATTTATCTTCTTTTCCAGAATAAACTACTTCATGTGCTGGGCGATTTGCTAGTTGACTTAAACGCGATTGCTCGATTTTAGCATTCACGAGAAATTGCGTTATTTCATTTACTCTTGAGCTGGTATATTCATCCAATGAACTAAATTGTTTCAAATCTTGAATTTCTATAGTCAGGTCACTTTGATAAAGCTTGTCTGCATTTTTTTTAGGTGACAAAATTTTAGCTACATCAGTTGTATTTGTGTTATGTTGTCCTATTTCTTTCAGCGACCAAGTTTGAGGATATTTGATTTTAATTCGATAAGTAAGATTTTCGTAAATCAATAAATTTGTGACAACTGTTGGTTTTTCTGGTGTTGAGCTAAATAGTTGTTGTAATTTGGGAATCACCAGCATTGTTACAGGAAAGATGATAGCTAATAGTGTCAAACCTAAGACGGTTTTCTTAGTTCTTGACCACTGATTTTTATTTATAGTTAAGTTTGCCAGTGCTTGTAAAACTGTAAATGTTGACTGGTAGCGTTGACCGAAATGGTATCTCACCATCCGATCTAAAATCTCTGCTAGCTGAGGACTAACTTGAGCTTGGTCACGCCAAATAAATTCTAATGTTTTCGGATCTTTTGGTAGTTGGAGAGGGAAAACACCAGTCAATGCTTGAATTGCAATGACTCCTACAGCGTAAATATCGCTGCACAGTTGTGGCTGTCCGTTATATTGTTCGCTAGGCATATAACCAGGAGTGCCAACGGCCACTGTTATTCTCTGATTATTAACCATCAAGGTGCTGATTTCTTTTACTGCGCCAAAGTCAATTAAAAAAAGCTTGCCATCAGTAGCGCGTCTGATTAAATTGGCAGGTTTGATATCTCGGTGAATAACATTTTGCTGATGGACAAACTCTAATATTTTTAATACGTCTCGTAAAAAAGTAATTACTTTTTCTTGACTCCATTGTTGACCAATTTTTAGTTCTGTACTTAGGTCGTCACCCTGTACGTATTCTTGAACTAAATAAAATTCTTGGTTTTCTTCAAAGTGAGCCAAGAGTCGTGGTATTTGCTCGTGAGTACCTAATCTGTAAAGAACATCTGCTTCCGTATCGAATAACCGCATTGCTTGTTGTAAGGCTTGCGGTTCATTCAATTGGGGCTTAAATCGCTTGACAACGCAATGAGGATTGCGAGGTAGATCCATATCTTCAGCCAGATAAGTCTCTCCAAAGCCTCCCTGTCCCAACTTTCTGACGATTTTGTAGCGCCCTCGGAGCGTTGTTCCTAGCATTCAATTCACCTACGCTCTTTTCGTGCATTACTCATTGCATGATTAATACCGATTTTCTCACAAAATTTAACATAGAAACTACAACAGAATTCAGAATTCAGGATTCAGAATTACAATAGGCTCTATGCTTCGCTTTGTTAGTTACCTAGATAGTGTATTTCACGCTTCTTGAAATCTGCTGTAAAACAAGAAGCTCCAGTTATTTTAGGGGTGCAGTTTGGAAAGGTAGAGACGCTGGTATAATACATATCTTGTCTTTAGTTTCCAAGTACAGTTACTAAATTGTTAGTTTTTATATTAGTAAAATATAGATTTTAGGTTTTGTCTAGATTTTTACCAAGCAATTCAATATAAGATCTAAAACTTAAAATCCCTAATCAACATGGCAGATCTAACTCCTAATTCTAGTTTTAGTTTGACACTACGCTTGCAGATTCCCAATCGCGTGGGGATGTTGGCGTCGGTAACCCAAGCGATCGCCACTACTGGCGGTAATCTCGGTCAAATTGATTTAATCGAGCAAACCCGCAAAGAGTCTACCCGCGATATTACCGTTGATGCTGCTAGTACCGAACATGCTGAGACGATTGTGCAAGCAGTCAAAGTACTGCCTGATATTAAGTTACTGAGCGTTTACGATCGCACCTTCAATTTGCATCGCGGTGGCAAAATCAGCATTGCTAGCCGAATTCCCTTAAAAAGTGTGTCCGATTTAGCAATGGCTTACACCCCAGGAGTCGGCAGAATTTGTACTGCGATCGCTCAAGATCCAGAAGAAGTTTACAAGTTAACCATTAAACAAAATACTGTTGCCATTGTTACAGATGGTAGTGCAGTTTTAGGTCTGGGAAATCTCGGCCCGGCGGCGGCCTTGCCAGTCATGGAAGGCAAAGCGATGCTATTCAAAGAATTTGCAGGGCTGGATGCTTTTCCCATCTGCCTTGCCACCCAAAATACAGATGAGATTATCCAGGCAGTTAAGAATATTGCCCCGGTATTTGGCGGTGTGAATTTAGAAGATATTGCTGCACCACGTTGTTTTGAAATTGAAGCGAGATTGCGGCAAGAATTAGATATTCCTGTTTTTCACGATGACCAACACGGTACCGCAATTGTCACCTTAGCAGCCTTGTTTAATGCCTTGAAGTTGATACATAAAGCAATCGGCGAAATCCGCATTGTAATTAACGGTGCAGGTGCAGCGGGAGTGGCGATCGCTCGGTTGCTCAAGAAAGCTGGAGCAGACAAAATCTGGATGTGCGACTCCAAAGGAATTATCTCTACCAGCCGTACAGACCTCACAGAAGAAAAACTCGAATTTGCTGTGAAAGCTCAAGGTACCTTAGCAGGTGCAATGCAAGGCGCAGATGTATTTATTGGAGTCAGCGTACCAGGAGTTTTGACACCGGAAATGGTGCAATCGATGGCGAAAGACCCAATTGTGTTTGCCATGGCCAATCCCATTCCCGAAATTCAGCCAGAATTAGTTCACAAACATGTCGCTGTCATCGCCACCGGTCGCAGTGATTACCCAAATCAAATCAATAACGTTTTAGCTTTTCCTGGAGTATTCCGTGGTGCTTTGGATTGTCGGGCACAGGCAATTACCACCACAATGTACCTAGAAGCGGCAACCGCGATCGCTTCTTTGGTCAATCCTTCAGACTTGAATCGCGAACACATCATTCCTTCAGTCTTTGACGAACGCGTTGTGACTGCTGTTGCTGCTGCCGTACAACGCGCCGCGCGTCAAGAAGGTATTGCTCGGAATTAGTTAATCAATTCCAAAAATGACTTTTGAGGGATAGGCAAGCCGCCTGTCCCAGACTACTGAATATTTCTAGAACGTTACGAGAATTTGTAGTAAAAAATTGTACATTTAGGCAAAAAGGCTAAATATCATTTTCTGCGGCAATTTGGGAACAGTAAGTTAATACTGACGCGCTTATAGCTGACCTTTCGCTATGAAAATTTCTCACAAACTTCTTGTAAGCTTTGTTGGTGTTTCCTTATTAACGAATGTTGTTGGTGCAGTTGCCATCGCCCAAAGCCAGAAAATTGCTCAAACTCTAGCGATCGCGGAAGCTGAACATGTTGCCCACGAGAGCAACAACCCTGTGAATTTTATTCATGGCAATATTAGCTATCTCGATCGCTACACTCAAGACCTACTGAAATTGGTTCAGGTGTATCAGACGCACTATCCAAATCCGCCTCAAACGCTGCAAGCCACTTTAGATGAGGTGGAATTCGACTTTCTGAGTGAAGATGCGATGAAGGTGCTGCAATCAATCAAAGTCGGCACTGAGCGCATTCGGGAAATCGTTTTATCTCTTCGTAACTTTTCGCGCCTCGATGAATCCGAATTTAAAGCTGTTGACATTCATGAGGGTATTGAAAGTACACTGCTGATTTTGCAACATCGCCTCAAAGGAAGACCGCAATCTCCGGGAATTGAAGTCATTAAAGACTACAGTCAATTGCCTTTGGTTGAGTGCTATCCCAGACAACTCAATCAGGTATTTATGAACTTATTGGCGAATGCGATTGATGTACTGGAAGAATCTCCTCAACAACCACAGCCTGCGAAAATCTCGATTTCAACTCAACTGACGGCTGATAATCGCGTGCAAATTGCGTTGGCGAAGCCCGCCGAAGGCATCGCCGACAATGGTTTCGGGATACCTGAAGCAGTGCGAGGGCGTATTTTCGATCCTTTTTTCACTACCAAACCCATTGGCAAAGGTACAGGCTTGGGCTTATTCATCAGCTACCAAATAATCACACAAAAACATCATGGCAAGATATGGTGTGATTCCACAATATCAGAGGGCGTCAAAATTGTAATTGAAATTCCAGTTCATCAACCTAAAGCAACGCCGATTTGAAATATTGCAGGGTCTAACTTTTTTATAAATGCTGAAATACTTTTGCTATATACATTTTTGCCATTTTGAAGCCTTCTTTTTCAAATTTTTTTGAGAAATCCCGGCTGGGAATATTTATAGTAGTTCTTATATCGCTATGATTTTTGGGTGACATTGGGGAAACAAAGCAAGATAATCCAAAAGATCGTCAATTTGTCAACTGTTTTTAATGAAGTATCAAGTTGGAGACGACTTTTTCCAAAGACTACCGCTAATTTTGGCAGGGCCAATTCTCAAACATACTGAACCTGAATCAGTAACAGTATGGGTGGCACTTAAACAATCTTGTCAAGTAGAACTTAAGGTTTATGACACAACAAATGATGGCGAAGTGCTGGGAAATTCCTTATTGCAGGGGGAACGCTCTACTTTTGCCTTGGGTAAGTATCTTCACGTTGTTGCTGTCACGGCTCGGTCTACAGTTGGACATCGCCTAACTAGCAATCGCATTTATGCCTATGATTTGGAGTTGGCTGTCGCTAACCAGACTTCCAAAACCCTACAACAAGCATTATGCTCAAACTCCTATCCTACGGCTAGTATCAGCTACTTTGAACATCAAAAACCAACCTTTACCCTACCGCCCAACCGTCTCGAAGATTTGCAAATTGTCCATGCTTCCTGTCGTAAACCTCATGGTTCTGGGTTTGATGCCCTACCGATTCTTGACAGTCTCATTGAGGCATCTGCAAATCAAGCCCAGCGGCGTCCTCACCAGCTATTCCTGACTGGGGATCAAATTTATGGTGACGATGTAGCAGACCCGTCGCTGTGGGTTGCTACTACTCTTGGAGATGCTCTGCTGGGTTGGGAGGAACAATTACCTGTGGGCGGGGTTTACTGCACTCCCAAGGAATTGCCCCCCGGAGAACGAGCTAAAGTTGCTACCAATGAAGCTGGTTTGACCGCAGGATTACATAATAAATCTGCGAAAGTTGCCAGTCATCTGCTGAGCTTGGGTGAATATTATGCTACTTATTTATTAACGTGGTCGCCAGTGTGCTGGCCGCTTGTTTTTCCTAAAGGACGGCAAGTAAAACGCGATCGCCGAGGCATTAAAAATTGGAACCGGGCTGTCAAAGATTTACGACAGTTCATTTATACTCTGGGGAAAGTGCGCCGCGCCCTTGCCAATATTCCCACGTACACTATCTTTGATGACCATGATGTTAGCGATGACTGGAATTTGAACCAAGCTTGGTGTTTGCGAGTCTTGGGGCGTCCTTTGGGGCGGCGAGTGGTGCAAAATGCTCTGTTAGCTTACACGGTGTTTCAAGGGTGGGGCAATACACCAGAACAATTTACAGAAGGTCAACCTGGGGAAAAACTGCTGGCTGCGGCACAAACTTGGTCGGCTAAGGAAGGAAAAGATACAAAGGCTGATGAAGCGATCGCTCGTTATGTTGGTATGCCGCCCAACGATCCCCACACTGATTTACCTGTTTTAATCCGAGACGATTCAGTATTTATTTTGGCTAGACACCCTGAATCACTTACTTGGAATTACATAGTCAAGAGCGATTGTCATGAAGTGATTGTTTTGGATACGCGTACTTGGCGGGGTTACCCAGCCGATCAAAAAGCGATCGCCCCACCGATGCTATTATGTCCAAAAGCTTTTGAGCAACAACTAGTTTTACCTTTACAACAAATAGCTCAAGAAACTCAGATTCAAACCACATTTGTGATTGCACCGACTAATGTATTTGGTTCGCAAGTAATAGATTGGATTCACCATTGGAATTTACAACAAGAGAAAGTTTTTTCCACAGATGTTGGCGATGCGTGGAACATAAATGTTGAAGCACTAGCGAAGTTTCTCAACACCTTGTTTAAACAACGGCGACAAGTGATTATTTTATCTGGGGATATTCACTATAGTTTTGCGGCTCGTTTGTCTTATGCACGCACTCATTCTCGATTGCAATCAGTTTTAGTACAGCTAACTTCTAGCGCCCTGAAAAATGAAGAAGCAATAACACGACTGATTCATACACGAATGAAAGATTGGTTATTAGCAGAAAAACCGAGATATTGGATTGGATGGATGAACCAAGCCAATATGGTAGAAATTTCTGAAAAAACATTACACCACGATACTTTTACTGCCAAACGCTACCCCAATCGACTACGCCAACAACAGCAATTAACTGATCCTGACTGGTATTGCGTACTGGAATGGTTAATTCGACAACGCGCTCAAACTTGTAACTGCACAACAGATATTTCATCATTCATTGCTCCTTGGAAACGAGCGAAAAATACCAAAATAGGATATTTACAACCGCTAATGTTTTGGAAGTCTCGCTGGTTTCAAGAAGGACGAGAAGTAGTTGGATTAAATAACTTAGGTTTGGTTCAATTTGAGTTTCCAGATGCAGGTAGTTCGTGCCAAATTATTCAAGATTCCTACTGGTTTTCTTCTTGGCATCCAACCCAAATTGTTTACAGCCGTTTTGAAACTCAGTTAATGCCCAATCAGGCATTATTGGGGGATTTTAGATTTTAGATTTTGGATCGATCTCCCATCCCCAATCCAAAATTGGGCATTGCTGAATACAAGTATGAATTTATTTACGTAATACCATTTCTTTGTGAGGCTGCGTCAAATTCTCTTGGCTTGCTTCCTTCTTTCTTTGTGTCCTTTGTCTTGAAAAGTTCTGATGGTCGGAAACCTCCGCTCAGACTTTTCGCTGCGCCCTTTGCGGTTCGTTACTTATATAGTTTGGCGCATCTTCATACAGAATTAATATAAGTGTATTTTACTACATTAAATAATGTAGTAATAATTTAATTGAATATCTAGGGAATTATCTAATTTTCTACCGTCCTACAAACCATGCCAATTGGTATTAATTCTCGAAGTTCCAACCCAAGGCTGCTGCTACTTGTTGAGCTAATTCTAGGGGATTGAAAGGTTTAGCGATCGCACCGTTCATTCCTATTTGGGCGTAGCGACGGCGATCGGAAGCCTGGATTTTAGCAGTTAATAAAATTACCGGAATTGCTTTGGTTAAGGGATTTGCTTGTAACTTTTCAAAGGTGGCAATGCCATCCATATCTGGCATCATCACATCCAGTAAAATCGCATCTGGCTGGTAAGTTTCGGCTTTAATTATGCCTTCTTTACCAGAACCAGCTGTCTCTACTTTCCACCCTGCGACTGTTTCCAAGCAAATCTTGGCAACTTCTTGAATATATTGCTCGTTATCAACCACTAGAATTCGCTTTGTTGTCATCATCGCTATCCTCTTGTTGGTTGTGAGTAACTCGTTGAAGTAACTCCATTACCCTTTGTTCAAATTCCTCAGTAGTCACACGTCCTTTGGTCAAAAATTCTGTATGTCCTAATCTCAGCCGATTGTGTTCGGATTCATCCAAATCCCTAGCTGAGTATACCAGCACAGGAGTATTACACAGATAATTGTGCTGCTGTAGCCAATCTACTACTGCAAATCCATCACTCTCTGGCAAGATCAGGTCGAGAATCATTAAGTCAGGATTCACTTCTTGACTCAGACGAATTGCTTCCCGTCCAGTTTTGGCTAGGAAGGTTTCAATCTTATGCCTTTCAAACAGAGTCATCAGCAGTTGAGCTAAATCAGTATCGTCTTCAACAATTAGAACGCGGACTTTCTTTGAAGATTTAGCTAACGCCTGTCTGAGTGACTCTAATAGATGGTTGTCTGAAAATGGTTTATTTACTAAATTCAATTGGTTACTTCTATCACTTTTTTGGCAAGTGCGGATCAACGGGAGAGTAACGTAAAAAGTGCTACCCTCGCCTAAGACACTTTCAGCCCAGATGCGTCCACCATGCTGTTGCATAATGCTCTTACAAATTGCCAAGCCCAAACCAGTGCCATCATGATTGCGCGAATCAGAAGAATCGACTTGTTGAAAGCGCTCAAAGATACTCTCAAGTTTGTCTGCTGGAATACCGCGTCCGGTGTCTTTGACTATTAACAAAACTTCATCGTCTTGTTGTTGTATTTGCAACCAAACTGTAGATCCAGGAGACGAAAATTTAATGGCGTTACTCAATAGGTTGGTTAGGGTTTGAACAATGCGATCGCAATCTGCCCATACTTGGCCGGAGACATCTGAAATCACTAACTTCACTCCCGCTTTATCAGCCAGAGACTGCATGACATTTACTGCTTGAGCGATAATCTCAGCGATATTACAGATTGTCGGTTCCATTTTCGCTTTACCCGACTCGATCCGTTCAATGTCGAGGATGTCGTTGATCAAGCGTACTAAACGTTCGGTACTATCAGTAGCAATTTGTAACAAGCGTTTTCCTTGTTCTGAGTCTGTCGGTAGCAAACCACTAGTTAGCATTCCTAGAGAACCATGAATTGAAGTTAAAGGTGTGCGGAGTTCATGGCTGACAACAGAGATAAACTCATCTTTCATACGCTCGATTTGCTTCCGCTCAGTTATATCACGTAATATAACTGTGTAAAATGTCTCTTCAATCATTTCAATTTTGGAAATGGAAGCCTCTGCTGGAAATTCAGTGCCATCCTTACGGCGACCATATATTTCGCGCCGTTCTCCCATACGCCGGGCAACATTGGGAGATTTGCCAAAGTCCACTACATGCTGACGATGCACGTTGCAAAAGCGCTGCGGCAAAAGTAAGTCAAGCTTTTGTCCAATTACTTCCTGGGCAGAGTAGCCGAAAATTTTCTCTGCTCCTTGATTAAACAGTGTGATGCATTGAAAACCATTGATAGAAATAATTGCATCATCGGCGATGTCTAGAATCCGGGCAAATCGAGCTTGAGAAAAATGCAATTCTTCTTGTGTCTGCTGACGTTCATCAAGTTGTGACTGCAACTGTTGATTTACGGCAATTAACTCAGCAGTGCGCTCTGCTACTCTCAATTCTAGTTCGTTGATAGCTTGGAGATTGGGGGCTGGGGAGTGGGAAGATGAGGGAGTAACGGCAGTATTTTGTTCCCTTGGTTCTCTGCTCTTTTGGGCTACACGTTGCCGCAATTTTATCCGTTCTAAACGATTGACAATTCGGGTTACTAGTTCTGGGCCGATAATTGGCTTACTAACAAAATCATCAGCACCAACGCTAAATACTTGATTTACTATTTGGGCATCGTTATGCACTGTGAGGAAGACGATGGGTAACTCACTCCAGTGTGGATCGTTGCGTACCACCTGGCAAAGTTCAATACCATTGGTAAATGGTAGTTCCAAATCTAAAATCAGTAGATCTGGTGCAACTGCTTCCAAGGTTTCCCAAAACTGACGCGGATCTTCAAGAGCGATCGCTTTGAGTCCCCAAGGACTAAGTAAGGTTTGCAAAAATGCCTGAATTTGCGGATCGTCGTCCACAACCAATATTTTGGTTTCTGTCTCAGAGGGATTTTCTGGCGTCGGCGTCGGCGTTTCTAATACCTGTTTAGCCGGCGATGCAGATATTACCGCTGCATTCTTTTCTTCAATTTCCCGACGCAAGAACTTTACCCAAGTTTCGAGATTGTTGATTTGAGATGGACTCAAAGTTTCACCACAACTGAGTAACAACTCGATATTCCGCGCCCATTTTGAGCTAAGAGTTAAGCCAAAAGTACCTAAAGATCCTGCCAAGGTATGCGCTTCTTTGGCTGCAAGGCTTTGAAGTTCAGGATTTAGATTATTTTGGTTTAAAGCTGCGATCGCTTGCTCCAGCACCTTCACCTGCTCGTCCACCCGCCCTTGAAATCGTTGCCAAATTTCGGCAACAGCCATTAGTGTTTGCTGCTGTGATTGGGGATTGGGGATTGGGGATTGGGCATTGGCTCCAGCTTTTTCCCTTGCCCCCTGCCCCTCTGCCTCTTCGAGTGGTTTCAAACGATAACCGATACCATAAACTGTTTCAATGAAATCGCTGGGCGCTCCTACAGCTTTAAGTTTGTGTCGTAAACCTTTAATATGGGTGCGAACAGCTTCTTCTTGTGGAGTATCTTCATAAGACCAAAGATGTTCTAAAATCATGCCGCAGCTAAACACCCGCTGACTATTTCGCAAGAATAGTTCTAATAGACCATACTCTTTTGGGGTGAGTGGCAACAGATTTCCAGCATAGTTGACTTCACAGCTGCTAGGATCTAGGCGCAAATTACCACGCTCTAAGATAGGTTGCAACGTTATGCCTCCACGACGCAATAGCGCTCTGACACGAGCAACTAACTCTTCTTGGTCAAAGGGTTTAACTACATAATCATCTGCGCCTGCATCCAATCCGATCGCTTTTTCATGGCTACTATCACGCCCTGTCAGTAACAATATTGGTACTTGCAGACCATGAGACCGAATCTGTCGGCAAAGGCTAATACCATCCAGCTTCGGCAGCATAACATCCAAAAGTATTAAATCAAAATCACAAGTTTGGATGAAATCCCAAGCAACGTCACCATCAGCGGCAACTTCAACGGCATAGTTTTGGTTAGTCAAAACCGAAGAGAGTGCATAGGCATTAAATTCATCATCCTCTACAATTAAAATTTTCATTTTAAAAGCTTTCCACACAAAAATGGATAGAACAAGTAACCAACGAAAATTTAAATAGCAAAATAATTAATATCAACGTTGAATTTTAAAGCATTTTATAGAAATCTTATCTTTCACGCCAATACTCATTAATAAATATCAATTTTGATTTATTTTCACTTGAATCTTTTCTACCTGCCGAACTAGTAGGAAATACAATGCCTACAAGAAATGTTTCCCCAAGGTTAACCTCATGGTCGCCTCTGGATTCTTCTACAATACCATTTTAGAAAATACCTAATTACTGGACTTTACAGCTGTACGCCCCTATAGCCTATTTCTCTATTGCCAAGATTTGGGAAAATTATAATATTTCGAGCTTTGGTAATTGCTGATAATCAAAAATAATAGGACTAGCCCTTTCAAGGTGAGCATATGTACTATCAAAGTTTTTACGGCATTTCTAGCATCGCCTGGAATTGAACAAAGAAATTCTGCATTCAACTCCAAATTTTTGGACTGTAAATTAAGCGATCGCCTGAACCAAAATACCAAAATTGGCTTAAAACGTCATTTATTTTATAGTACAAAAGTTCACCTTGAAAGGGCTAAATAATAGGACTTACGCACTGTACAAATTAATCATGGTATGCATTTATCGTGCATAAGTTGTTTTAGACTTTTATTAATCATTTTTTGATGGTAAATAGACCCGCGCTGTAGGGGCACAGCAATGCTTACAATATTTGTCGGTTAAGGGGAAAAGGGGAAGGGGAAAGGGGAAAGAAAAAACCTTTAACCTTTACCCTTTAACCCTTTCCCCAAACCCAATGCCGAGTTAAAAATCGTTAACCGAGCAGTATTGGCAATGCTTATACGTGTCAACTTAACGTGAAACCGTTGTCAAAACTCGATTTTGGATTTACTCATTTTCCATGAAGATCCGCTCTACCCC
>JAVRBO020000021.1:0-7334 GCA_034531195.2 Nostoc sp. ChiSLP01
AATAAACTCAAAGTTTGAATCTATAATTTCCTTCTTCTGACTTCTGCCTTCTGCCTTCCCCCAACCTAGATCACCAAAAGTTGCCAAGAACCTAAAGGATTGCCGAAAATTAAAGGATAAGCTTGCCGAACCTATAGATTGACTGGTTTTGTGGTCAAATACCCTCCGTCTTTCAAGAGTGCGATCGCCTCCGGCCGGCGGGTACGCCATCGCAAACCATAGAAATGCTCCTGAGACCTAGATTTAGCGTGGGACTCGCAGCAAACTTATTCTTGAATGAAATTTGACAAATAATTCAGAATTAATCGAAGTAACACTACAAAGTCTTTTGATTGCAATTGCACCTCATTAGTGGAATGGATGGGGCAACATTCGACAAGTGCGATCGCGCTTGGGATGATGTGCAAACCCAACAGGTCTGTTTATCAATGCCTGCAAAAGCAGAGCTAAGGGCAAGAATACCGTGACCAAGAAAGGGGGAAAGGGATAGAATTTTTTAAAACATGCGTATCTTTCTCCTTTCCCTTCCCCCAAATGGGTTTAAAGCCCCCTCATTTAAGTCCGGTCTTTAATTGGGGGAGGTCACAATCCTCCTGCAATTTCTTTTCCCTTTACCCTTTACCCTTTACCCTTCTTCGTGAAAACCGATATCAGCACTTGGTTTGAGCAGGCGTGACGCAAGCGGATTGTACTAGCGATGTCTGGTGGCTCGTCTGTACGGCGGATGGGGAGGCTGTTGAATTGCTCTCGATGATGTGGCAGTTTGGGGTTAGGGGATAAAAGTAAGGTTTACTTCTTAAATCAGATACTCAATCAACTATATTTTTACTATTGTGCGTCTACAGGAATTGCCGTTACTGTCTTTTTGCATAAATCCTGTGATTTTAAACATATCTCAAGAAAGATGGATGTTTCTCGTAAGAAGATCCCTATTGGATATAGCGTTGTTTTTCAGACATATTAGGTTATTTGTACGATAATCAATCTCGACAAAAAATTTTAAGCAAACGATCTAATGGAAATACACGCTCCTTAAGCCAAGTTTTATTAGCAACCGCTCATGATTAAACGAACTTTAGTTACTATTGTCTTCCTCGCAATCGGATTTTTCATTTCATTGGGATACTCAGCATTACTTCCAAATGGTGAGTTTGTCAGCGCTCAAACAAATCGAACAACACCAACTACTCAAGTTAATGAGATCGATCGGCAGTTCATTATAGATGCAGGTCAAGCAGGCATAGGTAACATCGCGCTGGGGCAATTAGCATTGCAGCGTTCAACAAATCCTCAAGTTAAACAATTTGCTACAGCAGAGATTCAAGAGCAAACACAGGTGAAAAATGACTTGACACGGATTGGTTCGCGATTGGGCGTAACTCCTCCCACTACTCCTGCGCCAAAATTTCGAGCAGGGCTGGCGCGACTATCTCAGCTACAAGGCGATCGCTTTGAGCAAGCATATATGGATGAGGGCGGTGTAAATGCTCATTTGGAAAATGCAGCCATTTTTCAACGCGAAGCAGCGCTGGGACAAAACCCCGACCTTGTAGCACTGGCGAATCGCGGATTACCAACCATCAGAAAGCACTTTAGTACTGCTAGTGCCATCACAAATTATCAATTTGGCCAGGTTGCACGGACATATAATAATGTGCCTAATAATTCTGGTGCATCAGCCCCTCAAGGCAATACTAGACTTACAGAAGGAGCCGATAGCCTACCTGAAAACAATCCTTCCCCTACAGGAGGAGGTACTCGGCTACCTTTAGAAAATACTACACCTACAAGAACCAATAGGTAAGATAGCGCAACACAGGTGTTGAGCGATGAATTATTTGACCGTAGTGACTTTCTTAAAAGTCAAGTTTTTTTACACCTGCAAGCTTTAATGGAAGGGCATCTAATTTTTAGGGTTTGTGCCATAAAGTTTTAGAAATTGCTTGAACAGGCAATCCACAAAGATTTGGATTGGTGACAAACAATCCAATACTGCTCGGTTAACGATTTTTAACTCGGCATTGGGTTTGGGGAAAAAGTTAAAGGGTAAAGGTTAAAGGTTTTTTCTTTCCCCTTTCCCCTTCCCCTTTTCCCCTTAACCGACAAGTATTGACAAACAATCTGTCGCTCTGGTCAAATAATTTGTTGCTCTACAAATTATGTCACTTGTCAAATAATTTGACCGCTTGACAAAATAATGTCTTTTAAAGACGAGCATTAAAACCCTTATATAAAAAGGGTTTTTTCATTTTAACGAACTTGACGTAATTCCCCTTCCTCAGCGTCAGCAGGGAGGGGACGTTTCGCTTTTGACAAACTAATCTTTGGGTTTGTCCTGAGAAGGAATATATTCTTTGTCAATCGTCAAGAAATGTTAAGAACTTAGCTTTCAAATTTCAAAAGCTAGGATCTTAAGAAATTGTCAAGATGCGTATAACTTTCTCAAGGAACTGTAATTTAAATAGCTAATATCAAAAAGCTTAAACACAGGTAACTTGAGTATGAAGCGTTTATTTATAGTTTGGGTAGTTGTACTATTTTTAGTCTTTCCCAATTGTGCGATCGCCCAAACCAAACAGCCCTATACTTTAACCCCAGGACTAGAAACATACCATCATGGAGTTTCTACTCAAAACCAAGAAGCGCAAAAGTTCTTCGACCAAGGTTTAAATCTCATTTACGCCTTTAATCATGATGAAGCTGTGCGTTCTTTTCAACACGCTGCTGAACTCGACCCGCAAATGGCAATGGCATATTGGGGAATTGCTCTTGCCCTTGGCCCCAACATTAACTCAGTAATCACCAGCGAAAAAGAACAAGTTGCCTATCAAGCCATACAACAAGCTTTATTCTTGGCTGGGCAAGCATCAACAAAAGAAAGAGATTATATTCAGGCTTTAGCAAAACGTTATTCTGCAAATCCCAATGCAGATTTACATCCCTTAGATGTGGACTATGCCATAGCAATGGCAAGTCTGGTTCAAAGGTATCCTGACGACTTAGACGCGGCAACTTTATATGCCCAGAGCCTGATGGATTTGCATCCTTGGCAGTTGTGGACACGTGATGGTCAATCACAACCAGGGACAGAAAAAATTGTTGCTGTTTTAGAATCTGTTCTACAAAGAAATCCGAATCACCCAGGCGCGAATCACTACTATATTCATGCGGTAGAAGCCTCATTACATCCAGAACGCGCCTTGGAGAGCGCCAAGCGATTAGAAACCTTAGTTCCTGCGGCGGGACACTTGGTACACATGCCTAGCCATATATATTTCCGCGTCGGGGATTATACCGCAGCAATGCGAGTCAACGAAAAGGCGATCGCTCAAGATGTGCCTTACATCTGTCACAATCAAATTCAAGGTATTTATTCTCAGTTATACCTAACTCATAATATACATTTCCTGACCATCGCTAGTAGTATGGCAGGTAAACATCTTGATGCCCTGCAAGCGGCCGAGAGATTAGTTGCTCATGCTAATTCCATAGATCCTCACTTACCCATGCTAGAGGGATTTCTCGCGAATAAATTATCGATCCAAGCGCGATTTGGGGATTGGGATGAAATTTTACAGACTCCTCGACCTGATGCTACACTCCCAACTACTAATGCGCTGTGGCACTTTACGCGAGGTTTGGCATACGCAGCCCGAAGCCAGCCAGAAGATGCAGCATTAGAAAGCCGTGCTTTACTCGCTGCTAGAAACACCATGCCAGCAGACTCCACCATCGGTTTTACGCCTGCTAGTCGCATTTTAGACATTGCCCAAAAATTTTTAGATGGCAAGATTGCCAAATCTAGACATGATTACCAGAGTGCGATCGCCATATTGCAACAAGCAGTAGTAGCAGAAGATAACTTAGATTACGTAGAACCACCAGACTGGTACTTTCCCACGCGGGAAGCATTGGGGGGTGTTTTGTTAGCTAAAGGTGATTATGCGGCAGCAGAGACAGTATTTCGGGCTGATTTAACTAAATATCCGGGTAATGGACGTTCGTTATTTGGCTTGCAGGCGAGTTTGCAAGCACAGGGTAAAAATAAAGCTGCAAAACTCGCACAAACAGAATTTGCCCAAGCATGGCTTGACTCAGATACTCAGCTAAAGATTGAGAATCTTTGAAATGGGAATGGAGCATAGGGAATTTGAGATTTTAGATTGAAACCCAATCCAAAATCTCAAATCCCAAATTGGTGAAAACTTTGCCAATTTTATCCCTGAAGATAACCGACCAGAAAACGTAATCCCGCTTTGCACCCCAGTTCATAAGAACTAACAGTTAAAGATTTCGTCGCTAATTGGACGTTCCAGCCTTCTGAATGGTCGCTTGTATTGTTTCGCTCTCGCCAAGTTCATAAAGACTGATTAAATTGTTCTCGATTGTGAAGATTTGCTGAACAGTCATATCCGCAAGCAAGTTGCCTTGCAAATCTTTAATAATTTGATGAACTGTTACGACATTTCTGCCGTCATCGTCCGTTTCGTAATCTAATGGTTCGAGTTGAGGTTGAATAATCTTGAATTGATTCGTCCAATACTCCCGCACTGCGTCGCGCCCGTAAACGAAACCGCCTTCTAATCCGTTCGCCCATTTTACATCCGGTTGCATAAACGAAATGATTGTTTCAATTTCGCGTTTGTTGAAAGCATCGTAAAGATTTTGTATAAATTGTTGTTGATTTGAACTCATGATGTTTATGTATGGGTAATTTTGCCAGTTTTTGCCAAAATTTTTGTAGGCTCTTATTTTGGCAAAGCTATTGTTGGTATAAACTCTTTTTCCCAAGCTTTTGGCGCCGTTAAGCGCTCAAATTTACATAGGACTTACGCAAAAATAGCCAACTTCGCTTAATTTATCGAACCGCCAACGCGCAGCGTCTCGTAGAGAAGATTTCGTAGAGTTTGCGTAAGTCTTATTACAAATACTCATTATGCATTATTTACTTTTGATTCAAGCGGACGTAGGGTATTAAATGGATGTCTTGCTCTCTTTCCATACAATATCTGTTTCTACCAAACGTAGAGGCGTACAGATGTACGCTCCTAAAGCTGCTCTATATCTTGTAAAAATCAAATTTAATTTTTGAACCAATCTCATGAAACTAAAGCAATTTGGGATTACATTTTTAAGTGTTTGTATTGTTGCTTTTACAGGAACCAAAGCAGCACAGGCGGCATCGTTTTCGGTAATTGCCGATGGTCTTGATAATGCACGCGGTCTAAGTTTTGGGCCTGACGGCAGCCTCTACGTTACAGAAGCAGGAACGGGGGGAAGTGGAGCTTGCGTTCCTTCACCGAGTGCCCAAGGCCAGTCTTTATGTTATGGCACAACTGGTGCAGTGACAAAAATTGGAAATGGTACGCAGGAGCGTATACTTACAGGACTGCCTTCTTTAGCATTACCAGATGGTACTGATACTGCTGGGCCTCAAGATATCAAGTTTGATGCCAGTGGCAAGCCTTATATTGCAGTTGGCTATGGTTCTAATCCCGCATTTCGCGCTGCATTGGGTAATACTGACTTAGGAAAAATTATCACGGCTAATTTCAAGACAAATTCGTGGACTAGTGTCGCTGATTTAGCTAATTATGAACTTGTAAATAATCCAGACAAAGGTGATGTAATCAGCAATCCTTTTTCTTTACTCCTAGACGGAAATAAAGTTGTTGTAGTTGATGCTGGTGCCAATGAGTTACTTAGCTTCGGTACTGACGGAAGTAATTTAAAGGGGTTCGCCACAATTCCTCGCCAGACATTAACTAATCCAGTCTTCCCCTCTGGTGTATCGTCATCACCATTTGAAATCCAAGCAGTACCGACAAATGTTGCATTAGGACTCGATGGTGCTTACTATATTAGCCAGTTAACTGGTTTTCCTTTTCCCGAAGGTGAAGCAAAAATCTACCGAGTTGGTTCTGATGGTCAACCAACAGTCTATGCCGATGGCTTTACCCAACTTACTGACTTAGCTTTTGATAGTGAGGGTAATTTGTATGCTTTGCAGTACGCTAATCAGTCACTGTGGAAAGGTAATTTAGATGGTTCGGTAATTAAAATAGCACCTGATGGCACTCGTACAACTATCCTCAGTGGAAATGGACTAGAGTCGCCTACTGCTTTAACTATTGGTGCTGATGATGCGATCTACGTGACAAACCGAGGCGATCGCCCAGGAGTTGGACAAGTTCTCAAAATTGACAATCCCAAGTCTGTTCCTGAATCTACTTCTAGTTTCAGCTTCTTAGCGCTTGTTGGGGCTGTGAGCGTTACTTTGTTGCGTCAGGGTAAAGCCAAAATGTCTTAAGTCCCGCTAATAATTTGAACAAGGCAGAAGTCATATAGGACTCATATTTGATTTATGAAATACAGGTAGGGTGCGTTACGCCAAAGGCTAACGCACCAGTTAACGATTTAGGTGCGTTAGCCTTTGGCGTAACGCACCCTACAAATACTTAGATTTTTTCATAAATCAAATCGGACTCCTATATCATGTCCGTTCAAATACCCGTCATTGCGAACGAAGTGAAGCAATCGCAGAGTCTTTGTGATTGCTTCTCTACGAGACGCTCCGCGAACGTTCCACTTCGTTGCACTCGCAATGACATATTAAGGTAATTTGCCGGACATGATATCAGAGGGCAAAAGGATTTTATTTTTTATTCTCCAAGGGAATTGGTGACCTTACAATAGGGAGAGCCATCAAATTTTTAATTTGTTGGGGGTCTAACTTCTTGAAAAATGCGGTGGTGTTGTCTCAGGTGCATTAATTCTCTTGTTGAAGCTGTGCCTGTAACTGTTGTACTCGCTCTACAGTTAACCGCAAACCTAAATTTTAATACATTTAAATCAGGAAAAGTCACGCGATAAAATTGAGGCTCAGGACGTAGTGGTTCATCAAAAGCAGCGATCCAGTTGTACTGTTCATCTAAAAATACGACCCGACTGATGAATTGGAATTTCTATGACAAACTCAGTTCCTTGCCCTAGTGCAGAATTACAGTACAGCTTGCCCTTGTGATTGGCCACTACAATTTGATAACTAATGGATAAGCCTAAGCCTGTTCCTTTCCCCACTGGTTTAGTGGTAAAGAAGGGATCAAATAACTTTAATCTTACAGTTTCATCCATTCCTGAACCGTTATCACTAATGTGAATTGAGATAGTTTTGTCTGCCAAAACTTGCGTAATAATACAAATTGTAGGATTGGTTTTTTGTTGTAATTTGTTATGAGTGGAAGGTTGTTGGTTGAAAGTTAACTCTTCTAACGCATCGATCCTAGATTCCGCAGGTGCGCTCGTAAATGCTGTATTTTTGAAAATGACCTAAA